>JAWKVM010000001.1:0-306052 GCA_041398025.1 Alphaproteobacteria bacterium
GCAGGCGGGGAGCCGGGCATTCTCCGCGGCGAGATCCGCAGGCGACAGCCCCGGCGTCTCACGGGAGGGCCGGCGACGCGTCGTCAACGCAGTGGTCTGGCCGAACTGCCGAGCCCACCGCCGAAGCTGGCTCTCGTGCACGCCGAGCGCCGCTGTGACCTCGAACAGAGGCAGCCCACTCGTCAGGGCTCGCTCCACAGCCTGCCGCTTGAACTCATCCGGAAAATGCCGGCGTCTCTTCTTCTCCATCGGACACTCCTTTGCAGGTCAAAAAAACCTATCACGGGTGTCCACTCAAGCGCGGCAAGATCAAACTCTTCTTCCGAGCGTTAGGCTTTCATTAACCCGCCTTTGGCATGCTGCTCCATGGTCCATGTGATCCTGGGAATCCATCCACCCGAAGAAAGGGTCGGGCGACGCCCGGATTCCCAGGATCGCATGGACCAGCAAGACATGACCGACGATAGTCGTGGTCGGTTAAGGAAGAATGAAGGCCGGTGCTCCTGCACTTGTAGGCCAAGACTTCTTGGCGCGGGCCTAACGTCCGATCGCCCAACGTCCGTTCAAGGGGCCAGTCGATAGATCCTGACGCCCTCGCCCTCGAAAGCAAGCGTGGCCGTGGGGCAGGTCACCGTCTTGGCCGGGCTGTCGACCAGGAGATGGGTGGTGCCATAGGTCGCGATCGCCTGGTCGAGGGCGGCGCAGTCGAGGGTCTTTCCCTTGAAGATGCGCTTGGCCAGCAGATAGCGACGGTACCATTCCAGCACCTCGACGTCCTTGTAGGGATGGGTCTTCCAGCTGACCAGCTGCGGCAGGCCGCTCTGCAGCCGGATGTTCATGTCGCCGGGACGGGTGAGATAGAGCGTTCGGTCATCGCCGGTCCCGCGCATATAGGCGATGTGCGCTGGCAGCCCGGACGATCGATAGAGCCTGGCCTTCTCGAGGATGCCGTTGGCGGTGACCGCGAGGGTCAGGACGGCGAGCGTCCAGCCGATCAGCCGGAAAAACCCAGGCGCGCTGCCCTGTTCCGCGCGATCGAGCGCCCAGCCCACCAGGCGCCCGAGCAGGACGGCAAGCCCGAGCGGCACCAGGTAGACCGAGATGCGCCAGGGTGAGATCATGCCGAGTTCGTTGCTGTCGACGAGGGCCGCGAGCGCGGTCAGCGAAACAGCTATGCCGAAGCAGACCGCCATGATCCAGAACAGGCGTTGCGCGTTTCGCCAGGTCAGCCAGAGCGCCAGAACCAGACCGGCGGTCTTGGCCGCAGCGTCGGCATCGAACCAATAGGCGGGCACCGCATGGCGCGGAATCCGCAGTTTCGCCAGGATTTCGTTCGCCTGGCTCCAGCTTTCCGCCGAGGTCGGCAGGATCATCAGGCTGAGATAGAGCATCGAAGCCCCTGCAGCCATCAGGCTTCCGAGGATCACCCAAAGACGCGGGCGCGGCACCTCGTCCGGTGCCATCCAGGCAGCCGTCGTGAAGGCCAGGATCAGCGTGCCCGCGGGCACGACATAGCCGGGATGGATCAGCGCCGGCAGCGCGCTCAGCCAGAGCGCCGCCTCGCTCTGTCCTCGCAGAAAGACGACGACGGCGAGCAGGAAAAAGACGCCGAAGGTCTGCGGCTCCAGCGCCGGCCCCAGGAGATATTGCTGGGCGACGCCTGCCCAGACGCGCGCACCGCCGTCCGAGAATTGCGAGGTGACCACCAGAAGGCCGACGATCACCGGAAAGATGGTGCGCTTGGCCGCCTTGCCGGCGCCGATATCGGCGATGCGCAGCACGGCATGGAGAAAGACGGCGAACAGCGCGATCTGCAGAAGATAGCAGACGGCGGGCGGCGTTGCGGCATGCAGGAGATAGACGATGCCGGTGAAGATCGGCATCACGTCGACGGTGTTGGCGGTCCAGTCCTGGTCGAGATGGCCGATCCCGGCCGCGGCCATGCCGTGCAGGAACTTGGTGTTCTGGTTCTCGACATAGAGCGGTGCTGTGGGGAAGACCAGAAAGAACCAGGCGCCGAGCAGGAGCGAGGTGGCGATGCCGCTGCCGGCGATCCGCAGCAAACCCGCGCGCAGCCGCAGCACGGCGGTCATGACCTCGTCCGCGAGGCCGAGAAGCGCCCTATCGATGGCCACTTCGGCCCCTTCTCGAAGCGTCGTCGTTCGTCGGGATCTTCATCATTCCTTAACGTCCGCCTGCCAAGATCGTGATCTGGTCCATGCGATCCTGGGAGTCTGCCCGCCTGCCGGATGGGGTGGGGCGAGGCTCGGACTCCCAGGATCGCATGGACCGGCAAGCTGGGGGCTTTCTACCCCATGCTGGTTAACGAGAGGTTAGCGTTGCGACATGCCAGCCTCGCCGCGCGCGCATGACGCTGTCGTCACGCGCGTGGGGATGCAGCGGGCTCTATAGGCGGCAGGGCCCGGCTTGTCGAGAACGGGCCGGCGAAAAAGCCGGCGCCTGCTGGTCAGCCATGCAGCGCCAGGCTGTCCGCCGGCGCCTGGTCGCGCTCGCTCATGCCGTAGTCGCGGATCACGCCGGCGACGCGCAGGCGATAGTCGCGAAAATAGCTGTTGCGGCCGACGCGCTGCGCGCCGCGATGGCGCTCGAGCCTGCGCCAGGCCTCGAGTGCTGCCTCGTCACGCCAGATCGACAGCGAGAGCAGCTTGCCGGGCTGGGTCAGGCTTTCGAAGCGCTCGACCGAGATGAAGCCGTCGATCTCCTCCAGGAGCGGCTTGAGCCGGGCGGCGAGATCGAGATAGGCCTCGCGCTTGTCCGGATGCGGCTCGACTTCGAAGATGACGGCGATCATGGCGCGCCCCTTTCCATCGGCACGGTTTCGAGAAAGCTGCGGTCCTCCTTCATGATGATACGCCGTTCGGCGGCGAAGGCAAAATTCTCCCGCGCCTCGCCGTCGGCCTTCAGCCTCGTCCGGTAGGCCTCATAGGCTGCGAGGCTGTCGAAAGCGATCAGACCATAGGCAACGTGGCTGGTACCCTCATGCGGCAGGAAATAGCCGACGAGATCGCCGCCGAGGCGCGGGATGATCGCGGTCCAGCGCTCGGCATAGCTCCTGAACGCATCTTTCTGGTGCGGGTCGATCTCGTAGCGGATGAAGCAGGTGATGGTCATCGCGGTCTCCCCAGGGATGTCCATCCACCCTATCCGAGGATGCGCACGCCACGCTTCGGCCGCCGCCGAACCGTCATCCCAGGAGACCTCACCAGCGGCGCCGGCCCGAGTCAGGCAAGTCCGGCCCGACCCCGCCGGGGTCATTCGCGGGGAGCGCGTTTGTTGAGGATGCGCTGGAGGGTGCGGCGATGCATGTTGAGGCGGCGCGCGGTCTCGGAGACATTGCGGTTGCACTGCTCGAACACCCGCTGGATATGCTCCCAGCGCACGCGGTCCGCGGACATCGGGTTGTCGCGCGGGGGCGGCAGGCCCTGGCCGGTGCGCAGGAGGGCGGCGACCACGTCGTCGGCGTCCACCGGCTTTGCGAGATAGTCGACGGCACCCGCCTTGATCGCGACCACGGCCGTGGCGATGTTGCCGTAGCCGGTGACGATCACGATCTGGATCTCCGGCCGCAGATCGCGCAGGGTCTTCAAGAGATCGAGGCCGCTGCCTTCGGCGAGGCGCATGTCGAGCACGGCGAATTCCGGCCGGTGCTCGCGCGCGAGCATGCGCCCTTCGGCCAGCCCCTCCGCCGGCAGGACGGCGAAGCCCCGGCGCTCCAATGCGCGCGTCAGCGAACGCCGAAGCGGCGCATCGTCGTCGACGAGCAGCAATTTCCTGCCCCTGCCCGGCTGGTCCACGGCCTCCATGCCAAGCGCGGCGCCCAATGCGGTCTGACCGCTTCCTGGCTCATTCATGATCGGATCTCCGATGCATCTGTTCCATCGCAGGGTTGGCCCAGCTTATGATCACCTGCGCGCCCGACGATTGGTTGCCAAATTGCAGCGTCGCGCCGGTTCGCGCAAGTAAGGTCTGCGCAATGAAAACCCCGAGCCCCAGGCCGCCGATGGCCTGGCGGGTCGAAATATAGGGCTCGCCGACCAGATCCAGGACCTCCGGCGAGAAGCCGGGACCATCGTCCTCGATGACGATATCCAGCCGCTCCAGGTGCAGGCCGACGGTGATCGCGACGCTGCGCTCGGCGAACTGGATGGCGTTGTCGACCAGATTGCCGAGCGCGTGGCGGAACTCCGGCGTCGGCGTCCAGGACGGCTCCGGGCGGGCGCCGCTCGTCCCGTCGTCAACCTCGACGGTCACGGTCACGCCCGGACGACGGTAGGACTCGGCGAGCGCGGCCAGGAGGCTGCTGAGCGGAAGCCTGGTGAACGCGCTGTGATCGTCGGCGGTCTTGTCCTTGCTGAGCGAGGCCAGGATTTCGCGGCAGCGCGCGCTCTGGCTCACCAGCTCGGCGATGTCCTCGGCCATCGGGCTGTCGGCCGGCGTGTTGTTGGCGAGCTCCTTCGCGGTGATCGCGATGGTGGCGAGCGGGCTGCCGAGTTCGTGGGCGGCGGCCGCGGCAAGGCCGCCCAGCGCCGACATCTGCTGCTCGCGGGCGAGCGCCATCTGGGTCGCGGACAGGGCCGCGGACAGCCGTCTCGCCTCGTCGGCGACCCGCCAGGCATAGGCGGCGATCAGGGTGCTGCTGAGCACCAGCGCGACCCAGACGGCGGTGATGTACAGCCGCGGCAAGACCAGCCCGCCAGCAGTCCAGGGCAGAGGGGTCGGCAGGACGCCGAGCAGCGTGGCGCAGGCGGTCACCATGAGGCACAGCAGCACCGTGGTGCGCAGCGACAGGATGGTCGCGGACAGGGTGATCGGAATGATCAGCAGCACCGAAAACGGGTTCTGCAGGCCGCCGGTCAGCGCCAGGAGAAAGGTGAGCTGCAGGAGGTCGTAGCCGAGCAGGAAGGCAGCGGCGCGCTCGGTCAGGCGCGTGGTGGCACTGAAGCCGAACTCCAGATAGAGGTTGATCAGCCCCGAAAGCGCCACCGCCAGCAGGAGCGGCAGCAGCTGCAGGTGGAACTCGAAGGACAGGTCGACCAGGAGGATGGTGAAGGCCTGGCCGACGATCGCGACCCAGCGGATCAGCGTGAGCGTGCGCAGGCGCGCCCGGCGCTCGCCGCTGCCGACGACGAAGCGCGCGAGCCAGCCGCCCTGTCGGTCGATCGACCGGCGGCGGCCGGGCATGCGTCCTGGAGCGTCATCCAGCTCCGATGCGATCATGGCCTCTCCACCAACGGACATTGGGGGGGGCAGACGCCAGCCTGCCCTTTCCATGCCCGCGCTATATGGCCGAGCCCCGGTGTCCGGGTCCAGCGTTTTGTTACACAGGATAACGTTCAGCTTCCGCGCGGCACGTCAAGCCCGGCGGTTTTCAAGCTGGAAACCATTTGCTAGAGAATTTTACGCAACTTCGCTGAAAGTTGAGTGCGAAGTCGGATCAACTCAGGAATGACGGGTCACCGCCTTCAGACGCCTGTCCGGTGATGGCCGTCACATCCCCGGCATCTCCCAGGCTCTAGGGTTGTGACCAGATCGGATGAATCGCTTGGCTGGACGTCTATCGTGTTGATTCCAAACCTATTTGCCGAGTTCCGGGTGGATCGAACGATGCGGTCGCACTGCCGGTCTTGTCCTGCCGAAGACGATTTGACACCCCCCATGCGAGGATCGATCCCATGAACGTCAGCATCAGGCCCGCCTTCTCGATCACGGTCGTCGGTGTGATGCTTGCCGCTTGCGCCGAGATCACGGACCCCTCCGTCGGCGAGGGGCCGATCACCCTGAGCGCCGATGCCCAGCAAGCCTTCGCCGACTATCAGGCCCTGCCCAATCCCCGCTATTTCGCCGTCTCCGAAAATGGTGACGCCTACTACTACAGCTATTGCGACGCCACCCGCTGTCTGCGTCAGGCCAAAACCAAGGTGATCGAGCGCTGCGAAACCTTCAGCAACGGCGCCCCCTGCAAAATCTACGGCAGCCACGGCACCATCGTCTGGGTGGCGCGGCCACCTCGTTGACTCGGACCGGCGGAGCCTGGCTCGCGGGTATGCGGCCTGGTTTTCGGGCGGGCGGGCGGGCGGATGGCGGCCGCGGCGGCAGGCTGTTCGGCTTTGGCTGGAAGCCGGAGCTGGTCACCGCGTGACATGGGAAGAGCAGGGACAAGCCCTTCGCCCGAACGGTGACGATGGGCAAGGCGTCGCGTCGAGAGCCCGGCGCCTGCGGATACAGCCCTGTAAGGTCGCAAGAGAGATCGCGATGCCTCGCTCTTCGACCCCATCGCACGCCGATCGCGGAGAGAAGCGCGTGATCCATAGGACCGGAAAGGGCAAAGACGTCTCGGCGAAGCGGTCCGATCTCCCGATGCCCAATCGACGAGGGCTCACACACCCGAGACCCCACCCGTGGTCCCTCGATCCAGGTCGAGTGATCGAGGCGGATGGTCCGACCGCGCGTCGCGGATCTTCACCGTTTCTTCATCCCTTTTTGCGATCATCGCACGCTGGTCCATGCGATCCTGGGAGTCCGAGCCCTGCCCCAGCTTTTCCAGCGGGCGGGCGGATTCCCAGGATCGCATGGACCATGAAGCAGCATGCCAGGGAGGGTTTAAGAGCCCGTTTTTGAAGTTTTCTGGCGATTTCATGGGTTTGCCAATCGCCTGGCGAGAAGCTGGATGATGGCGACGACGGCGATGGCTTTGGAATGTTCGATCAGCCGTTCGAAATCTTTGGCGAGACGGCGGTTGCGACCAAGCCAGCCGAAGGTGCGCTCGATCACCCAGCGTTTTGGGATCACTTCGAACCCTTCGGCGTGCGGTGGCCTTTTGACAATCTCGAGCCGGAGCCTGGCGCCGGCTGCGTTGTTCGCGGCGATAGGTCCCTGATAGCCGGCATCGGCGAAAAGACAGTGCAGCCAAGGAAACTGCCGCTTGATCCAGCGGCAGGCCAAGGCCAGCCCATCACGGTCTTGGATGTTGGCCGCATGCACCGCCAGATTGAGGGGCAAGCCGATGGTGTCGGTGACCAGATGGCGCTTTCTGCCATTGATCTTTTTCCGGCGTCATAGCCGCGCAATCCGCCAGCTTCTGTGGTTTTCACGCTCTGGCTGTCGACAACGCCTGCCGTCGGTGACGCCTCCTTGCCGTCCTGCTCGCGCGCCTGCATCAAGAGGATCATCCAGATGCGATGCCATATCCCTTCCTGCCAGAAGCGCCGGAAATAGCCATAGACCGTGCTCCATGGTGGAAAGTCTTTCGGCAGCAAGCGCCACTGGCATCCAGTCCTCACGAGATAAAGGATCGCGTTCAAGACCTCGCGCAGATCCGTCGTCCGTCGCCGACCACCATGTCTCGCCGGCGGCAACAGGGGCTCGATCAAGCCATACTCGTCATCGGTGACGTCGCTTGCATAGCGAGCGTTCAAACGCTCATAGTGCGTTCGAGCGAAAGCAGTCCACATCGGTCATGGCTCCGTCGTTCCTGGCAGAATTCGGATGCCATAACTGGCTGTTTTCGCTCAACTTCTTTTAAAACGGGCTCTAAGGAAAACCTAACGCCTGCCAATGAACCTGTCATGCCAACCTCACTTGGGCATGACCGTTCGACAGCCTGCGGCACGGACAGGCTGATCGGGCCATTTCTCGGTATTAACGTTTCGTCAACCGATGCGTGTCACCGTGACACTCCGGTCCATGCGATCTTGGGAGTCCGAGCCTCGCCCGAGCTTTTCCAGCGGGCGGACGGACTCCCAGGATCGCATGGACCCGATGATCATCGTCGCATGCTCGGGTTAAGACATCGTAAAGAGGATCGCAGACGGTCGTCAGCGCCCGATGATCGGGTCATGAGCGCAGCGCTGTCTCAAACCGCCTCTCCCTTCGATCGCCGGAAAACCTGGCGGCAAACCGCCGGCCTTGGCAGAGGCGGTCCGAGTCAACGAGGTGGCCGCGCCACAGGAGCTTCGTCGAGGCGGACGGCGATGCCTTCGAGCTCCTTGGACGGTGCCGGATAGCGCGCCATGACCAGGGGGTCGTGGCCGGGGACGACGTGGTCGGGGCTGTCGGCGAGCTGGTGGCAGCGGCGGTGGCCTTCGAGCATCTCGCCGACATGGAAGACCAGGGGGAAGGGGTTGCCGGTTTCCATATGCGCATAGAAATGCGCTGCGTCCGAGGCGACCACCACCCAGCCGCGCTTGGTGTGGACGCGCACGAACTGCAGGCCGTGGCTGTGGCCGCCGACCAGATGCAGGCTGAGGCCCGAGTCCAGGATCTCGTCGCCGTCGTGGAAGGCGACGCGCCCGTCATAGACATGGCGCACCATGTCGGTGACGTTCTCGATGTCGAAGGGCATGCGGATGCGGCCATGGCACATATAGCGGCCGGTGGCGTAGCTCATCTCGCGGTCCTGGAGATGGAAGGTCGCCTTGGGAAAGGCGCCGAGGCTGCCGACATGGTCGTAGTGCATGTGGGTGACGATCACCTGCTCGACCCTGGCGGCATCGATGCCGAGCAGCGCCAGCGCTTCCGACGGATGCCGGAGGATCTGGCGGCCGCGGCGGTCGCCGGTTTCCTGGTCGAAGCCGATGTCGATCACGAAGGTTTTTTCCGCCGATTTCGCCACCCACACGAAATAGTCGAGCGGCATCGGACCGTCATGGATATCCTGAAAGACGAAGTTTTCCCGGGCGGAGCGGTGGAATTCGCCATATTTGACGGCATAGAGCTCGTAGACGGTTGGCGTCGACATGGTTCCTCCCCGATGCTTGCAGCGGACGGCCGCCGTCGAGGCTAGCACGGCAGCGGCCGCGCGAGACAGAGGGGGCGGACCCTCCGATCAGATTGACAAGCCGCGCCCTTCTGATCATCTATCGGGGCTTCGACCGGCCTTTCCAGGGCATCCACAACGACAGCGGAACGACAGGCGCCTCGGACCCTATGTCCAAGAACAAGGAGATCTCATCATCGCCTCGGTCCTTGAGATCGCCACCATGCTCGATCCACGAATGAGTGCGGCGGGCGCCGTCCGCGAAAACCGCCTCTGGCAGCGCCATACCGCCATGGCCCGGATCGGCGCCATCCCCGGCGGCGGCGTCAACCGCCAGTGCCTGACGCAGGAGGACATCCGCGCGCGCTCGCTCCTGATCTCCTGGGCAAGGGCGCGCGGCTATCAGGTGATGATCGACGACATCGCCAATCTGTTCATCCGCCGCGCCGGCGAGGACGCCTCGGGTCCGCCGGTGCTCACCGGCTCGCATATGGACACGCAGCCCGCGGGCGGGCGTTTCGACGGCATCTACGGCGTGCTCGCCGGCCTGGAGGCGCTGGAAGCGCTGGACGATCGGGGCCTGCGCACCCGGCTGCCGATCGAGGTGGTCGCCTGGACCAACGAGGAGGGCAGCCGCTTTTCGCCGGGCGCCATGGGCTCGGCGGTGTTCGCGGGCGAGCGCACGCTGGACGAGTGCCTGGCGGTCACCGATCTCGAGGGCATCCGGTTCGCCGACGCGCTGCGCAGCACGCTGAACGCCACACCTGACCTGCGGCGGCGCCCCTTCGACATGCCGCTCAGTGCCTATATCGAGGCGCATATCGAGCAGGGGCCGGTGCTCGAGGCCAAGGGGCTGCCGATCGGCGTGGTCACCGGCATCCAGGGATCGCGCTGGTTCCTGGTGAAGGTCCGGGGCGAGGGCGCCCATGCCGGCACGACCTCGCTCGCCTCGCGCAAGGACGCGCTGAGGAGCGCCGTGCGCATCATCGCCGCCCTCGAAGAGATGATGCAGGACGGCGACGACCGCGTGCGCTTCACCGTCGGCCGCTTCGACGTCACGCCGAACTCGCCGAACACCGTGCCGGAAGAGGTGCTGTTCAGCATCGACTTTCGCCATCCCGACCGGGACGTGCTCGAACGCAAGGCCGCGCGCATCGCGCCGATCTGCGAACGCTACGCCGGCCCGTGCGAGGCGATCGTCGCCGAGACCTTCAACCGAGCACCCTCGATCTTCGCGCCGAGCGTCGTGGGCACGCTGGAAAGGGCGGCGCAAGACCTCGGCATCGGCTACCAGACCATGCCGTCAGGGGCCTTTCACGATGCCAATTTCCTCGCGGACGTCTGCCCGACCGCGATGATTTTCGTGCCTTGCGAGCGCGGCATCAGCCACAATCCCGCGGAAAACGCCAAGTCCGAGGATCTGGTCGCCGGCGCCCGGGTTCTGACCGCGTCGCTGGTCGAGCTTGCGGGCGCCGCCTGAACGGGCTTCAGCAGTCGCCGACCCGCCTGGCACTGACCTGTTGGCTCATGGTCATGGTCTGGCCGTTCATGTCGAAGGTCATGTCGACATTGCCGCTGCCCTGGTCGCCATCGATCGTGAAGGTGAAATGGCCGTTGAAGCTGCCGGGCATGTTGGGATCGCTGCAGGTCATGTCATAGTCGACCGTATTGCCGCTGACGGTCTCATCGCTGACCGAGCAGCCCCGCTCCTCGCCCATCATCTCGCTCGGATCGAACACGGCCTCGGTCATGCATTCCTGCCTGACGTGATCCTGGCCGGTCATCGGGTTCTTCGAGGTCATTTCCCAAAGGCCCGGCGTGATCGGCAGGCCTTCGGCGGCGGCCGTCGAGGCGGCGGCGAGCAGGGCGGCGGCAAGCGCCGCCGGCAGGGTGAGGGCAGGGGTCGAGGTCATCGGACTCTCCGGTGCCTGGGCGCGTCGGACGAAAAGCCTCCCTGGCGACGTGCCGCCCAGGTAGGACATGTCGGCCAAAGATCGCGCCCGCTTTCTCGCGTCGAGACGCCGATCGCCGCCCTTCTCCCACCGGTCGACAGCGATCGTCAAGCCCGCGGCTGCCCGTCGGTCAAGCCACCGGCTGCCAGCCGGCTAGCCGGCTGGCAGCAGGCGCTCGACCAGACGCGCCCAGTAGCTGGCGCCGTGGGGCAGGGTCTCGTCGTTGAAGTCGTAGCCGGGATTGTGCAGCATCGGCGTGCTCTCGTCGCCGCCATTGCCGATGAAGATGTAGCTGCCGGGCTTCTGCTCGAGCATGTAGGCGAAATCCTCGCCGCCCATGACCGGCGGGGTGTCGCGCTCGACCTTGTCGGCGCCGGCGATCTCGGCCGCGGCCTCGGCGGCGAGCGCCGTCTCGGCCTCGCTGTTGATCGTCGGCGGATAGCCGCGGCGGAAGTCGACCTCGGCCTCGATGCCGTGGGCGCGCGCGATATGACCCGGAATGTCGCGGATGCGCTGCTCGAGGAGGGTCCGGATCTCCGGCGTGAACGAGCGCGCCGTGCCGGAGAGCGTGGCCAGTTCGGGGATGACGTTCAGCGTGTCGCCGCCATGGATCTGGGTCACCGAGACCACGCCCTGCTCCACCGGATCGGCGTTGCGCGACATGATGGTCTGCATGGCGAGCACGATCTGCGCTGCGGTGACCAGCGGGTCGAGGCAGAGATGCGGGGCCGCCGCATGGCCGCCTTTGCCCCTGACCTGGATCCAGAACTGGTCGGTCGCGGCCATGATCGGGCCGGTGCGCATGGCGAAGCTGCCGACCGGCCGGCCGGGCCAGTTGTGCATGCCGTAGACCTGGCTCATCGGGAAGCGCTCGAACAGCCCCTCCTCGACCATGACGCGCCCGCCGCCTTCGCCCTCTTCCGCCGGCTGGAAGATGAAATAGGCCGTGCCCTTGAAATTCCGGGTCTCGGCGAGATAGCGCGCCGCCCCCAGCAGCATGGTGGTGTGGCCGTCATGGCCGCAGGCGTGCATCTTGCCCTTCTCGGTCGAGGCATAGGCCTTGCCGGTGGTCTCCTCGATCGGCAGCGCATCCATGTCGGCGCGCAGCCCGATCGCGTCGTCCCCATCGCTGCCGCGCAGCACGCCGACCACGCCGGTCTTGGCGATTCCGGTATGCACCTCGTCGAAGCCGAAGGCGCGCAGCTTGTCCGCGACGACTGCCGAGGTGCGCGTTTCCTGGAAACCGAGCTCGGGGTGGGCATGAAAGTCCCGGCGCCAGGCAGTCATGTCCTCCTGGAACTCGGCGATGCGGTTGATTATAGCCATGAACAGCCTCTTATTCTGGTTGCCTCAGCATAAGCCATCGCCGCCGCCCGGCCTAGTGGAATGTCCACGCCATGCACTCTCCCGACATCATGGCCGCGAAGGGCGCCATGCGGCCGGGTCTCGAGCCTTCCGGCAAGGCTTCCGCT
This sequence comes from Alphaproteobacteria bacterium, assembly GCA_041398025.1. Taxonomy (GTDB): domain Bacteria; phylum Pseudomonadota; class Alphaproteobacteria; order Geminicoccales; family Geminicoccaceae; genus JANQPX01. The sequence goes on from JAWKVM010000001.1 coordinate 12,201, forward strand.
CGTTGACGTCGGATCGCGGGGCCGCTCGCCCCGATCCCGCGGCATTTGTGATCGGGGCGGGCTTTGCTAAGCTCGCGGGATGATCGAAGGAGACCATGGCATGCACGGGACCCCGTCGGCAATCGCGCTCGGTCTGATCCTCGCGGCGACGGGACCTGCCTTTGCCGAGGGCGATGCGCAAAAGGGCCGCGCGCTCGCCGATCGCCTGTGCAGGGGCTGCCATGTGGTCGGCACCGAGAACCGCCATGGCGGCATCGATTCGACGCCGTCGTTCTTCCTGATGAGCGACAAGATCGACAACTACCGCCAGCGCCTCCAGTCCCTGAAGCGCCGCCCGCCGCATATCGCCTATGACCGCCTGAGCGACGTCACCAACGACGATATCGAACACCTGCTCGCCTATATCGGCGCCCTCGAACGGCCCTAGGTGGCGTGGCCACCTCATGGACTTTTTCGGCCGGGAGAGGGGAACGTGCCCGGTTTTCGCCGGTATGCGGTTCCGTTCCCGATCGAGGGGGATGGGAAGGCAGGCGACCGTGTCGGATATCGTCTCGACGCTGCTGGAGCTTTTCCCGATCAGGTGGAAACGCTTGATCGATCAGGAAATTCGCCGAAACAAAGAGATAGAGCGTGCATCCCGATCACATCTGATCGGAATTCGCTCTAACTCATCGATCCGAATGAAGCGAGTAGCGGCGTTTGGCAGCATTGATGCACAACCGCCGAGATAGGGCAGCGGCATCCGAAGCTTTTGGTGGCGTCGCAGCCCTGGGCCGTGGTGACGGATGACCTTCCGGTAATTTTGTCTGCTGCTAACGAAATCTTGACGCGCTTGCTCCATCCTCCGAGCTCTGGTCCATGCGATCCTGGGAGTCCGTCCGACCGCCGCAGACAGGTGGGGCGAGGCCCGGATTCCCAGGATCGCATGGACCATGGAACAGCATGCCAGGGAAGGGTTAAGGAAGACCTAACGCGACGAAGACAACCCGTCATGCCAATCGAACCGGTAAATGGCCTGTTTTGACTGCCCTGGATCTCAGGTCACTGGGTCACGCCGTACAGCCACTGCGTTAACCTAATCTTAACCGCCACCCGGTAGTCTCTCATCTGGTCCATGCGATCCTGGGAGTCCGTCCGACCGCCGAGATCAGGTGGGGCGAGGCTCGGATTCCCAGGATCGCATGGACCAGAGGGGAACGCTGACAGGAAAGCATTGAAAAAACGTCAACGCTGGAAAAAGACGGTCCAGCCCTTCTCGGTATGTCCGATGAGCCCGTGATGCTCGGACCTGCCGGGCGGATCAAAACGGGGATTTGCCGGTTGGCCGAGCATCGGACGGAAGCGGCAGGGCGTTCCGTCGATCGGCATGTCGTGAGTTTGACCTCAGCGCCTCAGCGGCATTGGCCCGGCAGGAAGCACTCGTCGTCGTCCTGGTTCGGATTGAAATTGGGAAACAGCTCGTCGACCATCTGGCCGATCAGCGCGTCGAACGCGGGATCGTCGAGGCCGGCGGCGAGATCCAGCGAGCCGCGCACCGCGGTCAGTGTGCCCTCGTTCCGGCAAAAGGCGGCCGCGGCGTTGAACGGCTTCGTCCCGCCTTCGCCCGCGGGCAGCTCCAGCGGCAGCCGGCAGAGCTCGCCCGTGGTGAAGTTCACCGGCGGATCGAACAGAAAGACCACGCGGTAGTCGGTATCCGCGCTCTCACCGGGATCGGTGGTGAAGGTGGCGGGCTGCGGCTTCGGCGGATGATGGGCGAGAATGTCGATCACGCCCGCCTGGAACGCCTCCTTGCCGAGCCCGAAGGGATCGCCGCGCATCTGGGTCCAGAGATCGCGTCTGGCGGCGCCGAAGCCGAACTCGGTCGGGCTGTAGGCCGAGTTCACGATCGCGCCATAGGTCCGGGGCGAGCCGACACAGCCGCCGAGCGTCAGCGTACCCATGCCGAGCGCGAGAAGCGTGATCGACGTCATCCAGCGCATCGCGTTGCCACCCTTCAATGATCGATGGAGGATTAACGGCCGAGCGCCGCGATCCTTCATTGAGCTGGATCAGATGTGAAGCTTTTCCGCTTGGCAGCGACAAGCGCCGGGCTCTGCTCAGCCATCGCTTTCGCGATAGGGAAGCAGCCCCTTCAACTGTTCGCGCTCCGCCGCCATGTCGGCGCGCTCCTGGTCGAGGAACTGCGCCACGGCCTTCCTGAAGCTCGGATTGCGGATCCAGTGGGCGCTGTAGGTGGGGACCGGCTCGTAGCCGCGCTGCAGCTTGTGCTGTCCCTGGGCGCCCGCCTCGACGCGCGCCAGGCCGCGCTCGATCGCAAACTCGATCGCTGCGTAGTAGCAGGCCTCGAAATGCAGAAAATCGAAGTCCTTGACGCAGCCCCAGTTCCGCCCGAACAGGGTGTCGCTGCCGAGCAGGTTCAAGGCACCGGCGACATAGCGCCCTTCATGGCGCGCCATCACCAGGACGATGCGCTCCGGCATGAGCGCGCCGATCGCCCGGAAAAAACGCTTGGTCAGATAGGCCCCGCCCCAGCGCTTGTCGACGGTCGAGCGGTAGAAGGGGTAGAAGCGGTCCCAGATGTCCGGCGTCAGCGCCTCGCCGGTCAGCGTCTCGATCTCGAGACCCTGGCCCTGCACCCTGGCGCGCTCCTTCCGAATCATCTTCCTCTTGCTGCTCCTCAGCTCGCCCAGGAACTCGTCGAAGCTGGCATAGCCGCGATTGTGCCAGTGATATTGCACGCCGGTGCGCTGCATCATTCCGGCTTCGCCCAGGTCCCGCCACTCGTCCTCCTCGCAGAAGGTGATGTGCAGCGACGAGCAGTCGAGCTGCGCGGCGGCGCTCAGCAGCCCCTGCACCAGGGCGGTGCGCGCGATCTCGACATCCGGCCGCGTCAGCAGACGCGGGCCCGGCACCGGGGTGAACGGCACCGCCACCTGCAGCTTCGGATAGTAGCGCCCGCCCGCCCGCTCGAACGCGTCCGCCCAGCCCCAGTCGAACACATATTCGCCGTAGGAATGGCTTTTCAGATACATCGGCGCGCAGGCGATCACGCGGCCGTCCTGCTCGGCGACCAGATGCAGCGGCAGCCAGCCGGTATCCGCCGACGCCGAGCCGCTGGTCTCCAGCGCCGAGAGAAAGGCATGGCTCAAAAACGGCTGATCGGCGCCGGCGCAGGCATCCCAGTCGGCGGCATCGACCTCGTCGATCCCCTGGGCCAGCCGCACTTCAATCGGTTCCGTCATGGGATCGGTTCGGTCATGGGGTGTCACCGATCTTAGAGTCAACGCAGAGGGCCGCGCCCTCAGGCGAGTTCGAAGATGGCCTCGACCTCGACCGCGGCGCCGAGCGGCAGGCTGGCGGCGCCGACCGCGAAGCGCGCATGCTGCCCGGCCTCGCCCATGGCCTCGGCGATCAGATCGGAGGCGCCGTTGATCACCTTCGGATGGTCGACAAAATCGGGCGTGCAGGCGACGAAGCCGCCGAGTTTCAAACAGCGCGCCAGCCGGCCGAGATCACCGCCGCAGGCGTTCTTGGCCTGGGCCAGCAGGTTGCGCGCGCAGAGTGCCGCCGCCGCCTGCCCCTCCTCGAGCCCGACCCCGTCGCCAAGCCGGCCCTTGTAGGCGACCTGGCCGTCTTTCATCGGCAATTGCCCCGACACCAGGATCAGCTTGCCGCTGACGGTGTAGGGCACGTAGTTGGCCGCCGGCGCTGCGGCGTTCGGCAAGGCATGGCCCATCCGGGCCAGCTTCTGCTCGATGGCGCTTTCCAAGGAGGCTCTCCTGAAGGGATCGGGTCGATCCGAAGACGATAGCGCGAGCATCGGGGGCTCGCCAAGAGCGACGGCAGGTCTTTCGCGAGGAAGTCAGCGTCGCCCGGCGGCGGCCGGCGGCTTCCAGACGGCGGATCGCCTATCCGCGCACGGCTTTGCCGACCAGCGGCATCAGCGGCCGCTCGACGCGCGCGCCATAGCGGGACAGGATCTCGGCGGCGGTCAGGCTGGCCAGGCGGCCGGCGGCCGGCAGCGGCAGATCGTGGGTCAGGCCATAGAGCAGGCCCGCGGCGTAGAGATCGCCGGCGCCGGTGGTGTCCAGCACCTTGTCGACGGCGGCCGCCTCGATCGCATGGCGCTGCTCGGCGGTCACGATCACCGATCCCTTGGGGCCCCGGGTGAGCGCTGCAAGGCTGCATTTCCCGGTCACCTGCCTCAACGCTTCATCGAACGAATCCGTCTCGAACAGGCTGGTGATCTCCGCCTCATTGGCGATCACGATGTCGACATGGCCGTCGATCAGGTCGAGAAACTCCGCGCGCCAGCGATCGACGCAGAACGGATCGGAGAGCGACAGCGCCACCTGCCGGCCGGCCTCGTGGGCGATGCGCGCCGCCTTCAGGAACGCCTCCTTCGCCTTCGGCCGATCCCAGAGATAGCCCTCCATATAGGTGATCTTCGCCCCGGCCACGCTCTCCTCGTCGACATCGTCCGGCCCGAGCTCGACGCAGGCGCCGAGATAGGTGGCCATGGTGCGCTGCCCGTCCGAGGTCACGAACACCAGGCAGCGCGCGGTCGCCGGGCCCTCGGTCAGCGGCAGGCTGTCGAAGCTGACGCCGACCGCCTTGATGTCGTGCCGGAACACCGCGCCGAGCTGATCGTCCCGGATCTTGCCGATATAGGCGGCATCGGCGCCGAGCGCTGCGAGGCCGGCCATGGTGTTCGCCGCCGACCCGCCGGAGACCTCGACCGCCGGGCCCATCGACTCGTAGAGCGCCTTGCTGCGCTCCTCGTCCACCAGCGTCATCGTGCCCTTGGCGAGATCCAGCTGCTCCAGCAGGGCATTCGGCGTCTCGGAAACCACGTCAACGATCGCATTGCCAAGACCGATCACGTCATGAAGGCTGTCCTCGCGGCTCATCGGCGCTCTCATCCGTTGTTGAAGGCCCGGAAGTATAGGCAGCTTCGCCCGGATCGCAATGCGTCAGGCAGCACGTCCGCGCCGCCGCGCCGCAGGGCGATTTATCGACTGAAAGTTGTGAAATTCGCCGGCAAGACGGCATATTTTTCGCGATAATCTTGGCTGTTTCGCGGATCAGATAAATTTCTGGTTGCTTTTGCCCGTTATTCGCCAGAATTGCCGCGGTTACATTTGACACGGCGGAATTGCACGATTATGCGTTGCTCAGCGGAAATGATGGGGCTTCTTCACGCGATGCGGTACGGGCTTTGACGATCGTACCGATCCTTTTGCCAGGGATTGACAAGTCATGTTCCGTAAACGCGATACCGATCCGATGGACAGTGAGAACGGCGCCGGCGAGACCGTCGAGGCCGAGGACGATGCTCTGCCGGAGCCCGAGCAGGCCTCCGAACTGGAGCTGGAGCCCGAGCCCGAGCTGGAGCTGATCAACGAGCCCGACGACGTCGTCACGGCACCGGACCATCCCATGAGTCATTCTGACCTGCCGGAGAGCAAACCCTTGTCGACAGCAACCAAGCCGGCCGCAGCGAGCCTTTCGTCCGCGGCCTCATCCGATGCACCGGCCAACAAGCGCTTGATCGTTGGCCAGGGCATCCGCCTGAGCGGCGAGATCAATTCCTGCGACCGCCTGGTGGTCGAAGGCGAGGTCGAGGTGACCCTGAACGACACCCTCGCCCTGGAAATCGCCAGCTCCGGCCGCTTCACCGGCGGCTGCGAGGTCGAGGAAGCCGACATCAGCGGCATCTACGAGGGCGACCTCACCGTGCGCAACACCCTGTTCGTGCGCGGCACCGGCCGCATCACCGGCACCATCCGCTACGGCCAGCTCGAACTGGAACGCGGCGGCCAGATCGCCGGCAATATCAGCGTGCTCGGCAACGAAAGCGCCGGCGACAGCAGCAAGCTGCGCCCCAAATCCCCCCTCTTCGGCAACTCCGCCTCCTAGGGGCGAGCCGCCCCGGGCCTCACTTGCCTGAGACTGGTGAGCAGGTCCGGGCCATCACGCCGACCGTCTCGTAACCGGGACCGTTGGGGTACCACCCCAGCGGTCTCTCAGCTTGGGCGCATACCATGAAGCTGGGCTATGGCGGTCCGAGTCCATGAAGTGGCCACGCCACCTTGGGTGCATACCATGAAGCTGGGCTATGGCGGTCCGAGTCCATGAGGTGGCCACGCCACCTTGGGCGCATACAGTGGGGCTAGGCGACGGCGGTCCGAGTCCATGAGGTGGTCATACCACTAGGACGACTTTGCCGGTGCTTTTGCGTTGTTGGAGGGCTTCGAGGGCTTCGCGGAAGCGGGGGAGCTCGAAGGTCATGGAGACGTGGGGGCGGATGCGCTTGTCGCTCGCCCAGCCGAGCAGGGTCTTGAAGCCGTCCTGGACCCGCGCGGGGTCGTGCTTGCGGTAGCTACCCCAGTAGAAGCCGATGGCGCTGACATTCTTCACCAGGAGGATGTTGGCCGGGATCTGCTGCACGCGGCCGCCGGCAAAGCCGATCACCAGGAGCCGCCCGCCCCAGGCGAGGCTGCGGAGCGATGCGTCGAACACGTCCCCGCCGATCGGATCGAACACCACGTCGACGCCGCGTCCCCCGGTCAGCGCCTTGACGCGCTCGCGGATATCCTCGCTGCCAGTGTCGATCACATGGTCGGCGCCATGCGCCTTCACCACCTCCAGGCGCTCCGCCCCGCGCGCCGTGCCGATCACCTCGGCCCCAAGCGCCTTCCCGCACTCCACGGTCGCCAGCCCGACACCGCCCGCCGCCCCATGCACCAGCAGCGTCTCCCCAGCTGCCAGCTGGGTGGCCCACTGCAGCGAGCCATAGGCCGTGCCGTAGGCGATGGCGAAGCCGGCGGCGACCACGTCGTCGACATCGTCCGGCAGCGCCACCAGATCCGACGCCCGCGCGAGCGCGAACTCGGCAAAGCCGCCATAGTTCGGCGTCGCCATCACCCTTTGCCCGACCTCGAACCCCAGGACCCCGTCTCCCAGGCGCTCGACCGTGCCCGCGATCTCCAGCCCCGGCGCAAAGGGCGGCGTCGGCTTTTCCTGATACTCGCCCTTGACCATCAGCAGATCGGCAAAATTCAGCCCCGCCGCCCGCACCCTGACCAGCACCTCCCCCGCCCCAGGCTCCGGCACCGGCAGCTCCCCCAGCTCCAGCCCCTCCAGACCGCCAGGCTCACGGCAGACGACAGCACGCATCCAAAACTCCTCTCGACCGCGACAAGGATTCTTCAAAGGTCATAGCGAACCCCTGGCAGAAGGGCGAGCCGGAAGCCGAGCGTCGCCGCCGCCGTCAACTGTCAGCAACACAATGTCCGAGCCGATCCCATCGTCCAACGCCCGTCTTCACGCCTCCTTAACCCCGCCATGTCACCATCCGATGCTTCCTGGTCCATGCGATCCTGGGAATCCGCCCGCCTGCAAATTCAGAGGCGAGGCTCGGATTCCCAGGATCGCATGGACCAGCGAGACGCTATACTGATAGCTGATGCTGGTTAAGAAAGGGTGAACATGTGCACAAGTTTTCTCGTCGCCGATGTCCGCCGCCATGACGTCCTTTCAGGTGGCGTCGATGCCGGATAAGGCCACAGTATCAACAACGACTGCAGCTCAAGTCGAGACAATGACAACCCAGGAATGCGAGATCCTGATCGTCGGCGAATTGCCGGACGATGCCATCAAAGACATCGCCGCCGCCAAATACGGTGAAGGACCCACAAGCCTTACTGCAGCGCCTTCTCCAACGCCTCGCGAATGAAGCGCTGATAGGGAATCCCCCGCGCCGCCGCCTTCGCCTTGACCGCCTGCACCAAGCTTTCCGGCATGCGCAGATTGACCTGTTTGGTCTTTTTCTCGAACTCGAAGCGCGTGATTCTGCCGGATGACAGGTCATACTGCATGAGATCCGCCTCGTCGACGAAATGCTCGGCTTTCTCGTCCGTCTCGAATTCAGGCAGAGGCTCAAGCTTTCGTTTGTTCCTCATATTGGGCGACCTCCTCCAGGTATAAAAGGAGTGTATGCCATCAGCTATTATGATCTCCAGTGAAGAATAGTTGAATGACTATCCAATGTGCGCTAAACGCCCGTGAACATGAACCAGCAATTGCTGAGGCATGTTATCGAAAAAAATCTCCAAGGTTGGCACGTTGCCGTTGAGGCTCTGTTTTAAAAGAAAGATCCAGAATGCCAGACTTTTCAGAAAGACCGCCAACGCAAATTTCTCCCGATTCGCACGAATCTTATAAGAGTTTGCTGTTAAATTCTGTTTCTATTATCTGTGGCCGAAACAATTCTGGAAAGTCTTTCATTCTGCGAAAAATGCTGCGAGAGCTAGGGAAAAACGCAACGTACTTAGGTCCACAACGCTATCAGAACTTCAATGTGCTGTCACCATACGGACCGCAAGCAAATCGCAAAGAAAATAAATATCAACAACAATTGACTCATTTTAGCAACGAAAGACACAATATAGATAATTCGCCATTTAATCTTCAACAGGCGATTGCAGAACTGTCAGACGAAAGAAGAGAGAAGCTGTTTGAAGTCATGAGAAATATGCTCAATGCAGATTTGAGCATAAAGCATACAATACCAGACAACTCCATGTCTCAGATGTATATAGATGTTGACGGATACAATCTATCTTTTACAAGTTCCGGTGTCAGGCTAATCGCATCTCTAGTAACATCGCTTCTCGATACGGACTATACCCACTTTCTAATTGACGAGCCAGAACTTGGCATTTCTCCAGAGGTGCAAACTCTATTCGCCGAATGGCTTCTGAATGACAAGAATCGTGAGAAATATCTGAGTCATGTTGAAATAATAATTCTGGCAACGCATTCGCCAATCTTTCTAAATAGAATTGAGATATCAAAGAATTATTGGGTAGAAAAGAACGGGGATAACATCATTATTGATCCTCTTCGATCGATTGCAGATTTAAATCGTCTTCAGTTTAGACTTTTGGGGAATCGATTCGAGACACTTTTTTTGCCCAGTGCGATCATCATCGTTGAGGGAAAGACTGACTTTGAATATTTGAGAAGGTTGGTTTCTCTTCGATACGAGCAATGCTCGGTGTCGGTGATACCAGCACATAGTGATGCTCAAATTGGGAACGTGATAGCAAACATTAAGCAGATGCTCGGAGATATTCGTCGCAGCCCTTACGCAGACCGTATTTTCGTGGTTTTGGACGCAGTCCATGGGCACGACTTGCCCGCGAAATTTCAAAAACAGGGAATTCCAGCAGAACGCATTCTTATTTGGGAAAATAATGGTATCGAATATCTTTATCCTCAGAGATTACTGAGAGAGAAATTCGGAGCCTTTGAAAGGCTGACAATGGTAGATGGTGACCGAATTTTCGCGAACCAACTTACGGTCACTAAGAATGAACTATCAAGCTTTGTGGTAGATAGGCTCAGCAAGGAGGAAGTGCTTCCGGTGGAATTAGAAGAGAAGCTTTTTAACCCTCTGAGCACTCTTCTTTTTTGAATTTATATAGCTGCATCATGTTCATACTTAGGGTGACAGCCCCGATCACGTCAGAAATTGTCGGCGTCTGTCATCTTAGAAAGCCACCGGCTGCTAGCCGGCAGCCTTCACTTCCAGCCGACGCCGATGCAAAATTGGCTCCGTATAGCCATTCGGCTGAGCCTCACCCTCGAACACCAAATCACAAGCAGCCTTGAAGGCGATGCTCGCGTCGAAATCGTCGGCCATGGGGCGGTAGGCTGGGTCGTCGACGTTTTGCTGGTCGACCACCTTGGCCATGCGCTTCATGGTTTCCATCACCTGCTCGTCGCTGCAGATGCCGTGGTGCAGCCAGTTGGCGATGTGCTGGCTGGAGATGCGCAGCGTGGCGCGGTCTTCCATGAGGCCGACATCGTTGATGTCCGGCACCTTGGAGCAGCCGACCCCCTGGTCGATCCAGCGCACCACATAGCCGAGAATGCCCTGGGCGTTGTTGTCCAGCTCGTTCTGGATGTCCTCGGGCGTCCAGTTGGGTTTTCTCGCGAGCGGCACGGAAAGAATATCGTCCAGGCCGGCCCGCCCCCGGGCCTTGAGCGCGTCCTGGCGCGCCTTGACGTCGACCTTGTGATAGTGGAGCGCGTGCAGGGTCGCGGCGGTCGGGGACGGCACCCAGGCGGTGTTGGCCCCTTGTTCAGGGTGGACAACCTTTGTCCTGAGCATGTCCTTCATCTTGTCCGGCATCGCCCACATGCCCTTGCCGATCTGCGCGCGTCCCTGGAGGCCGCATTCCAGGCCGATATCGACGTTCCAGTCCTCATAGGCCTGGATCCAGGGCGCCGACTTCATGTCGCCCTTCCTGATCATCGCGCCGGCACGCATGCCGGTGTGGATCTCGTCGCCGGTGCGATCCAGAAAACCGGTGTTGATGAACGCCACGCGCTCCCGGGCGTTGCGGATGCATTCCTTCAGATTGACCGTGGTGCGCCGCTCCTCGTCCATGATGCCCATCTTCAGGGTGTTCGGCGCCATGCCCAGAGCATCTTCGATCCTGGCGAACAGCGCCGAGGTGAACGCCACCTCGTCCGGCCCGTGCATCTTCGGCTTCACAATGTAGACGGAACCAGCGCGGCTGTTCTTGTAAACGCCCTTGCCGTGCAAGTCGTGGAGGGCGATGAGGGACGTGATCATGCCGTCCAGCAGCCCCTCAAACACCGGCTCGCCCTGCCACCTCGCGGCATCGATGGTCATGAGATGGCCGACATTGCGCACCAGCATGCAGGCGCGTCCGGGAAGGGTAAGTTCACCGCCCGCCGGCTGGTGGTAGCGCCGGTCGTCGGCCAGCGTCCGCTCGACGACCTTGCCGTTCTTCTCGAGCGTGGCCACCAGTTCGCCCTTCATCAGGCCGAGCCAGTTGCGATAGGCCTGCACCTTGTCCTCGGCATCGACAGTCGCGACCGAGTCCTCGCAATCGACGATCGTGGTGATCGCCGCCTCCATGATCAGGTCGGCGACGCCGGCGGGATCGTCCCTGCCGATCGGATGCGCGGGGTCGATGACGATCTCGACATGCAGACCGTGGTTCTTGAGCAACACCCCGTCCGGCTTGAACGGATTGCCTCGAAAGCCCGCCAATTTTTCCGGGCTTTTCAGGCCCGTGAGCTCGCCATTGGCGAGCGTCACGACGAGGTGGCCGTCCTCCAGTGCATAGCCGGTCGACTCCGTGTGCGAGCCGTGCGCGAGCGGCATGCTTTCGTCCAGAAACGCCCGCCCGAACGCGATCACCGCTGCCCCGCGCACGGGATCGTAGCCGCCACCGGCGGGCGGCCCGGGGGGGATCGCATCGGTCCCGTAGAGCGCGTCATATAGGCTTCCCCAGCGCGCATTGGCGGCATTCAGCGCATAGCGCGCATTGGTCACCGGCACCACGAGCTGCGGCCCGGCGACCTCGGCAAACTCCGGATCGACGCCGGCCGTGGACGCCTGAAACGCCTCGCCCTCGGGCACCAAGTATCCGATGGCCTTCAGGAATCCCTTGTAGGCCGCCTGGTCGAACAGCTCGCCTTGATGCGCCTCGTGCCAGGCATCGATCTTCGCCTGCAGCGTGTCGCGCGTCGCCAGCAGCTCGCGATTTCGCGGCGTCAAGTCCTTGAGAATGCTGGCGAAAGACCGCCAGAACGCCACCGGTTCGATCCCCGTCCCCGGGATCGCCTCGTCATTCACGAAGTCATACAGAGCCCTGTCGACCTGGAGCTCGTTCAGCTCGACCCATTCCGTCATGAAGCGGCGCCTCTCCTGGTTCCCCCCGTCCTTTATGGCAGAGAATCCTTAGCGTTTTGATACCATGCGGCGATTTTTCGCCGTTCCCCGTCCTCCATCGCCGTCAGGTTGCCGGGGGGCATGGCGTGGGTGACGCCGGCCTGCAGGTAGACCGGGTAGGCCGCGCGGGCAATATCCGCCTCCGTCTCCAGCACCACCCCCTTCGGCGGCCAGAGCATCCCCTCCCAGACCGGCTCGCGCGCGTGGCACATGGAGCAGCGGCCGAGCACGATGTCCCGAACGTCAGCAAAACCGCCAGCTTCCGCCATCCGCGCCTCGATCGCGGTCAGCGGCCGCTCGGCATTCTCGAGCTCGGCCTGGCTGTAGAGCGGGGCGGTGGACAGACCCATGATCGCGATGAACAGGAGGGCAGTCGCCGGCCAGGTCCAGTAGGGGCTGCCGGCCCCGGCATGGCGCTGGTTGAACCAGTGGCGGATTGTGACGCCCATCAGGAACACCAGGGCTGCGATCAACCAGTTGTATTCACTGGCGAAAGCGAGCGGGTAGTGGTTGGAGAGCATCAGGAACAGGACGGGCAGGGTCAGGTAGTTGTTGTGGGTCGAGCGCAGCTTGGCGGTGCGGCCATAGTCCGGATCGGGCGTGCGGCCTGCCTTCAGGTCATCGACCACGATCTTCTGGTTGGGGATGATGTTGAAGAAGACGTTCGCCGACATGATGGTGGCGGTGAACGCGCCCAGATGGAGGAGGGCGGCGCGGCCGGTGAAGATCTGGTCGTAGCCCCAGGCCATCGCTACGAGGAGCACGAAGAGCAGCAGCATGAGCGTGGTCGGACTGTGGCCGAGCTGGCTTTTGCAGAGCGTGTCGTAAACCAGCCAGCCGATGGTCAGGGACCCCGCCGAGATCAAGACGGCCTGCCACGTTGCAAGGTCTATCTTGTTGGGATCGATCAGAAAAAACTCGGCGCCGGCCCAGTAGACGATCATCAGGAGGGCAGCGCCCGAGAGCCATGTGGAATAGGCCTCCCATTTGAACCAGGTCAGGTGCTCCGGCATCGCGTCCGGCGCCACCATGTATTTCCTGATGTGATAGAAGCCGCCGCCGTGGACCTGCCACTCCTCGCCGCTCACGCCCTTGGGCATGGCCTCGGCCTTGCGCAGACCAAGATCGAGCGCGATGAAGTAGAAGCTCGAGCCGATCCAGGCGATTCCGGTGATCACATGCGTCCAGCGCACGGCGAAATCGAGCCAGGCCCACATGGTTGCCAGATCATACATGGTCGCTACCCGCCTTTCTTGCCTGAGCCGCCGCCTTTGACCCTAAACGAATGGTCCAGTCTTCTGTATTATCTAACAGTCCCAAGGACTTTTAGAAAAATCATGAAAATAGTGTCATGGCCTATCTCGACAATATCAAGACCTTCGTGCGCATCTTCGAGCTCGGCAGCCTGTCGGCGGCGGCCAGGGATCAGCGCACCTCGCCGGCGGTGGTGTCGTCGCGGCTCTCCCAGCTCGAGGACCATCTCGGCATCAGGCTGTTCCTGCGCACTACCCGCAGCCTGCAGCCGACCGAACAGGGCCGAATCTTCTATGACGGCGCCAAGCGGATTCTGGAAGCGATCGACGAGGCCGAGGCTGCGGTCGCCGATATCAGCCGGACGCCCCGCGGCACGCTCGCGGTGGCTGCGCCGTTTTCGCTGGGACGGCGCTTCGTCGCCCCCGAAGTGCCGGGCTTTCAAAAGGCCTATCCGCTGGTGGACGTGCGCCTGCGCATGTCGGATCGGCATGTCGACCTGATCGCGGAAGGGCTGGATGTCGCCTTCGTCCTCGGCGCGCTCGAGGATTCGACCCTTCGCCAGCGCCTCATCGCCGACTGCCCGCGGCTGCTCTGCGCGTCCCCTGCCTACATCGCGAGGCGGGGCAATCCGCGCGACGGCAGGGCGCTGGTTGAGGAACGGCATGACTGCCTGATCCTGCGTTTTCCGGGGGCGAGCGAGTTCCAATGGACGCTGATGACCGAGGACGGCCCGAAGCGCTTCGCCATCGCCGGCCCTTTCGATTCCGATGACGGCGACGTCTTGACCGCCTGGGCGCTCGGTGGCCATGGCATCGTGCTGAAGGCGGTGTTCGAGGTGGCGGACGATCTGCGCGCCGGCCGGCTGGTGCCGGTCGCCGCGGCGACCCCGCCGCTCTCGGCGCCCGTCGCCTGCGTCTATGCACATCGCCGGCATCAGGATCCGAAGACCCGCCTGTTCATCGAGTTCATGGTCGAGCGGGTCAAATCAGCCATCGAGCGCTCGGTCGCCGGGCTTCAGCTGCCGCGATAGGTGCCATAGCCAAAGGGCGACAGCAGCAGCGGCACATGGTAGTGGCAGGGTTCCGACATGCCGAAGCGGATCGGCACGAGGTCGAGAAAGCGCGGCTGCTCGGGCGGCGTGCCGGTTTGGTCCAGATAGGCGCCGGCATGGAACACCAGCTCGTAGACGCCCGCCTCGAAGGCATCTTCGGGCAAAACCGGACGGTCGGTGCGGCCGTCCTCGTTGGTGATGCAGGTCTCGAGCCTGATGCGGCTGTCACCGTCGATCCGGTAGAGTTCGATCGTGAGTCCTGCTGCCGGGCAGCCGCGGGCGGTGTCCAGCACATGGGTGGTGAGATAGCCGGCCATATCTGTCTCCCGCGACGCCTGAAGAGCCCGCTTTATCCCGCGTTTTCCGGCCTCCGGCAATGGCGGCGGCCTGCGCTTCCCGACCAAACTCTTTCAAGAAAAATTTGAAAGTCGGGATGATTGTTTTGCGTTAGATTATGAGGATGACACAGCAGCCCCCCCGATATCCGCGCGACCTGCATGGCCATGGCGCAGCCACGCCCGATCCCAAATGGCCTGATGGCGCGAAGCTCGCGGTCCAGTTCGTGGTCAACTACGAGGAGGGCGGTGAGAACTGCATCCTCCATGGCGACCCCGCGTCCGAAGCCTTCCTGTCCGAGACCATCGGCGCCCAGCCCTGGCAAGGTCAGCGCAACTGGACCATGGAGACCATCTACGACTATGGTGCTCGCGCCGGCTTCTGGCGCCTGCATCGTCTGTTCACCGAGCTGGACGTGCCGGTCACGGTCTACGGCGTGGCGACGGCGCTGGCGCGCGGGCCGGCCCAGGTCCTGGCCATGCAGGAGGCGGGCTGGGAGATCGCGAGCCACGGGCTGAAGTGGATCGAGTACAAGGATTTTTCGCCCGAGGAGGAACGCGCCCACATGGCGGAGGCGATCCGCCTGCACACCGAGGTCACCGGTGCCCGTCCCACGGGCTGGTATACGGGACGGTGCTCGGTCAACACGGTCGACCTGGTTGCTGAAGAAGGCGGTTTTCTCTACTCGGCCGACAGCTATGCCGACGAGCTGCCCTACTGGCAGCCGGTCGCGGGCGGCGGTCACCAGCTGATCGTGCCCTACACCCTCGATGCCAACGACATGCGCTTCGCCACGCCTCAGGGCTTCAATTCAGGCGATCAGTTCTTCTCCTACCTGAAGGACAGCTTCGACTGCCTCTACGCCGAAGGCGAGGCCGGGGCGGCGAAAATGATGTCGATCGGCCTGCATTGCCGCTTGGTCGGGCGGCCGGGTCGGGTGCAGGCGCTCCGCCGCTTCGTCGAATATGCCCAAGGCCCCACACCGACGTCTGGTTCGCGCGGCGCATCGACATCGCCCGCCACTGGCACCAGCACCACCGCCGGGTGGGGGTGACTCCGTCGGTGATGGACCGGGCGGTCTTCGTCGAGAGGTTCGGCGGCGTGTTCGAGCATTCGCCCTGGATCGCCGAAGGTGCCTTCGACCTTGAGCTCGGACCGGCACACGATCGTGCTGCCGGCCTGCACAACGCCCTTGTCCGCATCTTTCGATCTGCCGACGATCACAAGCGCCTCGCCGTGTTGGAGGCCCATCCGGATCTCGCCGGCAGGCTCGCGACGGCGAAGCGGCTGACCGAGGAGTCGGCTGCCGAGCAGGCGAGCGCCGGGCTCGACGCCCTGACCGACGAGGAGCGCACGACCTTCACCGAGCTGAACGGCGCCTATGTCGAGAAAAACGGCTTCCCGTTCATCATCGCGGTGCGCGACCACGACAAGGCGGGCATTCTCGACGCGTTTCGGCGCCGGCTGGAGAACGACCGCGCGGATGAGTTCGCCGAGGCCTGCCGCCAGGTGGAGCGGATCGCACGGCTGCGTCTGGAGGATATGCTGCCATGAGGTATGCATCGGCCGTCGCCGCCCTGTCGTCGGCTCCTGCCTACGCCACACCGCAAGGCGGTCTCTCGCCCCAGACAGGGCTCGTCTGCGGGCGCGCGGTGTTCACCGACGCCTATGCGGTGATCCCGCGCGGCGTGCTCCAGGACATCGTCACCTCGGCGCTGCCGTTCTGGGACAAGAGCAGGGCCTGGGTGCTGGCGCGGCCGATGTCCGGTTTCGCCGAGACCTTTTCGCAGATGATCATGGAGGTGGCGCCCGGCGGCGGCAGCCAGCGGCCCGAACCGGATGCCGGCGCGCAAGCGGCCCTGTTCGTGCTGGACGGCCGGCTCGACCTGGTGATCGACGGCGCGGCGCACATCCTGGAGCCGGGCGGCTTCGCCTACATCCCGCCCGGTGCTGCCTGGACCGTCGCCAATCACGGCGCGATCCCCGTCCGCTTTCACTGGATCCGCAAAGCCTACCAGCCGGTCGAGGGGCTGGGCCTCCCAGCGCCGATCGTGACCAACGAGCGCGAGCGGCCGCCGGTCGCCATGCCGGGTTCCGAGGACAAATGGCTGACCACGCACTTCATGGACCCGGCCGATCTCAGCCACGACATGCATGTCACCATCGTCACCTTCGCGCCCGGTGCCACGCTGCCGTTCACCGAGACCCACGTGATGGAGCACGGCCTCTACGTGCTCGAAGGCAAGGCGGTCTATCGGCTGAACCAGGACTGGGTCGAGGTCGAGGGCGGCGACTTCCTCTGGCTCCGGGCCTTTTGCCCACAGGCCTGCTATGCGGGCGGCCCCGGGCCTTTCCGCTATCTCCTCTACAAGGACGTCAACCGCCACCCCAAGCTCGGCTCGCCGTTTTGACAGGGCGTGAACGGCATGACCGACCGAAGGGCGCCATGACCAGGTCAATCACGGTCGAACCCCTGACGGCAGACGCCTTTTCGCCCTTTGGCGACGTGCTCGAGGCGGCAGGCGAGCCGGACCGCATCATCAATCGCGGCGCCTGCGGTCGCTGGCATGATCTGGCGAGGCTCGACATGACCGATGGCCGGGCGGGCATCAGCCTGTTCAGGGCGGAGCCTCGGAGCCTTCCCTGTCGGCTCGACATGATGGAGCGCCATCCGTTCGGC
The DNA here is from genome assembly GCA_041398025.1 of Alphaproteobacteria bacterium. Classification (GTDB taxonomy): domain Bacteria; phylum Pseudomonadota; class Alphaproteobacteria; order Geminicoccales; family Geminicoccaceae; genus JANQPX01. Next base: position 29,298 of record JAWKVM010000001.1, read on the forward strand.
TCGCAGGCTTTCCTGCCGATGAGCGAGACGCCGTTCCTGGTGGTGGTCGCCCCCGATGATGATGGCCGTCCCGGCCGGCCCCGCGCCTTTGTCACGGCGATCGGGCAGGGGGTTAACTACCGTCGCGGCGTGTGGCATGGAGTCCTGACGCCGCTGCATGCGCCCGGGCTCTTTGCGGTCATCGATCGCATCGGGCCGGGCGACAATCTGGAAGAGCAACGGTTTGAGCATGATTTTTGCATAGAAAGCGAATGACGCCGTCTCAAGGTTCGGCCTTGGCGAGCGCGACGCGATAAAAAAGGGGGAAAGTCTGTGGCTGACACATCCATCGGCACGCCGGAGCAGCTCCGCGATCCCGACTACACGCCGGCGATCCACAAGGCGATCCCGCTAGGCATCCAGCATGTGCTCGCCATGTTCGTCTCCAACGTCACGCCGGCGATCATCGTGGCCGGCGCCGCCGGCTTCGGGTTCGGCTCCAACTCCCCCGATTTTCCCGAACTGCTCTATCTGATCCAGATGTCGATGCTGTTCGCCGGCATTGCGACGTTGCTTCAGACCATCACCCTCGGACCGATCGGCGCGCGCCTGCCGGTGGTCCAGGGCACCAGCTTCGCCTTCCTGCCGATCATGATCCCGCTGGTCGCCGGCAAGGGCGTCGACGGCCTGGCAGCTCTGTTCGGCGGTGTCGTGCTCGGCGGCATCTTCCACGCCCTGCTCGGCACGGTGATCGGCAAGATCCGCTTCGCCCTGCCGCCCCTGGTGACCGGCCTGGTGGTGACCCTGATCGGGCTCGCTCTGGTCAAGGTCGGCATCCAATATGCGGCGGGCGGCGTGCCGGCGGTCGATCAGCCCGAATATGGCAGCCTCCTGAACTGGTCGGCGGCGCTGGTGGTCATCATCGTCACACTGCTGCTCAAATTCTTCGCACGCGGCATGCTTTCGGTCTCGGCCGTGCTGGTCGGTATGATCGCCGGCTACGTCTACGCGATCGCCGTCGGCATGCTGCCGGTCGCCGACATCGCCGCGAGCTGGGAGCGCGCCGCAGTCTTCGCCCTGCCGCAGCCGTTCAAATACGGCTTCGAGTTCTCGGCCGCTGCCGTCGTCGGCTTCTGCCTGATGGCCTTCGTGTCCGCGGTCGAGACCGTGGGCGACGTCTCCGGCATCACCAAGGGCGGGGCCGGGCGCGAGGCGACCGACAAGGAAATCCAGGGCGCCACCTTCGCCGACGGCCTGGGCACGGCTGTTGCCGGCGTGTTCGGCGGCCTGCCCAACACCTCCTTCAGCCAGAATGTCGGTCTGATCGCCATGACCGGCGTGATGAGCCGCCATGTGGTGACCTTCGGCGCGATCTTCCTGATCATCTGCGGCCTGATCCCGAAGATCGGCAGCGTGATCCGCACCGTGCCGATCGAGGTGCTGGGCGGCGGCGTTATCGTGATGTTCGGCATGGTGGTCGCCGCCGGCATCTCGATGCTCTCGGACGTCCACTGGAACCGGCGCAACATGGTGATCTTCGCGATCGCGCTCTCGATCGGCCTCGGCCTGCAGCTCGAGCCGAAGGCGGTGCAGTATCTGCCGACGACGCTCGGCATTCTGATGACCTCCGGCCTGCTGCCGGCGGCGTTCATCGCGATCGTCCTGAACCTGATCCTGCCGGAAGAACTGGCCGATGAGGCCACCGAGGAAGTCTCGGGCGGCCTCGCCGGCCACGGCACCGGCAGCCTCGGCGGCGCTCGCTAGTGGCGCGGCCACCTCGTGGACTCGGGCTGGCATGGCCTGGATCGGCGGTTTACGCACAAAGCTCTTTTCTTCGACACCCCTCGAAAGCTTGGGCGTATACCGTCGACCTCAGCGATGGTGGCGTGAACCCAATGAGGTGGTCACACCACTAGGCCGAGCGCTCGCCGGTGAGCTGCGGCATCAGCTCGCCCGCTCTCGACGCCGCCCTGGCCGGTTCGAGAGGCTCGTCCTCGGATGCCGCGACCGCTGCGGTGACCATCGTCTTGAAGGCTGAAGCCGACAGGCCGCGGTGCTGCTGCAGCAGAAGCGCGAGCTTGCTGACCGCGAGCGGCGACGCGGCCTGCTCGATGTCGCACCAGGCCAAGCCTTCGTCGGCACCCGCTTCCTGCAGCCCCGGCCGCGCGAGGGCGGAGCCTGGCTGCACGGGCTGAGAGCTGCCGATCAGATCGAGCCCGGCGCGTACCGAGCGCGCGGCATCGCTCCAGATGTCCGGCATCAGGCGGCCGGGGTAGAGGCAGCTCGCCCCCATGCTGCGGCTCTTCTGCCGCGCCGCGCGCCCGCCGGAGGCCGCCCCGATCGCGATGACGTCGGGGTGGCAGGCCGGAAAGCACTTCCAGGTCCGGGGGGCCGCGGCGCAGACCACGATCCCGCTGGCGCTCGCAAAGGCGATCACCGCCTCGAGGATCTTGAGATAGTGGTGGAGATTGGCGTCGGTCCGCTCGAGATCGTCCCATCCGGCCTGATCGGCGTCATAGCCCCAGCTGTTGATGATCAGATCCGGCTTCGGCGCCGAGTCGATGGTCATCAGCAGATCGCCGACCGGATCCAGCAGCCCCTTGATCGGGCGCAGCCTGATATCCGGCGCCGCGCCGAACAGACAGGCGGCCTCGCCCGTGCTGTGACCGTGGTCGTCCCGTTGCGGGTGCTCCTGTCCCGGGCCGAGCAGCGTCGGCAGGACCCGATAGCCCCGCTCGGAAAAGAAGCGGTGGCGAAAATGGCCGGTGCCGATCTGCGCCACCACCACGCCATGGCCGGTCGCCGCGGGGGCGCCGGCACCATCCGCCCAGATCGACATCGCCAGCTCGTCCGGAAGCAGCCAGGCCGGACAATCGGCAGCGCCGACATCGCGCAGCGGCATGCCGGCATCGTCGATCAGCCTCGGCGGGCGCGCGATCGCCAGGCGCCCGGCGCGACCCTCGAAGATCGCCGGCAGGTCGGTCAGACGATGCGCGTCCTCCGGCTCGACGTCGAAGCCTTCGACCTGATGCCCGCGCCCGCCCGGGAAGGTGCGGCGCACCGGACGGAAGCCGAAGACCCGCTCGAAGGCCGCGGGCGTGCCGGCAAAGGAGAGGGCGATCGGGTGAAAGTTCAGGAGTTCGAAGCCTTCGGCCAGCAGAACCCTGGCGATGCTGCGCGCATCCTCCAAGAGGTCGGGCGCATGGCCCGAGGGAACGGAGCCCGAGGGCGCGGGGTTAAGCGTTCGGGTGCTGACAGCCTCCTGATCGGCCGAAGATTGAGACGTCACAACGGCCACTACCCGCTCGCCTGTCCGCGCCATGCTCTGCTCCAGATTTGAGATTGTTGCCATGCTCACCGGCCAGCGATCAGGGCCCGATGATGTGCTGTCTAGATATATCGAAACCGGGAAATTTGCTATGTTGAATTCTATTTTTAGTTGAGTTAGCTTCTGCCGCCGTTCCGCTGCCCGACCCTCGGCTCCGAACGCCGGCAGCGCGCTTTCGCTTTCACTCCCGCAAGAAAAGAGCCCGAGACGCGATGTCCCGGGCTCCTGCTCGCTCCGCGACGGCCATCCGGCCGTCGCTGCAGCCTTGGTGTTCGTCAGTTGGCCGCGCAGGGGTTGCACGGATTGCACGGATTGGCTGCGGCGCAGGGATTGCACGGATTGGCTGCGGCACAAGGATTGCAGGGGTTGGCGGCCGCACAGGGGTTGCACGGATTGGCTGCGGCGCACGGGTTCGGGCAGCAGGGGTTGCACGGATTGGGGCATTCCGCGTTGCAGGGATTGCACGCCGCAAGCGCGATGCCGCCGACGCCGAGTCCGCCGAAGCCGCCGGCCATGCCGTCCGTGCCGGCAGGCGCCAGCATCAGAGCGCCGCCGCCCAGGGCCAGGCCGAGATAGGTTGTGGAAAGAAGACGGGATTTCTGCTGGTTCATGGTAAGCCTCTCCAGTTCAAGGGATGGTTGTCGAAAACACCGCGGGTGCGCTTGACGGATCGATCGAAAATCACCTTATCGTCGGCAAAAGGAGTGTCCAGGCGCCGGCGGCCGACTTCGGATCACATCACGATCACGATCCGGTAAGTGCCCTCAACGCGGTCATCGATGTCATCTATGCTGCCGGCAAGATGACCGGGTGGTCGGCGGGCTCCGACAGGATGGCGGCCCAGGCACCCGGGCGAAGCTGGTAGGAGAGAGCATCATGAGCTTGCCGGAGGCGGCACCGAAGCCGGATCAGTCCTGGCTCGACGACTATCCCAGGGAAACGCTGGAGGTCATGCTGGAAGCCGGGCATGAGGTCCTGGAATGGCGCCGGATCCTGAACAAGAGCAAGGACAATATGGTCGGCGTCGTGCTCAAGCACGAGGGTCCCTTCTACATCCTCGACCACTACCCCAAGGGTGACGTCTACGATCCCGAGAGCCACGCCCAGTGGTATTATCACGCCCATGACAAGAGCGAGCGTCCGGGCGAGCACGGCCACTTCCACACCTTCCTGCGTGGCCGCGGCATGGCGGAAGGCGTGCAGCCGGCGCCGCTTCCGGACTACCAGCCCAAGGACGATCCGCACGACCTGATCTCCCATCTGATCGCCGTCTCCATGGACAAGAGCGGCTGGCCGGTCGGCCTGTTCACCACCAATCGCTGGGTTACCGGCGAAACCTGGTACGCCGCCCACGACGTCTGCTCCATGCTGGACAGCTTCGACATGGAGATGGACAAGCCCACCTGGGCCGTGAACCGCTGGCTCACCAACATGCTCCGCCTGTTCCAGCCGCAGATCGTCGACCTCCTGATGCAGCGCGACGAGCGCGTTCTGCAATGGAAGCTCCAGCATCAGGACCGCAACGTCTATGAAGACCGCGAGCTGGAGGTCACCTCCCAGCTCCCGATCAGCGTCGAGGACCAGGTTTCCCTGCTCAGCCAGCGGCTGAAGGCCTGACTTGCCTTAGCCAGGTGGGACTCTCGTGACCACCCTGCCGGCTGCCGAGACGGTGCGGCCGATGCAGACGTCGGTGGCGGTGACTGGGCTTCTCGCGCTCGCTGCCGGCGCATTGCTGCTCGGCAGCGACGGCTGGCGCTATGGCGCCCTGTTCGCCATCGGCGGCCTCCTCGGCATGAGCCTTTACCACGCCTCCTTCGGCTTCACCTCGGCCTACCGCAACGCCATCCTGCATCGCGACATCGCCGGCATCACCGCCCAGCTCCTGATGATCGGCCTCGCCATGCTGCTGTTCGCGCCCTTCCTGGCGGCGGGCGAGGCGTTCGGCCGGCCGGTCGGCGGTGCGGTGGCGCCGGCAGGCCTGCGCGTCGCCATCGGCAGCTTCATCTTCGGGCTCGGGATGCAGCTCGGCGGCGGCTGCGGCTCCGGCACGCTTTACACCGTCGGCGGCGGCAGCACGCGCATGCTGGTGACGCTCATCGCCTTTTGCGCCGGCGCCTTTGCCGGCAGCCTGGACGCTCTCCAGCTGCCGCCCTTGCCCAGCCTCGGCGCCGTCTCCCTCGGCAAGATGCTCGGATGGCCGGCCGCGATCGCGCTCCAGGCCGCCCTGCTCGCTGCCCTGTGGCTTGGCTTTCGTGCCTGGGCCGGGGACCGGCCGCAGCGCCCGATCTGGGGCGAGGGACTGAGCGCGCGCACGCTGCTGGCCGGCCCCTGGCCGCTGCTGTTCAGCGCGGGTCTGCTCGCCGTTCTGAACCTGCTCACGCTGTTGGTCGCCGGTCATCCCTGGACCGTCACCTGGGCGTTCACCCTCTGGGGGGCGGAGGCCGCCCAGGCCTTGGGTTGGAGTCCGGCAGGCACCCGTTTCTGGAACGGCGGCTTTCCCGGCCGCGCCCTCGAGGGCAGCCTTTTTAGAGACAACATCACCCTCATGAATCTCGGCATCATGCTGGGAGCTCTTGCCGCCGCCGGTCTGGCCGGCCGCTTCGCGCCGATCGCGAGGATCCCGTTTCGCTCCCTGCTCGCCGCCATCCTCGGCGGGCTGCTCATGGGCTACGGCGCCAGGCTCGCCTTCGGCTGCAATATCGGCGCCTTCTTCTCAGGAGCCGCCTCGTTCAGCCTGCATGCCTGGATCTGGATTCTTTTTGCTTTTGCCGGGACCTGGATCGGGGTCAGGCTGCGCCCCTGGTTTGGCTTTGTCGATTAGGCCGGGATTCCATCGCGTCGCCCCTTGACGGCTGCGTCCAATCATGGCTTCCCGTGCCAATACGCGACCATCAGGGAAAGAGGCACGACATGATCGATGCCACGCGCCTGCTCGGCGGGCTGATAGGGGGTGCACTTCCGGGCACCGCGTCCAAGGCGCTTCGCCGCACTGGCAGACAGTCAGGTCCATCCTCGGTCCTGGCCGGTGCCGGCGTGCCCGGCGGCGCGCTCGGCTTGATCGGCGGCCTCGCGATCGCCGCCTATGAGCACTATGCCGAGCAGCAGCGTCAGGGGCACGCGGGTGCCAAGGCGGCCCCACCGCCACCACCTGGCAGAGGCTCCCCTCCGCCGCCCCCGCCTCGGCCCGCAGCCTCAGCGCCAGCCCCTCAGCCCGGACCCGCCCGTGCTGCGCCGCCTCCGCCGCCGGGCGTGGCCGATGCTCCCGTCCTCGCGGACGATCAGGCGCATGCCATGCTGCTGATCCAGGCGATGATCGCCGCTGCCAAGGCGGATGGCGCCGTCGATGCCGCGGAGTGCCAACGCATTCTCGGCAGGCTGGAAGAGGCCGGCGCGTCCAGCGACGAACGCGCCTGGGTCATGACCGAGATGGCCAGGCCGCTGGACGTCGCCCCGCTGATCGAACAGGCGCGTCATCCGCGCGTTGCGCTCGAAGTCTATGCTGCATCGCTCATGGCGATCGACGTCGATACTGACGAGGAACGCCGCTATCTGGCCGATCTGCGCGACAGGCTGCGTATCGATCCGGCGACTGCGGCCGACCTGCACGAGACGGTCGGCCTGCCGCCGGTCTGATCAGCCTACTCTTTACCGACAGCAAGGCGAGTTCTTCCTATGAACCAATGGTATTTCTCCATCGACGGCGAGCAGAGCGGCCCGCTCGACGACGTCGCCGCCATCGACTTCGCGGCCAGCCATCCGAACGCCCATTGCTGGCGCCAGGGCTTCGCCGACTGGAAGGTCGTGTCCGAGGTGCCCGAGCTCATCACGCCGCCCGCCGGCTCGGTCGCGCTGATGCGCCCGCCGCCGATCAGCCCTGCCGCGAGCAGCCGCGCCGACGAAATCGACTACGTGATCAACGGCCATGAGATGCAGTATGTCGAGGTCGAGCTCGATCCCGGCGAAAGCGCGATCGCCGAAGCCGGCGCCATGATGTACAAGGACGCCTCGATCGACATGACCACCGTGTTCGGCGACGGCTCCGAGCGCAGCGCCGGCGGCGGTTTCATGGACAAGCTGCTCGGCGCCGGCAAGCGTCTGATCACCGGCGAAAGCCTGTTCACCACGGTCTTCACCCATCAGGGCCATGGCAAGGCCAAGGTCGCGTTCGGCGCACCCTTTCCCGGCACCATCCTCGCCATCCACCTGACCGAAGTCGGCGGACGTCTGATCTGCCAGAAGGACAGCTTTCTCGCCGCCGCGAAGGGCGTGTCCATCGGCATTCACTTCCAGCAGAAGATCATGACCGGCCTGTTCGGCGGAGAAGGCTTCATCATGCAGAAGCTGGAAGGCGACGGCTGGGTGTTCGTCCATATGGGCGGCACGTTGATGAAGCGCGAGCTCGCCGCAGGTGAGGTCCTGCATGTCGACACCGGCTGCCTTGCCGCCCTGACCGAGACGGTCGACTACGACATCATGCAGGCCGGCGGCATCAAGACCATGCTGTTCGGCGGCGAGGGCCTGTTCTTCGCGAGACTTACCGGCCCCGGCACTGTCTGGCTGCAAAGCCTGCCCTTCTCCCGTCTGGCCGGACGCATGCTCGCGGCGGGCGGGCCTTTTGGCCGGCACCAGGGCGAAGGCTCGATCCTGGGCGGCATCGGCGGGCTGCTGGACGGCGACAACGGCTGACGACCAGGCGAGCCGCTGCGTCCTTGGTGAGGCATCTTCAACCGGCTGAGGCCGTCGCGCGCTGACAGAGATGCATCTGACCGTCATCGACGGCCGACGCCCAGGGGCGACCGCGGGTGTCGCCCCGGCGAAGGTTCCTGACGCAGGCCTCAGAGCTCTTCGACATTGATGCCGAAGGTGATGGCGCCGATCGCCTGGCCTGTGCCCGGATCGACGACCGTCGCGCTCACCTGGCACTGGAACGTATCCGAGCTGTCGTCGAACTCGACCTCGTCGATGAAGACCTGACCGGCACCTTCGCCATAGGTCTTCTGCCACTTGGCTTCGTCACCCTGCATATAGTCCGAGGTCACGTCGCTGATGGCGACGTTCAGCCCCTTGTTGTCCATGACGAAGACCTCGGTCACGAGATCTCCCGACTCTTGCTTCTTGCCGGCCAGATAGGTCGACGCGGGCCGCTCCTGCAGGCTGCTGATCAGAGGACCGCCGCCATTCTTGGCCTGGCTACGCCAATCCTGGTCCATCGCGTCGATATCGCTGTCGCTCAGCCCGGCATGGTCGGCGTTCTGTTTGGTGATCGCCTCGATCAGCACGGGGCTCTGCAGCCAGGGCTGCAGCCGCTGCTCGAAGAGATCGCGCAGCTGCGCCTCGTATTCATTGGCGAAGGACGCGCTGGGTGCGGCGATACCCATGATAAGCGCGCATGCAGCACAAGTCAGACCTCTCTTAAACACGACGCACAGACTCCTTTCTAGGCCGATGCAGGATCGGATGATCTCGGGAAAGAGCCGTGATTATATGGTTGAATAGTCAATAGAATATTAACTCCTACGATTTAGTTTCTTTCCCGTGGTCACGGTCAACGCGTTCGAGATCTGGAAGTCTGATGAAGATTGGCGCCAAAATTACCCTCGGGTTCTCCGGCATCCTTGCTCTGACGGCGATCGTCGGCGGAATCGGATGGGGCGGCCTCAATGGCTTCGCCTCCGGCGTGGAGCGTGCACGAGGCCTTTCGCAACTCGTCGACAATCTGCATCGCCTGCCCCTGCACATCGTCGACTTCGAGCGCGGTGACGACGAGGAAGGCCTGTCGAAGGCGCGGGCCGTCCTGGATGATACGCTGAGCGTGGCGGAAGCGATGACGGCCGCCGAGGCGACATCGTCGATCACCACGATGGCCAAGAGCCTTCGCGACTATCGGGACGCGCTCGACGGCTATGCCGGCCTCTACGAAGAGAACGAGAAGCGCCAGGCCGTGATGGCGGCGACGACCGATCAGATCGATGAATTGGCGCAGGAAATCTACGATCTCAACTATGATCGCTATCTCAAAGGCCTTTTCGTTCTGAAGGATCTGGAGCGGCAGAGCGAGCGTAGATTTGCCTTTCTCGGCGGTGCCAATCAATTGCTGCATACGACGCTTTCCGCGCGCCAGGCCGAATCGGAATTCCAGCTTGACCCGAACCCCACGGCGCGCGAGCGGGCCACCTCGTTCATGAAGGAGATTTATCTCTCCGCTCTATCCCTGCGCAAAACGGCCACGACGCTCGGCGACGAGGGCGACAGGATCGAAGCGCTCTTTACGGGCGTGAAGGACTATCGGCGACATTTCGGCGCCTTCATCGAGGCGGTCGACAACGGGTCCAATATCGCCGGGGCCAAGCGAGCGCTCGATGGCACCGCTCGCGAGGTGCAGTCGCTTGCGGAAGCGATCGCCGAACGTCAGACGGAAATTTTCGCCGACATATCGGACCGGGGCCGCTCCGCGCGCAAGAAGGTCAGCAAGGCCTTTGCCGCCGCGACCCAATCCATGAGCTTGAGAGCGACGGTTCTGCATTTGGAGGACATTGGAGAGGAATTCTTTCAGAAGCGCGATCCGGCGCATGGCGAGGCCGTCCTGGCGGCGGTCGCCTCGGCGCAGGAAACACTGACGAAGATAGCGGATCAGACAGAGGACGACGGCGCCATCGTCCAGCAGACGCTCGATCTGCTTCCAAGCTATCGTGCCGCTTTCACGGCCGCCAAGGCCGCAAGTTTTGGTCAGGCCGCCGCGCTCGAGGCGATGCATGGCCTGGAAATCGCCGTCGCGGAGCTCGCCGACGGCAATGCGGCAGAAGCCGCCGCCGACATGGCGAAGCTCTACGAATGGGGGCGGCTGACGCTCGCTGCCTTCTGCGCGATTGCGCTCGTGGTCGGCGCCACCATCTCGATTCTGACGGGGCGCAGCATCGTTCGGCCGCTCAAGGCGCTGACGTCGAGCATCGCCGATCTCGCCAGGGGAGACGCCTCGGTCACCATTCCCGAATTGGATCGTGCGGACGAGATCGGCGATATGGCCCGCTCGATGGGCGTCATTCGCGAAACCGGCACGGCGGCGCTGCGCGCGCTGAAGACTCTGGAGAACACGGAGGCCTGTTTGATGATGGTCGACAGCGAAGGCCGCGTTGCCTACGTCAATCCGGCATTCCATGATCTGGCGCAGGCCGTGAGAAGTGCGGTAGGCGTCGAGCTTTCGGGCTTCGCCATGACGAATTTCGACGGTCAACCCTTTAACAGCTTCCACAACGAGCCGGCCCTGCAAGGCAGCGAGATCCTTCGGATGAAGGAGCCGACGGGGGCTCTGATCACAGCGGGTGGCTACAACTTCGATCTCAAACTGAACCCGGTGTTCGACGACTCCGGCATGCCGATCGGGACCGTCGTCAGCTGGCGTGACCGCACGACCCAGATTCGCCTCGAAGCCGAAGTCGAAGCCCTTATCGACGCTGCCACCTCCGGCAATCTCGAAGGCCGCCTCGCCACAGATTGCGTCGAAGGTTTCATGCGCACCTTGTGCGAAGGCATGAACCGTCTGATGGACACGGTCGAGGGCGGCGTGAAGGCGGCCGGCAAGGTCATGTCGGCGCTGGCGTCAGGCGATCTCACCTGCGAGATGGCGGGTGCCTATCAAGGGGTGTTCAAGGAGCTTCAGCACGACAGCAACAGAATGCGATCCGAGCTGACCTCGATCGCCACCAGCATTATCGGCGCAAGCGATGCGCTCAGCGTAGCGGCCAAGGAAATCGCCACGGGAACGTCCGATCTGACCACGCGCACCCAGGCCCAATCCTCGTCGGTGGAGCAAACATCATCGTCCATGGCCGATCTGACGGAAACGGTGCGACGCAACACCGAAGGCGCCATGGAAGCCAACCAGATCGCCAACAAGACGCGCAGCGCAGCCGACTCCGGACATCAGGTGGTCGGCAGGGCGACCCAGGCGATGGAAGGCATTCAGGCCGCCGCAACCAAGATTACCGACATCGTCGACATGATCGACGAGATTGCGTTCCAGACCAACCTCCTGGCATTGAATGCGTCGGTCGAGGCGGCACGCGCCGGCGAAGCCGGCAAGGGCTTTGCGGTGGTGGCCTCCGAGGTTCGTGCTCTGGCCCAGCGCTCGGGTGAAGCGTCCGCTCAGATCAAGACGCTGATTGAAGAGACCGTCAACGAAATTGGCGGCGGCGTGTCCCTGGTCCAGCAGGTCGGCAGCGGCCTTCAGGAGATTGTCAGGTCGGTCAATGCGCTCGCCGATCTCGTCGCCGAGATTACCCAGGCCGGTGAGGAGCAGACTGCCAAGATCGGCGATATGAACAAGTCGATCTCGGCGATGGGCGGGATGGCGGACCAGAACGCGGCGCTGGCCGAGCAGACGATGGCCGCCGTGCGTTCGCAGGGCCAGCAGGTCGGTGAACTCCACCGGCTGGTGCGTTTCTTCAAAACGCAGCGGGAAGGCAGCAAGGCCGCCTGATCGGCCGGCAAGCCCGACCTGCGAACGATCGACGATCGCCGAATGGCTGATCGCTCGGGCCAGCATATCTGCGTGAACCTACCGGGACACCGACGATCTTCCGGACTGGAGACCGCCTTCAAGGGACCGTTTTCGGTCAGAGCTGACTTGGGATGACCCGGTCGGGCGGCCTGTGGCCATCGGCGAAGGTCTTGATATTGATCACGACCTTCTCGCCCATGTCGAGCCGGCCCTCGATCGTGGCGCTGGACATGTGCGGCAGCAGCACGACATTGTCGAGTTCGCGCAGCTTCGGATTGATCGCCGGCTCATGCTCGAAAACGTCGAGGCCGGCGCCGGCAATGTCCTTGTCTCGGAGCATACGCGTGAGCGCCGCCTCGTCGATCACCTCCCCGCGCGACGTGTTGACCACGATCGCCTCTTTGCGCAGCAGCTTCAGCCGCCTCGCGGAGAGCAGATGGAAGGTCGCGGGCGTATGCGGGCAGTTGACGCTGATGATATCCATGCGGGCGAGCATCTGATCGAGGCTGTCCCAATAGGTGGCCTCGAGCTCGTTCTCGATGCTCTCATGGACCCGGCGCCGGTTGTGATAGTGGATGGAGAGACCGAAGCCGCGCGAGCGTCTCGCGACGGCTGTGCCGATCCGGCCCATGCCGAGGATGCCCAGGCGCTTTCCGGTGATCCGATGGCCGAGCATGCCGGTCGGGCTCCAGCCGTCCCACTCGCCGGAACGGGCGAGCCGCTCGCCTTCGGCAAGGCGACGCGCGACGCCGAGGATCAGAGCCATGGTCATGTCGGCGGTATCGTCGGTCAGGACGCCCGGCGTGTTGGTCACGGTGATCCCGCGGGCATAGGCCGCCTCGATGTCGATGTGATCGACGCCAGTGCCGTAATTGGCGATCAGCTTCAGCGCCGGGCCGGCATGGGCGAGCACGCTGGCATCGATCCGGTCGGTCAGCGTCGGCACGAGGATTTCGGCAGTCTTGACCGCCTCGATCAGCTCAGCCTTGGTCATGGGCCTGTCGCCGTCGTTCAAGCGCGTATCGAACAGCTCCATCATCCGCGTCTCGATCGACTCGGGCAGCTTGCGGGTGACGATGACGAGGGGCCTGTTACGTGGCAAAGTCCGCTCTCCAGGGGCAAGCTCGGTTCCGGATGATGTCCGCCCCTCTCGAACGGCGGGTCCGGTGCCGATGCGATGTCGCTTTGCTCTAGCAGAACTTGTCGCGGATCAAAAGTCAAAGCACATGGGCGTGCCATACCGCCGCTTGCAGTGCTGCCGATCTCGCGCTAACGGTGAGCGCGCGGGCAGGCAGCGCGCCTTCGCTTGACCAGATGGACGACGGATGACCTGGGTGGATCGCAGCCGGTTTCGACATGCAGCCTTGTTCTGGCTGGCAGCCTTCGTGCTGGCGATTCCATTGGCCGCCGAAACCAGCCTGGCGCAGCAGGATCCGGCGATCGGCCGCAGCACGGGTCTCGTCCTGCCGCGTTTCGTTTCCCTCGATGCAAACCAGAGCGAGGTCAATGTCCGCTTCGGGCCGGGGCAGCAATATCCGATCAACTGGGTCTTCACGCGTCCAGGCATACCGCTCGAAATCATCGCCGAGTTCGACAATTGGCGAAAGATCAAGGATTACGAAGGCGCAGAGGGCTGGATTTCCGCAAGGCTGCTTTCGGGGCGGCGCACCATCATGATCGAAGGGGCGATCCGTGACCTCAGGCGGACGTCGAGCAGCGACGCACGCGTTCTGCTGCGCGCCGAGCCCGGTGTGATCGGGCAGCTTCTCGAATGCCAGGATGTCTGGTGCCGCGTCGAAATCGAAGGACAGCGCGGCTGGCTGCAGCGCGGCGAGTTCTGGGGAACGCTGCCCGGCGAAGCCTATCCCTGATGCGGCCCCAGGCGGCGGCAGACGTCTCAAAGAGTTGAAAAAATCTCGTCGGCGACGCGGTGCAGGGTCGTGTGCAGGAAGGCCAGCCGGTCCGGGTCCGGAGCATAGCCGCCGCCCAGAACGCCGGCGACAGGAATGCCGCGGGTGACGCAGCTCTCGAGAACATAGCGCTCGCGTCTGGCCAGCCCCGCATCGGTGAGGTCGAGCCTGCCGAGCTTGTCCTCGCGATGCGGATCGACGCCGGCATTGAAGAATACGAGGTCGGGGCGATGGTCCGTGAGCAGGCCCGGCAGGACGTCGTCCAGCAGCTGCAGATAGAGCTGGTCGTCCGTCCCCGGCTCGAGCGCGATATCGAGATCGCTGGTCTGCTTTCGCGTCGGGAAATTGGTGCGGCAATGCATGGAAAAGGTGAAGACGCGCTGGTCGTTTTCGAAGATTTTAGCCGTGCCATCGCCCTGATGGACGTCGAGATCCACCACCAGCGCGCGCTCGATACGTCCCTCGTCCAGGAGCAGCGTTGCGGCGACAGCGACGTCGTTGAAGACGCAAAAGCCCGAGCCCTCCTCGGCGAAGGCGTGGTGACTGCCGCCTGCGGTGTTGCAGGCGAGGCCAAGCTCCAGAGCGAGCCTTGCCGTAAGCACCGTGCCGCCATTGGCGGCGGCGGACCTTCTGGCCACCCCCTCGGTGATCGGAAGACCGATCCGCCGTTCGATCCGCGCATCGACGGTCTGCGTGAGCACGGCCTCGACATAGTCGCCGCGATGCACCCGCTCCAGCCAAGCTCGGGGCGCCGGCTCCGGGCGGTGGACCTGATCGGCCCGGACGATCCCGTCGTCGAGCAGCCTGCGCATCACGCGGCGGAATTTGTCCATGGGGAAGCGATGGCCGGGCGGCATCGGCGCCGCATAGTCGGGATGGTGGACAATCGGCAGCATCACACCAAGTCTATCAGGAGCTTGTGGTGTGACCACGCCATTTCGTTTCGGCCGCCATGGCCTGCAGCGACGGTATGCGGCCAGGTTTCGGCCTCGGTTCCGTGCCGATGCGGTTGATGCCGCACCATCGGGTGCGAGGGTCTGGCGAAGAAAGGTGTGCCGGCATGACGCCGATCGACCATCTGATCCATGCCGGCGGTCATGCGGGCAAGACGGCCTGGTATCTCGCGCACGCGCTTGCCGCCGCCCGCCTGTCGTCGCCGGTTCTCGAAGACCTGCCGGACGGTCTGCCCGATCGCCGGGCCTATCTCGCCGACCTCCGGGCTCTCCTCAGGCGTGACCGCGAGCAGATCGAGGCGGGGCGCTACGCGATGCCCGAGGATCTGCTGATCGGCCCAGGCAAGGCACTCCGCCGGAGCGTGCGCTTTTTCGCGGATCTCGGCCGCATCAATCTCCGCCGCATGCGTGGCGACGGCCAGGAGGTGTTTCGGAAGGAGGATGCAGCCAGAGCGCCCGCGAAGCGGCGTCCGCGCTACTATCTCCAGAATTTTCACTATCAGACCGATGGCTGGATGAGCGAGGAGTCGGCGGAACTCTACGATTTCCAGGTGGACGTGCTGTTCAACGGCGCCACCGACGCCATGCGCCGCCAGGCCCTCCTGCCGATCGGCGATTTTTTGGTCCATCGCCGTCAGGCCGATCTCCGCCTGCTGGATGTCGCCACCGGCACCGGACGTTTCCTGCGCGCGATCAAGCAGAACTACCCGCGGCTGCCGGTCACCGGCCTGGATCTGAGCAGCGCCTATCTGGCCAAGGCAGCAGGCGCATTGAGTCCGTGGTCGTGGACCACGCTCGTCCTCGCCAATGCCGAAGCGCTCCCCTTCGCCGACCACAGCCAGGACATCGTCACCTCGGTCTACCTGCTGCACGAGCTGCCGGGAGGTGCGCGCCGCCGCGCCGCCGCCGACATGGCGCGGGTGCTCAAGCCCGGCGGCCGCCTGATCCTGGTGGACTCCCTTCAGACCGGCGACCATCCGCCCTTCGACGGCCTGCTGGCGCTGTTTCCGGCGCTCTATCACGAGCCTTACTACCGCGACTATGTCGGCACCGACCTGACCGCGCTGTTCGAACGTTCGGGGCTCCGCCGTCTGCAGACGGATCGCGCCTTCATGTCGAAGGTGATGGTTTTCGGAAAGTCGGGGTGAGCGGCAATCCTAAAGCGGCTTCGCCGCCTTTTCGCCATCATGTCAGCACAAGAATCGGGTCGCCGCGATGAGCTGGGAGGGGCATGGTGGATCTCCATTCGAGCGAAGGAGGACCTGATGTCGTTTCAGATTTCGGCGCTACCCGAGCGTTTGTTCGCACATCTTGTCGACCAGACCGATGACGTGCTGCGTGCTCACGGCGCCCGGCGAATGGTCGTCGACGCCTGCCCTGGATTTCCCTGCCGGGTCTCCTTGGAAGATGCTGCCGTCGGGGAAAACGTGCTGCTGCTCAACTACGAACACCAGGCGGCGGCCACGCCCTATCGTTCGAGCCACGCCATCTTCGTGCGCGAACGAGCCGTGCAGGCGAAACCGCAGCCGGACGAGGTCCCTCTGCAGCTTCGGCGGCGTCTGCTCTCGGTCCGTGCCTTCGACGTCGATGGCATGATGATCGAGGCGGAGGTGGTCGAAGGCGCGGCGCTCGTGCCCGTTGTCGAGCGCATGTTCGCCCGCGAGGCCGTGAGCTATCTCCACGCTCACAATGCCAAACCAGGCTGTTACGCTGCGCGGATCGATCGCTGCTAGCCGAGATCGGCTCGCTATGTCCCTCAGATCCGCGCCTCGATCAGAAACGGCCCCGGCGTCGCGATGCCCTGTCCAAGCGCCCGCGCAAAATCCACGCCGTCGTCCGTGACGACCGCGTCGATGCCCATGCCTTTGGCGAGCGCCACCCAGTCGAGGGGCGGATCGTCCAGGGACATCATGCTGCTGCCGGTCGGCCCAGGCTTGGCGACGCCGACATTGGTCATCTCGCCCTGGAGGATGGCGTAGGCGCGGTTGGAAAGGATGACGGTGGTGACGTCCAGGCCTTCGCGCGCCTGGGTCCAGAGCGCCTGGATGGTGTACATGGCGCTGCCGTCGGCCTGCAGCGAGACCACTTTTCGGTCCGGGCAGGCGACCGCAGCACCGACCGCGAGCGGCAGGCCGGTACCGATGGCGCCGCCGATGATCTGCAGCCAGGTGTGGGGTGCTGCCGACTTGGTGAAGGCGAAAAAGTGGCGCCCGGTGCTGATCGACTCGTCGACCACGATGGCGTTCTCCGGCAGATGATGCGCCACCGCCGTTGCGATCACATCACTCGCCAGCGAGCCGCTGGGGGCTGATGGTCGTTCGAACGGTTCGTGCGCCGGCGGCAGCTTTTCCGCCCCCAGCCGTTCGGCCAGCCGCTCCAGCGCACCGGGGAGATCCTCGGCCGCGGAGGCCAGCTCCTCGCAGGTCGAGCCCTCGGCTGCCAGCCGACTGGGCTTGTCGGGGTAGGCGAAGAAGGCGACGGGTTCGCTGGCGCCGACCATGATGATGTGACGATAGGGCTCGAGAGCGGCGCGCGCCTGGTCGACCGGATAGGGCAGGCGGTTGACCGCGACCCTCCCTGCGCCGCGCTCGATGCGGGCGTTGCTGATGGGTGTCATCAGATCGGCGCCTGCCGCCTGGGCGATGCGGCTTGCCGCATCGAGGCCGCGCTCGGTCAGGGCCGCACCGGTCATGTAGAGCACGCATTTGCCGTCGCCTTCGAGCAGGCCCGCGATCGCCTCGATGCGCTCGTCGGGAACCTCCGCAGGTGCGGGCCAGTTCGGTATCGAGTCAACGGAGGTGGCCGCGCCACCCCAGGCGGTGTCGGCGGGGAGAATCAGGCTGGCGACCTGGCCGGGCGGGGTGCGCGCGGCGAGCACGGCGGCGAGGGCATCGTCGGCGATCGAGCCAGCGTCCGGCGAGGTGCGCACCCAGTCGGAAAAGGTGCTCGCGACCGCCTCGACGTCGGAGGTCAGCGGCGAGTCGTATTGGCGGTGATAGGTGGCATGGTCGCCGACGATGTTCACCACCGGCGAACGCGCGCGCCGGGCGTTGTGCAGATTGGCGAGACCGTTGGCGAGGCCGGGGCCGAGATGGGTGAGCGTCGCCGCGGGCTTGCCGGTCATGCGCGCATAGCCGTCGGCGGCACCGGTGGCCACGCCCTCGAACAGGCAGAGGACAGAGCGCAGACCGTCGATGCGGTCGAGAGCGGCGAGAAAATGCATCTCCGACGTGCCGGGATTGCCGAAACAGACCTCGACCCCCGCCGCCATCAGGCTCCGCACCAGGCTTTCCGCACCGTTCATCCGCACACCCCACGCCGCGCTGAAGGATCATCCGTCGCGGAAGCTTAGACGGTCTCGTGAAAAGATCGATAGTCGGCGGGCCCGGATCGAGACCGAGTTTTTTGCCCCGATCTCGCCGTGAACGGTTTTGACACCGGACGACAACACCTATGTTCTACGGCAGGACAGGACCGAAAGCTGGGGAGAAAGCGGCATGGCCATGGAATACCTGCACACGATGGTGCGTGTGACCGATATCGATCAGTCCCTCGACTTCTACTGCAACAAGCTCGGCATGGTGCAGACCCGCCGGGTCGACAACGAGACCTACAAGGCCTCGCTGATCTTCCTCGCCGCCCCGGGCGACACCGAGCTCGCCGAGGAGCGCAACGCGCCGCTGCTCGAGCTCACCTATAATTGGGAGCCCGAGGACTATACCGGCGGGCGCAATTTCGGCCATCTCGCCTTTCGTGTCGACAATATCTACGAGACCTGCCAGCGCCTGAAGGACGGCGGCGTCACCATCAACCGCCCGCCGCGCGACGGGCGCATGGCCTTCGTGCGCTCGCCTGACGGCATCTCGGTCGAGCTGTTGCAGCGCGGCGATGCCTTGCCGCCGGCCGAGCCCTGGGCCTCGATGGAAAACACCGGCAGTTGGTAGCCGCCGATCCCAGGATCGCGAAACGGCCCGGGGCGCCGACAGACCGTCCCGGGCATTTTCAACGTCGAGAAAAAGCGTTCCACTACTCTTTCGTTCATTTGTGTGCTGTGAAATAACTATTTTGGCTTATTTAAACGGCTTTATGTAACTTTTTGGTAGAAACAAAGGCGATTCTGGAAAATACCGACAATGTTGATTGACGAATCATTCGATTCGGCAAATATTCGCGGTTGAACATCGAAGACGGTTATCCATTATCCTGCGCCGGGCGGGATGATGGTGCTTCTGCCGTTTGCAATATTCGGCTGGTCCTCGATGGCGACGATTGGGGTTGCGGAGTTCAGTCTTATGGTCGGTCTAGGTCGGTTTGCCAGGGGTTTCGAGGTTGTTGGCATGGCGGTTCTCGCCAGCGGGGTGGCTTCCTCGGCATGTGCGGACAGCTTCTATCTCAAGAACGGCCAGGTGATCGAAGGCAGAATTCTGAAAGGGACGTTGAATACGCTGACACTGTCGTCGGGGGGCAGCGTTCAGCTTACGAGCTTCAATTCCATCGAACGCGTCGTTGTCGAACTGACCGATGGCAGCGAGCTTTCCGGTGTGCCCTTGAGCTGGTTCGATGGCGTTCTCGAACTCCGATCGGAAGGCGCCATCCTGCGCATTGCCGATGGCGCGATCATCGAAGAGCAGGCGGTCGAGACCGAGGCCGCTGCCGCGGACGCGCCGGACGAGGATGCTGCTGCCGGAGAGCCGGATCAGGTCGTCTCGGTGCAGGGTCTGCCCAGCTTCACGTTGAAGAGCGGCGAGACCGTGACCGGCGAGGTCCTGCACGCCACCGGATCGGTGCTGACGATCAGGCCGGTCGGCGGTTCGGCCACCCCGATCTCGCGGGCGCAGATCGAGACCGTGAGCATCACGGACAGCGACGGCGCCCAGCATTCGGGCAAGCTGCTCGACTGGGATGCGGGGGCCTATCGCCTGCAGGTCGGCGGTCGCGGGGTGCTGGCCAATCTCGATGCCGATACGGCGAAGAAGGCGAGGCATGCGGCGGCTGCCCAAAGGCCGGCCGCACAAAAGCCCGAACCGTCGGTCGCTGCCGAGGTCGAGCAGGCGGATGCGGCCGCGTTGCCGGCTGCGCCAGCCGCGCAGGAGACGGCGAAAACGGCGTTGGCCACCGCATCGACGGCCGAAGCCGGCGCTGGCGGCCCGGTGAACGAGACCGCGGTCGCTGCCTTGTCGACCGATGAAGCTGCGGAGGGCGCGCCCGCCACCGATGACGGTCGTCACTTCATCGAGACACTGGTCGACCCCGTCGACGAGGGCGCCCAGTCCGTCACCTTCAGATTCAAGCTGGACAAGCCCGCGGTCAGGCCCCTGGTCGTCCTGTACGCGGCGACCGAAGCCAGCGCCAAGGCCGGCGAGGACTTCGAGGCGAAGAGTGGCGTCATCACCTTCTCCACCGGCAGCAGCTACGCCGAGGTGCAGGTGCCGATCATCGACGACGCTCAGCACGAGGACGGTGAGACGTTCAACCTGTTTCTGTCCGGCGATCCCGAGACCATCGCCTTTAGCCAGCGTCAGATCGCGGTCACCATCAACGACAACGATTGACGGCATCCAGGCCGTCGCCGGCCCGGATCCCGCAGTTCGAGCTATTGCAGCAGCCCAGGTGAGCGTGACGCTCGCCGTCAGCTGCGCAGGGCTTGATCCAGGTCCTGCATCAGATCTTCGGCATCCTCCAGCCCGACCGAAAGACGCATCAGATCGTCGCTGATGCCGAGTGCTGCGCGTTCGTCCGCCTGCAGGCGCTGATGCGTGGTCGTGGTCGGGTGGGTTATCAGGGACTTGGCATCGCCGAGATTGTTGGAAATCGCGACCAGACGAAGCGCGTTCATCACCTTGAACGCCCGCTCCTGGTTCCCGCCCACGCGAAACGCCAAAAGGCTGCCGAAACCGCTCATCTGGCGCACCGCCAGCGCATGCTGCGGGTGGCTCTCCAGGCCCGGATAGACGACGCTCTCGACCAGATCATGGCCTTGGAGAAAATGCGCGACCTCGAGCGCCGTCTTGCACTGCACGCGCACCCTGAGCTCGAGCGTTTCCAGACCCTTCAGCATGACCCAGGCATTGAACGGGCTGAGCGTCGGCCCGGTATGCTTCAGATAGGGCTGCAGCACGTCTTTGCGATAGGCTGCATCGCAGAGCACGGCGCCACCCAGGCAGCGCCCCTGGCCGTCGATATGCTTGGTCGCGGAATAGGCGACGATGTCGGCGCCGAGCTCGAGCGGCTTTTGCAGGATCGGCGTGGCGAACACATTGTCGACGATCACCCTGGCACCGGCCGCGTGCGCCAGCGCCGAGACCGCCTCGATGTCGATCAGCTCCAGGGTCGGATTGCCCGGCGTCTCGAAAAAGACCAGGGTGGTCGGCCTCGACAAGGCGGACTCCCAGGCCTCCAGGTCGCGGCCGTCCACCAGCACCACCTCGACGCCGAAGCGCGGCAGGATCTCGGTCAGGATATAATTGCAGGAACCGAACAGACAGCGTGCCGCCACCACCCGGTCGCCGGTCTTGAGCCCGCTCATCAAAGACAGGTTGACCGCAGCCATGCCGGTCGCGGTGGCTGCCGCGTCCTCGGCGCCCTCCAGCAGCGCCAGGCGCTCCTCGAAGCAGCGCACCGTCGGGTTGCCGAGCCTTGAGTAGGTGTAGCCGTCCTGGCGATCGGCGAAGCGATCCGCCGCATCCTCGGCCTGCTGATAACGAAATCCCGAGGTCAGAAAAAGCGCTTCGGCATTCTCGCCGAATTGTGAACGTGTGCAGCCGCCGTGAATGGCCTGCGTGCGGCTTCGCCAATGCTCTGTCATGGTTCGATCTCACCAACAAAAAACCCCGGCCTCTGGCCAGGGCGTTGGTCGTGCGCACCCGGCCTTTTAGCAGTTTCTTTAACGTGGTCTGCAAGCCGGCCGGCCCAAATCACCACGAGCGCAGACGTTAAGCCCGCCGAGCAGGCGGCGTCAACAACTCTTTACGCCTGATCGCCGCCGACCGCCTCCGCCAGGCTGGCGCAGCCGTCACGCGCCAGACATCGATCCAGATCGTCCAGGATCCTCGGGATGAGCCGAGGCCCGCCATAGATGAAGCCGGTATAGATCTGAAGCGCGCTGGCGCCGGCCCTGATCTTGGCATAGGCGCGCTCGCCGCTGTCGATGCCGCCGACCCCGATCAGCGGCAGGCGGCCGCCGATCAGCCGATGGAACCGGCCGATCTGCGCGGTCGAGCGGGCGAACAGCGGCTGGCCGCTGAGCCCGCCGGTTTCGCTGCGCGCCGGATCCCGCAGATCCTCCGGGCGATCGAGCGTGGTGTTGGCGATGATCAGCGCATCGATGCCCTGCTCCAGCGCCACCTCGGCGATGTCGGCCTCGTCCTCGGCTGCGAGATCGGGCGCGATCTTGAGAAACAGCGGCTTGGCCGGGCCAGGGTCTCGCTGCAGCGCTGCCCGCTTCTCGACTAGCGTCCCGAGCAGCCGGGACAGCCGGTCCCGTCCCTGCAGGTCGCGCAGGCCGGGCGTGTTGGGTGAGGACACGTTGATGGTGAAATAGTCCGCATGCGCATAGAGGCCCGCGAGGCAAGTGGCATAGTCCGAAACCGGGTCCTCCGCATCGCGATTGGCCCCGATATTGGCGCCGATGATGCCATCATCGGGGTTACGCTGCGCCAGCCTCCTTGCCGCGGCGTCGAGCCCCTGATTGTTGAAGCCGAGCCGGTTGATCAGGGCGTGGTCGGCGGGCAGACGAAAGATCCGGGGCTTGGGATTGCCGATCTGCGGGCGCGGCGTGATGGTGCCCACCTCGATCCAGCCGAAACCGAGCTTTTGCAGGCCCGAAAGCGCCTCCGCGTTCTTGTCGAAGCCGGCGGCAAGCCCGAGCGGGTTCGGCACGTCGAGGCCGGCGAGGCTGGTTTTCAGCCTTGGCCAGCGGTCCTTCGTCTGCCGTGGCGCGAGGCCGAGACCCAGCCCCCTGATCGCCAGTCGATGGGCCTGCTCGGGATCGAGCCGGTGCAGCAGGTTGGTCAGCACGGCCGGATGCCTGTTTGCTGAATATCAATCAATAGTTGATTTTCATTCTTTACGAACACCCCTGCCGGTGCCAAGATCGGTGGCAGAATTCCGTCTTTTTCAGAAGCATGACAGCGATGTAAGGGCATCAGAAATCTACCATGGCGTTAGCATCGAGCTCGTCTTCGACCGTTGGCCTCGCGCGCAGCCACACCGTCGCGTTCTCCGGCATCGACGTCAAGGATGTCGACGTGCAGGTGCAGATCAGCGCGGGCCTCCCCGCCTTCATGATCGTCGGCCTGCCGGACAAGGCGGTCGGCGAATCGCGCGAACGGGTCAGGAGCGCGCTCGGCGCCCTCGGTCTCGGCCTGCCGCCCAAGCGCATCACCGTCAATCTGGCGCCCGCCGATCTCGCGAAGGAGGGCAGCCATTTCGACCTGCCGATCGCGCTCGCCGTGCTGGTCGGCATGGGGGCTTTGCCCGGCGATGCGCTCCAGGGCTACCTCGCCCTCGGCGAGCTCGCTCTGGACGGCAGTATCCAGCCGGTCGACGGCGTCCTGCCCGCGGCCGTCGCCGCGGCCGCGCGTGGCCAGGGCCTGATCTGCCCGCAGGCCTGCGGCGGCGAAGCCGCCTGGCTCGGCGACGATGTCGGCATCCTTGCAGCGCCTAATCTCCTCGCCCTGATCAACCATTTCAATGGCCATCAGCTCCTGATGGAGCCCAAGGCCCACATTCGGGACGAGGAGCCGACCTACCCGGATCTCACCGACATCAAGGGGCAGGAAACCGCCAAGCGTGCGCTCGAGATCGCCGCGCGGCCGGCGGCCACAATCTGCTGATGGCCTGTCCGTCGGGTTCTTCGGCAAATCCATGCTCGCCGCCCGGCTCCCGGCCTTCTCCCGCCGCTCGATCCCGCCGGAGATCCTCGAGGTCAGCATGGTGCAGCGGTCGCCGCATGTCAAGGACGGCAAGCTGACCGAGCGCCGGCCGTTTCGTCCGCATCACGCCACCTCCGCGGCCGCCATGGTCGGCGGTGGCCGGGACGCGCGGCCGGGCGAGGTGTCGCTCGCCCACAAGGGCGTGCTGTTCCTGGACGAACTTCCCGAGTTCAGCCGCCCGGTTCTCGAAGCCCTTCGCCAGCCGCTCGAAACCGGCAGCATCACGGTCGCGCGCGCCAATCACCACGTCACCTATCCCGCCCGCTTCCAGCTGATCGCCGCCATGAACCCCTGCAGATGCGGCTATCTCGACAATCCGCTGCTCGCCTGCGCGAAGGCGCCGCGCTGCGGCCGCGACTATCAGGGCCGTATCTCCGGCCCGCTGTTCGATCGCATCGATCTGCATATCGACGTGCCGGCGCTAGCGCCCCAGGAGATGACCCAGCCCTCAGCGGGCGAAAAGCGCGCCGCGGTCGCGGAGCGGGTCACGCGCGCCAGGGACGTTCAGGCCGAGCGTTTCGCCAGGCTCGATGCGTCGGGCATCCGCACCAATGCCGAGGCCGAAGGCGAACTGCTCGACCGCATCGCCATTCTGGACGACAAAGGGCGCGACCTTCTGCTGCGCGCCACCGAGCGCCTGCACCTCACCGCGCGCGGCTACCACCGCATCCTGAGGGTCGCACGCACCATCGCCGATCTCGACGGCGCCGGCTCGATCGCACGCGCGCATATCGGCGAAGCGATCTCCTTCAGAAGGATCGCGCTCGAACGCAAATAGTGGCGTGGGTGGCGTGGCCACCTCATGGACTTGGACCGGTGAAGCTTGGCGCGCGGGTTTGCGCCCAGGTTCTTGAGCGCACGGGAAAGATGACTTCGGAAGCTGGCTCTCGATCGTCGAGCGGGGTTATTCCAATCTCACGAAACTCCGATCTATGCGTGCAGGAGAGCGGCTCGGTTCATCTTCTTGACCGGCCCTCGCTGGTGCAGCGGGACACCTTCCAAAAGATCCAGATGCTGCTACCCTATCTTTTTTGTTTTGCATCAAACTTTCCAAAGCGCGCTGATCGCTTCGTTTTGATCGATGTGTAGGTCCAACTGGCCCCTAGGTCGTGTGGACGGATTTGACCAAGATGTCCGCGGCGACGAAGGAGCTGAAGTTCTGCTTGGTTTTTTCGCAGCGTAGGGCGATACGCTTGAAGTGTTTGAGTTTGCCGATGGCCTGCTCGATGCGTGCCCGGCCACGATAGAGTGCCTTGCCGAAGACCTTGGGGATGGTCTTCGTCGTCGATCGATAGGGGATGACCGGCACGATGCTCCGCTTTTTCGCTGCCGCCCGGTTCGCCTTGCTGTCATAGCCCTTGTCGGCGACGATGGCGCGAGGTGTCACGTCCAGACCGATGGCCATCAAAGTTTCGAACTTGGAGGTATCGGCTTTCTCACCGCCGGTCAGGTCGAACGCGATTGGAAAGCCATCGACGTTGGTCTTCAGGTGTATTTTCGTCGAAAAGCCGCCCAATGAGAAAGGGAGGCGCGAGCGGCCCAGCGCCTGGTTTTTCTGCCCCCTTTTGCGCCGGCCGCCGACACATGGGCACGCATGATCGTGCTGTCGAACATCTGCACCAAGTGAGCGGTGTCGCTCAGATCGGCCAACAGGGCGAAATGGTCTTCGAAGACGCCGGCCTTGCTCAGCCGTGAGAACCGTTTCCAGACGGTGTTCCAGGGTCCGAAGCGAGCTGGCAGCGCACGCCAGGTGATGTTGTGAACCGAGAAATCATGAAGCGCCTCCAAGAACAGTAGGTCGTTCCGAGCTTTGGCGCCTCGCGCCGGAAGGCATGCTCTGAACGCTTCCAATGCAATCCGCCAATCTGCATCCGTTATCTTTGTCAACATCACCGGCCCTCCCTAAGCCGGTCTCCTATGATTCACACAAGTATTCTCTTGTGAATATTCAATCCGTTACATGAGTCAATTCGTCCACACGACCTAACACGCTTTCTTTACCTTTTCATGCGACAGCAGCTTTCTTGCTGGTCCATGTGATCCTGGGAATCCAAGGCTCGTCCAAGCTCTCTCGGCGGGCGGATTCCCAGGATCGCATGGACCATGAACCAGTATGCCAGGGACGGGTTAATGAAGAGCTAATGCGCGAAAGAGGACCCTGTCATACCGTTTTCGCTTTGAAATGACCGATCAGGGAATGCTGAAAACGGGACGGTGCGACTGCGCCGCGGCTGCATGGTCGTACCAAGATGAAGGTCATGACGTCTCGGAAACGGTCTCAGGCAGAGGCGGCGGGGCGTTCCATCGATGGAGCCTTGGTTCGACCAGTGCTACCGGTCGAACCAGAAGGTGTCGGGCCGGTAGATGCCGAAATGGGCGCCGGGCTCCCAGTTGTAGATGCCCTCGGTCGGCACGTTGCGCAGCGTCGTTCTGGCCACGACCGGCTGCAGCACGCCGCTCGCGAGGCCGATCGAATAGACCTGGTCGCTGTAGATCTCGAGCATCTGCTGCCAGATCGCCTTCCGCTCCTCGGTGGACTGCGCGGCGCGCCAGCTTTGAAACAGGGAGAGAAGCTCCTTGGCCTCGGGCAGGTCGGGCGCCTCGCCCGCCTCGCCCTTGGTCTCCCAATATTGCCCCCATTTCGGCCACTGATACTGATCGAACTGCGAGGTCGGCGCGAATTCCCAGGGGCTCATGTCGGCGGTCGGGATGCCGTTTTCGAGGCCATAGGAAATCGACATCAGCGTATCGCCTGCGAAGATGCGGTTGCGCAGGACCTCGCGCTGGGAGGGCTTCACGTGAATCTTGACGCCCTGCTTCAGCCAGGCTTCGGCCACCAGTTCGAGCAGATCGGTCTCTTCGGTTTCCTCGCCCGCCGTCTCGACCACCAGCTCCGCCGGGCGGCCGTCCGGAAGCAGGCGAAGACCGCCGTCGGACCATTTGTCCAGGCCCGCTTCGTCGAGCAGGATCGAGGCCTGATCGGGATCGAAGCCCGCCCATTTGTAGCGATAGTCGTCCTTGTAGAGCGGGCTTTGCGGCAGCACCGTGTTGTTGCCGCCCGTGGCGAGCCCGAAATACATGATCTGGTTGATCTCCTCGCGATCGATCGCGAGTGAGAGTGCGCGGCGGAAGCGCACGTCGCGCAGCACCTCGCGCCAGACCGAATCGCTGGCGTTCAAGTTGGGATAGAGGGCCAGATGGGCGCCGCGTGCGGTGCGCCAGAGATAGGTCAGCAGCCCTGAGCGCTCCTCGTTCTCCTTGAGGAAGGTATAGTGCTTGAAGAACAGGCCGCGCGCCTGCAGGTCGGTCTCGCCAGCACCCGCCTTGACCGGAATGAGCTTGCCGTCGACCACTTCCATGATCACGCGGTCGATATAGGGAAGCTGCTGACCCGCTTCGTCGACGCGGTGAAAATGGGGATTGCGCTCGAACACGAAGCGCGTCGCCGGCGGTGCCGTGATCAGCATCCAGGGCTGCAGGGTCGGCAGATCGGGATTGTCCGGCCTGTACATGTTGTCGCGCCGGCCGTGAAGCTGCGCCCAGTCCCGCGCCTTGTCCGTGGCGACCGCGTCCGCGAGCTCGGCACTGTCCGCGTAACCCTCGTGAAACTGCTTCAGATAATGCGCAGGCGCGTAGATGAATTCGGGCCTGGCGCCGGCGAGCGCAGGCAGGAACAGCGGGTTCGGCAGGGACCAGCTGTAGCGCACG
This sequence comes from Alphaproteobacteria bacterium, assembly GCA_041398025.1. Classification (GTDB taxonomy): domain Bacteria; phylum Pseudomonadota; class Alphaproteobacteria; order Geminicoccales; family Geminicoccaceae; genus JANQPX01. The sequence goes on from JAWKVM010000001.1 coordinate 56,606, forward strand.
GTCAGCGCATCGGGAAAGGTGACCTCCGGCGGCTCGCCGTCGACGATCAGCTTTGCCGGCGGGCCGGTCGGGCTGAGCGCCATGTTGTTGGCGATGTCCTCCCACCAGTAGCGGAAGTCTTCGGATGTGAACGGTTCGCCGTCGGACCAGCGATGTCCTTCCCGCAGATGCAGGGTGAAGACACGCCCCTCGTCGACCTCGACCGCCTTCAGGATGTCCGGCCGAAGCACGAAGCTCTGGTCGTACCCGACCAGCCGCGCGTAGCCGTAGACGACCATGAGCCTGGTGTCCTTGGGGCTGCCGACCAGCGTCGTCAGCACACCACCGGGCTTGCCGATGGTCTGCTCCGCCGTCTCGTCGAAGGTGACGATGCTCGGCTCCGCCGGCGGTTCCGCCCGAGCCGTCAGGGCGGGCAGGAGCGCCATGGCCAGCAGCAGACCTGCGAGCGTGAGGCGCTCGACCGGGCGTTGCCGTCCAGTGGTGCGTTCGGTACGAACGAGTCCCGAAGACGAGCGTGCATGCCCCGGGATTTCCTGGCGCCGTCTCCGGCATAGGCGGGAAGCAAAGGACGTGGTCACGCCACTAGGCAGCGTCGAGGATGGCTTGGACATCGGCATCGGCATTCATTCGGACGACATGGTCACCGCCAACGTCGACCAGAGCGGTCGGGTCGGCGCCTAGGGTGAAGGGGGCAGGCCAGAGCGCGGGTTCGGACGTCTTTCCGGCCATCAGGGCATCGAAGTCGAGAGGACGATCCAGGTCGGGCTCGGGCACGGCGGCGAGCAGGGCACGGGTGTAGGGATGCAGCGGCCGGGCGAACAGCTCCGCTGTCGGCGCCATCTCCACGATGCGTCCGGCGCACATCACGGCGATGCGCTGGCAGAGATATTTGACCACCGCCAAATTGTGCGAGATGAAAAGGTAGGTGAGGCCGAGCTCGTCCTGCAGGTCCTTCAAAAGGTTCAGGATCTGTGCCTGCACCGACACGTCGAGGGCTGAGACCGGTTCGTCGCAGATCAGGAGTTCCGGGCTCAGCGCGAGCGCACGCGCGATGCCGATGCGCTGGCGCTGGCCGCCGGAAAAGCTGTGCGGATAGCGGCGAAGATGGCGGATATCCAGACCGACCGCCAGCAGCAGCTTCTTCACCCTCACGGTGCGGCTCTCGGCATCGCCGATGCCGTGGATCACCAATGGCTCCGCGATGATGTCATAGACGGTCATCCGCGGGTTCAGCGAATGGAACGGGTCCTGGAAGACATATTGCAGGCGTCGGCGGAAGCGCTCGAGGCCGGCATCGTCCAAAGCGAGAATGTCGATCGGCGCGGCGGATGCGCCGTCCTTGCCGGGCCGGTCCTGGAACAGGATGTCACCGGCGTCCGGGCGCACCGCGCGCATGATCAGCTTCGAGACCGTGGTCTTGCCGCAGCCGCTCTCGCCGACCAGGCCGAAAGCCTCGCCGCGCTGCACGCGAAAGCTGACATCGTCGACCGCGACGATCTCGTTCACGTCCTTGGCGATCCAGCCGCCCTTGCGGATGCGAAAGGTCTTTTTGAGCCCGCGCACCTCGAGGACCGTCGATGACGAGAGCGTTTCCCTTTCGGGGTCGCCAACCGGCTCCAGGCCGGCGCCGAGCAGCGTGCGTGCGCTGGTCTTGACCTCTCGAAGAGGGGTCAGCCGCTTGTCGGTGGACATCGACAGTGTCGGCACAGCGTGCATCAGAGCCTGCAGATAGGGGTGTGCGGGCGCTGACAGCAGATCCTTCGACCGGCCGCTCTCCATCACGCGGCCGCGATAGAGCACCACGACCTCGTCCGCCATATTGGCGACGACGCCGAGATCGTGGGTGATGAACAGGATCGCCATGTGGAACTCCCTCTGGAGTTCCTGCATGAGCTGCAACGTCTGCGCCTGGATGGTGACGTCAAGGGCCGTAGTCGGCTCGTCGGCGATCAGGAGCGCCGGATCGCAGACCAGCGCCATGGCGATCATCGCACGCTGGCGGAGCCCGCCGGAAAGTTCGAAGGGATAGGTGCGATAGGCGCGATCCGGCTTGGGAAAGCCCACCCTGTCCAGCATCTCGATGGTGCGCTTCTTCGCCGTCTCCCTGTCGACGTCGGCATGCAGCAGCAGCGCCTCGCCGATCTGGTCACCGATGGTGTGCAGCGGCGAGAGCGAGCTCATCGGTTCCTGGAAGATGATCGACATGCGATCGCCGCGAAGGGCGCGGCGCACCGGATGATCCTCGCCATAGGCTGCGAGGTCCAGAACCTCGTCCGGCTTCCTGGGATCGCGGAACAGCATCTGGCCGCCGGTGATGGCCGCGATCCTCGGCAGGATGCCCAAAATCGCCTGCGACAGAACGGTCTTGCCCGAGCCGCTTTCGCCGACCAGGGCGACGGTCCTGCCCCTGGGGACCTCGAAGCTGACCCCGCGCACCGCGCGCACCAGCCCTTCGGCGGCACGGAAATCGACGACCAGATCCTTGATGTCGAGGAGAGGGGGGGCGGCAGTCATGCGGCATATCCATCGGACAGGCCGGACGGCGCGAACAGATAGGGCGCCGAGCAGACGCGGGCTGCGGGATGGCGCTTCAGCAGGGACAGCAGGCGGTCGAGAAAGGCCCAGCAGGCCTCGTCCATCGCGAGGTGATGGCTGAGAATGCCGATCGGCTCGTTCAGGTCGAGCTGGCCGATCAGCCGTTCGAGCATGACCTCGTCGCCGACATAGCCGCGCGTGCCACGCCAGTCCACAGGGTCGACATGGGTGTTGACCAGCCCGACGCCCGGCAGGATTTCGGCTTCGGCGCGCCTGCCGTAGACGGAAAGGCCGAGATAGCCGCCAGGGCGCAGATGCTCGTGAAGCGCCGGGTCGATCCGGTTCCAAGGGGGAACCAGGGCAGGGAAGAAGGCAGCGCCGAACGCATCTTCCAGGATCGCGAAGCCTTGCCGCAGCTCCCCGGCGACATGCTCGGCCGGCCGCCCGCCAAGCTCGATCGATTTCGCACCTTTGCCAGCGTGATTGACATGCGCGTAGCCGTGCTGAAGGACGGTGGCTTCGGCGCTTCCCGCAATCTGCCCCTGGACCTCGGTCTCGAGCCATGCGGGCACCACGGCGAGCGCCAGCGGCAGGCTTTTGCGTTCGGCCATCTCGAGAAGACGCAGGAGCGCGGACGAGCTTCTGCCGGCATCGTCGTCCCGCCACCAGAACCGCAGCATGTCGCCGCGCCCGGCCGCGGCGTCCAGCACCGAGTCGAGTTGCCTCCAGCCCGTCACCTGTAGACCCGCGCCCCGGACTCCGATGCCAGGAGGTCCTGAACGAACTTGACCGTGTTGATCATGCCGTCGAGATTGACATCGAGCACCTGAGGCGGCGGCCGGTCGAGCACGGCATCCACGGCCTTGGCCAGGCTTTCGGGTGTGAGATCGGCTTCGTTGATCGTTTGCGCAAAGCCCATGGTGGAGAGCCGTTCGGCTCTCAAGCTCTGCTCGGTTTCGCTTGCGGTCTCGAAGGGCACGAGGACCATGCGCTTGCCCAATCTCAAGCCTTCGACCACGGTATTGTAGCCGGCCTGGGAAATGGAGAGAAGGCTGTTGGCGAGGCGGGCCTGAAAATCGGGTGTGGGCCCGGTGAGAATGATGCCGAGCGGCAGTTTGCTGCGCAGCGCGTCGAGTTCGGCCTTGTCGGCATAGCCGCCGGCGATGATCCGCCAGGGGACATCCTTCAGCCGGGACTGCGCACGCGCCTTGATCGCGGCCTCGATCAGCCTGGCGCCGACCCGGCCGCCGCCGGTGGACACCAGCACCTCCGGGGCCAGGCTGTTCGATCTGGGCTCGGCGGAGGCGGGCCTTTCGGTCACATAACCGGTGTTGACGATCTTTTGCTCGATCTGCTTGACGTGCGGAAAGGTCAGGTCGAACGGCACCAGTTTCGGGTCGGTATGGACGAGGACGTAGTCGTAATAGGTCTGCACCAGATCGCGCATCCAGTCGTAGCGGCTCTGATCCTTCTTGATCACCAGGATGTCGCGCACGGAGCAGAGGATTTTCGGCCGGGGCACGAAGGACGAGGCTGCCTCGAGCAGGCGCATCAGCTCGAACTGAAAGGCGCGGCGGCCGAAGGGGAACATTTCGGTGATAAGCACGCGCGGGCGTGTGCGCGCGAGCACCGCCATGAGCTTGGCGCGGCGCTTGGCGATGAACACCTGATCGATCGGGCGGCCATCGAGATCGACCATGGCACTGAACTGCCGATCCCGCGCGCGAATGCCGGGAAGCTGCTCGAGCCGCACGCCTTCGGGCTTGATCCACTCGACCGGTGGACCGCCGCTCACCAGCGTGACCTCGATACCGTCGGCAGCCATGGCCTCGGCCAGGGTCGCCGCCCGCTTGAAATGCCCGGTACCGAGCAGATGTTGAACCCAGATCAGAACCGTCATGGTCTTGCACACCAGGAGTCAATGACACTCATCATCAAAGCGGCCGCGAAGCACGACACGCCGGAAAGCGCTGCCGGTCAGGCAGCGGCAGGGCGATGACCGGGACGGTCTGACGGATACCGGCCGCAGACCGCGAACCTCTCATCGAAGCGCCCTTTGCGCATGAGCCCTCGCCTTCAGGATCGCCGAGGCGTCGATCAGCGCCCGGTCCAGCATCGCGGCCGCGTGATCCAGACTGTGCTCCCTGTCGACGAAGCTCTGCGCTGCCGCGGACATGGCCGTGCGCTTCGCAGCGTGGCCAAGCAGATCCGCGATTGCAACCGCCAGTGCGTTTGGGTCACGTGGCTGCGTCAGCATGCCGGTAACGCCATCCTGCACCACGTCCGTCACGCCCCCTTCGCGGCCCGCCACGACCGGCAGCCCGCTAGCCTGTGCTTCAAGAAGAGCCATGCCGTAGGCTTCCCGAATCGCCGGCCAAGCATAGACATCTGCCGCGGCGTAACAAGCCGGCAGCTGGTCCTGATCGAGAATTCCCGCATAGATTGCGCGCGAGGGTTCAAGCATCGCAAAAAGATTTTCAATCGAGGGGCGCGAAGGGCCATCGCCGACGATGAGAATCTGCCAGTCCCGGTCCTGAATCTGCCGCAAGGCTTGGGCCAAAAGCGCGTAGGACTCGCGCTTGACGTCGTCCCGCATCATGGCGACGGCGAGCAGCCAGGGCCGATCGACATCCAGTCCGAAGCGCATGGCGAGGTCCGCGCGATGGCTGTCTCGCTCGCGCGCAGCGCGTCGGTAGGGAGTCGGGTCCAAAAAGGGCGGCAGACGCCTGAGCGCGCCCGGCGGTTCGACCAGCGGCGCCAGCCCGGCTTCGTCCACTCCGGTCATGGCGAGGGTCAGATCGGCGCCCCGCACGGCAGCTTCGGTCGCGCGATGGCCGAGATCCCAGGGGCCGCCCGCCTGCTTGGGCGCGAAGGAGGTCTCGATCAGGAGATAGGGAATGTCGAGCGCGCGGCGTACCTGCGGTCCGAGCCAGTCCGGCGACTTGTGATAGGCGTGATAGGTGACCCAGGCCTTTGGCCGCCTGTCGCCGGGCAGGGTCCGGTAGTGCTCGATCAGCCGATCCGCCACGCGCTCGCCCAGACGCTTCATGCGCTGCTGGCGCACGCGATCACCGGTCCGATCGAAGCTGCGCAGGCGGCTGGCCAAGTCCACCTTGCGGCCGGTCTGTTCCATGGCGGTCATCAGGGCTCGGGCCATCCGGCGATCACCGGAGGGGACGGGGTGATCGGGCGGCTTCAGCGGCGCATAGAACGCCACGCCTTCAGCCATCCGGCCGTTCGCTCATCGCATGCGGTCCGCACCGCGCCTGCGAGACCACCTGGTCGCTCCTTTCCAAACCCCGCTCCGCCCCTGCCGGTCCAACGTTACCCCTAGCACAATCAAGGTTAACAATCTCTAAAGCGAACGCCGATTCGCTCGCTGCCCCTTGCAGCAGCGATCCTCACGTCTTTCGGTGTCCGTCGATCACAGCTCTGTCAGCACGCTGCCCTTCCGGGTGACGGTCCTGCCCGCTTCTCTATAATGCCGGCAAACAGCAACAGGCATGCTGCCGAAACGTTGGACGTGATCAGATGGTTCGCATTCTTTCCGCCGTTTTCCTGACCCTGGCGCTGAGCGCGGTCCCGGCCAAGGCCGCGGACCAACCCGCCTGGGACAAGCTGCTCGCCGAGGCCGACGGGCAGACCGTCTATTTCAACGCCTGGGGCGGCGACGAGACCATTAACGGCTATATCGACTGGGTCGGCGAGCAGGTGCAGGCGCGCTTCGGCATCACGCTCCAGCATGTCAAGCTCGCGGACACGGCGGAGGCGGTGGCGCGCGTGCTCGCCGAGAAGACCGCAGGGCGCGGGGAGGGCGGCGCGATCGATCTGATCTGGATCAATGGCGAGAATTTCGCCTCGATGAAGCAGCAGGATCTGCTGTTCGGGCCCTTCGTCCAGGATCTTCCCAATTTCGCCCATGTCGATGTCCAGGGCAAACCGACGACCGTGCTGGACTTCACCGTGCCCACCGACGGCCTGGAAGCGCCCTGGGGCATGGCGCAGTTCGTCTTTCTCTATGACAGCGGGACCGTGCCCGAGCCGCCGCGCTCGATCGAGGATCTGCTGGCCTGGGCGAAGGCGAACCCGGGGCGCTTCACCCATCCTTCGCCGCCGGATTTCATCGGCTCCACCTTCCTGAAGCATCTGATGCTGACCTATATCGACGACCCCGCCGTCCTGCAGAGGCCGGTGGAGGAGGTGGATTTCATGGAGGTTACCAAGGGGCTCTGGCAGGCGCTCGAGGACGTCCGTCCCTCGCTCTGGCGCAAGGGCGAGACCTATCCCGCGAACGGTCCCGGGCTGCACCAGCTGCTCGACGACGGCGCCGTCGACTTCTCCATGGCGTTCAATCCGGCCGAAGCCTCCGCCGCGATCGGCGCCGGCACGCTCCCGGAGAGCGTGCGCACCTTCATTCCCGAGGCGGGCTCCATCGGCAACACCCATTTCGTCGCGATCCCGTTCAATGCCGCCCACAAGGCCGGTGCCCAGGTGGTCGCCGACTTCCTGATGTCGCCGGAAGCCCAGGCCAAGAAGCAGGATCCGGAGGGCTGGGGCGACGGCACGGTGCTCGATGTCGCCGGCCTCGATCCCGAAGACCGCGCCCTGTTCGACGACCTGCCGCGCGGCATCGCCACCCTGTCCCCCGAAGAGCTGACGCCGGTGCTCCCGGAGCCCCATCCCTCCTGGATGACCCGGATCGAGGAGGAGTGGCTGCGCCGCTTCAGCAGCTGATCGCGAGCAGAGGCGTGCCTCGCCTGTGAGGTCTGCGCGCATGCGCCATGGCTGGCTTCGTTTCCTGCCGGGCCTCACCTTGCTGCTGTTCCTCGGGCCGATCGCTGCGGGCCTGATCGGCACGCTGCTGCCGGCGTTCGGCTATCTGCCGGCGCTCGGCGGCACGCATCTCTCGCTGGAGCCGTGGCGAGCACTCCTGGCCGCCCCCGGTCTCGGCAAGGCCATCGGCCTCTCGCTGCTCACCGGCATCAGCTCGACCGCCATCGCCTTCGTCCTGACCGTGCTGCTGTTCGCAAGCGGCCACGGCACGCGCGCCTTCAATCGCGCCAAGCGGGCGATGACGCCGCTGCTCGCCGTGCCGCACCTCGCCATGGCGGTCGGCCTCGCCTTTCTGCTGTCGCCGTCCGGCTGGATCGTGCGGCTGATCTCGCCCTGGCTGTCGGGCTGGCAGACGCCGCCGGACGTCGCCCTGGTGCAGGGGCCGTTCGGCATCGCGCTGATTCTGGGGCTGGTGGTCAAGGAGATGCCGTTCCTGCTTCTGATGACCTTCGCCGCCCTCGGCCAGATCCGTGCCGACGATCAGATCCGCATGGCGCGGTCGCTTGGCCACGGGCCGGTGCAGGCCTGGCTGAAGGTGGCGCTGCCGCAGGTCTACCCGCAGATCCGCCTGCCGATCTACGCGGTGCTCGCCTTTTCCCTCTCGGTGGTGGACATGGCCATGGTGCTGGGGCCGACCACGCCGCCGACCCTGGCCCCGCTGGTGCTGCGCTGGTTCAACGATCCTGAGCTGACCATGCGCCTTCAGGCAGCCGCAGGCGCCATGCTGCAGCTCTTGATCGTGCTCGCCGCGATCGCCTGCTGGCGTGCTGCCGAGGGGGTGATCGGCCGGCTGTCGCGCGGCTGGCTGATCGACGGCAGGCGCGGCGGAGATGGGCGGATCGCCAGGCTGTTCGGCTGGAGCGGGCTGGCCGTCGTGGTTTCTCTGGCCGGCGGCAGTCTCGCCGGCCTCGCCATCTGGTCGATCGCCGGGCGCTGGCGGTTTCCGTCGGCCCTGCCCGACCGTTTTTCCGTCAAGACCTGGATGGCCCAGGCCGGTCATCTCGCCGATCCCGCCTGGACCACGCTGGCCGTCGGCGTCGCGGCGACGGCGCTCGCGCTCCTGCTGGTGATCGGCTGCCTCGAAAATGAAAGCCGGCAGGGGCGAATGCCCGGGCTCGGCGCACTCACCCTGATCTACGTTCCGCTGCTCATCCCGCAGATCGGCTTTCTGTTCGGCGTGCAGGTGGTCCTGGTCTGGGCAGGGCTCGACGGCGGCTGGATCGGGCTGGTCTGGAGCCACCTGCTGTTCGTCCTGCCCTACGTGTTCCTCGCACTCGCCGATCCCTACCGCGCGCTCGATCCTCGCTATGCGCGCATTGCGCTGCTGCTCGGCAAGCGGCCGCTCGGCGTGCTGCTCCGGGTCAAGCTCGCCATGCTGCTGCGTCCGGTGCTGATCGCCGCGGCGGTCGGCTTCGCGGTCAGCGTCGCACAATTCCTGCCGACCCAGTTCGTCGGCGCCGGGCGGCTGACGACCCTGACCACGGAAGCGCTGAGCCTGGCGGCCGGCGGCAATCGGCGCGTGGTCGGGGTCTTCGCCATCCTGCTCGCTGCCTTGCCCCTCCTCGGCTTCGCGCTCGCCGCCGCCATCCCCGCCTGGCGCTTTCGCCACCGCCGCGGCATGGCCATCGGGGCTCCGGGATGAGCGGGCTGGAACTGGAGCAGGTCTCGATCGCGATCGACGGTAAGACGCTGTTTCGCGAGCTCGATCTCACGGTCGCGCCGGGCGAGGTCGCCACCATCATGGGGCCGAGCGGGTCCGGGAAATCCAGCCTGCTGTCGCTGATCTGCGGTACGCTCGAGCCCGCCTTCGAGCGCGGCGGCATCGTCCGCCTGAATGGTCGGGACATCGGCCGGCTGCCGCCGGAACGCCGCCGCGTCGGCATCCTGTTCCAGGACGATCTCCTGTTCCCGCATCTCTCGGTCGGCGAAAATCTGCTGTTCGCCCTTCCCGCGGATGTCAGGCCCAGGGCCGAGCGCAGACGGCGAGCCGAGACCGCTCTCGCCGAGGCCGGGCTCGAAGGGTTTGCCGATCGCGATCCCGCGAGCCTTTCCGGCGGTCAGCGCGCCCGCGTCGCCCTGATGCGCACGCTGCTCTCGGCACCGCACTGCCTGCTGCTCGACGAGCCTTTCGGCAAGCTGGACCACGATCTCAGAGCGAAGGTCCGGCGTTTCGTCTTCGATCACGCCTGCGACGCCGGCCTGCCGACGCTCCTGGTCACCCATGAGGCGGCGGATGCCGACGCGGCGGGCGGACCCGTCATCACTTTGCATGACGGCGGCTGACCCGGCCGCGACACACCTGTTGCCACATCGCCACAGCCGCGCCGGCGACTGCCCCAATCTCCGAAATTTCGATGGGAAAAACGCGGTTTCGTCCCCCTCCGCCTCTTGCGATCCGACTTAAACCGTTGCATGAAGAAAGCACACAAAAATACAGCAATCATCGTGGAAACAACAACGCCACATGGTTGAAAAGAGCGCCCTGGAAGGATGAGCACAAAGATCGTCGTGAACGATCGCTTGTAGCAATCGAGTCAGGTCAAGGGGTGATTGTGTGTCGCTGATTTTTGTGACTGCTGGTTCAAGGCTGGTTACGTCTTCTGGTGAACGAAAGCGGGTGGCGTCTCGATGAACAGGCGATCCGTTTTCGAAAGTATGGGTCACTATCGGCGCGATTGGCTGTTGCCCGGCGTGGTGGTCGGTCTGCTCAGGCTGTCCGACGCGCTGATGGTCATCACCGCCTCGCTGGTCGCCTATATCACCCGGTTCCGCGATTTCGACGACCTCGGCACCTTCCAGGTCTATGGCTGCGTGGTCGCGGTGCTCCTCACCTTCAACATCTTCCAGCTTGCCGGGCTCTACGATTTCAACAGGCTGACCAACCTCTATACCCAGGCGCCGCGTCTGCTCGGATCCTGGGCGCTGGTCATGGTCGGGCTGCTGACCCTGGGCTTTCTCGCCAAGGTGCAGCTGATCGCCGCCTCGCGTCTCTGGGTGACCTTGTGGTTCGCCTATGGTTTCGTCGGCCTGTTCGCGGCGCGCATGCTGCTTCGCCATCAGATACGCCGCTGGCAGCATGGCGGCAAGCTTGCGCGCAATGTCGCGATCGTCGGCACCGGGCCGCATGGCAAGCGCCTGATCGAGCACATGACAGGGAACCGCAGCGAGGCCGAGCGCATCGTCGGCGTGTTCACCGACCTCAAACGGCACGCCGACAGCGTGACCTCGGTCGCCGGCTACCCCGTCCTGGGCGGCATCGACGATCTGGTCGAGGCGGCGCGGCGCAGCGCCGTCGATCAGGTGATCATCGCCCTTCCCTGCAGCGCCGAGCAGCGCATTCTCGACCTGATGAAGACCCTGCGCTCGCTGCCGATCGACGTGCGGCTCTGCCCCGACATGATCAGCTTCCATCTGACGGACCGCACCGTGTCCCATGTCGGCGGCCTGCCGATGCTGAACGTGTTCGAGAAGCCGCTGACCGGATGGGGCCTGATTCTGAAGGGCATGGAAGACCGGCTGCTTGCCGGACTGATCCTGTTCCTGATCAGTCCGCTTTTCCTGATCATCGCCACGCTGATCAAGCTGGACAGCCGCGGTCCGGTTCTGTTCCGGCAAAAGCGCTATGGCTTCAACAACGAAGTCATCGAGGTGTTGAAGTTCAGGAGCATGTACACGGATCGCTGCAGCCCCGACCACAACGTGCCGCAGGCGACCAAGGGCGATCCGCGGGTCACGCGTATCGGCCGCTTCCTCCGGCGCACGTCGCTCGACGAGCTGCCGCAGTTCGTGAACGTCCTCACCGGCAACATGTCGATCGTCGGCCCGCGTCCTCACGCCGTCGCCCACAACGAGCAATATGCCGGCGTCATCGACGAATATCTCGCGCGCCACCGGGTGAAGCCGGGCATCACCGGCTGGGCGCAGGTCAACGGCCTGCGCGGCGAGACCGAAACGCTGGAGAAGATGCAGCAGCGTGTGCGCTACGACCTGTACTACATCGACAACTGGTCGCTGCTGTTCGATCTCCGCATCATTTTCCGAACGCTGTTTGTCGGCTTTAGTGATCCCAACGCTTACTGAGTTTCCGAAAAAATCTCCCACGGGTAGGAAAGGGCGCCGCTGCTGCGGCGCCCTTTTCATTTGCGGGGGGAAATCTCCGTCAGGACGGCGCCGCGGCGAAGCGCAGATGGCCGGTCTTGATCCAGACCCTGGCGCCTGCCGGCCCGGCCTTGGCCATGATCGTCCCGCCGATCGGCACGCGCAGCCAGGAATGGCGCCGAAGCTCGTCGCCGCCCTCGGCAAAACCGCCCTCGAGCACGAACAGCTCGGCGCCGCCGTCCGCAGGGACGATCACCTCGGCGCCGGGCGCCCAATGCTCCAGGCGCACGTCCTCGCGCGCGTCCTTGAACAGCGGCGTGACCTCGACGCCCGGCCGCTCCCGCTCGGCGACCCGGCCGATCTTGTCGGTGGCGACCCGCACATGGGTGCGATCGGCCAGATCGAACTGCCAGAGCTTGACCAGGATGACGCAGCCGGGCTCGGAACCGGGCGTGTGTTTCGATTCCGGCGGATTGCGGATATAGGCGCCCTCGGGGAAGTCGCCATGCTCGTCCTGGAACACGCCGTCCAGCACCAGAAACTCCTCGCCGCCGGTGTGCACGTGGCTGGAGAAATGGCTGCCGGGGGCATAGCGCACGATGGTGGTCGCGCGCGCGACCTCGTCGCCGATCCGATCGAGCATGCGCCGGCTCACGCCCCGCATCGGCGAGTCCTGCCAGGGCAGGTCGTCGCCATGCATGACGACGCGCTTGGCGAAATCGGCATTGAGATCCATGGTCGGTCAGCTCCTTCTTAGCGCGCGTCAGGCGACCTGCGCCTGCGGCGCAGCCACCGGCTTCGGCAGCTCGTCCTCGTTCAGCGTCTCCTGCTCCAGCAGCTTCTTCGCCAGCACTTCCATCTCGTCCCGCCGCGAGCGCAGGATGTCGAGCGTGCGAGCGTAGACCTCCTCGATGCGCTCGCGCACCGCGATGTCGATTTCGCGCGCGGTGTCCTGGCTGAAGCGGCGCCCGCCGCCTTCGGCGGGCTGGCCGAGAAAATTGCCGCGCTCGGTCTCGTAGGCGGCCTGGCCGAGCTTCTCGTCCATGCCGTAGCGCGTGACCATGGAGCGCGCGATCTCGGTGACCTTCTGCAGATCGTCGGAAGCGCCGGTCGAGATTTCTCCGAAGACAAGCTCCTCCGCGGCGCGGCCGCCAAGCAGGACCGCCATCTTGTTCTCGAGTTCGGCGACGGTCATCAGGAAGCGATCCTCGATCGGCCGCTGCAGCGTGTAGCCGAGCGCACCGATGCCGCGCGGGATGATCGACACCTTGTGCACGGGATCGACGCCCGGCAGCGAGAGCGCCACCAGCGCGTGGCCGAGCTCGTGATAGGCCACCACCTTGCGCTCCTTCGGATTGAGCAGGCGATTGCGCTTTTCGAGACCGGCGACGATGCGCTCGAAGGCGCGGTTGAAGTCGTCCATCGTGACCTTGTCGCCCTTCCGCCTGGTGGCGAGCAGGGCGGCTTCGTTCACGAGATTGGCGAGGTCGGCGCCGGTGAAGCCGGGGGTCAGCGCCGCGACATCCTCGAGATCGACGCCCTCGCCCAGCTTGATCTTCTTGACATGCACCTGGAGGATCTTGAGGCGGCCATGCTTGTCCGGGCGATCCACCAGGATCTGGCGATCGAAGCGGCCGGGGCGGAGCAGGGCGGGATCGAGAATTTCCGGCCGGTTGGTCGCGGCCAGCAGGATGATGCCCTGGCTCGGATCGAAGCCGTCCAGCTCTACCAGAAGCTGGTTCAGGGTCTGCTCCTTCTCGTCGTGGCCACCGGCCATCGGGCCAGCGCCCCGCGCCCGGCCCATGGCGTCGAGCTCGTCGATGAAGATGATGCAGGGCGCCATCTTCTTGGCCTGATCGAACAGATCGCGCACGCGCGCCGCCCCGACGCCGACGAACATCTCGACGAATTCCGAGCCGCTGATCGAGAGGAAGGTCACCCCCGCCTCGCCCGCCACGGCGCGTGCCAAAAGCGTCTTGCCGGTGCCGGGCGGTCCGACCAGGAGGATGCCGCGCGGCAGACGCGCGCCGAGCTTGGAGTAATCCTGGGGGTCCTTCAGAAAATCGATCACCTCCTGGATCTCGACCTTGGCCTCGTCGACGCCGGCGACGTCGTCCATCGTGGTCTTGGTGTCCTTCTCGACATAGACCTTGGCCTTGCTCTTGCCGACCGACATCAGTCCGCCGCCGAGTCCGCCCATGGACATGCGGCGCATCAGGAACATCCAGATGCCGACGAAGATCAGGGCCGGCAAAATCCAGGAGAGCAGCGTCGAGAACCAGTTCTGGTCGGTGCCGGCGCGATAGTCGACGCCATATTGCTGCAGCTGGTCGGCGAAGCGCGGATCCAGCCGGGTGGTGACGAACTGGGTAGGCTCGCCTTCCTTGGCATCCTTGATCTTGCCGAAGATCTTGCTCTCGGTGACCACGAGATCGTTGACCCGACCGTCCTTCAGATAGTGCTGGAACTCGCTATAGGCGAGCGGCTCGGTGATCCGCGCCTGCTCGAACACGCCCTGCAGCACGAGCCAGCCCAGGACCGCGGCGATCAGGTACCAGAGATTGAATGACGTCTTCTTGTCCATCGTCGACCTCCCACGTCATTCCAAGGTTCGTTCAATGCATGTTCACGTCAAGTCCCGTAGAATGGAGGGGATATGACGACGATTTGCAAATTTTTTGAAGCGGATAGGGGAGTCGCGGCGAGGGCGGGGCGATGACGTCGCTGCTGCTGATGATCGTCGTGGCGCTCATGGCCTATTTTTTTGCGGACAGCATCTTCACGCCGCTCATCCTTCTGCTCTGGAAGAAATTCTGGCTCCTGGCGCTCCAGCTCCAGGCCCTGTTCACCAAGAAGAACGTGCTGCAGGCGCTGGTGCAGTCGTTCCTTCTGACCACCAAGGCCCTGTTTCGCCTGGTCAACAAGACCGTCACGGCCTGGCTCCTGCCGCTGCTGCTGACCAGGCGCCAGCGCTACTGGCTGCACGAAAATCTCGTGCGAGCACGCCGCTGGATCCGCATGCGCCTGCTGCGCGGCTGGGTGCGCTACCGCAGGCTGCCGCCATGGGGTAAAGCGGTGGTGTTGGCACCGGCGATCATGGCCACCATAGCCCTGTTCGTCGCCAGCGGCTTTCTCCTCGCCACCCTGTTCGGTGTCGCGTTCATCGTGCCCTGGATCGGCGGCCTGCCGGCGGCGACCGTCCTGTTCCTCCGGCAACAGCTGGCGCGCGCGGCCCTGTTCACCTTCGAGCGCCTGGGCCTCGGGCCGGTGATCAGCAGACTGGTCGACTGGGCGATCGACCTGGTCTGGTGGCGCACGCCGGAGCCGATGCAGCAGCGCTTCGATGCCTGGTGGCGGCGGTTCAAGATGCAGCTGCGCCGGCGGGTGATCGGACCCAGGCGGCAGGTGGTGAAGCGCGTGAGCGGCTTCGGGCTCGGTGGCACCGCCCCGGAAGACCCGTCTTCCGCAATCAAGGACGAGGACCCGGCCGAAGGCTCAAACCTGGCGCAGCGCCGCGACCGCGCAGAGCCTGACCTCGGTCTCGCCGAGCAGCCAGCCCCGGACCGGCAGGATGCGGCCGAGGGCGAAATCGCGCGCCGTGCCCGCCTTGATGCGCTCGAGGATCGCGGCCGGTGACATCTGCCGGAGCTGGGCTTCCGGCCAGTCGAGATGGCGGAGAAAATCCTGTATCGCCGAGGGCAGGCAGGTCGGGCAGGGAGCGGCGGCAGCGCTCGGCTCCTGACGGGCGGCCATGCCGATCACGGCGAGGCTGCGGCGCAGCGGATAGGCCTGCAGCAGACGATCGGCGAGGATCGTGGCCGATCCCTGCTCGCCCGCTGCCAGCACGTTCGGCGCGGCGTCGGCGACCGGCATGCAAAGGGCCATGCCTCCGGCCAGAGCCATCCCCCGTCCCACGAAGTCGCGTCGTCTCACAATCACGTTCCTCATGCGCATGCGCCTGTCGCTCTGTCCCCCCTGTCTATCAGGTCAGCCTTAACAATCCGTTAATGCGTAAACAGGAACCTTGCGCCCGTTCCGGGAGCCGCCGATGATGGCGGCAGCCTCATTCGTTTCGCGCATGATCAAGATTGTGAATCAACATGGACATCGAACCTCGGTTCTGGGTCCTGATCATCGGTTTTTTCCTGGGCCTGGTTGCCGGTTTCGCGGCGCGCGCGGCGATGTTCTGCACGCTCGGCGCGATCGCCGACGTGGTCGTGGTCGGCAACCATCGCCGCATGCGCGGCTGGGCGCTTGCGCTCGCGGTGGCGCTGATCGGCAGCCAGACGCTGCATCATCTGGGCGTGGTCGATCTCGGACAGTCGATCTATCTCTCCGCCCCCTTCAACGGGCTCGTCACCCTTCTCGGCGGCTGGCTGTTCGGCCTCGGCATGGCGCTGGTCGGCACCTGCGGCTTCGGCACGCTGATCCGTCTTGGCGGTGGTGACCTCCGTTCCTTGATCGACATGGCCTGCCTCGGCTTTTTCGCCTATCTGACCCTCTCCGGCCCGATCGCCTATCTCCGGGTCTACGCCGCCGAGGCGACCGATCTCGCTTTGCCCGGCCTCGCCGAGCCCGGGCTGGTCGACGCGCTCAGCTATCTGAGCGGCCTGCCGGCGATCGATCTGCGCCTGATCCTGGCCGCCCTGATCGGCGCAGCGCTCCTTCTCTACAGCCTGAAGGACCGGCAGCTTCGCGCCCGTCCGCAGGAGCTCGCCGCGGCGCTCGCCATCGGCACGCTCATTCCGCTCGGCTGGCTCACCACCGGCCTGATCGGCCAGGACCCCTTCGATCCCGAGCCGCTCCGGTCCCTCACCTTCGTCCGGCCGATCGGCGAGACCTTCCTCTACATGATGCTGATGAGCGGCATGGCGCCGACCTTCGGCATGGCCACGGTCGTCGGCGTGCTGGCGGGCGCCTTCGTCGCCGCGCGCGCCAAGGGGCAGTGGCGCATCGAAGGGTTCGACGGCGAGCGCGAGATGGCGCGCCATCTGGGTGGCGCCGCGCTGATGGGCATCGGCGGCGTGCTGGCGCTCGGCTGCACCATCGGCCAGGGGCTGAGCGCCATGTCGGTCCTCGCCCTCGCCACGCCGGTCGCGCTGGTCGGCATCTTCCTCGGTGCCGCGTTCGGGCTTCGCTATCTCGAGGAGGGCAATGTCCGCTCCGCGCTGCGCGTGCTCGCCGGGCGCAGCCCGTCGTGAGCGTGATCCGGCGCTGATCGACGCTCGGAGTCGTCATCGGCCCGCTCGATACCTATCTTTAGTGGCGAAGCGGACGGCGGCAGGCCGGTTTCGGGAGAGACGTGCATGTTGGAAAGCCTGACCAGGCGGCTTTTGCCCGCCCTCTTGGCGGCGGTTCTGATCAGCCTGACGGCGTCCTATGTCAGGGCGGCCGAACTCGTGATGTTCGAGGCCGACGACTGCACCTGGTGCAGGGCCTGGAACGAGGACATCGGCCCGATCTACCCGAAGACCGCCGAAGGCAGGCGAGCGCCCCTTCGGCGCGTCGACATCCACGCCCCGCGTCCCGGCGATCTGGCCGGCATCGACGGCGTGCGCTTCACGCCGACCTTCGTCCTGGTGGACGACGAGGGCCGCGAGGTCGGGCGGATCAACGGCTATCCCGGTCAGGATTTTTTCTGGGGAATGCTCGGCGAGCTGATAGCGAAGCTGCCCGATGAGGCCCCGGATCTGGATCCGGTCACCAGCATCTGAGCGTCTTCCGCCGTTCGCTCAGCTCGCCGGCGGGTCTGCCTGGACCGGCAGGTCTTCTTGGAACAGCCCGGGGATGTCGGGCAGCGCGAGCTTGCCCGAGCGATGGAAGGGGACGGCCTTGGTGAACCAGGACGCGATCTCCGCCGAGCCGTTGAGCTCGTAGTCGAGGCGCCGTCCGGTGCCGATCGCCGTCACCCGGTCGATCAGGTCGTTGGTCGAGATCGCCACGTCGATCGGCACGATCACCTCGGCGGACGCCGGCAGGATGAAGTCCTTGCTGCTCAGTCCCTCCGCAAAGCGGGCGCCGTTGACGTCGAGGACGAAATCGAGGGCATCGACCGGAATGTCGAAATCGTTCGGGTTCTTCATGCGCAGCTGCACCGTGAAGCCCTGCTCGAACAGTCCCGCCTCCGCAAAGCTCAGCCCCGCGAGCGACACGTCGGGCATCTCGGCGTCGCGCCGATCGAGGCTGCTGCAAGCCGAAAGGCCGATCGCGATCAGACCGGCGGCAATCCCGAGACGGCCGCCGCGGCGGCGGACGGGTTGAAACGCGGCATCGGAAGACATCCCCACCTCCCTTTTGATCTCGGGCGGAGTCTAGGGAAGGGCGGCCCGTCTGCCAAGCGCTGGGAGGGCGAAACGCTGACTCGGTCCCTAAGGGGTTGATGGCAGAGCCTCTCAGTCCCAGCCTTTGGCGCGAAAGAACCCGGCGCGCGCCAGCACATCCTGACCGCAGCCGGGTTCGCCAAGCATCCAGCCGGCGCTCACGCTGTCGACGTCGAGGCCGAGGCGAAGGGCGCGCTCGACCGGCTCCAGGCCGCTTTCGAAGGCGGCCAGAGCGGCGCGCAGCAGCCCGATTCCCTGAAGCGTGGTGCGGCGGCGCAGGGTCGTGCGGGTTTGCGCGATCACGGCGAAGGCCGCGTCGATGTTGTGCTGCGGATCGCGCCAATCCGCCTCCCGCGCGAGCGCATGCCGGTCGAAATCGAGCCCCATCAGCCCACGCGCGAAGCCGAGGCCGTCGGGCGGCAGGAGGGAGGGGCGCTGATCGGTGGTGGTTGGGCGCGCCACGAAATCCCGCGTGCCCTCCACCCCCGATGGCGACAGCGCGAGGCCCCAGCCGGAGCGCCTCGAGCAGAAGCCGGCGATGACCGCGGGCAGCACGCCGTAACGCGCCGCCACGCGCTCGACCACGGCGCCGTGGCGGCAGGCGATCTCCAGCTGCTCGCCCATCCTGTCCCGGGTCTGCCCGGACGCGGCGTTGCCCCCTCGGCAAAGGAAAACTCCCGGCCGCTCCTCGAGGCCGCTTCGTCGATCTTTTCCAGGGGAAGGCCCGGACCACCGTGATGTGAGCATGGCACCTCACAGGACTATCAGCTAGGAAACAGCTTATTTTCCTATGAGCGAATATCTTTCGTCAAGTTAAACTTATGGTTGTATTTTGATGCCGACGGGCTACACTCTTCCATCCCTCGGGATTGGCCAGCTGACTATTTGAGCTCGATCTCGACGAACACGAACTCGCCGTCATGGGCATTGACGACGTCGTGCTCGACGCCGGCCGGGCGGGCGTAGGACTGGCCCGCGGTCAGCTCGGCGAAGCTCTCGCTGCCATCAGGCCCGACGATCTTGAGCCTGCCGGTGGTTCCCGGCACCACCACATAGTCATACTCATGGCGGTGATAGCCGGTGGCCGCCCCCTTGGCGAAGCGCCATTCGGTGACGCGCACGCGATCATTGTCGATCTGCAGCGTGGGCACGGCTTTGGTCGTCATGAACTGATCCCTTGCGATGGCTATGGCTTGGTGAGGCGAGGGGCTGTGACGCGCGCCAGCCTGCGCTCGCGATGGAAGACATAGAGCCCGGAGGCGACGATGATGACGATGCCCGCCCAGGTCGCGACGCTTGGAAAATCGTCGAAGATCAGGACGCCGAGCAGCGTCGCCCCCAGGATCTCGAGATATTGAAAAGGCGCGAGGATGCTGGGCGAGGCGCGGCGAAAGGCGCCGACGATCAGGAGATGGCCCGAGGTGGCGATCGCGCCCAGGGCCGCGAGCAGCAGCCACTCGTCTGCCGCCGGCCAGCTCGGATCGAGCACCGGAACCGAGGCGGCCTCGCCGGCGATCAGTGCAGCGCCGAGCGCCAGGAGCCCAAAGATGCCGGCCCAGAGCTGCATGGTCAAAACGTCCTCGACCACCGCGACGCGCCGGGTCAGGGCGAGGTAGGTGGCGAAGCAAAGCGCTGCCCCGAGCGGCAGGAAGGCGGGCGGGCCGACGTTCTGAAAGCTCGGCTGGATCACCAGGAGCGCGCCCGCGAACCCGGCCACGATCGCGCTCAGCCTGCGCCAGCCGACCTGTTCGCGCAGAAACAGGGCGGCGATCAGGGTCAGGATCAGCGGCTCGACGAAGAAGATCGCGATGCTGTCGGCAAGCGGCAGGTAGTGCAGCGCCCAGAAGAACAGCAGCGTCGCCCCGCCGATCAGCGTACCGCGCAGCGCGTTCAGCCCGACATGACGGGACAGCAGCGGCCGTCCGGCAAGCATGACGACGGGCAGGAGGAACAGGAGCTGGAACAGGAAGCGGCTGGCGGCGATCTGACCGGGCGCCAGGGACGCGGAGAGATGTTTCGCGATCGCGTCGATCCCGGGGATGGCGACGACACCTGCGGCCATCATCAGCATCCCGCTCTCGATCGAGGAGCGGCCGCCTGTCTGGGGCGCAGCGACGCCCTGGGCGGGAAGCGGCGCGTTCAGCGGAGCATGTCCTGGATGGCGCGCCCGGCTCTGGTCATCGCCTCGGCCGCCGGCTTCACGCGCGAGGTCATCTGCAGGAAGCCGTGCACCAGTCCCGGATAGGCGACGCATTCGTGGACCACGCCCGCGCGATCCAGCCTAAGCGCCAGCTCGCGCGTGTCGTCGGCAAGCGGATCGACCTCGCCATAGTTCAGGAACAAGGGCGGCAGGCCGGCGAAATGCGCATCCATCGGCTCGGCATAGACGTCGCCGCGGCCCGCTGTCCCGAAATAATGCTGCCAGAACCAGCCCATCTCGTCGGTGCTCAAGCGATAGGCGCCGCCGCCATATTTTTGGTGCGAATCCGTGCCGAGCCGCGCCCAGTAGCAGCCATAGAAGAGCGCGGCGCCCGACGGCAGCGGGTGACCGCCGTCGCGCAGCTTGAGCAGGGTGGCGAGCGCCAGATTGGCGCCGGCCGAATCGCCGGCGAGCACGATGCGCTCGGGATCGATGCCCAGGCTCGTCGCTTCCGCCTGCAGCCAGCGCGCCGCGTGCACGCAGTCCTCCAGCCCCGACGGGAAGGGATGCTCGGGCGCCAGACGATAGTCGACGCCGATCAGCACCGAGCGGCTTTCGATGGCGAGCAGGCGCATCATGCGGTGATGGGTCTCGATCGAGCCGAGCACGAAGCCGCCGCCGTGGAAGAACAGGATGGCGCCGTCGGTCTCGACGTCGTCCGGCCGCAGCAGGCGAAGGGTGATCGGCCCGTCAGGCCCGTCGATCGCGACATCCCGGGCTTCCGCCAGATGCGGCATCGGATCGTTCCAGACCTTGCTGGTCTCCGCCATCTGCGCGCGCGCCTCGGCCGCGGACAGCGTCGAACGATCGACCGTCTTGGCATCCTTCATCTCCTCCAGGATGCGCGCCGTCTCGGCTTCGACCTCGATGATGGCGGCCTCGCTGCTCATGGCTCCTCCTTTTCAGGTCGCCGGGCTCAGATGTCCGGCACAGGCAGGGGATTGGTGACGCCCTCGAACAGGGCACCCGCATGCAGAACCATGGCATCCCCGCCGATCCGCCCCACGAACTCGACACCCACCGGCAGGCCGGAGGCGGTCAGACCGGCCGGCACCGAAAGGCAGGGCAGGCCTGCATTGCTCGGCGGATCAGTATTGCGGATATAGGTCATGAAGGTCGAGACCTGCTCGCCATTGAGCTCGACGCTCTCGTCCTCGCCGATCGGCCGCGCGGGCAGCGGCGTGGTCGGCACCACCAGCGCGTCCAGCTCATTGTCCTCGAAATAGCCGGCATAGGCGCGTTGCAGGGCGGGCCGCCCCTTGGTGATGACCTCGCGATAGAGGCCGGCCGGCACGGCATTGTCGCCCATCAGGGAGTGCAGCAGCCCCTTGACGTCGGGGCCGGCGACCTCGGCGACCAGCTCCGGTGCGGACATGGACTGGCCGTGGCTGTAGAGATAGGCGCCGAGCTCACGCAGCACCTCGAACAGCGCGATCGGGAAGCTGACCGACTCGTTCAGCGCCTGAATGTCCTCGATGTCCACGTCGATCAGCTGCGCCCCCGCGGCCCGGAAGCGCTCCAGCGCCTTGGCCACCACGATTTCCAGCTCATAGTCGAGATCGTCGTAGAAATAGGCGGCCGGCACGCCGATGCGCAGCTCCTCGATCGGCTTCTCGAGCGCTGCGAGCGCCTCGCCCGAACAGATGCCGTCGAGAAGTCTGATGTCGTCCACCGACCGCGCGAGCGGGCCGATGGTGTCGCGGGTGTGCGAGATCGGGATGACGCCTGCCTGGCTGTAGCGCCCGAGGGTCGGGCGAAAGCCGACGCAGCCGCAAAGGGCAGCCGGGATGCGGCAGGAGCCGCCGGTGTCCGAGCCGAGGCCGGCGGGCACGATCCTGGCGGCGACCGCCGCCGCGGTCCCGCCGCTCGAGCCGCCGGGGATCAGCGTCTCGTCATAGGGGTTCCTGACCGCGCCGAAGCTGGCATTGTTGCTGGTAATGCCGAAGGCAAGCTCATGCATGCCGGTCTTGCCGGCGAGCAGGGCGCCGGCGTCGAGCAGCGCCTGCATCACCGGCGCATTGGCGGCCGGCCGCCAGTCCCGAAGCCCGGGCGTGCCGCCGGTGGTGGGCAGATCCGCCGTGTCGATATTGTCCTTGATCGCGAGCGGCAGGCCGAGCAGCGGCGCCTTGTCGCCGCTGTCCGCGAGCTTGTCGTCCGCCGCCTTCGCCGCTCGGAGCAGGGCCTCGCCGTCCTGATTGACGAACACGTTCAGCCGGCCGAGCGCCTCGCTCCGTGCCAGCACGGCCTCGGCATAGGCGGTCGCGGAAAAGCGTCTGTCACGCAGGGCTTCCAGCGCTTCGGTGGCGGTCAGCCGAAGCGGGCCCGGCGGTTCGGCGGCGTGCGCGGCAACGCCGGCCAGCAACGGGTGCGCGGCGCCCGCACCCGCCAGCGCGATCGACCCTTTGAGAGCGGCGCGCCTGCCCATCCCGATCGCCATCACACGTCTCCCCAGTCTTGGCGTGCCCGTTGTGTCCGCCCCCCTTGCGATCAAGCTTGGCGCAAGCCTCCTGATCGTGCAAGCCGTTGATAAGCCAAGATAGGAGCTGGGAAATGCTCCAAATGAATTCACGTCACCGCCCGGCCATCGCCATGGTCGTCGGCGCCGCTCTTCTGACCGCCACGAATACCGTCCCGGCCGCCGCAGCTGGGAGCATGGCGCGGCTCTGGCCAGCGATGCCGCAATTGACAAATCCGAGGCTCGGCACCAGCGTATTGGTCGGCCGCCTGCCTGCATCGTTCACCGGCCTTGGATGCGCTCATCATGACCCAATCGTCGATCGGACCGGTGGCCAATGGCTGGCGCACGCCGCTTTTGATCATCGTCGCCGGCTGCCTGATCTCGACCGTCGGCTTCGGCCTGCGCTCGGTGTTCGGCCTGTTCCTCGAGCCCATGACCGTGGCCAATGGCTGGAGCCGCGAGACCTTCGCGCTCGCTCTGGCGATCCAGAACCTGCTTTGGGGGGCGGGCGTGCCGGTGGCCGGCGCCCTTGCCGACCGTTTCGGCCCGGCGCGCGTGATCGCCGGCGGTGCTATCGTCTACGGGATCGGCGTGTTCGGCATGGCCGAGGCCTCGAGCGGTTTGATGCTGCATCTGTTCGGGGGCATCGTGACCGGCCTCGGCGTCGCGTTCACCGCCTTTTCGCTTGCCATGGCGGCGATGGCGCGGGTGGTCGGGCCTGAGCGGCGCTCGCTGGCACTCGGCCTCGGCACGGCCGCGGGCTCCTTCGGCCAGGTGCTGTTCTCGCCGCTCGCCCAGGCCTGGATCCAGAGCTTCGGCTGGCACGATGCGCTGTTCATCCTGGCACTGACCGCGGGCCTGATCATCCCGCTCGCCTTCGTGCTGCCGAGCGGCACGGCCGCGCGCGGCGAACCGGCAAGCGATCAGGGCATCGGCGATGCCTTGCGTGAAGCCATGGGGCACCGCGGCTTTGTGCTCCTGACCATCGGCTTTTTCGTCTGCGGCTTTCACGTCGCTTTCATCACCGTGCATTTCCCCGCCTATATCAGCGATCTCGGCCTGGACCCGGCGGTCGGCGCCTATGCCATCGCGCTGATCGGGCTCTGCAATATCGCTGGCTCATTCCTGTCCGGCATGTTCGGCCAGCGCTGGAGCAAGAAGGCGGGGCTGAGTGCCATCTATTTCCTGCGCGCCCTCGCCATTCTGGCACTCCTGGCGGCTCCCAAGACCGCGCTCACCATCTATCTGTTCGCCGGCACCATGGGCATCCTCTGGCTGTCCACCGTGCCGCTCACCACCGGCATCGTCGCCCAGGTGTTCGGCCTGCGCTACATGGCGACCCTGTTCGGCATCGTGTTCTTCAGCCATCAGCTCGGCAGCTTTCTCGGCGTCTGGCTCGGCGGTTTCCTGTATGATCGCATCGGCAGCTACGATCCGGTCTGGTGGGCAGGCGTGGCGCTTGGCCTCGCGGCCGCCGTCATCCACCTGCCGATCAACGAACGCCCGCTTCCTCGCCTGGCACCGGCTGGAGGGTAGCGCCGCGGCCGCGCCGCCAGACAGGCTAGGTTCAGCTTCGATCCTCTAAAAGAGAGGCAAATCTGTCGCTTGTGGAGGAATGTCATGCGCGACCGAAACCCTGCCCTGCTGCGTGCGGCCCTGCTGACCCTGACCGCGACGGCGCTCGCCCTGCCGGCCGTCGCCCATGCCGCCGAAGGTCCTTATTTCGGCCTGAAGGCCGCGGGCATCTCGACCGAGGACTCCGAAGCCGACGGCGTCGATATCGAATACGACACCGGATTCGGCATCAGCGGCCAGGTCGGCTACCAGTTCGACATCTTTCGCCTGGAGGGCGAGTTCGGCTATCAGGGCCTCGAAGGCCTGAGCGATACCGGTGTCAATTCGGATGTCGACATCGGGCGCTTCACCTTGAACGGCTATGTCGATCTGCCGATCGCACCCAATGTCGGCCCCTATGTCGGCGGCGGCTTCGGCGTCGCCAACCTGTCGGCGCGCGACGACTTCGACGATGAGGATACCGCCTTCACCTGGCATGCCGAGGCCGGGCTCAACGTCAATCTCACCGACCAGTTCGTGCTCTCGCCCTTCTATCGCTATCAGTGGATCGACACCGATCTCGGCCTGCAGAGCGAAGCGCTGACATCGCATCTGTTCGGCGTCTCGCTGCGCTATCTGCTGACCTGGCACGGCCGCTCCCATGGCGGCGATCGCTATTACAACCAGGGCTATGACAGCGGCGTCTATGGCAGCGGCTATACCGGCTATCGCTCCTATGATCGCTATGACCGCTACGATCGTCACTACCATGACGATTACTATGACCGCGACGACAAGAAGAAATCGCCGGAGGCCAAGGAACGCGATCGCTGCGGGTGGAAGGGCCCCGGCTGCGAGGACGAGGAAAGCGAGGACTGGAAGGGGTGAGGCCGGCCGAACGCGACGAGAATCCGGCCCGAGGCTGATCGCTGCGTCTTCGATCGTCCGAAAATTGCGCTAATGTCGCTGGCGACATCTGCGGGCTGGATGCAGGGGCGGGCGAGAGGCATGAGCGAAGCGGACGGCAAGGTCCTTTTCATCGTCATCGATCAGCTGCGCGCGGATTGCCTGACAGGCGCGCTCGCGGACGCGGTCGATCTGCCCAATCTGCGGGCCCTGATGGCGGAGGGGGTGACCTTTCGCCGGCACTACACGGTCACCGTTCCCTGCGGCCCGTCGCGCGCCAGCCTCTTGACCGGGCTCTATGCGATGAACCACCGCTCGGTCAGGAACGGCGCGCCGCTGGACGGCACGCTCGACACGCTGCCCAAGGAGCTCAGAAAGGCGGGCTATGCGCCGCTGCTGTTCGGCTACACCGACACCAGCGCCGATCCGCGCGGGCGCGATCCATCGGATCCTGCCCTGCGCAGCTACGAGGGCGTGATGCCGGGCTTCGAGCCGCTCCTGGCGATCCAATGGGAGAACAGCTTTCCCTGGCTGGCGGCGCTCGCCGCGAAGGGCTACGGGCTTCCCGCCGACTATTGGGACATCTATCGCCCCGTCGCCACCAACCCGTCCCGGCCGCCGGCGCTGACCGATCCCGCCCTCTACCGTGCCGAGGACAGCGACACGGCGTTCCTGACCGAGCACGCCATCGCCGCGCTTTCGGTGCGCCGCGCGCGGCCCTGGTTCGCGCATGTCAATTACATCCGGCCGCATCCGCCCTTCGTCGCCCCGGCGCCCTATAACAGCCTGTACGCGCCCGATGCTCTGCCGGCACCTGCGGCAGGATCGATCGATGCGGAACGGGTCGTGCATCCGCTGATCGATGCCGCCTTCGCCAAGGCCGGGCGCGCGCCGCTCTCGATCGGGTTCGATCTCGACTGGAGCTCCATGGCGCCGGAGGACACCCAGGCGCTGCGCGCGGTCTATCTCGGTCTGGTGAGCGAGGTCGACGCCCAGATCGGGCGGCTGATCGAGAGCCTGAGGGCGTCGGACCAGCTCGACGACACGCTGATCGTCGTCACCTCGGACCATGGCGAGATGCTCGGGGATCATCGTCTCTGGGGCAAGGAATGCTTCTACGAGCCCGCCTTCCACGTGCCGCTGATCATCCGCGATCCGAGACGGCCGGCCACGCGCGGCCAGGTGGTCGATGCTTTCACCGAGTCGATCGACATCGCGCCGACCCTGCTCGACTGGCTCGGCCGCACGGCGCCGGCGGGATTCGACGGCCGCTCGCTGCTTCCCTTCCTCGAGGGCGGCATGCCGGCCGGATGGCGGGACTATGTGTTTGCCGAGCTCGATCTCGGCGATCCCGAGCAGCCGACCCGCTATCAGCAGCATCTCGGGCTGCCGATGAGCCGGTGCAATCTCGCGGTTCTGCGCGAGCGGCGCTTCAAATACATCCATGTCAATGGCGGCCTGCCGCCGCTTCTGTTCGACCTGATCGAGGACCCGGACGAGACCAGAAATCTGGCCGCCGACCCTGCCTTCGCGCCCGAACTCCTGCGCCTGGCCGGCCGCATGCTCGACCACCGCATGACCCATGCGGACCATCGTCTCTCCAGGCTGAAGCTGACCGAACGCGGGGTGATCGAGGCGCCGGCGGAGCGTTAGGCACGCCCCCTTGCGACGGTCTCATCCGCCCCAGAGCGTCCAGCCCATGGCGTCCAGAATCAGGTTGAGTGCCAGGGCGGTGATGAGAAGCTTCGTGATGAGCTTGAGCGTGCCTTGTCCCGTTGCTATCAGAAGATGCCTGCCGCACAGGCTGCCCAGCATGGTGACGACGATGAGAGCGCCGATGATCTGCCAGTTTTCGATGAAGCTCGCGCCGATGGTCACGAAGACGACGATCTTTCCGACATGCTGCAGGGCTGCGCAGGCATTGACCGTGGCCACGACGACCTTGTGATCGTCGAAGGCCCTGCCGAACATCGTGAGCAGCATGGGACGGGTGGCGCCGACGAAAACCGAGAGGAAGGACGTCACCAGACCGCACTGCCACGGGTAATGGCGGCTTTGCGTGAGCGAGGCAGGATAGTACCCCCAGGTCGAGAAGAGCAGAAAGCTTCCAAGCACCAGGGCGAGGGCTTGATGGCTCAGCTGGCCAACCAGCGGGACCGCCAGGCCGAGCCCGATGATCGAGCCGACAACGAAGGGAAGGATGAGGGCATAGTTGGCGAACTTCCTGAGGAGGTTCCAGCCGAAAAAACTGCCGGCCAGCATGATGCACGCATGGGTCGGTATCACCGTCGGCGCCGGCATGACGGTCGCCAGACCGACGAGCAGCAATCCGCCGCCAGCGCCGACGGACGTGCTCAGCAATGCAGCGATGAAGGTCGTGACCAGCAGGAAGATGCCCTGAGCGGAGGCGAGGTCGGCTAAGTTCACCTTGGGCGAAGTCCCTTTTCTTCCGATCGCTGGATTGTCCTGAGCCTAGCAGATTGGCCCGGCACTGAGAATTGCCCGCGAACGATGACTCAAGACCTGTCCGGCACGGACGGGACACCAGAAGGCATGGCGCCACCGCCGTAGTCATCAACTTCTGAGTGTCACATAGAACCAGTACTTCGAAGCATACGCGAAGTCATGAAACCCTTGTATTGGGCGGCCATTCAGATGCATAGTCCGCGCGTCAGCGGACCTGAACGACAAGGTCATTCGAATGCAAGCAACAATCCATGCCACAAGATTATTTGCTGAGGTTGTGGTGTCGGCGCGAACGCTTCTTTTGGGGACTGGCCTCGCGGCCAGTTTGACCGTTCCTTTGATGCCGGCTTCGGGGCAGGAAAGCAAAACCTACGCGGAAACGCCGAAAGACATTGTGCATTTGCTGACCGGGACTGGGCATTCAACATCTGCTTATCTTGCCGATGATATGCGCATGGTGCTGTCTTCGAACGCCGACTTCCAGCTTTTGCCATCGATAACCGATGGTGACCTGGCAAATATCGAGGATATCCTGGCACTGGACTTCGTCGATCTGATCTTTTCTCATATAAACGTTCTCGAATATTTTTTCGAAACCGGCCTGGAGCCCAAAATCAAGCAAAAGCTTTCATATTTGACCAAGATGCACAATGAAGAATTTCATCTTCTTGCGCGAGCCGATATATCGAATTTTTCGATGTTGAACGGTAAAAAAGTCAATATCGGCCAGAACGTCGATGTGACCTACATAACCGCGACCGAAATCTTTCATCAGAACGGTGTCGACGTCATAGCCACGACATCGCCGCACCTGATGGCCTATTCGCTACTCAAGGCTGGTGAGATCGACGCGATGGCGATTGTCGACGGCAGTCCCAGCGATCTGTTGCGCCTGGCCTCGCTGGACGATGGCGTTCGCCTGCTCGACGTTCCTGCCGAAGGGCTGAGCAAGACCTACGTGCCGAGCCGATTGGACAACAAGGACTATCCAAAGCTGCTGGCACCCGGAGACTCGATTGCGACGGTTGCCGTGCCGACCGTGCTCATGGCCTATGCCTGGCCCGATGGATCCGAAAAGAGGGGCGCCCTGGACAGGTTCATCGACGCCTTCCTGGAGGCGCTGCCGACCCTGCGCTCGCGTGAGCGAGCGTTTCATGTCAAATGGCAGGAAGTCGACCTGTGGGCTCCTTTGCTTGGCGGCTGGCAGCGCGATCCTTACCTGATCGAGCGCCTCAATCCCATGAAGCGCTTCAAGGGGAGCGGGAATGGATAAGGACCAGCCCGCCCCCGGTCTGAAGCACATCTCTCTCTGACGAAGCCGGCCGCCAGCGGGCAGACGACCGAACCAAGGCCCATAAGGGGGGCTTGCCTGTGAGAGGCGGTTTGCGAAGCCCGGTCTCTGGAACTCGTGAGGCTTATGCGCGACCGCCGTCCACCGTCGGAAGCCGAAAGTCAGCCGGCGCCATAACCTTAGCGCAGCGGCGCATTCGGATGATTCACGAGCCGCAGTACTAGGTTATTGGTTTTGCATCAATTTTTCCAAACACCGCTGATCGCTCTGTTTGGATCGATGCACTAGAAAAAAAATCCTGCTCCGCATGAGGAGCAGGATTTTACGCATAGCACCTTGTTTGTCACCTGGTCCTTCAGCCCGTGCGACTGGACTGGAACCAAGGAACGATCGTTGATCCGTTCATTCGCCCCTTCTTGCGGGGCGAGCACCGCGTCTAGCGGCTGCTCACCTGCAGGAGCGGGAACAGGCGGGTCCAGCCCGGCACGTCGGCCGCGAGATCCATGGTCTTCCACTTGGGATGGTAGGGATCGTGATGGAGCTTTTCGGAATTCTCGAACAACGCCTTCGCAAACAGCTCGACGGCATGACGGCGAGGGTGCCCCTCCGGCCATCTGTAGGCCGCCATGACCGTCCCCACCTCAACGGTGTCGATCGTCTGACCCGGCGCGATGAGGTTGGGATAATCGTCGCTGCTCAACGTGGTCGGCGCATAGGTTTTTGCGGTGATCCGATCCGTGGGTATGGAGAGGAGGTGCAGCCCGTCGCTCTCCTTCAGGTCCTGGAAGACGTCGATCGGACTGCCGCCCATCCAGAACATCGCGTCGATCTCACCATCTTTCAGCTTGACCATCGCGGTCTCATGAAGATCGACGCCGGCTTCGACCTTGATGCCGAGATTGTCGAAGATGATGCTCGCCGACAGGAAGGAGCCGGAGCCGTTCCAGCCGAAGTTCACCTTCCGGCCCTCGAGATCATCGATCGAGTTGATCTCGTTCCGCGCCAGGAGGTGGGCCTCTTCAAGGCCGAGCGAGGCAATGTAGCCGAGCTTGTTGCCGATATTGGATTCGAGCTCGAACTCCTGATAGAAGTCGAGGACATCGCCCTGCGTGAGCGCAATATCGACGCCGCGAAGATAGAGAAGGTCTTCGATATTGCCGAGAGAGCCGCGTCCGAGGATCGGCAGAACCCGAAGGCCGGGCACCTCGTTCAGCACCGCCGCAAGGTCGTCGGCGAACACGGTCAAGGTGCCGGTGCGCTTTGCTGCGACAATGCCGACGACGCCGTCATTGACCGTTTCCCGCCTATCTGCCGCATTCTGCGCAGAGGCTTGCGTCGTGGCAGCGATCAGTGCAACCATGCTGGCGACAATCAGACGTTTCATTACCCCGCCCTCTATTCTTGGAGAATCAGCCCGCTGTAAATCATCTGTAACGCGCGAAGTCAATTATCGAATTTTAGGAAAATTTGATGCTGCTCAATCCAGAGACGTCATGCCACCTTTGGCAGTACTACTTCGGAGCTGGATGGACTCTCTGACCAGAGCCTGCTGTTCCGTCCGGCGCACCTCCGCTTCAGATGGCGAAGTCCGTGAGATTCAGGGTCGACGCCTTGCCGAGATGACGGCGGTTTTTCTTCAGCCAGACGTCGGCGGCGCTGCGTCCGGCATCTTTCAGATAAGTCAGGAAATTCCAGGCGGTGTTGTTCTTGCTGCTGGTGCCGAGCGGCGCCATGACCGCGGGGTCGGCGATCAGGTGAAAGTAGATCGGGCGGTAGCGTTCGCTCTTGAGGGCGCCGGTTTCGAGCAGGCCGGTGATGGTGGCGATGCTGTCGAGCTCGCGCATCAGGCTGGCGTTCATGGTGATCTCGTTCAGCCGGTCCATGATGTCCCTTGACGTGATCGGCAGGTCGGCGCGGTCGGTCGGGTTGAGCTGGACGATCAGGATGTCGTCGGCGCCGCAGGTGCGGATCAGCGGCTTCAGCACCGGATTGCCGGTGAACCCACCGTCCCAGTAGAACTCGCCGTCGATCTCGACCGCGCGGTGCAGCTGCGGCAGGCAGGCAGACGCCAGGAAGGACTCCACCGTAAGGTCGGCATTGCTGAAGATCTTGAGGCGGTTGGTCTTGACGTTGGTGGCGCAGATGAAGAGCTTGATCGCCTTTTTGTCCTGCAGGCGGTCGAGCTTCAGATGGTCGTTCAGAAGGTCGCGCAGCGGGTTGCGGTCGAGCGGATTGAGCTGATAGGGCGAGACGAACTGCGCCATCACGTCCAGCCAGATGCTGGCGGGCGACCAGTCCATGTTCCAGGCCTGATTGAGATGGTGGAACGGCGTCGACTGGTAGGGATTGAAGGCGGCCGCGCCGAGATGGCTGAGCGCCCGCCAGAACCGCTCCAGCGCCTCACGCGCCGCCTCGCGGCCGTCGACCAGGCCGCAGGCGAGTATGCCGGCGTTCATCGCGCCGGCGCTGGTGCCGCTGATTCCCTGGATGTCCAGGGCCTCGTCCTCGAGCAGCCGATCGAGAACGCCCCAGGTGAAGGCGCCATGCGCGCCGCCGCCTTGAAGCGCTAGGGTCAAGCTCTGGGTGGTCATCGTCGTCGATCAATCCGTTGGCAGAGCCTGATCGCTAGCAAATCAACGACGAAAAATCGATGACAAAACAGCGGCCCGCTGTTGGGTTTGCCCGAGTCTACGCTGGTGCCCGCGGCATCTCGTGCTCGCGCAGGCGCGGGATCAGCTCGGCGAAATTGCAGGGGCGGTGGCGGATGTCGAGCTGGTTCTTCAAGATCTCGTCCCAGCCATCGCGGCAGGCGCCGGGCGAGCCCGGCAGCGCGAACAGATAGGTGCCCCTGGCGACGCCCGCGGTCGCGCGGGACTGCAGCGCCGAGGTGCCGATCTTCTGAAAGCTGATCATGCGGAACATCTCGCCGAAGCCCGGGATCTCCTTTTCCGCGACCTTGGCGAGCGCTTCGGGCGTGACGTCGCGGCCGGTGACGCCGGTGCCGCCGGTGCTGATCACCACCTCGACGCCGGGATCCTCGATCCAGGCCCTGAACTGCGCGGCGATGGTCTCGGCGTCGTCCCTGACGATAGCGCGGCCCGCAAGCTCGTGTCCCGCCTGGGTCAGCCGCTCCACCAGAAGATCGCCGGACCGGTCATCCTCCAGGCTCCGGCTGTCGGACACGGTCAGCACTGCAATCCTAAGCGCCTGGAAGGCCCGGCTTTCGTCAATCCCCGCCATGCTCACTCATCCTTCCAACCGTTCGCCATCGAGGCGAAGCCTCGAAACCCGTCAACCCCGGGGCTGGCAGCCCCTCAGCCCTGGGCGTGGGCGCGGTTGGCGTAGAGGTTCAGCTCCTCGTCGAACGCCCGGTAGCTCGGCCACTTGTTGGCGGCCATCGCTTCGAGCGAGGGCAACGGCTGGCCGAGGCGGGCGCGATAGTTCCAAAGATTGGCCAGAACCTTCTTCACGTAAACCCTGGTTTCGACGAAGGGGATCATTTCCAGGAACATGATGGGGTCGTGGTCGAGGTTGAACTCGTCGCGCCACTGGAAGACGCGGCCGGGGCCCGCATTGTAGCCGGCGGCGATGAACATCAGATTGTCGCCGATGCCGTCGTGGTTCAGCAATTCCTGCAGATAGGCCTGGCCGAAGGTGATCGCGGTCTCGGGATCGAGCAGGTGGTCGGGGTTTTCCAGCGTGAGGTCCGTGCGCTTGGTGAGATGGCGCGCGGTGCCGGGCATGACCTGCATCAGGCCGAGGGCGCCGACATAGCTTTCGGCCTGGGGATCGAAGCCGCTTTCCGCGCGGATCACCGAGAACACCAGGGCGCGATCGACGTGATAGCCGCGATGGGGCTGCCAGGCGGGCACCGGGTAGAAGGCGTCCAGATGGACGTCGCCCTTGTAGCCGAGGCGATGGGCGAGGCGCATTTCGACAGCGGGAAGATGCAGCGTCTGGGCGAGCTTCAGGAGGCCGGCGGTCAGGGAGGACTTGGCGGACGCGGCGAGCGTGCGCAGCTCCTTTTCGGCGAGATCGTTGCGGCCGATCTGGGCGAGCGCCGCGGCACGCTTGGCGGCGGGATAGCGCAGCATGATCTCGGCCACGTCGTCCTGAACCTTGGTGGCGCGCTGGTGGTCGATCGCCATGCCCAGCTGCTGACGGGCGAGGAGGCCGTAGAACTGGCGCGGATGCTTCGCCGCGATCTCGAGGAAGTGGCGGGCACGCTTGGTCTTGAAGCCGACAGCGCGGGCCGCCCAATAGGCCGCACGGGCGCGCTCGCCGTCCTCCGTCTTCTCGGTTTCGGCGAGGATCGCGAGATGGGTCGCCGCCGTCTCGATATCGCCGGTGCGCCAGGCGCTCATGCCCACGGTCCAGTGCATTTCCGGCACGATAGGGCCGGAGCGCTTCGCCGCCTTCAGGGCGAGCTCCAGGGCCGGCGCGAACTCGCGCTTGGCGAAATAGGCGCGAGCCAGCGCCCAGCGGCCGAGATCGGTTTCGACCGCATCGGTGATGCTGTGGATGTCCGGCTGGTTGAACAGGCGCTTGGCCTCGTCGATCCGCCCGCGGTCGCCCAGCCGGTCCATGTCGCGCAGCCAGGCCTGCACCACGGTCTCCTTCGCCTCGGAGCGGTGCAGCGACGAGCGGTAGCGCACGCGCACGGCTTCCTGGGACTGCTGGCCGCTGCCGCTCATATAGCCCTTGGCCGGCTTGACCGGCGCCTCGGCGCCGCGCGGACGGCGTTTCAGGGCGAGCTTGTAGATCCGCTCCGCGTCGGGGAGGTCGCCATAGGCCTTGAGCCAGGCGGCCAGCTCCTTGTAGGAGGAGCGATAGGCGGTCGGGTGCATATAGCGCTGATACTGGATATGGCCGCGCAGCGTGTCGTCGTTCAGCCTGGCGAGCAGCGCATCGGCAGCCTTCCAGGCGCCATCCTCCTGAAGCTCGAAGATTTCGCGATAGAGAACCGCGTCGCGTTCGGACAGCGGCTTCTTGGCGGCGTGCGCCACCGGCATGGGGTCGGCGGTGGACAGACGGGCAAGCTGCACACCTTCGGAAGCGTCGGCGACCGGTGATGCGCTCAGCAGGGCCGAGGCCATCAGGACGGCGAACCGAAGCGGCGAAGTCAGGAGGGCGTTGCGGATCGTTTTCATGAATGACGTTGTAATCAAATTTATGTAAAATTGAAAGTTAATGGCGATAAATATTTATCTTGTTGTTAACTATTGTTCTTCACAGATTGTTAATACTTTTCTGAATTGATAGAAGGTCGCGCCAGGAGAACCGCTTCTGTGCCGGCTGGCGCAGCAGATAGGCCGGGTGAAACATCACCAGGGCCGGGATTTCCCGCCCGTCGCTTGGGACCGTGTAGACGAAAGGCCGGCCGCGCAGCTTGGTCACGCCCTCGGTCCGGCCGAGCAGGGCGCGCGCCGCGATGCCGCCCACGAACACCAGGAATTTCGGCCGGATCAGCTCGATCTGACGCTCGAGAAAAGGCTGGCAGATCGCGATTTCGGCCGCCGTCGGCGAGCGATTGCCGGGCGGGCGCCAATAGATGACGTTAGTGATGTAGACTTTGCTGCGATCGAGGCCGATGGTCGCCAGCATGCGGTCCAGAAGCTGGCCGCTCGGGCCGACGAAGGGCTTGCCCTGCCGATCCTCCTGGGCGCCCGGCGCCTCGCCGATCAGCATGATATCAGCCTCCGGATTGCCGTCGGCGAAGCAGAGATTGATCGCGGTTTCCTTCAACGGGCAGCCCTCGAAGTCGCGAAGAGCCGATGCCAGCGCCTCCAGGCTGTCGCAGGACGCGGCCAGCGCTCGGGCATCGGCCGCGGCGCCGGCGCCCGAGGGCGGCGGCGTCCGTGCGCTGCTCGTCTCGGGTGCTGCGGTCGCGCCTTCGTCGCCCAGGACCCAGGCCGGCGGGCCGTCCTCCTGCATCTGGGCCCTGGACACGGTTCGTCCGGCTGGCGGCCTGCGGATCTCGGCGGCCCGACCGGGCTCCGGCCGGTCGAAGCGATCGATCGGCCGCTCGGCCACCAGATCGACGACGCCCATCTCGGCATGCCAGTCGAGCCAGGCACGGAGCTCGGCCGCATTCCTTTCCGCCCTTGCATCCGGCCTATCGGGCATGCACGATCTCGCGGTCGGTGCTGCGCCACGTCGACGCGGTTTTTCGAGGCTGCTGCTGACCGACGTTCATATTGGGCTAAACTTTGTTAGTCTTAACCTATTGTTAAGCATGATGGCTTAGTTTGCCAGCTCGCTGTCGTCCGGGATCATCGTTGTCTAGCCGGAGATGGACGAGGGGAAAAGGCTTTCGCCGCAATCCGGCAAGCCGGCGATGGTGTCTTCATGCTCGGATCGAAGGGTGATTTGGGTCGACGTCGACGTTAGAGGATGTGATGGAACGAGAGAGCATGGAGTTCGACGTGGTGATCGTAGGGGCGGGGCCGGCAGGCCTGGCCGCGGCGATCCGGCTCCGCCAGATCGCGCAGGAGCAGGACCGGGAGATCTCGGTCTGTGTCGTCGAAAAGGCGGCTGAACTGGGCGCCCATACGCTCTCCGGCGCCGTCCTGGAGCCGCGCGCGCTCGACGAACTGATCCCCGACTGGAAGGAAAAGGGGGCGCCGCTCAACACCCCTGTCACCGACGACCGCTTCATGCTGCTCACGGAGTCCAAGGCTTACAAGCTGCCGACGCCGCCGCAGATGCACAATCACGACAACTACATCGTCAGCATGGGCCGCGTGGTGAAATGGTTGGGCGAACAGGCTGAGGAACTGGGCGCCGAGGTCTATCCCGGCTTCGCCGCCGCCGAGGTGCTCTATCATGAGGACGGCAGCGTCAAGGGGATCGCCACCGGCGACATGGGGCTCGATCGGGACGGCAACCCCAAGGACAATCACGAGCCCGGCATGGAGCTGCATGGCCGCTACACCTTCTTCGCCGAGGGCTGCCGCGGCTCGCTCACCCGCCAGCTCGAGGAGAAGCTCGGCCTCAGACAGGGCGACCCGCAGACCTACGCGATCGGCATCAAGGAACTCTGGGAGATCGACCCGGCGAAGCACCATGCCGGGCGCGCCGTGCACAGCGTCGGCTGGCCGATGGACAGCAGTACCTATGGCGGCTCCTTCCTCTATCATCTCGAGGACAATCAGGTCGCGGTCGGCTTCGTGGTCGCGCTGGATTAC
Source organism: Alphaproteobacteria bacterium (assembly GCA_041398025.1). Lineage (GTDB taxonomy): Bacteria > Pseudomonadota > Alphaproteobacteria > Geminicoccales > Geminicoccaceae > JANQPX01. The sequence goes on from JAWKVM010000001.1 coordinate 92,454, forward strand.
CAGAACCCCTATCTCTCGCCCTTCGAGGAATTCCAGCGGTTCAAGACCCATCCCGCCATCCGCGAGACCTTCGAAGGCGGCCGGCGCATCTGCTATGGCGCGCGTGCGCTGAACGAAGGCGGTCTGCAGTCCTTGCCCAAGCTTACCTTTCCCGGCGGCGCGGTGATCGGCTGCTCGGCAGGGTTTCTGAACGTGCCCAAGATCAAGGGCAACCATCTCGCCATGAAATCCGGCATGCTCGCCGCCGAAGCCGCGGCCGAAGCGCTTGCCAGAGACGAGCCGCCGACGACCCTCGACGCCTATCCGAAGGCGTTCGAAACGTCATGGGCCCATGACGAGCTCCACCGTGCTCGAAATATCCGGCCGAGCTTCCACAAGGGGCTCTGGGCGGGGCTCGTCTACAGCGCCATCGATACCTATCTGCTGCGCGGCAAGGCTCCCTGGACGTTCAGCAATCACGCCGACCACAAGGCGCTGAAGGCGAAAAGCGTGTTCACGCCGATCACCTATCCCAAACCCGACGGCGAGGTCACCTTCGATCGGCTGTCATCGGTCTATATCTCCAACACCAATCACGATGACAACCAGCCCTGCCATCTGACGCTGAAGGATCCGAAGGTTCCGATCGCGCTCAATCTCGAAACCTACGACGCGCCCGAGCAGCGCTACTGTCCCGCCGGCGTCTACGAGATCGTCCGTGACGACGACGGCTCAAATCCCAGGCTGCAGATCAACTATCAGAATTGCGTACACTGCAAGACCTGCGACATCAAGGACCCGTCGCAGAACATCGTCTGGACAGTGCCGCAGGGCGGCGACGGACCTTCTTATACGGGGATGTGATGAAGCCGTTTGGCCGGACACGATGACACCAGATCACGCACAGAATATGACCACAGCCCTCGGCGCATGCACCGAAACCCACAGATCGTCTTCTGAAGGAGCGAACGCCGTCTCAGGCAAGTCCGCGCCGGCCCGCGTCGGGCCTAGACGTCGCGGAAGGCGATTGGCTTGCCGTCCTTGTCCATGATCATCTTGCCGCCCTCATCCTGGACAGCTATGTAACGACCATGACCGACAGCCGTACCCACATACAGAACGGGCTTCACCTTCTTGCCGTCGAAGGTCTTGCCCTCGCCGCCCGTGCCGCGCGCGGTCGGGTCGTTCTTGCTCTTGTTGGTCTGCAGCATCGTCTACTCCATCACGCACTGGCCTGCGACCCGCCTTTCCAGGCAGGGAGGCACGTCCGACAATTAGGATCTTCCATGCCGGGTCACATCATTGCCGTCAAGCCTGCATTGCGCCTCATTGGCCATCAGGTGCCAGCGTGAGATGGTGATGCATCACTTTTTTCGCAAGCTTCCAATCGTCGGGATCCAAGAGATGATGCGTGCCGTCGGGCTCCTCGCTCTTCTCCTTCTCACCGCTTTCGGCACGACCGAACGCCTGGCAGCAGCAGGTGCCGCCCCGGTCAGCACGTCCTCATCGGACCAACAGCTGGCAGGCCCCGGCATCGTCGACGAGGCCAGGCTGGCCACCGCCGCCGGCGAGTCGACGCTCGGCGATTATCTGGCAGGCAACTTCGCCCTCGATAGCGGTGATATCAAAGAAGCAGCCAGCTACTTCGAAAAGGCGCTCGCCGACGATCCGGAAAATCTGGAGTTGCGTCGCCAGGTCTTCATGCTCGACCTCGCCGATGCACGCTATGAGGCCGCTCTCGAGGAAGCGCGCGCGTTGAAGGAGCAGGAGGCGGAGGAGACCAACGAAGACGCTCAACTGATGCTCGCCCTCGAGCAGGTCAGGGCAAGAGCGTTCACGGCGGTCCCGGACCAGCTTCGAGATGTCGGCACCCAGGGCATCGTCGCCCTCGCGGCGCCCTTCGTGAAAGCCTGGGCGCTGGTCGGTCAGGAGGGCGACGGCGCGCTCGATGCCGCGATCGCAGAACTCCACAACGGCGAATCGCTTGGCCCTCTCAACGAGTTTCACGATGCCATGCTGCTGACCAGGGCGGGACGGCATGCCGAGGCGTTGAAGAAGCTGTCCGAGATCGTCCCCGAGACCGGCCCCGCCCCCGTCAGGGTGGCGCGGGCCTATGCCGAAATCCTTACGCGCGAAGGCCGGAACGAGGACGCTCGCGCCTTTCTGAGCGCGCAACTCGAGCACGGCGAACGCCCCGTCTTGCGGCAGGCTGTCGTCGATATGGACGCCGGCGGGACTCCCGGCCTGCCGTTCGCGGACGAGGCTGGCGGCATCGCCGATGCACTGCTTGGCATCGCCGAAGCACTGCAGCAGGAACGCGGCAGCGCGCGCGCCATCCTCTATGCACGTCTTGCCCTCTACCTCCGCCCCGATCTCGACGAGGCGCAGCTTCTGGTCGGCGATATCCTGGCAAGCCAGGACAATAGCGAAGCGGCGATCGGCGCTTATGAGTCCATCTCCGAGACGTCGCCACTGAGTTACGCTGCCACCGTCAGAAAGGCGCAGGTGCTCCACGGTCAGGAGCAGCATGAAGAGGCGTTCGACCTCCTCGACGGCCTCGCGGAGGCCAATCCGAAACGCACCGATGCCTTGATCGAGCTCGGCAATCTTCTGCGCAGGGACGAACTCTACGAGCGTGCCGAGCGTGCCTACAGCGAAGCGATCGAACGCATCGGCGCGCCTCAGCAGGAGCATTGGAGCCTGTACTACAGCCGCGGCATCACCTACGAACGCACCAAGCGCTGGCCCGAGGCGGAAGCCGACTTCCTCTTTGCCCTGGAATTGCAGCCCGAGCAGCCTTTCGTCATGAACTATCTCGGCTATAGCTGGGTCGATCAGGGCCTCAATCTCGATCAGGCCAAGGACATGCTGCATCGGGCGGTCGACGCTCGTCCCGATGACGGTTTCATCGTCGACAGCCTGGGCTGGGTCTTTTTCCGGCTTGGTGAATATGACCACGCGGTCGAGCAGCTCGAGCGGGCCGTCGAGCTGCAGCCGGGCGATCCGGTGATCAACGATCATCTCGGGGATGCCTATTGGCGTGTCGGCCGGGAGCGCGAAGCCCAATTCCAATGGCGCCGGGCGCTGACGCTCGAACCCGAAGACAATCTGATCGCGACGATCAAGGAAAAGCTGGAGTCCGGCCTGGACAACGACCGGTCCTGATCTGACGGTTCGGCCTGACAAAGCTATCGGCATCAGGATTCCGGCGGGCTATGCAGAGGATCCGGGAGACCGCTCTCGCCAAGGTCAATCTTGATCTGCGCGTCTGTCATCGGCGGGAGGACGGTTATCACGAACTGGACAGCGTCGTCGCCTTCGCAGATATCGGCGATCAACTGACCTTCGAGCCTGCCGACGGGCTGAGCCTGGAGATCGAGGGGCCCTTCGGCGATGCCCTGCCGCCCCGTGACGACAATCTGGTCCTGCGCGCGGCGAGAGCGCTGGCCGGCAAGGCCGGCCGCGAGCCGGATGTCCGGATCACGCTTGAGAAAATCCTTCCGGTCGCCTCCGGCCTCGGCGGCGGTTCGGCCGATGCTGCCGCAGCGCTTCGCGGACTGGTCCGCCTCTGGGCATTGCCATTCGCCAGCGCGGACATCTTGCCTCTGGCTCGTGAACTCGGCGCCGATGTCCCCGTCTGTCTCGCTTCGAACGCGGCACGAATGCAGGGGATCGGCGAGCGGCTCACCTCGGTGGCTATGCCGGCGGATATTCCCATGGTCCTGGTCAATCCCGGACAAGCCGTGTCGACCGCCGAGGTCTTCCGCGGGCTGACCGACTTTTCCGGGAGGCGCGATCAGACGTCATTCGAGGCGCTGGAGCAGGGCTTCCATGCGCATCTGATTGCAAGCGTCAATGATCTGGAAGCGCCCGCGATCCGGATCGAGCCCGCGATCGGTGCCGTCCTGGATGCTCTTCGCGACCAGTCCGGCTGCGCCCTGGCGCGCATGTCCGGGAGCGGTGCCACCTGCTTCGGTCTGTTTGCGAGCCTCGGCGAGCGCGATCAGGCGGTCGCGCAGATTGCCGCGTCCGAACCCACCTGGTGGGTGATCGGAACCGTGGCGCGATGAGCCGTCCGGCGACGGACCGGCCGACCCGATGGAACAAGGCCAAGCTTGTCAGACCCGATCACAGGTCCTATCTTTCCGAGGCGTGGTGGGGTGTCGCCAAGTGGTTAAGGCACCGGGTTTTGATCCCGGCATTCGTGGGTTCGAATCCCACCGCCCCTGCCACGACCTCACCGCCGATCCAAATCATGCTCATCCCGATTTATCCCAGGCTGCGTTCCGCATGTGCGGGCATGGCCTTCCGGTTTTCGCCGGCATCCCGAGATCGCATCTAGCATTACATGGTCCCCTCCATCGAGGGCGCGTTCTATGCTGTCGGGCATCCCGTTCCGAAGCGATCGGCCTGCTATGAAAGCAGTCGAACAGGGTTGAAGGGGGACGATGAATGCCAGCACTCGAAGGCAAGGTCGCAATCATCACGGGCGGTGGCGCCGGGATCGGCCGGGCCGCGTCGATACTGTTCGCGGCCGAAGGTGCCAAGGTCGTGGTCGCGGAGCATAAGCCGGAGCTTGGCGCGGAAACCGCCGCGGCGATCGGAAAGCAGGGCGGCGAGGCACTGAACCTGGAGGTCGACGTGTCGCAGCCCGACCAGGTCGAGCGCATGGTCGGGGCGGCGATCGAGCGTTTCGGGCGTGTCGACATTCTCTACAACAATGCCGGCGGTGCCACGGGGCAGGATGGCAAGGTGACCGACCTGCCGCTCGACGAATTCTGGCGCACCATCGGGGTCGATCTGTTCGGCACGTTTCTCGGCTGCCGCTTCGTCCTGCCGCACATGGCGGCGAACGGCGGCGGCTCGATCATCAACACCACCTCGATCCGGGCGATGGTCGGCACGGCCGGCGCCGATGCCTATACCTCGGCCAAGGGCGGCGTACTGACGCTGACCAAGGCGCTTGCCTTGCAATGGGCCGACCAGGGCATCCGGGTCAACGCCATCGCGCCGGGCGTCATCCTCTCGGAGCGGGTCAAGGCGATGCTCTCCGAGGATGATCCGATCCTCAAAAAATCGCTGCTCGGTCCGAGCGAGCCTGCGGATGTCGCCCAGATGGCGCTCTATCTGGCCTCCGACGCTTCGCGGCGGGTGACCGGCGCGATTCTGCCGATGGACAGCGGTGCAAGCGCGATCTGAGACGGCGTTCGAGGGCCCGACATGAACTGCCACGCTCAATTCAAGGCGCATGGACGCATCGTGGAGACCTGCATCATCGGGACAGGCGGGTTCGGCCGCAGCTTTCTCGCACAGGGACGTGCGGTTCAGGGGCTCGCCGAGCGCGTCGGTGTCGATGTCACCAGCGATGTCGTCGCGCCGGCCATGCGCGATGTCGGCATCCCCGAGGATCAGATACGACGATGCGGGACGCCTGCCGAAGCACACGACGCCTGGGAGGCCGGCGCCAGCGTCGCCGCGGATCGCTTCGAGACGGTCGCCGGACTGCAGGTCGGGGGCGACTGGCCATACTGTACCTGCCGCGTCACCTCCTCGGCGTCGAGGCGGCCACGAGTGTCTTCGACGCGGCGCTGAACGGCAGATCCTCCGGCGCGCAAACTCCCGCCCGCCATGCCGATCGGATCGCGGTCGCCGACTGCGCCTTCGCCGCCGGCGAACGTCTCTCGATGGGCGGGCATCACCATTCGATCGAAGGCGTGTCCGCGCGGATCGTGCCGGCGTCGGCGCTCGGTCCGGACAATCCGGCGCCATTCTATCTCGCCTCGGACAGCACGTTTCGACGCGCGGTGGCAGCCGGTACTCCAATCCTGATGGCTGACCTCGAACCGGCTGAGGAGAGCGAGTTCGTGCGTCTCCGCCGCCATCAGGACGAGGTGTTCTTTCCCGGACAAGCCGGCTGAGGAGCCTCATCGATCGCTGATGGCCTTTTGCCGATATGTTCAGGATATCTTAACCCGAGCATGCGACGATGATGATCTGGTCCATGCGATCCTGGGAATCCGTCCGCGCGCGGGAGAAAGCTTGGGCCAGGCTCGGAGTACCGGGATCGCATGGACCGAAAGGAATGATCGCAAGGAAAGATGAAGAGACGGTGAGGAGAAGAAGAGGCGGTCAGGGGCACGTCGCTTGTGATCGGAGCCTGCTTCACGGCCCGACATGACGACGATGGGGTCTCGGGCCTGGAGCGGAGCCCGATCGGATGTGATCGGAGTGCACGCTCTATCCCATTGTTCCGCCGCATGTCTTTGTCGATCAGGTGGCGTGGTCTGATCGGGAAAAGCGCTACCCCCTGAGCTCGGGCACGATCGGCGAGGGCTGGTCCTTCAGCTCGATCGCCTTGTTCAGCACCCAATGCACCGTAGGAAAGGCAAGATCGTCCCAGGGGATCTTGTCGATGGCGAACAGGTCGAGCTCGAGCGTCTCGTGGCCTGCAGAGAAGTCCGGGGTGAGCATGCGGGCGCGATAGAAAATCTGGACCTGGCCCAGTCGCACGATGTTGTAGACGGCGAGCAGGTCCGTGATGCCGATGCTGGCATTCGCTTCCTCCTTGGTCTCGCGAACGGCACCCTGTTCGGTGCTCTCGCCGATTTCCATGAAGCCTGCGGGCACGGTCCAGAAGCCGCGCCGGGGGTCGATCGCGCGCCGGCAAAGCAGGATTTTCCGGTCCCAGACGCAGACCGCCCCCACCACGACCTTCGGGTTTTCGTAGTGGATGGTGCCGCAGTCCGTGCACACCTGGCGCTCCAGCGTGTCGCCTTCCGGTCGCGCCCGCTGGTTCGGGGCGCCGCAGTCACTGCAGAACCGCATGCCCTGCCGGAACCCCGCTAGGACTTCTTGAACAAAGCTTCCGCGGCGCTGCGCACCGCGTTCTTGCTCTCGATCTCGGCGCGCGCCCGCGCCATCTCGACTTCCAGGCGGGCGATATAGGCTTGGAGCTCGGCGACCGACCAGCCGCTCAGATCGGGCGGTCCGACATTGCTGCGCTTCACCTGATCGTCTTCATCCATGGCAAATCTCGCCGTTCCGCTTCAAGTCGCTTCCAGATCATGTTCTTCGGCGACATGGTCGACCATGTCACCGAGCATGCGCAAGACATGTTCGTCGGTCACCTGGTAAAAAACCTGACGCCCCTGTCGTTCCGCCTGCAAGAGGCGTGCCGCGCGCAGCAGACGCAGATGGTGGCTCACCAGCGACGGCGACAGGTTCAGACGCTGCGCCATGTCGCCGACCGCCACCTTCTCCGCAAGGCAGCTCAAAATAATGCGCAATCGGCTGGGATCGCTCATCAGCCGAAACATTTCGGACAGCTCGTAGACCTGATCCTCGCTCAGCCGTTCCGAGGATGAGTTTGCCTGTCTCCGGATCATGATCGTCTCTGCCGCCGATCGGCGGGTCCCTTTATGGCCCGGCGTCCCCCGGCCTCTGGCGAAGTTAGGGAAAAAATGGGGGGATGTACAGCGTGGCGCCGGGCCCGTCCAGGACGACCGATCTTGACAAAGCTCCGGCCGCCGGGGACGTTCCGATCAGCATTCGGCCAAGCGAGAGAAAAACCCGTGAGCGAAGAGTCCCGTCGCCTTTTTCCCGTCTCCTGGGAGGAGATGCACCGTGATGCCCGCGCCCTGTCCTGGCGCCTCGCCGACAAGGGGCCCTGGAAGGGCATCGTCGCGATCGCACGCGGCGGCCTGGTGCCGGCGCAGATCGTGGCGCGCGAGCTCGAGGTGCGGCTGATCGATACCATCTGCATCTCCAGCTATGACGACCAGGTGCAGCGCACGCCGGAAATCCTGAAGCGCATCGACGGCAGCGGCGAGGGCTGGCTGATCGTCGACGACCTGGTCGACACCGGGCGCACCGGCCGCATCGTGCGCGAGATGCTGCCCAAGGCCCACTTCGCCACGGTCTACGCCAAGCCCATGGGCCGCGAGATCGTCGACACCTTCGTCACCGGCGTCAGCCAGGACACCTGGATCCTCTTCCCCTGGGACCAGCAGCCGCAATTCGTCCAGCCCATCGCCGCGGGGCGCGGCCCCGGGCGCTGACTTGAGATGAGTCCGGTGCGAGGCGATTGGTTGTCGCCGGGGCGACGATGGAGGGACGGGGCATGAGCAATAGCAGCTTCAGTATCGCGCTGTTCAAAGGGGACGGCATCGGCGTGGACGTCGCCGAGGCGGCACTTGCGGTGGTCGACGCGGCGAGAAAGCGCGTGGGCGGTTTCGAGCTCAGGATGGAGGACATCTCCGCGGGAGCGGGCTATTTCAAGGAGCATGGACGGGATCTGGCGCCGGGAGCGGAAGAGGCGGCGGAGCGGGCCGATGCGATCTTCGTCGGCGCCATCGGGCTCCCCTCGGTCCGTCATGCCGACGGCACCGAGATCGCGCCGCATCTGCGCTTTCGCGAGATGTTCCAGCTCTATGCGGGCGTGCGCCCGGTCAAGGCCTGGCCGAACGCGCCGCAGCGTCTCGCTGCCCCCGAGGCCGCCGGCATCGATCTGGTGGTGCTGCGCGAGTCGACCGAAGGCCTCTTCTATTCCGCCGCCGTCCATGGCCGCGACACCGTCGCCAATGACGACGAGGTCCAGGACATCCTCAGGATCACCCGGCCGACCACGGAGAAGCTGCACGACTTCGCTTTCAAGCTGGCGACCCGGCGCAGGGCGCGGGGCGGCAGGGGGCTGGTGACCTGTGTCGACAAGGCCAACGTGTTCCGCTCGATGGCGTTCTTTCGAAAGATCTTCGACGAGCGCGCCGCGCATTTCCCGGACATCGAGAAAGGCTACCGCTATGTCGACGCCCTGGCGCTCGACCTGATCAGAGAACCCTGGGCGTTCGACGTGCTGGTGATGGAGAACATGTTCGGCGACATCATCTCCGATCTCGCCGGTGGTCTGGTCGGCGGCATGGGCATGGCGGCCTGCGCCGAGATCGGCGACGCGCACGGCCTGTTTCAGCCGGCCCATGGCAGCGCCCCCGACATCATGGGCGAGGACAAGGCCAACCCGCTCGCCGCCGTGCTGAGCGGGGCGCTGATGCTCGACTATCTCGCCGAACGTGCCGGCCTGGACGCGCCGGCGAAGGCGGCTTCGCTGATCGAGGCGGCGGTGGCGCGCGGATTCGAGGAGCGGCGCCTCCGGCCGATGGAGTTCGGCGGCGATCAGGGCACGCGCGCGCTCACGGCCGAGCTGATCGGCCTGGTCGGCGAGGAGACGGCCGAGGTCTGAGCAAAGCACCAGCCTGGCTTGCAAAATTCGCCATCAGGTCTAGATTTCGCCATCAGGTCTAGATGTTGCCTGTCAACGGACGTCAGCCGATGAAGAGCCGTCGTCCGGCATCCATTGAGGGGAGGTTGGCCTTGGGTTTGAAAGCGGGCATTCGGCTGGTCTGTCTTGCGGCGTCGCTCGGCGTCGCGGCCCTGTCCGGCACGTCCCAGGCTGCCGATCAGCTTCCGGTCGCGATGACCTATCTGGCGCAGGAGGTGGAGCGTCTCGCACCGATCTCGCTGCTCGATCCGATCGAGATCCCCGACGAAGGCTTCGCCGGCGCCGAGCTCGGCCTCGAGGACGACCAGACCACCGGCAGCTTTCTCGGGCACAGCTACGCGCTCGACGAAATTCGAGTCCCGGTCGACGGCGACCTGATCGCGGAAGCGAAGGCGGCGCTGGCGGCGGGTGCCCGCCTGCTGGTGGTCGATTTGCCCGCCGATCAGCTCCTGGCGCTCGCCGATCTGCCGGAGGCGGCGGACGCGCTGCTGTTCAACGTCAGCGCCGAGGACGACCGCCTGCGCACCGACGAGTGCCGCGCCAACCTGTTCCACATCATCCCGAGCCGCGCGATGAAGGCGGATGCGCTCGCGCAATATCTCGTCTGGAAGCAGTGGCGGAGGTGGTTTCTGATCCACGGCACCGCCGAGCGCGATCTCCTGATGAAGGCGGCGATCGAGCGCGCCGCCAACAAGTTCGGCGCCAAGATCGTCGAAACCCGCGCCTATGAATATGAGGCGACGGCGCGGCGCACCGACAGCGGCCATGTGCAGATCCAGACCCAGATGCCGGTGTTCACCCAGGACGCCGAGGAGCACGACCTGATCGTGGTCGCCGACGAGAGCGACATCTTCGGCGAATATCTCGCCTATCGCACCTGGGATCCCGACCCGATCGCCGGCACCCATGGTCTGCGCCCGACCGCCTGGCACCGCTCGCACGAGGCCTGGGGCGGCACGCAGATGCAGGGCCGCTTCGAGGACAAGGCCGGGCGCTGGATGACCGAAAAGGACTACACCGCCTGGCTCGCGGTGCGCACCATCGGCGAAGCGGTCACGCGCACCGCGAGCGCCGATCCCCAGACGCTGCACGACTATCTCAGAAGCGACAGGTTCGAGATCGCCGCCTTCAAGGGTGAAGGCCTGACCTTCAGGACCTGGAACCAGCAGATGCGCCAGCCGATCATTCTGGTCAGCCCGCGCATGCTGGTCTCGGTCTCGCCCCAGGACCAGTTCCTGCATCAAAGGACGCCGCTGGACACGCTCGGCTTCGATCAGCCGGAAAGCCGGTGCAGTCTCTGATTGCCGTGCCGTTGACCATTGGCCGAAATAGCGATACGCCGACCCCCTGAACTCACCCGGGCAGCGGCGGCCGCCCCTGCTGTTATCTGGAATTTCTCTGTGCCGCGCTTGTTTTAAGACTCGGGAATTGCGATATGCTGCGATGCAGCATCCCAGGCGCAGCCTACGATTGATCGCCAGGCACAGCCTACGATTGATCGAAGGTCGTCGCATGGCCTCGGAGACATTGGAATGACCATGACCGAAGAACGCACCGAAACGGCCGCAGCGACCGAGGCGCCGCCGAGCCTGCCGCCTCATCTGAAGCGCCTGGAGGCGGAAAGCATCGAGATCTTCCGCGAGGTCGCGGCGAGCTTCCAAAAGCCGGTCATGCTCTACTCCATCGGCAAGGACAGCTCGGTGCTGCTGCATCTCGCCGTCAAGGCGTTCTATCCGGCCAAGCTGCCGTTCCCGCTCCTCCATGTCGACACCACCTGGAAATTCCGGGAGATGATCGAGTTCCGCGACCGGCGCGCTGCCGAGCTCGGCCTGGAGCTGATGGTGCACATCAACCAGGATGGCGTCGAAGAGGGCATCGGGCCGTTCAGCCATGGCTCCGCCGTGCACACCGACGTCATGAAGACCCAGTCCCTGAAGCAGGCGCTCGATCGCCACCAGTTCGACGCCGCCTTCGGCGGAGCGCGCCGGGACGAGGAAAAATCCCGCGCCAAGGAGCGCATCTTCTCCTTCCGCAACCGCGCCCATGCCTGGGACCCGAAAAACCAGCGCCCGGAGCTCTGGAACCTCTATAACGGCCGGGTCGCCAAGGGCGAGAGCGTGCGCGTCTTCCCGCTCTCCAACTGGACCGAGCTCGACATCTGGACCTATATCGAGCTGGAAGACATCCCCGTGGTGCCGCTCTATTTCGCCAAGGAGCGCCCGGTGGTCTGGCGGGATGGCATGTGGATCATGGTGGACGACGACCGCCTGCCGCTGGAGCCCGGCGAAACGCCCGAGATGAAGTCGGTGCGCTTCCGCACGCTTGGCTGCTACCCCCTCACGGGTGCCATCGAGTCGGCGGCCGGCACCTTGCCCGAGCTCCTCACCGAGATGGCGCTCAGCCGCAGCTCCGAGCGCCAGGGCCGGGTGATCGATAAGGACCAGCCGGGCTCGATGGAGAAGAAGAAGCAGGAGGGCTATTTCTGATGGAGCAAGCTGCTCTGGCCGAACGCCAACATCCCGATCTCCACGAGAAATCCCTGCTGCGCTTTCTTACCTGCGGCAGCGTCGACGACGGCAAGAGCACGCTGATCGGTCGTCTGCTCTACGACGCCAAGCTGCTGCTCGAAGACCAGATGGCGGCGCTCGAAAGCGAGAGCAGGCACCACGGCACCCAGGGCGGCGAGCTCGATCTCGCCCTCCTGGTCGACGGCCTCCAGGCCGAGCGCGAGCAGGGCATCACCATCGACGTCGCCTATCGCTATTTTTCGACCGCGCGCCGGAAGTTCATCGTCGCCGACACGCCTGGCCACGAGCAATATACCAGGAACATGGCGACCGGCGCCTCCACCGCCGATCTCGCGATCATCCTGATCGACGCCAGGAAGGGCGTGCTGCAGCAGACCCGGCGCCACAGCCGCATCGCCGATCTCCTCGGCATCCGCCACATCGTGCTCGCCGTCAACAAGATGGACCTGGTGGACTACAGCCAGGGGCGTTTCGACGAGATTCTTTCGGACTACAAAACGTTCGTTGCCAGCCAGAACCTGAAGTTCGAAAAGATCACCGCGATCCCGCTCTCGGCCCTCAAGGGCGACAACGTTCTGGAGCCGAGCGCCGCCATGCCCTGGTATGGCGGGCCGACGCTGCTTGGGCATCTGGAGACGGTGGACATCGAGACCGAGCGTTCCGACGCCTTCCGCTTCCCGGTGCAGTGGGTGTCCAGGCCCGATCACACCTTCCGCGGCTATGCCGGCACGGTGGCGAGCGGCTGCATCCGTCCGGGCCAGGGGATCATCGTCCAGCCCGGCAGCCAGCAGGCCGTGGTCACGCGCATCGTCACCATGGATGGCGATCGGCCAGGGGCCGAGGCCGGGGATGCGGTGACGTTGTGCCTCGATCGGGAGATCGACATCTCGCGCGGCAATGTCATCGCCGATGCCGAGGAGTCGGTGCAGGTCACCGATCAGTTCGCCGCCCATCTGATCTGGATGGACGACACCGCGCCGCTTCTGCCGGAGCGCTCCTACCTGCTGAAGCTCGGCACCAAGACCGTGGGCGCCCAGGTCACCCGCCTGAAATACAAGGAGGACGTCAATTCAGGCGAGCATCTGGCGGCCGACACCCTGGCGCTCAACGAGATCGGCTTCGTCAATTTCGGTCTGGATCAGCCGATCGCCTACGAACCTTACGAGAAGAGCCACGCGCTTGGCGCCTTCATCCTGATCGATCGGATTTCCAACCATACGGTCGCCGCCGGCATGATCGCCTTCGGGCTCCGGCGCGCCACCAATCTCGTCTGGCAGGAGGTCGACGTCGACAAGCAGGCGCGGGCGAAGCAGAACCAGCAGAAGCCCTGCCTCCTCTGGTTCACCGGCTTTTCCGGGGCGGGCAAGTCGACCGTCGCCAATCTCGTGGAAAAGCGCCTGCACGCCATGGGCCAGCGCACCTATCTCCTGGACGGCGACAATATCAGACACGGCCTGAACAAGGACCTCGGCTTCACCGACGCTGACCGGGTCGAGAACATCCGCCGGGTCGCCGAGGTCGGCAAGCTGATGGTGGACGCCGGTCTGATCGTCATGGCGTCCTTCATCTCGCCCTTCAGGAGCGACCGCGACCTGGCTAGGGACCTGTTCGAGGAGAGCGAGTTCATCGAGGTCTTCGTCGACGCCTCGATCGAGGCCTGCGAGCGGCGCGATCCCAAGGGGCTCTACCAGCGCGCCCGCGCCGGCAAGATCCCGAACTTCACCGGCATCTCCTCGCCCTACGAGCCGCCCGAACATCCGGAGATTCACCTCCGCACCGAGCAGCTTTCTCCGGAAGAAGCCGCCGAACTCGTGGTCGCCGAACTCCAGGCCAAAGGCGCCTTCTGAACCCACCGGGTTCAGGGCTGACTTGGACCTCGCCTGACGGGTCGGGCGCCGGCGCTTCTCGACGGGCTTTGGTCTCCCGTCGAGAGGCGCGACCTTCAGGAAGGTTGCGGCAGCGGTGGCCAGAAGCTTATGCAGGACTGCGGCAGATTGCGCCGGCGCCGATCTTGCGCGTAGAATTCTATGCGTTGTGTGAGCGGGTGGGCATCGAGGCGCAATCGCCTCGCTGGTCGGACGGGGACTGTCTGTCCCGATGACCGATATCGCTGCGATCCGGATGCCGCTTGCCGCACGGAAATAAAAAAGGGCGTCTGTCGAGGTCGTCGTTCGAGACCGGACGCCCAAACGTCGGAGGAGGCATCATGTTGCGTAGGACATTTGTCATCGCCGCGGCCCTGGCTCTTGCCGCTGCCGGGTTGGCGCCCACGGCCGCCAAGGCCCAGACCCTCAAGATCTCGGGCGAGAACCCGGCAAGCGGACTCGATCTGCAGATGGCGCAGAAATTCGCCGACATCCTCACCGAGCAGCTCGGCGACGATTTCTCCTACGAGCTGTTTCATACCCAGGCGCTGGGTGACGAGAACGTCCACCTGCAGATGATCCGCACCGGCCAGATCGACATCTACCCCATGGGTTCGGAGGCGGTGTCGCTCGATCCTGCCTGGGCGATCTTCGACATGCCGTTCCTGTTCAAGGACCGGGAGACGGTCGCCCGCCTGCTGGACGGCGAGATCGGCGAGAAGCTGCGCGCCTCGATGCGCGCGAAGGCGGGGCTGCAGCTTCTGGCGCTGGGCGAGCTCGGCTTTCGCCAGATCACCAACAATGTCCGTCCGATCGTCGTGCCGGATGATCTCAAGGGCATCAAGCTTCGGGTGCCCGGCAGCAAGACGCGCATCCTCACCTTCGAGACCTACGGCGCCTCGCCGGTCACGATGAACGCCGGCGAGATGTATCTCGCCTTGCAGCAGGGCACGATGGACGGCCAGGAAAACCCGCTGTTCGGCATCAAATACCGCTCGCTCGACGAGGTGCAGAAATATCTGTCGCTCTCCAACCACGTCTACACGCCGGTGACCTTCGTGATGAACGGCGCGCGCTATGACAGCCTGAGCGACGAGCACAAGGCGGCAGTCAACGCTGCCGCCCTGGAGGCGGCGAAATATATCCGCGAGGTCGGCGCCAAGGCGGATCAGGAGCTGGTCGCCGACATGGCGACCCACATGGAGGTCAACGAGATCGATCTCGCCGCGTTCACCGAGGCTTCCAAGCCGGTCTGGGATGCAATCGGCGAGATCGCGGGCAAGGAGCTTTCGGACGAGGTGATCGCGGCCGCCCAGTAGCCATGATCGCCAGCATCAGCCGAGTCGACTGGCGCTGGAGCCACGGTCGGTCATCGGCACCCGGCATGTGCCGATGACCGCTCCGCCGGCCGATCGGAGTCCTGCGACGGAGTCGGATCGAGATGACATGGCGGCGGCGCTCGGCCGCGCCGGCCGGGATCAGGAGCTCCATGATCCCGACGCCGGCAAGTCGGCGGTGGACCGTCTGGTCAACCGCGTGGCGGAAGTCCTGGGCGTCACCACCCTCGGCACCATCGTCCTCCTGGTGTTCCTGAACGCGGTCGGCCGTTACGTCTTCGCCTCGGCGATCGTCTGGGCGGAGGAGCTGGTGATCGCGCTCATTCCCTGGCTCGCCATGACCGGCGTGTTTCTTTCGGTGCGGCGGCGCGCGGTGATCCGCATCGACTATTTCCTTGAGCGCCTGCCGCGCCGCCTGCGCGTGCCGGTCTCGGTGTTCGCGAGCGTCTTGTCCGCGGCGGCCTTCGTCTATCTCGCGCGCTACAGCCTCGATTATCTGACCTTCTTCGGCGGCGATCTCACCACCTATCTGGAGCTGCCGACCGGCTGGTTCACCTCGGCCATGGCGATCGGCGCCGCGGCCAGTGCTCTGGCCTTCGCCCTCGACATCTTTCGGACCAGCCGTTCGGGCGGTGCCCGATGACCGGGGCGCTGATCTCGATCCTGCTGCTGCTCGGCCTCCTGGTGCTCGGCGTGCCGATGATCGTCTCGCTGATCACCGCGGTCGCCCTCAACTTCGCGCTGTCCGGGCAATGGCCGCTGCAGCTTCCGCAGACCATGGTCGCCGGCATGAGCACCTTCACCCTGATCGCGCTGCCGCTGTTCGTGCTCACCGGCACCATCATGAACGCCGGCGGCATCTCGACCCGTCTGTTCGAGTTCGCGCGCGCCCTGGTCGGCTGGATGCGCGGCGGGCTCGCCCAGGTCAACGTGCTCACCAGCATGTTCTTCGGCGGCATGATCGGTTCCTCGACCGCCGATCTCGCCGGCAGCGGCTCGATCCTGATCCCGGCGATGAAGAAGGAGGGCTACCCCGCAGAGGTCGCGGCCGCGGTCAGTGCGTCCTCCTCGGGCATCGGCCCGCTGATCCCGCCAAGCTCGCCGATGATCCTCTACTCCGCGGTCACCGGCACCTCGCTCGGCGCCCTCTTCCTCGCCGGCCTGATCCCGGGGCTGCTGCTCGGCCTGGTGTTCATGCTGCTGGTGGCGGTGCTCGCCTTCCTGTTTCGCTGGAAGCGCCACGGCGCCCTGTCGCTCGCCGACATCTGGACCAGCGGCAGGCGCTCGATCCTGGCTTTCGGCCTGCCGGCGATCATCGTCGGCGGCCTGGTGCTGGGGGTGTTCACGCCGAGCGAGGCGGGTGCCTTCAGCGTGGTTTACGCGATCTTTTTGTCCTGCTTCGTCTACCGCGCCCTTCGCCTGCGCGACCTCTATCGCGTGTTCGTCAACGCCGTGCAGCTCACCGGCGAGCTACTGTTGATCGTCAGCCTGTCCTTCGCGCTCGGCTCCAGCCTCTCCAGCGCCCACGTGCCGCAGGCGCTCGCCGGCCTCATCGATGCGCTCGTGGTCACCGACAGCACCTATGTCCGGATGCTGGCGCTCTTTTGCCTCGCGATTGTCGCCGGCATGTTTCTCGATCCACTGATCCCGGTGCTGGTGCCGGTGATCCTGCCGACGCTGGTCGCGTTCCAGATCGACCTCATCCATTTCGGCGTGCTGATGGTCATGGCCGTGGTGATCGGCCAGCTCACCCCGCCGCTCGCGATCGCGCTGATCATCACCAGCCGGATCGCCGGGGTCGACCAGATGCGCATCCTGCGCGCCAACATGCCGTTCTTCGTGATCATCATCCTGTTCTCGCTGTGCCTGATGGCGATGCCGGGCCTTGCCACCTGGCTGCCGTCGATGATGCGTTGAACGCCCGCCCATGCCGGAGAAAGGAGCCTCCATGACGGCCAGCCCATCAGGCGGCTACGCGGCGACCGACGGTGCCGCCTATCAGCGCTTCATCGGCCGCTGGACGAGAAGGCTCGCCGATCCGCTGATCGCCTTTGTCTCGCCGCTGCCCGAAGGCCCTGTGCTCGACATCGGCACGGGCACCGGCAGCGTGGTCGCGGCGGTCCGCGCCTCTGATCCCGAGCGGGCGATCACCGGCATCGACGTCGCCGACGCCTATCTCGATTTCGCACGCGCTCGGGAGGACTGCGCAGACGCCACGTTTCTCCGCCAGGACGCGGCCGCCCTCGACCTGCCGGACGACCTTTTCGCCGCGGCGTTCTCCTGCATCGTCATGAACTTCCTGAAGGAGCCGGCGACCGCGCTCGCCGAGATGTGCCGCGTCGTTCGTCCGGGCGGGATCGTCGCCTCCGCCGTCTGGGATTTTCGCGGCGGCCTCGTCTACCAGCGCCTGCTCTGGGACACCATCGCCACGCTCGACCCGGTCGCGGCCGCCACGCGCGATCGCATCTTTTCGGCGCCGCTCGGCCTGCCGGACGGCATGGTCGATCTCTGGCGCGCGGCGGGGCTCGACGACGTCGTGCGCGACTCGCTGACCATCCGCATGGATTTTTCCAGCTTCGCCGACTACTGGGAGCCGCTGCTCGGCGGTCAGGGGCCGGTCGGCAGTTATGTCGCCGGGCTCGAGCCCGCGATGCAGACGCGGGTGCGCGATGCGGTGCGCACCGCCTATCTTTCAGGGGCACCCGATGGCGAGCGATCGCTGACCGCGACCGCCTGGGCCGTGAGAGGCCGGGTGCCGTAACGTCGAGACAGCTTCAGGGAGGAGAGAGCATGTCGCTTTTCGAGCGGATCGGGATCGATCTCGGACGCAAGCTTTCCACCGAGGACGGCATCGCCTGGGCAGCCGCCAACAATGTCCACCATGTCGACAGCCAGATCGACGTGGCGCCGAACGCGCTCGCGACCATGCTGGAACGCGCACCTGCGATCCGCGCGGCGGCGGAGCACCACGGCATCAGCCTCGCACTGCACACCCTGTCCGCGGTCAACATCGCCGAGATCTCGCCCTTCATGAGCGAGGCGGTCGATCAGTATCTCAGAACCTATATGGACGTCGCGGTCGCCGCCGGTGCGTCCTGGATCGTGGTGCATGCGGGCTATCATTTCACCGACGACTACGAAATCCGGCGAAGCGCCTCGCTGAAACGTCTGAAGCGCGCGGCGGACTATGCCGAGAAGGTCGGTGCCACGCTGCTGCTCGAGAACATGAACCGCGAGCCGGACGACGCCGAGGTCAAGTATCTCGGCACGACCATCGAGGAGTGCCAGTATTATTTCGCGAACCTGCAGTCCGAGCACCTGCGCTGGTCGTTCACCGCCAACCACGCCCATCTCTGGCCGGAAGGGATCGACGGCTTTCTCGACGCCCTCGACCTCGGGCGCTGCTCCGAGGTCCGGCTCGCCGACTGCCGCGGCCATGTCGAGGAGCATCTGCAGCCGGGCGACGGCACGATCGACTTCGGCGCCATGTTCAAGCGGATCGAGGGCATGGGCTTCGAGGGTTACTACACCAACGCCTTCGGCAGCCTCGACGACATGCTGCGCGGCCGCGAATTTCTGGTCGCAGCGGCTGAAGCCGCCGGTGCGGCTTAGGCGCGGTGCCTGAGATGAGCATCACCGAGCAGGCGGCGACATTCGCCTCCGGCCTCACCTATGACGCCCTGCCCGAGGACGCGCTGCATGTGGCGCGGCGCTGCATGATCGACGGCATCGGCCAGTTCATCGCCGGCGCCTCGTCCCCGCCGGTGCGCCATGTCGCCGACGACGTCATCGACCAGGGCGGCCGCCCCGACGCCCTGGTGATCGGCCGCAGCGATGTTCGCGTGCCGGCGCCGCTCGCCGCGCGCGTGCTCGGCACGGCGGGCCATGCGCACGACTGGGACGACACCCAGGCAACCAGGGACCCGCGCCATGTCTACGGCCTCCTGACCCATCCGACCATAGCCCCCCTGGCGGCGGCGCTGGCGATGGGGCAGCGGCGTGGGACCGGGTCGGGAAAGGCCTTCATGACCGCCTTCCAGGCGGGCTTCGAGGTCGAGTGCAAGATCGCCGAATGGATGCTGCCGGAAGTCTACAAGCGCGGCTTCCACGCCAGCGCCGCCGAGGCCACCTTCGCCGCCGCGGTGACCGCGGGCAAGCTGCTGGCGCTCGATGTCGAGTGCATGCGCACCGCGATCGGCATCGCCGCGAGCAATGCGGCAGCCGGCATCCGCGCCAATGTCGGCACCATGACCAAGCCGCTTCATTTCGGCAAGGCGGCGGAAAACGGCGTCATGGCCGCGCTCCTCGCCGCACGCGGCATGGAGGCGGGCAGGGACGCGCTGGATGGCGATTTCGGCTTTCTCAGCGTGTTCGCGGGCGGCGTGTTCGAGGAGAAGCTCGGCGAAGGCTTCGGCAGCACGCTCTCGATCGTCGATCCCGGCGTTGCGGTGAAGCCCTATCCGAGCGGGATTCTCTCCCATCAGGCCATGGACGCGATGCTCGCCCTGGTCCAAGAGCACGACATCCAGCCGGATCAGGTCGAGGCCGCAACCTTCCACGCCGGCAGCAATATCCTTAAGCCGCTCGCCTACCGTCACGCCGACGACCACATGCAGGCGAAGTTCTGCATGCCGGCGCTGCTCGCCATGTGCATCCTGCGCCGGCGCGCCGGCCATCACGAGTTCGAGGACGACTTCATCCGATCGGCGCCGATGCAGGCGCTGCAGCGCCGGATCTCGGTCAGCCTCGATCCCGAGATCGAGGCCAAGGGCTTCGACAAGATCCGCTCACGCATCGAGCTCCTCACCATCGACGGCCATCGCCTCGAGATCCGCGCGGACGAGCGCTATCGCGGCAGCCCCGACAACCCGATGACCGACGAGGAGATCGAGCGGAAGTTCCTGATCTGCACCGAAGGCGCCCTATCCGCCGGACAGCAGCGATCCCTGCTCGATGCGATCTGGACGATCGATGGCGAGACCGAGAATGCCGCCTCGCTGGCCCGGATGATGACGACTCCGCCAGCCTCGGAATGACCGGCGATGCATGAGCATGGACGCTCCGTGCGGCGCACATCCGACCATCACACCTTAGTCGGTGCCGGCTAGCCGATCGCTCACGGACCGCCATCGATGCGCCCGTCTTCTTGGCACCCGGTTCCCCTGATGTGCTGGAGCGGATCCCGATCAGATGTGATCGGGATGCACGCTCTATCTCTTTGTTTCGACGCATTTCCTGATCGATCAGCTGTTTCCATCTGATCGGGAAAAGCTCCAGTCATGGCGGAAGCTTCGGCGCCACCGATCACCTGGCAGGCAGGTGGTTACCAGCACCTTGCCAAGTCAACGCCGCCCCGCGTCGGGGCCTCAGCGGGAGGCGACGGCCAGGTTGGGGTGGACGAAGCCGTAGGGATGGTAAATGTTGCCGCCGAAATGGCCGCCGTCGCCATTCCAGAAGCGCACGGCCGACCAGTCATTGTTCTTCGAGATGTCGATCACCGGCATGTGCTTGTGCACGCGTCCTTTATTGAGCCAGTTGGCATGGCTGACCAGGACCGTGCGGCTGTCGACGACCTCCTCGACATAGGCGACATGGCCGAGGCTGGAGGTGTTCTTCTTCTTCAGCACCATCACCGAGCCCTTATGCGGATGGGACCCGCGCGGATAGCGGCCTTCGGCCTGGTCCCACCAGGTCCAGGCATTGCCGCGGATCTCGATGTGGGAAAGCTCGCGGGCATAGGGCACGCACTGCAGCGGTCGTCTCGGAACCACGATTTCAGCGAGCAGAGGCTTCGGCAGGTTGGCGGCGGGCCGCGCGTGCCGGCGAGGGTGGATGAGGGCATCGCCGGCGTTCAGGCGGGCGTAGCGCACGGGGCCCTTGGACGGCTGGATATGCGCGAGCACGTCCGGACGCACCGGGGCATGATGTCCGGCGGCGCAGGCCGAGAGCGCCATGGCGACCACCAGCAGCGACAGCCCTCTGAGCCCCATCATTGTCCCGAATGGAGTCTTCATTCATTGATATCCGACGTTTCAGCGTTGCCCTCTGTATAACCATCAAGTCTTAAGGCAGGCTTAAGACTTCGGTGCAACCTTTTCTTCACCATCGAACACCACCTCGCGGCGCTTGTCGCCCTGATCGTCTCCTGGAAAATCGACATCTCCCCTAGTCGAGGGCGGCGACGTGCTGTCGCGTGGCGGGCCGGCTGAATCGACGTTCATGACCGTCGGCGAGGCCGAGAAACTCCACCTCGACCTCCGCCGTGCCCTTGTCCTTGAAGCCGAGCTCCCAGGCCGCCCGCCTGGAAAGGTCGATGATCCGCTGCTTCGCGAACGGTCCGCGGTCGTTGACCCGCACGGTGACGCTCCGGCCATTCTCCAGATTGGTCACGCGCGCGATGCTCGGCAGCGGCAGGGTGGGATGGGCCGCGGTCATGCCGTGCATGTCGTAGACTTCGCCATTCGCGGTCTTGCGGCCATGAAAGGGCTGACCGTACCAGGACGCCACGCCGGTCTCGCGATAGTGGCTGACCAGGCGTGGATAGTACCATTCGCCGTTCACCTTGTAGGGCTCGCCCACCTTGAAGTGGCCGGCCCCGCTGCCCTGGTGACCGCTCTGACAGCCCCCGAGGAGCAACACGCCCAGAATCATGCCAGCCAGCGCGCGCCATCGGGCGCTCAAATGACCATACGTCATGCCAAACCCTTGCCTTGCCGAGGCCGCTCCGAACCACACTCCCACTTTAGATAAAACCGGGAGGCAATCAAGAGATTGGCCAGGAGGCGTATGTAGATGATGCTTTGATTGAAGGAAACTGTGTAAGACGCTCTATTTCAGGCGTCATGCAATGATCAAAACATGATCGCTGCGTCTGTTGTATTCAACCCTAACGTGCAATCCATCCGCCGTCAACCGGCAGAATGGCGCCGGTGATCATCGACGCCGCGTCGCTTGCGAGGAAGGCGATGGCGGCGGCGACCTCTTCCGGCTCGACGAAGCGGCCCATGGGCGTGGCGTCGAGCAGGCGCTCGACCATGGCGTCGTCGTTCATCAGGGGGGCGGTCAAGGCGGTGCGCGCGAAGGTCGGAGCGACTGCGTTCACCCGAACACCAT
This sequence comes from Alphaproteobacteria bacterium, assembly GCA_041398025.1. Taxonomy (GTDB): domain Bacteria; phylum Pseudomonadota; class Alphaproteobacteria; order Geminicoccales; family Geminicoccaceae; genus JANQPX01. Next base: position 114,550 of record JAWKVM010000001.1, read on the forward strand.
CCCTGGCCCATTCGCAGGCGAGGCCGCGGGTCATGTTGACCACGGCGCCCTTGGCTGCGAGATAGGCGAGATTCGCGTAATGCGCGCTGGCCACCAGACCCATGATCGAGGCGACGTTGACCACGGCGCCCGATCCCTGCTTCAGCATGTGCCGTCCGGCCGCGCGTGCCATGAAGAAGCTGCCGTCCGGTCCTGCAGCCATGGCGCGACGCCAGCGCTCGGTCTCGAGGTCCACCGTGGGCATGCGCGCGCCGACGCCGGCATTGTTGACCAGGATGTCGATCCGCCCATGGCGGCGCGCCACCTCGCCGACCACGTCGTTCACCTGGGCTTCGTCGGTGACGTCGAGGGTGAAGGCATCACCGCGTTCGATCTCCGCAGCCACGGCCGCGGCCGCCTCGCCATCGATATCGGTGACGGCGACGATGGCGCCATGCGCGGCGAGGGCATGAGCCGTCGCGCGGCCGATCCCGGCGCCGCCGCCGGTGATGATGGCGACGCGGTCATCAAGGCGGTGCAGCTTCTGATAGTCGGTCATTCTTTGGCCCCCCGGTTCGTCAAAACGTCAGCGCTGCGGCGCGTCCGCGGCCCAGCGAAGGCCCGCCGTGTGCACGGGCGCATCCCAAAGCCGTGTCAGCTCGTCGTCCAGGTGGGTCACGGTGAGCGAGCAGCCGGCCATGTCGAGCGAGGTGCAGTAATTGCCGACGAGAGAGCGTGCGATGCTGAAGCCCTTCGCTTCGAGGCGCTTGGCGGCGGCCTCGTAGACCAGATAGAGCTCCATCGCCGGGGTCGCGCCGAAGCCGTTCACCAGGAGGAGGGCATCGCCGCTGCCGCCGAGATCGGCGGCGATCGCATCGATCATCTCCTCGACGATGGCATCGGCGGGTTTCAGCTTCACCCGCCTGCGCCCCGGCTCGCCGTGGATGCCGACCCCCATCTCGATCTCGTCGTCACCGATCGCGAACGTGGGCTTGCCCGCGGCCGGAACGGTGCAGCTGGTCAGCGCCACCCCCATGGAACGTGTCTGACGGTTAACCTTGTCACCCAGGGCCTGGCAGGCCCGGAGATCGCCGCCCTCCTCGGCGAGCGCCCCGACGATCTTCTCGACCACCACCGTGCCGGCGACGCCGCGCCTGCCGGTGGTGTAGGTGCTGTCCTCGACCGCGCAGTCGTCATTGGTGACCACGGTCGCCTGATCGCAGGACATCATCTCCGCGGCCATCTCGAAATTCATGAGGTCGCCTTCGTAATTCTTGACGACGAACAGCACGCCGCCGCCATTTTCCACGGCTTCTGCGGCGGCCAGCATCTGGTCCGGGGTGGGGGAGGTGAAGACCGCACCCGGGCAGGCGGCATCGAGCATGCCGACACCGACGAAGCCCGCATGCAGCGGCTCATGCCCGGAGCCGCCGCCCGAGATCAGCGCCACCTTGCCCTTCCTGGTCGGCTTGGCGCGCGTGACGAAGGCGGGATCGTGGTGCACCCTGACCAGATCGGCATGGGCGCGCCCGAAGCCGTCCAGCGCTTCGGTCAGGATGTCGTCGACGTCGTTGACGAATTTCTTCATGACGGGGCCTCCCCTGTATCTGCCATTCCGGTTCTGGTCGAGCCCATCGATATCCAGGGGCCCACCTTTAACCAGACCATAGCCCATCGCCGCTACGCTCGTCGATCAGGTCCATGCGATCCTGGGGTCCGAGCCTCGCCCAGCTTTTTCCGCGGGCGGGCGGATTCCCAGGATCGCATGGACCATGAAACAGCGTGCCAGCGATCGGTTAAGGAAAGCCTAACGCTTGAAAGAAAGCTTGTCGGACGGAAGCGGTAGGGCGTGCGCCGCAGGAAAGCTCGTGTGATGGCGATCGGACCATCGCCGATCGGGATCGGCTCTCGGTGTGGGCTGCTTTCTGGTCAAGCGTGGCGACGACTGCGGTTTGTCCGGACCCTGCGAGCTGTTCTCTTCATATCTCGATGTCGGCAAGCGCGAGCTTGATCCGGTCGAAGGCGGCGGGGGCGACCGAGAGCTTGCGCAGGCCGGCACCGAGCAGGAGCGGCAGCCAGGCCGGGTCCGAAGCCATGTCGCCGCAAAGGCTGACCTCCCTGCCGCTGGTTCGCCCATGCTCGACCACGCGTCGGATCAGCCTCTCGATCGCGGGATGACCGGGGTCGAGCAGGGCTGCGACCCGGCCCTCGCCGTCGCGCGCGGCCGCCATGACATATTGGATCAGGTCGTTCGAGCCGATCGAATAAAAGGCTGCATCCAGGCTGTCGGCGGCGATCGCGGCGGCGGGCGTCTCCACCATGATCCCCAGCCCCGGCATGGCGGCGGCCATGGCCGTTGACTTCAGGGACGCCAGGCCTTCGGCCATCAGGGCCTGCGTCTGGTCGATCTCCGCCTGCACCGTCACCATCGGCAGCATCACCTGGAGCGGGCCTTCCGCGGCGACGCGCAGCAGGGCCCGGAGCTGCGGGATCAGGAGATCCGGCCGCTCGAGGGCGAGGCGGATGCCGCGCAGGCCGAGAAACGGGTTTTTTTCGACGGGCAGGTCGAGGCCGGCGAGCGGCTTGTCCCCGCCGATATCGAGGGTGCGCACGATCAGCGGCTTGCCGGCGAGGCGGCGCTGCAGGTCCCGATAGTGGCGATAGTGGGTCTCTTCGTCCGGGAGGTCCGATCGGCCGATCAGCAGAAACTCCGAGCGCAGCAGGCCGACGCCGTCAGCGGCTCTTAGCGTCTGGTCATCGACGGCTGCGGGGTCGTCGACATTGATCATCAGCTCGATGCGCGTGCCGTCGGCGGTGGCGGCAGGTTTTTCCCGGATGGCGTGCGCCCGCCTGGCGACGCCGGCCGCCATGGCAAGCTGGCTGCGATAGCGTTTGAGCGTCGCCTGGCTCGGCGCTCGCAGCAAGAGCCCGGCGTCGCCGTCGAGAATGGCGTCGTCCTCGCCGTTCCCGCCTTCCCCTGCCGCCAGGCCGAGGCCGATCACCATGGGCAGGCCGCGGCCGCGGGCGAGGATGGCGACATGGCTGCTGGCGCTGCCGCGGGTGAGCGCGATCCCGCCCGGCTTCATTGCCGCGAGCGCCAGGAACAGCGAAGGCGCCAGATCCTCGGCGAGCAGCAGTGTGCCTTCGGAAAAGTCCGGAAGCTCGATCGAGACGCCGTCGAGCGTGCGCAGGACGCGATCCCGCAGGTCCAGAAGATCGCTCGCACGTGCCCGGAAATAGTCGTCATCCGCCGCTTCGTAGGTCGCGATCTGGTCCGCGAGACCGCTTGTCCAGGCGGCACCCGCGGCCTCGCCTCCTTCGATCAGCGGCAGCACCTCCTCGATCAGGGCGGGGTCCGAGAGCATTTCGATCTGAAAGGCGAGAATGTCAGCGCCGTCGCCCGAGGCTACCGCGGCCAGCGCCTCGAGGTCGGCCATGGCGGTTGCGATCGCGGCATCGAGGGCGGCGCGCTCCTCGGCGGGGGTGTCCCGGCGGCGCCCGGTCGATGTTTTTCCGTCTTCAAGGCGAACCAGAGGACCGATCGCGACGCCGGGAGCGGCCGGTTTGCCGGCGAAGCGCCGCTCCGTCATCCGTCTTTGTCGGCCCCGTGGGCCTCGCTGGCCGCGCCGGTCCCGCTGACCTCGTCGAAATCGCGCTCGACCAGGGCCTGCAGCGCGTCGATCGCCGCCTCGGCCTCGGCGCCGCTCGCCTGCATCTGCAGGACGGCGCCGGTGCGCAGTTTCAGCGCCATGACCTTGACGATGCTCTTGGCGTCCACCCAGGGCCGGTCATCGCCGCCGCGGATCCGGATATCAGCGGCCTTGAAGCCCTTGGCGAGCTTGGTGAACGCGATCGCCGGACGGGCGTGCAGGCCGACCGGATGGCTGATCGTCACCGTTCGTTCGATGGTCAGGCTGCCGCTCACAGCAGCGCGGACTCGGCGGTCATGCAGACCTCCTCGAGGCTGCTGCCGCCCGAGGCCTCGGTCGCGGCGAGCACCGCGCCTTCGACCACGGGCGCGTTGCAGATCCGCACCTTGCGCCGCCGCTCCCAGGGCAGCAGCTCGATCGCCATCTCGGTATTCATCTCGGCGGCGCCCAGATCCACCATGATGGCGACGCCGGCCTCGCTCCAGGCGCCGTCGATCGCCTCGCTGATCGCCTGCACGTCGGTGCCGAGCCCGCCCGCCGGGTCGCCGCCGGTATGGCGAAGCGGCACTTCGTCGCCGACCATGCCGCGCACCATGTCGGCGGCACCGCGTGCCACGTCGGCGGAATGGGAAACGATCACGATGCCGACATTCTCGCTCACGTCTCTCTCTCCAGCACGTCGCAGATGGTGTTGACCAGAAGCTGGCTCGAGGTGGCGCCGGGGTCGTAGTGACCGACCGAGCGCTCCCCCAGAAAGGACGCGCGGCCGCGGGTCGCCAGCATGTCGCGCGTCGCCTCGCGCGCTGCGTCCGCTGCCTCGCGCGCCGCCGCGATCACCGCCGCCGCCGGCTCGCCGCCATGGCCCTTTAAGCTTTCGTGGACCGGCACCAGCACGTCCAGCATGGTCTTGGCACCGACATCGGACTTGCCGCGCTTCTTCACCATGGCGATCCCCTCCGCGAGCTGGCCTTCGAGATCGTCGCCGGCCTTGGCCGCCTTGGCCATACCCATCAGCAGGCTGCCATAGAGAGGGCCGGAGGCACCGCCCACCTTCATCACCAGGGTCATGCCCGCCTTGTGCAGGGCCTCGTCATCGGCAAGCTCCGCGATCGCGTCCTTCTCCTGCCGGATCGCCTCGAAGCCGCGCTTCATGTTGATGCCGTGGTCGCCGTCGCCGATCGCCTGATCGAGCGCGGTCAGCGTGTCGGCCTGCTGCGCAATCACGTCAGCGGCGGCATCGATCAACGCCGCCTTCAGACTTGGGGTCATCGCTCCCGTCCCTGATCCGCCCGAGCTTGGAGGCATCGCGGCCCGACGGTGTCGGCGTCGAGCATCGGACAGGAGCTTAACAACTGAAACCCTCCGGGGAAAGCCGGCTCGCGGCCATCATCGCACGCGCCGTGCGTCAAAAGCTGGCGCCCTAGAAGCGCGTCCATCCCGGGATCTCTGCGGACAGGTCGACCTCGCGCCATTTCTCGTGAAAGGGCGGTTGCTGCAGTCGCGCGATGCTTTTGGTCAGGTCGTCGTAGAAGCGCCTGAGCTGCCGCCTTTTCTCGGCACGTTCGGGCCAGGCGTAGACGGCCATGACCGTGGGCACGGCGAGCGTCTCGATCGCCCTGTCGCCGTCGATCAGGCGCGGATAGTCCGTCGGGGCCAGACGGGCGTCGTCATAGGCCTCGCCGATGGCCGAGGTGGGCAGCGACAGCAGGTGCAGACCCTCGTCCGAGGCGACCGCCTCGACCTGCAGGGAAGGCTTGGCGTCGACCCGCACCCAGGCGTCGATCTCGCCCTGACGCAGCTTGTCGAGCGCGATCTGGTAGTCGTCGTCGCTGGCCTTGACCGAGATGCCGAGCGCTTTGAACACCAGGCTCGCCGTCAAGAAGCTGCCGCTGGAGGCCGGGCCGAAATTCACGCGCCTGCCTTCGAGGTTCTGGACCGATGCGATGTCCTTGCTGGCAAGCAGGTGGAACTCCTTGTTGTAGAGCCTGGCGAGATAGCGGATTCGTTTCTCGATATTCGGGAACAGGTCGACCCGCTTGTAGAAATCGAGCACGTCAGCCTGCACGAAGGCGATGTCGACGCCGCGCAGCAGCAGCAGATCCTCGATCGCGCGCACCGAGCCGGCACCGGCCATCGGCAGGATGCGGCGCTCATAGCCCTGATCGAGAAGGGCCGTGAGATCGTCGATCATGGCGAAGTCGGTGCCGCGCGCACCGTCACCGAGAACGCCGATCACCTCCTTGTTGACCAGAGCGCGCTGCGCTTCGAGATCGAGGGCGACAGCGTCCTTCGGCGGCGTGCCGAGGCAGAAGCAGGCTGCGAGCCAGAGTATCGGCACCATCCGTAAGAGCGCCGGCAAGGCCGGTCGAGATCCCGAACATCGCATTGTTGTTCTCAGATCCATCTCTGTTAAAACAGAAAGCCGATATCGATCGCTGCGGGACAGCGAAGGCCTGAGGTCGCCGCTAGCCCTTACCCGAAAGGGCGGATAGTCGGCGAAGCCGTCATCGGCCGTCAAGGTCGGGCGCCGTCCGGCGGGTCGAAGCGGCAGCCGGTGTTGCAGCGGGGCGGCTGTCGATGTCGGGCGCGTTTTCATGCTCTTGGGAGCCGGGATGACGATGGAGATGACCAGGCTGCTCGCCGACGACGAGCCCGATCCCGTCAACGTCTTCAATCTCGGCGGCCAGAGCCCGATCTTTCTGGTGTGCGAGCACGCGGGCAGGCTGATCCCGAAGACCCTCGGCGACATGGGTCTTTCCGAGGCGGATCGACGGCGCCACATCGCCTGGGACATCGGCGCAGGCGCCGTCTCGCTTCACCTTTCGGACCTTCTGGACGCGCCGCTGATCACCCAGACCTATTCGCGCCTGGTGTGCGACTGCAATCGCGACACCGGGATGCCGAGCTTCATCCCGGCGATCAGCGAGCGCACGCGCATTCCCGCCAACGAGGCCGTGACCGCATCGGAGCGCGACGCGCGCATCGCCGAGGTCTACCGGCCGCTGCATGAGCGGATCGCCGACGAACTCGACCAGCGTGCGGCCGCCGGCCACCCCACGGTCTTTCTCAGCATGCACAGCTTCACGCCCGTGTTCATGGATCAGCCGCGGGCGATGCATCTCGGTCTGCTCTATGATCGGGACCACCGCTGGGCCGCTCTGATGCGGAGCGCGCTTTCCGCGGAGGCCGACCTCGTGATCACCGACAACGAGCCCTATGCGCTCGACCAGAACCGCGACTACACCGTGCCCGAGCATGGCGAGCGCCGCGGCATCCCGTCCTTGGAAATCGAGATCCGCCAGGACCTGATCGCAGAAGCGGACGGTCAGCACGCCTGGGCGGAACGCCTGGCGCCAGCACTCGCGCGCAGTGCCGCGCATCTTCTTCAGGAAATCGCCTGAGCAGGCCGCAGCCCGGCGCTTCAGTGGATCGAGCTGGGCGAGATCACGTCGTTGCGCAGCATGGTCTGGAAGGTGTCGAAGGTCGCCCTGATGCCCTCGTCCAGGGACAGATGGCCGAAATCGCCGAGATAATCCCTGATCGGTTCGTCCGAAAGCGCCGCCGGGAAGGGCAGGGCGGCGCCCTCGATCGTGATCCTGGCACCGGGTTCGATCTGCTTGATCATGTCCACCCAGGCCTTGACCGTGCTCGGCACGCCGTTGTGGTCGAACATCACCGCCTCGTCCCGGTCGACCGAGACCGCCTTGATGAAGGCGCTCGCGACCTCGCCCGCATGCAGGCCCGACACGGCGCCGGAAAACGGGATGGTGTAGGGCCGCCCGGCCGCCGCCGCGAGAATTGCGGTCGTGGTCTTGGAGGTCATGCCCTGATCCCGGCCGATGCCGTAGACCACGCCCGGCCTGATGCCGACGCTCGGCACGTCCCAGTCCTGGCAATAGACCTTGGCGATCATCTCGTCGCAATATTTGTAGGCACCGTAGAGGGTCGGCAGCCAGGTCTGGTCGGGGAAGAAGCTGTGCGCGGCGATCGAGCTCGCGAACGCCACCCGCTTCAGATTGTGGGCGCGCGCCGCCTCGAACACGTTCACCGTGCCGACCACGTTGACGCGGGCGCCGTTGATCGGATCGGCCTTGCAGAACGGCACCTGCAGGGCGGCGAGGTGAATGATCGCTCGGATGCCGTGGGCGCGAACCACGCTCATCACCCGCTCGCTGTCGGCAATGTCGCCGGTTTCCCAGGGGATCGCCTCGGCTTTGGCGTCCTTCATCAGCAGCTTGGGCCGCCGCTTGTCGTTCGAGAGATCGAACGCCACCACCGGCACGCCCGCCCGCTCGAGCAGCGCCAGCACCCAGGCGCCGATGCAGCCGCCGGCGCCGGTCACCAGCACCGGCCCGTGGAAATCCGCGGCGTTGACAGGGAATTGATCGAGGCTCATCGGCTGCCCTTTCCAAGCGATGTCAGCGCTGGCGGCCCGCCGTCACCAGATCGCGCCCCGCGCCGACGATCGAGGTGACGATCCGCAACAGCGCCAGGAGAATCCAGAGAAGCACCAGCACGAAGATCATCGTACGCAAGGGCTCGCCGATGGTAAATGTCACGGAAAACTCGCCGATCTGCCCGAAAAAGGCTTGGCCCTCGGTTTGCGTACGCTCGAGGATCAGGGACACCAGTCTGATGTCGTCGGGGTCTTTCAGAATGTCGACGACCGTCATGCCCAGATAGACAAGCATCAGCGCCCCGATCACCACCAGCGCCACGCCCAGGACGATCATCACCATGCCGGCGGCGTGATGCGCGCCATCGTCATCGCGCACGACGCGCTGGTTGAACTGCACGGTCGATGCCATGAGATCCTCCGACTTGTCGTTCTTCCCAAGCCTTGGGGTCGACGCCGCCGGTCGCACCGGCTCAGGCGACGCTGTTTTCCGCCGCGATCAGGGTGTTCCTAAGAAGACAGGCGACGGTCATCTGGCCGACCCCGCCCGGCACCGGCGTGATCGCCCCCGCGACCTCCTTCGCCTCGTCGAACGCGACGTCGCCCACCAGCCGCCCGCGGCCCTTGTTCTCCGGGCCGGGGATGCGGTTGATGCCGACGTCGATCACCGTCGCACCCGGCTTGATCCAGTCGCCCTTGACCATTTCCGCCCGGCCGACCGCCGCCACCAGGATGTCCGCCTCGCGGCAAAGGGCGGGCAGATCCCTCGTCTTCGAATGGGCGATGCTCACCGTGCAGTCCTCGGCCAGCAGCAGCGCGCCCACCGGCTTGCCGACGATGTTCGAGCGCCCGAGCACCACCGCATGCTTGCCCGCGAGGTCGTCGCCCAGCGCCTTCCTGATCAGGATCATGCTGCCCATCGGCGTGCAGCACACCAGCAGCCTCGGATCGATCCCGCCCTTCGCGGTGAACAGGCGGCCGACATTGATCGGATGGAAGCCGTCCACGTCCTTCGCCGGGTCGATCGCGTTGATGATCGCCGCTTCGTCGATGTGATCCGGAAGGGGAAGCTGCATCAGAATGCCGTGCACCGCGGGGTTGGCGTTCAGCGCCTTGATCTCGTCCAGCAGCGCCGTCTGGCTGGTGCTCACCGGCAGCTTGGTCACACCGCCCGCGATGCCCACCTCCAGCGCCGTCTTCTCCTTGGTCGCCACGTAGGTGGTGCTCGCCGGGTTGCTGCCGACCAGGATCACCCGGAGACCGGGCGCCTGGCCCGTCTTCTCGGTGAACGCCGCGATGTCGGCCCTGATGCCCTCGCGCAGCTCCGCCGCCGCCGCCTTGCCGTCGATGATCGTGGCGCTCAACGTTTCCTCCCTTTGGTTTCTGCCCGCAAGCCCTGTTCGATTACGGTGATCTCATGGACAAGGTCTGCGTCACCGTCCGCAATTTCAATGACCTTGATCCGCGCCGCCGCACCGCTCACCAGCGACAGCCGTGATACAGGAAGCCCCCAGCGCTTCGCCAGCATTTTCATCACCGCAGCGTTCGCCTTGCCGTCCACCGGTGGTGCGTTGACATGCACGACCAACCGCTCGACCCCCGCCGCATCCCGCTCGACCTCCTTCACCTCCGACCGCTTCGCCCCCGGCCTGATCTTCAGGGTCACTCTAACCCCGTCATCCTTCAACGTGACCCAGGCAGGGCAGGCGGGGCCTGCACCCCTGACGTGTCCATGGCTCACAAAAGCCTCATCGCGTGTCGAGGTCCAGGTGAACGCAGCGGGTCGTACCCGCTAGAAGATCCAGGAGGCTAGGAGGTGGCGGACGAACTCGATGCCGACGATCAGGATGATCGGCGAGATGTCGATGCCGCCGAGATCGGGCAGCGCGTTCCTGATCGGCCGGAGCGCCGGCTCGGTCAGCTTGTACAGAAACTCGCCCACCTGGTTCACGAACGGATTGCTCCGGTTGATCACCCCGAACTGCACCAGCCAGCTCAGAATGACCGACACGATGACGGCAACCAGAAACAGCCAGAGAAGCGTATCGAGCAGATAATGGATCGGATTCACCGGAAAATTCCCCAGCTAGGATTGGTCGGCGGGCGCTGGCCGTCCAGGTTGTACGTGGTTACATCCGCTATATAAACACCCCACCCCCATCCCGCCAGAGGCAGGCGCGGCCTGCAGCGTTGACTTGGACCTCGGCACCTCCCGCAGCGTTCGGTGAGCTATGGACGCGCTGGTCTGCATGACAAAAGGCCGAGAGCCTTAAACGCTGTCGCCTTCTTTTATGATGGCAGTCCGCCTCGGACCTTGACAGAAAGGCGCGGCATTACCATACCCAACCCTGGACGGGGCCGTAGCTCAGTTGGGAGAGCGCTAGAATCGCACTCTAGAGGTCGTCGGTTCGATTCCGATCGGCTCCACCAACCCCCGGCGGGGGTTGGCCGTACTTGTAAAGAACCAGGAAAATGTGGGGCCGTAGCTCAGTTGGGAGAGCGCGACATTTGCAATGTCGAGGTCATCGGTTCGATCCCGTTCGGCTCCACCACCCCTCGGCGAGGGGATGCCTCACTTGCCTGAGACCGTGACTAGCCGCCCGAGCCAGCAGCCGGAGCAATGAGCGCGTCGATGCGCTCTTGAATGGTCTCGACGAAATGGGCATCGCGTGGCGCGAGACGCCCACTCTCCTGCAGCTCCAGCGCAATCGCCAACGCCGCTCGCCAGTGATCCAAAGCACTCTCTGAAACGTACCCTTGCTCAGCGAGACCGGCCAGCTTGGCGCGGCTCACGATGAGATCGCGCTGCCATCCGGCGTTGCCGGGATCGGCCGCGGCCAGGCGTTCTCTGATCGCGAGGCTGTCCTCGTAGGCGCGGAGCGCGCCGTCGAGATCGCCCTGGGCGACGCGCACGTCGCCGATCTTGTTGTGGCTGACCGAGAGATCGCGCTGCCATCCTGCATGGCCGGGATCGGCCTCTGCCAGGCGCTCGGCGATCGCGAGGCTGTCCTCATAGGCGCGCAGCGCGCCGTCGAGATCGCCCTGGTCCCGGCGCACGTCGCCGATCTTCTCGTGGCTGACCGAGAGATCGCGCTGCCATCCTGCATTGCCGGGATCGGCCTCGGCCAGGCGCTCGGCGATCGCGAGGCTGTCCTGAAAGGCGCGGAGCGCGCCGTCGAGATCGCCCTTGGCGACGCGCACGTCGCCGATCTTCTCATGGCAGACCGAGAGATCGCGCTGCCATCCTGCATTGGCGGGATCGGCCTCGGCCAGGCGCTCGGCGATCGCGAGGCCGTCCTGAAAGGCGCGGAGCGCACCGTCGAGATCGCCCTGGGCGACGCGAACATTGCCGAGTTCGTTGTGACAGACCGAGAGATCGCGTTCGTCTTGATCACATTCCGCAGCATATCTGGCCTTGAAAAACGCACCCTCGGCTTCGCTCAAATGGCCGGCCTGATAATGCATCCGGCCGAGTTCGATCGAGAGCCAGGTATGGTCGGGATCGAGCGCCGTTGCTTGCTGATAAGCCTCGATCGCATCCAGCGTCCGGTTGCCGCGCGTCAGCGCATCGCCCTGCTGCGCCAGATAGCCGGCGCGCAATGTCGGTGCGCTGTCCGGCACGAGCTTCGCCGCCTCTGCGAAATGCTCGGCAGCATCCAGGTAGCGTAGTCGGGTAAGGCCGGCCTCGCCGCGCACCGCACGTGTCGCCGCCGCGTTCAGGAAACGCTGGTCGGCCTGCGCCGCGGCCTGGCGCGCCGCCGAAAGATCGCGCTCCTCCGCCTGGGTCAGCAAATCGTCGGCTTCGTCGAATGCGCCGTCGTCGATCGCCGCCTTCGCCTGCTCGATCCACTCCCCGATCACCGGATCGTCCTGATCCAGCGCCGTGAGGCGCGCCTCCATCTCCTTGTACTGGCCGGCGATCTCTTCGAGCTTGTCCTTGAGGTCGCCGCTGTCGACATGCCGCTCGTCGAGAATGTCCAGAAAAGACTGGACCGCCTCCTCGGTGACCCCGAGCCTGCCGCCAAGCGCCTCGGCTTCGGCACGCAGATCGTCGATCTCCTCGCCGCTCTCCCGGTCCTCTTTCAGGAGATGACCGATTTCCGTCGCCATGCCGGCCGCTTGGCTCTCGCGCTGGGCATCGTCGAAGCTGTCGAGCGGCTTGGCATCGAGAGGCTTGAGGTTCATCCTCTCCAGCCAGTCGACCGACCTCCAATTGCAGCCGCTCAAGAGAATGGGGTAGAGCCGAAGCCCCTCGCGCTGCTTTCGCTCCAAAAGGACCTTGACCTCATGGTCCATGATGAAATTGGAGGTGAGAAAGTGCCGGGAGATCAAGAGAACGCCAATATCCGCAGCCTCGAGAGCGTCGTCGATTTCCCGGCGCCAGTCATCGCCGCCCTCCATCCGCCGATCGTCCCAGACCAGAAAGTCCCCCTGCCGCTCCGCCACGCGCAGATGGCCGACGATCAGCTCCTTCCAGGGCGTCTCGTCCAGGTGGCTGTAGCTGATGAAAATCTTGGGCGCGTCGGTCATCAATTCGTCGGATCAATCAAAAGCCGACCAAACCATACCGACAACCACCCCCCACATCAACGCCACCCCACGCCCCGCCCCTTAACCCCATCTTAACCCACCCCCGCCATACTCCCTTCCAGGTCCATGCGACCGTGGGAGTCCGCGCCGAACCTCCCCCTCTCCCGGCGGGCGCACGGATTCCCAGGATCGCATGGACCAGCTAGACGGCACGATTATGCGCGGTGGAGGTTAAGAAAACGTGAAGATAAGCAGCATCAGCTCCAGGCCGTGATAACAGGCAATCTGCTCAATTTCTTGTCCGTCTCTAACGAATTCTTAACCCGCCCCCGTCATACTCCCTTCCAGGTCCATGCGACCCTGGGAGTCCGCGCCGAACCTCCCCTCTCCCGGCGGGCGGACGGATTCCCAGGATCGCATGGACCTGCAAGACAGGGGCATTATGCGCGGTGGAGGTTAAGAAACCGTAAAGCAGCGGAATGAAAGCGCCGAGCCGTCCACCAGGCACCTCCACCAAGTCGACGAGGTGGCCGCGCCACTGGCGTCGCCAGTTGACTCACTCGCCTGAGACCCTGCTGACACGTCGTCGAAAACTTGGGCGTATACCGTGGATCCGGGCACTGGCGGTCCGAGTCCATGAGGTGGTCACACCACCCGGGTTGCGGTGTTGGGGGCGGTGGTCTCGATGAACAGCTTTTGCAGCAGATTCTGCGCGACGGTCAGGCGGTAGTCTGCGGACGCGCGCATGTCCGAGAGCGGCGAGAACTCGCCGGCGAGCGCTGCTTGTCCGGCCTGGACGGTCGCCTCGGTCCAGGGTTTGCCCAGCATCGCCTGCTCGGTCTGGACCGCGCGCTTCGGCACCGCGGCCATGCCGCCGTACGCGATCCGGATTTTTCTGACCTTTTGGTCAGGAGAAAGCTCCAGGGCGAAGGCGCCGAGTACGGCTGAGATGTCCTGGTCGGAGCGTTTGGAGATCTTGTAACAACAAAAGATGGCATCTGCCGCTGGCAGCTGGACCTCGACGACGAGCTCGCCCGGCTCGAGCGCGGTCTTGCGGTAGTCGAGATAAAAGTCCTCCAGCGGCAGCGTCCGCCGTTTTTTGCCTTTCAACAAAACGAGCTTGGCGTCCAAGGCGATCAGCGCGGGCATGCTGTCGCCGATCGGCGAGCCGTTGGCGATGTTACCGCCGATCGTGCCCGCCGTGCGCACCTGCGCCCCGCCGATCCGCCGGATCAGCTCGCCAAAGTCGGGCCAGCGGTCGGCGAGTACGGGCCGGACCTGCTCGAAGGTGCAGCCGGCGCCGATCCTGAGAACGCCGTCCGCCTCCTCGATGCGCTTCAGCTCCGGCACCCGTGTCACGTCGATGACTGCATCCAGATCCCGATGCTGTTTGGTCACCCAGAGCCCGACATCGGTCCCGCCTCCCAAAAGCAGCGCCTCGGGGTTTTGCTCGCATGCTGTCGCCAGCCCGTCCAGGGAGGTCGGCGCGACATAGGAACGACCGTGGCTCTCGATCGCTAGCGGCTCCGTCACGTCGAGCGCCTCCAGCGCCGCGATCGTTTCGCTCTCCCGCCGGTCGAACACGTCGTCAAGTCCACGGGCGAGCGCGTCGCTCGCGGCGTCGAGGATCGGCCGATAGCCCGTGCAGCGGCACAGATTGCCCGCAATCGCGTCACAGACGGCCTCGCGTTGAACGTCCAGCCCGGCCTTGCTCAAAGCCAGGAGAGATTGGACGAAGCCGGGTGTGCAGAAGCCGCATTGGGAGGCGTGGTGGTCGACCATGGCCTGCTGGATGGGGTGGAGCCGGCCGTCCTCGTCCTTCAGATGCTCGATGGTGATGAGCTGGCGGCCGTCGAGCTGGGGGAGGAACAGGATGCAGGCGTTGACCGGCTTGTAGCGCAAGGCACCGCCTTGATGGTCGACCAGGACGACGGTGCACGCGCCGCAGTCGCCTTCGGCGCAGCCTTCCTTGGTCCCGGTGAGGCCCTGGTCCTCGCGCAGCCAGTCGAGCACCGTCCGGTTGGGATCGCAGCCTGCGAGGCTGTGCGGTTCGAAACCCAGAAGAAAGCGGATGTCGGATCTCGCCAAGGTCGATCACCTCCGAAGCTTTGGCCTCATCCCCACCGACCACACCTAGCCCGAGTGCTTGCGTTTGTCACCGAACGTCGCCATCTCTGCGCCTAGCGAGGGCAGCCACGAGGACCACCGTGCGGGAATTGAGCGCAGACGACCAGGACAGTCTCGAACCCCGAGTCAACGAGGTGGCCGCGCCACACGAGGGGGTCGTGCCACCCGAGCCATGGGGGGTGTTGGGCTTCAACTGGATCGGGATCTGGACGCTCTATACCAAGGAAGTGCGGCGCTTCATGAAGGTGCCGCTGCAGACCGTGGCTGCCCCGCTGGTCACGGTGGTGATGTTTCTCCTGGTGTTCTCGGTGGCGCTCGGCCGGGGCGGGCGGATGATCGAGGGGATGCCGTTTCTGGAATTCCTCGCGCCCGGCCTCATCATGATGGCGATCATCCAGAACGCGTTCGCCAACACCTCGTCCTCGATCATGATCGGCAAGATCCAGGGCAATATCGTCGACATCCTGATGCCGCCTTTCAGAAGCGGCGAGCTCCTGTTCGGCATCGTCGCGGGCGGTGTCACCCGTGGGGTGGCGGTGGCGCTGGTGGTATTCGTCGCCATGAGCTTCGTGATCGACCTCGGCGGCGTCTCCTGGCCGCTCGCCCTGTTCTACGCCTTTTCCGGCTCGCTGATGCTGGCGCTGCTCGGCTTTCTCGGCGGGCTCTGGGCGGAGAAATTCGATCAGATGTCCGCCGTCACCAATTTCGTGATCACGCCCTTGTCCTTCCTCTCCGGCACCTTCTATTCCATCACCATGCTGCCTGCCGATGTGCAGGCGATCGCCTTTCTGAACCCTTTCTTCTACCTGATCGACGGCCTGCGCTACGCGCTCACCGGCCATGCCGACGGTTCGGTGCCGATCGGCATGCTGGTGGTATCGGTGATCAACGCCGCACTCTGGACGCTGGCCTACCACCTGCTGCGCCGCGGCTATCGCATCAAGGCATAGAGGACCAGGTGCAGACTGCGGCAGCGTTAACGTCAAATTTACCAATATGCGTCAATATGCAGACGCTGAACTCTCTGTTGTCGTCCCTTGTGAAGGCGGCCCGTCGATGGTCACCTTCGGAGTCTTCGGGTCATGCGCTGCCGTGTCTAACAAGACGCCGATCGAGCTGCTGCTGATCGACGACGATCAGTCCGACATCTATCTGGCGAAGCGCGCGCTCAGGAAGTGTGCGACGCCCGTCGAGCTGCAGGTTGCGCGCGACGGCGAGGAGGCGCTGGCGCTGCTCCGGCGCGAGGGGACGCACGGGGATGCCCGGCGTCCGGACCTGATCATTCTCGACCTCAACATGCCGCGAATGAGCGGCCACGAGTTTCTGGAGGCGATCAAGGCCGATGGCGATCTGCGATCGATTCCGATCATCGTCATGAGCATGTCCGAGAGCCAGGTCGACGTTCAGGAAAGCTATCGGCTGCAGGCCAGCGCCTATATTTCCAAGCCGCTCGAGCTCGAGCCGTTCACCCAGGTGATGCGCTCGATCGAGGAGCACTGGTTCCGCGTCGTTCGTCTGCCGCCGCGGCGCGAGGGCTGAACGGCGGCTGAAAGCATGACGCAACCGTTGACAGGGCGCGCTGTTCCCAGCAAATCTGTCGGTTTCCTGCAATGTCGACGGTATCGGGCTTAGCTTTGTTCAGGGGAAACCTGATCGACGCCCCATGCCGCCGACCCCAAGCCGAGACACCGTCATGCTCAACGCACCCATGCCCTCCGTCCTTCCTGTCTACAATCGGGCTCCCGTGACGTTCGAGCGCGGCGAGGGCGCTTATCTCTACGACCGCGACGGCCGCCGCTATCTCGATTTCTCCAGCGGCATCGCCGTGACCCTGCTTGGGCACGCCCATCCGCATCTGGTCGGCGTCCTCAAGGCGCAGGCCGAGCGTCTTTGGCATGTCTCCAACCTCTACGGCATCGAGGGGCAGGAGCAGCTTGCCGACCGGCTGGTCGAGCGCTCCTTTGCCGATACCGTGTTCTTCTGCAATTCGGGCGCCGAGGCCCTGGAATGCGCGATCAAGATGGCCAGGCGCTTTCATCACGAGCGCGGCCAGCCCGAGCGCCACAAGATCATCACCTTCGCAGGTGCCTTCCACGGCCGCACCATGGCGACGATTTCCGCAGGCGGCCAGGCGAAATATCTCGAAGGCTTCAAGCCGGCCCTGCCCGGCTTCCACCAGGTGCCGCCCGGCGATCTCCAGGCGGTGGAAGCGGCGATCGACAAGGAGACTGCGGCCGTTCTGATCGAGCCGGTACAGGGCGAAGGCGGCCTCAATGCGCTCGGCATCGACTATCTCGAAGGCTTGCGCCGGCTTTGCGACCAGAACGACCTGCTTCTGATTTTCGACGAGGTGCAGACCGGATTGGGCCGCACCGGCAAGCTGTTCGCCTATGAATGGACCTCGATCGCTCCCGATCTGATGGCCCTTGCCAAGGGCATCGCCGGCGGCTTTCCGATGGGCGCCTGCCTCTCGACCGCACGCGTCGCCAGCGCCATGGCGCCCGGCACCCACGCGTCCACCTTCGGCGGCAATCCGCTCGCCTGCGCTGCCGCCAACGGCGTGCTCGACGTGCTGCTGGAGGACGGATTTCTCGAGCATGCGGCGCGCTCAGGCGCCAGGCTCAAGGAGGAGATGCAGCGCCTCGCGGCGGCGCATCCCGGCATCGTCCGCGAGGTGCGCGGCAAGGGGCTGATGCTCGGCTTCAAGCTCACCGACGACTACGTCAATGCCGAGATGGTGAAGCAGCTCCTGCTTGAGCATAATCTCCTGACCGTTCCGGCCGGCGACAACGTCGTCCGTCTGCTGCCGCCGCTGATCATCGGCGAGGATGAAATCGGCGAGGCGATCGGCATCTTCGAGGAGCTGTTCGAGAGCCTGGACGAGGCGGCCGGCGCCAGACGGCAGACGGCGTCATGAGCGCGCCCGGCAAAGCGCGCCACTTTCTCGATATCCACGAGCTGGAAAGCGGCGATCTCAGAAGGATCATCGATCTCGCGAGCGACCTGAAAGGCGAGGGCGGGCGCACCGCGGCGGAGCGTCTGCCGAGAAAGACCCTGGCGATGATCTTCGACAAGCCCTCGACGCGCACGCGCGTGTCCTTCGAGGTGGCGATCAAGGCGCTGGGCGGCGATGCGGTCGTGCTCAACGCCAAGGAGATGCAGCTCGGGCGCGGCGAGACCATCGAGGACACGGCGCGCGTGCTGTCCCGCTATGTCGATGCGATCATGATCAGGACGGACAGCCACGAGAAGCTGCTGCAGCTCGCCGAGGCCGCCGACGTGCCGGTGATCAACGGCCTGACCGACTTCTCGCATCCCTGCCAGATCATGGCTGATATCATGACCTTCGAGGAGCATCGGGGCCCGATCCGCGGCAAAACGCTTGCCTGGACCGGGGATGGCAACAATGTCGTCACCTCCTGGATCCACGCCGCCCAGCGCTTCGATTTCAGCCTGAACATCGCCTGCCCCGAGGAGCTCAGGCCCGATCCCGAGGTGGTGACCTGGGCCGAGGAGCGCCAGGCGCGCATTCGCATTCTCGACGATCCGAACGAGGCCGTGGCCGGCGCCGACGCGGTCATGACCGACGTCTGGGTCTCGATGGGGGACGCCGAGCCCGACCGCCGGCGCCGCCTGCTCGCCCCCTATCAGGTCAATGCCGATCTGATGACAGCCGCCAGGGCGGAGACCCTCTTCCTCCACTGCCTGCCGGCGCATCGCGACGAGGAGGTCACGGCCGAGATTATCGACGGTCCGCAGTCGGTGGTGTTCGACCAGGCGGAAAACCGGCTGCATGCGCAAAAGGGTATTCTCGCCTGGTGTTTGGGTTGATCCCGGCGTCAGGTTTGAGGCAACCTGACCTTGGATGCACCGGGACGCCGGAGACCTGATGAGCGCCGAAACCATCGCCGACGACATCGCCAAACCCTTCCAGCTGGAGCAGTCGGCCCTGCGCGGGCGCCTGATCCGGCTGGGGGACACGGTCGACGTCGTGCTCACCCGTCATGACTACCCGCCCGCGGTCAGCCGCCTGCTCGGCGAGATGTTCGTGCTCGCCGCGACCCTGGCGGGCGGCCTGAAATTCAAGGGCACCTTCAGCCTGCAGACCCGCTCGGACGGCCCGATCTCGCTCATGGTCGCGGACTGCACCCATGACGGCGGCATGCGCGGCTATGCGAAATTCGACGCCGCGGCGGTGGCCGCCAGCCCTGATGAAACGGTGCCCTCGCTGCTCGGCAAGGGCCATTTCGCGGTCACCGTGGACCAGGACAATCAGGCCACGGCCTATCAGGGCTTGGTGGAGCTCGACGGCGACAGCCTGACCGACTGCATCCATCAGTATTTCCGCCAGAGTGAGCAGGTGAAGACCGGTATGAAGATCGCGGTCGAGCATCTCGAGGACGGCGCCGGCGCCGGCTTCTGGCGGGCGGGGGCGGTCATGGTGCAATGCCTGCCGGAAGAGCTCTCCGCGGGGCAGGACAAGGATGTCCTCGAGGATTGGCGGCGCACCATGATGCTGCTTGGCACGGTCAAGGAAGCAGAGCTGCTCGACCCCGACCTCTCGCCGGAACGCCTGCTGCTGCGCCTGTTCCACCAGGAGGGCGTGCGCATCTTCGACCCGCAGCCGCTCAGCTTTCGCTGCCGCTGCTCGCGCGAGCGGGTCGAGATCATGCTGAAGCGCTTCGCGCCCGAGGACATCGACCAGATGCGCCAGGAGGACGGCGGGCTGTTCGTCACCTGCGAATTCTGCAACGAGACCTACAGTTTCGAAGAGACGGCGATCAATCAGCTCCTGGGCCGCCGTCCGCACTGAGCCTCCCGCCCATGCCGATCCGGTTCCGTCAGATGCGGCGTCAGCCTGCCGTCAGGCGAGCTGCTGCTTCAGGTGATCCGCCAGCCTGAGCGCCATGGCGACGATGGTGAAGGTCGGCTGGGCGCTGCCCGAGGTCGGGTAGACCGAGCTGCCGGCGATCCAGAAATTGTCGACATGATGCATCTTGCCATTGGCGTCGACCACGCCCTGCTTGGGGTCGTCGGCCATGCGCGTGGTGCCGATATTGTGGTTCGAGATCCAGTCGAGATAGGAGAGGCGCTCGGCCTCCGGGCTCTCGTGGAAGCGCATCATCCAGTCGTCCGCCGGCTCCTGCATGAACCAGTCGTGCAGCTTCAGGCGGCCGAGCCCGGTCCGCGCCAGCTCCGCACCGACCACTTCGGCGAGCTTCCTGAGCGACACATGGTCCTGCGCGGTCAGGCGCCAGTCCAGCACCGCGCGCGGCATGCCGAACATGTCGACGTCCTCCTCGTCCAGGAGAACCCGGCTGTCCGGATTGGGCACGGGGTCGGTGCAGCCGAACAGGCCGACATAGCTGATTTCCTGGACGGTCTTCTTGCCCTGGACGAAGCGCTGCCAGGCGGCGACCGCGACATCGTCGATATTGACCATCACCCGCCAGGCGGAATCGGTGAGCGGCGGGCGTCCCTCCAGGCCGCGCATGCGCTCGATCAGCTCGGTCGCCGCCGTGATGCCGTCGGAGGGGGCAAGTTCGTTCACCAGCCAGCAGGCGGCGTTGGTGACCCCGAATTCCTCCTGCAGCGCCTCCGGCAGGGAGAAGCGCGGGATGAATTCCGCTCCGTCCTGAAACTGCCGCCTGGCGGCGTCCAGCAGCTTGACGGGATCGGCCGAGACGATATCGCCGATCGGCATGTGGGCGTGGTCGGAGAAATAGCGTCCGACCACATCGTTGCGGTTGCCGAAGCCGTGCGGCTCGGTCTTGCGATTGGCGAGCAGCAGACGCGCATTCTCCATGGCGCCGCAGGCCAGAACGAACGCTTTCGCTCTGACCGTTACCTCCTTGCCCTTGAAGGACTTGACCGCAAGCTCCTCGACGTGGCTCGCTTCCGCATTCGTGCCGATCTCGAGCACATTGGCGTGCAGCCAGACCGTCACATGCTCCGCGGCTTCGAGCTCCTCGCGATAGACCTCGCCAAAGCGGGTCGGATGCTTCTGGTCGGTGTTCTTGACCAGTTTCGCCGGATCGAAGCCCGGCGGCTCGATCTCGAAATGCTCCCAGAACTCGTCATGCTCCAGATTGATCTCGAGCCCGATGACCTCGCGCGCTCGATCATAATAGGGAAGCAGCTCCTCGCGCTTGATCGGCCAGCCGGTATGGGGGATCCAGTCGCGTTTCCTGAAATCGATCGGATCCAGCTTCATGCAGCGCCCGCTCCAGTGATTGGTCGAGCCGCCGAAATAGCGAAGCCTGGTGGTGTCGATCGGGTAATAGTCGAGCCCGACGATTTCGCCCTCGTAGATCTCCTGGCTGTCCGCCTCGATCTCCAAACCGCCGCCTTCGAGCACGACGACCTCGAGCCCGCTGTCGCGCAAGGCATGGGCAAGCGTGATGCCCGCGGCACCGGCGCCGATGATGCAGAGATCCGCCTCGATGGGGCCGGCCCCGTCCCGTTCGTCCAGCTCGCGGATCATGCCAGCTCCCCGTCCAGATGAACGGCGGCGCAGAGATCGGCCTCCGAGCGTGCCAGCACCCAACCGTCGATCGTCACCACGTCGAGCGCCGCAAGCTCCGTCTGGCGACGAGCGAGCAGGCGCCGTTCCCGCGCCGATGGCTCGATCGAGGCCAGCTCGGCCACCAGCGACAGGCCGCGCCGGCCCGCCTGGGGGTCCTGTTGCTGATACAGCCGGCCCAGACCCGCTGCGAGGCGGTCATCTCCGAAAAGGTCTCGAAACATCGCGTCGGCACGAAGCGGACGCCACCCGGACAACGTCAGGGCGAAGCTGGCTAACGGCAGAGCAGCCAGCTTGAACAGATGGCGACGATACACTTGCTTCCTTTGCAACGGGCTGTAGGCAATCCACCGGACGGTGAGCTACCCACTCATAAGTTTCCCGCTTTGGAACGTCAATCCGGGTGCCTGTCGAAGGTCCGGCCGATCGTCGGATTCGCGCCAACCGGCAAGGCTTCACCGAGGGGGCCGAGGCAAGGGCACGGCCATGGTTTTCACATGGCACGCGTTAACCCGATTTTTACCTAGTCCTGTCAATCTTCTCTTCATTGCAGGATTTCACCAGCTGGACAAACGAAGCTATGGCCAAAATCGTCGTCATTGAAGATGAGGCAGATCTTCGGGACATTCTCGTCGAGGAACTCACCGACATGGGCCACGACATTGCGATCGCGGTCAACGGACAGGAAGGTCTCGAAGTGATCCTGGACCAGACTCCCGATCTGATCCTGGCCGATATCAACATGCCGAAGCTGGACGGCCGTGAGCTGCGCAGGCTTCTGGTGCGCGAACATCCGGACCATGCGGCCATCCCCTTCTGCTTCATGTCAGCCTTCGCCGATCAGCAGGACATCAAGGAGGGCATGGGAACGGGCGCCACCCACTATTTCACCAAGCCGCTCGACTATGGCGAGCTGGAGGACTGGATCACCGAACGTCTGCCGAACTGACGCCCAGCACCGGCTGCCGACGCAGCGAACTTGCGGCCATCCTGGAGGGCGGAGACAGAGAAGCGTACTGACTGGCTGCACCGTGACGCCTGCTGACCGGTGACAGGCTGATCTCGGCAGCTCTTCGGTCGAGAGACCGGTGCCCTGACTGGGAAGTATTGTCCGCACAAGGGGCTTAACCAGGTGCTCCGTCAGGCCCGCTCGAAGCCGCGGCTGAGATCCCAGTCGGTGACCATGCGATCGGATTCGGACTGTTCCCAGCTTGCCGCGAAGACATAGTGGTCGACGACCTCGTCGCCGAAGGTCCGGCGCAGCCACGCCGAGCTGTCCAGCGCCTCGGCCGCCGCGCGCAGGGTCTTCGGGATTTCGCGGACGCCCTCGGCCTTGTAGGCATCGCCGACGAACACCGGCTCCAGCTCCAGCTGCCGCTCGATCCCGTCCAGGCCGGCCGCGAGCAGGGCCGCCATGGCGAGATGCGGCGTGAGGTCGGCGCCGCCGATCCTGCATTCCACCCGCACCGACTTGCTGTCGGCGCCGCACACCCGAAAGCCGGCCGTGCGGTTGTCCATGGACCAGATCGCCTTGGTCGGTGCGAAGGTGCCTTGGGCAAAGCGCTTGTAGGAGTTGATATAGGGGGCGAGGAAATAGGTGATTTCCGTGGCATGGTCGAGCAGACCCGCCAGATAGTGCCGCATGGTCGCGGACATGCCGTGCTCGGTCAGCGCATCGTAGAACACGGATTGCCGTTCAGGTCCGACAGGGACTGGTGGATATGGCAGGAATTGCCGGCGGCCTTGCTGCTGTATTTCGCCATGAAGGTCAGCGACCGGCCTTTCGACCAGGCGATCTCCTTGGCCGCATTCTTGATCAAGGCGTGCCGGTCCGCCATGGTCAGCGCCTCGGCATAGCGCACATTGATCTCTTCCTGGCCGGCATCCGCCTCGCCCTTGGAGTTCTCCACCGGGACGTCGGCACCCTCCAGGCCATTCCGTAGTGCGCGCATGACATCTTCCTCCTTGGTGGTCTGGAAGATGTGGTAGTCTTCATTGTACGTACTGACCGGCACCGCACGGCGGTGGCCGTCGACTCGCAGCTGCTCATAGCTCTGCTCGAACAGGAAGAATTCGAGCTCCGACGCCATGAAGGCCTTGAAGCCCATGGCTTCGAGGCGGCCGACCTGCTTCTTCAGCAACGCCCGCGGTGCGTGCGGCACGTCGGCATGGGTGTGATGATCGAGCACGTCGCAGATCACCAGCGCCGTACCGTCGAGCCAGGGGATGCGCCTGAGCGTCGAGAGGTCCGGCTTCATGGTGTAGTCGCCATAGCCGGTCGCCCAGCTGGTCGACTTGTAGCCGTCGATCGTGTTCATCTCCATGTCGGTGGCGAGCAGATAATTGCAGCTGTGGGTCTCCTTCCAGGCGCTGTCGACGAAGTAGTTGGCATGGAAGCGCTTGCCCATGAGCCGGCCCTGCATGTCGACCTGGACGGCGAGCACCGTGTCGATATCGCCTACGGCCACCGCCTCTTTCAGATCGTCGAAGGTCAAGGCACCCGCCATCTGCACTCTCCAAACCCAGGCTTCATGTCAACGCACTGAAATGAAAGAAAACGCGGCCCAGGACGAGCCGGGGCCGCGCCAGCGTACGAAAGTTTACGTGTAGCGGTAGGGACGGCCCGCCTTTTCCATGGCGCTGTTGTAGTCCTTCAGGATCTGGACGACCTTGGCCTTGGTCTCGCTTTCCGCCGCGACCTCGTCCCAGAATGTTCGCGCGGCGGCCTCGACCGTGGCCCATTCCTCGTCCGGGATGGTGGTGAGCTGCATCTTGGTGCCCTCGACGCGCAGCTTCGCTTCGCCGCCCCAATACCAGTGCTGGCGGTAGTAGTGCGAGCTGTCCATGGTGAGCTTCAGCAGCTCCTTCAGATGGTCCGGCAGCTCGTTCCAGCGGTCCATATTGGCGAAGAACGAGCCGCACCAGGCACCGGAGATGTTGTTGGTCAGGAAGTAGTTGGTGACGTCGGCCCAGCCGACCGTGTAGTCCTCGGTGATGCCTGACCAGGCGACGCCGTCGAGCTCGCCGGTCTGCACCGCGACCTCGATGTCCTCCCAGGGCAGGGTGACCGGCACCACGCCGAACTGGGTGAGAAAGCGGCCGGCGGTCGGGAAGGTGAAGACGCGCTTGCCCTGGAGGTCGGCGAGGCTGTTGATCGGGTCCTTGGTGGCGAAATTGCAGGGGTCCCAGGAGCCCGCCGACAGCCATTTCACCCCGACCTTGTCATATTCCGCCTCCCAGATCTCGGCGAGGCCCCACTGGTGGAAAAGGACGGGCACGTCCAGCGAGTAGCGGCAGGCGAACGGGAAATAGCCGCCGAACACCGTGACCTCGGTCGGCGAGGCCATGCTGTCGTCGTCGGACTGCACCGCGTCGATGGTGCCGTTCTGCATGGCGCGGAACAGCTCGCCCGTGGGCACCAGCTGGTCCGAGGTGTAGAGCTCGATCTCCATCTCGCCCTGGGCGACCTTGTTGAAGCTGTCGATCGCGGGCTTGATCACATGCTCGGCGAGCGCCGGGCCGGCATAGGTCTGCAGGCGCCATTTGATCGGGGACTGGCCGTGGATGGCCGGGGCGGCCAGGCCCGCAGTTGCTGCACCGGCCACGCCGGCCGCTCCTGCCTTCTTCAGAAAGTCGCGTCTCTGGGTCATTGGTTTTCTCCTCTTCTCGTTGTTTATCGAACACTTAGTCAACGCGGTCGCGCACGCGTCAAGCCCGGGCCGGCGCCGGCCCTATTTGTTGTAGACGTGGTCAGGCAGCCAAAGGGCGATCTCGGGAAAGGCCATCACCAGAGCGAGCGCCAGGATCATCACGGCGACGAAGGGGACGATCGAGCGGTAGATGTCGCGAAGCTCTACCTCCGGGTGGCGCCATGGCGCGCATCAGGAACAGGTTGTAGCCGAAGGGCGGGGTCATGTAGGCGATCTGGGTGGTGATGGTGTAGAGCACGCCGTACCAGATCAGATCGAAGCCGAGGGCGCGCACCAGCGGGATGTAGAGCGGGGCGACGATCACCAGCATGGCGGTGTCGTCGAGAAACGTGCCCATCAGGATGAAGCTGAGCTGCATCAGGATCAGGATGGTCCAGGGATCGAGGCCGAGCTGCTCGGTGAACAGATTCTCGATCGCGCGCACCGCCCCCAGCCCGTCGAACACCGCTCCGAAGCCCAGCGCCGCGAGGATGATCCACATGAACATGCAGGAGACGCCGAGCGTGTTCCTGACCGAGTTCTCGAAGACCTCGGCCGTCATCCTGCCTTTGAGGACAGCGGCGACGAAGGCGGCTAGCGCGCCGACCGCCGAGCTTTCCACCAGGCTGGTCCAGCCATTGATGAACGGGATCATCATCACCGCGAAGATGCCGATCGGCAGGAGGCCGGCGCGCAGCAGGCGGAGCTTTTCCGCCATCGCGATGTCGCGCTCCTCTGCGGGCAGCACCGGGCCGAGGGAGGGCCGCAGATGGCAGCGGATCGCGATATAGAGGATGAACATCGAGGCCATCATCAGCCCTGGAATCACGCCCGCAAGCCAGAGCTGGCCGACCGGCTGGCGCGCGATCATGGCGTAGAGCACCAGCACCACCGAGGGCGGTACCAGGATGCCGAGCGAACTGCCCGCCTGGATCACGCCGGTCACCATGCGCTTGTCGTAGCCGCGCTTCAAAAGCTCGGGGAGAGCGATGGTCGCGCCGATCGCCATGCCCGCGACCGAGAGCCCGTTCATCGCCGAGATCAGCACCATCAGCAGGATCGTGCCGATCGCGAGCCCGCCCGGCACCGGCCCCATCCAGACGTGGAACATGCGGTAGAGGTCGTCGGCGATCCGGCTTTCCGAGAGCACGTAGCCCATGAAGATGAACATCGGCAGGGTCAGGAGCGGATACCACTTCATCAGCTTGATCGCCGCCGAGAAGCCGATCTCCGAGCCGCCCGTTCCCCAGAGCAGGAGGGCCGAGACCACCGCGACGAAGCCGATCGCGCCGAACACCCGCTGCCCGGTCATGAGCATCAGCATCATGGTCGAGAACATCAGGATGGCGATCATCTCATACGACATCAGGGACGACCCTCGTCCACGGCGGACTGATCCTCGTCCCGAATGGCCGCCCCGCGGATGGTCGCGATGTCCTTGAAGAATTCGCTGATCGCCTGCAGCAGCATCAAAATAATGCCGAGGCATATGATCACCTTGATCGGCCACATATAGGGCCGCCAGGCGGTGGCGCTGCGCTCGCCATATTCAAAGGAGTAGGCGGTGCTGGACAGGCCGCCATAGAGCAGCACGCCGAGATAGAAGATCAGGAAGAAGATGGTGATAGCGTCGAACCAGGCCTTTCGCTGGATCGACCAGTCGCCATAGAGCAGGTCCATCCGGACATTGGAGCCGAGCTGGATCGAGTAGGGCCCGCCCAGCAGGTAGTAGGCGACCATGGCGAACTGCGCCATTTCCAGGGTCCAGAGCGACGGGAGAAAGAAGGTCTTCGAGATCGACGACCAAAGCAGGATCGCCATCATCACGAAGATGCCGTACATCATCGCGCGGCCGACGACGCGGTTGATCCGGTCGACCAGGCGAACATAGGTCCTTATCGCTGCCGGCATGATCCCCTGCTGTTCGAACGACGCCGAAACGGCGCGCGCACGCCTCCAGTCTTCGAAGTGCCCTTGCCCGGAGTCAAGCGATTGCGGTCTGTAAAATGATGGTTACGTAACGGGATGCGTGCCCTCCTCGCGGTTGAAAGCCGCGTTCGGGCTCAGCGCGCCGCCTCGCGCCGGTCCTCCGTGTCGAGCGGTGCCAGGCGGCGAAGCCCGTCGCCGACCAGGCCGGCGAGCCGTTCGCCCATGACGGATTGCTGCGTCGCGGTGCGGATGAGGTCGTTTCGGATCTCGATCATGACGTTCGCAAGACCACGGGCGATGGCGTCGACCTGGAGCGTGTGGGTCACGCCGTCCTCCGGGCCGTAGGGCTGGTTCCGCCGGATGTCGAGATCCTGCCAGCCCGCCGAGGCCTCGAGCATGGCATCGGCGAGCGCGCCGTCGACGTCATGAAGCAGGCCGAGCTCGACGCTGCGCGGCTTGCCGTGGAAGACCGGCGTGAAGGAATGGAGGGTCACGACCGCGGGCGCCGTGCCGCGCTCGAGGCTCTGCTCCAGCATGGTGGCGACCGCGGCGCGAAACGGCCGGTAGAGGGCCGCCACTCTGGCCTCCCGCGTCGCCGCGTCGAGGCCGGCATTGCCGGGAATGTCGAAGATTTCGCTCCTCACCGGCATGGCGCTTTCGGCCTCCGGCGGTCGGTTGCAGTCATAGACCAGCCTGGAAAATCGCTGCAGGATCAGCGGCGCATCCAGCCTCGCCGCCATGACGCGCGCCACATCGGCGGCACCCGGATCCCAGGCGACATGGCTTTCGAGCACCGTCTCGTCGAGCCCGAGCCCGTTCAGCGAGCGCGGCACCTGATTGCTCGCATGTT
Source organism: Alphaproteobacteria bacterium (assembly GCA_041398025.1). Classification (GTDB taxonomy): domain Bacteria; phylum Pseudomonadota; class Alphaproteobacteria; order Geminicoccales; family Geminicoccaceae; genus JANQPX01. Next base: position 142,223 of record JAWKVM010000001.1, read on the forward strand.
CGCAGATCAGGAGAAGGGGGGCGGTGCCTTCGGCATTGACCACCTCGACCGGATCGCCCTCGTCCGGCGCCAGCAAGGCCGGTTCCGCGCCGACGATCGTCAGGCGCGATGCCCCGGCTCCGCCCCGCCGTCTCCCCCCGTTCACGTCTTTCCGGCCTCCAATCCACATCAGAAGCGAGATATTTACGCCGATGACGGCGGAGACTCCAGGCCGAAGAAGGGCGGGAATGACACGGCTCGCCGCCTCGGATGCGCCGACGCGGCAAATCATTCGGCAAGAACCATTGTAAAATTTTCGCCTTGAAGAGGAAAAAGCAGGCGTCCTCAAATAAATGAAATCAAGCGGAGAAAAACTGATGGGGATTTTCTGCCAATCAACCGATTGCCATTTCTTCCCAAGCGCTTAAAAGTAAGTCGCCAATTTGTATGTAAAACGTCGCTCCAAAGGTTCTGCACCTTCCATGCCGCCGAATTCAACGAATTCCCGGATTTTGCTGCCTGCGTTTGTCTTCGAAGGTGCGATGTCGCGTGATCCGGATCACATCCCGTTCAGCCGCTGCGAGCGAGCATGCCCGAAGGCATCGATATCTCGGGACGCCGCAGATTTCACGAGCGGACCGTCTTGTTGATTGGGGAAAGCACCATGCTCGGACGGCTTCACAGTCGATTGATTCCAGCTCTGATGCTGACGGCATTTGCGGCTCTGACGCTTCCGAGCGATGCCGGGGCGCAGTCCTGGAAGCTCGAACGCGAGCAGGGTGTCGGTGGTGGCCCGGGCGAGGTCGCGGCAGCGGCGGAGCAGGAGGACGCTGCCGACAAGCAGGTCGGTGTCAGCATCGTCATCGAGACCGCCGATCGACCGGTGGTGCGCGAAGCCGAAGGTGTGCCCGTCAGTCCGTTCGCCCCGGTCGCCGAGGAGCAGGCAGCGCCGAGCGATCCCGATCCCAAAGCCGTCGCCGCCGTCACCCAGGACGAGACAGCGGCCACCGCCGCCCTGCATGCCCTGATCCGGAACGTCAACCGTAATCGTAATCAGTCCGAGCCCGCGCGTCCGGCGTCCGCGGCCTCGACGATCCGCTCGGCGCCGCCGACTGCGGCCGAGCTTCTGGGTGCGCCCGTCAGGCCGATCGAGACCACTGCCGTTGCGGCTCTGACAGTCGGCGAGACCGAGGCAGAGCTGGCCGCGCGCGCAGGCGTCCGCGCGGATCAGGCGCCGGCGCCGATCGAGCAGGCGCAGTTCTCGCCCAATGCCGGCGCCCAGCCCAAGACGATTCTGCCGACGCGGACCCAGGAGGCCCCGGCCGCAGGTGCCGCCGCAGCCGTCATCCTGCCGTCGCCGAGGAAGCCGGTTTCCCAGGCTGAGGCTGGCGTCCAGCAGGTGCTGCTGTCGCCGGGCGTGGGGGCAGCCCCCAAGGAGTCGGTGCTGCGCACCGCGCCGACCCCGGACAACGCCCTGGTCGAGCTGGTGGAAACGCCCACCGACTACTCGCTCTCGCTCGCCGCCGGCAAGGCGCAGGTGCTCAACCTCGGCAAGCCGGTCACCAATGTGTTCGTCGCCGATCCCAACGTCGCCGACGTCAATGTGCTCTCGCCGACCCAGATCGTGGTGCATGGCAACCAGCTCGGCCGCACCAACATCTTCGGGATAAGCGAACGCGGCGAGGTGATTTTTGCGGTCGATGTCGACACCGTGCCCAATGCCGATGTCGCCGCCGCCCAGCTGCACGCGGCAGCGCCGGCCTCGGCCACCGACGTGTCGCTCAAATCCGGAACGCTGATCGCGGAGGGCGGTGTCGCCGACGTGCAGGAGGCGATCGAGGTCGCCAATGTGGTCGACGGGCTGCAGCAGACCCAGGGACCGACCGCCAACAACACCACCATCGCCGGCTCGCAGCAGGTCAATCTGCGGGTGCGCTTCGCCGAGGTCAGCCGCAACGACGTGTTCAATCTCGGCATCAACTGGGACGCCCTGGTGGACGCCGACGACTTCCTGTTCGGCCTGTCGACCGGCAACTTTCTGGCGGCGGCCGGGGACGGGCTGCTCGCCCGCGATCTGTCGGTCAACGGCGAGGAGTTCGGCCGGCTCGACTTCAACGGCGATTTCGGCGATGTCAGCGTCGATGCCTTCATCGATGCCCTGCAGCGCGAAGGCATCGTCAACGTGCTCGCCGAGCCCAACCTGACCTCGGTCAACGGCGAGCCCGCCAATTTCCTCGCCGGCGGCGAGATTCCGATCCTGGTGCCCGGCGGCGCCGGCGGCGACACCGTCACCATCGACTACAAGCCGTTCGGCGTCTCGCTCGACTTCATCCCGACCCTCCTGCCCGGCGACCGCATCAATCTTCGGGTCCGGCCCGAGGTCAGCACGATCAGCAACAACGGCGCCGTCGTGCTGGATGGCTTCGCCGTCCCGGCCTTCACCGTGCGCCGCGCCGAGACCAGCGTCGAGCTCGGCAGCGGCCAGACCTTCGCGATCGCCGGCCTGTTTCAGCGCGATCTCACGACCGACACCGACAAGTTCCCGATCCTCGGCGACGTGCCCGTGCTCGGTCAGCTCTTCCAGTCGGAGCGCTTCAGGCGTTCCGAGACCGAGCTGGTGATCCTGATCACCCCCTATCTGGTCAAGCCGATCAGCGCCAACGGCAACATCGTCCTGCCCAACGATCGCCTGGATCAGCCGATCAAGCCGCTGGCCAAGCAGGACAGAAAGCGCGCCGGCTTCATCGTCAATTGAGCGGACGGACGACCTTCATGCCCATGAGCTGCAAACGCCCGAACCCCGTGCCCGCCGCCCGCTGGATGCGCGCCTCGTCGCTGACGCTGGTGCTCCTCGCCGTCGGGCTGGCCGCGTGCAACGCGACCACGCCGTCGCCGCCCGGCAGCGACCGTTACATCGTCGAGCCGGTGCGCCTGACCCATCGGGTCACCTTCGCCGGCGGCAGCACCGAGCTGAGCCCGGCGCAGCAATACGAGCTTGCGACCTTTCTCGACGAGTCCGATCCCGAGCGGCGGGCGAGCATCTTTCTCGATGCAGCGGGGCCGGAGAAGATCGGTCGGATCGGCGCGGTCGCCGCGGTGCTGGACGGGCTCGACCGGGAAAGTGCCGGAACCGGCGGCGGCGAGGGCAACGACCATGGCGTCACGGTCACGCTGCTTCAGGACGTGGTCCTGCCGGAGGCCTGCCTGACCGGCGACGGCTGGCCGCAGCCTGGTCTGCCGCCCGCCGGCTGCACCCAGGCGCTGACCTTCGTGCGCATGCTCGAGAATCCAGACGATCTGATCCGCGGGCGCGAGATGGGGCCCGCCTTGAGCGAGACCGCGGCGCGCGCGGCGGCGCGTCACTACCAGCGTCAGGGCGTGCCTGCACCTGCGGAGGAGCGGCCGGCCAGCCTGGAGCAGCCGGAGACGACGCCGACCCTGCCGCCGTCACCGCTGACCCGCGAAGCCAGCTACTAAGGAGCCGGACGCCGGCCCACGCAACGAGTCGCTCCAACCTCCTGTAAACGCTGCCGCGCGCCGCGGCCGGCTTAGGCTGCGGAGCGGCCGCTGCCCGAGGCTTCGCCGAGCGCCTGATCAAGATCCGCGATGATGTCGGCGGCGGTTTCCAGCCCGATCGACAGCCGCACCACCTCCGGCCCGGCGCCCGCCGCCTTCTGTTGCGCTTCGTCGAGCTGGCGATGGGTGGTGGAAGCCGGATGGATGATCAGCGAGCGGGTGTCGCCGATATTGGCGAGATGCGAGAGCAGTTCGCAGGTCTCGACCAGGCGCACACCGGCCTCGAAGCCGCCCTTCAGGCCGATGGTGAACACAGCACCGGTGCCTTTCGGCATCAGGCGCTTGGCGCGCGCATGATGCGGCGAGGAGGAGAGGCCGGGATAGGACACCCAGTCGACCGCGGGGTGCTGCTCGAGGAAGGCTGCGACCTCGAGGGCGTTGTCGGCGTGGCGCTGCATGCGGAGCGGCAGGGTCTCGACGCCGGTCAGGATCATGAAGGCGTTGAATGGCGAAAGGGCAGGGCCGATGTCGCGCAGGCCGACCGCCTTGGCACGGAGCGCAAAGGCGAAATCGCCGAAATTCTCGGCGAACCTGACGCCGTGATAGGCCTTGGTCGGCTCGGTCATCAGCGGGAATTTGTCGTTCTGATGCCAGTCGAACGAGCCGCCGTCGACGATCATGCCGCCCACGGAATTGCCATGGCCGCCGAGATATTTGGTCATGGAATGGACGACGATGTCGGCGCCGTGCCTGAGCGGCTGGAAGAGGTAGGGGGACGGCATGGTGTTGTCGCAGATCAGCGGCACGCCCGCCTTCTTCGCGACCATAGACAGCGCCTCGATGTCGGCGATCACGCCGTCGGGATTGGAGGCGCTTTCGAAGAAGATCGCCCGCGTCTTTTCCGTGACCAGGGCCTCGAAGCTCGACGCGTCGGTCGGGTCGGCGAAGCGCACCTGCCAGCCGAATTGCGGGAAGGTTTCCGAGAACTGGGTGATCGAGCCGCCATAGAGCTTGCGCGATGAAACGATCTCGTCGCCCGGGCGCATCAGGTTCAGGAAGGTCAGAAACTGCGCCGCATGACCGCTCGCGGTGGCGCAGGCCGCGGTCCCGCCCTCCAGCGCCGCGACCCGCTCTTCCAGCACCGACACGGTGGGGTTGGTCAGGCGCGAATAGATATTGCCGAACTGCTGCAGGTTGAACAGCGAGGCCGCATGATCGACGTCGTCGAAGACGAAGGACGTGGTCTGGTAGATCGGCGTGGCGCGCGCGCCCGTGGTCGGATCGGGGCTGGCGCCGGCGTGGATCGCCAGCGTTTCGATGCCGTAGTCCTCGCCTGTCTCCTCGGTTTCGTCGCTCATCTCACCTGTCCCTCTTCCGCAATCCGCCCTTCGGGCGCTTGAGCTGCACCGCCTGTCCGCGTTTGGACGAAATCGTGCGTTTGTTCACCCCGATCCAGCCGATCTCGCCGAAAAGCCGCCCATATTCGATCTTCGGGCAGCGGTCCATGACCACCGCCAGCCCGGCCTCTTCGGCGCGCTTCGCCGCCTCGTCATGGCGCACGCCGAGCTGCATCCAGATCACCCCGGCGCCTGCCCGGATGGCATCCTCGACCACGCCCGGCACCTCTTCCGAGCGGCGAAACACCTGCACCATATCCGGCGGCTGATCGAGATCGTCAAGGGACGCCACCGCCCTTTCGCCCAGGATGTCCTGGCCGGCATAGCGCGGGTTGACCGGGATCACCCGGTACCCCTTGTTCCTCAGATAGAGTGCCGAGAAGTAGGAGGGCCGCATGTCATTGGCGCTCAGCCCGACCGCCGCGATCGTCTTCACCCGGCGCAGAATGTCCCTGATGAAGCGGTCGTCATAGTGAAGCGCCTCAGCCATCCTATCCCCCCTGCACCCCAGAAACCCGAGCTTTACCTTCGTTCCCAACCGTGCGCAGACGTCGAAACCCGCCGAAACAGGTCAACGCCGAACGCCGCGCGTTCACCAGGTGGGTTTGCGTTTTTCGGTGAAGGCTCGAAGACCCTCTTCGAAATCCTTGCCCAGCGCATTGTCGACGATCACCTCGGTGGTGAAGTCGTAAGCGTCGGCGAGACCCATCTCGAGCTGCTGATAGAAGGCGCGCTTGCCGAGCGCCAGAACGTCGCGCGGCTTGTCGAGCAGGCGGTTGACCAGGCTCTCGAAGGCCTCTTCGAGCTGGTCGGACGGCACCACCTGGTTGACCAGGCCGAGGCGAAGGGCCTCCTCGGCATCGACGAAGTCGCCGGTGAGCAGCATCTCCATCGCCGCCTTGCGGCCGACATTGCGGGAAAGGGCCACCATCGGCGTCGAGCAGAAGAGGCCGTATTTCACGCCCGACGTGGCAAAGCGCGACTCGCTGCTGGCGAGCGCCAGATCGCAGGCGGCCACCAGCTGACAGCCGGCCGCGGTGGCGATGCCGTCGACCAGGGCGACCACCGGCTGCGGCAGCTGGGCGAGGGTGAGCATCATTTTGCTGCACTGGCCGAACAGGCCGAGAAGGGCGTCGCGGTTGCGCTCGCCACTCATTTCCTTGAGGTCATGGCCTGCGCAGAAGGCGCGGCCATTGCCGGTGATCGCGACCACGCGGATCTCCGGATCCTCCCGGATCGCATCGAGCTCGCGCTGCAGGGCGGACAGCAGCTCCTTGCTCAACGCGTTGAACGCCTTCGGCCGGTTGAGGGTGAGGCCGGCAATGCCCTGGGCGTCATGCCGGATCAGCACCGGCTCGGCCTCTTCCTCATTAGCCCGAGCCTCTTGGTCAATCTCGACGGCGTCTGTCATCCTCTTCGCCTCCGGCGCAATCCTGGGGTCTCCTGGCCAACCATCATAGCCATCTCTTATAGCCATCTCTTATAGAATGTGTGGCGGGATTGGCGCAATTTCCTGAAGGAGAGGGGCTTGCCGATTGCCGCAAGAGGGTGCGGTGGACCCTTGTCGCGAGAAATCCCCTTATGATAGAATATTAAGATAATTTTTCTACTAAAAACTACATTATTTCTTAGTAGAATTGGCGCCATTCAAGTTGAGGACGACATTTGCCCGCCCGCTCCGAGATCTCTTCGTCAGCGCGCCTGCCCAACAGCGATACCGCACTCGACCGTCTGTGCCAGACGCTGGTGGGGTGGACCGACATGGCATCCCAGAGCGAATCCCGGATCCTGCAGGCGCGTTATACCATCGCATTCGCGACGATCGGCTTCGGTGGCGCCATGGCGACGATCCTCAGCGAAAGCGGCTGGCCGATCCTTGGATATGTCTTTCTTTTCGGTATGACTGATTTTGCGCTGCTGCTGAACTTTCACTATTGCCGGCAAAGTCGAGCTTGGTCGAAGACACGCGAGCTTCTGGAGACTTTTGCCCATGCTGTCAGCTACTATGGCATTCATTTCGGAAGGGAGAAGGCGATCACCATCAAGAAGCCGCATGAGATCTGGCAGGGGTTTTATGACGACTACTCGGTGAGGCCTCTCGACTGGTTGAGCCGTCTGTTCGTTACCATTGCCATGTTCACGATGATCTTGTGCGCCGGCGCCGTCTTGAGTGAATTCAAGATATACTGCGAAATGGACATCGGGTCCGGATTCAGCTGCCGGTGGGCGGTGTCAACCGGCGCTGAAGAGGGTGCCGAGCGACAATAGAACGAAGGCGATGATGAACGACGCCACCCCCATGCCCAGGGTCAAGAGCGTGACGTTGAAGGTCAGCGTCCTGTCATAGGTCTTGAAGCCGATCCAGGGTATGACCGTCGGAAAGCGCTCTTTCGACGACGCAGATTTGCCACGACGCAGGCTTGGGCCGTCGCCAAGGGCGCCAGATGTCGATGTCATCCATCTTCTCCCGTGCAACGGGATGACATTCTGCCCTCCGGGCCAGTGATTTTCAACCATAAATTTATCACTCCGGCAGGAAATCGCCTTTGAGGCTACGTCATTAGTTTTAAAACCTGGTTAAGGCCGAGGCAGATTCCCCCCTTTCGGGCATGCGGCCGGCGTTACGGCGCGATGGTCTCGGGCGCTCTTTCCTGCCGGCGTTTCAGCCAGGCGGCGATGACGCGGTTGCTGCGCTGGCCGGCCTCGGCGGCCTTCTCGGCTTCCCGAAAGACCTTTTCGGTCACGGGCTCGTCCTCCTCGGCGAGCTCGCGAATCGCCTTTCGCACCTTGACGATCTCCTTGGCGGCGTCAAGCGCCCCCCCGGCGATGGTCATCTGCTGTTTGGTCACCTGCATGCGCCCGCCGAAATAGAACGCGATAATGATCGAAAGCAGGGCCCAGAAGCCGTCGGGCATGATCTGATAGGCGCGGGCGATCTCGAGAAAACGGAGCGGATCGGCAGGCGCCAGGACGAACAGGCCGAGAATGCCGAGCGTGATCAGGGGCCGCGGCAGCCGGTTCAGGCCGTCGACGAAGCTGTCCCAGGCGGTCGCGGTGCGCTTCGACTTGAACTCCGCCGCGAACTGCTCGAGGGAGGCCATGTCCTGCTTGCTCAGTTCCATGCGCTCCTCATGCTTGCGCTCGGCCTGCTTTTCCGCGTTGGGCTTGAAAACCTCCACCAGCTCCTTGGCCGGCTTGAAGATCCCGGTAACCGCACGCCACAAGCTCATGCCACCAGCCTTTCGCTACGTTGATCGAATTCGGCGACGCGCTTCATCCAGCCATCGAAGAAGACGCGCTGCGAGGGATCGCGCTCGACGATCAGGCGGTAGAACATGCGCCGTTCCTCGGCCAGCGCCGCGAGCAGCCAGGGACCCATGGTGTCGGCGGCCTTCCCGGCTTCGCGCCGCGTCTGCGGCCCCGCCAGACCATCGACGCCAAGCGGGCCGAAGCCGGCGGCGTTCAGCACTTGCTGCAGGAATTTGATCGCCCGCCTGGCGCCATGATTCACCGCGCTGTCGAACAGGAAGGCGCGGATTGCCGGCGGCAGGGCATCGATGCGCGGCTCGAGATAGTAGGCGCGGCGGTAGATCTCGGCGGCGAGATCCCTGGACAGGCCGCGCACGTCGTCGCGGGTCACCTCGCGGCCGAGATAGCGGGCGAGCGTCTTGTGGGTAATGCCATAGCAGGTCGGTCCGCCCCGGTCCGCCGGATGGTCGACGAAACCTCCCTCCCGTCGGATGATGTCGGCAATCATGCTGTCGACGCTTTGGCTCACGGCGATCTCCGCGCTGGAAGGTTGACGAGAAAGGCGGGGGCAAAGAGAGAATATGGTCTGCAATATAGAATATATTCCTATTAATTGTCAAGAGAAATCCAGAGAGGGCGGGCAGGGTGATGCCGACATTGACCCCACCCGCGCGAACGGGCAGGCTCTGATCCACAAGGGTTGTGGACGGACAGGATGACGACGAGCGAGACCACCGACGCCAGGATTTATCCCGAGGAATTTCTGGAGATCGCCAGGGATGGCGTGCCCTATGTCGGGCAGCTGGGGCTTTCGGTGGAGCATTGGGAGGCCGGACATGTCCAGCTGCGCCTGCCCTATTCGGACCTGATCCGCCGGCCCGGCGGCACGATCTGCGGGCCGGCCCTCATGGGGCTTGCCGACGTCACGCTCTACGGCGTGGTCATGTCGCTGCTCGGCCGGGTGGACCTCGCCGTGACCACCGATCTGTCCTTTCATTTCCTGTCCAAGCCGGAACCGGTCGATGTGCTCGCCGAGGGGCGGATTCTCAAGCTCGGCCGGCGCCTCGCGATCGGCGAGATCTCGATGAGTTCGGAGGACAAGCCGCGGCCGATCTGCCATGCGGTCGGATCCTATGCGATTCCGCCCACCATCGATTGAAAGGACGGCCATCCTGCCGTTGACTTTACCGACAATTCGGCCTAACTAGCTCGATACCGCTCGGGTTGTCTCGATCCGGGCTGTTCCATGTTGGCGTGCCGTCATCGAAATCACGCTGAATGAAAAATTCGGCGCTGATCGGTTATGGCGTCACCTTGAGAGATACGGACAGGGTTTCGATGAAGACCTATTCTGCGACGCCTGGCGACGTCGAGCGCGGCTGGTACGTTATTGATGCGGAAGGCCTGGTGCTTGGCCGTCTCGCGGTTCTGGTGGCGGATCGGCTGCGCGGCAAGCACAAGGCGATGTACACGCCGAACATCGACTGCGGCGACCACATCGTGGTGGTCAATGCCGAGAAGATCGCGCTTACCGGCAACAAGCGCACCCAGAAGACCTATTATCGCCACACCGGCTATCCCGGCGGCATCAAGAGCATCACGGCAGAGCGCACGCTCAGCGGCGAGCACCCGGAGCGGGTGATCGAAAAGGCGGTGCAGCGCATGCTGCCCAAGGGCGCACTCGGCCGGCAGCAATTCACCAAGCTCCACGTTTATGGCGGACCGGACCATCCCCATCAGGGACAGGCGCCGGCGCCCCTCGACGTCGCCGAGCTCAATCGCAAGAACAGCATCAGAGAAAGCAGCGATGGCTGAAAATCCCACCCGTTCCCTGTCCGACCTGAAGGATCTGGCGCAGGCGGTTCCCTCCACGCCGGCCGCCGACAGCGGGATCGCGACCCCGGCGGAACCGAAGATCGACGCCCAGGGGCGTGCCTATGCGACCGGCCGGCGCAAGGAGTCGGTGGCACGCGTCTGGCTGAAGCCCGGAGCGGGTCGGATCACGGTCAACGGCCGTGACGTCGACACCTATTTCGCGCGTCCGGTGCTGCGCATGATCATGAATCAGCCCTTCGAGGCCGCAGGCCGCGCGCAGCAGTTCGACGTCGTCTGCACGGTCAAGGGTGGCGGTCTTTCCGGGCAGGCCGGTGCCGTCCGCCACGGTATCAGCCGCGCGATGGTCGCCTATGATCCCGCCCTTCGTCCGGCTCTGAAGACCGGTGGCTTTCTCACGCGCGATTCACGCCGGGTCGAGCGCAAGAAATACGGGCTTGCCAAGGCGCGCCGGAGCTTCCAGTTCTCGAAGCGCTGATCCGGAAGCCATTCGATCAGATCACGGCCGCCGGCAGATTGTCTGGCGGCCGTTTTCTTTTATCCTGTTTCGATTTTGCGTCTCGTGGCGATGTCAGTGTCCGGCGGCAGCGCGCGCGCCCTCATATTGGAAGACCTGGCCGCAATAGGGGCACTTTGCGCGCCCTTCATCATCGGTCGCGAGGAAGACGCGGGGATGGCCGAGCTGGCCTCCGCCGCCATCGCAGGCGATGTCCTTGCTGTCGACCTTGATGGGTTCGGCCTTGACGTTCATCGGCGCTCTCGCTCGGCAGTTGATGTTGATGCAGCCCTGGAATTTCGGCAACTTACGGTAAGCGCCGGTGCAATGACAAGCGGCCGTAATGGCGCAGGCGACGGTCCAGCCCGGATGCCGTCGGCGCTCATCAGGGAGAGATATCATGCTGCTGGTTTTCGGGTCGATCAACGCGGACATGCTGTTCAAGGTCGAGACGCTGCCGCGCCCGGGCGAGACGGTGCTTTGCCCCGGCTATGAGCTGGCGGCCGGCGGCAAGGGCGCGAACCAGGCCGCGGCTGCGGCCAAAGCCGGCGCCGAGGTGCGGATGGTCGGCCATATCGGCGCCGACAGCTTCGGCGCCTTCGCCAGGGACGAGTTGGTTCGGGCAGGCGTGAATTGTGACGGGCTCGGGACCTCGAGCAGGGCCACGGCGATCGCGGTGATCGGCGTGGATCGGGCCGCGGAAAACCAGATCATCGTGGCGAGCGGCGCCAATCTCGACACCCATCCGGATCAGGTCGCATCGGATCAGTTCGGTCCCGGCGTCACGGTGCTCTGCCAGAACGAGATCGACACGGCGTCGAGCTTCGAGTTCCTGAAGCGCGCCAAAGCCGGCGGTGCCCGGACCATGCTCAATCTCGCGCCTGCGGCCCATCTCGAGCCCGGCATGGCGGAACCTCTCGATACCCTGGTGGTCAACGAAATCGAAGCGGCGATGGCGCTTGGCGTGGAATCGATCGGCGACGATGCGCTCGCTTTCGCCGCCGACCTCAGCCGCAAGCTGGATCTGACCGCGGTGATCACCCTCGGTGCGGCCGGCGCGGTCGCCGCCGGACCGGAAGGGCAGTTCAAGGTCACCAGCCTCGCGATCGAGCCGGTCGACACCACGGGCGCGGGTGACGCTTTCGTCGGCGGTCTGGCGGCGGCGCTGGATCAGGGCGAGACCCTTGCCGAGGCGCTTCGCCGGGCAAGCGTCGGCGCCGGTCTCGCCTGCCTCGGGCTTGGGGCTCAGACCAGCCAACCGACGGCCGCAGACATCGAAGCACGCCTGGCCGAGGTCGAGGTGCAGACCATCAGCTGAAGACGACCGGCGAGAAAGAACCACGCTCAGGTCCGAAGTCGTACGGAAAGACCAGTAGATGCCTGCCAGGCATCACTCGTCGCGAAAGACCTTCTCGCGGCGCTCGTGACGTTCCTGGGCTTCGATGCTCAGCGTGGCGATTGGGCGCGCTTCCAGCCGCTGCAGACCGATCGGCTCCTGGCTCTCCTCACAATAGCCATAGGAGCCATCCTCGATCCTCTGAATGGCGGCGGCAATTTTGGAGAGCAGCTTGCGCTCGCGATCGCGCGCCCGCAGCTGAAAGCTGCGCTCGGTCTCGAACGAGGCCCAATCGCTCATGTCGGCGAGACGATTGTCCTCCTCCTTGAGCTGCTTCAGAGTCTCGCTCGAACCCCTCAGGATCTCTTCGCGCCAGCTCATCAGCTTGTTGCGAAAATACTCGAGCTGCCGCTCATTCATGTACGGTTCGTCCTCGCTCGGACGATAGTCCTCGGTGATGAGGTCCGACATGCGTCCTCCAAACGCCTACGATCCAAACGCTTATCGCGATATCGCCAGATAATGCAGCGCCGGTTCGCCTTCTGAACAAGAGAAGATCCTGACGGAACGTTTCCCTAGCCCAGTGCAGCCGTCGGCGCAAGCTGATCCTGCATAGAAGCAAATGATGAAGAAATCGTAAAAGCGGCGAAACAAAATCGCCGTCCGGCGTAATTTCAACTTTAGAGGTATTTTCTTTGCTGTTTCTGCAATTTTATCGCTGGGCAGCGCCGCCGCAGACGGGGCAGCCGGGCCGGCGCTTGACGGCTATTCGACTGAACGATGTCGAGAGGGCATCATAAAGAAGCAGTGTTCCCGAAAGACTGTCGCCCCGCCCGAGCAGTTCCTTGACCACCTCGACCGCCTGAAGGGAGCCCATGACCCCGACCACCGGGCCCAGCACCCCGCCTTCGGCGCAGGTCGGAATGAGATCGGCGGGCGGGTGCTCGGGAAAGACGCAGCGATAACAGGGATGCGGCGCGCCGAGATGCGCCTTGTAGGTGGAGAGCTGGCCCTCGACCCCTTGGACCGCAGCGCTGACCAGGGGTTTGCCCCGATCGAAGCAGGCCTGGTGCACGGCATCGCGGGTGGCGAAATTATCCGAGCCGTCGGCAACCAGATCGTAGTCCGCGACCAGCCCTGCCGCATTCTCGGAGGTCAGCCGCTGCTCATGCAGAACGATCTCGATCTCCGGGTTGAGGGCGTGTGCGGCGCGTTTCGCGCTCGACGTCTTGGCAAGCCCGACATGATCGGTCGGATGGGCGATCTGGCGGTGCAGATTGCTCAGATCGACGCGGTCGTCGTCGACGATTCCGAGCCTGCCGATTCCGGCGGCCGCGAGATAGAGGAGCAGCGGCGAGCCGAGGCCGCCCGCGCCGATCACGAGAACGCGTGCCGCCAGGAGCTTGGCCTGACCCGCGCCGCCGACCTCCGGCAGCACGATATGACGCGCATAGCGCAGCATCTGTTGTTCGTCGAAAGGCATGGCCGTCCGCAGCTTCCCCTCCATGAATGTCGGAGCCTTAACCGTTTCTTAAGGTTACCACGTTATGAACGAAGGGCGAGGCGCCAAGAGCGGCCTCCATGCTGGAAAGATTCTGGGATGCCGGAAAGGTTCGGATGGTGACCGAAGATCCAAAGACAGCCGTTGCTCTGGGCTATGAGCGCTTTGGCAATGACCTCCCGCGGGTCCTGGCCAAGGGGCGGGGTGCGATCGCTGCCCAGATCATCGCGATTGCCGAAGAGCATGGTGTCGCCATCCATCGAGACGAGGATCTGGTGGCCGTGCTCGACCGGCTGGAGATCAACGCGCCCATCCCCGTCGCCGCTTTCGCTGCGGTGGCCGAGATCCTCGCCCACCTCTACAAGCTGAACGACCGCATGGGCAAGGCTCCATGAACAGCGTTGCGCCGACCGCTTCGACGCTCCGCGACGAGCTGCTGGCGGTGCTCACCGGCCTCCGGCATGCAAGGCAGGCGCTCGACCGGGAGGCGCTCGCGCAGACGGCCGATCTCTGGCCGCGTCTGGAGCGCTGCGCCCGCCTCGTCGCCCGGCTCGATCGGGCGCAGCGATCGGCGATCAGGCCGGTGCTGCTGACGGTCCTGGACGAGCTGCAGCGCACCATCGCCGCCTACGGCGCGGAGCACCGTGAGCTGCGCGACAAGCTGAAAAGTGCCAGCCGCAACCTGGCGGCCGACGCCGCCTATCGCCGTGCAACCCGGTCCTGAGGTGCAGCGCTCATGATCATGACCGACTATCTGCGCTTCCTCCTGGCCCTGATCGCCGTGCTGGCGCTGATCATGCTCCTCGCCTGGGCAGCCCGGCGCTTTCGCCTGGGCGGATTGACCGGAGCCGCCATGCCATCCGGCCGGCTGGCGGTGGTCGAGACCCTGCCGATCGACGGGCGCCAGCGGCTGATCCTGATACGGCGCGACGATCGCGAGCATCTGCTGCTGCTCGGACAGGAACGATCTCTGGTGATCGAGAGCGGCGTCGAAAGCACGCCTGCACGATCGTCGGCGGCGCCTGTCGCCGAACCGGTGGCATCCCTTTGATGAGCAGCTTGGTGTCATGGCGAAGCACCGCCTGCCCGGCCCTGATCGCCCTCCTCCTCAGCTTCGCGCCGCCCGTCGCGGCGCAAAGTCTGAACATCAACATGGCGGAAGGCGTCAGCGTCACCAGCCAGCTTGTCCAGCTCGTCGCTCTGGTGACGGTCTTGAGCCTGGCGCCATCCATTCTCGTGATGGTGACGTCCTTCACCCGGATCGTGGTGGTGCTCGCTTTCCTGAGAACGGCGCTTGGCCTGCAGCAGACGCCGCCCAACGCGGTGCTGATCTCGCTCGCCTTGTTCGCGACCGGCTTCATCATGACGCCGACGCTGGAGCAGGTCTACGATGACGGGATCGCACCGCTCCTCGACGAATCCATCGACGAGGCCGAAGCCTTCAGCCGCGCGGCCATGCCGGTCAGGCGGTTCATGCTCGAGCATGTGCGCAGCAAGGACCTGGAGCTGTTTCTGGAGCTGGCAACGCCGGGCGAGGAGGAGCCGCCGGTATTGGAGAGCCCCGACGACACGCCGCTTCGTTCCCTCATTCCGGCCTTCATGATCAGCGAGCTCAGACGTGCCTTCGAGATCGGTTTTCTGATTTTCATTCCCTTTCTGATCATCGACATGGTGGTGGCATCGGTTCTGATGTCGATGGGCATGATGATGCTGCCGCCGGTGCTGATTTCCATGCCCTTCAAGCTGGTTTTCTTCGTGCTGGTGGATGGCTGGTATCTGCTCATGGGATCGCTGGTGGCGAGCTATGGCGGCGAGGGCGCTTTTTGATGGCGACAAGCCTGCAGGCCAAGGGCTGGCGAACGAGCGAACACCCCTTCGGAAGCTGCCGCCGTTCAGCAGTAGGGATGCTCCGGCCGGTCCACCGGATGCGTCAGGAAACGGTGCGCGATTTCCCGATAGCCGCCGGGATAGTAGAGCCCGCCATTTTCCTCGAGCAGCATGGCGCGATTGCGGCTGTAGTAGGCGGGCAGGGCCTGCCATGGGAGATCAGGGCGGCGATGATGGGCGAAATGCAGATTGTTGTTCAAGAAGAGCAGCGAAAAGAACGGGCCGGCTTCGACGATGGCGGTGCGCTCGAGGGGGGTGTTGGCGGCTTTATGTTCGGCGAAGGATCTGACCAGCGTCAGGCTTAGTCCGGGCAGAACGAAGCAGCCGAGATAGGTCGGGACAGACATGTCGGCCACGATGGTGATCCAGACCAGAACGGCGGTGCTTGCGGGTATATGCAGAAGCCAGGCACGGAGATGGCGACGGTCGCCATGCAGCAGCGCTTTCGCTTCGCTGTAGGAGAATTGACCGATCACCAGAAAAGGGCCGAGCAGCAAGCGGCCGCTCAGCGTGTTGTGCCAGATCAGAACGCGTCGAACGGCGGCCGGCAGGTTGGTCCAGCTCGCCTGAGCGACGTAGAAGGACTCCGGATCGCGGAAAGGGTCGGTCAGAAGGTTGAAACTGTGATGGACGCGATGGGTTCGCCGGTAGATGGGAAACGGCAGCCAGAGCGCAAGCGGCGGATAGGCGGCAAGGTCGTTCAGCCAGGGGCGCTCGGAAAAATGATGGTGCACGGCCTCGTGCTGAAAGGACCCATGCCAGGCGATAAGGACAGCACCAAGCGGCATCAAGAGCCAAAGCGGTATGGTTTCGTGAAACCAGGTGGCTATCATCCAGGCGATGTAGATCAGGATGACCAGCGCCCAGCTCACAAGCCGGGCATGCCCGGCACGGCCTCTTGCCTCCTCGTCCAATCAGCGCCCCCGGCGGAATGATCGGCTGGGTTATTCAACCTAGCCTTGTTTTTCTCAAGTCTTGGCGACATGGCTCAGCAATGGTCGTGAGGTTTGACTGTTGTCCGAGCCTAATCGTCTGAATTAGTATAGCAAATCCGCATTTCTGTCTTATTCTGTATGCGACATTCCTTCTTTTTGATTTGCGGCATCTCGCTTTCGGGTGCGGCTGTTGACAGCCAATAGTGAACCCTTAGGCTTAGAGGCAATCAGCGTCGAGGCACGGCCCGTCCAGGACCATGCAGTGCGGCGTGAGACAGACATAGCTGGGAGAAAAAATCGTGGCGACATCAGGTAGAGGCAGACTTCATCCCTACGTTCCAAAGCTGATCGAACAGTTGAAAGGGAACAAGGTCGATCGGCGGGAATTTCTGCGTACGGCGACATTGCTCGGGGTCAGCTCGGCGACCGCTTACGGGATTGCCGGCAGGATCTTGGGTGATGGCGTCACCGAACCCGCGCTCGCGCAGGATGCCGAGCCCAAGATGGGCGGCGTGCTGCGCTGCTCGATGTCGGTGCAGGAGATGACCGATCCGGCGACCTTCGACTGGGTCGAGAAGTCCAATGTCGCCCGCCATATCGGCGAGTTTCTGACCTATACCGGCCCGGACAACGTCACGCGCCCCTATCTTGCCGAGCGCTGGGAGGCATCCGACGACCTGGCCACCTGGACATTTTATCTGCGCCAGGGTGTCAAGTGGAACAATGGTGACGACTTCAACGCCGACGACGTCGTCTTCAACTTCACCCGCTGGCTCGATCCCAAGACCGGCTCATCCAATCAAGGCCTCTTCTCGGCGATGACCGAGGAGTATGACACCGGAGAAAAAGACGAGAACGGCCAGCCCAAGATGGGTGTGAGAATGCGCGAGGGCGCCGTCGAGAAGGTCGACGACCACACCGTCCAGCTGAACATGAGCCAGCCGGTTCTGGCCGTGCCGGAGAACCTCTACAATTACCCGACCATGATCATGCACCGCGCCTTCGAGGAGAACGGCGCCAATCTCTCGGCCTGGCCGGTGGGCACCGGACCCTATACCCTCGCCGAGTTCGTGGTCGGCGAGAAGGCGGCGCTGCGGAAGCGCGAGGACGACTATTGGGGCAAGGATCTGGACGATCCGATCATGGGCGGTCCGATCTATCTGGACGAAATCCATTATTTCGATCACGGCGCCGCCTCGACCGCCCAGCTCGCCGCCGTCGCCTCCGATCAGGTGGACACACATTACGAGTTCGACATGCTCTCCTTGCCGGTCGCCCAGAGCATTCCCGACAGCACGATCTACGAGGCGACCACCGCGCAATGCGGCACCCTGCGGATGCGGACGACGGAGAAGCCCTTCGACGACCAGCGGGTGCGCCGGGCGATCCAGCTCTGCTGCGACGCGTCTCGCTATCCGGAGCTGGTGTTTCAGGGCCGCGGCATGGAGGGCGAGCATCATCACGTGGCGCCCATCCATCCCGAATATTTCGAGCTGCCCAAGCTGGAGCGCAATGTCGAGGAGGCGAAGGCGCTTTTGGCCGAGGCCGGTTATCCCGACGGCATCGAGGTGTCGATCGACTGCGGCAACACCAACGGTCCCTGGCAGCAGCAGACCTGCGAGATCCTGAAGGAGCAGTGTGCGGAAGCCGGGATCACGATCAACATCAATATCATGCCGGCGAACAATTACTGGGAAATCTGGGACAAGACGCCGTTCGGCATCACCGCCTGGACCCATCGCCCGCTCGGCACCATGGTGCTGTCGCTCGGCTACCGGTCCGGCGTGCCGTGGAACGAGTCCGCCTATGCCAATCCCGAGTTCGACAAGGCGCTGGATGAGGCCGAAGCCCTGTTGGACGTCGACGAGAGGCGCGCGGCCATGGAGAAGGTCGAAAAGATCCTGCAGGACGACGCGGTCATGGTGCAGTCGCCCTGGCTGCCGAAGTTTTTCGTCGCCAAGAATCGGGTGAAGGGCCTGAACGCTCACCCCACCCAGTATCATCAGTTCCACCGCGTCTGGATCGACGCCTGACATAAGAAGAGAAACGGCCCGGCATCCGCCGGGTCGTTTCCGTATTGCTGGGAAGTTCGAGCGCATGCTGATTCTCGCCGCCCGCCGCTTCGGCTCCATGCTGCTCATCATGGCCGTGATCTCTTTCGTCCTGTTCGCGATCTTCGAGACCGACAAGCTCGGTGTCGCCGGCAAGGTGCTCGGTCCCTATTCTTCGGTCGAGCAGCGCGAGCTCTGGCTCGAGCAGAACGGCTACAATCGCAATTTCTTCGTTCGCTATGGTGAATGGGTCGCGAATGCGCTGCGCGGCGATTTCGGTCAATCGATCCGCTTCAAGGCGCCGGTATCCGATCTGCTGGGGCCGCGCCTCGCCAATACCGGGCTCCTGGCGCTCATGGTCTTCGCGATCATGATCCCGCTCTCGCTCTTTCTCGGCGTGCTCGCCGGCATGCGCGAGGGCTCCGGCATGGACAGAGCCGTGTCGACATTCTCGGTGCTGACCACGTCGGTGCCTGAATTCGCGTCCGCCACCTTCCTGGTCGCGTTTTTCGTGTTCAAGCTCGGCTGGCTGCCCGGCACCTCGTCGATGACCGGAGGCTTTTCCTGGATCGAGATGATCCTGCCGGTCGCCGTCCTGGTGATCTACGGCTTCGGCTACACCGCGCGCATGACCCGCGCCTCCATGGCCGAGGTCATGACCTCGCAATATATCCGCACCGCCGTGCTGAAGGGCCTGCCGCGCCAGCGGGTGATCATGAAGCACGCGCTCAGAAACGCGCTGATCGCGCCCTTCACCGTGATCATGCTGCAGCTCAACTGGCTGCTCTCCGGCGTGATCGTGGTCGAGGTCTTTTTTGCCTACAAAGGCTTTGGCGCGCTCCTCTACGAGGGCTCGACCTTCGGTGACATCTTCCTGATCGAGGCCTGCGCCATGGTCGCGGTGTTCGTCGCGGTGTTTTCGCAATTCATCTCGGATGTCGGCTACACGCTGCTCAATCCCAGAATCCGATTTTCCTGAACGAGGGCGCCTTGATGAGCACGGTTACCGAAAAAGTCCCGAAAGCGCCCAGCACCCTCGGACGGATGTTTGCGGGCATCGGCCTGATCCGCGAAAGCTGGATCGGCACCGCGGGGCTGATCATTCTCTTGTTCTGGGTCGTCATGGCGGTGCTCGCGCCGATCCTGCCGCTCTACGATCCGAATGCGCAGATCATGCCGATGCAGGCGCCGTTCGCCGCGGCGGCCGACGGTTCCGGCACCTTCTGGCTGGGGACGGACTTCAAGGGGCGGGACATCCTCTCCCGCATCATCTGGGGCTCGCAGCGCGTGCTCTTCTGGGCGTCCCTCGCCACCGTCGTCGCCTATATCGTCGGCATGGCCATGGGGGCGGCGGCAGGCTATCTCGGCGGCTGGTGGGACGAGGTCATCTCGTTCTTCGGCAACGTGCTTCTCTCCTTCCCGGTGATGGTGCTGTACATCATCATCATCACCAAGCTCGGACCTTCCCCGTTCAACATCGTGATCGCGGTGACCTTCGCGTCCGCGCCGGGCATCATGCGCATCGTGCGCGGCCTGGTGCTGGACATCCGCACCCGCGACTACGTGTTCGCCGCCCAGACCCGCGGCGAAAGCCCGCTCTACGTCATGCTGGTCGAACTGCTGCCGAACGCCCGCGGCCCGCTGATCGTCGATGCCTGCCTGCGCATGGGCTACACCATCATCGCGCTTGCCACCCTCGGTTTTTTGGGACTTGGCCTGCCGCCGCCGGACCCGGACTGGGGCGCGATGATCGCCGAGAGCGTGCCGATGGGCGCCTTTGCCGGCCACGCCATGGTCATCCCGGCGATTGCGGTGTCGTCGCTGGTGCTCGGCTTCAATTTGCTGGCCGATGGTCTTCGTGAGATCAGCTTGAGAGATTAGCCCATGACAGACCAGACCCCCGTCCTCGAATGCAAGGATCTCTGCATCTCCTACTACACCCGTGCCGGCGAGATTCCGGCGGTGGTCGACTTCAACATGACCGTGATGCCGGGCGAGTCGGTCGGCATCGTCGGCGAGAGCGGCTGCGGCAAGTCCACGGTGGCGCTCGCCGTGATGCAGTATATGGGCAAGAACGGCGCCGTGGTCGGCGGCGAGATCAAGTTCAAGGGCCGGGACATGACCGCCATGTCCGAGGACGAGCTGCGCCAGCTGCGCGGCTCGCAGATCTCCATGGTCTATCAGGAGCCGATGGCGTCGCTGAACCCCTCGATGAAGATCGGCCGCCAGCTCATGGAGGTGCCGCTGTTTCACGAGAAGGGGTGCACCGAGCGGCAGGCGCATGAGCGCGCGCTGAAAATGCTGACCGACGTCAAGCTGCCCGATCCGCCGCGCATCATGGACAGCTACCCGCATCAGATCTCGGGCGGCCAGCAGCAGCGCGTGGTGATCGCCATGGCGCTGCTTTCCAGCCCGGCGCTCCTTCTTCTGGACGAGCCGACCACCGCCCTCGACGTCACGGTGGAGGCGGGCATCGTCGAGCTGATCCGCGACATCAGCGGCCAGTTCGGCACCTCGATGATCTACATTTCGCACAATCTCGGTTTGATCCTCGAGACCTGCGACAAGATCAACGTGATGTATTCCGGCGAGGCGGTCGAGCACGGCACGGTGGATGCTGTCTTCAACAAGATGCGCCATCCTTACACGCGCGGTCTGTTCAACTCGATCCCGCTGCCGGGCGCCGACAAATATGCGCGGCCCCTGGTGCCGATCCGCGGCCAGCTGCCGCTGCCCCACGAGCGCCCGACGGGCTGCAATTTCGGCCCGCGCTGCGATTTTTTTCAGGCCGGCCTTTGCGACCAGGGACCGATCAGGATGGCCGAGGTGCCGAATGAGCCCGGTCATGTCAGCCGGTGCCTGAAGTTCGAGAAAATCGACTGGGCGGCCAAGCCCGAAGGCGCCGAGGAGATCGCAGGCGCCGAGCCCGGGCCGGTGGTGCTGCGCGTCGAGAACATGAAGAAATATTACGAGATCCAGGACAGCTCGCTGATGGCGCTGATCAAGGGCGCCACGGTCAAGACGGTGAAGGCCAACGAGCAGCTCGACTTCGATGCGCGCGAGGCCGAGACCGTGGCGATCGTCGGCGAGAGCGGCTGCGGCAAGTCGACCTTCGCCAAGGTGCTGATGGGCCTCGAGACCGCGACCGAGGGCAAGGTCGTGCTCGACAACAAGGATCTCAGCCAGGTCCCGGTGCAGCAGCGCCGGCCCCAGACCGTCGGCCATCTGCAGATGGTCTTTCAGAATCCGTTCGACACGCTCAATCCGAGCCACACCGTCGGCTCGCAGATCTCACGGGTGATCAGGAAATTCGGTGTCGAGAGCGATGCTGCCAAGGTCAAGGAGCGGGTGCTGCACCTCTTGGATGTCGTGAAGCTGCCGCGCGATTTCTACTACCGCCGGCCGCGTCAGCTCTCCGGCGGGCAGAAGCAGCGGGTCGGCATCGCGCGCGCGTTTGCGGGGAATCCTCGGGTCGTGGTCGCGGACGAGCCGGTCTCCGCCCTCGACGTCTCGGTGCAGGCGGCGGTCAGCCAGCTGCTGATGGAGATCCAGGCGGAGAACCGGACGACGCTCCTGTTCATCAGCCACGATCTCTCGCTGGTGCGCTATCTCGCCGACCGGGTGATCGTGATGTATCTCGGCACCATCGCCGAGCAGGGCACCACCGACGAGGTGTTCGCGCCGCCCTACCATCCCTACACCGAAGCGCTGCTGTCCGCGGTGCCGATCGCCGACACCTCGGTGAAGAAGAAGAACATCGTGCTGGAGGGCGACATACCTTCCGCCGTGAACCCGCCCCCGGGCTGCCCCTTCCAGACCCGCTGTCCGCGCAAGCTCGGAAAAATTTGCGAGGAGCAGGCGCCACCGATCCGCGCGTTCGGAAATGGCCACCAGATCGCCTGCCATATCGAAAGCGCCGAGCTGGAAAAGATGGAGCCGGTCATTCAGATGGGCGAGGATGCGACCGCCGGCGCCTAGGGCCAAAACCCACGTGGCTTCAATGCGCTTGATGGTGGGTGTGCGGATCACGTGCGACGCGCTCTTTACCTTTTCGTCATCTTTTTCTGCAATCATCGCACGCTGGTCCATGCGATCCTGGGAATCCGTCCGTCCGCCGAAACCAGGTGGGGCGCGGCTCGGACTCCCAGGATCACATGGACCAGATCATCATTGTCGCACGCAAGGCTTAAGACATTGCAAAGATGACGGCTGCAGGCCTGGCGGTGATCGGTGGTCAAGCGACGCCTGACCAAAGCTTTTGCCGACCAGGCGGAACCACCTGATCGATCAGGAAATGCGTCGAAACAAAGAGATGGAGCGCATCCCGATCACATCTGATCGGGATGCGCTCCAGGTGCCAATCCGCGCGCAGGCCGGAGGTTCAAAGCCTGGCCGGCAACGCCCCGCCGTCGAGCGCGATCTCGATGACGCGCATGACCGCCTCGGGATTGGTGAACATCAGCTCGTGGCCGCCGAAGGTGGCGGCGAGCTGCCAGTTGGGCTCGGCGGAAAAGCGCTCGATCACCGCCTGATAGGGCTGCGGCACGCGGTCATGGGCGTAGAGATAATAGTGCACGCAGGGTGCCGCCTCGAGGTCGGCCGGCATGACGTCCCGATAGGTCTTGATCGATTGCGGCGTGAGCTTGGGTGCGAGCCAGTCGGCCTGCTCGTCGCTCATCCCGCCCCAGGTCCTGGGATCGGGCGGGTCGACCCGCCAGCCCTCGCCGGTCGCCTCGACCTGCTGCAGCGTCGCGCTGCGCCTCGCCTCCGGCCACATGGTGATGATGCCCTCGCCGGGGGCCGGGATGGCGCCTTCGAGATGCACCACGGCGTGAAGGCGATGCGCGATGCGCCCTTCGAGCGCATGGGCCAGCGCGCCGCCATAGGAATGGCCGACCAGCAGGAAATCCTGCAGGTCTTCCTCGTGCACCAGCGCTTCGAGCTGATCGACATGCTCGACCAGCCCGATGCCAGCGTGCAGATGCGCTGCATCGCGCCCGAGGCCGAGAAGGCAAGGCGTCAGCACCCGGTGCCCCTGGTCGCGCAAGGGCGGTGCGATCCCATCCCAGGTCCAGCCGCCATGCCAGGAGCCATGGACGAAAAGAACATCAGTCATGAAGACACTCCCCCTTCACCGTCACCGTTCCCTCCCCCCACAAGCTCGCAAAACCTGGCCGCATACCGCGGCCCCAGGTTCCGCCGGTCCAAGTCCATGAGGTGGCCACGCCACTAGGAGCGTAGCAGGCGGATGTCCGTGGGGTCGAGGGTGAGCCAGCAGGCGGCGCCGGGGGTGAGGGTGGTCTGGCGATCCTCTCGGCCGTGGGGGCGGTGGCAGACGATGCGGCGGTCGGAGGGCAGGCGCACGTAAATGTGGCTTGCCTGGCCGAAAAAGGCCTGCTGATCGATCCGGCCGGCAAGGGCGATGCCGGCGCTCTCCGGCTGGTCGCTGGAAAGCTCGATCTTCTCCGGACGGATCGCGATCTCGATCGCGCCCGCGCCGCCGCCGTCGTCCGGCAGGCGCAGCTCGCCCAGGTCCTCGACGTCGACGCGAAGCTCGCCATTCTCCGTGCCGGTGGCCCGGCCCTGGAAAAAATTGGTCTTGCCGATGAAGTCCGCGACCATGCGGCAGTTGGGCCGATCGTAGAGCTCGGCGGGCGGCGCCACCTGCAGGAGCCTGCCGCCGTCCATGACCGCGATGCGGTCGGCCATGGAGAGCGCTTCCTCCTGGTCGTGGGTGACGATGATGAAGGTGATGCCGACCTCGTGCTGCAGGCGCACCAGCTCGAGCTGCATCTCTTCTCGAAGTTTGCGGTCGAGGGCGGAGAGCGGCTCGTCCAGCAGCAGCACTTTCGGGCGCTTGATCAGCGCGCGGGCAAGCGCCACGCGCTGGCGCTGGCCGCCGGAGAGCTGATCCGGTCGTCTCGGACCATAGCCGTCGAGACGCACCATCTTGAGCGCTTCCTCGACACGCGGCGCGATCTCATCCTTGGGCACGCCGGTGACCACCAGGCCGTAGGCGACGTTGTCGGCGACGCTCATGTGGGGGAAGACGGCGTAGGACTGGAACACCATGTTGACCGGCCGGCGGTTGGGCTGCACGCGAGTCATGTCCTCGCCATCGATCGTCAGCCGGCCGCCGCTCGGCGCCTCGAAGCCGGCGATCATGCGCAGCAGCGTGGTCTTGCCGCAGCCCGAAGGACCGAGCAGCGCGAAGAATTCGTTCGGGCGGATGTCGAGGGAGACATCGCCGACGGCCATGACCTCGCCGAATTTCTTCGTCACCTGCTCGATGGTCACCATGGGCGGGTGGGTCATTGGGCGAGCTCCGCGTCCGGGCGCTGCAGGCGCATGGCGATCAGGGTCAGGACGATGGTGATCAGGATCAGGATGGTGGAGGCGGCGTTGACCTCGGGCGTCGCGCCGAAGCGCACCATGGAATAGACCTTCACCGGGAAGGTCAGGGTTTCCGGGCCTGAGGTGAAGAAGGTGATGACGAAGTCGTCCAGCGAGAGCGTCATGGAGAGGAGTGCGCCGGCGACCAGCCCGGGCTTCATATAGGGGATGGTGACCCGCATCAGGGTTTGCCATTCGCTGGCGCCGAGATCCTTCGAGGCCTCTTCGAGCGAGCGGTCGAAGCCGGCGAGGCGGGCGCGCACCACGATCGCGACGAAGGGGAAGCAGAAGGCGACGTGGCCGATGGTGATGGCGGAGAGCGAGAGCGGCCAGGGCAGGCCGCTCGGCCAGCCGACCCGGATGAAGAACGCCATCAGGGCCACCCCCATGCAGATCTCGGGGATGACGATCGGCAGCGCCATGGCGCCCTCGGTCGCGGCCTTGCCGGAAAAGCGGAAGCGCCAAAGCGCAAGGGCGATGAGCGCGCCGATCACCGTGCTGATCACGGTCGCGACCACGGCGATCACCAGGCTGTTGGTGAAGGCCTCGATCAGCGAAGAGTTCGCGAAGGCCTTGGCGTAATAGTCGAGGGTGAAGCCGCGCCAGACGATGTTGCGCTTGCTGTCGTTGAAGCTGAAGACGATCAGGATGATGATCGGCGCATAAAGAAAGAGAAAGGTCGCCGCCATCCAAAGGCGCAGCCAGAGCTTCCGATGATAGTCTAATGGCCCCGCTTTCTCAGACATCGTCGCTGCTCAGATAGGACCGAAGCGCCAACGCTGCGAAGGTCAGATAAAGAAGAATGAAGGACATGGCGGCGCCCAGCGGCCAGTTGTTGGCGGCCTTGAACTGGCGCTCGATGACGTTGCCGATGAGCTGGCTGTCCGGCCCGCCCAGGAGATCCGAGATCAGGAAGGTGCCGAGAGCCGGGATGAACACCAGGATGATGCCGGAGATGATGCCGGGCTTGGCGAGCGGAATGACGATATCCGCCATGGTGCGGAGCTGGCCCGCGCCGAGATCGAGGCTGGCCTCGAGAAAGGAGCGGTCGAGGCGTTCCAGCGTGGCGTAGAGCGGCAGCACCATGAAGGGCAGGTAGACGTAGACGATGCCGATGATCACCGCGGCATCGTTGTAGAGCAGGGTCAGCGGCTGGAATTTTGGCAGGGCGCCCAGACCGAACGTCGCAAGCACCACATCGGCCCCGTCCCAGAGATAGGCGAGGCCGAAATTGACGTAGCCCTGCGTCCTGAGCACGGCGATCATCGCATAGGTGCGGATCAGGAGATTGGTCCAGAACGGGAGAATCACGAGCAGCAGAAGGACCGGTTTCAGGCGCGGCGGCGCGAAGCTGACGGCGAGCGCCACCGGAAAGCCGATGATCAGGGTGACCAGGGTGGCCACGGCCGCGACCCAGAAGGACTTCCAGAAGATGGTGAGGTAGAGCGGGTCGAGCGCCTCCCAGTAGTTGGCGAGCGTGCCGGTGATCGCGATGTCGACCACGCCCGTGCGCTCGCCGAAGGAAAACGCCCAGATCAGCGAGAGCGGCACCAGGAAGAACAGCACCAGCCACAGCCCGCCCGGCAGCAGAAACGCCCAGAAGACCAGCGGATTCTGACGCCAGCTCTCCATCAGCGTGCTGTGATCACAGCACGTGGTGTGACCACAGCATTATCCCCCATGCGTGCCGCCCCCAGCATCCGAGACCGGAACAATGAGCGACGAGCCGCCGACAGCGCTCCGGGAGTCCATGAGGTGGCCACGCCACCTAGGCCGCGAGGACGCGGGTCAGCGCCTTTTCCTTCAGGTCGTCCTTCACCGGGTCGTACACCGCGACCTCGCAGCGCTCGAGCGTCTCCTTGGAGGGATACATCGACGGATTGTCGCGGTCCTCTTCCGGGATGAACGCCATCGCCGCCTCGTTGGGGCAGGGATATTTGATCTCGGTCGCGATCTCGCCGTGGACCTCGGCTTCCAGGATGTAGTTGATGAAGGCGTGCGCGGCGTCGGGATTGGGGCCGCCCGATGGGATGCAGATGGTGTCCTCCCAGAGGATGCTGCCCTCCTCCGGCACGACATAGGCGAGGTCGTCGTCCTCCTCCATCACCTGCAGGATGTCGCCGTTCCACTCCATGCAGACGTCGACCTCGCCGGAGATCAGCAGGTCCTGGCCGGTATCGGGTGCGAACGCCTTGATGTTCGGCTTGGCCTTGATCAGGGCCTCGGCCGCCTGGTCGATCTCGGCCGGATCGGAGGAGTTGAGGGAAAAGCCGAGGAACTTCAGCGCCACCTCGATCACGTCGCTGTCGTTCAGCAGCGACATGCGGCCCGCATATTGATCCGAGCCGAACATGTCCGCCCAGCTCTTCGGCGTCATGCCCTCGGTCGCCGATTTCCTGTAGCCGATGCCGATCGTGCCCCAGAAATAGGGCATGGAGTATTTGCGCCCCGGATCGAACGCGGGATCGGTGAACGCCGGATCGAGATTGGCCATGTTCGGGATCTTGCTGTGATCGAGCTCCAGCAGGCGATCGGCGGCGACCAGACGCTCGACGAAGTCGTTCGACGGGAAGATCACGTCGTAGCCGGGATTGCCCTCGCGCAGCTTGGCGAACAGCTCGTCATTGCTGGCGTACAGGTCGTAGCGCACCTCGGTGCCGGTCGCCTCGGTGAAGTTCTGGACCGTGTTTTCGCCGATATAGGTGTCCCAGTTGTAGACATTGACCTGCCCGCCCTGGGCGAAGCTCGTCCTGCTCATCGCCGGCAGGACCGCGGCGACGGCCACCGAGCCTTGCATGAAGCGGCGGCGGCTGGCGGCGAAACGGCGGGAGCGAAGAGGGCGGTGTCGCAGCATGACGGTATCTCCGAGGTGCCATCCCGACGCATCAACCATGGCGCCGAGTGTGTTGATCTTGTTGGCATTTATCATGGACAAGCCCGCCCCCATGTCAACGATAGCCAGCGGCTATGGGCCTAACGATTAAGGTCCGCCAGGGTCAGATCGAGCGCCTTGCACGCACGTTTGCCAATCTCGTCGATTTCTGCCTCGGAAATGATCAGCGGCGGGGACAGCACCATGATGTCCCGGATCGCGCGCATCACCAGGCCGTTGCGAATGCAGTGATTGCGGCAGGTGAGCCCGACCTCGCGCTCCTCCGGAAAATGCCGGCGCTCGGCCTTGTCCGCGACCAGCTCGACCGCACCGATCAGACCGAGCGCACGCGTCTCGCCGACCAGCGGGTGATCCTCGAGCGAGGCGAGCATGGCCGCGAACGCCTCGCCGATCGGCCCGCTGCCACGCTCGGCCAGGCCTTCATCGGCGAGAATGCGGATGTTCTCGAGCGCCACGGCGGCGGCCACGGGATGGCCGGAATAGGTGAAGCCATGCACCCACTCCTCGCCGCTCTCGGCGACCACGTCGCCGACCCGCTCGCCGACCATGATCGCCGAGATCGGCAGATAGCCCGAGGACAGTCCCTTGGCCATGGTCATGATGTCGGGGCTGATGCCGAAGCTGTCCGAGCCCCACCAGCGCCCGGTGCGGCCGAAGCCGGAGATCACCTCGTCGGCGATCAGCAGCACGTCGTGGCGTTTGCAGATCGCCTGGATCTCCTGCCAGTAGCCCTCGGGCGGGATGATCACGCCGCCGGCGCCCTGGATCGGCTCGCCGATGAACGCGGCGACCTTGTCGGCACCGAGCTGGACGATGCGCTCTTCCAGGTCTGCCGCCGCGAGCTTGGCGAAGGCCTCCGGCGTCAGATCGCCGCCCTCGCCATACCAGTAGGGCGCCATGACGTGCTCGAAACCGGGGAGCGGCAGGTCGGACTGCGGGTGCATCGGCGTCAGGCCGGAAAGGCTGGCCGCCGCCATGGTCACGCCGTGATAGCCGAGCTTGCGGCCGATGATGATCTTCTTCTCGGGCCTGCCCTCGAGGTTCCAGAAATAGCGGACCAGCTTGGCTGCGGTATCGTTGGCCTCGGAGCCGGAATTGGCGAAGAACGCGCGGGTGAGGCCTTTGGGCGCAATCTCGGCGAGCTTCGCAGCGAGCTCGACCGAGGGCGGCGTCGAGCTCTGGAAGAAGGTGTTGTAGTAGGGGAGCTCCGCCATCTGGCGCGCCGCCGCGTCCACCAGCTCCTTTCGGCCATAGCCGATATTGACGCACCAAAGCCCGGCCATGCCGTCCAGGATGCGGTTGCCGTCGCTGTCCTGGAGCCAGCAGCCTTCGGCCGAGGTGATGATGCGGCTGCCGACCGCAGCCAGCGCCTTGTGATCGGTGAACGGGTGCAGGTGGTGCGCGCGATCCAGCGCTTGCCAGCGGGCGGTCTCGGTCATGGCGTCTGTGCTCTCGAAGTCGAACCAGGGGGCCCGACAGGCACGAAGGTCAGGCCGCTGATGATCTTGGCATACGGTTCATGATTTCCGCCAGTGTCAGACCGACGAGAATGGCGACGGAGTCCAGGGCGAGGTCCTCGAAGCTCGGCTCGCGGTCGACGGAGAAGAGCTGCAGCACTTCGCTGGCGACGCCGATCAGCAGCCAGGCGCCGGCGTGCAGCCAGACCGGCTCGGAGCGCCTGCCGAGGCGCACGAGCAGAGGCAGGAGCGTGAAGATGACGCCATGGCCGACGGGGTCGAGATCGAGAGTCTCGAAGCCGAGGCTGTGGCCGAGCTCCTTCACCCCGCCCTCATAGACGAAGCCGGGCACCAGCAGGCCGATGGCGGACAGCACGCAGGCGACGCCGAGCGCGATGCGGATGCGCGTCGAGGAGATCCCTCTGAAGGTGCGGTATGCCACATAAGGAACCAGCAGCCCCCATCCGACGAGGAGGAAGCCGGCCGCGACCAGGAAGGCGGTCGGCCGTTCGGCCACGTCCAGCCGGAGATGGTGAATGGTCATGCTCCCGGTGGCGTCCTTCAGTTCGATGCCCAGGCGGACGGTGCGGATCTCCTCGGGTATGGAATAGGCGCGGCTGTAGTTGCGCAGCTCGGTGCTGCCGTTCAGGAGGAAAAGAATGTGATCCTCCTCCCATTTGACGTCGCCACCGGCGGTGACCTGGCCGAGATAGGCGCGTGCCTGGTCCCAGTCTTCCGGGCCCGGTACGATATTCTCGCCCTGCACCTGGGCGCGCAGGATCAGCAGGTTGTCGCCGGGCGGCAGGGCGATGTCCTTGGTGAGGAAGGTGCGCGCGCTGAGATTGATGCGCTCCAGGGTGACCTTGGAAGGATCGTCCGCGTCCCAGGAGATCAGGCCTTCATGGCGCCAGTCGGCAGCGCCGCCGGCGAAGGCTGGATCGGCGATCAAGGGGTCGCCCACGGGCTGATAGCGCGGCATCAGGAGAAAGATCGCAGCGGTCAGGGCGGTCAGAAGGGCGCTGACGGCGAGAATGCTCGCACGTCTGATCCAGTGCCTGCGCCCGCTGTCCGCGGTGCGTCTCCGTTTCTTCGCGAGCGGCCGGCCGGGCTCGGCATTCTCGCTGGTATCCCTGGTCGAAGCGATCTCCATCTCGGCGCTGACCCGGCGGCGTTTCGCCTTGGCGCTGTCCGAAACCACCTTCCGGCGCTTCGGTCCCAGCACCCCGTCTTTGTCCGGCGCCGACGGCTGTTTCGCCGGCGCGCGTTCGACGCCGCCTTTGACCTTGCCGGTGAAGCGGCCGAGCTCCAGCTCGCTCGCCCCGCGGGTTTTCGGCGGGGCGTCTTCACCGGCCCCCCCGGAAAACCGGCCGAGATCGAGTTCGTCCCGCGCAGTTTGCGAGGTCGGTCCGGCGTCCTTGTCGGCCTTGCCGGTGAAGCGCCCCAGATCGAGCTCGTCCTTGCTGCGGTCGATCTTGCGGCGTCTGTCGACGGCGTCGGTGCGCGGTTTGGACAGCGTGCGCACCCGGCGTCGGGCGCCGGTGTCGATCGGTTCGGAGCCGGTGTCGATCGGTTCAGACATTGAGCAGCAGATGCTCCCGTTCCCAAGAGCTGATCACTTGCTGATAGGCGCGGTGCTCGACCTCTTTGACCATGATCAGGGCTTCGACGAAGTTTTCGCCGAGCAGGGCCCGAAGCGGCTTGGCGCGGCGCAGCGCATCCAGGGCATCGGGCAAATAGCGCGGCAGGGTCTGGGCCAGGCGATAGGCGCTGCCCTCGATCGGCTTGGTCGGCGTAAGACGGCTGACCATGCCGAGAAAGCCGCAGGCGAGCGACGCGGCGACCGCCAGATAGGGATTGGCGTCGGCGCCGGCGACCCGGTTCTCGACCCGTCGCGACTCACGGCCCGAATCCGGCACGCGCAGCCCCACAGTCCTGTTCTCCCATCCCCAGTGAAGGTTGATCGGCGCGTCCGAATAGCGGCGGAGGCGTCGATAGGAGTTCACGTTCGGCGCGAGCAGCGGCATGGCCGCCGGCAGAAACTTCTGCAAGCCCGCGATATGACTGGTGAACAGCTTGCTGTACTCGCCATTCCGTCGTGCGAACACGTTCTGTCCGGTTTTGATGTCGACCACGCTCTGATGGATGTGCATGGCGCTGCCGGGCTGATGCTCCATGGGCCTGGCCATGAAGGTGGCATACATATTGTGCCTGAGCGCGGCTTTCCTGACCGTGCGTTTGAACAAGAACGCCTGATCGGCAAGCGCCAGCGCGTCGCCGTGGTTGAAGTTCATCTCCATCTGGGCGGCGCCGCCCTCATGGGTGAGCGTGTCGACATCCAGATCCTGCGCCTCGCACCAGTCGTAGACGTCGTCGAACACCGGATCGAACTCGTTGATCGCCTCGATGCCATAGCTCTGCGATCCGGCCTCCGGCCGTCTGGACTGGCCGATCGGCGGCTCCAGCGGGTAGTCCGGGTCCTCGTTGATCTTGGTCAGGAAGAACTCCAGCTCCGGTGCCACCACCGGCCGCCAGCCGCGCTCCTCATAGGCCTGGAGCACGCGCTTCAGCACCTGGCGGGGTGCGATGTCGACCACGCGGCCGTCATGATGGAAGCAATCGCCGATCACCTGCGCCGTGGGCTCCTCGTACCAGGGCACGAGGCGCAGCGACGCCGGATCGGGGCGCAGGCGCACATCGCGCATCGCCGGGTCGGTCACCCGGTCCTCGCCTTCTTCGGGATAGCTGCCGGTCACGGTCTGCACGAACAGCTCTTCGGGAATGCGCAGGCTGTCGTCCTCGGCCGAGCGGATGAACTTTTCGGCCGGCAGGATCTTGCCCCGGGCGACGCCGCTCTGATCCGCCACCAGACATTCGACTTCGGTGATCCCATGCTCCCGAAGCCAGGACGCCATCTCGGTCATTGGTGCTGGCCTACGAGGCGCGGCGCACGGGCATCGCCTTGGCGTGCACGTGGGCCCTGCAGGCGTCGCCGAAGGCGGAGAACAGCCGCCTGGAATGCGGATTGTCGAGCACATGCCACTCCGGATGCCACTGCAGGCCGAGCACGAAGCCGGGCGCGTTCTTCACGCTCACCGCCTCGATCGTGCCGTCGGGGGCGAGCGCCTCGACCGTGACGCGTTCGCCTGGCCGGTCGATCGCCTGGCCGTGCAGGGTGTTGACGTCGATGTCCCCGGCACCGCAGAGAATGTCCTGGAGCATGCCGCCTTCGGTCAGCGTGATCTTGTGCGCAAGATCGCGGAAACGCTCGACCATCGGCCGGCTCTTGTCGGAACGGTGATCCATGCGCCCCGGCACCTCGTGCACATGCTGATGGAGCGTGCCGCCGAGGGCGACGTTCAGTTCCTGAATGCCACGGCAGATGGCGAGCAGCGGCACGCCTCGCTCGATGGTTCTTCGGATCAGCGGCAAGGTGGTGGCGTCGCGCGCCGGGTCGCGCTCGCTGTCCCTCCTGGCCTCGCCGCCGGCATAATGCGCCGGATCGACGTTGGACGGGCTGCCGGACAGCAGGATGCCGTCGACGGCATCCAGCCAGCGGTCCAGCGCCTCGATGCCGAGATGCTCGCCGATCGCGGGCAGCAGCACCGGCACGCCGCCCGCGCCGTCGATCACGCCTTTGACATAGCTCTCGCTGACTTTGTGGATCGGCAGGCCGTTCTTGTCGTAGAGCCGGCAGGCGGGGATGCCGATCAAGGGAAGCGCTGGATATTGGGACATGGTCATGGTTCTACCGAACGCCAGAGGACGGGACAAGCGTCCATACTGCCTGAGACGGGTTGATGTTCCCTTTATTCTACACTCTTCGCTTTCTTATCAAAATCAAAGAGTTGTGCTAAGAGCACTGCAAGTCAACAACCAGCCTTCGGGAGAACGCTGATGAAGCTCTGGCAAAGCCACAGGCGTTGGATCATGGCGATCGGCGCAGGCCTGCTGATGGCAGGTTGCACTCAGCCGACCTATTATCGTCCAGCGAGCGACGGCTTCGGCTACGCCGAGCGCGAGATCGCGCCCGACCGCTATCAGGTGGTGTTCGCCGGCAATCACAAGACCCGGCGCGAGACGAGCCACCAATATGTTCTGTTCCGCGCCGCCGAGCTCGCCGATCAGAAGGGCTTTCGCTATCTCGCGGTGAACGATCAGATCCAGCGCATCGAGCGCTATGGCGACCTGTTCTCGCGGCCGACCGAGCGTCTCGATCTTGGCCTGGAAGACGGCGGCGGGCCCGCCGGCCTCAGCCGGCGCAACGACGAGGACCGCATCCGCTCCTCGGTCGAGCGCTACCAGGCGATCCTGGACGTGTCCTTCTACAACGACCGGGAAAGCGTGCCCGCAGGTGCCCGCGAAGTCTACGCCACCGACGAGGTGCTGAAGGACGTCGGCAAGTCGATCCAGTTCGAATCGGGACCGGCGTCGGACAACTACGTCACCCGTTGGCTCAAGGGCTGACGGCCGCAGCATCAACAGAGAATGCCGGGCCGACAGTGCCGGCCCGGCATTCCGCATCATCTCAGGTCGAAGTCAACGCTGGCGCACGCTGCGCCTAGGCGGCTTTGGTCTTCTTGTCTTCGATGACCTTGGCCTTGGACCCGCCGCCGATCGCGATGTTCTGCGGCTTCATGCGCTCGGGGAGCTCGCGCACGAGGTCGATGTCCAAAAGGCCGTTATTCAGGTCGGCCCCATTCACCCGCACATAGTCGGCGAGCTGGAAGCGGTGCTCGAAGGCGCGCTTGGCGATGCCGCGATGCAGATAGGTGGTGCCGTTCTCGGTCTCCGCACCCTTGCCGCGCACGGTCAGGAGATTCTCCTTGGACTCGATCTCGAGATCGTCCGCGCCGAAACCGGCGACCGCCAGGGTGATCCGGTAGGTGTCCTCACCGGTCTTCGCGATGTTGTAGGGCGGATAGGAGGTCTCTTGGGAAGCATTCCGGAAGGCCCTCTCAAACAGATCGTCAAGACGATCGAAGCCGACGGAATGACGGAAAAGGGGAGACAAGTCGAAACTACGCATGGTCACATCCTCCTTGGAGCGATTTGACTGTTGCCCGTCTTCAAGACCGGGCGTTAACCACTTCGTCAGACCCATGTCGGCGCCTGACATCCATGGATTTAAGCAGGCGAATTCTCCGTTCAAGATCGTTCACGAAATTTTTTTGGGGCGGGCCGGCACCTTGGTTTACGGCTTCGCCGGAGTCATAGTTCGGTGGCTATGGACATCGATTTTCTCCTCTCGATCAAGCTGGCGGTCGTGGGCGCGGCGCTCGTGTTTTTCGCCCTCTACGAGCGCCTCTATCCGGTCGCCGGCGGGCCGCTGCTGCTGCGTTTCGGACGCGCCACCAGGGCCGCCTTGCAGCGTCTCGTCAAGAATCTCAGCCTGTTCGGCATCAACGCGCTGCTTTCGCCCCTGATCGTGGTGCCGATCACGATGTTCGCCGCCGATCACAGCTTCGGCCTGCGTCCGGCCTGGTGGAGCGGCTGGCCCGGCCTCGGGCTCGACATCCTGCTGCTCGATTTCTGGATCTACTGGTGGCACCGCGCCAATCACGAGCTGCAATTCCTCTGGCGCTTCCACAGCGTCCATCACCTCGACGAGACGCTGGACACCTCCTCCGCCCTCCGCTTCCATTTCGGCGAGGTTCTTCTCTCGGCCCTCGTGCGCGGCGTGGTCATCGTCGTGCTCGACCTGCCGCTCGCCTCGGTCCTGCTGTTCGAAGTCGTGGTGCTGGTTTCCGCCATCTTCCACCACAGCGACGCCAGGCTGCCGGCGGGGCTGGAAAGAGCCCTCTCCAGGGTGATCATCACCCCCTCGATCCACTGGATCCATCACCACGCGATCCGCGCAGACACGGACAGCAATTACGGCACGCTGTTCAGCTTCTGGGATCCGCTGTTCCGCTCGCGCAGCCGCACGCAGCGCAGCCCGGACATGCCGATCGGCGTCGAGGGCATGCGCGACCGCTCGCTGCCGCGCCTGATCACCACGCCCCTCAGGTCCCCCGAGGCACCTTCGCAAAAGTGAACGCGCTGCCCGTCGGCAGCATGAAGCCGGGGCCTCTTTCCAGCCGGCAGTAGACTACGCCGAGCCAGACGGCGCGGGTGATCATGAAGGCGTGATAGGTGAGCCAGAGACCGTGGTTGCCGAGCGGCGGCATCAGCGCCCAGGCGGCGAGGCCGAACACCAGGACGGCGCCGACCATGCCGTTGCGCATCTCCCTGGTCCGGGTCGCGCCGATATAGATGCCGTCGAAGGCAAAGGCGATCGCGCCGACCATCGGGCCGGCGATCACGTAGGGGAGGAAGGTCGACGCCGTTTCCCGAACCGCCTCGATATCCGTGATCAGGCGCACCAGCGGAGCTCCGAACAGCGCGAAGATCGCCGTGATGATCAGCGCGAAGCCGAGGCTCCAGACCAGCGCCGCCCTGACGGCTTCGCGCATGGCGAGGCGATCGCCCGCGCCGACATGGCGCCCCACAAGCGTGCTCGCGGCAAAGGCGAAGCCGTCGAGCGCGAAGGCCGAGAGGTGCAGCATGTTGGCGAGCACGGTATTGGCCGCGAGAATGACCTCGCCCTGGCGTGCGCCGAGGGCGACCAGGGAAACGAAGGCGATCTGCAGGACGAAGCTTCGAAGGACGATATCGACATTGACGGCGACCAGGCGTTTGAGCGCCGTCCGGTCGAGAAGCATGCGAACCGACAGGCCCTGCTGACGCGGCCCGAACCGCCTCCGCACCAGCCAGAGCCCTACCGCCAGCGTCGTGTATTCGGCGATCACGGTCGCCCAGGCGACACCTGCGACCTCGAGCCCGAAGCCGAGCACGAACAGCAGATCGAGGACCATGTTCAGGCCGTTGCCGATCAGCATCAGATAGAGCGGGCTTTTCGAATCCTGAACGCCCAGGAGCCAGCCGAGGATGACCATGTTGGCAAGGGCGGCCGGCGCCGCCAGCAGGCGGATCTGCAGATAGACGCCGGCGCCGTCGCCGACCCGTGCGGTCGGCGCATAGATCCAGCGCGCCGCCCCGACGATCGGCTGGGTGAGCAGGATCATGGCCAGCGCGACGATCAGCGCGAGGCCGAGCGCGCGCAGGAAATGCGCCTGCAGGCCGAAGCGGTCGCCCGCGCCATAGGCCTGGGCGACCAGCCCGGTGGTGCCCATGCGCAGCGAGACCACCGTGAAGAACAGCGCGCTGAAGGCACTCGACCCCAGCGCCACTGCGCCGAGATGATGGGGTTCCGGCAGATGCCCGACCACGGCCGTGTCGACCATGCCGAGCAGCGGCACGGTCGCGTTCGAGAGAATCAGCGGCCAGGCGAGATGCCAGGCGTCGCGATAGGCGGATGGCGCCGCCGTCATGCGGACCCGCCCGCGGACATCGTCATGATGTTGAGATTGCCATGGTCCGGGGTTAGCTTCGCCTGGAGGAAGGATGGTGAGAGGAAACCGCCATGATCTGTCAAGCGATCAATCTCAAGCAGAAGCTCGGTCTGTTCGACGAGCACTGGTCGCCCAAGGTCATTGCCGCAATGAACGACTACCAGGTCAAACTGGTCAAGATCCAGGGCGATTTCGTCTGGCATGACCACCCCGACACCGACGAGACCTTCCTCGTCATCGAGGGCGAGCTGCGCATCGATTTCCGGGACGGCGCCGTCCATCTGGGCCCCGGGGAGATGGCCGTCGTGCCCAAAGGCGTGGCGCACAAGCCCTATGCCGAGAAGGAGGTGCAGCTGCTGCTGATCGAGCCCAAGGGCGTGGTCAACACCGGCGATGCCGGCGGCGAGATGACCGCACCGAACGACGTCTGGCTCTGATCGCAGCGCGATCCGGCTTGACCTTTGGCATTGGAGCCGACATCAAGGCACGCGTCCGCCGGCCTCCCTTTGTGAACATTGGTGACGAGACTTGCCATGTCGCTCGACCCGAATACGCTGCTGCCCGAGATCGTCACCCTCGCCGACCGGGCGGGCGCCGTGATCATGCGGCACTATCGGGGCGAGATCGAGGTCAGGACCAAGGCCGACGCCTCGCCGGTGACCGCGGCGGACGAGGCGGGCGAAGCGGTGATCCTGGCGGGCCTCGAGAGGCTCACGCCCGACATCCCGGTGGTCGCCGAGGAGAAGGTCGCCGCCGGCGACGTTCCGGAGCTCGATGACGGCCCCTTCTGGCTGGTGGATCCGCTGGACGGCACCAAGGAGTTCATCAGCAGGAACGGCGAGTTCACGGTCAACATCGCGCTGATCGATGCCGAAGGCCCGCTCCTGGGCGTGGTCCTCGCCCCGGCCCGCGAAAAGGCCTGGTGGGGGTGGCGCGGCCACGGCGCTCACATGAGAGACTCGGACGGTCAACCCAGAAAAATCCAAGTGAGGCCCGCCCCCGCCGTGGGCTTGACGGCGGTGGCCAGCCGCTCGCACGCCGACGCGGCGACCGAAGATTTTCTGGATAAAATCGGCGCGAGCGAGCGCATCTCGGCCGGCAGCTCACTGAAATTCTGCCTGGTCGCGGAGGGCAGGGCGGACATCTATCCGCGCTTCGGTCCGACCATGGAGTGGGACGTCGCCGCCGGCCATGCCGTGCTGCTCGCGGCCGGCGGTCAAGTCACCACGCTGGAGGGCGCTCCCTTCCTCTATCGCAAGCCCGACTTCCGCAACACCGGCTTCATCGCCCGGGCGTCCTGAGGTCCGACGCGGACCTCGGTCACGTCAGGCTTTCGGGGCCCCGGCCTTCAGGTCGGCGATGTCGGCGCGCAGCCCGGCGATCTCGTCCCTGAGCGCGGCCAGCGCGTCTTCCTTCCTGGCTTTTTCCTCGTCCTCTTCCTCGTCCGCGGCCTCGTGCATGGCGTTGACGATGATCGCGATGAACAGGTTCAGGACGGCGAAGCTGGTGATCAGGATGAACGGCACGAAGAACAGCCAGGCCTTTGGATAGACGTCCATCACCGGGCGCACGATGCCCATGGACCAGCTCTCCAGCGTCATGACCTGGAAGAGCGTGTAGAGCGAGCGCCCGACCGTGCCGAACCAGTCTTCGAAGCCGTCGCCGAACAGCTTGGTCGCCATCACCGACGCGATGTAGAAAACCAGCGCCAGAAGCCCGATCACCGAGCCCATCGCCGGCACGGCGCTGAGCAGCGCCTGCACCACGGTGCGCATTTTCGGCATGACCGAGACCAGACGAAGCGCACGCAAAATGCGCAGCGCGCGCAGCACCGAGATGCCGCTTTCCGCTGGCAGCAGGGCGGTGCCGACGATCGCGAAGTCGAAGATGTTCCAGGGATCGCGGAAGAAGGCGAGCCGATAGACGGCGAGCTTGGCGCCGATCTCGACCACGAACACGGCGAGGGCTGCCAGATCGATCGCCTTCAAAAGCGGCCCTGCGATCTCCATGGCCGCCGGCGAGGTTTCCAACCCGATGACGATGGCGTTGATCACGATCACCACCACGATCAGCATCCGGGTGCGTTCGGCCTCCACCACGGA
Organism: Alphaproteobacteria bacterium; assembly: GCA_041398025.1. Lineage (GTDB taxonomy): Bacteria > Pseudomonadota > Alphaproteobacteria > Geminicoccales > Geminicoccaceae > JANQPX01. The sequence continues at coordinate 180,639 of JAWKVM010000001.1, forward strand.
TTTGAGCCAGGTTCGCAATGACATACCCCCAAGTCAGGCTGGTCCGGTCCATCTCGACATGGCCGATATGGCGACGACGGGGGACGGTTGAAAGATGCCGCCGGCGGACCAGTCGGTTTCGTGCCATTGCCAAACCCGGCGTGAGCGTGCTTGATCGATGAGCGCCTTCCTCTGGTCATCCGTCTCACGGGAGCCATCGCATGCCGATCTTCGAGCGCCAGAGCCAGGACGGCGAACTGCTGGTCCCGTTCGACACGACCGATCTGGTGATGGCCGGCTGGACCGGGAGGGACGAAGCGGCGGTGCGTCACCACATCGAGGAACTGGAAGCGCTCGGCGTGGCGCCGCCCTCGAAGACGCCGCTGTTCTACCGCGTCGATCCCGCCCTGCTCGCCGGCGCGGTCGATGCGATCAGCGTGGTCGGCGAGACCAGCTCAGGCGAAGCGGAAGCGGTCATCCTGTCGATGCAGGACGGGCTCTGGGTCGGTCTCGGCTCCGACCACACCGACCGCGCGTTCGAGGCGCAGTCCGTCCAGCTCTCCAAGCAGCTCTGCCGCAAGCCCATGGCCTCCACCCTCTGGAGCTATGACGAAGTGATCGATCACTGGGACGAGCTGATGCTGCGCGCGCACATCGTGGAAGACGGCGAGCGCGTGCTTTATCAGGAGGGCACTCTCGCCGAGCTTCGCCCCCCTGAAGAGCTCATGGCCGCCTACAAAGCCGAACGCGCCTTCGCCGACGACCCACCCTTGCCCATCGGCACCGCCCTCTTCTGCGGCACCATGCCTGCGATCGGCGGCATCCGCCCCTCGACAAGGTTCGAGATGGCGCTGGAGGATCCGGTCATGTCACGCAGTCTTCGCCATGAGGTGGCGATCGAGACGCTGCCGGTCGTCCGCTAGCCTCGCTCAGCGCTTCTCGATGACCTTGATGTTCGGCCGGCGCTGCTGCTGGCTGGAGCCGCCGCGGCGCTTGAGGGCGAAGATGAACTCGATCTCGACGGACGCGTTGCCCGGAAGCTCGGCAAGGCCGATGGCGCTGCGGGCATGCTGGCCGGCCTGGCCGAAGACCTTGGTCAGGACCTCGGAGGCGGCGTCGATGATCTCGGGCTGGCGGCCGAAGTCCTTGGACGACGCGACGAAGCCGGTGAGCTTGATCGCGCGCTCGATCTCGTCGAGGCCGCCCGGCAGGTTCTGGTTCAGCCAGGCGAGCGCCTGGAGGGCGCAGAGCTTTGCGGCTTCCTTGGCCTGCTCGACCGAGACGTCCTTGTCCACCTTGCCGGTCGGCTTGATCTCGCCATCGACGAACGGCACCTGGCCGCTGACATAGGCGAGGCCGTTATGCACGACGACCGGGACGTAGTGGAAGCGCGGCGGCTTGACCTCGGGCAGGCGGAGGCCGAGGAGGGCCAGTCTGCGGCGCATGGTCGGCTGCTCCACCGGCGCCAGAGGCGGCGAGGGCGGCCGGCTTCGCGGCTGGCGGCGATTGGCAGGCGGCTTTTTGGGCGGCGATTTTTTAGGCGGGGCCACCTCGATGCACTCCCTTGATGGGCGGCCGGAGGACAAGGCCGCTGACCAAGGTCACTAGCCTATTTTGCCGAGAAGGAAAAGGAGAAGTCGCCCCCATCCCCTTTGCGCAGGCCTAAAAACAAACGCCCGCCGCCGGTCCCCCCTCATGTCGGGGAGGCTCGGACGGCGGGCGCGGTCTCAGGCAAGTCCAGCCCGACGCGGCTCGCGTCAGTCTTTGGTCCCGGCGACCAGGCGCTTCTTGGTGATCCAGGGCATCATGCCGCGGAGCTTCTGGCCGACCTCCTCGGAGAGGTGCTCGGCATGCTTGGCGCGCATCGCCTTGAAGCCGACCTGGGCGGCCTTGTTCTCCAGCACCCACTGGCGGGCGAAGGCACCGGACTGGATGTCGGCGAGCACCTTCTTCATCTCCGCCCTGGTCTCGTCGGTGACGATGCGCGGGCCGGTGCAGTAGTCGCCATATTCCGCGGTGTTGGAGATCGAGTAGCGCATGTTGGCGAGACCGCCTTCGTAGATCAGGTCGACGATCAGCTTGACCTCGTGCAGGCACTCGAAATAGGCCATCTCCGGCGCGTAGCCCGCCTCGACCAGGGTGTCGAAGCCCGCCTGGATCAGCGCGCAGAGGCCGCCGCAGAGCACCACCTGCTCGCCGAACAGGTCGGTCTCGGTCTCCTCCTTGAAGGTGGTCTCGATGATGCCGCCGCGCCCGCCGCCGATCGCGGCCCCGTAGGACAGGCCGATGTCGTGGGCGGCGCCCGTCGCGTCCTGCTGGATGGCGAGCAGGCAGGGCACGCCGGCACCGCGCTCATACTCGGCGCGCACCAGATGGCCCGGCCCCTTGGGCGCGATCATCAGGACGTCGAGATCCTTTCTGGGCTCGATCATGCGGAAGTGGATGTTCAGGCCGTGGGCGAACATCAGGGCGGCGCCTTCCCGCATGTTGGGCTTCAGATCCTGCTCGTAGAGATCCGCCTGAAGCTCGTCCGGCACCAGGACCATGACCACGTCGGCCCAGGCGGCGGCTTCGGCCGGCACCATGACGCGCAGGCCGGCGGCCTCGGCCTTGGGCCAGGAGCTCGAGCTTTCGCGGAGCGCCACCACGACCTCGTCGACGCCGCTGTCCTTCAGGTTGTTGGAATGGCCGAAGCCCTGGCTGCCATAGCCGATCACGGCAACCCGCTTGCCTTTGATCAGATTGAGATCGGCATCGTTGTCATAGTAAACACGCATGTGCTTTCCCCTTTTTTGGACCATCCCGGCCGTGTTCTCACGAAGTATCCGTATCGCTTGCGTTCGTCTGCGAGCCCCTCGGCGCTGCCACCAACACCAGGCAAGTCAGGGCAGCGGCGCCTCGCCGCCGCCGAGGCCGCCGGGGCCGCGGGCGATGGCGACGACGCCGGCGCGGCTGACCTCCACCAGGCCGAGCGGACCCACCAGGTGGATGAAGCTGTCGATCTGGTTGGGCGCGCCGGTGATCTCGAAGACGAAGCTTTCGGTGGTGCTGTCCACCAGGCGGGCGTGCATGAAGTCGGCGATTCTCAGCGCCTGCACCAGCTTCTCGCGATCGCCGGTGACCTTGATCAGGGCGAGCTCGCGCTCGACATGGGCACCCTCCAGCGTCAGGTCGACCACGTGATGCACCGGGACGAGCTTCGCCAGCAGCGCCTTGATCTGCTCGATCACCTGCGCGGTGCCGCGGGTGACGATGTTGATGCGCGAGCGCCCGTTCTCCGGGTCGACCTCCGCGACGGTCAGGCTGTCGATATTGTAGCCGCGGCCGGAAAACAGGCCGATCACGCGGGCGAGCACGCCCGGTTCGTTCTCCACCAGCACCGCGATGGTGTGGCTCTCTTCTGGTTGGCTCATCTGATCAATTCCCTAGGCTCCGAATTCTAAGCCGGCGGTCGCGGCCTTGCCCGCGCGCGCCGGCGTTTTGTTCTTGTCGGCCGGCTATACCAGCGCCATGCCTTGTTCGGAGCTTTCGACGTCTTCGCCGGCATTGGGGCCGAGCTTGATTTCGTTATGCGCCGCACCCGAAGGAATCATCGGGTAGACGTTCTCACCACGGTCGACCACGACATCGGCGATCACCGGGCGGTCGACCGCGATCATCTCCTTGATCAGGTCGTCGACCTCGCCAGGCTTCCTGGCGCGCATGCCGACCACGCCGAAGGCATCGGCGAGCTTCACGAAATCCGGCAGGCTGTCCATGTAGCTCTCGCTGTAGCGATTGCCGTGGAACAGCTCCTGCCACTGGCGCACCATGCCCATGTAGGAGTTGTTGAGGATGAAGCATTTCACCGGCAGGCGGTACTGCACGATGGTCGACATCTCCTGCATGTTCATCACCCAGGACGACTCGCCGGCGATGCCGACCACCAGGGCGTCGGGATTGGCCACCTGCACGCCCATGGCGGACGGCAGGCCGTAGCCCATGGTGCCGAGGCCGCCCGAGGTCATCCAGTGCCGCGGGCGCTCGAACCTGTAGTGCTGCGCCGCCCACATCTGATGCTGGCCGACCTCGGTGGTGATGAAGGTTTTCCGATGTTTGGTCAGCTCGTACAGGCGCTGGATGGCGTATTGCGGCTTGATGATATCGTCGCTCATCTTGTAGCGCAGGCTCTGACGCGCCTGCCAGGCATAGATGTCCGCCCACCAGGGGGACAGCTTCTGGCGGTCGGCCTTCAGCCCGCGCGCCCACCAGCGCTTGAGCAGCGCGTCCACCGCCTTGCCCGCATCGGCGGTGATCGCGAGATCGACCGGCACGTTCTTGTTGATCGACGACGGATCGATGTCGATATGGATCTTTTTCGACTCGGGTGAGAACCCGTCCAGACGGCCGGTGACCCGGTCGTCGAAGCGCGCGCCGATCGCGATCATCAGATCGCAGTCATGCATCGCCATGTTGGCCTCGAGCGTGCCGTGCATGCCGAGCATGCCGATGAACTGCTTGTCCGAGGCAGGATAGGCGCCGAGCCCCATGAGGGTCAGGGTGACCGGAAAACCGGTCGCCTGGATCAGCTCGGTGACCCGCGCGCAGGCCTCGTCGCCGGCGTTCACCAGGCCGCCGCCGACATAGAAGACCGGCTTTTTCGCCTCGGCCATCATGTCGATGGCGCGCTCGATGTCGATGGCGTTCGGCTCGACCTTGGGCTGGTAGCTCTTGTAGGTGAACTCCTCGGGCGAGCGATAGGGCGCTTCGCCCATCTGCACGTCCTTCGGGAGGTCGATCACGACAGGACCCGGCCGGCCGCTGCGCGCCACGTGAAAGGCCTCGTGCACCACCTTGGCGACGTCGTTTCCGGACTTCACGAGGTAGTTGTGCTTGGTGCAGGGCCGGGTGATGCCGACCGTATCCGCCTCCTGAAAGGCGTCGTTGCCGATCATGTGGGTCGGCACCTGGCCGGTCAGGCAGACGATGGGCACGCTGTCCATCAGTGCGTCGGTCAGCCCGGTCACGGTGTTGGTGGCGCCGGGGCCCGAGGTCACCAGAACCACGCCGACCTTGCCGGTCGAGCGCGCATAGCCCTCGGCGGCGTGCACGGCGCCCTGTTCATGGCGCACCAGGATATGCTTGATGGAATTCTGCTTGAAGAACGCGTCATATAGCGGGAGGACAGCACCGCCGGGATAGCCGAATACGACCTCGACGCCCTGCTCGACGAGGGCACGGAGGACGACCTCCGAACCGGTCATCGTTTGAGGTTGCACCTCAGGGCTTGGCATCGTGGCAGTAGCCGACATGGTCGGTATCCTTGGCTTTCGTTCAGGGTGAAAAGGAAAGGGTCTCGCTGAGGCAAGACCACAATGACCCGATCTAGCGTGAAAAACCCAGACTAGCGGGTCGATCGGACAGTATGCCTGATTGCGAGATCGGTCAACAAGTCCAGTGGAACCGCGGCTGACGGCTCGATCACGGCACTTTCGCTGTCGCCGAAATCGTCCATCGGCTCGAGCTCGGGGAGCTGATGACGAAGCCAGGTCATCTGGCGTTTCGCATACTGCCTGGTCTTGGCGACGGCGCGCCGCACCGCCGTGCCCAGGTCGAGCTCGCCGTTCAGATGGGCGAGCAGTTCCGGCACCGCCACGGCCTTCATCAGGGGAAGGTCCAAAGACAGGTTCTGCGCCCTCAGCACCATCAGCTCGTCGAGGGCGCCCGCATCGATCATGGCCTGAAGGCGGCGCTCGATGCGGCGATGCAGGGCGGCGCGCGGCGGCATCAGAGCGACGCCGACGATCGGCTCCGGCAGAACCGCGCGCTTGTGCGGCTGGGCGCGCCAGTAGAGGAGGGACTTGCCGGTCGCTTCCAGGACCTCGGCCGCGCGGATCAGGCGCTGGCGATCGCCGGGCTCGAGCAGCGCCGCCTGCTCGGGATCGCGCTTGGCGAAGTCGTGATGAAAGCCGGGAACGCCGAGCTCAGCGAAGCGCTCGCTGGTGCGTAGGCGGATCTCGGAGGGCACGTCGGGCACATTGGCGATGCCCTTCAGGAGCGCTTTCAGATAGAGCCCGGTGCCGCCGACCACGATCGGCACCCGCTCCTGGCTCTTGATCTCGTCGATCACGCGGGTCGCCTGGCGCAGCCACTGGCCGGCCGAGCCCGGCTGGCCTGCGGACAGGTGACCATAGAGATAATGCGGGGCGCGGTGATGATCGGCGAGGGTCGGGCGCGCGGTGATGATCCGAAGATCACGATATTGCTGCATGCTGTCGGCGTTGACGATCGCGCCGCCGATGCGTTCGGCGAGATCGAGGGCGAGCGCCGACTTGCCGGAGCCGGTTGGGCCGCCGATGATGATCAAGCTGACCATTCAGCAGCCACCCTTCGGCCGCGACCGCTGGAGAACAGGGGCTTGTGCGCGCGCGGAAAGGCCGTAAAAGAACGGGCCATGTCCTGCACCCTCGTCGCCATCGCCGATCCCGAGACCGGTCCGCTCGATGCAGCCCTGGTGGCCGGGCTCGCCAGCAGCTTCGACACGGAAGCGCGCTGGCTTGCCGCAAGCGAGGCGGCCGAGATGGCGATCGTCGGCCATGATCCGGCGAGCATCCGCGCGCGCGCTTTCGAGCTTGCCGCCGGCCTGTCCGCGCCGGTCGATCTCGCGCTGCTGCCGCCCGGCCCTCGGCGCAAGCGCCTGCTGATCAGCGATATGGACAGCACCATGATCACGGTGGAGTGCATCGACGAGCTTGCCGATTTCGCCGGCGTCAAGGCCGAGGTGGCCGCGATCACGCGCCGCGCCATGAACGGGGAGCTGGACTTCGCCGGTGCGCTTGCCGAACGCGTGGCCCTCCTGGCGGGCCTGCCGGCCGAGGTGATCGACGAGGTCTATCGCGACCGCGTGCGCGCCATGCCGGGTGCTCGCATCCTGGTGCAGACCATGCGCCGCTGGGGGGCGGTGACCGCGCTGGTGTCCGGCGGCTTCGTGCCCTTTGCCGAGCGTGTCGCTCATGATCTCGGCTTCGAGACCGTGGTCGCCAATCGGCTGGAGGTCGTGCGCGGGCATCTGACCGGACGTGTCCTGCCGCCGATCACCGGCTCGCAAGCCAAGCTCTCCACCTTGACGCAGCTTATGCGCTCCCATGAACTTCGCCCTGATGAGACACTCGCTGTCGGCGATGGTGCCAACGACCTGCCCATGATCGAGGCGGCCGGGCTTGGTGTCGCCTTTCGCCCTCACCGCATCCTGGCTGATGCGAGCGACGTCGTCATTCGAACGGCTGACCTTACCGCACTTCTCTACCTACAGGGAGTCCCCAAAGCAGAATTTTTTGTCAAATAAGTGATAATATCACCAGGAATACCTGGTATTAGCCGGATGGCGTCGATTGGCGGTACGCAGCACGGCTCTCGTCCACAGAGCGATGCCGGGCGCAACGGCAACAGAAAAAACCGCCGCGGGCAGCAGCCACGGCGGTTTTCCTTTTTCAAGAATGCCCATCCCCCTGACGTCGGCCGGGGGAGCGCGCGTCAGCCGTCGGCGAAGCGCAGCGCCACGAAGCGGAGATCGCCGCCGCGGTCGATCAGCAGCAGCACCGACTTCTTGTCATCGCTCAGCGCTTCGTTGACCTTGGCCGCCACCTCCGGCGGCGAGCTGACCTCCTCCTGGCCGACCTCGACGATGACGTCGCCCGGCCTGAGGTTCTCTTCGCCCGCGGTGCTGCCATCGGCGACCTCGGTGATGACCACGCCCTTGGTCTCGCCCGGCAGCTCGAAACGCTCGCGCATCTCGTCGGTGATCGTGGCGACGGTCACGCCGAGCGCGTCGATCGCGGACGAGCCGTCAGCGCCGCCGCCAAAGCTCTCACTGCCCTCTTCGGACAGGGCGGCGAGCTCGTCGTCTTCCGGCAGCTCGCCGAGCTCGACCTCGACATCCAGTTCCTCGCCGCGCCGCCAGAGGCGGACATGCACCGCCTTGCCGATCGGCGTCTCCGCGACGATCCGCGGCAGGCCGCGCATGCGGTCGATCTTCTTGCCGTCGAACTCGAGCACCACGTCGCCGGGCTCGATTGCCGCCACTTCCGCCGGCCCGCCCGAGGTCACGCTCGCCACCAGGGCGCCGCTCGCCTCGTCGAGGCCCATGCTTTCCGCGATCTCGTCGGTCACGGTCTGGATGCGCACGCCGAGCCAGCCGCGCTTCACCCGGCCGTCCTCCTTGAGCGAATTGATCACCGGCACCGCAAGATTGGCGGGAATCGCGAAGCCGATGCCGACATTGCCGCCCGATGGCGAGAAGATCGCGGTGTTGATGCCGATCACCTTGCCATCGAGATTGAAGCTGGGGCCGCCGGAATTGCCGCGGTTGATCGGCGCATCCACCTGCAGAAAGTCGTCATAGGGGCCGGCCCGGATGTCGCGCGAGCGCGCCGAGATGATGCCGGCGGTCACCGTGTTGCCGAGGCCGAAGGGGTTGCCGATGGCGATCATCCAGTCACCGACCCGGACCTGATCGCTGTCGGCGAACTCGACCGAAGGGAAGGGGCCGTCGCTGTCCTTGATCTTCAGGAGCGCTAGGTCGGTCTTGGTGTCCTTGCCGATCAGCTCCGCCTCGTAGGTGGTGTCGTCGTTGAACACGACCTGGATCTCGTCGGCTTCGGCGATCACGTGATTGTTGGTGACGACATAGCCGATGGGATCGACCACGAAGCCGGAGCCCAGCGACGAGGTGCGCCGGGTCTGCGGCGCCTGCTCGGGCGTGCGCTCGCGGTCGAAGAACTCGCGGAAGAAGTCCTCGAAGGGCGAGCCCGGCGGCGGCTGCGGAAACGGGAAGGCTTCCTCGCCGGCGCCGCCGGTGATCGCCTTCGACGTCGAGATGTTGACCACGGCGGGCGCGATATCGTCGACGATGTCGGCGAAGCTCTCCATCGGCGCGCGCGCTTCGACGCTCGCTGAGCTGATCAGACCGGCCGCGCACAGCACGCCGATGGCCAGCGCCACCGAGGACAATGTCCGGCAGACCCCGTCGAGGTGACAGCCAGCCTCTGCCAACGGGCGCGTTCCGAAAGCCAATGCTCTCACCAAACTCATGAACATTACTCCGCGAGATCTACACAGATCATATCGTATTGGTTGATTTTTGGGTCGGAACCTTCGCCGAGCCTCGCCACGGGATCTTGTCATCGATCCCATGGAAGTCAATGGTAGAGGCGACAAAGTTTTGTGATTTATGGTTGAAACGTGTCATCTATGTTCGCGTCATCCGCGCATAAGCCAAATCAGGAAAACGCCAACGGCGGCGATGGCGAGGCCGCCATTGCGCAGCTGGCTATTTTCCAGGGAAAGCGCGACCAATGCCGCCCGTTTCATGGCCCCGGGCGTCAGAGCCCAGAGAATGCCCTCCAGGACCAGAACGAGGGCAAGGGCGGTGGCGAGGTCGGACATTGTAGCGCATCCTGTTTTTTCGTCTCTCAGCCGAACGGCAGGGCGGCCAACGCGTTCGCACAGAAGCAAAAACCGCCCATCGACACCTCAACGCAGGGCCGATGGGCGGCTGTCGCCGATCCGCGTCCGAGCACTTCCGGTCGCCAGGACCGGCCGTGCTCGTCAAGGCTCGCTACTCGATCTTGACCGAGTTGCTCTGATCGATCACCTGACCCAGCTCCTGGTTCGACGCCTCGGGCTGGCTCGTTCCCGCCGAGCCGGCGGTCCGGGGTGACTGGCCGGCGCGTGCCTCCTGCGGCAGCTCGGTCGCCGAGCTGCCGAAGAAGCGGAAAAATTCGCCGTCCGGGGACAGCACGAAGCTGGTGTTGTCGTCGGCAAGCGCGCCGCGATAGGCCTGCATCGAGCGGTAGAAGCTGAAGAAGTCGATGTCCTGGCCGAAGGACTCGGCGAAGATCCGGGTCGCCTCGGCGTCGCCCTGACCGCGGATGATCTGCGCCTTCTTCTGAGCTTCGGCGATGATCACCCGGCGCTCGCGATCGGCTGATGCGCGAATGCGCTGGCCGAGCTCGTAACCCTGGGCGCGCAGCTCCTTCGCCTCGCGCTCGCGCTCGGTCTGCATCCGCCGGTAGATCGCCTCGCTGTTCTCCTGCGGAAGATCGGCGCGCTTGATGCGCACGTCGACCACGTCGACGCCGAACGACTTCACGCGCGAATTGGCGTCCGTCTCGATCCGCTCCATGAGGGCGGCGCGATCGGCCGAGAGCACCGAGAACAGCGGCGTGTCGCCGAGAACCTTGCGCAAGGAAGCGTCGAGCACCGTGTCGATGCGGCGGCGCAGGCCGTCCTCGTCGCGCACCGCCTGATAGAAGCGCTGCGGATCGACGATGCGATAGCGGGCAAACGCGTCGACCACCAGCCGCTTCTGGTCGCCGAGGATGACCTCCTCGGCGGGGGCGTCGAAGTCGAGCACGCGGCGGTCGATATAGACCACGTTCTGCAGGAACGGCAGCTTGAAATGCAGGCCCGGCTCGGTGACCGTGCGGATGAAGCGGCCGAACTGCAGGACCAGCGCCTGCTGGGTCTCGTAGACCGTGTAGACGCTGCCGAAGACCGCCAGCACCGCGAGGCCGGCTATGACCGCCAGGATCATGAGGGCGCGGCTCATTGACTGTCTCCCATGCTGCCGTTCGCGCCGTTCGCGCCGAGGCTGCGCTGGCTGGCGCGCTTCTCCAGCTCCGGCAGCGGCAGATAGGGCACGACGCCGTTGGCACCGCTGGCCGAGCCGTCGATCAGCACCTTGTTCATGTTGCTGAGCACATCTTCCATCGTCTCGAGATAGAGGCGGCGGGTGGTCACGTCGGGTGCCTTGGCATATTCGTTGTACACCGCGACGAAGCGCTGGGCGTCACCGTCGGCGCGCGCCACCACCTCCTGCGCGTAGGCCTCCGCCTCCTGCTCCATCTTGACCGCATCGCCGCGGGCACGGGGCAGGATGTCGTTCTGGTAGGTCTCGGCCTCGTTCTGCGCGCGTTCGCGGTCTGCCTGGGCGCGCTGCACGTCGCGGAAGGCATCGATCACCTCGTCGGGCGGATCGACCTTCTGGACCTGCACTTCCTGCACGGAAATGCCGGCGCCGTACTCGTTCAGGATCGACTGGATCTGTTCACGCGCATCGTTCTCGATCTGGGCGCGGGCTTCGGTGGTCGCTTCGGCAAACGGGGTCTGGCCGATGATCTCGCGCATCACGCTCTCGGCCACCGCCTTCACCGTGATCTCCGGATCGCGGATCTTGAACAGGAAATCCTCGGGGCGATCGATGTACCAGAGGACCACGAAATTGATGTCGACGATGTTCTCGTCGCCGGTCAGCATCAGGCTTTCATTGTTGATCTCGCGCCCGGTCTCGCCGCGGCCCAGGGTGCCGCCGACCGAACGGAAGCCGACCTCGACGCGATTGACGCGGGTGACCTTCGGCGTGAGCACGGTCTCGATCGGCGAGGGCCAGTGCCAATGCAGCCCCGGCTCCCTGACCGCGACCTGCTTGCCGAAGCGCAGCACGACGCCTTCCTCTTCCTGCTGGACGCGATAGATCCCGCTCGCCAGCCAGAGGCCGAGCAGCACCAGGGGAATGATGATCAGCGGCTTCTTGCTGCCGCCGCCGAAGCTGAAGCCGCCGCCGCCGGATCCGCCGCCGCCCGGAAAGATCTTCTTCACCTTCTCCTGAGATCGCCGCAATAACTCTTCGAGGTCGGGCGGCTGCTGTCCGCCGCCACCGCCGCCGCCCGGGCGTCCGCCCCAGGGGCCCTGGCCGCCACCGCCTTGCCAGCCGCCACCTTGATTATTCCAAGGCATCGATCGATTACCTCTCCTGCTGCGGATGGGTCGCCTCGAGGGCTTTGCCCCGAACCCCGGGTCTATTATATCAACGTCACCAGGTTGGCCAGGGCGTTTGGCCCAAACGTCTCGTTTCCGATCACCCCTATATGTTGCGTCAACGGATGTCTTCAACCATGCCCGAGATAACAAAAGATAACGTGCTGAATGTTCTCACCAAGATCAACGATCCGGCCAAGGGGCGGAGCGTGATCGAGCTCGGCATGGTTTCTGGTATCGTGGTCAAGGGCGGCAATGTCGGTTTCGCCCTCGAGATCGAGCCGAGCGAGGCCGAGGCCAAGGAGCCGCTGCGCCAGGCCTGCGAAGACGCGGTCATGACGCTTCCCGGCGTGACCTCGGTGACCGCCGTGCTCACCGCCGAACGCGCGGCGGGCGCCGCTCCCCGCCAGGCAGCCCCCCGCCAGGTGGCGCAGGGCTCCGGCAACATGGCGCCCGGCGGGGGACCTGCCGGCCTCGGCGGCAAGCCGGAGCTTCCGGGCATCCGCCACGTGGTCGCGGTCGCGTCGGGCAAGGGCGGGGTCGGCAAGTCGACCACCTCGACCAATCTCGCCCTCGCGCTTGCGGCGCGCGGCCTCCGGGTCGGCGTGCTCGATGCCGACATCTACGGTCCGTCGCAGCCGCGCATGCTCGGCGTCACCGGCAAGCCCAGCAGTCCCGACGGCAAGAAGCTGATGCCGATGCGGAATTTCGGCATCAAGGTCATGTCCATGGGCTTTCTGGTGGACGAGGACGCGCCGATGATCTGGCGCGGGCCGATGGTGCAGAGCGCCATCCAGCAGATGCTGAACGACGTCGAGTGGGGCGAGCTCGACTATCTCGTGGTCGATCTGCCGCCCGGCACCGGTGACGCCCAGCTCACCATGGCGCAGCGCGTGCCGCTCGCCGGCGCGGTCATCGTCTCGACCCCGCAGGACATCGCGCTGCTCGATGCCAGAAAGGCGCTCAACATGTTCCGCAAGGTCGACGTGCCCGTGCTCGGCATCGTCGAGAACATGAGCTATTTCGCCTGTCCCCATTGCGGCGAGCGCAGCGACATCTTCAGCCATGGCGGTGCGCGCGAGACGGCGGAGCAATATGGCGTCGACTTTCTCGGCGAGATCCCGCTGGACATCGGCATCCGCGAGAACAGCGACCGCGGACGGCCGCCCGTGGTGTCCGATCCGGAGGGGCCGCAGGCGCGCTGCTACCTCGATATCGCCGATGCCGTCATCGCCCGGCTGGACGCCAATACATCAATCTCGCGCAAAACATTTCCCAAAATCACTTTTGACAACTAGTATGCGCGCCCAATCGGCGCCGGATGGGCTGCGACGCTGCAGCCGATCTCGCGTTTTTTTGGCCTCAATCACCATTGACTTGCAAAAGCCATGATTGAAGCGTCGCGCAGTTTGGGTTGTCGTCGGGCCGGCCTCGGTCGCGGACGTTCTGCTCTTTTGTCGATTGCCGTCCTGCTTGCCGCCATGCCGGCCGCGGCCGGCGAACGCCTCGCGCTGGTCATCGGCAATGGCGATTACGACCATGCGGCCCCGCTCGCGCATGTTCAGAGCGACATGGCGGTGATGGCGGATACCTTGCGCAGCCTCGATTTCGACGTCGAAACGCTGACCGATCTCGATCGCGCGGCGATGCAGGCGACCATCGAGGCCTTCGGCCGGCGCATCGACCAGGCGGGCAAGGAGACCATCGGCCTGATGTTCTACGCCGGGCATGGCTTCCAGCTCGACGGATCGAACTATCTCCTGCCGGTCGATGCCGAGATCAGGGATGCAGCCAAGGTCGGCGAGGCAGCGATCGATCTCGACCTGGCGCTCGCCGAGATCGCCTTTGCCGCCAATGATCACAAGCTGGTCATTCTCGACGTGCCTGCCGACCAGTCGGTCGGCCGCGACCTCGGCGCCAAGCCGGGCCTCGCGGCGATCGATGCGCCGATGGGCACGCTGGTGGCGTTCAACGTGCAGCCCGGGATCGAGCTGGAATCGACGCCCTATGAGGGCCTCTATCCTCTGGCGCTCGCCAGCGTCATGGCCAAGCCCGGTTTCACGGTCGAGCAGGTCTTCCAGGAGGTTCGCCTGGATGTCGTCGAGGCGACCGACGGCGTGCAGATCCCGTGGGAGGCGTCCGCGCTGACCAGTCCGGTCTATCTCGCCGGACCGCCGGCGGAGCAGAGAACCCGATCGGTGATGATCGGCGGCGATCGCGGCAGGGCTTTCGCAGGCGTCGATCCGCGCACGGTCGATCTGGTGTTCTGGACCAGCATCAAGGATAGCGAGGATCCCTCGGATTTCGCCGAGTATCTGAACGATTTCCCGGACGGCGTCTTCAGAGCGCTTGCCCAGCGCCGGCTCGAGAGCCTGGAGGACAGCGGTGCTGCGGCGATCGAGGACGACGATGAGGCCGCACCTCGCGTCGAGACGATCGACGAGCGCCTGATCACGCAAAGGCGCGCCAATGTCCGGGCGGAGCCGAGCAGCAGCGGCGTCATCGTCGCCACGCTCGAACCGAACCAGACCGTCGAGGTGACCGGCGAGGTGGTCGCGAGCGACTGGTTCAGGGTCAGCCTCGGCGCCGAGATCGAGGCCTATATCTGGGCGCCTCTCCTCGGCACCACGCCGCCGCCGGCAGACCTGGAGGTCGGCCTGCTGGCGACCCTGCCGCCGAGCAAGAGCACGCTGCTCGGCCAATGGCACGGCGAGTATCAATGCCAGTGGGACAGCATCGGCTTCACCCTCGATATCGCCGATCCGCCGACCGGCGCCGCCGAAGCCATCGACGCGGTCTTTTCCTTCTATCCCCTGCCGGGCACGCCGTCGCATCCCGCCGGCAGCTTCGCCATGAGCGGCGACTACGATCCGGAAGACGGCACGATCATCCTGAAGAGCGGCGACTGGATCGACCGGCCGCTCGGCCTGCAGCGGCATGATCTGGCCGGCCGCGCCCAGATCGGCGGGGCCGCGATTGCCGGCCGCATCGAGACCCCGGGCTGCAGCGAGTTCCACCTGGCCCGCGATTCACGCGGAGGGCAGCCGACAGCGCAAACCCTGTCGGCGCAATGACGTCACCCGAGACAATAGACCATGATTGAAAGGAAGCACCTCATGCGGAAGACTGCACTCTCTACCCTTGCGCTGGGGGCTCTTTTCGGGCTTGCGGCCTGCTCGAGCACGCAGCTCGGCGGCGGCGGCTCGGTGGTTCAGGGCTCGGCCGGCGAAACCGGCAATGCCGTGGGCGCCAACGCTTCGCTCGAACGCTGCAATCAGCCGCTCGGCACGGTGACCCTCGACGAGAGCAACGTGCCGTCGAGCTACTATGCGACGTGGTACGGCAACAACACCAACATCAACTCGACCATCCCGATGTTCCGCCTGCTGGCGGCGCAGAGCGGCTGCTTCACCCTGGTCGAGCGCGGCGCCGCCTTCGAGGTGCTGGAAAAGGAGCGACAGCTCAGCAAGAGCGGCCAGCTGCAGGCCGGCAGCAATATCGGTGATGGCCAGCTCGCCGCCGCCGACTACGTGCTGCGCCCGGAGATCATCGTCTCGGACACCAATTCCGGCGGCATCGGCGGCACGATCGGCGGTCTGGTCGGCAGTTCCTTCGGCTCGCTCGGCGGCTTGGTGGGTTCGGTGGCCGGCAATGTGCAGATGGCCGATGCGCAGACCCTGATCTACATCGTCGATGTCAGGAGCGGCGTGCAGAAGGGCATCGCCGAGGGCAGTGCCCGCACCACCGACTTCGGCGCCGGCATCGGCCTCCTGTCCGGCCTGCCCGGCTATGGCTCGATCCGCGGCTACACCAGCACCGCCCAAGGCAAGGTGGTGACCGCCTCCTATCTGGACGCGTTCAACGGCCTGGTGAAGCAGATGCGCGCGATCGAGGGCTGACGCCCGTTCAGTCCACGGAAAGCGGCCCGCTTCGGCGCTTCGCCCAGTCGGCTCTGGAGAGCCGGTAGAGGACGTGGTGCCGAAGCGGGTGCCCGAAGGGCAGCTTCGGGTGACCGAAATCATCCGCCGGCCGCCGCCTCATCCCGAGCCGCTCCATCACCCGCCGCGAGGGGTGGTTGTCGGCCACCGCCATGGACACGATCTCGCCGAGGCCCAGGGTCTCGAACGCGAAGTCCACCGACGCCTGTCCCGCCTCGGTCGCATAGCCCCTGCCCCAGGCCGCTCGCACCAGCCGCCAGCCGACCTCGACGCAAGGCGTGAAGGCGGCGTGGAAGGCCGGACTCATCAGCCCGACGAAACCGACGAAGGGCGCCACGCCCGGCGCCTCCACGGCCCACCAGCCGAAGCCGTGGCGTTCGACATGGCGATCCATGCGCGCGGCCAGCGCTTCGGTCTCCGCGCGCGAGAGGCAGGCGGGGAAATAGCGCATCACCTCGGGGTCGGCATTCATCGCGGCGAAGGCGTCCATGTCGTCCGGCCGCAGCCGGCGAAGGATCAGGCGCTCGGTCCGTAGAACGGGATCGGGCATGCTCGTCACTTCCAGGCTCAGCTCGACGCGCTCGGATGCAGGAGCGGCGCGTAGCCTTCCTTCAGCGCCAGCACGGTCGGCCTGGGCGTCAGCACCAGCACGGCCTCGCCGAACGGCCGGCGCACCCTGCGGTCATAGCCGCCCGGCCGCCATCTGACGAGATGCTTGCCGAGCACCAGCCAGACGTCGCCTCCGCGCGCGTCCGCTCCTTGGTGCTGGCTGGAGATCATCACCCCGTCGGGAAGGTCGTCGAGGGCCGCTTCGAAGCGGCGCTGCCGGCGCGTGCCCGTCTCGATCCTGGCGGCGTGCAGCATGCGGTCGAGATCGCGCGCATGCAGCTGCCCGCCGTGCCGAAGCGCGCGTTTCAGCGCGTCCTGGAACGCCTGGTAGGCCGAGTGTCGACAGAGCGCGCAGGGTCGATGCCCCGCAGCCAGCGCCGTCGCCTCGTCCATGAAGAAAAGCTCGGTATAGGCGTTCGGCTGCATGACCTCGCGATGCCAGCCCTTGAAGGCCAGCACGCAGATGATCCAATGGGGGTGGCGCCAGCGCGCTTTTTGCAGGCGCTGCCCCGAATCGTGCAGAATCCCACGGTTTCCCATGAAGAGGCCACGGTCGGGCAAGGCGACGATGTCGCCTTCGGGTGTCACGCGATTCTGCAGCGGCATGGAAAGAAGCGAAGCCGATTTTCGAGAGCAGCGCAAGAATCGGGTTGTTGGCCCATCGGCACGCGCGCAGAGTGCCGCCATGGCGAAGGCCATGCCGTGATATGCAGGAGACATGTCATGACGCTTCAAACCCTGGCCAATCCGACGCCGCATCCGGGCGGCCGAGGCGAGGTCCGCCCGGCCGAGCCCGGTCTCGCCGACGCCTCCGAGCACGTGCGCATCCGTCAGGCGATCCACTACATGGTCGATCATGCGCAGGATCAGCCTTCACTCGAGACCCTGGCGGATCACGCCGGACTTTCACCCCATCACTTCCAGCGGGTGTTCAAGCGCTTTGCTGGCATAAGTCCGAAGAAATTCCTGCAGTATCTGACGCTTAGCCATGCCAAGCAGGCGCTGCTCGATGATGCGAGCGTGCTCGACGCCGCGCTGGATGCCGGCCTCTCCGGCCCATCACGCCTGCATGATCTGTTCGTCAATTGCGAGGCGATGACGCCCGGCGAATTCAAGGCGCTGGGGCCATCCTTCACGATCCGCTACGGCATCCACGACACGGCCATCGGCCGCGTGATGATCGGCGTCACCGAGCGCGGCATCTGCTGGCTCGCCTTCGTCGCCGAGGATGGCCGTCCGGCCGAGGAGGAGTTTGCCCAGGCCTGGGCCGGCGCGACCCTGATCCACGATCAGGCGGCGACCGCCGCGTGGGTCGAGCGCGCCTTCAACCTCGATGATCTCGGCAAGAAGCCGCTGCCCCTTTTGATCCGCGGGACCAATTTTCAGATCAAGGTCTGGGAAGCGCTCCTGCGCATCCCCTTCGGCCAGCTGGTCACCTACCAGGATATCGCCAAGGCGATCGGCAATCCCAAGGCGGTGCGCGCCGTCGGCAGCGCGGTCGGCAAGAACAATATCTCCTGGCTGATTCCCTGCCACCGGGTGATCCTAAGCACGGGCGTCATGCACAACTACCGCTGGGGTGTGCGCCAGAAGAAGATCCTGAACGCCCTCGAAGCCGGCGCGGCTGGCGCGGCCAGCGCGTCGACCTAGGCGGTGCTCCGCACCCGGCGAACGGCGTCCAGCCAGCCGTCATGCAGGCGCTTACGCTCGGCGTCGGACATGGAGGGCTCGAAACGGCGATCGACCTGCCAGGCCTCGGTGATCGCGTCCGTCGAGCTGTAGAGACCCGTCTCCAGACCGGCGAGATAGGCGGCGCCGAGGGCCGTGGTCTCGATGACTTCGGGACGCTCCACCGGCAGGTTCAGCACATCGGCAAGGAACTGGCAGATCCAGTCGTTGGCGACCATGCCGCCGTCCACGCGCACGGCCGTCGGTCGACCATCGCCCTTGATATCACCAGCCATGGCGGTCATCAGGTCCTGGGTCTGATAGGCAACCGATTCGAGTGTCGCCCTCACCACCTGCTCGATGCCGCTATCCAGCGTCAGACCGATGAGAGCACCGCGCGCCTCCGGGTCCCAATAGGGCGCGCCGAGGCCGACAAAGGCCGGCACCAGGTAGACGCCGCCGGTATCCTGGATGCTCCGGGCGATCGCTTCCGTCTCGCCGGCCTGTTTCACCAGCTTGAGCCCGTCTCTCAGCCACTGCACGGCGGCCCCGGCGACGAAAATGCTGCCTTCGATCGCGAAGGTGGGCTTGCCGTCCAGGCGATAGGCGGTGGTGGTGAGCAGCCGGTTGGTCGAGGTGACCGCCGTCCCGCCGGTGTTGAGGAGCGCAAAACAGCCGGTGCCGTAGGTGCTCTTCAGCATGCCGGGCTGAAAGCAGGCCTGACCCACGGTCGCGGCCTGCTGGTCGCCGGCGATGCCGGTGACCGGCAAGGGCCTCCCGAACAAGTCTGCGGGCGTCGTGCCGAACAGGGTGCTGCAGTCCTTGACCTCGGGCAGGATGGCTCTCGGAATGTCGAAAAGGGCCAGGAGATCGTCGTCCCAGTCCTGCTCTTTGATATCGAACAGCATGGTGCGTGACGCGTTGGTGGCGTCGGTCGCGTGGACCGCGCCGCCGGTCAGGCGCCAGAGAAGAAAGCTGTCGATCGTGCCGAAGGCAAGCTCGCCTTTCGCAGCTGCCGCACGTGCGCCGGCGACATTGTCGAGCAGCCAGGCGACTTTGGTCGCGGAAAAATAGGGATCGAGCAGGAGGCCGGTGCGTTTCTGCACCAGCGCTTCGTGCCCTCCTTCCTTGAGCGTTCGGCAAAAATCCGCCGTTCTCCGGTCCTGCCAGACGATGGCGCGATGCACGGGCTCGCCGGTCGACCGGTCCCAGAGCACGACCGTTTCGCGCTGATTGGTGATGCCGATCGCGCTGATCCCGGTCGCGCTCAGGCCAGCCTTGGCGATGGCCTCTTTCGAGACATCGAGCGTGTCCGTCCAGATGACCTCGGCATCATGCTCGACCCAGCCGGATTTCGGGTAGTGCTGCTCGAATTCCCGCTGACTCCAGGCGACAGGCTGCCCTCGCTTGTCGAAAACGATGGCCCTGCTACTGGTGGTTCCCTGATCGATGGCCAAGATATGCTCGGCTCTGGCCATGGCTGCTCCCCTCGTGTCGTGTGCCTTTTCTGCTCGTGATTGCTGCCGTTTCTACCCGTTTCTACGGCCAGCGGGAATAGCGCGCCTCGTCAAGCCTCCGGCTCATCTCGAATGCTCGATCGGACTGCAGCATCGGCGCGCATTCGGCAAACGAAGAGCCAGGACCAGCATGATGGTCGCGGTCAGGCAGTAGGCGGCGAAGCCGAGCCCCACGGTCTCCATCGCCATCCCCCGATCCAGCAGCAGGCCTGCGAAAACCGGACCCAAGGCCGAAGCGAAGACGCCGATGGCGCTCGCCAGCGACCGGATGGCGCCGAGATGCGTGGTGCCGTAGAGCTCTGCCCAAAGGGCGTTGAACCCGGTGAAGGAGAGGCCGGCGGTCAGACCGAGCAGGGCAAGATAGGGAAGGAGCCATGCCGGTGCCCCAGCCGGAAACAGCAGGATCAGCGCCAGCATCATCGGCAGGAGAAACAGCGGCATGATGCGCCGGGCGCTCAGCCGATCGATGAGCGGGCCGGCGGCGAGTGAGCTCATCACCGAGAACAGCGCGAACACCCAATATTGCCCGGTGATCCAGGCCGCCGACCAGCCTTTGCCCTCGGCCAGCGTCAGGTGATGAAAGAACATGGCGGTCATGATGATGGCGGGAGCCGCGAAAGCCGGCAGCACCAGGTAGAAGCGTGGCTCCGTCAGCATCTGGCGGCGATTGCTGTCGTTCGCGGGCGAAGCTTCCATCGCCCGGCCCGAGGTCTCGGGCGCCCTCCGGTCCTCTCGGTGATCGGCATGGCCGCGCAACAGAAGGAGGACAAGCGGCAGCAGGATCAGCAGGATGACCGCAGCGGCCAAGGCGTAGGTCATGCGCCATCCAAGGACGGCTATCGCCAAAATCGCCAGAATCGGCAGCATGGCTTCCCCGGTCGCCATCCCCATGGAAGCGATCGCCAGCGCCTTGCCGCGATCGGGACCGAAATGGCGGGCCATGGACGTGGCCGCCGCATGGCTGGTCACGCCTTGACCCATCTGCCGAAGGAGGAAGATGGCGACGGTCAGGACGACCAGCGACTGCGCCAGGCTGATCGCCAAACATGCCATGGCCAGGCCGATAAGGGCGAAAGTGACGTACCATCTGAGATGGAGACGATCGATCAGCTGGCCCGTCCAGGGCAGCAGGAGCGCGCTCGCCAGGGTGCCCAGGAGATAAAGGCTGCCCCAGCCCGTGTGGCCGAGGCCGAAGCTGTCCCGGATTTCCGGGCCGAACAGGCCGATGAAAAACGTTTGGCCGGCGCTGGACGTCAGGGTCAGCAGGAAACCAAAGGCGAGGAAGCGGCGATGACGGCCGGCGAAGGTGACGTAGTCGACCAGGGACATGGTTTCCTGTAGCGCCTCTGTCTGGGTGTCTCTCGTAGGGGATAGGGGATGCCGATGGCCGATCTGCCGCATGGCCAGGGCGCCAAGTCCGATGACCGTTCGCCCGAGCGTTAGTGTTCATCTATCGGCATGATTAAGCATGGCAGTGATGTCCGTCCAGCATGTCACCTGTCCTTTTTGCCGATGATCCGCCAATAGCACCGGCCAGCTTAACGCTGACGCGGTACGTGTTATGATCGAATAACCTTAAGAATTTCCTAAGCGCTCGGAAGATCTTGACTGCCCGAATTAGGCTTTATGACAGCCCTGTCGCGTATATTGAGGAGCAATGACCGGCGACTCGGTCAATAACAGGTGCCATCAGAGGTAACGCCAATGCCTTCCCTCCGACTGCAGGGCCGGGTTGTGGACGACTGCCAGCATCGAGTGCTCCACCGCAATGGACGGCAGTCGCCATTCTCAAGCTGGCATTCGCTCTCCCTGCCCGTTGCAGCGGCGATCGATGGCCTCCCCAATGAGGTTCGCGGCGCATATCGCCGCGGCTAGTCGCGTGTCGAAATCTGCAGATGCCTGGCTGCGCCTGACCGTCGACGGTTCGGCCGATGCCGTCGTCTTTGCCGATGAGCAGGGGACGATCAGGCATGTCAACACGGCCTTCGAGGCATTGCTCGGCGGGGCGGCGCAGGATCTGGTCGGCCGGCCGCTCCACACAGTGTTGCGGGCAAGTACGGATCAGACGGAACAAGCGCCGGCGGCGCCTGCCCCTTCGACTGGTCGGTCCGAAGGTCGACGCCGCTATGTCCATGATCGGGACGGCGGTATCGTCGCCAGCGAGACCGTCTCGCTGGCCGTTCGGCGTCCGGACGGCAGCATCCGAGGATCGCTTCATATCCTTCATGATGCTTCAGACCGGATCCGGCGCGCCGAAGCTTGGGCTGATTTGATCGCTTTCGTTGCGGATTGTGATCTCCGGCGGGAGATCGACGTTTGCGCATGGCTCGAGCTCGGATGCCGCTTTTTCGGCTGTGACCTCGCCGTCTTCTGCGCTTCAGGGGAGAACGGGGACCACATCGAGGCTGTAGCCGGCAGCTTCGCGTCCCGCATCACGAAACCTGCGTTGCTCAAGGAGGAACGCTGGTCTCTGGGGGAGGGGAGTGAGAACGCGCCAACACGGCACCGGCCTGACGGTGACGCGCAGGATGCGGTCGATGTCGACATCCTGCTGAGCGCTGTCATACGCGGCCGAGAGTGGTCCTACGGCAGGCTCTCCTTTGCGCAAGGACGGGGGAGTCGGCGGGCGGCAAGCCTTGAGGACCGACAGGGTCTCCAGTTCATGGCGACGTGGCTGGCAGCCTTCAAGGACGCGCAGATCGCCTGGCGGACCCATGAGGAGCGGGAAGTCGGGCCGAGCGGGAGCGAGGAGCACTTCCGCCATCTCTATGAGAAAACGCCGGCTATCCTCCATTCGATCGACGCTGCGGGACGGATCGTCATCGTCAGCGATGCCTGGCTCTCGATGATGGGCTATCGGCGGAGCGAGGTGATCGGCCGCCTGTCCACCGATTTCCTCACGCTGGAGTCGCGACGCTACGCCCAGGACGTGGTGCTGCCCGCCTATCGCGAGGCCGGCCGCTGTCACGACATCGCCTACCAGTTCGTGACCAAGAGCGGCGAGGTCCGCGATGTCGAGCTCTCGGCGGTGTCACAGGTCGACCAACACGGCACGTTCATTCGCAGCCTCGCGGTCTTGCTGGACGTCACCGAGCAGAAGAAGACCGAGCGCATGCTGATGCGAAAGTCGGCGGCGCTGGAGCAGTCGAACGACGATCTCAGGCGAATCGCCCAGATCGCTTCTCACGATCTGCGCGAGCCGCTGCGCCGTGTGATCGCGTATAGTGACATCCTCAAAGAGGATTTCGGCGCCGAGCTCTCCGAAGATGCGCTCAACATTGCGGGCATGATCCAGTCGGGCGGGCGGCGCCTTCGCCTGATGCTCAATGATCTCCTCGCATATGTCTGCGTGCGCGAGGAGTTCGACTGCACGTTCGAACCGGTGGACCTGTCCGCCGTGATCGGTCATTCGCTCGACGACCTGGATCCCGAGATCAAAGCGCGCAACGTGCGCTTCGAGATCGCCCACCTGCCGCTGGTCTGGGGCCGGATGCGGCTGCTGAAGCTGGTTCTCGATCATCTTCTCAGCAATGCCGTCATCCATGGCTGCGAGCGCGAGCCGGTGGTCGAGGTAAGTGTTGATGACGCCGGCGATGCCTGGCGGTTCGCCGTGGCCGATCAGGGGCGAGGGATCGCGCCTCGGCATGCCGATCGAATTTTCGAAATGTTCCGGCGCCTGCAGCATAGTGACGAGATCGAAGGCTCCGGCGCCGGCCTGGCGATCTGTCGACTGATCATTCGGCGCTGCGGCGGCGAGATCTGGCTCGACCATTCCTATGGCAAAGGCGCCCGCTTTCTTTTCACCCTGCCGAAGTATCGATTGGACACCCCGAAGCTGATCCCGATGGGCGGCCTTTGAGCGTGCCTCCGATGCGCGTGCCTGAAAGTTGGCGTGGCGAGGGTCAAAGGATGAGGCTGCGACCGCGTCTGCCTGCGGCCGCAGCTTGCACTGGCCTCGAACTTTGATCGGCTTTGGCGCTAGGCGGCGATCGCCGCGCGCTCGCCATTGATCAGCAGCCCCTGGTCGTTGGCATCGACCTCGATCGGCGAACCGTCGACAATCGATCCTTCGAGAATCAGCCTGGCGAGCGGATCCTGCAGATTGCGCTGGATCGTGCGCTTCAGCGGGCGGGCGCCGTAGACCGGATCGTAGCCCGCATCCGCGAGCCAGCGCTTGGCCGCGTCGGTCAGGTGCAGCGTCAGCTTGCGCTCATGCAGCAGCGCTTCCAGGCGCTTCAGCTGGATGTCGACGATGCCGGACATGTCGGCACGGCCGAGGCGGTTGAACAGGATGATCTCGTCCAGACGGTTCAGGAATTCCGGCCGGAACGCCGCCTGTACCACGGACATCACCTGATCGCGCACCGCAGAGGCCGGCTGGTTCTCATCGAGGGCCGCCAGATAGTCGCTGCCGAGGTTCGACGTCAGGATGATCATCACATTCCTGAAATCGACGGTGCGCCCGTGGCTGTCGGTCAGCCGGCCGTCATCCAGCACCTGCAGGAGGATGTTGAAGACGTCGGCATGGGCCTTTTCCACCTCGTCGAACAGGATGACCTGATAGGGCCGGCGCCGCACCGCTTCGGTCAAGGCACCGCCCTCCTCATAGCCGACATAGCCTGGAGGGGCGCCGATCAGCCGGGCGACGCTGTGCTTCTCCATATATTCGGACATGTCGATCCTGAGCATCGCCTGCTCGTCGTCGAACAGGAAGGCCGCGAGGGTCTTGCAGAGCTCGGTCTTGCCGACGCCGGTCGGCCCGAGGAACAGGAAGGAGCCGAGCGGCCGGTTCGGGTCCTGCAGGCCGGCGCGCGCGCGGCGCACGGCGTTGGAGACGGCCGTGACCGCCTCGTTCTGGCCGATGACCCGCTCGTGCAGCTTGGCCTCCATCTGCAGCAGCTTTTCGCGCTCGCCCTCCAGCATCTTCTCCACCGGCACGCCGGTCCAGCGCGAGACCACGGCGGCGATGTCGCTGTCGGTCACCGCTTCCTGCACCAGCTCCTGGGCCGACTGCTCCTCGGCGTCGGCGAGGCGCTGCTCGAGTTCGGGAATGCGGCCATAGGCGATTTCGCCGGCCTTGGCGAGGTCGCCCTGGCGCTGCGCCACCTCCAGCGCATGGCGGCTCTGCTCGAGCTGCTCCTTCAGGCTCTGCACGTCGGCGAGCTTGCTCTTCTCGTCCTGCCACTTCGCCGTGAGCTCGGCGCTCTCCTCCTCGAGCCCGGAAAGCTCCTTTTCCAGATTGCCGAGGCGGTCCTTCGAGGCCTTGTCGGTCTCCTTCTTCAGCGCCTCGCGCTCGATCTTCAGCTGCATGATGCGCCGGTCGAGCTCGTCGATCGCTTCGGGCTTGCTGTCGATGGTCATGCGCTTTCTGGCCGCCGCCTCGTCCACCAGGTCGATCGCCTTGTCGGGGAGGAAGCGGTCGGTGATGTAGCGGTTGGAAAGCGTCGCGGCGCTGACGATCGCGCCGTCGGTGATGCGCACGCTGTGGTGCAGCTCGTATTTGTCCTTGAGGCCGCGCAGGATCGAGATGGTGTCGGCGACCGTCGGCTCGTCGACGAAGGTCGGCTGGAAACGCCGGGCAAGCGCCGCGTCCTTCTCGATATGCTTTCGGTATTCGTCCAGCGTGGTCGCGCCGATGCAGTGCAGCTCGCCGCGGGCGAGCGCCGGCTTCAGCATGTTGGAGGCGTCCATGGCGCCCTCGGCCTTGCCGGCGCCGACCAGCGTGTGCAGCTCGTCGATGAACAGGATGATGTCGCCCTCGCCATGGGTGACTTCCTGCAAGAGCGCCTTCAGCCGCTCCTCGAACTCGCCGCGATATTTCGCGCCTGCGACCAGCGCGCCCAGATCCAGCGACAGCAGCTTCCTGTCCTTCAGGCTTTCCGGCACGTCGCCATTGACGATACGCAGCGCCAGCCCCTCAGCGATCGCGGTCTTGCCGACGCCGGGCTCGCCGATCAGGACGGGGTTGTTCTTGGTGCGGCGCGACAGCACCTGGATGACCCGGCGTATTTCCTCGTCCCGGCCGATCACCGGATCGAGCTTGCCGTCACGGGCGGCCTCGGTGAGATCACGGGTGTATTTCTTGAGCGCGTCATAGCCCTGCTCGGCAGACGCGCTGTCGGCGGTGCGGCCCTTGCGCAGGTTGTCGATCGCCTTGTTCAGGCTCTGCGCGGTCACGCCCGCCTGCTTCAGCGCTTCGGCGGAATCGGTGCCGGCCGCCATGGTCAGGCCGAGCAGCAGGCGTTCCACGGTGACGAAGCTGTCACCCGCCTTCTCGGCGATCTTTTCCGCCTGCTCGAACAGCCGGGCGGTTTCCGGTGCCAGATAGAGCTGGCCGGCGCCGCTGCCTTCGACCTTGGGCAATCGGCCGAGCGCAGCCTCGACTCGTTCCATCGCGCGCGCGGGCTCACCGCCGGCCGCCCTGATGAGATTGCGCGCGAGACCTTCCGGATCGTCCAGAAGGACCTTCAGAACATGCTCCGGGACGAATCGCTGATGGCCTTCGCGCAGGGCGAGGGCCTGGGCGGACTGGATGAAGCCGCGCGCCCGTTCCGTGTATTTCTCGAAATCCATGCCCACCTTCTCCGAAAAACCGGTCGTCACCGACGTCCGATTGATACGCCAGAACCTTCAGCCTGGACAGGCGCCAGACCGTCTGACCTAGATGTGGGGAGAAAAAGCAAATGCACAATATTTAGGCAGAAAATTTTCTGCGCGATTTTTGGGCAATCAAGGGTAACCGCCGCTGATCTCCTTCACATCGCGCCAGCCGTCATCGGCCCGCAACAGCACCATATCGTGGCGACGGAGGTCAGCTTTCAAGGGGCTTCGCCCCTCATCGTTGCGAATGACGTTCGCATTCATCCTGTCCGCCGGTCGCCCGCCGCCGATCGATGATCCTCACCGAGTGGATGACAGCGACCGCCCGGCGAGGAGCGCCCGTGACGGCTGGAATGACCGAGAGGTCATCCCGGCGCTTCGCGTTCTCGAGGCCGATAGGCGCGATCAGTGCATATGCTGGAGATGGTCGACGTGGCGGAACTGACCGGGTTTGATCAGCTTGGCCGACGCGATCTTGACGCTGTGCAGCCGTCCTTCGATGGACGTTTCCCAAAAGTCTAGAAATTTCGACAGAACTGGAAATTTGGGAGCGATATCAAGGTTCTGCCAGACATAGGTCTGGAGGAGGCTAGGGTGGTCCGGGAGGTGATAGAGGATCTCGGCCGTCGTCAGGCGATAATCCTTTACCATCAGTTCGAGGTCACGCATAAGCGACCCTCCTTTTCCTCGTTTTGCCCGCCTTGTCTTTACTTTCGTCCTTGTTCTTTCGGGATAGCCATCACTGGCGCCCGTCTCCTGTTCTTCTCGATCCCGTCACGAACATGGCTGAATCGTTTCGCTCCGATCACTGAATTCCGAAGTCAACGGCCATGTTAACCAGCAACGACTTAAGAATTAGTTTAGCGGATTTCGGCGCCCGGAAAAAGGCTTGGCACCATCGCTAGGCACAACCCGCCTCTTGCGGAGGGGTCTGCATTATGTCGGGATGTGGCGACGGATTGATCAGAACAACAGGCAGCAGCCCGTCGACGAACGCCCCTGGCGTCAAATTGGGCAGATCGTCAACGGCGTTGTCATCAGGCTCAGGCGTTCACGTCGAGCAGGCGCCCGCGCAGGGGATCATCGCCTTGCCGGTCACGGCCGCGCCGGTCGTTTTCACGCGCGATTTTCCAGCTGCGCGCGTTTTTCGGACTGCCCTCCTTGTCACGGCCATAGCGGCGGGGGCCTGCTGATCTCTGGGGGCTTTCGCCCATCCGTTCCACCATGCCATTGGGGCGAAGAATGTTCACGGGCCCGGTCTCCTTTCAAGCCGATTGCCGGCGTGCCGTCAGTCCTTCACATGATGAAAACATAGTAAGGTAAAGAAAAAGTTAGCTTACCACTTCATTACACTTCGGTCGGTCGCCATCTGCAATACCCCGTCGACATGCCCTGGTACGCCCCTGATACCTTTGATGGCATGATTCACGATTTGCTTAGACGTTCACCTCTATCCTCCACAGACATCGGATCGGCGGGCGGAAAATGGCGGTATGCCTGAGAAATTGGCGGTTGAGCGGGCTTCGCCGCCTCGCTGCCGGTCATCTTGACAAGGAGAAATTCTGTCGTGAATCGTGAAAACCATGATGCCGAAAAGCCACATTCACAGTGGTGTTTTCCGCAAATTTTCGCGTTATAGGTGATGTCGAGGCAGGTCTTGATCGATCATGTCACGATCCTGCCTGATGCCTGGCGGCTTTCGGAACTTCAGTCGATCTCTGTGAAATCTGCTCAAACTTACTGATTTTACAGTGGAAAAATCTGAAGGATCGAGAAGTTCCGTACAAGCAATCCTCAACTTGGTGGATGATATTTGTTGACAATTATCTGTAATTGACAAAATATGCAGCCTCATCTCATACAAATTAACAGCTGACCGCGCGGCCGTTCATTGGTTGTCGATTAGATCGGTCGTTAACATGCATGCTCGGGAGAATATCGTGGGCGCAATCCTCGTCACTGGCTCTGAGGGATTGATCGGTGCCGCTTTCTGCGAACTGCTCGCAAAGAGCGGATATCGTGTCGAGAAGCTGGACACGCGATCGAGCGATCCTGCGGAAAAAGGCGATATTCGCGACGAAGCCCTGGTCAAGCAGCGCATGCGCGGATGTCGAGGTGTCGTCCATCTCGCCGCCGTCTCCCGTGTCGCTGACGGCGAGAGCGATCCGGAGCTTTGCTGGCAGACCAACGTGATCGGCACCGAGGTCGTCATGCGCGCTGCCGCGGAGATGCCCATCCGTCCCTGGGTCCTGCTTGCCAGCAGCCGCGAAGTCTATGGCGAGCCCGGCGAGCTTCCGGTGCGCGAGGACTGCCCGATGCGCCCGGTCAACGTCTATGGCCGCTCCAAGGCCGCCGCCGAGCGTGTCGCGCTGGCCTGGCGGCGAAGCGGCGTCGAAACGGCCGTCGTCCGTCTCGCCAATGTCTACGGTGCGCTCAACGATCATCCGAAGCGTGTCGCCCCGGCCTTCGCCCGCGGCGCCGCCGGAGGTGAGCTTCTCCAGGTTCACGGCCGCGACAACACGTTCGACTTCACCCATCTCGACGATGTCACCCTCGGCCTGTTGAGCGTCGTCGAAGCCCTTCAGGCCGGCGAAGTTCTGCCGCCTATCCACTTCGCCACCGGCCGGCCGACCACGCTGGGCGAGCTCGCCGACATCGCTGTCCAGCTTACCGGCAACAAGGCCAAGATCGCCGAGATCCCGGCGCCGAGCTATAACGTCTCGCGCTTCGTCGGCGACCCGACGCGGGCGCGCGAACTCCTGGGCTGGCAGGCCCGGGTCAGGATCGGCGAGGGCATGCTCCGTCTGATCGAGGCCTATCGCAACGAATCGGGGACGAATCCGACATCGAATGTCGCCTGATCCGGCGCACAGGTTTCCGAGCGTTGTATCGACCACGCCGCGGCGGTCCCGAAAGGATCTGCCGCGGTTGGCGTTTTTAGCGGCCTCGAACGGGGTGCGATCGCCCGAGGGATGCTGCGAAACGGGGCAGATCTCGGATTCCGTCTCGCGTCGAAGCGGGGTTTCGCGCTAGGGTGCCTCGGCTTAAGGTTGAATTCATCCTTCCCCCCTTCTGACAGAGGCAACGGGTGCATCACGACGCGTCGAACCAGAGCCCGATAGACAGCGTCTTTCGTCGGGTCGGCGGCGACCTGGAAGACGACACGCGCGGGTTTTACCTGCAGCCGATGCTGGGCATCAGCTTCATTCTCGGCTGCGTCACCATCGGTCAGCGCTTCGCCGTTCCCTTCGACGAAAGCCAGTTCGGCGTCGGTTTTCTTCTCTGTCTGCTGACGACCATGGTGCTCGCGCTGTCGGGGCGCCTGACCGTCGATCCCGTCCGGGTCATTCTCTATGCCGTCGGTATGGGCGGCTGTCTCCTGACCTTGTTTTTCAAGCGCGATGGCTTCTCCTTCATCTCCCTGCTGATGCTGTTCGCCGTCTATATCTCCTATATTTTCTCGTTCCGCCTGACCTATCTCCAATATCGGCAAATTCTGAGCACCTTTCAGGATATCATGCTGTTCTGCGTGTGGTGCGGTATCGCGCAGTTCCTGATCCAGTTTCCGCTGTCGCCGGACTTCATGTTTCCCTTCGACATGGTCCTGCCGGAGCCGATGTTCATTCCGGAATTCAATCTGCGCATACCGATTACCGAATCATTGCCCTACGAGAAGAGCACGGGGCTCTGGTTTCTCGAGCCGTCCCACTTCTCGCAGTTCCTGGCCTTCGCCGTGATCATCGAGCTTCGCCATTTCAACCGGCCGAAGCGCCTCATCCTCTATCTCGGCTCCATGGGGCTCTGCTTTTCCGGCACGGGTCTCGTGCTCCTGACCATGGTCGGTGCCATCCTGGCCGTGGTTCAGGGACGCGTCGCTCTCATCCTGCTCGCGGTCCTCGGCTTTCTCTCGATCCTGCTCTTCCGGGACGTGTTTCCGTTCTCGGTGTTCTATGATCGCCTGTCGGATTTCAGCAACCCGCTGGCCAGCGGTTCCGGCCGGTTCATCGCACCCTACTGGGTGATCGCCGACATGATCGAGAGCGGCCACAGCTCGATCCTGCTTTGGGGCGTCGGGCCGGGCGAGCTCAAGACGGTCGTCGAGTTTACCGATTTCTTCGTTCAGGACTCGTCGTGGTTCAAGCTGGTGATCGAGTATGGCTTTGTCGCGGTCCTGTTTTTCGGCATGTTTTTTCTGACCAGCCTGTTTCGCAACTCACCCGATCGCATTCTGTCGGTGGCCTGCCTGGTGCAGTTTCTGTTCCTTGGCGGCTATCTGCTGTCGTTCTACGTCCACTTCCTCTATCTCGTCATCGTCGTCTGGCCCGAACTGGTCGAGGAAGAGGACTCTTACTGGTGGGCCGGCGCCGAGGCTGACGCCTGGCCGGACATGACGGAGGGCGCATCCTCCGGTGACCATGGTGCCGACGGCCAACGGGCAGAGAATATGCCGCAGCGTCGTGACGACGAAGCTTGGCCGACCTCGTCGGTTTGAGACCCGGCGACGCTGACAGCGCTTCCGCCGAAAACGGGGTCAGACCACCAGATTCACGCGAGAGCCAGGCCGATCATGCCGTGCTGAGGCCTCTGCCGGCGGGCGGCTGTCCGCGTCGGGGCGTGCTGGCGCGTCCGTGGGCCGTGCGGCCTGCACAAGCTGGGGCGTGGCCGCGGCAAGCTCGTTCGCAGCCGACTCTCGGACCGCACCGGATGGCGGCGAGGTGGCGATCGAACGATCGATAGGCGAGGGGGCTGGGGCTGCGGTCGGCGGGGAGATCTGCATGACTTCCTCCTTATAGATAGCATGATCGCATAGCCCCGTTAGCAATCGGTTAACACGCGTCCTGCAAACTCGACACCACCTCGCAGCCGGCAAAAACTGTCGGGCAGAGGTGGATCGACCTGGCAATTTTTGCCGGGCCTGTCAGGCTTCTCCTTGCTTGGTAAACCAAGAAATTTCAAAGAGTTATCCTGTGATTTTCGGTTTGGCACGAGGCTTGCAGACCTAGAGGGCCATGAACGCAGGATTGCTCATATCGACGATCGCCCCTGTCGGACAGGCGGCCGCAGGTCTGTCCGGTGAGGCGGCCGCAGGCGACGGCAACGCCTTTGCCGAAACTCTGCAGGCGGCGCTGGCAGCATCGACCGCGATCCTTGCGGTCGGTCCCCAGCAGGCTGTCGCTGTCCGGGGCGGCGAGGGTGATGCCCCAGCGGTCGGTATCGGTGTGCCTGCCGCCAAGGCCTCGGGCGATGCGGCTCTCGCAGCCGGCGCCGTGTCCGGCGAGGGGCCGGTGGCGATCGCGACGGCGCTCAGGGCGAGCGTCGGCCTCGATGTTGTCCGTGGCGACGATCGTTCGGATGCGGGCGCTGCCGGCGCAACACTGCTGCGATCTGGCATGGTGCAGTCCGTGGAAGGTTCGATACGCCAGGACATCCAGTCCGGCGCGGCGGTGCGCCCGGCTGTTTCGGCCCTCGATGCACAAGCGGCGGCCGACATCAGGTCCAGCAGGCCCGGCCAGGATGGCGCCCCTGACGAGGGAGTTGTGGTCGCTTCCGCACGATCCGGGGCGACTGTTCGTTCTGCCGGTGTCATGCCTGACGATGTTGCCAAGGCGATCGTCGATGCGCAGCAGCAACCCGCTGCCAGGCCTGAGGGCCGACAGGGTGGGATCGCGGCCGAGGCAAGACCCTCGGACGGCGTTGTCCCGGCGGTTCAACCGCAGCTGGCAGCGACGATGTCGCCGCCTGTACAGACGATGCCGGTTTCACCCGACGGCCTCGCCGCCGCGAACACGCCGGCCGAGATGTCGCGCCAGGGCACGAGATTGGACCACGCCGCCCAGGGGATGCCCGCGCCCGCTTTTGCCGCGAAAGCTGATCTGCCGGCTGAAGCCCAAGCTGGTGGCGTTCCGGTGACCCCTGGGCCGGGGATGCAGCGGCCGCTGCCGACTTCGGATGAGCGGAGCCTCGCCGCACCGCCTGTCGACCTTCCGACCCCACCCGTCGAAAACGGCCCACAGGGCTATGCGGCTCACAGGCCGGGCGGCCCCGTCGATCTTGTCCTGGCGACGCGCGCGGCGCCCGTCTACCGTCAGCCCGCCGCGGCCATCACCGACAAGGTTTCCCCGCCATCTGCAGCAACACCGTCTTTTGACGTGGCCCAGCAAGATTCGGCGGACATGATACAGAGCAGCGCATCTCGGCCTGATGCTTCGCCAGTGACCGTCATGGCAGCGAAGCGCGAGCCGGCGACGCCGGCATCGATGGCCAAGGCCGCCGTGCAAGCCGGTGCGGCAGGTGAGCAGCCGGGGCTCGGCACCGAGCCCGGCGGCACCGATCGCTTCCTGCCGGCAGGACTCGTCGACGGGGCGGGCGAAGGAGCGACTTCGGGCATCGAGCGCTTCGAGCCGACCGCCGGTCCGACAGCGCACAGGATGCCGGCACCCTCCCCACATCTCCCCGCCGGCGCACAGATCGCCCTGCAGATCACGCGCTTCGTTCCTGAAGGCGTCGATCGCTTCTCCGTTCAGCTCCATCCTGCCGAACTGGGCGGCGTCGACATCCAGCTCGACTTCGAGCCAACGGGCCGGCTGAAAGCCCTGATCACCGCCGAGCGGCCCGAAACCCTCGAGCTGCTGCAGCGCGACAGCCGCCTTCTGGAGCGCAGCCTCGGCGATAGCGGGCTGAAACTCTCGAGCGACGGCCTGAGCTTCGCCCTCAAGCAGGATCACCAGCACCAGCAGCCGGGTCAGCAGTTCCATGAGCAGGCGCAAGCGCGCCAGACTGCCTACCGCGCCGGTCGTGCCTATGACGACATCCTGCCTGCAGAGCCGGCAGCGCCGACCCGACGGGTCGACGGGTTGCGCCTGCTCGACATCGAAACCTGAGCTTTTTCCCGTGATCTGAAGGGACAACAGTATGGACATCAGCGCACTGACGCCGACGACGGGTCAAAGCGGCAAGACCGACAGCGTCACGCGTCTCGCCGACAATTTCGACGATTTCCTGAAGCTTCTGACCACGCAGCTGCAGAACCAGGATCCGACCTCGCCGATGGATGCCGACGAGTTCACCCGGCAGCTCGTGCAGTTCAGCAGCGTCGAGCAGCAGATCAAATCGAACGAGACTCTGGGCGAGCTCGCGTCTCTGATGCAGGCGGAAAAGCTGAGCCAGTCGGTCAGCTATCTCGGCGCCGAGGTCGAAGTGGAGGGCAACGTCTTCGGTCTCGGCGAGGACGGCGTTGCAACCCTGCATTACGAACTCGAACGCCCCGCAAACACGGTGCTGATCCGTATCTCCGACGAGTTCGGACGGACGCTCGCGCTCAAGCCCGGCGAAATCGGGAGCGGGCCCCAGAGCCTGACCTGGGATGGCCGCGGCGACAATGGTGTGCAGTACAGCGACGGGGTGTTCAAATTCGAGGTGATCGCGCAGAGCATCGAGGGAGACCCGATCGATGCGACGACCAAGATCAGCGGCACCGTCGACAGTGTCGAGATGCAGGGCACCGACACCCTGCTTTCGGTCGACGGCGTTCCGATGCCGCTCAACCTGATTACTGCCGTGCGCCAGCCGTCGAGCGCCGCTTGACGACAGGCAGACCGATCCAATCAAACCTATCGAGCCAACGCGGAGAAAGTCGCCATGAGTCTGTTTGGAGCCTTGTTCTCGGGCGTGACCGGTCTATCGGCACAAAGCCAGTCGATGAGCATGATTTCCGACAATATCTCCAACGTCTCCACCACAGCCTATAAGGGGGCCGTGGCCGATTTCTCGACACTTGTCACGACGACATCGGGTGTCACCACGTTTTCGCCCGGCGGCGTGAAGTCCAACACGAACTTCGAAATCGCCCGGCAGGGCCTGATCGAGCCGAGCACCTCGCCGACCGATGTCGCCCTCGTTGGCGACGGCTTCTTCGTGGTCAGCGACCTGTCCGACGGCACGGGCGACCAGCTCTACACCCGCGCCGGCAGCTTCAAGACAGACGCTCTCGGCAATCTGCGCAACTCCGCGGGGTTCTATCTGCAGGGCTGGGCGCTCGACAACGATGACGAGATCATCGATGTCAATCAGATATCGACCGTCAACATCCGCCTGGTCAACGGCACGGCGACGGCCACCACCCGCATCGAGATGGGGGCCAACCTGGACGCCACCCACACACCGCATGCCGGGGCCTATGCGGCGGGCGACATGGCTGATTACTACAATTCGAACGGGGTATCCGGTGTTCAGCCGCATTTTTCCCGCAACATCCAAGTCTTCGATTCGCTGGGGCGTGCCCATAGCGTCACCGTCGGTTTCCTGAAGGATCCCGCCACATCGACCTGGAATGTCGAGGTCTATGGTGATGTGGCGGATCTCGAAACGGGAACCCACCCGAATGGCCTCCTCGCATCCGGACAGGTGGTTTTCGGCGGTGGCGGTGAGCCGGCAAGCCTGAGCATCACCCCCCTGACACCGACGGCCGCTCCGGGCGCCCCGATCGGCATCGACTGGCTGGACACCGACGGCGCAAGCGACAGTCTGGTGGAGTTCGATTTCGGCACGGTCGGCGAGACCAACGGCCTTTCGCAGTTCGCCTCCAACTTCAATGTGGTGTTCGTCAATCAGAACGGTGCCGACGTCGGCCAGCTGAACGGCGTCAGCATCAACGATGAGGGCTTCGTCATCGCGTCCTTCTCGAACGGTGAGCAGAAAAAGCTCTACAAGCTGCCGATCGCCAATTTCGCCAATCCCTTGGCGCTGGATCCGCGCAGCGGCAATGTCTATGGCGAAACGGTCGCCTCCGGCACCTTCAATCTGCGCGAAGCCGGTGTCGGCGGCGCCGGCACGATCTCGCCCTCGTCGCTGGAGGCGGCCAATGTCGATATCGCGGATGAATTCACCAAGATGATCGTGACCCAGCGGGCCTATTCCGCCAATGCCCGGATCATCACCACGACGGATGAAATGCTCGACGAGCTGATCAGACTTCGCCGATAACCTCGCCTGATCGCGCGGGCCGGCCACGGTTGGCCCGTTTTTCTCGGCTGTTTAGACTTTTTTTAAAGCACGTGGTGGATAATGTCCTGAAATGCTTCTGAGGGAGTTGGAGACCGAGTGATGTCGATGAGTGGTTCGGACGTGACGATTGAAGATGAACCCCGCCGGGTGATCGGACCCGACGGCAAGCTTTTGACCCTGGACGATTTGCCGCCGCCCGAGACCAAGCGCTGGGTGGCCAGGCGCAAGGCCGAGGTGGTCGCCGCCGTACGCGCCCAGCTCTTGACGCTGGAGGAAGCGTGCAAACGCTACAACCTGTCGACCGAGGAGTTCGTCGGCTGGGAAGCGGCGATCGACAAGCACGGTCTTGGCGGTCTTCGCGTGACCCGAATTCAGGATTTTCGTTAGCCTGGGCCAGGTTCACGCTTGCACCGTCGATGATGCCTTCGATGCTTATTGAAAAATGAATTCGAACGCCCGGCAAAAATTGCCTCGGTTAAGGGGTTATTAATACTGATCTCTTAGTTTGATGACTGCTTCGGTTTCGACAACGCAGTCTCAAGCCTGAGAGGTCATGAGCGACACGACCACCAACCTGCCGACGATGCTGGACCAGACTGCCCCCGCGCAGTCCGGGAACGGGAAGCCGTCAGTACTCGAAACACTCCGCCGTTTCAGCCCTGGTCAGATGATCGGGCTCGGTGTGACGATGATCGGGCTGCTCGGCTTCTTCGCCTATCTCACCCTGCGCATCGTCGAGCCTGACTATGGTCTGCTCTATAGCGGCCTCGACCTTGAGGACAGCGCCGAAATCGTCAGCCGTCTCGAAGCCATCGGTGTGCCCTACGAGCTCTATGGCGGCGGCGAAGGCATCATGGTGCCGGGCGATCGCGTGGCCCGCCTGCGCATGGCCATGGCCGAAGAAGGCCTGCCCCGCGGTGGCTCGGTCGGCGACGAGATCTTCGATCAGGCCGGTGCGCTCGGAACGACAACTTTTCTCGCCAATGTCAATCAGCGCCGCGCCCTCGAAGGCGAACTCAGCCGCACGATCGCGTCGCTGAAAGACGTGAAGGCGGCACGTGTCCATCTGGTCCTGCCCAAGCGCGAGCTGTTCCGCCGGGAGCAGATCGAGCCCAGCGCGTCGGTCACTTTGCGCATGTATGGCGGCCGTCGCCTGGACAAGCGTCAGGTGGCCGCCGTTCAGCATCTCGTCGCGGCCGCTGTGCCGGGTCTGCAGCCGGATCGCATTACGCTGGTCGACGATCGCGGCACGCTTCTGGTCAAAGGTGGCGACGCCACGCTCGAGGGCGGTCTCGCCAGCCAGGCCGACGAATATCGAATCGCCTACGAGATGCGCCTGAAGGCGGTGATCGAGCAGCTTATCGAACGGTCGCTCGGGCCTGGCCGGGTTCACGCCGAGGTGAGCGCCGAGATCGACTTCGATCAGGTCACAATGACCGAGGAGACCTTCGATCCTGACGGTCAGGTGGTGCGCAGCACGCAGACTATCGAGGAGGAGACCGAACGCGCCGAGAGGAATGAAGATGGTGCTGTGACGGTCGGCAACAATCTGCCCAATGCCGGAGTCGACGGGGGCGGGAGTGGCAGCAGCAACAACGAGAACATCGTTCGTACCGAAGAGACCGTGAACTACGAGATCTCCAAGACCGTGCGCAACCACACGCAGGTCGGCGGGGAGGTCAAACGCCTGTCGGTCGCTGTGCTGGTTGCCGGGCGCGAGGTTCTCGGAGTGGATGGTGTGCCGCTGGCCGACGCGACGCTCGACCAGCAGGAGCTCGATGAGATCGCGAGCCTGGTGCGTTCGGCGATTGGCTTCAATGCGGAACGCGGCGACATCGTCGACGTGAAAAATCTGCCATTTGCCGAGACCAGCCTCGAGGATATCGAGACGTCCCTCTTCGACTTCACCAAGAGCGATATCCTTCGGCTGGTCGAACTTGGCGTGCTGCTGATTCTGGCTTTGATCGCGATCTTCCTG
The DNA here is from genome assembly GCA_041398025.1 of Alphaproteobacteria bacterium. GTDB lineage: Bacteria > Pseudomonadota > Alphaproteobacteria > Geminicoccales > Geminicoccaceae > JANQPX01. Next base: position 217,727 of record JAWKVM010000001.1, read on the forward strand.
GTCGTGCGGCCGGCAATGGCCAAGTTCATGCCCGAGCCGGAAACCCTCAGCACCAAAGCTGGTGACGGCGAAGGGAGGCAATCCGACAGCAACCTGCCGGCGATCGTCGATGAGCACGGCAAGGTCATATCGCAAGGGGCTTTGACAGCAGGCGGTAGGGCAGCATCCAAGGGCAAGGCAGGAACGGGAGAGGAGGGCGTCGAGGTCGGCATTCCGGGGCTGGACGATCCGGTCAGGGTCGCTCTGATCCATCAGGCCCGGGACGTCATCGAGGCAAGACCCGACGATGCGTCTGCCCTGTTGCAGCAGTGGATCAGTCAGGAATCGGGAAGTCGCAATGGCTAAGACCAGGACACAAGACGTCACTATGGCCAGGCCGAAGCCGCCCAAGACGAATGAGATCCAGATCTACAACGAATTCAGCGGCATGAAAAAAGCCGCGATGCTCATGCTCGTCATCGGTGACAGCCATGCGCGTCTCCTCTCGGAGCGTCTCGCCATCGACGAGATGAAATGCATCGCCCACGAGATGACTCAACTCGGACGCATTCAAGGTGCGGATGTCGAGGTCCTGCTGCGCGAGTTCACGTCGGTCATGGGTGCAGGCTTCGGTATTGTCGGCACGTACGATACCGCAAAGCAGCTGCTGAGCACCATCCTCGACGAGGACAAGGTGGCGCTCATCATGAAGGATCTTGGCGGGCATCCCGGTGGCAATATCTGGGAAAAGCTGAGCAAGGTCGATGACAACCTGCTTGCCAGCTTTCTGAAGAACGAATACCCGCAGACCATCGCCGTGGTGCTGTCGAAAGTCAAAACCGATCATGCGGCGAGGCTGGTCTCCCACCTGCCGAAGGAAGTCGCGATCGAGGCGATGATGCGCATGCTCCGGCTCGACGCAGTGCAGGATGAGATCATGACGGACGTCGAAGATCTTCTGCGCATCGAATTCATGGCAAATGCGTCGGGCGGGCCGCCACGCGATCAGCATGAGGTGATGGCGGAAATTTTCAACTACTTCGATCGCACCACCGAGACATCGTTCCTGGAGATGCTGGAAGAGCGCAACAAGGAGTCCGCCGAGCTGATCAGATCGCTGATGTTCACCTTTGACGATCTCGTCAAGCTTGACGCTCAGGCCATTCAGCTCCTGCTGCGCAATGTCGACAATTCGCGCCTCGGTCTCGCTTTGAAAGGCGGCAAGGACGAACTGAAGGAACTGTTCTTCAACAACATGTCCGAACGCGCGGCGAAGATCCTGCGCGAGGATATGGAGAATATGGGGCCAGTTCGGGTGAAAGATGTGGAAGAGGCGCAGTCCGAGATCGTCATCGGCGCGAAGGCGCTGATCGATCGCGGCGAGATCACGGTCGCCAGCGACAACGATGAGGATCTGATCTCGTGATTGCAGCCGTGCCTTTTGCATTCGCCGAGCTGGGAGAAGGAGCAGACGACCATCGGCAAGCGACCGGAGCCGACGACGATCCAACACGCTGTGCCGAACCCGTCGCCTATCGTTCCTGTCTCACGGAATTCAGCACGAGCGATCCGAACGAGGGGAAGAAAGCCAAGCCAGCACCGTTATTCACCGGTGAAGATCTTGCTTCGGCTGTGGAAGAAGCAAGACGTGCGACCGCCGCGGAAGTCGAGATAGCGGTGAGGACGGCGCTTGCCGACGACATCGAACGGCAGCGCTGCGAGCTGCTTTCCTCGCTCAGGGATCAGATCGAGTGGCATAGATCCGCGTTCGACAGGGAACTGGCCCGCTCGGTCGCTGTCAGCTCCCGGCTGGCAGTGGCCTTGGCATCGGCCGTCATTCCCAAGGCGATCGAAAAGCAGCCGTTGGTCGATATCACCGAACTGGTCAAGACTGCCCTGAGCCGGCTGACCAAGGAGCCTGCGATTGAACTTCGCTTGCCTCATTCATTGGCAGAAGACGGAGAGGCCGTCTTCATCGATCTCGCCAGAAGCGTCGGGTTTGCCGGTGACGTCACGGTGATCGCTGATTCTGCCCTCGCGGTTGGCGATGTCCAGATTCGCTGGCATGGCGGCGCGATCGATCGATGTCTGGATCAGTTGCATCATGCGGCGGTGCATCTCGCCGACCGTTGGCTGCGGGAAGATCCGGCAACCCCGCATGATGACGTCGAAGCACCATGGCCCGCACCAACGGAAGCGACGGTGAGTGATGCGATGGTCGACCCGTTGAGGATCCCGGATCAGCAGATGAGTGAGCCACGTAATGAACGCTGACAACGACAAGCTGGATTTGGACGAGCTGACCGGCGCAGATCGACCGGCTGGCGACGGGGTCGAGATGGCCGCTGATGCCTTTCTGGCCGCCGATCTCGCATCATCCGCCATTGATGACGGAAGCGAGCCTCCGAACGCATTAGGCGCGATCTATGACGTCCCCGTCCAGGTCTCTGCCGTGCTCGGCAAGACCTCCATGCCCATCAGCCAGCTGATCAAACTGGGACGTGGCGCCGTCCTCGAACTCGACCGAAAAGTCGGTGAATCGATCGACGTGGTCGTCAACAACCGCCTGATAGCAAAGGGTGAAATCGTCATCGTGGAAGAGCGCATCGGCATCACCATGACGGAGATCATCAAGACCGATGGACAATGACATGGACGCTATCGCCGGAGGCAGGCCGTCAGCATGGGTCGTCAAAGGGGCATGAGGAGTCAGCCATGAATGTTCTCTTGATCGGAGCGAGCAGCGCCGAGGTCGCCAGTGCCTGCGATATGGCCTCGGCTCAGGGCGCCAGCATCCATCGAGTGGAAACGGTCGACGATGCCATGATCGTACTGCGCTCGGCAGCATCTCCGGACCTCCTGCTTGTCGATGTGCGGCTGGACATCGATGCACTCACACGCCGACTGAGCGAGGAGCGTATTCTCGTTCCCCTGATTGCTTACGGCATCCACACCGATGCGCGCGCTGCAGTTCGTGCGGTCAAGTCGGGTGCCACCGAATTTCTCCCACTGCCGCCGGACGAAGATCTGATTGCAGCCATTTTCTGCTCGATGACGAGTGATCAGCACGCCTTCGTGTTCGAAGATCCGGTGACGCGAGATATTCTTGCCATCGCAAGACAGGTGGCGCCGTCCGATGCCAGTATTTTGATTACGGGGGAAAGCGGCACGGGAAAGGAAGTCGTCGCGCGCTACGTGCACCAGAATAGCCGTCGCAATGCGAAACGCCTGATTTCGGTCAACTGCGCGGCGATTCCTGACAATCTCCTCGAGTCCGAACTTTTCGGTCACGAGAAGGGGGCGTTTACCGGTGCCAATGCGCGCCGCATCGGCAAGTTCGAGGAGGCCGATGGCAGCACGCTGCTCCTCGATGAGATCAGCGAAATGGATCCCCGTCTGCAAGCCAAGTTATTGCGCGCCCTGCAAGAACGTGAAATCGACCGCGTCGGCGGCACGAAGCCTGTCAAAGTCGATATCCGCCTGATCGCGACCAGCAACCGCGATCTGCAGGCCGAGGTCAAGGCCGGCCGATTTCGCGAAGACCTCATGTTTCGCCTGAACGTCGTGCAGCTCGAGCTTCCTCCGCTTCGAAAGCGCCTGGGCGACCTGTTGCCATTGAGCAAGCTCTTTATCGAACGCTATGCGCGCGCCAATAGCATGCCTGCGAGAAGGCTCGATCCCGTGGCCATAGAACGTCTTCGTCGGCATCGCTGGCCAGGTAATGTTCGCGAGCTTGAAAACTGCATCCATCGCTCCGTGCTCTTGTCGCGAGGCGAAGTCATCGGTCCCGAGACGATTATCCTGCCAGATACTGACGAGCCCTCTGGCCCCTCCGATCAGGGTGCGGTGCCGTCGGCCCTGGTCGGCAATTCGGTGGCAGAGGTCGAACGACGGCTTATCGTCGACACATTGGCGCACACGCTCGGAAATCGAACCCGCGCCGCCACCATTCTCGGAATTTCCATCAGGACGCTGCGCAACAAGCTGAAGCAATACAGTGATGAAGGCATGTCCATCCTGCCTTCGGGGCCAGGAAGCATCGACGTCATGACGAATCAGCCCTGACGTCAGGCATCTGAGTAGCACAGGAAGTCACATGGCATCTCTTGCTCCAGTCACGAGCGGCGCGTTGATTTCACGCTTAGTCGAGTCCCTTCGGCATGGAGATATCATCCTTGCCTTGGGCGTTCTCGGTATTCTCGTCGTCCTTATCCTACCGATGCCGAGCCTGATGCTGGATCTGATGCTAGCGGTCTCGATCACCTTCTCGGTCATGGTCCTGCTGACGTCGCTATTCATCGAAAAGCCGCTTCATTTCAGCGCTTTTCCCACCGTGCTGTTGATTGCTACCATGCTGCGCTTGGCGCTGAACCTCGCCTCGACGCGGCTCATCCTGGCATCCGGGCATGAAGGGACGGCTGCAGCAGGGCGCATGATCGAAGCCTTTGGCGGCTTTATCATGCAGGGCAATTTCGTCATCGGCCTCATCGTCTTCGCAATACTCGTCATCGTCAACTTCGTCGTCATCACCAAAGGATCCGGCCGCATAGCCGAGGTCTCGGCCCGCTTCTCCCTCGACGCCATGCCCGGCAAGCAGATGGCGATTGATGCCGATCTTTCCGCTGGCCTGATCAGCGAGGACGAGGCCAAGACGCGCCGCCGCGAGCTTGAAGCGGAGAGCAGCTTTTATGGTGCAATGGACGGCGCTTCGAAGTTCGTCCGTGGCGACGCCGTCGCGGGACTGATGATCACCGTCATCAACCTGGTTGGCGGCCTCATCGTCGGCGTCGGTCAAATCGGGATCAGCTTCGGACAGGCCGCCCAGAGCTATACCTTTCTCACTGTCGGTGATGGCCTGGTTTCCCAGATCCCTGCACTGATCGTGTCGACCGCCGCAGGTCTGCTCGTCTCCAAAGCTGGAATTTCCGGGCGTACTGATCGAGCGTTGTTCGGCCAGCTCGGCGCTCATCCTCGAACCCTGATGACGACCAGCGGCTTGCTCACGGTCCTTGCCGTGATGCCTGGGCTCCCGCTGTTTCCCTTCGCCACGCTGGCGCTCGTCAGCGGGGCCGCAGCCTGGCGCCTGACGAAGGCGTCAGAGGAGGCGGTCGACGAGCCCGAAGCGGCTCAGGAGGGGGCCGAAGAGCCGAGCGAAGAGCACATAAGCTCGTCTCTCCAAATGGATCCCATCAGGCTCGAACTCGGCTATGGATTGCTGGCTCTTATTGGCGATGGAGGCGGAGTCAAGCTGACCGATCAAATCAAGGCCCTCAGAAGGCAACTTGCAGCCGATTTGGGCTTCATCATGCCTCCTGTCCGAATTCAGGACAATATTCAGCTCCCGGCCAACAGCTATGCCATTAAACTCAAGGAGATCGAAGCGGGCCGTGGCGATCTGCGGGCGAATATGCTGCTGGTGATGGATCCTCGCGGTGAGAAGATCTCGATTCCTGGTGAGGAGACCAAAGAGCCGACATTTGGTTTGCCGGCGAAATGGGTTTCCGAGACCGCGCGCGAGGAGGCCAATTTCCGCGGCTATACTGTGGTCGACCCGGCGACAGTTCTAACGACGCATATTACCGAGATCATCAAGGATAATCTCTCTGAGCTTCTCAGTTTTGCCGAAACCCAAAAGCTGCTGGACGAGCTGTCGAAAGACTATCAGAAGCTGGTCGACGATCTAGTGCCTTCAAAGATCAGTGTCGGCGGCATTCAGCGGATATTGCAGGCGCTTCTCGCTGAGCGCATTTCGATTCGTGACCTGCCGCTTGTCATTGAGGCGATCGGCGATGTCGTGGCGCGCAGTCAAAATATCATCGTCATAACGGAATATGTCCGCTCGCACTTGGCACGTCAGATCAGCAACGCACACACGTCGGAAGGGGGCTACATTCCGCTGATCACCCTGTCGCCTACGTGGGAGCAGGCGTTCTCGGAAGCTCTGGTCGGACAGGGCGAAGAACGACACCTGGCCATGGCACCCTCGCATCTGCAGGAATTCATGGAAAGACTGCAGCAGACCTTCGAACAACAGGCCATGCGCGGTGAGCTCCCCGTGTTGCTCACCAGCCCTGCCGTCCGGCCCTATGTGAGGTCGATTGTGGAACGCTTCAGGCCCTCGACGGTGGTGCTCTCGCAGAACGAGATTCATGCCAAAGCGCGCATCCGCACATTGGGCCAGATCTAGGTAGTCAGCATCGAGATGCGCATAGTCAGTTTCCTAGCCCCATCATCAAAGCAGGCGATGACGGATCTTCGAGCCAGGCTCGGCGATGACGCTATCATTCTGAGCACGCGGACGCTTGAGGATGGACAGATCAGTGTGACCGGGGCTGTGACAGACGATGTTTTCGATTTGGCAGATGTTCTCTCACCGACGGACGAGCCCCGAAGTCTCGAGTGGCTAAAGGCCCTTGCCGAGTTCCACGAATGGCCGATCAAGGGGCGCGAAAAAATCGAATCGCTCCTGAAGAACATGGTACCGGCTGGTCCGGAAATGGTCCTGACGACGCTTGTTCAGGCGTTGTTCCGTTTCGATGCTGCGCAATTCCGGACCAACAGACCCATCATCCTTTCCGGACCGCCCGGCAGCGGCAAGACCGTCACGCTCGCCAAGCTTGCCGCTGCTGAGGTCCTGGCCGGGCATGCGGTCGACATCATCACGCTCGATGTCAAGCGCGCCGGCAGTCTGGAGCAGGTTTCCACCCTTCTGGAACCGCTCGATCTTTCACCGATTCCAGTCGCGAGATCCGCGGATCTCCCCAAGATCATAGCGGCATGCAAGAGCGATGTGGTTCTCGTGGATACTGCCAGCACCAATCCTTTCAATCCCGCTGATCTCGGCGAACTGTCGTCTCTCACAGCGCGTATCGGGGGCGATCTCGTCCTCGTGCTCGCCGCAGGGCAGGCCTATGCGGACTCCGCGGATATCGCCCGGAGCTATTCCGCCATCGGCGCCGACGCCATGATAGCGACCAAGCTCGATGTCGCACGGCGTTTCGGCGGGGTTCTCGCTGCTGCCGAAGCCGGTCTCGCTTTCACCCAGGCCGGCATCGGGCCGACGATCGGCGATGGCTTGTGCGCGCTCAGCGCTGCTGGCATGGCGAGGCTCTTGTTGCGTCGGTACTATAGTGCGATCGGCGAGGAGTGTGCGGAATGACGTGTCTCCTGGCCGTGGCTTCGGGAAAGGGCGGGGTTGGCAAGACATGGTTCGCGATCAGCCTCGGACATGCTCTGGCGCGGATGAACAGGCGCGTCCTTTTGGTGGACTGTGACGTGGGCCTGGCGAATGTCGATGTGCAACTGGGTCTAAACCCCGCGGCCAGCCTGCATCACGTCTTCGCTGGCAACATCCCGATTTCCCGGGCTGTCCAGGCGGCGGGGTCTCTCGGTTTCGATGTCCTGCCGGGACGTTCAAGTGCAGGATATCTAAGCGGCCTGGATTCACCAATGGCCACCCTGATTGAGAACGAGTTGCCTCGCCTCGGCGACAACTACGATACCGTCATCCTGGACCTGCCGTCAGGCGTCGAGCCCGGCGTTCGTCGCCTGATGAGTTTTGCCGACGATCAGATCATCGTGACGACGGGAGAGCCGACTGCACTGACCGATGCCTATGCCCTGATGAAAGCGACCCGGCGAAGCGGGGCCAATCGGTTGCCGCATCTCGTCTGCAATTTTGCCGACCATACGGAGGCTGGTCGGCAGACGCTCGATGGGCTCATACGCGTCTGCGAGCGCTTCCTGTCGATACGACCGTCGACACTCGGTGTGATTCGAAGGGATGCACGCGTGGCCGAAGCGGTCAGCCGTCAACAGGCACTGCTGGAGTGTTATCCCGGGAGCGACGCCGCGCGTGATGTAATGGCGACGGCTCAGGCCTTTCTCGCATCGATGGATCGACGATGATCGCGATCGGCGGGCAATGGCAGGCACGCGTCGCTGCGGCCTCATCCTTGTTGCCGAAACTGGCGGCTGGAGAGACGGTCAAGGCGCATGTGCTGAGCCAAAACCGCCATGGGATCGAGGTGCGGATCGGAACCGACAGCTTCCAGCTCGATATCCCGTCGAGATTCGCTGACGCAAAAATATTGACCCTGCACGGGGCAGGGCTGTCATCGACGTCAGGGCAACGGGTGACCGTTGTCGAGAAGGATGGGCAGCCGCTGCCGAAAGCGATTTCGGCAGATCTCACCATCAAACCGCAGTCATCGCCATCAGCCGCAAGCACCATCGTCCAGAGGAGTGAGATCGAGGTCCGTGCCCAACCTCTGAGCTCCGAGGGCCAGGCCTTGGGGGGGAGCGTCACGCTCCGTCTTCAAGTTTCGGTCATGGACAAGCCGTCCGGGACGGTGGCGCCGCCGCCACCTACTCCAGCCGAGACGAAGCCTTCGCAACCGAGCGACGTCCATCTGCAGATACCTGCAAGCACGCATCGACTGGCTGCTTCCGAAACGGGAGTGTCGACACTTCCACGGACGTCTGATTTTGCAACACAGGGGCTTGGACCGAACGAAAATGAGCGCGACCTGACGACCCCGGGTGGGAACGACACGAAGGTCCCTGGATTGCGTGCGGCCGTCCAGGGTCAAGTGCCGCCCAATGCTGTGGTAGCCGGCTCGGGTGGCGAAGGACGGCATGTGGTTCGCGAAGGAGCAGCACGAGATGGCCGATCCCAAACAACGACCCCCGCAGGACTATCGGGCGGGCTCGATGGCTCAACGACCGCCATCAGAAATGCCGTCGGTAAACCGGTGACGCCGGGCGCCAGCGTTCTTCAAGCTCAGCAGATGATCACGTCGGCCGATGGCGAGATGGTCTCGACAAAGGGTGCTGCCTCGCCAGTTGCTTCGATCTATCGACCTCCGGCAATTCCCGCACCCGCTCTTGCCCGGGGCTCTGTCCCGCAGACATCGATACCGTCCGACATGCAGATGAGCGTGGAATTCAGAAGTAAGATGACGGCCACGGTCATCGACCACGGCCAGGGCGGAAAGCCCATCCTGGAAGCGGAAGGCCAGCGCCTGAGGATCGAGCAGGCGGTCGACCTGCCGCTTGGGACGATCCTGCAAGCGACGGTCATCCCGAATGGATCGGTCAGCGCATCCCCGATCGACCCGGATGTGCAGGAAGATCCGGCAACATTGCTCAACAAGTTGGTCGAACTGCTCGACGATATCGACCGGGCCGGCAGACAGGCTGCCGAGCAGGACAGGTCCGGTCTCACCAAGCAGCTTCCCCAGCCGGACAAACATCTTGCCGCTCGCTTTCTCGGGCTTCTGACCAGCGCGGGCCAGCATCAGTCTGAGAGACCTCTGCAGGCCTCGGCTGCTCAGAATGAGGTATCGGCGGCGCAAAAGGACCAGATTCAAGCACTGGTGCGCGAGCTTGGCAGCTCGGCATCCGAGCCCCTTACGGATGGATGGAAGAGCCTCACGCTTCCCTTGGGGCTGGATCAGAGTCAGGCCGTCGCGCTCTACTTTCGAGAACAGACCCTCGATCCCGACGGTGAAAGCACGGGCGAGGAAGGCGGGCGGAACGAGACGCAGAGAGCCGTGTTCGATGTCTCCTTCAGCCGTCTCGGTCGATGTCAAATCGACGCCCTTTGCCAGGAACGACGTTTCGATCTTCTGATTCGCAGCGAGAGTACGCTCCCCGGGGACGATCAAGACACGATCACGACTCTCTTTGCTTCATCCTGTGAGATTTCCGGCATGCATGGCGAGATCGCTTTCAAGGTCGGGAGTTTTTTCGAGGCTGCGCGCTCGCCCGTTGCCACCCAGGATTTCAGGACGTGAAGGGCGTTGTCTATAGAAGATCCGTGCGGCCCTCCCGACATGAGCAGGCGGGACTGAGTCGATCGAGGTCCGCCGGAACACGGGGCCAGCGAGGGCCAGGGGAGGGGAGGTGATCTCAGCGTCGTCGAGCTGATCGCTGCAGCGTGACCTTGATTTGAGCGCCAGATCACGCATGCTGCACGCGATGGGGCGACAAGACACCGAGTGGGGCGGAGCATGTCACTGAAGCTATTTGATCTGTCGGGCAAGCGCGCTCTGGTCACGGGATCCTCCCAGGGCATCGGCCTCAGCCTGGCGGAGGGGCTGGCGATGGCGGGGGCTTCCGTGGTGCTGAATGGGCGTTCGGCCGACAAGGTCGAAGCCGCGGTCGCCACCATCGACGGTGCTGCGGGCTATGCCTTCGACATCACCGACAGCCAGTCGGTCGCGGACAGCATCGCAGCGATCGAGCGCGACCTCGGTCCCATCGACATTCTGGTCAACAATGCCGGCATCCAGCGGCGGCGGCCGCTCGAGGATTTTCCGCTCGATGATTGGCGGGAGCTGATGCGTATCAATGTCGAGGGCATGTTCATCGTCAGCCAAGCGGTGGCACGTGCGATGATTCCCCGCGGCCGGGGCAGGATCATCAATATCGCCAGCCTGCAAAGCGAGGCCGCCCGCTATTCGATCGCGCCCTATACCGCGTCCAAGGGCGCCGTGAAGAATCTGACGAAAGGCATGTGCACGGATTGGGCGCGGCACGGCCTTCAAGTCAACGCCATCGGACCCGGCTATTTCGAAACGCCGTTGAATCAGGCGCTGATCGACGATCCGGAATTCGATGCCTGGCTGAGGCAGCGGACGCCGGCCGGGCGCTGGGGCAAGGTCGAGGAGCTGCGCGGCGCGTGCATCTTTCTTGCCTCGGATGCCTCCAGCTTCGTGAACGGCCAGATTCTCTATGTCGACGGCGGCGTGCTCGCGACGCTGTAGGGCTTGTTTGGCGCTCAGGAGCAGAAGCGGTCGACCGCATCGAGCAGGGCCTGGACCTGAGCCGTCACGCTGAAGTCCTGGCGCGCTCTCGCCGCAGCCGTCGGCCCCTTCGTCGCTTTCCATTTCTCGGCGATTGCCGTCTGAATGGCCTCGGCAAGTGTTTCGGCCAAGCTGTCGATATCGTCGGCTTCCGCAACCAGCATGCCCACATCCGGCGTCACGAAATCGCGGGGGCCGCCGGAATTCGCGCCGATGACCGGTGTGCCGCAGGCCATGCATTCGACGAAGACGAGACCGAAAGGCTCATTTTTCGAGGGAAAGCAGCCGACATCCGCCGCACTGAACAGAATTGCCAGCTCGGCCTGGCCGCGGGGGCCGAGGAAATAGGTGTTGGTGAGGCCGAGCTTGTCCAAAGCGAGCGTCTGCATCGCGACCTGCGCCTCATGGGGGCCGGAGCCGACGATCAGGGTCGCAATGCCCGGCTCCTGACGTTCGTAGATCGAGGCTGCATGCAGGAGGGCATCCAGACGTTTCCAGTCGGCGAATTTGCCGCAAAAGATCACGATTGCCTGAATGTCGCCGTCGATGCGCCGCGCAGGATGGGGGCTGCCCTCGAAGGGCTGGGTTTCGAAGTCCTTCAGGCTTTCGAGCCGCTCGGCGAGCGTGCCGCCGCTTCCCGAAGGACGAAAAATGCTCTGATTGTAGCCATTGGGAGACAGCACGACGCGTTCACGCGGAAAGGATGGGAAGATGTCGACCAGCGCGTCGATCTGCTGTGTCGAGATCGCGGCGGCAAGGTCGACACCGCCGGCGGGATCGCCATAGGCGAAGATGCGCTCGTTCTCGATCATCGGCAAAAAGCGGAGCGGAAATTCGTCGGGCCGATCGGCGCGGCGCTCATTGGCGTACATCTTGAGCGCCGTGCCATGGGCGAAGCACAAAAGCGGCATGCCGGGCCGCCCTTCCGCCACTCTTGCCCGAATGACATCGCGCATGACCACCGGATTGAGAAAGGTATGATGCGCGATGGCGAGCCCGAAGCTTTCGCCGGTTCGCTCCTCGATCGCGGCCATCCAGGCCGTCACCTCCGCGGTCAGGCGGGCGCGATAGGCCTGGACCTCCGCGTCGCTCATGCCGTGCCAGCGATAGCTGCTCACGGGCGAGATCGATTCGCAGATCGGAATGTCGTGGTCCAGCGCGAACACCCGGACGTCGTCTTCCTCGAAGCGCTGGGTTCGCGAGGGGTACATCGAGTAGCTCTTGGTGTCGGGCAGGCTGTTATAGGCGTGATGATGCGCCTCATGCAGGATGCCGGAGCCGGGTGCGAACTCGCCGCCGCGCTGCCAGTTGTTGGTGCCCAGTTGAAAAATCAGCCTTTGCCCTGCCATGACGTCCAGCTCCCGCGTCCATGATGCGCTTGTTTGGAGCCGCTGTTTAGCGGCAGCAGCAGAGTGGTTCAAGACGAACCGAAGTCCTGGTGAACACGTCGGCTTCGCGCTGCCGATCGTCGATCATCGAGAGCCGATCGAGCGTCAACTAACGGTAGTAATATCAAGACGAAACATCTCCAGGTAAAACCCAAATTCCTGCGCGATGCCGCAGAATCGTGTGGAGAAGTGCCTTTTTTTGAGGCTGAGGCTGCAAAAGCACCTTGCCCGACGACGGCTTCCTTCACATAATCCGCGCCGTAATTTCTGCTCCGACCAGAGGCAAAAACGCCCAGGAGCCATCGAGCGCCACGCCTGTCCCAGGTATTGGGAGCTTGTCTGGAACGGGACATAGGTGGGGTCTGAGAATGAAGGCTGTGATGACGCTGTGGCGTCAGCTAGGTGATCGCGTGATGAAGACCGGTCCGGCCCGCTGGTGTCGGTCCTATCGATGGACGCTGGCCGGAGCGCTGGCGCTCTTCGTCCTGTGCGCGTGGGGCACGGTCACCAATGTCGCGTACATCAAGGCCCAGGGAATCTGGACGCAGACGGTCGACGACATCAAGCATATCGAGCTCACCTATACGCGCATGCTGGCGGACGCCAGGCAGTCCCAGGTCGCTTTCCTCGATGAGATCAAGAACTTCGAAAACACCGGGGACCAGCAGCGCGGCGCGATCCAGGCCATGCGCACGCTCCGGCACACGCTGATCAAGCAGCTCGAACGCCAGGAACAGCAGCTCAAGCAGATCGAGACGCAGCGTGAAGCCGCCAATCGGCTGATCTCGACCTTCGAAGCGTCGATTTCCGAGACGGAGAGCCTCCTGGCGAGCGCGGTTTCGGAGAAGCTCGACCTGAAGGAGCGCCTGGATTCCGCCGAATCGCAGCTTGCCGAGATCAGCCAGCAGCGTGACGCCGGCGAGCGGGTCGAGATGGGCCTGCGCTGGCGGCTGACCAAGCTCGAGAGCGAATTGCAGGAGAGGCAGAACGAGGGGGCGCAGGTCTGGCTGAAGGACTGGGCGCTCGGCCGGGCGGAAGCGCTCGAGGACCTGTTCTCGCAGACTGGCATGGATCTCAATCTTCTGATCGCGCGTGCCGGTGAGCTCGAGCTCGGTCAGGGTGGACCGTTCCAGCTCGCGGGCGCCGAAGCCGGCGATCCCCAGGCCACCGACGAAATCACCACGGGCATTCAGCGCTTGGTCGCGCTGCAGACGCTTGCGCGCTCGCTGCCGCTTGGCGCGCCGCTGGATCACTACAATCTCACCAGCTCCTTCGGCAAGCGCAGTGACCCGATCACGGGCGAGCTCGCTTTCCACGGCGGTCTCGACTTCGGTGCTGCGCCAAATTCCAAGATCAGGGCGACGGCGCCCGGCCGCGTCATCCATGCGGGCCCGCTGGGCCCCTATGGCAACACGGTCGAGATCGACCACGGCATGGGCGTCACCACGCGTTTCGGCCATATGAAGGAAGTGACGGTCAAGGCCGGTCAGGAAGTCGCGTTTCGCGACGTGATCGGCATCATCGGCAGCACCGGCCGGAGCACCGGGCGTCACCTGCATTACGAGGTTCGGCTCGATGGCGAAGCCTATGATCCCGCGAAGTTCCTGGATACCGGGCGCAACCTTGTCTGGGCCTTCGGCACGGACCATCAATCCTGAGTTTGACGATGGTCGCTCGGTTGCACCAACCGTAGCATTGAAGCAACAGTCGGCGCTCAGCACACCCCTGACCAAAGTTCCACACTGGAAAGGCTGTGACGCTCGGACTATGTGTTTTTCAGCTGGTCAATTCGCTTCACGATCGAATGAGGGCAGTTGATCACGATAATCCCGCTGGGCTTACCCAACGATCTGGGGATGGGGAATGAACTCGCGAGAGTTGCAGCCTCTGGCAAGAGAGGCATCGGGCCTACTGAGAACCCTTGGAAACGAGCATCGCCTGCTCATCCTCTGCACGTTGCTCGAAGGGGAACGCTCGGTGGGCGATCTGGTCGACAAGATCGGCCTCAGCCAATCCGCCCTTTCTCAGCATCTTGCGCGATTGCGCCGCGATGGTCTGGTGCGCACGCGGCGGTCCTCGCAGACGATCTATTATCGTGTCGCCGGCGCTGAAGCGCCTGCCGTGCTCGCAACCCTGCACAGTCTTTACTGCACGGATGCCGGCGCTGCCGTCACCGACTTCGAAAAGCCCCTGACGCTCGCCGAAGCACCGGAGGAGCTGCAGCGCCCTGCGGCCTGACGCGGTCTCTTTCCGGTTTTTTTGTCTACAGTGAAGTGTCCCGCTCGTTCACCCTTCCGATGGCGAAGGATCCGTCGCGCGCCCATTCGCTCCTATGGCGAACCTGACGAAACTTGGACAGGCCTGACCCTAGGGCCTGGCTTCTCGGTGCGCAGGAGCCTGACCACTGGCATCGACTGACGGTCGGCGACGGGCAGGAGATGTCTGCCGCCGTCTGGATGGTGCAGGTGGCGCCTTCGCTGCCGAACCCTTGTCGCTTGCCACGCTCTCAGCAACCTGCCGTCCGGCAGCCTGCCGGTGTCCGCCATAGTAGAGCATGGCGGTGTGTTCTGCCTCCGCAAAGAAAAGCCAGCGTTCGAGCAGGACGCCGGCCATTCCCGAGATGAGCGCGATGACGGCGAGCAGGCTTGCCATGAGCCAGGGAAGCTGCATCGACAGAACCAGAGTCAGAACGAGCGGAACGGCGAGTCCGAAAAACACGCTCAGCAATCTGAGCATACGCGCATGCTTCCGCCCGATCTGAAAGCCCATTTCGTCCAGAAGATAATTGGTCTGGGTATGGGGCGGGTCGAGCATGCGCACCAGGCCGGAGGTGCCGAGCCCGATGGCACTGGCCACGGTCGGGGCGTCCGACTGCTCGGCCGACAGCTTTCGCCAGTAGAGGAACTTCAAAAGAAACGCACCGGCGATCGCGGCGAGAGTCAGCAGGCTGAGCACGAGATGCGGCAGGCCAAACAGGATCACGAGAACCTGGACTGCGAGCAGGCCGGTCATCAGGGCGAAGGCCAGGTAGATCGGCGCGGTCAGCGGCTGATGCCAGGCGCGAATCGGCGGCAGGGACGCGTAGATCATGCCGGTGCAGTAGACGGTGCCGACAGCGCCTGCGGCCGCGGCGAGCGCCATCAGGCCGAACAGGCCGGCAACCGTCTCGCCGATCACCCAGCCTGCGGTCAGCAGCAAAGCGGGGACGAAGGTCGCCACCGCGAACACGCCTTCGCGCGACAGCCAGGAGCTCCGCCACTGGCTGAGCGCACGCCAGGCGCGTTCGGGATGGCCGAGATGATAGGTCGAAGCGATCAGGCCGGCGCCGATCGAGGCGAGCGCCAGCAGAAGACCGGCCAGGCCGAGCCAGCGCTCGGTCGGGATCAGACCGACCAGCGCTCCCAGCGCCAGCACGAACAGCATGCCGTAGCCGAGGCCGGACGCGGTGGTGAAGCCGATGATCGAGGGAGCTGGCTTCATGACGGACTTTTGGCGAGGTCCGTGAGCACCCGATCCAGCCAGCCCAGAAAGCCGCCCTCGGCTTTCGGCGTCAGGGCGGCGGGTGCACCGATGGTCGCGTCGATCGCGTTCGCCGATCGGGGCGGGAGATATTTGTTGGTCGGCCGGTAGCCCATCTCGGGCATGAGGTCATAGCCTTCGCGGCTTGTCACCAAACGGGAGACCGCGGAATGCGGATCACCGAGATCGCCGAAATGACGTGCGCGCGCAGGGCAGGTGGCGACACAGGCCGGCTCCTGCTCCAGGGGCGAGAGGGTCTCATTGTAGATCCGGTCGATGCAGAGCGTGCATTTCTTCATCACGCCTTCGGCGCCGTCGAGCTCACGCGCACCATAGGGGCAGGCCCAGGCGCAAAGGCCGCAGCCGATGCATTTGTCCTCCTCGACCAGGACGATGCCGTCCTCCTCCCGCTTGTAGGAGGCGCCGGTCGGGCAGACGGTGACGCAATGGGCGTTCTCGCAATGCAGGCAGGATTTCGGGAAATGGACGGTGCGCCCGCTCTCGCCCTCGACTTCGTAGGAATGCACGCGATTGAGCCAGGCACCGCGGGCCGAGGCGCCATAGGGCTCCTGATCGCTCAGCGGTGCCGGATAGCCGCCGGTGTTCCATTCCTTGCAATTGACCACGCAGGCATGGCAGCCGACGCAGATGTCGAGATCGATCACCAGCCCCAGACGCTTGGCCGGTGGATCTTTCGGCAGGCTGGTCATGGCTCGACCTTCACGGCGCCGTAGCGAAGGATGTCGACCACCTCGTCCCGGCCCTGCGGCGGCTTGAGCGGGGCGAATTGCGGCGATGATACCGCCGCTTCCTTCGGATCGGCGCGCTCGACCCGGACGCGCAGGTCGAACCAGGCGGCCTGGCCAGTCACCGGGTCGGCCGTGGCGTAACGATAGCCGCTGGCCTGCTCGGGCAGGAGCTCGTCGATCAGATGGTTCAGGAGAAAGCCCTTCTCCGCCTCGGGCGCATCTTCGGCGAGGCTCCATGCCCCTCGGCGCTTGCCGATCGCGTTCCAGGTCCAGACCGTGTCGTCGTTCACCCCGTCCATCAGCCGGACCTGGGCCTTGACCTTGCCGTGACGGGACGTGATCCAGACCCAGTCGTCGTCGCCGATCTTCAGGCTCTGCGCGCGCTTTCGGCTCATATAGAGGCGGTTGCTGCCGTGGATCTGGCGCAGCCAGGCGTTCATCGAGCCCCAGCTGTGATACATCGCCATCGGCCGCTGGGTGATCGCATGCATGGGGAAGTCGGTGTCGTCGTTGGTCAGGTCTTCGAAAGGCGGATACCAGAAAGGCAGCGGATCGAAGAAGGTGCCGACGCGTTCGCGATGCTGATCGGGCGGCTGCACGATCCCATGGCCGTCGGCGGCCAGCCTGAATTTCTGCAGGACCTCGCTATAGAGCTGGATGACGATCGGCGCGGCTTGATCGATGAAGCCCATGGCCTTCGCGTAGTCGAGATAGGCCTGGTTCGCATGCTTGAAGAACGCGCCCTCTTCCGGGATTTCGTCCTGCCAGAAGCAGCCGTTCTCGATATAGCGCTTCAGCTGATCCGGGTTGGGCGGGCCGACACCTTGCTTGTCACCGCTCTGGCCGCGCCAGCCCATCAGGCTGCCGACGCCGGGCTTGCGTTCGTGATGGACGAGATAATCGGCATAGCCGCCGGGATAGCGCGGCTCGCCGTCCTCTTTGGTCATGCCGGGCAGACCGAGGCGTGTGCCGAGATCGAGCAGCACGTCCTGAAACGGCCGGACATCCCGATCCGGTGCGACCACCGGCTGGCGGATCGAGTCGGCCGGCCCCTCCGCCGAGCTGATCGGCCGATCCAGCACGGAGATGCAGTCCCAGCGCTCGAGATAGGTGGTGTCCGGGAGGATCAGGTCGGCATAGGCGACCATTTCCGAGAAATAGGCATCGGAATAGATGATGTGCGGAATCCTGTACTCGCCGCTCGCCTCATCCTTGGCGGTGAGCATGGCGATGGTGTCGCCGACATTCATGGCCGAGTTCCAGGCCATGTTCGCCATATACATGAAGAGGGTGTCGATCGGGTAGGGATCGCCGTTGTAGGCGTTGGTGATCACCAGATGCATCATGCCGTGGGCGGCGAGCGGCGCTTCCCAGGAGAACGCCTTGTCGATCCGGCAGGCGCGGCCCGCATCGTCGACCAGCAGATCGTCGGGTTCGGTGGGAAAGCCGAGCGGCGGGCCGGGCATGGGCTTGCCCGCTTCGACGTGATCCGGCTTGCCCGCAGGTTTCGGACCCGGCGGGATCGGCTTCGGAAAGGGCGCCTTGTAGCGAAAGCCGCCCGGACAGTCGATGCTGCCGAGGAGAACCTGCAGGAGATGCAGCGCCCGGCAGGTGTGAAAGCCGTTGGAATGCGCGGAGATGCCGCGCATGGCGTGAATGCCCACGGGTCGCCCAACCATCCTTTGGTGGCGCCGGCCATAGGCATCGGTCCAGGGCTGCTCGATCACCACTTCCTGCTCGAACGCGACCGTCGCCAGCTCCGCGGCCAGCCGGCGGATGGTGGTGGCGGGAATGCCGGTCTCCTCGGCGACCCGCTCGGGATCGTAGTCGGCATCGAGATAGCGCTCGGCCAGGAGATGGAAGACCGGGACGGCCTTTCGGCCGCTGGCGAGCGTCACCACACCCTTGAGCGCGGGCTTCGCTTCCAGGTCGTCGAAGGGGCGGGGCTGGCCGGTCTCGCGGTCCCAGACGATCGGCTTGTCGTCGCCGGTGCGCACGAACAGGCCGTTGCCCGCTCCCTCGTCCAAAAGTACCAGCCAGGCTGCGTTGGTGTAGCGGATCAGATAGTCGACATCGACCTTGCCCGCTTTCAGGAGCTCATGGACGATCGAGAGGATCAAAAGCCCGTCGGTTCCAGGACGGATGCCGAGCCACTCGTCGGCGACCGCCGAATAGCCCGTGCGCACCGGGTTGACCGAGACGAACTTGACGCCGCGCCCCTTCAGCCTGGAAATGCCGAGCTTCAGCGGGTTGCTGTCGTGGTCCTCGGCGCAGCCGAACATCATGAAATAGCGGCAACGCTCCCAATCCGGCTCGCCGAACTCCCAGAACGAACCGCCGATGGTGTAGAGGCCGCCGGCCGCCATGTTGACCGAGCAGAAGCCGCCATGGGCCGCATAGTTGGGGGTGCCGAACTGCGACGCCCACCAGCCGGTCAGCGCCTGGCTCTGATCACGGCCCGTGAAGAAGGCGAGCTTCCTCGGATCGTCCTCCCTGATCCTGCCGAGCCAGGCCGCGGCGGTTTCCAGCGCCTCGTCCCATTCGATCTCCTCAAAGCTCGCCGTGCCGCGCTCGCCCACCCGCTTCAAGGGCTTGGTCAGCCTCGCCGGCGCGTAATGCTGCATGATCCCGGCCGAGCCCTTGGCGCAGAGCACGCCCCGGTTCACGGGATGGTCGCGGTTGCCTTCGATGTAGCGAATGCTGCCGTTTTGCAGATGCACTTTGATGCCGCAGCGGCAGGCGCACATGTAGCAGGTCGTCGTTTTGACGTCGTCACCGATCGGCAGGGAGGTGGCGATGGGTTTCCTAACGGGCAGCTTTAAGCCTCCAACTCATGTCATTCTTATCGGCATGAAGCCATCATGCATCATTCTTCGCGCAGGTCATAGTATCAGGGGTTCTAGGTTCAAAAGCCACGGGGGATCAATGTAAAAATCCGAAGAAAATGCCGTTGTTCCGACCGGGCGCTGTGCTGTCTGGCGATTTCGGGCGATGACGCCTATCAAGGAGCCGTCCATGACCTGAGCCCTTTGCCGCAGGACGGCGCGGCGGCAGATGCCGACGCTCCCGGCGATGGGCATCAAAGCAAGAGAGGTGCGCCACCCATGTCCACCATCGCTCCCCCGACCGATCCGGAGGCCGATCCTCGGGTCAAGGCCGTCTTCGACGATATCCGCAAGACCCGCGGCAGCGACTTCATCAACAATCTCTGGCCCCACCTCGCCTTCGATCCGGCCCTGCTCGAGGAAGTCTGGTCCGACGTCAAGGCCGTCATGGCGACTCCGAGCGAGATCGATCCTCTGACCAAGGAGATGATCTACATGGCAGTGTCGATCGCCAATTCCTGCAGCTATTGCGTCCACTCGCACACGGCGGCCGCGCGGGCGAAGGGCATGACCGACAGCGTTTATGCCGAGCTCCTGCGCATCGTCTCGCTGGCCGGCCGCACCAACCAACTCGCGAACGCGTTGCAGCTTCCCGTGGATCGGGTCTTCGACCGCAGCCAGGACGGCCAGAGCTGACCGACCGGGACTGAGTCCTGACGCCATCAGCCTGGGCGACGGCGCCACCCCATCAAGATCTCGCTTTTGACGAGAGGATCACTTGACGCCATTCGAGCGGGCGGCGATGTTGTGCGCTCTATTGTCGCTCGCCGCTTCGTCGCCCTGATCAGAGCATCTGATGGATATCTACCTGCCTGTGGCCGAGGTATCGGTCAATCTGTTCCTGTTGCTGGGTATGGGCGGCGCCGTCGGCTTTCTGTCGGGCATTTTCGGCGTCGGGGGCGGCTTCCTGATGACGCCGCTTCTCATCTTCATCGGCATTCCGCCGGCCGTCGCCGTGGGCTCCGAGGCCAGCCAGATCCTGGCGTCGTCGAGTTCGGGCGTCATGGCGCATATGCGCCGCAAGAACGTCGACATCAAGATGGGCTTCGTCCTGGTGGCGGGCGGCGCCGTCGGCTCGGCCTTTGGTGTCTGGCTGTTCCGCCTGTTCCGGGAAATCGGTCAGATCGACCTGGTCATCTCCCTGTCCTACCTCATCTTTCTCGGGGTCGTCGGCAGCCTGATGTTCGCCGAGTCCGTGCGTGCCTGGTTCAAGGTGCAGCGCAAGGCCGGCCGCGGCAAGCTCAATCGCCATCACTGGCTGCACGGCCTGCCCCTGAAAATGCGCTTTCAACGCTCGCGCCTCTATATCAGCGCGCTCACGCCGCTGGTGCTCGGGTTTCTGGTGGGCATTCTCGCGGCGATCATGGGTGTCGGCGGCGGCTTCTTGATGGTGCCCGCCATGATCTACATCATCGGCATGCCGACCCAGGTCGTGATCGGGACCTCGCTTTTTCAGATCGCTTTCGTCACCGCCGTCACCACCTTCCTGCATGCGGTCAACAACCCAGACCGTCGACATCGTTCTGGCGCTGTCGCTGATCGTCGGCGGCGTGATCGGCGCTCAGATCGGAACCGGGGTCGGATCGAAGCTCAGGGGCGAGCAGATCCGCATTCTGCTGGCGGCGATCGTTCTGGTGGTGTGCGCGAAGCTTGGATACGATCTCATTGCCACGCCCGACGATCTCTACTCCCTCGGCGCGTCAGGACATTGAGGATGGAGCGGCAAAGGATTCTCGTCATCTTGCTTCTCGCCCTGATCGGGCGGCTGCTGCTGATCACCGAACCGGTGCGCGCGAACGGCCTTGCCGCCGACGTGTCCGATCGCCTCATCGCCATCACCACCGCCTTCGTCGGCGGCAAGGTCGTGGTGTTTGGTGCCATCGACGATCCCCATGGCGACATCGTCATCACCATGCGGGGGCCGCGGCAAACGCAGATGGTCAGGCGCAAATCGCGCATCGCCGGGATCTGGATCAACCGTGATCGGGTGGCGTTCGAGAACGTGCCGAGCTTCTTCGCCATTGCCGCCACCCGGCCGCTCGAGGAAATCGCTTCAGAGTCGGTACGGAACCAGTTCGGCCTGGGGGTCGACTACATCGACTTTACCCTGGCGGACCACGAGGGCTACGATGCCGAAGAAAGAGCGGCGTTTGCCAGAGCCCTGATCCGCAACAAGCAGAAAGCCGGCCTCTACACGACCGATCCCGGTAAGGTGACCTTCTCCGGGCCCAAGCTGTTTCGGGCGACCTTTGGCTTTCCGGCCAACGTGCCGCCCGGTCATTATCAAATTGAAGTCTTCATGTTCAAGGATGGACAGGTGATCGGCGCGCAGCAAAGCAGTCTTCAAATCAGCAAGGTCGGCATGGAAGCCGATGTCTTCGACTTCGCCAATCAACGCTCAGCGCTCTATGGTATGATAGCGATCGTCATCGCCGTGGCCGCCGGCTGGCTGGCCGGGGTTGTCTTCCGGAGGGCTTGATCGATGAACGACGACAGTCAGTCGACGCCGTTGGCGGCAGAAGGCGAGGCGGTCAAAGCCAGCCATGGCGAGCGCGTCTTCCTCGTGGTGGTCGACCAGACCGACGAGATGGAAACGGCGCTCTACTTCGCCTGCCGGCGCGCCCAGCGCACGGGCGGGCGTGTCGCCATGCTCTATGTGATCGAGCCGCCCGAATTTCAGCACTGGCTGGGTGTCGAGCGGGTCATGGAAGATGAAGCGCGCGAGGAGGCCGAACAGACGCTGCATGCCTTGTCCGAGCGCGTCCACGCGATCGTCGGCAAGATGCCGGTCCTGCATGTGCGTCAGGGTCCGAGGCGGGATGAACTGATGGCGCTGATCGATGAAGATCCCGCCATTTCCGTCCTGGTGCTCGGCACGGCCGCCAGCCGTGAAGACCCAGGGCCGCTCGTGACCTATCTCATCAGCCAGATGAGCGACAGGATGCGTCTTCCGGTCATTCTCGTTCCGGGACAGCTCAGCAAGGAAGAGATCGACGCCGTCACCTGATCCCAGGCCCGGCCGACCGATGTTTGCCGCGCGCACGGCGCGACAGCATATCAATGGTGGAGGCGGATCCGGGCACAAGGTCCGCACCGAATGTCGGGAGGATCGGGGGATCGTCGGAGATGGAGCGGAGGCAGGTCCTTGAGGCGATCCGGACGGGTGCCGTCTTGGTCTCTCTTCCACTGTCGCTACTCGTCGCGCCAGGCTTTTCGGCAGCGGAGCCTGCGCCGGACCGCGGCATCCAGGTGGTGCATGGTCTAGCGGCCGACATCTGGTCGAGCCGCGACCGACAGGCCGACGACGCGCGCCGAAGGCAACGGCTCGCAAAGGCGATCGAGGCGAGCACGAATGTCGATCTCCTCAGCCGACTGGTTCTCGGCAGGCATTGGCGCTCCATGAGCGCGGCCGATCGTGGCGACTATCGGATGCTTTTTTCGAAGGTGGTGATCGGCGGCCTTGCCGGCCGGCTCGACACGCTGCTGCATGACCTGGACGGCCCGCTCGACCAGCACTTCGCCGTCACCAGCAGCAGAGTGATTGGCAAGAACGACGTTTTCGTCCGCTCGAAGGTTACCGCCGCCGATGGCCGGCCGCTGGCCGTCGATTGGCGTCTGCGCGCGTTCGAGGAAAGGCTGGTCATCATCGATCTGGTGGTCGAAGGCGTCAGCCTGGTGGTTTCCCAGCGCGCGGAATTCGCCGCCGTCATCGCACGGGGAGGGATCGAGGGGCTGATCGAGACGCTGCGCCGCCGGGCCGGCAGTGCCGGAGATTGAAGGCAGGCCGGCCTTCAGGCTTTCACCATCGTTAAGAAATTTTTAGCCAGCCTCGACTAGACTCCGGAACCATCGGCCGGGGCGGAACAGCCTGCCGGCGAGCGTGAACGGGCGGTAGCGGGGTGATTTTCCAGCCATGGAATTTTCGATCAATGCGGTAACGCGGCGTCAGCTTTTTCAGGGGGCGATCGCTGCCCTTGGCATTCTAGTTCCGGGACACGTCGGACTGGCCGCTGGCAAGGAGGAACAGGAGGCGCACGCGCTCGTCACCCGCTTGGTCGAGCATATTCTGCAGGTCATCAGCTCGGATCAAGGTGACTCCGGCCGGGAACGCCGCCTGATGGCGGCCATCGAGAGCCAGACCGATCTGAGCCTGCTGGCGCGTATGACCATGGGCCGCTATTGGCGCCAGGCGACCGTTCGGCAGCAGGATGCGTTCGTCGATGTGTTCCGGCGCTATCTCCTGCAGAGCTTCACGTCCCGCCTTCGGCGCTATGCCGGCTCGGATCTGGGGTCGGTGCGCGAGCGCTTTGCGATCACGGCAACGCAGCCTGCGGGCAAGGGCGATGTCGTCGTCCGTTCCAGGATCCATCCACCCGCGGGTGTCCCCCTGGAGGTGGACTGGCGTCTCCGATCACGAGACGGCCGCTTGTTCATCATCGACCTGGTAGTCGAGGGCGTCAGCCTGCTGATCACGCAGCGTTCGGAATTCGGCAGCGTACTCGAACGGGTCGGCATCGACGGCCTGATCGGCGAACTGCAAAGTCGCGTCGCCCCCATGACCTGATCACGACAAGGTCGAAGACTGCTGAATTTTGGCGGGGAATCTGAGCGTTAGCTGGTCTGCGGCAAAGAACCATTGATTTGCCTGGCGAATGCTGATGCAATCATGAGGCGAAGCCCGGGACATTTCTCGTGCGCGCGCGGTCTTCGGAGGTCGTTGACCGATGGGGACATGACGGATCATTCGATCCGGGGACATGGTGAAATCGCTATCGACAAGGAGCCGGCCTATGCAAGTGCCTCTAGAGATCAGCTTTCACAACATGGACCGATCAGAAGCGATGGAAGCCCGGGTGCAGAGCCGCGTGGTGCGCCTGGAACATATTACCGACACGATCATCGCCTGCCGCGTCGTGCTCGAAGCCGTGCACAAACAGCCGCATGGCAGTCCGCTGTCGATTTCGCTCAAGCTCGGCCTGCCCGGGAAGGACATCGTGGTCAAGCGGGAGCAGCGACGCCATGAACTGAAAGGCGACGCCTATCAGGTGATCAACGTTGCGTTCGACATAGCCGAGCGTCAGCTGGAGGAGCATCTCCGGATCAGCCGGCATGGCGTCAAGGCGCATGGCGGTCCAACCTATGCGCGAATCGTCAAGCTCTATCCTGATCAGGCCTACGGCTTCATCGAAACCCCCGTCCAGCTCAACGTGTACTTTCACAGTGATGTCGTGGACGGGAGCGCGTTCGACGCGCTCGAAGTCGGTAGCGAGGTCCTCTACACCCTGGCTGCGGAAGAGGGGCCCATGGGTCCGCAGGCGAGCCGCGTGCAGCCCGTTCGCGGCGCCCATCCGGTGCGCTGATCGGCTCACCGCATGACGTGACCGTGTCTCCGCCGGGGAACCGTTCCTTCAGATCGGCGTTGCGATGTCGGATCCATGGGCGCGACGTCACTTTGGCGGGAATACTGAGGGCGCGAATCCGTTCTCTTTAGTTGGAGAGTCCAAGAAGGTCGAATCATGCCCGACCATCGCGGGCTTGGAATGGACTTGTCGAGAAGCAGGTCTCTTGCAACGAAGTTTTCACACAATTATAGTGGAGGAACAGGTAGGGGGTTTTGAGCTAACGCTGTGCGTGATCACTAACAGGCGATCAACGCCTGTCTCCCAGGGCAAGACGGTATGTTGTCAGGTTTGAGGACGAATGGTCGGGGGCCAGTTCCGATTCATGCCGCAATCTTCACGCCCAGGCTCGCAGCAAAACGCACTTTGTGGTGGATACCTTTTTAGTCAGTCGAGGAGTTGGCGTGCGGATCGATGATGCAACAGGAGCGACGTTGGGGCGCCGTCGTTTTCTCGGCTTGTCCGTAGCGAGTTGCGCTGCCCTTGCCGTCTCGAAACCTGCCACCGCGCTGAGCTATCCGTCCATGGCGGCGCGAGAGCTCCAATTCTACAATCTTCACACCTTCGAGACACTCAGCGCGGTGTACTGGCGCGATGGCACCTATCTGCCCGAAGGCTTGGCACAGATCAGCTATCATCTCCGGGACTTCAGGACCGGTGGCATCAAGCCGATCGATCCGACCCTTTTGAATATACTTCATCAGGTGACGAGCAGCATGGAGTTCAGTCAGCCGATCAATGTCATTTCGGGGTATCGAACGCCGGCGACCAACGCCATGCTCGCAGCGAGGAGTGACAAGGTCGCGCCGAACAGCTTTCACATGCGTGGCCAGGCGATCGACATCCGGCTTCCGGGCATCGCGACGACCGGCGTTCGGGACGTCGCGCTCGGTATCTCCAAGGGTGGGGTTGGGTACTACCCGGAGTCCGACTTCATCCACCTGGACACGGGCCCGATCCGCGCCTGGTAGTCCGAAAGCACGGCTTCGCCGATGTGCATTGCGCATGCGGCGTTTTCTCGCGGTCCGCAAAGCAACTTACAGGTGAGTTCTGGTAAATTTAGGCTGTTATCGGAATTTCGCTTGGCGTAGGATGCGTCGGCTTTGACTCTTGCATCATCAAAAGAGGTGTCCATGACTGGTCTTGCACGGCATTTTCGAATTGGCGCTTGCGCCGTGGGTCTTGCTGCGCTGGTATCTGCCTGCTCGTCGAACGACGCGAACAATGCGCAGGCCTCGGGTGCCGACAGCATTGCGCAGGCATCGGCCGCGGCGGACAGGGCCGCTGAAGCTGCAGATCGTGCCGCTGCCGCCGCGCAGCGCGCAGAAGCTGCCGCCGCTGCTGCTGCAGAGGCCGCCGAGAAGTCAAACCGCATCGCGCAGCAAGGGTTGCGCAAATAGAGCGGTCATCGTTGACCCCGTAAGTCTCAATCAATCGAACGTCGTCCCTTGAGGCGCTCGCTGCGCCTCGGGTCGGCCCGATTGTGGTCTGGAAAACGGCGGTCGGACGTCGACATGGCGGGCTGTCAGGCAGACAACCGGCAAACCGCCCGGTTTCTTTCCTGCCTTCTTATGCGGCAAGCTTGCCCTTGATTTGCCGCTGTTCCTACCGGGTAATCTGGATAGGATAGCCGCGTCGTTCGATCGCAGCTTTGCGTATGCCGCCCCAATCGAGGCGACTGCGCTTGTCGCCGACGACCGTCAGGATCTGCTCGACAATCTCGCTGCCCAGTTCGGGTTCGAAGCGCCCCTTGGCTTCCAACTGATCGCTCTGCTTCTGGGTGGGATGAGCCTCCATGAACAGCTCATCACCGATCCAGCCAAGCTTGATCGGCTGGTCGATAACAGTCACTTTCGTGCCTACCTGAACGAGATCGAAGAGCGTCTCGACGTCCTCCGGATACATGCGCACGCAACCGCTGCTCACCCGGCGTCCGACCCCCCAGGGTTTGTTGGTGCCATGGATCAGATATTGCGGCCAGCCAAGATACATCGCCCGCGTTCCCAGAGGATTGTCGGGGCCTGCAGGCACGACCTCTGGAAGCTCTGGCTTTTCTTCGCGCATCCTCGCCGTCGGATGCCAGCTTGGATCTTTCCGTTTGCCGACGAGCTTTGTCACGCCTGTCGGCGTGTTCAGACCATCGCGACCGATACCGATCGGGAAGGATCGCGGCGCCGGACTCTTCGCATCGAAGAAGTAGAGACGCATGTCAGCCAGATTGATGACGATGCCCTCAGGTTTGGCGTCGCCCAGATCCGGCATCAGGTGGACCGTCGGCAGAACGACATCGGTTCCTTCTCCCGGTAGCCACGGATCGGTTCCGGGATTTGCCGCGATCATCTCGACATAGCCAAGCTTGAACTGGCGGGCGAGATCGAGAAGCGTGTCCTCGTAGACGGTTTTGTAGCTTGCCGTTTCCCTGAGACCGCCGTCCTTGTCGAGCAGCGAGTCGAAATTGCAGCCGCTGGAAAACCAGACGCCGACGAGACACATGGCAACGGTCGACGTTCGGCTTGGTGGAGGTAACTCTTCCTTATCCATTGTCCGCTAGTCTCGGTCTTTCCTGTTCGTGCCGTCTTGTCATCAAGTGATCGGCCCCTAAACTGCCGCTTGGCCGACCAGAAGAGCGTAGCATGATCATAAGGGTCCTGTCCGAGTTTGCCTATCGATACCGGGTCGTCCTGGCCATGGCCATCATCGCCATGGCCGCAAGTCGACCAGCTACAGGACAATTGCCGGCTATCGTCCATGACCCTGTTGATCTGGTGATCATCTACAAGAGCGATCGATTACTGCAGCTCAAGAGAAAAGGCGATGTCGTTCGCAGCTTCAAGATTGCGCTCGGAGCTCAACCGAAGGGGCACAAGCTCGCCGAGGGTGACAATCGCACGCCCGAAGGCGTCTACACGCTCGACTGGCGCAATCCCCACAGCCAGTTTTACCGGTCGATCCATATTTCCTATCCTCACGAGATGGATCAGGCGTCGGCACGACGCCGAGGAGTGCAGCCTGGCGGTCTCGTCATGATTCACGGCCTGCCCAACGGACGCCAGGCCGTCGACATGAATCACCCCATCAATGACTGGACAAACGGCTGCATCGCCGTCACCAATGCTGAAATGGATGAGATCTGGTCTCTCGTCGAGGATGGCACGACGATCATCATCTTTCCTTGAGTGTCGAGCAAGGGGAGCAGCCAAGCGGGCCCCCATCCAGCGCCACGCGCTTTCGCCCATCCGTGACACCTGAGGTCGACATCCTCGATGAATCAGCGACCGTAAACATCATCGAGCCTGACGATATCGTTCTCGTCGAGATCGTCTCCATGCTGCACCTCGATGATAACGAGATCGACTGATCCGACGTTTTCGACACGATGCTGCGCTTTCAGCGGGATGAACATGTGGGAATTGGGGTGAACCTCTCTTTGCTGATCACCACAGGTTACCAACCCATTCCCTTCCACGATTGTCCAATGTTCTTCCCGATGGTGGTGCAACTGCAGGGAAAGCTTGCCCCCCGGCTTCACCGTGATGCGCTTGCAGCAATAGGTCTCTCCTGTTGCAAGCACTTCCCAACGACCCCATGGGCGGTCGTCCGCATCACCAACAGAGTATCTGACCGCCATTCACACCCTTCCTCGTATCTGGGATCCAATCAAGCCACCTAGTTTCGATGGACCTTCTAAGCCGTCTCCGGCTGCAATGCCAAGACATACCATGACTTGGTTAATCTATTGCTAACGCTGCACCGACATCGAACGCTGTCGAAATGCCAGCTCGGATCCCATCGCTTTCGCTGGCATATCTTGATCGCGCGCCTATCGTCGACAGGTTTGCGTTTCCTGTCTGCTGGCGAGCAGCAGGGGCTCAATGTCAGGAAGATCGCGGGATGCCAAGATTACGGGCCAAGACTCTCGTAGCAGACGGCGCCCTTGCATATGACAGCACAGGTCGGATCTCTCCCAGCCGAGACGGCGACAGACGAACCCCTGCCTTCGACAAAGACGATCTCGCCCCGCCTGTCGCCGCCGCTCGCTGACCAAGTCGCGGTTGTCGCGTGTCAGATCAATCTCGGGCCACGCAAAGGGCGATACCCATACCGCCGCCAATGCATAACGTTGCCAAGCCTTTCTTGGCGTCACGCTTGACCATTTCGTGAAGCAAGGTCACCAGGACGCGCGTTCCAGAGGCGCCTACGGGATGGCCAAGAGCGATGGCGCCACCATTGACATTGACCTTGTCAGTATCCCAGCCGAGGTCCTTGTTGACGGCGCAGGCCTGGGCGGCAAAGGCTTCGTTGGCCTCGATGAGATCGAGATCCGCGATCGTCCATCCTGCCAGTTCGAGGGCACGCCTCGACGCCGGGATTGGGCCGGAACCCATAATCGCGGGATCGACGCCAGCTTGCGCCCAGGAAACGACCCGTGCAAGCGGCTCGATACCCCGTTTGCTGGCTTCATCGCTGGTCATCATGATGACGGCGGCTGCGCCATCATTGATGCCTGAAGCATTGCCTGCCGTCACGGTACCGTCCTTGGCGAACGCCGGCCTGAGTTTGCCAAGACCTTCAGCGGTGGCGCCAAACCGCGGAAACTCATCCGTATCGACGACCTTTTCCTCGCGTCGGGTTTTGATCGTAACTGGCACGATCTCGTCCTTGAACCGGCCCGCTGTAATCGCGGCCTCGGCCTTGTTTTGAGACTTGGCCGCGAATGCATCCTGCTCGTCGCGCGTGATCTGCCATTTCTCCGCGACATTCTCGGCCGTATTGCCCATGTGATAGCCGTGAAACGCATCCATTAGGCCGTCTTTGAGCATGGTGTCGACAAGCTCGGTGCCGCCCATCTTCACCCCGGATCTGAGATAGGTGCAGTGCGGCGCCTGGCTCATGCTCTCTTGACCGCCGGCGACGACGATTCTGCTGTCACCGTTCTTGATTGCCTGATAACCGAGCGCTACCGTGCGAAGGCCTGACCCGCAGAGTTGATTAACGCTCCATGCCGGGACCTCCATCGGCACGCCGGCATTCATCGACGCCTGCCGTGCAGGATTCTGACCTTGGCCGGCGTTCAGGATCTGTCCAAGAATGACTTCCGAAACGTCTTCCGGCTGAACGCCGCTTCTCTCGAGTGCGGCCTCAATGGCGATTTTCCCGAGATCATGGGCTGGCAAGGACGATAGGCTACCGTTGAAACTGCCGATCGGTGTCCGGGCTGCGCTGGCTATGACGATGTCAGACATTCACTATTCTCCATGCTCTCGTGCCTACGAGGACGCCGAACACCGTCTCATCTCCAGGGACAAGCGATGACATGTTCTCATTCGGCGCCGGACATTTCTCGTCCATCCTCCGCTGCCTTGAAGATAGGTGCATTTCGCCGCTTTCACCAAGCGATTTCTTGCATTGCAGCATCCTGCCCACGACGGAAACGAAGCTCGGTTCGGCCTGCGGTTTTGGCGTTTTCAGCAATTCCCTGCTATGTGGGCCTGCCCGTTTTCCTGTCATCTGCGGGACCCGTCCGTTTGACGAACATCGAAGCCCAGTATCGACGTCACATGTTTCCGAAACGGCCACGAGAACTTGATACGACCTGGCCAAATTTTCGTTGAAGGCGGAACTAGTTGGAATTAATATCAGGATTGGAAATCCGTGCTTGTATTTTTAAATTTAAAGAACAGGCGATAATTTTAACTGCAATAGCGCTTGATCGTGCTGATGAGTGTGTCGTAGTTGACTGGCTTTGGAATATAAGCGTTCATACCGGCTGATAGATAGCGCTCTCGGTCACCGGTCAATGCCTCTCCAGTAAGTGCAATGATAGGAAGGTTAGCGTGCTGCTCCAGCGGAAGTTGTCGTATGCGCTCAGCGGTTTCGATACCGCTCATATCGGGCATGCGGCCGTCCAGCACCACGACGTCAAAATGCTTCTGCTCAAGGAGCCGGAGGACAGAAGCGCCGTCATGGACCACAGTCGCGCGATGGCCGGCCTCCATGAGGAGGTCCTCGATAAACATGGCCATATCGATATCGTCCTCTGCAACGAGGACATCCAAAGTCTTGTCGGCCATGCGGGGCTTCACTTCAAGAGACGAGGGTTTGGAAGAGCGCTCGTCGAGAGGGCTCTTCACAGGATTGCCCGGGCGAGTCCTCGTGAGAATGGTTAACCAAAGGGTCGACCGGTTGTCCGAGTGCCGTTTGATACCGACACTACCTCCCAGCATTGCTGCAAGCTTTTTACACAGGATGATGCGTAAACCGGTCTCATCGCGTTTCCCGGTTGCGGCGCTTACGGACTGAATGGATGAGGACAAGAGCCGTTCGAGCTCATGGTCCGGAGAACAGACGAGCTCTGCTTTCAAACTGATCTGCACAATTGCCGAATTGGCCAGCTCGGTCATGGTCGACACCTGCACAGATCCATCAGCAGCAAGTCTGCTCGCGATGTCGAAGAAGCGCGAGAGCAGCTTGTGAATTTGAGAAGCGCTGCCGAGAAGGTCACGATGGTCTTCGGAGCAAAAGGTCAGCTGGAATTGCTGCTCTCTGCCCGTTTCCTTGCGCTCAAGCTCGCTGATGACGCTACGTACCAACTGCTTGAGATCGAAAGGGGACACGTCGAAGTCGGGTTCGCCGGTGTCGAACTTGGCAAGGTCTAGAGCTGATTCCAGCATTGAGAGGACGGTGTCGCCAGAGCGTCTGATCACCTCGATGCGGCGCCGGTGGTTGTCGGTCAGATCCTCGCCTGCAAGGAGGAGTTCCGCCATGCCGAGGATGCCGTTCATCGGTGTGCGCAGGTCGTGGCCTAACCTGTCGAACAGGACTGAACTGAGCCGACGATTTTCGGCGGACAGGCGCTGCTGAAGCAGATCGGCGGCAAGGCCAGAAAGTGTGTCCAGCGTAGCGGTCTGCACCGTGGAAAAGTCGCGTCGCGGCTTGGCGTCCGCGATGCAGAGGACACCCAACGGCAGGCCTGCAGGCGTGCGCAGCGGCTGGCCGGCAAAGAAGCCGGAGCGTGAATCGGGAAGAGCGTCGTTGGAACCTTTGCAGCCGCCAATATCGTTCAGGATCAGGGGAGCGTCGCAGTCGGTGAGGGTCATGCAATATTGTTCGATGTCGAAGGGTTCGCGATCATCGGAGTTGGTCAGGGAAGTCAGCTGGAGGTGGCCGTCGACAATGCGGTAGATCGCAGCGTGGGATACCTGGAACAGGTCAGCAGCTAGGCGAGTCAGCCGATCGACGGGGCCATTGGCCTCCAGGCATGCGTGGTGGCTCGGGGGCGAGCAGGTCTCGCTTTCCTGACGGTGGCTGGAACTGTCCATGGCCGGTTGTCCCCATGGGATGGCGTATGTCGCTGTAGTAGCATAAGAAGGTTAATCAATGGTTTACGGGCGGTGACGATGAAGAGATCTGGGACGCATGTGGGCACGGAGCGACGGGGGCTTCTGCGTCTGGCAGGGTGGGGGATGCTGGGGGTCGGGGCCAGCTTGCTTTGGCCTCGGGGGCGCCTGCAAGCTGCTGATTCGCTGAAGGAAATTGCTGATGGGGTGCATGTGTTCGAGGGGGTGCATGCGCTCATAAGCCCTGCGAATCAGGGGCATATCGCCAATATCGGGTGGATCGTCGGCGAGGAGGCGGTGGCGGTCGTCGATACCGGCAGCTCGGCGCTGCAGGGGCGGGAGCTCAGGGCGGCGATCAGGGCGGTGACGGACCTGCCGATCCGCTATGTGATCGCGACCCATGTCCATCCGGACCATCTGTTCGGGCATGCGGCATTTCTCGATGATGCGCCGAGCTTTGTCGGGCACCGGAATCTGCCGGCGGCGCTCGCCGATCGGGGACCTTTCTATCTCGATAACCTCATGGAAACGCTCGGTGATTTGGCTGAAGGCACCGAGGTGGTGATGCCGGATCTGCTGGTCGAGGACGCACTGGAACTGGATCTCGGCGGGCGCCGGCTGACCCTTCGGGCGCATCGGACGGCGCATACCGACAACGACCTGACGGTCCTGGACGAGGCGAGCGGGCTGCTGTTCGCGGGCGATCTGCTGTTCGTGGGGCGCTGCCCGGTGGTCGACGGCAGCCTGCTCGGATGGCTGGAGGTGATAGCGGAGCTGACCGACACGGGGGCGAAAGCCGTGGTCCCGGGACATGGACCGTCGATTGTCCCGCTTTCGGGCGCTTTTGAACCACAAGCGCGTTATTTGCGCGCACTTCGCGATTCCGTGCGTGCGTATATCGCCGAAGGCGGTCTGATCGAGGACGCCGTGGCGACGCTTCCGCTCGCCAGCGAACGCCCGCACTGGGCGCTGTTCGACGAGACCCACCCCCGCAATGTCAGCGCCGCCTATGCGGAGTTGGAGTGGGAATGAACATGCGATGTTCAGCGTTGACTTGGACCTCGTCACCCTGGGGTGATCGCGTTCGAACGGGAGGCCAGGAGGCTGCTTGTCAGAATTCTGCCCAGTCCGCTTCGGCGACTTCCCTGGTCTTCAGCCGCGTGGATTGACCTTCCGGTCGCCGGCGCTTCGGGGGCTCCGTCTCCGCCGGCGAATTTTGCAGATGGAAGAACGCCATGGCTTCGGTCAGCTCGGCGGCCTGATCGCTTAGCGTACGGGCGGAGGCCGAGCTCTGTTCGACCAGCGCCGAGTTCTGCTGGGTCATGTCATCCATGCCGGCGATCGAGCTGTTGATGTTCTGAACGCCGAGGGATTGCTCCTGCGAGGCCGCGGAGATGTCCCGGACGATTTTGGCGACAGCGCCGATCGCGGCGACGATCTCGGTCAGGGCCTCGCCGGCCTGGTTTACCAGCGACACGCCGTCCTTGACCTGGTGATTGCTGTGCTGGATCAAGGCCTTGATGTCGGAGGCTGCCTGGGCCGAGCGCTGCGCGAGCTGCCGCACCTCCTGCGCGACCACGGCGAAGCCCTTCCCGGCCTCGCCGGCGCGCGCCGCTTCGACGCTGGCGTTCAAGGCCAGCAGGTTGGTCTGGAAGGCGATTTCGTCGATGACGGAGATGATCGCCGTGATCTTCTCGGCCGACTGGTCGATACCGGCCATCGCCAGGACAGCACTCTTGACGACCTCGCCCCCCTGGCCCGCGATCTTGTCGGCGCTTTCCGAAAGCTCGCTCGCCTTGCCGGCATTCTCCGCGTTTTGCCTGACGGTTGCCGCAAGCTGCTCTGCGGCCGCGGCCGTCTCTTCGAGACTGGCTGCCGCGCGTTCTGTGCGCCCGGCAAGATCTTCGGTCCCGGAGCCGATCTCGGCGGCGGCGGCGGCGACCTCCTTCGCAGTCGTCTTGATCCCTGTGACGATCGAGGTCAGGCGCTCCGCCGTGTCGTTGACATGATCCCTGAGCTCGCCGAATTTTCCCTCGTAATCGGCGGTGATCCGCTGCTCAAGCCGTCCGTTGGCGATGGCGCCGAGCACCGCGGTCACGTCGTCGATCGTCGCTTCGATCTGTTGATTGAGAGCGTTGACACCGGCGGCGATGCTGGCGTAGGCGCCCTTCTCGGCCGTCGAGATGCGATCCTTGAAATTACCCTTCCTGGCTGCGGCGACGACACGATCGATTTGACTCTGCACGTCAATCTCGGCGGTCGCATCGGCCCATTCGACGACGGTGCCGAGATAGGAGCCGTCCCTTGCGCGGATCGGCGAGACCGCCAGGCGCAGCCGACGACCGCCCAGCTGAATGACGAAGCGGCGCCTGTCCGTCAAATGTTCCAGGGCGTGACGAATGCCACCTGAGTCCCGGTGGAACGCATCGATGGACGAACCGATGATCTCGTTAGCATCGAAGCCCGGAATCGCTTTCTGGATCTCCTGCTGATTCCGACCGAAATATGTCTTCAGCGCATCGTTCTGATAGATGATTTCACCGCGCCGGTTGGCGACCATGATCATCATGTCGCAGCCGTCCAGGGCGGAGCGCAGACGGGTCGCTTCCAGGCCTTTCTGGAAGATCCGGTCCGTCGACCTGACCAGCTGTCCAAGCTCGTCGCTGCGCGTGCGGCCGGGGAGGTCCACGGTTTCCCCTTCGGCGAGGCGGCCGAGCGCGCCGGTGATGTCGGCCAGCGCCTTGAAATTGCGGCTGATATAGAGGTAGAGGGCGCCGATCACCAGACACAGCAGCAGCGCCGTGAGGCCATAGCTGACAAGGTCACCCCGTTGTCGCTGCGTGATCAGACCGGTCTCGTCCCGGGCGCTGAGCAGCGTGCCAAGCTCTTGGCCTGCATAGTCGAGAACCGGGGTTGGGGTCGTGGTGAAGGTCAGGCCGTCAAATTGGACGCGCGCTTGCTGATCATCGACGACGGGACCGGCTGCAACACCCTTGTCGAAGAAAGAAGGATCGGTCGAGGCCACGCGTCGCCCGGAAGTGTCGAAGATAGCGATATGGGCCTCGATGCTTCGTTCGAGACTGGTCAGGGCCGCGTTGATGTCACGCATCAAAAGGCCGACGCCGGCAGGTTTCCCGCGGTGGAACAGGGGGGTGGCGACGGCGACCTGGATGGTGCCATCGACATCCTCGAGAACGCCGCTGACGACTTCGCCGCGATCAAGTGCAACTCGAGCCAAGGGGCTCGTCGCCGAAAGATCGCCCGTCGAACTGTAGACCAGCGTCCCCGTCAGGTCCGCGAGATGAAGCCTGGAAATGATCTTCTGCGTGCTCATGCGATTGAACACGCCTTTGACCGCTTCGCCCAACATAGTGTCATCTTCTTGGGCCAGCCCCTGCAGAGCCTCGCGGTTGCGTGTCAGGCCTGAGATCCCGGCTTCGATAGCCTGGATCTGCCCGTCGATGATCTTCTGCCAGAGGACGCCCTGATTGTTGATGGCGAGCGTTTCGTAGCGGCTTTCGCTCTGGCCGTCCGAATAAAGACGGCCGGCGACCAGCCCGACGATCACCAGCGCAAGGCCGGCCATGACGCCGAGAATGATACGTGTCTTCAACAGCATCGGCTCATCTCTTCAAAACCTGCAGACAAGGGCGCCTTCCAGAACGAGCCGTTACTCGACCGGGTATCCCGCCGCCTCCCAGCCGGGGAAGCCCTCGCGGAAATAGCGCACGTCCGTGAAGCCCCAGGCGACCGCTTTGGCACAGGCCTTCGACGAGACGCCACATTTGACCCCGTTGCAGTAGAAAACCAGGGTTTCGTCCTTCTTCGCGACCTCGGACAGGCTGGCTTCGCTGAGCCCGCCACTCAAAGGCAGGTGCACGGCACCCGGAATGCGTCCCGCCTCGAAATCGGCATCGCCGCGGGGATCAATGAACAGGGCACCCTGATCGAACAGGTCCTTCGCCTCGACCGCCGAGACGGTGGTGGCGCCATCCACGGTCAGCGGCGCGTCCTCCTTGGCGGAAGCCATGTTCGGCAGGAGCGTTGCCATCGACAGGCCAGCGACCAGAGCAATCCAGCATCTTCTTTCCATCAGTCATCCCCTAACAGGCATACCGATCCGAGCCGGTACGGGACTGATAGCATTTCCGCACTTATCAAACGGTTAACGTAGCCTTCGGCCTCGTTACACCAGGGGCACCCCGAGGGGGCCGAAAAGGCGGCGCAGCTTAGCGCGTTCATTCGGCTGCCTGGCGTGGAGGTTCGGAGCTGTTTTCGTCCTCCGGCGTGAGGGCAGCCCCCCCTTGCCGAGACCATGCCTTGATCAGGCAAGATCACCTGGTCGACTAGGACATGCGGCGATCATCTCGATCACACCTGTCCGGGAACTGCTCCAACGCTCGGGCGCTGGTCAGGCTTGGTCGTCTCCCTGCAGAATTCCGTCAATCTTCTTCAGGTGCTCCTGCATCAGGGGCTTGGTGATGTAGTCCCTGACCACGGCGTATTGGCGGGCGCGCTGCTTGTCGCGGTCGAGCAGGGAGGTGGTGAGCATGATGACGGCGACCTTGGCAAAATGCTCACCGAACTCGGCGATCGCGGTGTCCAGGAACTGGAAGCCGTCCAGGCCCGGCATGTTGATGTCGAGGAGGATGGCGTCGATCGCGGGGCGGTCCGGCAGGCGCAGGAAGGCGAGGGCGTCGGCGGCCAGCATGAACGGATGAAAATGCTCGACCAGAGCGGATCGGTCGATGATGCGCTTGTAGAACATCTGGTCGTCTTCATTGTCGTCAATCAGCATGAGATGGGGAATCATCGGCTCTTTCCTTGAGAATGACGGTGAAGCAGGCGCCCTGGCCGGGCTCGGAGGCAAGCTCGATGCGCCCCTGGTGGTTGAGGGCGATGCGCTGGCAGATGGCGAGCCCGAGGCCGACGCCCTGATAGAGGCTCTTGCGGTTGAGGCGGGAGAACAGCTGGAAGACTTTTT
The DNA here is from genome assembly GCA_041398025.1 of Alphaproteobacteria bacterium. GTDB lineage: Bacteria > Pseudomonadota > Alphaproteobacteria > Geminicoccales > Geminicoccaceae > JANQPX01. The sequence continues at coordinate 254,775 of JAWKVM010000001.1, forward strand.
CGCGGTGCTCCCTGGCGATGCCGATGCCGTTGTCCCTGACCTTGAAGCCGACGCAGCCGGGCGGGGCGCCGGCGGGCGCGATGTCGATCACCGGGGCGCGGCCTTCGGCGCGGAACTTGACGGCGTTGCCGATCAGGTTCTGCAGGAGCTGATGCATCTGGGTGGGGTTGGCGTCGACGGTCGGAAGGGGGCCCAGCCTGATCTCCGCCGCACTCGCCGCAATGTCGGCGCCGAGCGCTTCCAGGACGTCGGCGGCCACGGCGTTCAGGTCGACCGGCTCGTGCACGGGGTCGCTGCCGATGGCGTTGGTGTAGGTGAGGATGTCGTCGATCAGGGCGCGCATGCCGTTGGTGGTGCGCCGGAGCACGCCGATCAGATCGGCGCTCTCGGAGGCCTGCATGATCGCCGGGATCTCGGCGAGGGCCTCCACCGCCATCACCAGGGTGTTGCTCGGCGCCTTCAGATCGTGCGAGGTGGCGTAGGCAAAGGCGCGCAGCTCGTCATTGGCGATCTCGGTGCGCCGGATCTGCTGCTCGAGATCCGCGTTCAGCCGTTCGATCTGCAGCAGCTGATTGCGATAGTCGGTGACATCCTCCCGGACGATGAGGGTCGATCCGGATTCCAGCAGCTTGCTGGTGCGCCGGAAGATCTTGCCATCGGTAAAGCGGATTTCCCGGACCTTGCCGTCCTGGAACGCTTCCTCGGTCATGATCTCGATCATCGCCGCCTCGCTCCTGCCCTCGGTGTCGACCCAGCCTTCGTCGATCATCTGGCGCACCGTCGACCGGAAATCCTGGCCCGTACGAAAGAGCGGGTGTTGGCGCGGCGTCTGGCCGTCGCTTGCGAGATTCATGAAGTCGATCGTTCCCTCGGGCGAGATGAGCAGAACGCCGACCGGGAGGTGGCTGACGATCTCGGCGGCGAAGCGCTGGCGTTCGCGGGCGACGTGATGGCGCCGATGCAGCAGCGAAAAGACCAGGAGGCCGGCAAGCAGGAGGACCACGCCCGCGCAGATCAGGATGAGGGTTCTGACGCGCGCTTCCGTCCAGAACAGGTTGCGCCCGGCATCCAGCCATTCGGCGGCCAGGGCCTCGTGGCGCTCGGAGACCAGATAGCCGGGGATCACGGCATTCAGGCGCTCGCGCACATTGCCGAGGCCGAAGCGCAGCGCAGGCGCGCGCTCGCTGACGAAGAAGGGCGGCCTGACCTCGTCGATGCGCGCGTCGAGGTCGCCCCGAGCGATTATCTCGCGGATGGTGCGGGTGGGGTAGAGGATGGCGTCGACGCGCCGCTCCAGCAGCGCCTGCACCAGGGCGTCCGGGCCATCGAGGATGGTCAGGTCGAGCCTGCCATGCTCCTCGGCCAGGTAGCGCGCGAGGTCGACCCGGTCCACGCCGACGGGGCGACCGACGAGGTCGTTCAGGTCGGCGATGCGCGCTGCCTCGTCCGAGCGGACGAAGATCGAAAAGGGCGCGCGCTGGATCGGCAGCGTGAAGTCCATGGTGCGCCGGCGGTCGTCGCTGATCGCCGCCGGCGTCATCATGTCGAAGCCGCCTGGAGTGGGCCCCGCGCCGAACTCTTCAGCGGTTATCGTGCGAAAGTCCAGCTTGAGCCCGGTGAGCCCGGCCAGATCACGCAGGGTCTCCACCGAATAGCCGGTGAAGCCGCCGTCCTGCCGCACGATGGTATGCGGCGGCATCGGCAGCACGCCGACGGTGAGAATGTCGGGCGCCGGCGGGGGCGGGTCGAGAAACCAGCGCCGGCGCATGTCGGCAAGCTCGCCGCTGGCTTCCAGCTCGGCGATCGCGGCGTTGAGCGGTTCCAGCAGCTCGGCGCGATCCCGGTGAAGCGCGACCACGCGGTCCAGCTCGCTGATCGGCGCGCCCGCGGCCGCCACCCGGTGATCGAGGCCGGCGGTGTGGGCCTCGCCCCATATCATCTCCTCAGGCAGCAGCACGCCGTCGAGATCGCCGGACAGAAGCTTGAGCAGGGCGGTGCCGGTCGACGGCTGCGGCAGGGCGATATTGCGCTCGAGAAGAGGCGACGGCCCGGAGCCGCTCACCGGCGGCACGATGCCGATCCTCCGGCCCTCCGGCGCGGTCATGCTGGCGTCCTGCGTGTCCTCCACCCGGACGAACAGGCGCACGCGGGTTCTGCCGACCGGCACCGAGAACAGGTTGGTCGCTTCCAGATCCGGCAGCCCGACGACGCCCGGCAGGGCTTCGGAGCTGCCGCTGCGCTGGGCCTCCAGGGTCGCCTGCAGGGAGAGGAAGCGCTTGTACAGAACCTCGAAGCCCGCGATCTCGCCGAGCCGTCCGATCAGCTCGCGCGAGAAGCCGTCGGGCTCCCCGTCCGGTCCGCGATGAAAGAGCGGGGGAATGTCGATCCATCCCACGATCAGCGGCGCACGCTCGGCCGCGACGGCGGGAGACAGAAGGCCGGCGATCAGGAACAGGGCCAGGAGCGGGGTTCTCAAACGCAAAGACCTCTCCGAAAAAGGCAAATGCTACTGCTGATGCTTATCCCAAGGAAGAATTTTACATCTTTAAGTTGATTGATTGTCAAAATATTTCAATTGATATGTGGCGCGATGATCGCGATGACGGCGCCTGCCGACGGTGCGTGGCCGCCCTGATGTTTCGCGGCGTCGCCCGGGTCAGCCGGCGGCCGGGCGGGCGGTTTTGTTGGCAATTCCGGCAATTTGAACTAAATTCAACCAGCAATGCCGCCCATCGCTGGGAGGCGCACTTGCCGGGTGAAGGTTGGGGAGGTGGATGATGGGCTGGCCGCGCATGAGGAACAACAGTTCGATCGTCGGGCTCGCGATGGCGATGATGGTGCTTCTGGCCCTGTCCGCCGGACAGGCGATGGCGGCGGACGATGCCTGGCCGGACATCCGCGCCGCGCTGTTCGACGACCGCGACATCCGCGACGGAGCCGGCGTCATTCGCCTGCAGGCGCCGGAGCGGGCCGAGGACGCGGCGATCGTGCCGATCAAGGTGACGGCCGATATGCCGCAGACGGTGGATCGCTATATCCGCACCATTCACCTGGTGATCGACCAGAACCCGGCGCCGGTCGCCGGCGTGTTTCACCTGACGCCGGAAAGCGGGGTCGCGACCATCGCGACCCGCGTCAGGGTGAACGAATACACCCATGTGCGCGCGGTCGCGGAGACCAATGACGGCGCGCTCTACATGGCGACGGCCTTCGTCAAGGCGTCCGGCGGGTGCTCGGCGCCGGCGCTGAAGGATCACGAGGTGGCGATGTCGCGCATGGGCAAGATGAAGGTCAAGGAAATCACGCCGTTCACGCCGGGCGAGCCCAACCAGGTGCAGTTGATGATCAGCCACCCCAACTATTCCGGCCTGCAGATCGACCAGGTGACGCGCAACTGGGTGCCGCCGCATTTCGTCGAGAGCATCGACGTGCGCTACGGCGGCAAGACCATCATGACGGTCGAGGGCGACATCTCCTTGAGCGAGAACCCGTCGGTGCGCTTTTCCTTCGTGCCGGATCGGCCGGGGGCGCTGGAGATCAGGGCGGTGGACACCGAGGGCGCCGTGTTCGAGATGACGCAGCCCGTCGGACCGACGCCGGGGGCGTGAGCATTCGCCCCATTGATTGAAATTTTCGGCGTTTGACCCGTATTTATGATGGCTAAACGTTAAAAATATCAACCAAGAGTATATATCTGACTAGATTTTTCGGCAGATCCTGGCCTATTCTCCTGGCCCTGTTGGTTGACGTCCGACCGGAGCCGCGATGACTAGCCGAACGGAAACTGCCGAAAGCGCCATTCCCAGCCTGCAGCAGGGCGTGGAACTGCGCTTCGATCCTGCCGAAAATGCCTGGACGGTATCCGTGCCGGCGCGCGTGGTCAGGCCGGACGATATCGCGATCGAGGTGCTGAAGCGCTGCAACGGCCGCACGTCGGTCGCCGCGATCGTCGACGAACTCGCCCAAGCCTTCTCCGCCGACCCCGCCCAGCTCGCCGCCGACATCGACAGCATGCTCCAGGACCTCGTCGACCAGGGCATGCTCGAACTCTGATGCGGGCGCGAGGCGCGCCTGCCTCGACTTGCCTGAGACTGGCTGGGAGGTTTGCCGCCTCCGATTGCATCCACCTGTGCGGGGCAATCCCGCTGGCGGCGTTCCTCGAAGCCAGCAGGTTTGCCATCGTCCGCCCGATCGCCAGCCGCGTCCGCCCCTTCGCGTCCAGTATCGTGCCGCCCGAAGGCCGATGGTCCGAGGCTAGGTCCTGACCAGCTATGCGCGCAGCATCGACACGATAGCCCGCCTCATCGGCCAAGCGGTGTCGCTTGTCGTTCTCGTCGAGATTCGAGCCAAGCTGGCGGTTCTGACGGGTATCGCATGAGGGGGGGGGTCAATCGTAGTCAAGGTATCCTGGACCGTATGACTCTGTCCAACTGCCGGTGGTTGCGAAAGTTGTCACTTTTCTCGCAGCTTCCTCCAAACGGGAATCAGGACGATTCTTATGCTCTGCAAGAAGTCGGTTGGCATATTGCTGAGCAATTTGTTGAGAGCCTTCGACACCAAAAAAGTTTTTCATGACAGAGATATGTCCCTCAGCAAGTGTGACTATGGGATATGTATCAGCGGAGCCTGCCACACGTTTCAATTCGTTTAGCATATCAACTGCTTCTTTGAGCAACGGCTCCGCGTCATTCCAAGTCGCCGATGACGAAGCGATGATCATAAGTTGCTGTGCGTAGGCATGTTCAATTTGCGGGGAGGCAAAAGCTTCACGAGCCGTCTTTAGCTTTTCCATAGATTCAACTTGCTTACCAAAGGCGCGCAGAGCAAGACCATACTGGAGCCAATACAGGCCGTCGACATGAAATCTTGTCTCGAAAGCTTCATATACAGATCGAACTTTTTCTTCGTCTCCACGCATCATTTCTCTTATAAATCGATGATTGAAGATTGATTTGAAAACAACGCCATCTGCTTTGCCAATGTGCTTGATTACTGGCGCCTCGTAATCAGAGAAAGCTTCTAGGACTGCAATAAGGCAATCTCTTATCATCGTTGTAGGAACAATTTTTTCGAATAGCTCCCTAACATAGAGTGGATGTCGCGCCGAACATTTTTTCCCATTCTTGACGACAATACCTTCTGTCTCCTGAGCCAAGACATTGAGATCTTCTTCAATCCCTAGATTGGACAAAGCAGTACCGACGATGTTAGAACTTAGAGTTGATCTATGAATGCTTGCGAGGCCAACTATAATAAGAAAATTTTTATGCCGGTCATCTCCTACGCTCTTGAAATCTTTATCAATAATTTGAGTGAATCCAAGGCCTGTTGTTGCCTCCATCAGTCCTATGAGTAATTGCCTGTCGGCTTTATTGTAAACCTCCGCAATGCGCTGTGCCGGCGTCATTTGCTGCAGGCGCGTCCAAGGGCCAAATCTTTCAAGCTTTTCGAGTATCAGTTTGACATCCGGTCTCCCGATCTTTTCGATTGTAAACGTCTCTCTGATGAATGGCTCTATGGTCGATCTAACTCGCCTGTTCCAAATATTAAGCCTTTCAGAAGCCACAATGCAAATATGCTTTGTATGCGAACTTGCGAGTAATTCTTCTATTTCGAAACGCATAGGTTCGATCTTGTCAATGAACAAGTAAAATCTTGAAGAATTTACCTGCTCCAATGTAAAGGCGATCTCTTTGATATCGTTTACTGCCTCTCTCAAAAAGTAGACGGGTGCGTTCGAAGTCCTGCTGAGATGCAGTGCAGCGGCCATCAGAGCGGTAGATTTACCCGACCCCGCAGGGCCGACTAAAACTATACACTTCTTACATTCATTCTTTTCGTCAATCATTTTAGAAAAATCGGCAATGAAAGAAAGTTCAGCTGGAACACCATCAAGGATGTCCAACCAGCGCGGTTTAAATCCCTTATAGAAATCTCGAATTGCTCCAGCACCAATCTCAGGTTTTGATTGTGGGAGAGTGCTGGCGCTGACGACTGTGACACTGTGTAGTGCACGCATCTGGCGTTGGGTTAGTTCTTTGGGAATGTTGCGAAATTCTGGACGCCTTGCCGTTGCGAGTTCCCAACTGGTAGGGCGTCTTGGCATTTCGAGACTAAGCCAAGCGACGAAATCTCCTAGTGTACCAGGGACATGAATAAGGTTAAGGTTACTGAGGTGCTGTTTGTCGATATCGCTCGCTGAAGGGGTTATTACATATCCACGAAGCGGTTGCCTTTTGTCAATAAGACGTTTCTCCGCCATGGCGTGTTGAAAGAGTGGCTCGTTTAGTTTGCTGCCGATGAAGACAAATGTATAATTGCTATGGTTTTGGCCAAGCTCACGATACCAGATTGGAAGGCGGTTTGATCCTTCACCGTATTCCTGAGGCGAAAATATAAAGCCGTCTTCTATTCGATCTGCAGACCCATTCAATTTAATAAGCTGAACAGTCTCGAATATCGGATCAATTTCCTCGAGTGGGGAATTTCGAGCAAAGATCTCAACTTTTTGTTTTCCAGATTTACGTAGCGCTGTTTCCGTGCAGTCATCGATATTTAGTGTGAAAATCCTTGACCACGAAAATGATGCAAGTGCATGGAGTTCGGGGGATGGTCTTGTGTTTGTCATTCGTCCTTTCAGATGCGCGTGCAATATTGAAGCGTCAGTGGCTTTGATTGCTGAGTAGACGGTGCTCAGAGCTTCACCATCATAGGTCCAACCTTTGAGGCTGGCGAGTTCCTGTGCAAGCTCACTGCCCATAGGCATGGCGCGATTATTCGAGTCTCGCGATCCCACCGAGGCGCCTGCCCCAAGGAGTAGCATCAGGCGCCCACTCTGAGAGCCCGTTTTTGAAGTTTTCTGGCGATTTCATGGGTTTGCCAATCGCCTGGCGAGAAGCTGGATGATGGCGACGACGGCGATGGCTTTGGAATGTTCGATCAGCCGTTCGAAATCTTTGGCGAGACGGCGGTTGCGACCAAGCCAGCCGAAGGTGCGCTCGATCACCCAGCGTTTTGGGATCACTTCGAACCCTTCGGCGTGCGGTGGCCTTTTGACAATCTCGAGCCGGAGCCTGGCGCCGGCTGCGTTGTTCGCGGCGATAGGTCCCTGATAGCCGGCATCGGCGAAAAGACAGTGCAGCCAAGGAAACTGCCGCTTGATCCAGCGGCAGGCCAAGGCCAGCCCATCACGGTCTTGGATGTTGGCCGCATGCACCGCCAGATTGAGGGCAAGCCGATGGTGTCGGTGACCAGATGGCGCTTTCTGCCATTGATCTTTTTCCGGCGTCATAGCCGCGCAATCCGCCAGCTTCTGTGGTTTTCACGCTCTGGCTGTCGACAACGCCTGCCGTCGGTGACGCCTCCTTGCCGTCCTGCTCGCGCGCCTGCATCAAGAGGATCATCCAGATGCGATGCCATATCCCTTCCTGCCAGAAGCGCCGGAAATAGCCATAGACCGTGCTCCATGGTGGAAAGTCTTTCGGCAGCAAGCGCCACTGGCATCCAGTCCTCACGAGATAAAGGATCGCGTTCAAGACCTCGCGCAGATCCGTCGTCCGTCGCCGACCACCATGTCTCGCCGGCGGCAACAGGGGCTCGATCAAGCCATACTCGTCATCGGTGACGTCGCTTGCATAGCGAGCGTTCAAACGCTCATAGTGCGTTCGAGCGAAAGCAGTCCACATCGGTCATGGCTCCGTCGTTCCTGGCAGAATTCGGATGCCATAACTGGCTGTTTTCGCTCAACTTCTTTTAAAACGGGCTCTGATAGGCTTTCTTTATCTCGGGTAGCATCACATATACAGCCATTTGTTGTAAAACTTATAGTAGCATATAGATATATAATTTAACCCACAAAGAGATTTTCGAATGCAAGATTCAAGGCGTGACTCATCTGAAAACTAAGGAGATGTCAAAGGCCCGCGCCTTCCCAAGGGAAACACTGGCTTCGTCATTCAGTCACAGGCCCAAAGTCAAGCCTGCGCGGCTCGCACTCACGTTGTGTGGGCGCCGGTGGATTCTACGTGGACGACGTAGACGGGCTGGCTGGCGGCCATGAGGGGCGGTTGCGTTTGGGGCCGCCCGAGCAGACCTTGGCGCAGATTTCGAGAAGGCGGATCGGGCCGATCTTGTCGCCGGTGGGGTTGAGGACGTGGACGCGGTCATGGCCGTCGCCGATCCGGCGGGCGGCCGTCCGGATGTCGTCGCCTGGGTCGCAGCGGATGCCGGGGCTGAGGACGGCGGTGGCTGACACGGGAGCAGGGACGGGCTGAATTGCCGGCTGTTTGCCGCCATGCGGGAGCTTGATAACACTTGTTGGCTAACGTACTGTAATGATGGCGCGATACAAAGGATGACCACAAACGCTTTCGGCGGAATTTGCGGGGTTCCGAACTAACTTTGGGTCAAAATGCTAGCAGGAAGACGCGATCGCTGCCTGGTGTGTTTCGGGCATCGTGGCGGGCGACGCAGACGCAACAAAGCCATCTGCGAAGGCAAGATGGCGGTCGTTCAACCAGGGAGGAAATGATCATGTCCAGCGTGCACAAGCGCGACGGCACTATTCGGCAGGAATCCGAGGGGGACCATGCGAGGGCGGAAAGCCACCTCGATCGGCGTGGTTTCCTCGGAAAAGTGGGCGTTGCAGGCGTCAGCGCCGGCGCCCTGGCGGTCGGGGCCAAGGCGGCCCTAGCCCAGGATGCGGGCCCGGTCGCACCGCCGAGCACGGTCACCAGCCCGCCGCGCGACTTCGGTCCGAACGGCGCGCCCACCACCTACTTCACCGACCCCGACGTGCTGGTGGTCGACCCGTCCTTCGGGGGCAGGGTGCAGGTCAACAGCGCGATTCAGCGCTTGTGGACCGGAGCACTCTGGGCCGAGGGGCCGGCCTGGAACGCGCAGGGCCGCTATCTGGTGTGGAGCGACATCCCGAACAACCGGCAGATGCGCTGGCTCGAGGATGACGGCCATGTCAGCGTGTTCCGCTATCCCTCCAACAACTCGAACGGCAACAGCTTCGACTTCCAGGGCCGGCAGATGTCCTGCGAGCATCTGATGCGCCGGGTGGTGCGCTACGAGCTCGACGGCTCGGTGACCGTGCTCGCCGACAATTTCGAAGGCAAGCGGCTGAACTCGCCGAACGACGTGGTGCCGCATCCGGACGGCAGCTACTGGTTCACCGATCCGCCCTATGGCGGCCAGCTCTACGAGGGTGCCCCCGACGCGCCGGGCGGGCCGAGCAATGCGTCCGGCAATCTCAACCCGAAGCTCGGCCAGCCGGCCGGGATCGGCGACTGGAAGCGCGAGCTGCCGACCCAGAGCTACCGGCTGTCTCCGGACGGCCAGCTCAGCGTGATCGCCACCGAAGAGCAGGTGCCGGACCCGAACGGCCTTTGCTTCTCGCCGGACTACAAGCAGCTCTATATCTGCAGCACCGGCAAGGGACCGGGCGACCAGGGGCCGGGCGGCGAAGGCAATGTGTTCGTCATGGACGTCGCCGACGACGGCACCACCTCGAATCACCGGCTGTTCACCGACTGCGTGATCGACGGCGTCAAATGCGGCCCGGACGGTATTCGCTGCGACGTCGACGGCTTCGTCTGGATCTCGAGCAATGCCGGGCGCAATGTCGGCTATAGCGGCGTCACCGTTTGGAATCCCGACGGCAAGCTGGTCGGCCGGATTCGCATCCCCGAGATCTGCGGCAATATCTGCTTCGGCGGGCCGAAGCGCAACCGCCTGTTCATGGCGGGCAGCCAGTCGATCTACGCCATCTACACCAGCACCCAGGGCGCGGCACCCGGCTGACGCGACCGTCTGTTGCGGGGAGAGGGGCGCTTCGGCGCCCCTTTTCTTTGGCGCCGGTCAGGGCGTGCGCAGTCCCAAGATCTCGCGCGCCTCGGCCGGGGTAGCGGGTTCTGCTCCTAGCAGATCGAGGATCTGGACGGCGCGCTCGACCAGGGCGGCGTTGGAGGTCGCGAGCTCGCCCTTCTTGATGTAGAGATTGTCCTCCAGGCCGACGCGCACATGGCCGCCGAGGATCGAGGCCATAGCCACGGTCGGGAGCGACATGCGGCTGATGCCCATGGCCGCCCAGTTGGCGTCCGCCGGCAGCTGGTTCCTGGCGTAGACCAGGGTCTCCATGTCGCCGGCATAGCCGTAGCGAATGCCCATGACCATCTGGAAGAGGGCGGGGCTCTTCAGGGTGCCGTCTTTCAGAAAATCCTTGGCGAGACGGATGTCGCCGGTGTCGAACACCTCGAGTTCCGGGAGAACGCCGGCCTCGTAGATCAGCTTCGCCATCGCTGAGGCCATCTTCGGGGTGTTCATGACCACGCCTTCGCCGAACCACATGGTGTTGAGGTCGAGGGTGCAGATCTCGGGCTTGAGCCTGATGACATGGTCGACCCGGACGGCTGCGGGCTGCAGGTTGGTGGCCGGGGCAGGCACCTTCGGGTCGTCGTCGCTGGGCACGAAGCGGCCGCCGGGGCCGGTGGTGAGGTTGATGACGAGGTCGGTGTCGGACGCGCGGATGCGGTCGACCACCTCGTCATAGAGCTCGAACGCCATGCTCGGGCGGCCGGTCTCGGGATCGCGCACGTGGATATGAGCGACGGCGGCACCGGCTTTGGCGGCGTCGATCGCGGCGCAGGCGATCTGCTCGGGGGTGATCGGGATGTAGGGGCTCTGGTCGGGCCTGGTCAGGCTGCCGGTGACGGCACAGGTGACGATGGTTTTTTGCATGGCTGCTTCCCCTTGTTCTTGTGGGTCCATGCTAACCGGAGCCGGCCGGGTTGCGGAAGCGTCCGCGCGGATCGGGGGGATCGGTCCTCGCTGCGGCCCTGGGGCTCGGGCCGGGATATGCGCTACATCGATGCCGGACGGGCGATCCAGGGGTTGGTCCGGCCCTGCACGCGCTCGATGGCGTCATGGCGCCGGATTTCCGCGGCGTCGGGCGGGTCGGCACGATGCCAGGCCTGGAACAGCCGGCGCTGGCCGGCGCTGAGACGCACACCGTGCACGGCCTCCATGTAGAGGCTGATCCGCGCGACGTCGCCGCGGATCTCGGGGCGGGGCTCGGCGCGCCGGCTTGTCCCGTCGATCTCGATGTCGCAGGCGCCGAAGTCGCGGGCTTCGCCGTCGATCAGGCCGAAGCGGTAGTTGCTCCGGCGCTCGTTGACCTCGCCGATCGTCGGCCGGAGATTGTGCAGATCCTGGTAGGCTGCGCGGAAAGCGGGGTCGATGGCGAGGCAGCATTTTCGCCCCTTGAAGGCGCGGCCTTGCGCATCGCGGCAGAGTTTTTCCTGCCAGCAGGGGCGGCCGGCCCCGATCCAGGAGGCGGGCACAACGTGGTCGACCTCGACCCGCCCTGCGCGCACGCCGCCGCTCGGGCTGACATAGCCGCAGGCCGCGAGATCCGGCTTGCGTTCGGCATCGAAGGGGCAGCCGCAATAGAGCGTCCGGCGGTCCTCGGCGAACACCTGCTCGAACAGGGCGCGCTTGACCGCGGCATAGCTGTCGGAGGCTGATGCTGGCCCCGGCAGGCAGACCGGGACCAGCATCAGCAGGGCGATGCCGACGGTGACGGCGACACCCGAGCGCATGGCGTTTCCTCGTCTTCTTCACGAATGAAGCTACGCGGAAATCGTCACGATCCGGTTAATGTCTCGCCCTTTTCAACGCCGCGACCGGGCGGTGCCCTCAGGTGCCGCTGACGATCGTGCAATATTTGGTGTAGGCGCCGGCCAGATAGTGGGTGAAGCGCTCTTCGACCGTGTGGATCTCGGTGATTCCGGCCTTCGCCTTGGCGGTGTTGATGCTGGAATTGCCGGCTGTGTAGAGGCCGAGAATGCCGGTCGAGCAGGCTTCGCCGGTGCGCGTGGCCAGCGCCTGCTTGTCGAGCACGGCGATCGGCCGGGTGACGTTGGTGTAGAAGGCGCCGTTGTTGCCGGCGGCCGGCCAGTAGGCGCAGCCGCTGAGCAGCAGGGCCGAGGCGGCGAAGGCGGCGAGCTTGAGCGCACGGCCGGGATGGACGGCGGGTGCGTGGATGCGGTCGGTCACGATGAGGTTCCCCCTGTCGAGTCGGTTTCCTTGGCTCGGCGGATCGGCGAGGCGCACGATCTCCCGAACCCCGCTAACAGCCGGAGAAAGCCACATCATCCATGTGTTGAACAGTCTCCTCTGTCGATCATCGCCCGCGTGTTGCTATTCGGCAGGCGCTGCTGCCGCTTCGGTTTCGCGTGCGCTCGCCGGCTGCCGGCTCATGAACAGGCTGAGCATCGGCGGGATGAGCAGCAGGGTCAGGATCGCCGAGAGCGAGAGCCCGCCGATCACCACCGAGCCGAGGCCGCGATACAGCTCCGAGCCGGCGCCGGGAAAGACCACCAGCGGCAGCATGCCGAACACCGAGGTCAGCGTGCTCATGAAGATCGGGCGCAGACGGTTCCTGGTGGCCTCCTGGATGGCGTCGTCCGCCGGCATGCCGTCCTCGCGCACGTGATAGAGGGTCTGGTGCACCAGGAGGATGGCGTTGTTGACCACGATGCCGACCAGGATGACGAAGCCCAGCAGGGTCAGCATGTCGAGGGCCTGGTACTGGTAGAGATTGAGCAGGGCGAGGCCGCCGACGCCGCCGGCCGCCGCCACCGGCACCGAGATCAGAATGATCAGGGGATACATGAAGCTCTCGAACAGCACCGCCATCACCAGATAGACGATGACCACGGCGAGGGCCAGGTTGACCACCATCGCATCCCAGGTCTGGGTGAGCTCGTCGGCGGTGCCGGCGAGGTTGACCTTGACGCCATCAGGCAGGCCATCGGCGCGCAGCTTCTGGACCACGTTCTCCTCGAGGGTGTCGAGCGCCGATTCCAGCGGCATGTGGTTCGCGGGCCGGATCTCGAGGGTGACGGTGCGCTCGCGCTCCAGATGCAGGATCTCGTTCGGCCCCTCGGTCACCTGGATGTCGGCGAGGCTGCTGGCCGGCAGGATCTGGCCGGAGCTGGTGACCACCGGCAGGGCGGCGATCGACTGGGTGCGCTCGCCCTCGGGCTTGGGGCCGAGCAAAGTGAGATCGATGCGGCTGCCGTCGACCGTGATCTCGGCGACGCGCAGGCCGTCATTGAAGGCGTCGACCGTGGTGGCGAGCGTTCTCGCGGAGACGCCGGCATCGGCCAGGCGCACGCGATCCGGGATCAGGCGGACCTCGGGCGCGCCGAGCTCAAGCCCGGGCTTCGGCCTGAGCTGGTTGCCGTCCTCGCGCGGCAGCACGCCGCTCACCAGGCCGGCGGCTTTCAGGGCGACGCCCAGGACTTGGGCGAGGTCGGGGCCGGAGATGTCGAGGTCGACGGTGCGCCCGCCGCCGATGCCGCGCCCGAACATCGAGGGCTGGGTGATGAAGCCGAAGGTGCCGGGCTCGGCGAACACCGGCTTGGACAACGGCTCGATCAGCTCGCCCGCCCGCTGCTCCTGCTCGGCCTGGGCGCCGAGGAAGATGAAGCCGCGTGCCGAGACGAAGAAGAAATCGCGGATCTTGGGCGGTCCGCCGGGCTCGGGCTCGACCCCGGTTTCCGAGGACCAGAGCGGCTTCGAGGCCTCCTCCACGGTGCGCGCGATCTCGGTCTTGGTGGCGAGATTGTAGCCGGGCGGCGGGATGATCACGCCGAACACCAGATTGCGGTTGCCGTCGGGCAGATATTCGAGCTTGGGCAGCATGACCCAGGCGCCGGCGATCGCGACCACCGTGACCACGGACGCGACCGCGAAGGCCAGCGCCCGGCTGTGCACCACGGAGCGGGTGAAGCCCATGACACCGGCGGCGAAGGCGCCGGCGAAATCGTCGACGACCGGCAGGCGGATGCTGTCGCCCATCGGCCTGACGTTGGTGAGCAGCCGCTTGGAGAGCGCCGGGATCACGGTCATCGCCACCAGCAGGGAGAGCAGCACGGCGACCGAGATCGCGACCGCGATGTCGCGGAACAGCTGGCCGACCTCGAGCTCCATGGTGAGGATCGGGATGAACACCATGACCGTGGTCAGCGCCGACACCAGGATGGCGCCCCAGACCTGGCTCGCCCCCTGATAGGCGGCATCGGGCGGCGCCATGCCGGTCTGGCGAAGGCGGTAGATGTTTTCGAGAACGACGATCGCCGCATCCACCACCATGCCGACGGCAAAGGCGATCCCGGCGAGCGAGATCACGTTGAGCGAGCGGCCCATGGCCGCCATGGCGACGAAGGAGGCGACCACCGAGACCGGGATCGCGATCGACACGATCAGGGTGGCATAGCCGGAGCGCAGGAACAGCAGCAGCATGAAGGCGGCAAGCGCCCCGCCCACCAGGATGTTCTGGTTCACCAGGCTGATGGCGCTGTCGATATAGACGGTCTCGTCGTAGACCTGACGGATGGTGAGGCCCGCGCGCGGCAGCGGCCCCGCTTCGAGCTCGGCGATCGCCTCCTTGATCGCCTCCATGGTGTCGATCACGTTGGCGCCGGTCTCGCGCTGGGCATTCACCGCCATCGCCGGCGAGCCCAGGATGCGGATATTGGCGCCGGGCTCCTTGTAGGCGAAGGCGACCGACGCGATGTCGCCGACCGTCACCCGGCCGAGCCGGCCCGAATCGTCGTCCTGCAGGCTCCTGATCACCACCTGCTCGATCTGCGCGGGCTCGACGAACTCGCCTTCGGTGCGCACGATATAGCGGCGCTTGCCCTCCTCGACGTCGCCCGCGGTGGTCGAGATGTTGGCGGACTGCAGCGCGTCGACCACCTCGGGGATGGTCAGGCGGTAGCGCGCCATGCGCTCGGGATCGACGGTGACCTGCAGCTCGCGCTCGCTGCCGCCATAGACGTTGACCTTGGAAACGCCGGACACGCGCTCGAGGCGGTCCTGCACCGTGTCCTCGATATAGTCGCGAAAGGTGTGGATCGGCTGCTCGTTGCCCGCCTCGCGGGTGACGATGAACCAGGCGATCGGGTTGTCCTCGGTTCCCGAGGTGTCGAGGGTCGGCTCGTCGGCCTCGTCGGGATAGCTGGAGACGCGGTCCAGGCGGTTGGCGACCAGGAGAAGCGCCCGGTCCATGTCCTGGCCAATCTGGAATTCCAGCGTGATGTCGCCCTGGCCGTCCTGGGAGCGCGAGGTCATCTTCTCCACGCCCTGCAGGCCGCGCAGCACCTCCTCCTGCTCGTTGATGATCTCGCGCTCGACCTCGGCGGGGGCGGCACCCGGCCAGCGGGTCTCGATGGTGATGACAGGCTTTCGGACGTCGGGCGTGAGCTGGATCGGAATGGTGGTGAGCGCCACCAGGCCGAACAGAACGGCCATGAGCACCGCCGCGATGACGGCGATCGGACGCTCGATGGCAATCTTGATCAGGTTCATCTGTGGAGCGTCCACCCCGTTGACTTGCCCGTTGACTTGGGAGCCGTCAGTGAAGAACGAGTCCTCGTCTGGAGGGGGATGCGGTTAGCTGGAGACATCGGCTCCGCGAGCGTCATCAGCCCTCTCCCTGGCTGTCTGCGGGCGGAGCTTCGCCGGTCTTCGGGGCACCGTTCGCGTCCGCGGGCGCGCCCGGATAGGTCACGGGCTGGCCGGGCCGCAGGCGCTCATTGCCCCTGATCACCACGAGGTCGCCGTCGCCGAGCCCATCCAGCACCTCGAAGCGGCCGTCGACGGCAGCCCCCAGGCGCACGGGCTGCGGCGTCGCCGCGGCGTCCTTCACCAGGAACACCATGGCGCCGTTCGGACGCTGGATGACGCCGTCCTTGCTGACCGTGGTGACGTCGCGCTCGACTCCGATCGGCAGCTCGAGGGTGACGCTCTGCGCCACCGCCAGGCTGCCCTCGAGATCGCCCAGCGCCGGCGTGAAGCGCACCGCGCGCGTGCGGGTGAGCGGGTTTTCCTCGGGCACGATCGCGCGCACGCTGGCCGAGCGGCGCTCGCCGGCGATCCTGACCTCGATGCCGGTGCCGGGGGAGAGCCCGCGCAGCTGATCCACCGGCACGTCGGCCTCGATTTCGAGCGCGCCGTCGTCCACCAGGGCGATGACCGGGTCGCCGAGGCGGACATAGGCGCCGGGGCTGACCAGCTTTCGCGTGACCACGCCGTCATAGGGCGCCTTGATCACCATGTCCTCGAGATCGCGCTGGCTCGCCTGCTGCTTGACCCGATACTGCCCGAGCCTGGCGGTGGCCGCGCCCAGCCGGCTCCTGGCGACCGCGATCTGGCGGATCTTGTCGTCGCGCTGCGCCTTGGAGAAGGCAGCAGAGTCCCGAAGGCGATCGATGCGCACGAGCTCGTTCTCGAGCAGCGCGATCTCCGCCTCCGCGGTCGCGCGGTCGGCAAGCGCGGAATCGTATTCGGCATTGGCGAGATCGACCTCGTAATGCACCGGCTCGGCATCGAGCTCGACCAGAACGTCGCCCGCGGCCACCCGGTCGCCGACATCGACCTCGACATGGGCCACCAGGCCGCCGACCCGGACCGCCACCTGCCCCTGCTGCTTGGTGACGATGCGCCCCAGCACCGGGCGCGTCTGCTTCAGGGGCTCGACCCGCACGGCGTCCACCTGCACCAGCGCCGGCTGTTCCTGGGCGACCGCCGGACAAAGGGCCGCGCTTGCCAGGAGCAGGGCCGTAAACGGAAGAAAAGGGCGCATGATCATGGAGTGCGTGCCTGAGGCGTTCGTTGATCGGAAGGACGTCGCGAAACCATCCGATGCCTCACCCGGAAGGTCAATGGCCGGCGTCCCCCTTAACGAATTGTTGACCATTTTCCGCTTGAATCAAGAGGACCCGCCATTTTCGACGCGGAAACAGCAGGTTGGTACGTATGGACGCCCCGCAAAAGTGTGACGAGATTCTGCTGGAGATCACGCCGATCGGCAGCCTGCTGCGCGTCGCCGCGGTCGATCCCGAGACCCTGACCGAGGTGACGTTTCAGGCCCCGCTCGGCACCGACCAGGCGACGCTCGCGGCGCTGGCGCGCCGGAAGCTGGCGTTTGTGAAGGCGCGGCGGGGGAGGGGGTAGGGATTTCGTCGCCGCTCGACCCGCTGCCGTTCAGCCCGCGGCTGACGAGAGGCCGATCGTGCTGCGACCGGCGTGTGCCAGGAGAGCTGTTCGCAGTGCTCCGCATCGCGCAGGATCGGGTTCGACGGCTATTGCTGTGACCATGCCTGGCGGTCATGGCCGGCCGGGTCGGGCGCCATGACCAGATCCAGCAGAAACTTCCGAAGCATGGCATCCAGAATGTCGTCATGCTGTCGGGCCTCGACGACAAATGATCTTGTGCCGGTCTGCACGTGATCTTTGAAATAGGCTGTGACCTGCGGATCGTCGCCGATGATCAAACCATTCACAGTCGTGTTCGACTCGATGGCACGCATGCGCGCAAGTTCGGGGCCTTCGGCAACATTGTCGGTTCCGTTGGTGCAAAGATTGATGACAGATCGGGCGGATGGGAAGGGAGCTTCCTCCAACCAATCGAGCGCCAGATTGAGCGCTCCCGAAATGTCGGTCGAAAGATAGCGTCGCCAGGGCCGCTTAGGCAAATTGGGTGCCAGGCGACCATAGCGATATTGCGTCCTCGGCGACGCGTGTCGCAATTGCCTGGCGATGCCTTTCGACTGCTGCTCCGACGATATGGATGTCCAATCGATGACCTTCGAGAAGCCGCCTTTGCTCGACCAGGTCATGACGCTGAAGCCGATACGCTTGCGATAGCCTCGGGCGATGGCCTGCAGAAAATCGGGGTGTTCGATCGCCCGCGCTATCGCTGCGAACTGAAAACCCTCACCACCCAGGCCCACCGAACCGGAGACGTCGATGGCCGTGACCACATTGACGTCCACCTCCTGTGTCGCCTCATCGCCAGCGTAGGAAGGATTGTAAGAGATCAGAGAAAAGAAAACGAACGCGAATAGGATACGCATGAAATGACTCCCCAGTTCCTTTGGGGCAGCGCCTTTTGATCTCGATCAGCATAAAATCCAGATTTCTAAGAAATAATTCCCATATGCCGACAAGACTACAATTGGCATTGCCACGATAATACTCTGCAATATTGCCCATTTCAGAAATTACGTCCAGCAACGACATTTCACGAACGAGTGAATGTCGGCGCAACTGCTGACGCGGCTTCGTGAAAGCGAGAATGATCAAAAGCGGCCCAATGGAGAGACTGGGCCGGATCACTATCGATCCGTCCATCAACATTGCCAGGGTCGGCCATCTCAGCGGACGCAGCCTGACGACCTCTGGCATTTCGACTTTGCTTGTCTTGTCGTGGAGCCGGTCTGCAGCCTGACAGGCTGCCATCGCCGACCTGGTCAGACGCCCGACGGGATATTGGTCGGATCGCGCTGGATGGTGCGCGGCGAGGTCAGTTCCTTCCATTTGGCAAGGGCGGTGTGCACGGCGGGGAAAGGTGGACGCTTGACGAATTTACCCCGCCCGGGTCGGGCCTTGGAGTTCTGGCCGTAGGCCCAGATCACCTCGCCGCGGGACAGCGTGTAGCGCGCCTGGGCGCTGACCTCGACGCCCTCGAACACATTGTAGTCGATGATCGACTTTTGCGTGGTTGCCGAGATTTTTTTCGAGATTTTCGGGTCCCAGACGCAGATGTCGGCGTCGGCGCCGGGGATAAGGGCACCCTTTTGCGGGTAGATGTTGAGGATGCGCGCGATGTTGGTGGAGGTGACCGCGACGAACTCGTTCGGGGTGAGGCGCCCGGTCTCGACGCCGAAGGTCCAGAGAACGGCGAGCCGGTCCTCGAGGCCGCCGGTGCCGTTCGGGATCATCGGGAAGCCCTTCAGGCCCATGCGCTTCTGTTCGGTGGTGAAGGCGCAGTGGTCGGTCGCGACCACCTGCAGCGAGCCCGCCTGCAGGCCGGCCCAGAGGCTGTCCTGGTGCTCCTTCGAGCGGAAGGGCGGGGACATCACGCGGCGCGCGGCGTGGTCCCAGTCCTTGTCGAAATATTCGCTCTCGTCGAGGGTCAGATGCTGGACCAGGGGCTCGCCGTAGACACGCATGCCCTTCTGGCGGGCGCGGCGGATCGCTTCGTGGGCCTGCTCGCAGGAGACGTGCACGATGTAGACCGGGACGTTGGCGGCATCGGCGATCATGATCGCGCGGTTGGTGGCCTCGCCCTCGACCTCGGGCGGGCGCGAAAAAGCGTGGCCCTCGGGGCCGATGGTGCCGGCCGCCATGTAGCGCTGCTGCAGCTCCGCGATGATGTCGCCATTCTCTGCGTGAACCAGCGGCAGAGCGCCAAGCGCCGCACAGCGGGAGAAGGACGCGAACATTTCGTCGTCCTCGACCATGAGGGCGCCCTTGTAGGCCATGAAATGCTTGAAGCTGTTGACGCCGCGCTTCACCACCTCGGCCATCTCGTCGAAGATTTTTTCGGACCAGCCGGTGACGGCGACGTGGTAGGAGATGTCCGTGCAGATCTGCGGGGCGGAGCGCCTGTCCCAGTCGTCCATGGCGGAGAGCAGGGAGCCGTCCTCACCGGGCAGGACGAAATCGACCAGCATAGTGGTGCCGCCGGACGCGGCGGCGAAGGTGCCGCTCTCGAAGGTCTCGGCGGCGCGGGTGCCCATGAAGGGCATCTCCATGTGGGTGTGCGGATCGATGCCGCCCGGGATGACGAAGGCGCCCGACGCGTCGATCACCTCGTCGCCTTTGAGATCGGGGCCGATCTCGGCGATTTTTTCGCCGTCGAGCCGAATGTCGGCCTCGTAGCTTCTGTCAGCGGCGACGATGGTGCCGCCTTTGATCACCTTGCTCATGGTTTCCTCCCCCGCGCTTTCTCCGGTGCCTTGCCGGCGGCCTTGATCGAGCAAACTTCGTGCCAGGGCTAGCCAACGACCTCGGCGGTTTCGAGCACGGCGTGAAACAGCACCTCGGCGCCGGCGGTCGACCATTCCTTGGTGATGTCCTCGGCCTCGTTGTGGCTGAGGCCGTCGACGCAGGGGCACATGACCATGGCGGTCGGGGCGACGCGGTTGATCCAGCAGGCGTCGTGGCCGGCACCCGAGACGATATTTCTGTGCGTGTAGCCGAGGCGCTCGGCGGCGCTGCGCACGGCCTGGACGCAGGTCTGGTCGAAGGTGACCGGATCGAAGGCGCCGACCTGCTCGATCTCGATGTCGAGGCCGATCGCTTCCGCAATCGTTTCGGCGCCCGATTCGAGACGCTGCACCATGTCGTTCAGCACCTCCAGGTCGGGCGAGCGAAAGTCGATGGTGAAGACAGTCTTCCCCGGGATGATGTTGCGCGAGTTTGGAAAAACCTCGACATGGCCGATGGCGCCGACCGCGTTCGGGGCGTGGGACCAGGCGATTTCGTCGACCAGCTCGGTGATGCGCGCCATGCCGAGGCCGGCGTTCAGGCGTTTGGGCATCGGGGTCGAGCCGGTGTGGCTCTCGCGGCCGGTGAGGGTGACCTGCAGCCAGCGCAGGCCCTGGCCGTGGGTGACCACGCCGATGTCGATGCCTTCGTCCTCGAGGATCGGGCCCTGCTCGATATGCAGCTCGAAGAACGCCTTCATCTTGCGCGCGCCGACCGCCTCGTCACCGAGAAAACCGATGCGCTCGAGCTCCCCGCCGAAGGTTTTTCCCTCCGCATCCTTGCGCGCATAGGCCCAGTCCAGCTCGTGCACGCCGGCGAACACGCCGGATGCGAGCATGGCGGGGGCGAAGCGCGTGCCTTCCTCGTTGGTCCAGTTGACCACGACGATCGGATGCCTGGTCTTGATGTCGAGCTGGTTCAGGGTGCGGATGATTTCGAGCCCGCCGAGCACGCCGAGCACGCCGTCATAGCGCCCGCCTGTGGGCTGGGTGTCGAGATGGGAGCCGACCATCACCGGCAGGGCATCGGGGTCGGTGCCCTCGCGCCTGGCGAACATGGTGCCCATCTTGTCGATGCCGACCGCAAGCCCCTCGGCCTCGCACCAGCGCTGAAACAGGCGGCGGCCTTCGGCGTCCGCGTCGGTCAGGGTCTGCCGGTTGTTGCCGCCGGCGACGCCCGGGCCGATCTTCGCCATGTCGTCGAGGCTGTCCCAGAGGCGGTCGCCGTCGATGCGCAGATTTTCGCCAGGTGCCGCCATGATCCCATCCTTTGCCTTTTCACCCTTCGATGACGCTAGAATTTTCATAAACGATGGGCAATGGTCGGAAGACCGGCCGCGACGATCGGTGGTCCAGGAGCGACGCGGCGGGGGCGGAAGATGTCAGCTGGGTGAGGCCAGGCGGTGACCAGGAACGGTACATTTCGCATCGGCACCGGCTCCGGGTTTTCGGCCGATCGGCTCGATCCGGCGGTCGATCTGGTGCGGGAGGGCGATCTCGATGCCATCGTGTTCGAATGCATCGGCGAGCGCACCCTGGCGTTCGGCCATCGTGATCGCATGGCCGATCCGGAGAAGGGCTACAATCCGCTGCTGGAGCGGCGTCTGCGCGCCGTGCTGCCGGGATGCATCGCGGGTGGCACCACGCTGATCACCAATATGGGCGTGGCCAATCCGAATGCGGCGGCGAGCCGGGCGCTGGAAGTCGCGCGCGATCTCGGGCTTTGGGGACGAACCATCGCGGCGATCGGCGGAGACGACGTCAGCGCGCTGATGACGCCGGACACCGAGCTGGACCGGCCGGGCCTGACCATCGCCGGAGTGGGCCGGAAGATGGTGGGCGCGAACGCCTATCTCGGGGCGGACGCGATCCTGCCGGCGCTGGAGGCGGGCGCCGACGTGATCATCACTGGTCGGGTCGCCGATCCGAGCCTGTTTCTCGCCCCGCTTATCCATGCTTTCGGCTGGAACGCCGACGACTGGCCGACGCTCGGGGCGGGCACGCTGGTCGGGCATCTGATGGAATGTGCAGCCCAGGTCACCGGCGGCTATTTCGCCGACCCCGGCAGGAAGGATGTCTCGAACCTGGCCCATGTCGGCTTCCCCATCGCCGAAGTGAACGCCGACGGCCGTGCCGTCATCACCAAGCTGGAGCGGGCAGGGGGCGAGGTGAGCGAGCGCACGGTGAAGGAGCAGCTGCTTTACGAGGTGCATGATCCGAGCGCCTATCTGACACCCGATGTCACGGCCGATTTTTCAGGCGTGGTCCCTTCGGAAGTGGGAAAAGACCGGGTTCGGGTGAGCGGCGCCGGCGGTGCTGCGCGGCCGGAGCGGCTGAAGGTGACCGTGGCGTTCGACGGCGGCTTTCTGGCCGAAGCCGGCCTGTCCTATGCGGGGCCGGGAGCGGGCAGGCGGGCCGAGCTGGCGCGGGCCATTCTGGAAGAGCGGATGACCAGGCTGCACGGCGTGCAGGCGCCGCTCCGGCTGGAGATCATCGGGCTGAATTCGCTGCATGCGACCGCGGATAGCACGATCGGCGCCTCGTCGATCGACGATCTCGAGGACGTTCGCGTGCGCGCCGCTCTGCGCACCGACGATCGCCAGCTTGCCGAACTACTGCTTTGGGAGGTCGAGGCGCTGCTTTGCTGCGGGCCGGCGGGCGGCGGCGGCTATCGCGGCCAGATCACGCCGAGTGTTCTGACCCACAGCACATTTCTGGAGCGCGATCGGGTCCAGCCCACTTTGCGCATGGTCGAGACATGAAACGATCGATACCGCTTCGCGACATCGCGCATGCCAGGGCCGGCGACAAGGGCGATCGCTCCAATGTCAGCCTTTTCGTCTTCGATGCCCGTGACTATCCGGTCGTCAAGGCACAGGTGACGGCCGAACGGTTGAAGACGGCCTTTCCGACATTGTTGAAAGGAAAGGTCGAGCGCTTCGAACTCGACCCCATCTTCGGTCTCAATTTCGTGATGGACCAGGCCCTGGAGGGCGGCGTCAACGAATCGCTCAATCTCGACGCCCACGGCAAGTCCTGGAGCTTTCTTGTTCTTTCGTTGACTGTCGAGATCGAGACCGGCGAAGCCGGCTGATCGGCACCCTGCCCCGCCCCCTCGAACGATGCCGGGGGGGCGGGACCGGGACCTGACAGCAGAAGCAGACGATACCGATCAGCGGCGCGCGCGCGCCTTCGCCTTCACGGTCCGTGTGGTGGCGCGTTTGGCCGTGGCCTTCGCCGGGCGGCGAGCCGCGGTGCGGGCCTTGGCGCTGGCGCTCCTGGTCGCTGCAGCCCTGACAGGCCGCTTTGCAGCGGTGCGGGGCTTCGCAGAGGTGGCCTTCCTGGCCGCAGCCTTCACGGGCCGCTTCGCGGCAGTCCTGGCCTTGGCCGGAGCAGCCTTCTTCGCGGCGGCCTTGACCGGGCGCTTGGCGGCGGTGCGGGTCTTGGTCGCCGCGGTCTTCCTGGCGGCGGCCTTGACCGGACGCTTGGCTGCCGTGCGAGCCTTGGTAGCGGCGGTTTTCTTGGCCGCAGCCTTCACGGGCCGCTTCGCGGCGGTCCTGGCCTTGGCCGGGGCGGCCTTCTTCGCGGCAGCCTTGACCGGGCGCTTGGCGACGGTACGGGTCTTGGTGGCGGCAGTCTTCTTGGCTGCAGCCTTCACGGGCCGCTTCGCGGCGGTCTTGGCCTTGGCCGGGGCGGCCTTTTTCGCGGCGGCCTTCACCGGACGCTGGGTCTTGGCGGCGGCGGTTTTCTTGGCCGCTGCCTTCACGGGCCGCTTCGCGGCGGTCTTGGCCTTGGCCGGAGCGGCCTTTTTCGCGGCGGCCTTGACCGGAACCTTCGCCGTGGTCTTGGTCTTGGTCGCGGCGGCCTTCTTTGCGGGCGCTTCAGCCTTGGCTTTCGGCTTGGCCGAGCGCTTTTTCGGGGTGGTGATCGGTTTGTCCTTGGCGGGGGTGCCAACCCAAGGCGGCGTAGCGCCATTCACCTTGGTCTGAACCTGCGTTGCAACTGCCATCAATAGTCTCCGAAACGGTTATCATCTCCGTCTTCTTTCCCTAAAAAGTTGAAGTTTCCGTTAACGAAACCGTGATTCATGCTAAAACAGGCGTTTCGGAGCATATTTTTATGCTCTGTCGGCGTTGATGACGGCAAATGAGGTGGAGGCCAGTCGACGCCGGCCTCAATTCAAACGTTCTGGTCAAACGTTCTGGTCAGACGTTCGGGCGTCGCGGATGGGCGAGCAGCCAGACGATCACTTCTTCGGCTGCCTTGTCCGGCGGGAAGACCGGGTAGAACACGTGATCGATGATGCCTTCGGTGACGATCAGGGTCAGCCGCTTGATCAGGGTGGCCCCTTCGCAGTCGAAGGTCGGCAGGTTCAGGCTTCCGGCGAAGCGCAGACCGGCATCGCTCAGGAGCGGGAAGGGCAGGCCGAGACGGCCGGCGATCTCCTGTTGATCCTCCGGCGACTGGGTGCTGATGCCGACGACGTCGGCATGCAGGGCGCGGATGTCGTCATACTGGTCGCGAAACGCCATCGACTGCGGCGTGCAGCCGCGTGCGCCGGGGATGTCGTTCCAGCCGTCGGGGAGAGGGACGCCCGGTCGACCGGCGCGCGGAAAGCAGTAGATCACGGTGCGGCCGGCGCGTGTGGCGAGGTCGAGCGTGCCGCCTGCGGTCGACGGCAGCGCGATCGCGTGCAGCGGCTTGCCCACGAGGTGGTCGCAGGCACCGTCGTCCTCGGGGCGCGGCAGGTCGTCGGGAAGCCTGGTCGGATCGTGCGGTGCCGTGCTCATGGGCTCAGGGCAGGACGCGTTCGATGGCGTCGGTGATCTCGGCGCTGGCGGGCTCGGCTTTGGACGGCCAGGCGCCGACCAGATGGCCTTCCGGATCGATCAGATATTTATGAAAATTCCACTTCGGCAGGCTGCCCTTTCCGAGCGTATCGGCGACGTAGCGGAAGAAGGGATGGGCGTTCTCGCCCTTCACCGACTGCTTGTCGGTCAGCGGGAAGTCGATGTTGAAATTGACCTCGCAGAAATGCTTGATCTCGTCCGCACTGCCGGGCTCCTGCTGGCCGAAATCGTTGGACGGCACGCCGAGCACGACGAGACCCTCGTCACGGTAGCGGTCGTAGACCGCCTGCAGGCCGTCATACTGGTAGGTGAAGCCGCAGAGCGAGGCGGTGTTGACCACGAGGACGGCCTTGCCCGCGAAGCTGGAGAGCGGCAGCGGATCGCCGTCGATCGAGGTGAAGGCGATGTCGTGGGCCGAGCTCGGTGCTGCCTGCAGCGGGCCGGCGCCGCCGGTCCAGAGACAGGCGGCGAGCGTAGCAACCAAGGCGAGAGCTCGTATCATCGGCAGCGCTCCTTCCAGGCTAGGGCGGTATCATATCGTCCATCTTTCATACGGGACAGGGAGAAGTTAAAGAACGGAAGAAACCCGCGCCGGCTCGGCGCTTGTGGCAAAGGGGCGCTCCTTGCTAGGAGAGGGCCCTGGTTCACGTAGATCGAGGGCATGATGCTCTACGCAACTCTGGCGGTGCTGCTGCTGCTGATGGCATCGGCCTTCACCTCGGGCACGGAAACGGCGATGACCGGTGCCTCGCCCGCGCGCATTCACCAGCTCGCCGGCGAGGGCAACCGCCGCGCGCGCCTCGCCAAGGGGCTGCTGTCGGACAAGGAAAAGCTGATCGGCTCGCTGCTGCTCGGCAACAATCTGTTCAACGTGCTGGCAACCGCGCTTGCCGCCGATCTGATGATCAAGCTGTTCGGCGACGCCGGCATCGCCTATGCCACGCTGATCATGACGGCGCTGGTGGTGATCTTCGCCGAGGTCCTGCCGAAAACCTACGCGATCCGCCATCCGGAGCGCATGGCGCTGGGCGTGGCGCCGTTCGCCAATCTCCTGGTGCTGGTGCTCTCGCCGTTCACCCTGGCGGTGCAATGGATCATCAATGCGGCGTTTCGCCTGTTCGGGGTGCGCGCCCGGTCGGATCTGTATTCCTCGTCCTTCGAGGCGCTGCGCGGTCATATCGACCTGCATACCGCGCAGGGCACCATGACCAAGCAGGACCGGGACATGCTGGGCGGCATTCTCGATCTCGCCGACGTCGAGGTGCGCGCGGTCATGACGCACCGCGGCTCGATGGAGACGATCGACGCCTCGCTGCCGATCATGCAGGTGCTGGAGCAGGTGGTGGTGAGCCCCTATTCGCGCTTTCCGGTGTGGCGCGGCGAGCCCGAGAGCATCATCGGCGTGCTGCACGCCAAGGACCTGCTGACCGCGGTGCAGAAACACGGTGCCGACCTGGAAAATCTCAAGGTCGACGAGCTTTGCCAGCGCCCCTGGTTCGTGCCCGACACCACGCCCCTGAAGCGCCAGCTCATCGCCTTTCGCCAGAAACGCCAGCATCTGGCGCTGGTGGTGGACGAATATGGCGATCTCGAGGGGCTGGTGACGCTGGAGGACGTGATCGAGGAGATCGTCGGCGAGATCGCCGACGAGACCGACGTCGAGCAGGAGGGCATCCAGCCGCAGTCCGACGGCTCCTACCTGGTGAGCGGCTGGATCACCATGCGCGACCTCAACCGCGCGCTCGGGTGGAAGCTGCCGGACGAGGAGGCTTCCACCATCGCCGGCCTGGTGATCCACGAGGCGCAGAATATCCCCGAGGTCGGCCAGAGTTTTGCCTTTCATGGCTTTCGCTTCCTGGTTCTGCGCCGGCAGAGGAATCAGATCGTCCTGCTGAAGGTTTTTCCGCCGGAAGGCGCCGGCGGCGAGGTGCGTGACGCCGAGGGGTGATCGTGATGCCCGCGGGGCTGCCGCGGCGCGGCTGTCCGAAGCGTTTCTGCTGTCGCCTATAGGTTGATCGAGCGTCGTCGGCAGAGCGCGACGATCTGCGCGGACGTCCAGGCCCGGACGACGGCGGACTTTTGACGCGGCGCTGGAAGGCCTTGAAATAATTCTCGAAGCTCGACTGTTAGTGATCCGACCAGCCAACAGAAATATGGCTATGCAACGAGCTGCACTGAAACTCGTCGGTTGACGCGTGCGCGGTCACTGAGGATGCTGGATGTCCGAAACTTGGCTATCGAACGATTGCGCGGCTCCTGCCTGCCGTTCCCGAAGCGCCATCCGGCTGGCGGTGATCGATGATCATCCGATCCTTCTCGACGGCCTCTGCGCGACGTTTTCGGCCCATGGCGATTTCGACGTGGTCGGCCGCGGCGCCAGCCATCGCGATGCCCTGACTATCGCCGAGACGGTTCGGCCCGAGCTGATGTTCATCGACATCCGCATGCCGGGCGGCGGCATCCAGGCTGCGGGCCGGATCTCGGCCGACTATGCCGACATCAAGATCGTCATGCTGACCGCATCCGAGGCCGAGGACGACCTGATGTCGGCCTTCAGGAGCGGTGCGCTCGGCTATGCGCTCAAGAACAGCAGCGGCGCCGAGCTGATCGCGATCGCGAAGACGGTCGCCCGCGGCCAGCCCTATGTGCCGCCGAACCTCGCCGGGCGCATGCTGACCGACATGTCGGGTCCGCGGCGCGAGCCGGCGGCCCGCCCGCAGGAAGCACTTCGCTCCCTGACCTTTCGCGAGGATCAGATCCTGAAGCTGGCGGCGGCCGGTCTGCGCAACAAGGAGATCGGCGAGAAGCTGAACATCCGGGAAAAGACGGTCAAGCACTACATGACCTGCATCTTTCAGAAGCTGGATGTCAGAAATCGGGTCGAAGCCGTGCTCATGATGGCCGAGGCGCGGGGCGACCGCTGATCGGCCGGCAGCCGGTCAGCCTGGCGGCGCGTCCAGGCAGCAGGGCACGCGCTCGTCGTCGAGCATCGCCGCCACCCGCCGGGCGAGCTCGGCCAGGCTGTAGGGCTTGGCCAGGAAGCCGACCTCCGGTGCTGCGATCATCCCCGAGGACAGCCGGTCACCGGCATAGCCTGAGACGAACAGGACCTTGAGCTCGCGCTGCGTGCACTTCAGGCGCTCGACCAGCTGCTGGCCGCTCATGTCAGGCATGATCACGTCGACGATCGCAAGCTCGATCGCCGATGCGTGGTCCGCGAAGATCGCCTGCGCCTGCTCCGGGGTGGCGGCGGTGTGGATGCGGTGGCCGAAGGAGCGCAGGGCCAGCGCGGTCGAGCGGCGCAGCTCGTCATTGTCCTCGACCAGCAGGATGGTGCCGCCGCGAGCCTGGGGGGCCTCCAGGACCGGCCGCCGGTCGTCCCCGGCCTCGACGCCGGCCGCCGGCAGCAGGATCCTGAACGTCGTGCCCTTGCCCGCAGCGCTCTCGACCTCGACGCGGCCGCTGCTCTGACGGACGATGCCGTCGATGGTCGACAGGCCGAGGCCGCTGTTGGCGGTCAGGTCCTTGGTGGTGAAGAACGGCTCGAAGATGCGATCCTGGACGTCCTTCGGGATGCCTTCGCCCGAATCCGTGACCGCGATCATGATCTCGTCCGCGTCCGTGCCCTGCTGCATGCACCGCTCACCGGTCGCGATCGTCAGGTCGCCGCCTGACGGCATGGCCTCGCAGGCATTGGTGATCAGATTCAGCAGGATCTGCTCCAGCTGCGAGGGATCGATCGATATCCGCGAAAGCCGCGGGGCGAGGCGGGTCTGCAGGCGGACGCTGTCGTCGAGCAGGCCTGCCAGGACATTGGTCTCGAGGTCGCGGATCACCCGGTTGACGTCGATAAGCTCAGGCTTGACCGGCTGCTGGCGTCCGAAGGCCAGGAGGCGGCGAATCATGGCTGCCGATTTGTTCGCAGTGCCGATGATCGCATCCACGCGCTGCCTGACGTCGGCGGGAATCACCCCTTTGAGCTTGATCGCCTCGCATTGCATCGAGATCGCCGCCAGGTGATTGTTGATGTCATGGGCGATGCCGCCCGCCAGCCGGCTGACCGCCTCCCGCTTCTGCGCCTGGAACAGCTGGTGCTCGCTGTCGCGAAGGGCGAGCTCCGCCCGATGCCGCTTTCGTCGGTAGCTCCAGATCACCATGAAGCCCATCACCACGATGACGCTCCAGAGCAGCACGACCAGGCGCGCCAGGCGCCGCTCGAGCAGCATCGCGTTCGCCAGGCGCAGCTCCGTCGCCATGTGCAGATCTTCGAGGACGATCAGCAGGCTTTCGAAAAGCTGGTCGTAGACCACGTCGGCTTCGGACCCGATGCCGACGTCGCCGCCGCGGTCGAAGGCGGTCTGGCGCGATCTGGAGAGCTCGGCGAAATCGCAGAAATGCGCCGCCGCCAGATCGAGGCCGCTTTGCACCGCGCCGTCCTCCACCAGCAGACGATTGCTCCAGCTGTCGGCGTTCTCGGCGGCCTCCAGCGACGACAGCAGCCGGGCGCTGGTTTCCAGGGCGTCCTCGATGGGCGCGCGCTCGACCTGGTCGCCGCTGACCAGCTCCTCGATCCAGACATGGACCAGGGCCGCCTGGGTTCTGACCTCGGCGACCGTGCGCATCACGTTCAGACGGTCGGCGATCAGCGCACCGTAGATCGCATGGTTGGTCAGCAGCATCAGGATGGAGCCGATGCCGAGCGCAAACAGGGTGGCGAGCAGCCACCGCCCCGTTCTGTCCACCGGCTCTTCGCGTCGATGTCGCAGCGTCTTCCCCTGGCTTCGATCCTCCCCCGGACGGACCGGACCGATCCGCCTGTGGGGTGACCCATCATGTGCCTCTCGCCGTCATGGCCGAAAGGAGCGGTCGGCGGCCAAGTTTCCGGCGGTCGCGGAGGATTTCCGTAAAGGAGCTCCCGAGAAGGACTCCGTTGTCGAGTCGCCCCTAGAAGCGCATGGCGAACGCCGCCCGCTTCGGCGACCGGCGAAACCAGCGGCGGCTGATCATGCCGTCATTGATGCACATGAAGAACAGCAGCAGCGTCACGAACAGAATGTTAACCTTGAGGCCTGCTCTTGTATAGAAGGCGAACACGAACAAATCATGAGCATTGGTGAGATAAGCGATCTTTCCATTGGAGAGAAAAAGGCAGCCGATTATTGCAGCCGTAGCTGAAACAATTGCCAGCAAGCCGAGAAAAACTGCAGCACCTTTGACGCTATAACTGAAAAATCTGCCGATACGGACGCAGGATTTGGCGAAGCGAGGAGGTGCGACGCGAGCCTGAGGCAGGCTGGACGCACCGGAAGTTGGTGCCGTCATGAGCGCGCTGCGCTGAAAATCGCGAAAGCTCGTCGCTGAGGTGGTCATCCGTCCTCTCCCGAAAGATCAGGCCCGACCCGGTGGTTCGCGGCCGTCGGGGAGAGGTTGGCAGGTCCGCCGGAACGAACCACGGACCATGGACGAACGGATGGGTCCGACCGAAGCCGGGCCGGCGTTTGGACCTAGGTCCGAGGCGACCGCTGGAGGAGGCGAACGTTGAAGGGGGGCAGGGAATGACGAGCGGGGTGCGGCCCACGACAGCGTTCAGGCATGAACCGTCTTGTCTTAAGTCAAGCCTGTCGGCGCTGCCGACCGACTTGACGTCCGGCTTCCGGCACGCGATCTGTACGCAGCAGGAGCCTGGGCGCGGTTCGGCCGGGCGTTTGGGGAGTCCGAAACATACTAGACTTCGAAAAACCGATCAGTGAGCTGGAAGGCAAGGTCAAAGAGCTCCAGCATCTGGCGAAGGGCAGCGACATCGATCTCGGGGATGAGATCGACACGCTGAAGGAGCGCGCGGACAAGCTGCTCAGGCAGACCTATGCCAAGCTCACGCCCTGGCAGAAGACCCAGGTGGCCAGGCATCCGGAGCGGCCGCATTTTCGGCACTATGCCGAAGCGCTGTTCGACGATTTCCTGCCGCTCGCCGGCGATCGCACCTTCGGCGACGACAAGGCGATTCTCGGCGGGCCGGCGCGCTTTCGCGGGCGTTCGGTCATGGTCATCGGCCATGAGAAGGGGAGCGATACCGAGGGCCGCGTGCGCCATAATTTCGGCATGGCCAACCCCGAAGGCTATCGCAAAGCCGTGCGCCTGATGCAGATGGCGGAGCGCTTCAGGCTGCCGGTGATCACCCTGATCGATACGCCCGGCGCCTATCCCGGCGTCGGCGCCGAGGAGCGGGGGCAGGCGGAGGCGATCGCGCGCGCGATCGAGGCCTGCCTGCAGCTCACCGTGCCGCTGGTCGGCGTGGTGATCGGCGAGGGCGGCTCAGGCGGCGCGATCGCGCTCGCCACCGCGGATCACGTGCTGATGCTGGAGCATGCCGTCTATTCGGTGATCTCGCCGGAAGGCTGCGCCGCGATCCTCTGGCGCAATGGCGAGGAGGCGCCGGCCGCGGCCGAGGCCATGCGTCTCACTGCCCAGGATCTGCACGGCTTCGGCGTGGTCGACCGCATCATCCAGGAGCCGGTGGGCGGCGCCCATCGCACGCCGGCACAGGTCATATCGGCGGTCGGCGATGCCATCGACGCCGCACTCCAGCCCCTGCTCGCCTTGAGCGGCAGCGAAATCCGCCACCACCGCCGGCGCAAATTCTTGGAGATGGGCAAACCCCAGTAGCGGCGACGCGCCGCAGCATGCACCGGCGCGGTGCGGCGTTGACTTGCCTGAGACTGGTCCGGCGCGGGAGCCAGCCTTCCGGCGTCGAAGCTGTTTGAAGCCTGGCTCAGGCAAGTGTAGGATCAAGGCCCAGCCTTGCCAGCCTTGTCAGCCTTGTGGGGAGAGAAGCGGTGACGGATGAGAGCGGCCTGTTGCAGCAATTGCAGGCGACCATGCCGATTGCGCTCGGCGCCTATGCGCCGTTCGAGCGGGCGAGCGGGCTGGTGATCGTCGACGAGGTCAACGGCTTTTGCGCGGTCGGCGGCGGCAATCTGGCGCCGCCCGCGCCGGATGCGCAGGTCGCGAAAATGGTCGAGGAGACGGACCGGCTGGCGCGGCGCTTCGCCGAGCAGAAGGCCCCCATCCTCGCCTTTCTCGACACCCACGAGCCCGGCAAGCCCGAGCCGCCCTATCCGCCCCATTGCGAGCGCGGCACCGGCGAGGAAAACCTGGTGCCGGAGCTCGCCTGGCTGGACGATTGCGGGGCGGCGACGCTGATGCGCAAGGACTGCATCAACGGCTTCGTCGGCGGCATGGAGGCGAGCTTCGTCGGCGGTGGTCACGGGCAGTACCACAACAAGGTGGTCGACTGGGTGAACAGCCACCGGCTGCAGGCGGTCGTGACCACCGGCATCTGCACCGATATCTGCGTCATGGATTTCGTGCTGACGCTGCTGTCCGCGAGAAATCACGGGATGATGCCGACGCTCACCGACATCGTGGTCTACGAGCCGGCGACCGCCACCTACGACCTGCCGCTTGCCGTCGCCAAGGAGCTGGGCTTGCCGCCGACGGCGGCGCATCCCAAGCGTGAAACCCACCATATGGGCCTCTATTTCATGGCCTCCCGAGGCGCGATCCTGGCCTCGGAGCTTTCGTAAGCACGCTGGGCGTGCCCCCCGAAGTTTTCGACCGCCGGCTGCTGCGACGACGCAGAGACCGGGCAGCGGCCCGGTTCGCTGACTTCGACTTTCTCGTCAACGAGATGACGGAGCGCGTGGTCGAGCGTCTTTCGGACGTTCGACGATCCTTCGAGAGAACGCTGGTGCTCGGCTGCCACACCGGGCAAGTCAAGGCGCGCCTGCCTCAGGCGCAGGTGGGGGAGGTGATGCAGGCGGACCTGTCGCCGGCGATGGTCGGGCAGGTCGACGGGCCGCGCGTTGTGCTCGACGAGGAGAAACTGCCGTTCGGCTTCGATTGCTTCGATCTGGTGATCGCGATCGGCAATCTGCACTGGGTGAACGACCTCCCCGGCACGCTCATCCAGATCCGCTACGCGCTCAAACCCGACGGTCTGCTGCTCGCGGCCATGCCCGGCGGGCGGACCTTGCATGAGCTCCGGGCGTGTCTCGCCGCTGCCGAGCACCCGCGGGGTGCAGCGCTTACCCCAAGAGTTTCGCCACTGATCGACGTGCCGGATGCCGGCGACCTGCTGCGGCGGACGGGGTATGCGCTGCCGGTGGCGGATATCGACACGCTGACCGTGACCTACGCCCACCCGCTGAAGCTGCTCGCCGATCTCCGAGGCATGGCGGAGAGCAACATGCTGATCGAGAGCGCGCGGACGCCGCTGACGCGCAGCACGTTGATGCGCGCCTGCGAGCTCTACCAGGAGCGCCACGCCGACGCCCAGGGCCGCATTCCGGCGACGTTCCAGCTCCTGATGCTGGCCGCGTGGAGTCCGGGGCCGGGCCAGCCGAAACCACTGCGGCGGGGGAGTGGGCAGGCGAGTTTGGCGGATGTGCTGGGGAGTTAGGCGGCCTAGGCGGCCTTGCCGCAACACTGTTTGTATTTTCTGCCACTGCCGCAGGGGCAGGGGGCGTTGCGTCCGACTTTCTGCTCCCGCCGGATCGGCTCGCGGTTCTTGGCTATTTCTAGTCTGATCCGCGCGTGCTCACGGTTTTTTTGGAAAACGAGATTGTCGGGATCGGCCTCCAACAGCTTATCATAAGCCTCCAGTGCCTTTTGGGAGTAGACTTCGGCATCCTCCTTACGTCGCCAATTGTGATAGAACGTTCCGAGATTTAGCAGGGCCGCCGCAGTATTGGGATGGTCGGGTCCAAGCGCTTTCTCTTGGATCGCCAAGGCGCGCTGATGCAGAGGTTCCGCCTTCGGAAACTGGCTTTGTGCATTATACAGCCCCGCCAGATTATTGAGGATCGTGGCGGTATTGGGATGGTCGGTTCCGAGCGCTTTCTCGCGGATCGCCAAGGCGCGCAGAACGAGCGATTCCGCCTTCGGAAACTGGCGCTGATCTTGGCACAGCTCCGCCAGATTGCTTAGGAACGTCGCAGTATTGGGATGGTCGGTTCCGAGCGCTTTCTCTGAGATCGCCAAGGCGCGCAGAACGAGCGATTCCGCCTTCGGATAGTGGCCTTGTGCTTGGTACAGCGTCGCCAGATTGTTGAGGCTCGTTGCGGTATCGGGATGGTCGGTTCCGAGCGCTTTCTCGTGGATATCTAGAGCACGCAGAAAGAGCGGTTCCGCCTTTAGATAGTGGCCTTGTGAATCGTACACCCCGGCCAGATTGTTGAGGCTGCGAGCTGTTGTTGGATGTCTCTCTCCGAGGGTCTGCTCTCGAATGGTGAGAGCGGTTTCATAGAGAGGCCTTGCCTTGTCGAACTGTCCTCGATCTTTAAATAACCAACCGAGATTGTTGAGCGTCTCGGCGGTGTCGGGGTGTTCCTTTCCTAGCGTCTTTTCCCGAATGTCTCGCGCGCGATTGAGATGGTGTTCGGCATCGGCAAAGTCGGCACGGGCGCGGAGGTAGTTGCCGATATGGTCGAGGATGCGGCCGATGGCTTGCGGGGCAAGCTCTTCGCTTCGGGTGTCTTTCGTCACGTTCAGCGCATGGCGTAGCAGGCGCTGGTAGATGGGCCAGTGGCGGGTATCGTCGCCGTCGTTGGGTAAGGCGTCGTTGACGAGGTTGATGGCGATTGCCCGCCAATGATCCTGCTCGGGCTTGCTCAGACGGTCGCGGGCGACGGCCTGGACCAGGCGATGGAAGGAGAGGGTCTTGTCGCCGGTTTCGATCAGCGAATAGCGGCGAAGGGCGGCGATGCTGTCACGGAAGTCCAGCTCGTTGTGGCAGAGATCGGCGAGCGCTTCAGGGATGAGCTCGCCGACGACCCGGAAAATCTCTTCCGGGATCGCCTCGGCGGCGAGAAAAGCGCAGACGTTCATCAGGTCGGCAGCGATAGCCTTTCGCTTCTTCGCCGCCTCGAACGAGATGTCCCAGGTCGTGGCTACGGAACTGTCATAGCCGATCAGCTCGCCACGTCTAAGGAGTTCGGCCTGGTGCTTGCGGAAGAGATCGAGATAGGCGCCGATGCTTGCTCCGGTCTCATCCATATAGGCCTTAGCTTGAGCCAGGGCCAAGGGGAGGCGGCCCAGCTCTGCTGCGAGCTCGCTGGCCTTTTCGGCATCCGCAGCGCCGCCGCGCAGCAGAAGGTCGACCGCCTCGTCCTTCGCCATGGTGTCGATCGGAAGCGTGTCGGCGAGGCCACCCCACAACTGGTTGCGGGAGGTGATGATGACTTGGCCGCGTCCGTTCGGTGGCAGATAGGGCTCGATGGTTTTTCTGTCGTCGGCGTTGTCGAAGACGAGGAGCCAGCCGTCATGCTCGTTCAGCCAGCGGCGCACGGCGTCGACCACCACCTTCTGGTCTTCGAGATCCTTGGCCGGGTGATCGATCGCCTTGGTCAGATCCGCGTAGTCCTTGGCGAGCGTCGTCGGCTCTTCCGCGTGCACCCACCAGACCACATCGTAGTTTTCTCGGTGGCGATAGGCATATTCGATGGCGATCTGCGTCTTGCCGACGCCGCCAAGCCCGGCGATCGCCTGCACCAGTGCCGCTGGCCCGCCGCTCTGCAGACGCTCCCCGAGCTGTTCCAGGATCTCCGCGCGGCCGGTGAAGTTGGGATTGCGGCGGTGGGGGACGTTGAAGATTTTCTGCGCTGCATTGTCGGCGGGAGGGAATGGCGGCTTCGAACGGCCAGGGAAGGATGGTTTCTCCTTCGGCTTTTGGCGTCGTCCTCCGATGCGGTCGAGTAGAAGGTCGCTTGCCGAAGCTTCGTCTTTGCCGACGAAATCGACGTAGTTGATCGGAGCGAGCAGACCGTCGAGTCGGACATCGCCTACGCGTACGGGGACGAGAATGCCCTGATCGCTCCTTGGATCCCTGGCGAATGCGGCGGCCCATTCGGGCTGGGTGTAGAGCGCGTCGACATAATGCTGTGAGAGGACGGCGACGGTCTTGTCGGATTCCGCCGCAGCCTTTTGCATTTCGAGAACGAAATTACCGCGAAAATCCCATGCTTGAATGATGGCCTCATGGCCGTGCGCTTCCAGCTCCCAGGCGATCCATTCGGCCCAGGCGCGGTCCGCCTGATTGTAGCTGACGAAAATTTTGAACTTATCAGACATGGCAATAAGGCCGAGTTATGGGCAGCGAAGACGCGAAAAGATGGCGGGACAATAGTCGCGGAGCATGTCGATCGCAAACCGTCCGTCGATGGGAGGTCTGGCCAAAGCTGGTGTCGCATTCCACAATCGGTGAAAGCGCTCGCCTGTCGATCGATGTGCCTGGCACGGTCGGGCGGCGGGGAGGCGTGATTTGGTGATTCATTCCAGCATAGCCCATGTCGATGTCGCGTTTTATTGAGGCTCTCCGGCCGACGGTGCTGGCCCTTACCGTGCCTGTGGCGCTGCCGGCCGTGGCTGCGGAGGGGGATGGGCGGGGCAGGATTTGCGATGCGGTCGGGCTGCAGGCCGAGAACGACGAGGTGGCGGGTACCGATCGCTATTATACGGGCGGGCTGCGCGCGATCTGCGTTACGTCGCCCCGCTGGCTCGACGCGCTGCCCTCGCCGCTCGATGATGCGGAGAGAGAAAGTCGGGCAAAGGCCGCCTTTTCGATCGGGCAGAGCGTGTTCACGCCGGATGACATCGCGCAGGTGGAGCCGATCGACGACGATCATCCCTATGCGGGCTGGCTCTATCTCGGTCTCGGCCTGGAGTCGGAGGTGGCGCCGCGACCGGATCGGGCGGGTTATCTGGACAGGCTGGAGCTGCAGCTTGGCGTGGTCGGGCCGTGGTCGGGGGCGGAGGCGCTGCAGCGCGGCGTGCACGACGTTCTGGACGCGACCGAGCCCGCGGGCTGGGGCAATCAGCTCGACAACGAGCCCGGCGTCAACCTGTTCTGCAGCAGGCAATGGACCGGTGCCCTCCGGGTCGATGGCATCGGCGGGCCGGAGGGAGCGGGGCTGGCGCTCGACGTCTCGCCGGTGATCGGGGCGGCGCTCGGCAATGTCCATCTGTTCGGCGGCGGCGGGCTGACGGTCCGGGTCGGCCGCTTCGAGGCGGACGATCACGGATCTGCGCTCATCCGCCCGAGCTTGGCCGGCGCCGACGGCTTTTCCGGGCGGGACGGCTTTTCAGGCTATCTGTTCGGCGGCATCGAAGGGCGCTTGGTCGGCCGCAATATTTTTCTGGATGGCAACAGCTTTCAGGATGACGGACCGAGCGTCGACAAGGAGCGGCTGGTCGGCGAGGTGCGGGTCGGCCTGGCGCTCGGCTATGAGCGCTTTGGGTTGAGCTACACCCAGGTGTTTCGAACGCCGGAATTCGAGGGGCAGCATCCGCACAGCTATGGCTCGCTCACCCTGACGCTGGCGCTTTGACGGCACGGCCGCAGCGTCAGTTGGTCAGGTCCTGATCCAGCACTTCAAGCTCAAGTCGAAACGAATCGATGGCGAATTTGGCGGCCCAGTTCAGATATTCGTAGCGGCCGTAGTCGCCGGAGATGGGGAAGGAGCCGCGGATGCCGCCGCGCTGATCCGCAGGACCGTCGATGGCGATGGTGCGGCGGACGAAGGCGTTGACCCTGCGCCCGGCCGCGAGATAGGCGGGATCGCCGGTGAGGGTGTGAAGCTGCAGCCAGCAATGCGCAAGCTGGACCGAGCCGGTGAGGCAGGACCAGGCGACGGCAGGGCGGCAAGCCTTGTCGAAGCGGCCGGCGAGGAAGCCGTTAGACTCGATCCTGGCCTCGAGCGCGTCGGCAGTGCGTCTGGCGGCGCGCAGGAACCTGTCGTCCTCGGACAGACGATAGGCTTCGATGACGCCGCGCAGGACGTAGCCGAGGGTGTGGGTGAGCGGGCGGGTGGGGTCGGAGAGGCAGCAATCGGCGAACCAGCCGTTTTCCTGCTGCTTGGTCAGCGCCCAGCGCACCTGGCGAAGGCCGGCCTCGCCATAGCCGTGGCCCGGGGCGACGCGCTCGGCCTCGAACAGCCCCCAGGCGACGTGGGTCTCATAGGCCTTCTCGCCGGCGGCGGCAAAGGGGGTGGGGTGGCGGCGCCAGCAGCCGTCCTCGTCCTGGGTCTCGACCAGCCAGGCGGCGGCGCGGTGCATGGCGTCGACATAGACATCGTCGCCGAGCGTGCCGGCGCCGGCGGCGAGGCCGAGCAGGATCTGGCCGGTGTTGAAGGTGACCGCGACCAGCGGTTCCTGGGCGACCATGCCGCCCTGAAAGCCGCCGCCCGGAAGCTGGATGGCGACCAGCCAGTCGAGCATTTTTTTTGCACGTTCGGATAGTGACGGATCGTTCTGAAGCGCGGCTTCGCGCAGCAGGGTCGGGACGATGTAGCCGGTGGTCTCGGGATAGGACGGCGCCCAGCCGGTGAGCAGGCTGAAATGGCGGGCGACGCCGCCATCAGTGCTGGTCGAGCGGTCCTGCGCCCGGGCGAGCCAGCCGAGGCAGGCCTGGATCGCGCGCTCGCAGCCGGGGTCATCGCCGAGCGCGCTGACCCGGTCCTGCCGGCCCTGCGCCTTCGCCGCCGGCGGCAGCTCACGCCAGCTCTGGTAGCTGCGATAGCTCTGGAGAACGACGCCGGGCAGGAGCTGTCTGATCTGCTGCTTGAGGGTCATGCGGGTTCCTGCTGCTTGCTGCCGGCCTCGCTCGTTGCGGCGAGGTCCGAGGGGCTGCTGTAGATGGTGATGCCGGCCTGCATCAGGCGCTTGAGCTCGGCGTAGAGCGGCTTCGCCTCGATCAGCCAGGAACGGGCCTCGCCGATCCGGTGCCAGCTCAGGCCGGCGCGCTGCTCGAAGGCGGCCTGGAAGAAGCGGCGCAGATGCTCGTTCTCCGGCCGGTCGATGCGGCGCTTCGCCGGGTTCGGATCATGGGCGCGGATCGAAAGCTCGTGGAGTGCTCCGTCGGTGCTGCGGCAGGTGACGCTGATCGGCCCGTCTGGCGTGAACACGTCGATCGGGAAATCGCGCTCGATCTCTTCCAGGCAGTGATAGAAGGTGACGCGGCCGAGATCGGTGCCGAGGCCGAGCAGGTAGCCGTTCGCGGCGAGCAGCTCGGCCATGGGCGAGCCTTCGCCGAAGCTGCTGCCGCAGCGGTGGTGACCGTCGACCAGACGGGCGGCATCGCGGCCGATGGCGGCGAGCGAGTGGGTCGGATGCAGGCTGCGCCTGGCCTTGGGATGGCGCCGGAAAGCCTCGGGTATGGCGCCCAGATTGGAAGGCGTGGCGCATTGGTCGAAGCGGCGGCCGGAAGTCAGGGTGCGATGCATGGAGCCGTCGATCGAGAAGGTCGGCAGCAGGAGCGTGCCGCCGCGCCGTTCGACCACGATGCCGATCAGCGCCTCGACCACCGCCCCGGCGCCGCCTTCGACATAGCCGAGCGCCTTCAGAGAGCTGTGCACCAGAACCACGGCCCCCTCGCGGATCGGCAGACGATCGAGATCGGCGGCGAGGCCGTCCGGCGACAGCGCCTTGCGGCTTGCCGCGAGGTCGCGCAGGCGCTTTCGACGCTGCAGTCGATCCGGTAGTGCCAGGACGACCGGACGAACCGCGCGTTTCATGCGGGTGAGCAGATTCATGATCAACCATTAAAACAAAATTAATGTTTTCTGCGCTACTTATAGGATTGTTACGATGTACTGTCGATGGGCGCCAGCGCGCAATCAGGTCGGGAAGGGATGGAAGAATGAGTTAGAGATAGTCTCTCAAGAACGCGACCAGCGGCAGATCGGCCGCCGGCATTGGAAAATCCGACATGGCGTTCGGACGCACCCATTTGAGCGTCTGACCTTCCGTCGGCTTGGGGATGCCGGTCCAGACGCGGCAGGCGTAGAGCGGCATCAGCAGATGGAAGCGCTCATACCCGTGCGAGGCGAAGGTCAGCGGGGCGAGGCAGTTCTGGGTAACGTCGAGGGCGAGCTCTTCCTTGA
The DNA here is from genome assembly GCA_041398025.1 of Alphaproteobacteria bacterium. Classification (GTDB taxonomy): domain Bacteria; phylum Pseudomonadota; class Alphaproteobacteria; order Geminicoccales; family Geminicoccaceae; genus JANQPX01. The sequence continues at coordinate 294,408 of JAWKVM010000001.1, forward strand.
GCTCACGAATCAGGCAGGCTTCGGGAGTCTCGCCAGGCTCCACCTTGCCGCCGGGAAACTCCCAAAGGCCCGCCATGGCCTTGCCCTCAGGACGCCTGGCCAGCAAGACGCGATGATCCGGATCGATCAGCGCACAGGCCGCCACCAAAACAATGTCATCCGATGACCTCGGGTCGCACGGCGACCTCGCGGACTTGTTCGTTTCTCGTTCGGTGCTGTCGGAGTTCATCAGACGGAAGTCGTGTCTGACAACGGCGATGGGGTGCCAGGTGTCGAGCCAGGCGATGTCGCTGGGGCGAAGGAACGCAAGATGAAGCGCGACAGGGGCATGGACGTGCTGGTTGCTTGGTTGCTGATGCCGGTTCTCATCAACTGGCGTCCATGGCTGGCATGGGCGCTGGTTTGCTGGTCCTCGCGCTCAAGTGGCTGGCGTGACGATGTCGCCAGGCACTTGCGACGTTCGACATCGAGGACATCACAAACCGGGTTCCGGTGCGCGAACTGCAGCCGAAGCTCTGAAAGTCAAGGCAGATGGCCCCGCCATCACAAACCGGGTTCCGGTGCGCGGACTGCAGCCGGAGTTCTGAAAGTCAGCGCTGTCATGCGTCATGACCTGTAGTCGGCGTTGATGGAGATGTAGTCGTGGGTGAGATCGGAGGTCCAGACGGTGGCGCTGCCGGGGCCGGGGCCGACGGAGATGACGATGTCGATCTCGTTGCCTTTGAGGTGCTGGGCGATCGGCGTCTCGTCGAGATGGGGGGCTCGGGCGCCGTTTTGCGCGACCACCCAGCCGCCGACGCCGATGCCGAGGCGGGCGACGTCGATCGGCTGATAGGCTTTGCCGATCGCGGCGGCGATGCGGCCCCAATTGGCGTCCTCGCCGGCGATCGCGGTCTTGACCAGCGGCGAGTTGGCGACCGAAAGGGCGATGATGCGCGCGGACTCGTCGTCGACAGCACCTTCCACCACGATCTGGATGAACTTGGTGATGCCTTCGCCGTCGCGCACCACCTGCTGGGCGAGGTCGCGGGCGACACCGAGGAGGGTGCGGCGAAAGGCGGTGAGCAGTTCGGAGTCTGCGTCCATCGGCGCGGGGTGCACGGCCTTGCCGGTCGCGAACAGCAGCAGCATGTCCGAGGTCGAGGTGTCGCTGTCCACGGTGATCTTGCGGAACGCGGCTTCGTTCGCGGCTTCGACCAGGGGCTGCAGCACCGATGCGGGCAGTGCCGCATCGGTGACGATGAAGGCGAGCATGGTCGCCATGTCCGGCTGGATCATGCCGGAACCTTTTGCGATGCCGGCGATCGTGACCTCGCGGCCGCCGATGGTGGTTCTGGCAACGCTGCCTTTGGCGAAGGTGTCCGTGGTGCGGATCGCGTTGGCGGCGTCCTCCCAGGCGTCCGGTGCCAGGCGCGCGTGCAGGTCGGGGAGAGCCTTGGCGATCTTTTCGACCGGCAGCGGCTCGCCGATCACGCCGGTGGACGCGACGTAGATCTCCCCGGGCTCGGCGCCGAGCAGCCGGGCGGTGGCGTTGGCCTCCATCTCCACGGCGGCATCGCCATGGCGGCCGTTCAGGACGTTGGCGTTGCCGGCGTTGACCACGAGACCGCGCGCCTTGCCGTGCTTCAGGATCTTGCGGCACCAGGTGATGGGATGGCCCGGCACGTGGGAGCGGGTGAACACGCCTGCCGCCGTGGTGCCCGGCGCGAAGGCCAGGAGTGCCAGATCCGGCCGGCCGGTATAGCGGATGCCGGCCGCAGCGGCGGCGAGGTCGACGCCGGCGACCGGCGGCATGTCGGGAAAGCGCTCGGGGGCGAGCGGCGAGCGTTTGAGGCTCATCGCTCAGCCCCGAAGATCGGCCATGACAGCATGACCAGAGATCCTTCTCTCAGATCGGCGGACCTTGCCTCAGGGATCAGCCGCCGTTTTTCGTCTGACCCTTGTCGCCGCCTTCCGCGGCACCCTCTGGCGCCGCCATCGGCGAGCCGTCCAGGTTGAAGCGCTTGATGGACACGCCGTCACGCAGGTCCTCGACCAGGGCGGTGACGATCTCGCGCGCGACGTCCTGACGGATCTGCGGCTCGCTTTCCTCGAAGCTGGGCTCGACCTTGCGCTTGTCCTCGACCTTGATCACGTGGAAGCCGAACTGGGTCTGGACCGGCTCGGACGAGGTGCTGCCGATTTCCATGGCGAAGGCTGCATCGCCGAATTCCGGCACCATCTGGCCCTTCCTGAAATAGCCGAGATCACCGCCCTGCGGCCCGCTCGGTCCGGTCGACTTCTCCTTGGCGAGGGTTTCGAAGTCGGCGCCGCCTTCGAGCTCCGTGATCACCGCCTTGGCGTCGTCTTCGGAAGCCAGAAGGATGTGGCGGGCGTGGACTTCCTCGTAGGCGAAGCCGTCGGCCTTCTTCATCTCTTCGTAGCGCGCCTTCAGCGCCTCGTCGGTGCTGCCCTCTTCGACCTTCCTGCGGAGCATGGCGTCGCGCAGCACGGCCGCGCGCGCCTGGGCGAGGGCGGGCTGCACGTCGGGATCATCGGCGAGATCGGACTTTTCGGCCTCGAACTCGAGCAGCTTGAAGTCGATCACGCGATCCAGAAGCATCGGGTAGATCTGCTCGATCGGCGCCTGGCGCATCTGATCAGGCAGGGTGCGCATCACGGCCTCGACGTCGCTTCTGTGGATCTCCTGGTCGTCGACGGTCGCCACGATCGCATCGCCGGCAGTCGACTGGTCCTGGGCCAGCGCCGCCGAACAGAATGCCAACAGCCCGATGGCGGCGGCGAGAGATTTGGCCAACATGAGGTGAACTCCTAGGGGTCGGTGGAAGGGGGCATAAAAACCATAAAGCTGCCGATGTCACAAGCGCGGCGGCGATCCGCTCGCCCAATGTTCCGCTCGCGATGCGGCGAGCACGCCGCAGGGGTCGACGCCTTCGTCATGGATGGACGTCACATCGTCGTATCGACGATGATCGACACATCTATCATCGATAGGCACGGAAGCAAGTCCGGGACCGCCCAAAAGCGTGGCCGAACCGGCGTCCTATGGACGGATCGCCGGCACGGCGCGTTGACACCTCAGGGCAAACTGCCTATCTGACATCATGAAAAATTGCGACCTCTTTCCCCATTTTTGGAGGGCCATGCGTCCATGATCGGCGCCCTCGCCAAGCGGTTGTTCGGTTCGGCCAATGACCGTTTCGTCAAGACGTTGCGCAGCCGGGTCGAGCTGATCAACGCGCTCGAACCCGAGCTGGAAGCTCTGTCCGACGACGAGCTCAGGGCTCGGACCGACTGGCTTCGCGGCCGGCTCGCCGAGGATGAGACCCTGGATGACGTCCTCAACGACGCCTTCGCCACGGTGCGCGAGGCTGCCAGGCGCACCCTCGGTCAGCGCCATTACGACGTGCAGATGATCGGCGGCATGGTCCTGCATCAGGGCAAGATCGCCGAGATGAAGACCGGCGAAGGCAAGACCCTGGTGGCGACGCTCGCGGTCTATCTGAACGCGCTCGAAGGCAAGGGCGTGCACGTGGTCACGGTCAACGACTATCTGGCGCGTCGCGACAGCGAGTGGATGGGCGAGATCTACAGGTTTCTCGGCCTCAGCGTCGGCTGCATCATCCCCAATCTGCCTGAGCCCGACAGAAAGGCCGCCTACGCCTGCGACATCACCTACGGCACCAACAACGAGTTCGGCTTCGACTATCTGCGCGACAACATGAAGTTCGAAAAGGAACGCATGGTGCAGCGTGACTTCAATTTCGCGATCGTCGACGAGGTCGACAGCATTCTGATCGACGAGGCGAGGACGCCGCTGATCATTTCAGGTCCCGCCGAGACCAGCTCCGAGCTCTATCAGACCGTCGATGCCTATATCCCCCGGCTGGAGCCGGAGGACTACGAGAAGGATGAGAAGCAGCGCGCGGTGTCGCTCTCGGAGTCCGGCGCCGAGAAGATGCAGGAATGGCTCGCGGAGACCGACCTCCTGAAGCATCCCGAACTGTACGACATCGCCAACGTCACCATCGTCCACCACATCAACCAGGCCCTGCGCGCGCACCAGCTGTTCACCCGCGACGTCGACTATCTGGTCAAGAACGACAAGGTGGTGATCGTCGACGAGTTCACCGGGCGCATGATGGAAGGCCGGCGCTATTCGGACGGCCTGCATCAGGCGCTCGAGGCCAAGGAGCGGGTCACGATTCAGCCGGAAAACCAGACGCTCGCCTCGATCACCTTCCAGAACTATTTCCGGCTCTACCCCAAGCTCGCCGGCATGACCGGCACGGCGGCCACCGAGGCTGCCGAGTTCTCCGACATCTACGGTCTCGACGTGATCGAGATGCCGACCCACCAGACCATGGTGCGCGACGATCAGCATGACGAGGTCTACCGGACCTCGGGCGAGAAGAACAAGGCGATCGTCGCGTCGATTGCCGAGGCGCATGCGAGCGGCCAGCCGGTGCTGGTGGGCACGGTCAGCATCGAGAAGTCGGAAGCGCTGTCCGCTCTGCTGAAGAAACAGAAGGTGCCGCATCAGGTGCTGAACGCGCGCTATCACGAGCAGGAGGCCTATATCGTCGCCCAGGCGGGGCGGCTGGGCGCTGTGACCATCGCCACCAACATGGCGGGCCGTGGCACCGACATTCAGCTCGGCGGCAATGCCGAGATGCGCGAGGAGCAGGAGCTCACCGAGATCACCGACGAGGCCGAGCGCGCCGAGGCGGCGCGCCGGATCGAAAACGAGGTGAAGGCGGAAAAGGCGAAGGTCCGGGAAGCGGGCGGCCTCTATGTGCTCGGCACCGAGCGTCATGAGAGCCGACGCGTCGACAACCAGCTGCGCGGCCGCTCCGGCCGTCAGGGCGATCCCGGCCGTTCCAAGTTCTTCCTGTCGCTCGAAGACGACCTGATGCGCATCTTCGGCTCCGAGCGCATGGACAGCATGCTGCAGAAGCTCGGCCTCCAGGAAGACGAGGCAATCATCCATCCCTGGATCAACAAGGCGCTGGAAAAGGCGCAGCAGAAGGTCGAGGCGCGCAACTTCGAGATCAGAAAGAACCTCCTGAAGTTCGACGACGTCATGAACGACCAGCGCAAGGTGATCTACGAGCAGCGCCGCGATCTGATCGCCGCGGACGACGTCGCCGAGACCGTGCGCGACATGCGCCATGAGGTGATCGAGGATCTGGTCACGGAATGCATTCCGGAAAAGGCCTATCACGAGGAGTGGAACATCGAGCAGCTGGAGAAGGAGACGAAGCGCCTTCTCGCCCTCGATGAGCCGATCAGGGACTGGGCCAAGGAGGAAGGGGTTGCGGACACCGAGATCAGGGATCGTCTGATCGAGGCGTCCGATCGCAAGATCGCGCAGAAGATCGTGACCTACGGCCAGCCGATGATGCGCTCGGCCGAGAAATCGCTGCTGCTGCAGATCCTGGATCATCTCTGGAAGGACCACCTGCTGCAGCTCGACCATCTGCGCCAGGGCATCCATCTGCGCGGCTACGGGCAGAAGGACCCGCTGAACGAGTACAAGCGCGAAGCCTTCAACCTGTTCGGCGGCTTGCTGACCAATCTTCGCCAGACCGTGACCCAGGTGCTGAGCCATCTCGAGATCCGCGCGGCGCAGCAGGAGCCGGTGGACGCGGATGCCGAGGAGGAGCCGATGCTGGCGGCGACCGGCACCGACGGCCCGCCGGCGCGAGCACCCAGGCGCAGCGGCGGCGCGGCCGTTGCCGCGGTCGCCGGAGGTGTTCAGGGGGGCGCGAAGGTGCCGAGAAACGCGCCTTGTCCCTGCGGTTCGGGCAAGAAATACAAGCATTGCCACGGCAAACTTTAGGAGGGCCGAATTTGCGGCCGATAGCATGGCGTTTCGGGGGCGCCTGACCGTCGACCGGGTGGCCATCCACCGATCGACGGCGTTGTCCGCAAAAGGGCAGGCCAGTCGGTCGCGGGATGTTCTGCGCTGTCTCGCCTGTCTCTCGCTGCTTTGTCTTTTCCTGGCCCTGCCGGGCGCGTCCGTTGCGCGCGCGGCATCAAGGGTGGGCGTGATCGACCTGGACGGACCGATCGGACCGGCGAGCGCTGCCCATGTGAAGCGCAGCTTCGGCGAGCTGGAGAGCTACGGCATCGATCTCGTGGTGTTGCGTCTCGACACGCCGGGCGGCCTCGTGAAGGCGATGCGCTCGATCATCAAGGACATCCTGGCCTCGCCGGTTCCGGTGGTCGGCTTCGTCGCCCCGAGGGGCGCGCATGCCGCGAGTGCCGGCACCTATATCCTTTATGCGGCCCACATCGCGGCCATGGCGCCGGCGACCAATCTTGGTGCGGCGACACCGATCAAGGTGGGGGAGGGGCCTCCTCCGGTGCAGGACGAGGACGGCGGCGGCGAACCGGGAAAAACGCCTGATCTCAACGACAAGATCATGAGCGATGCGATCGCCTATATCCGAAGCCTCGCCGAGCTCAGAGGCCGGAATGCCGACTGGGCGGAGCGGGCGGTGCGCGTCGCGGCCAGCCTGCCGGCGGGCGAGGCGCTGAAGCTCGGCGTGATCAACCTGGTCGCCAACGATCTGGCACAGCTGCTCGCCAAGCTCGATGGCATGACGGTCGAGGTCAACGGCCGGACCGAGATGCTCGATCTCGCCGATCGCGAGATCGTCGAACTGCGGCCGAGCGCGCACACGCGCTTTCTCTCGGTGATCACCGATCCGACCGTCGCCTACAGCCTCTTGATGCTCGGCATGATCGGCCTGCTGATCGAGGTCGCGATCCCGGGATTGTTCGTGCCGGGCGCCGTCGGCCTGGTGTCCATGCTGCTGGCGCTCTACGCCTTTCAGCTCCTGCCGGTCAGCCTGGCCGGTCTCGGCATCGTCATCTTCGGCCTGGTGCTGATGGTGGTCGAGCTCACCATGGTCGGCTTCGGCCTGGTTGGCGTGAGCGGCATCATCGCCTTCGTGCTCGGATCGGTTTTCCTTATGGATACCGGCGTTCCGGGCTATGGTGTCTCGAAGTCGATGATCGGCGTGCTTGCCGTGATCAGCTCCAGCCTGTTGATGATGTTCCTGGTCTGGATTCGGCGTCTGCACAGCATGCCGGCACTCGGCGGTGCCGAGGAGCTGGTCGGCAGCGAGGCGACCGTCAAGCTCTGGGAAGGCGGTCAGGGCCGGGTGCAGATGCGCGGCACGACCTGGGCGGCACGCTCGTCGGGTGTGCTCGAGCCAGGCCAGAAAGTCCGGGTCATCGCGGTCGACGGATTGACCGTCGATGTCGAGCCCGCGAGCGAGGAAGCGATGTCATGAGTGACTACAGCGTGGGTCTGGTGATCGTTCTGGTGGTGGTCGTGATCCTCCTGGCCATCCTGGCCGCGGCCTCGGTCACGATCGTGCAGGAATATCAGCGCGGCGTCGTGCTGACCCTCGGCCGGTTCTCCGGCATCCGCAATCCGGGGCTGCGCTTCGTCATCCCGGTGCTGCAGCAGATGGAGCTGATCGACACCCGCGACAAGGTGGTGAACATCCCCCCGCAGGAAATCATCACCCGGGACAACGTCCTGGTGAAGGTGAACGGCATCGTCTATTACCGCGTGCACGATCCGCGCCTGGCGATTCTCGAAACCGCGGACTACGACGCCTCGACCACCGAGATGGCGCAGGCGCAGCTCAGAGCCTCGGTCGGCACCCACGATCTCGACGAGCTCGCCGACCCCGAAAGCCTCAGCGTCGAGATCCAGCGGGCGCTGGAGGTCAAGACCGAGCCTTGGGGCATCAAGGTCACCAATGTCGAGATCAAGGAGGTCGATGTCGACAAGCAGATGATCCGCCATATCTCGCGCCAGGCCGAGGCGGAACGCGTGCGCCGCGCCAAGGTGATCGAGGCGGAGGGCGAGCTGCAGGCGGCGGAAGCGCTGCTGGATGCCGCCAAGATGCTGGCGCAGAGCCCGGAGGCCATGCAGCTGCGCTATCTCGCGACCCTCGGCAGCATCGCCAACGAGCGCAGCTCCACCATTGTCTTCCCCTTCCCGACCGATCTCGCCCAGCTCCTGGGCAGCAGGATCAGGGACGGCAACTCCGGCAGCAACGGTTCGGGCGGCTCGGGCGGCAAGTTGACGTGACCCGACGAGGCCAGGGAGATCGAAGGATGCACCGCTACGCACGTCGACGGGTTCTCGGCACAGGCGCCGGCCTGATGTCGATCGCGGCCCTGCCGGCCTGCGCCGCCGATCTTCTGACCACGCCCGCCCAGACCGAGGGCCCCTTCTACCCGCTCGATCTGCCGCTGGACGACGACAACGACCTGGTGCAGGTCGCGGGCAGGGCGGAACGCGCCACGGGCACGCTGCTCGATCTCGGCGGGCGCGTGCTCGGCGCCGATGGCCGTCCGGCCGGGGGGCTTCGGGTCGAGATCTGGCAGTGCGACGCGGGCGGCGTCTACCATCACCCCGGCGCTCGCCGCGCCCCGGCCGATCCCAATTTCCAGGGCTTCGGCCATACCGTCGCTGGCGCTGATGGCACCTATCGCTTCCGCACCATCGTGCCGGTCGCCTATCCCGGGCGCACGCCGCATATCCACGTCAAGGTTCTGGGCGGCGACGTCGAGGCCCTGACCACGCAGCTATATGTCGCCGGCAATGCCGAGCAGAACCGGCGGGACGGCCTCTACCGAAGCCTCGGCCGCGCCGCCGAGCTGGTGACGGTCGCGCTGCAGCCGGACGGGGACGGCAGGCGCGCGCTGTTCGACATCGTGCTCGGCCCGGACGGGGTTCCGAAGTCCGGCTGACGGCAGCCAAGATTTTTCACGAGCGGTGAAGTAGTTCACAGGTCAGCCCGTCGTAGGCTGCTAGCCATAGGCCATGTTTAACCTGCATTGGTCGATGGAGAGAGTGGATGGATGACCCGAACGTCAAGCAATATTACGAGACGAAGAAGCGCGACGTTTACGTCGCGACGCCGGGCCAGGTCGAGCTCGGCCCGCTGAAGTGGCTGCCCGGGCACTGGCAGGCCAAGGGCACCGGCTGGAACATGATCGCGCTGCCTTTCGCAGCACCGCGCGGCAATTTTCGCGTCCTGATGAACCAGTATGACGAGGACCTGAACTTCACCTTCATCGACAACGGCGTGCCCAATCGCGGCATCGACGAGGTGACCGATGTCGACACCGACCAGTTCGTGGTCACCCTCGACTACCAGCAGCAGATCAAGCAGGTCGCGGTCGAGGACTTCCCGGTCAGCGGCAAGGCCGGCGACGTCGGCGCCGCCATTCACCACGAGCCCGGTCTCTGGCTCAACATGAAGAACGAGAACACCAACGGCATCGACATCGCGCGGCTCGGCACGATTCCGCACGGCGATTCGGTGCTGGCACTCGGCACGAGCCAGGAGATCGCCGGCAAGCCGACCATCCCCGGGCTCAACGGGCTTCCGATCGGTGCGCCCGGCAATGGCGACATCACCCATCCCTATCTGGCGCCGTACAAGCATTTCGAGGACAACAAGTTCTTCGGCACCGTGCCGACCAATATCGGCTTTCCCGGCTTTTTCCCGACCGATCTGAACGCGATCCTGCGTTTCGCCCTGGCCGGCCTGCCGGAGGTCAAGACCACCACGATCCTCGAGGTCGATACCACGCGCGAGAAGGCGAACGTGGTCAACATCCCGTTCATCGAGCGCGAAGCCGATGCCAGCAGCATGAAGTCGACCTTCTGGATCATGGAGCTGAAGGATCCGGACGCCGACGGCAAGCCGCAGTTCGTGCTCCAATATTCGCAGGTGGTCATGCTCGACTTCTTCCCGCGTGCCGACGGCCTGCCGGGCCTGATCCGCTGGCCCCATGTCAGCATCGCCACGCTGAACAAGAAGAGCGACAAGCCCCAGCTGCCTTACGTCTGATCCGCCGACAAACCGTGACAGGGCGGCGTCTTCGGGCGCCGCCTTTTTTTCTGGCCCTGGCCTCTGCGCCAGCAGCTGTCTACAAGGGAAGGAGGGCAGCGACAGGGGAGAAGGAAAACGATGCCGCTCAGCGACTACAAGACGGCGCTCGTCACCGGCGCCTCCAGCGGCATCGGCGCCGCCACCGTCAGGGCGCTCACCGGGCGCGGCATCGACGTCTACGCCCTGGCGCGCCGCCAGGATCGGCTGCAGGCGCTCGCCGAGGAGACCGGCTGCACGCCGCTCGCGCTCGATCTGCGCGACCGCGATGCCGTCTATGAAAAGCTCGCCACGATCGAGACCGACATCGTGGTCGGCAATGCCGGCACCGGGCGCGGCATGGACGGCTTTCTGCAGGCCTCGCCCGAGGACATCGACACGACGATCGGCGTCAACGTCCTGTCGCTGATCCACGTGCTGCGCGCCACGCTGCCGGGCATGGTCGAGAGGAAGCGCGGCCATGTGATCAATATCGGCTCGACCGCCGGCCTCTACCCGCTCTATTCCGTGATCTACGGGGCGAGCAAGGGGGCGGTGCATCTGCTCAATCAGAACCTCCGGATCGAGCTCAAGGGTTCGGGGGTGCGCAGTACGGAAATCCTGCCGGGCCGGGTCGAGACCGAGATCTTCGATGCCTCGATCGACAATCCCGAGAAGCGCGACGAGATGAAGAACCCGGGCATCCAGCAGCTCAAGGCCGAGGATATCGCCGACGCCATCATCTTCGCCCTCGACGCGCCGTGGCGCATGAACGTCAACATGATCGAGATCCAGCCGACCGAGCAATCCTTCGGCGGCCTCACCATGGTCCCGGCGGCGGGCGCGCCGCGGCGTTGACCTTCGAGGAGACTGCATGATGCTGGAGAGCCGGGGACGGGTGGTGATGGTGTCCGGGGCGAACCGCGGGATCGGGCGGGCCATTGCCGAATGCCTGCGCGGAAAGGGCTGGAAGCTCAGCCTCGGCGTGCGCAAGCCGGACACCCTCGCGGAGCTGGCGGCAGACGACGTCCTGGTCCATGAATACGACGCCGAACGGCCGGAGACCGCGACAGCGTGGACGCAGGCGACGCTCGCCAGGTTTGGGCGCCTGGACGGACTGGTGAACAATGCCGGCGTCTATATCAAGGCGCGGGTCGAGGACGGCGCCGAGGAGGACTTCGACCGGCTCTGGCGGGTGAACGTCAAGGGACCGCTGAAGCTGGTTCAGCTCGCTCTGCCGCATCTGAAGGCGGCGGGCCATGGCCGGATCGTCAACCTGGTCTCGCTCGCCGGCAAGCGCGTGCCGAGCGACGACAGCGCCGGCTACGCCATGAGCAAGCACGCGGCGCTGGCTTTGCACCACGCGACCCGCCGGGCGGGCTGGGACCACGGCGTGCGCGCCACCGCTGTCTGTCCGGGGCTGGTCGACACCGAGATGGTGCACTGGTCCGACGTGCCCCGGGACCAGATGATCGACCCCGCCGACCTCGCCGAGGCGATCGCCACGGTGATGGCGCTTCCGGACCATGCCGTGGTCGCCGAGCTCGTGGTCAATTCCCGCTTCGAACCGGCGCTTTGAGCATGCGCCCCTGACGGGCGCGCCGATGCCGGCACGTTCCGGCCCTTCCAGGCCAAGGCCGTCGCGCGGCGGCGTCGATCGAGGCCGATCGCCAGGTCAAGACGATCGACATGCCATGAGATGCAATTTTCTCTAAATGTCTTGCGTATTTTAGTGAT
>JAWKVM010000002.1:0-20222 GCA_041398025.1 Alphaproteobacteria bacterium
CGGCAAAGGGAGACGGCATGGACCGTTTCGTGGTGATCTCAGGATGCTCCGGCGGCGGCAAATCGACGCTGCTCGACGCTCTGGCGGCGCTCGGCCATCGTGTCGTACACGAGCCGGGCCGGCGCATCGTCCGCGAGGAGCTGGCGTCAGGCGGCAGGGCCCTGCCCTGGGATGATCCGGCCGCGTTCGCGCGCCGCGCCGTCAGGCTCACCCTTCGCGACCGCGCGCAGTCCGCGCATCATGCCGGCTGGGTGTTCTTCGATCGCGGCCTGATCGACGCGGCGAGCGCGCTCCAGCATCTGACCGGCAAGTTCGTTCTCGAGCGTCTTGCGCGGCGTCATCGCTGCCACCGGACCGTGTTCCTGACGCCGCCCTGGCCGGAGATCTATGTCAAGGACGATGAGCGTCGCCACGACCTCGCCGACGCGCTCGAAGAGTATGAAAGGCTTTGCCGGATCTACCCGTCCCTCGGCTATGAGGTGCAGATCCTGCCCAAGGTCAGTGTCACCGAACGCGTCGCGTTCGTCCTCGAACGGCTTGGGCTGCCATAGGGTCCAGCATGTCCGAATTGTGCCGGTTTCGACCACCAGACGTGGACGAGGGCACGGGTAGCAGTTTGGCCGACGCTCACTTCCACGCAATTTCTGTATTCTCCTACTTCCGCCGTTTGGAGGCCATTCCCCCACGGCGGCTGGCAACCTGCACCAGCCGCCTGAATGTCGGGCATTCCATGTGGGAGGGCGCAGGACATTCCGCTACGTGGCGCAGGGTATCGCGCAGCGCGGTCAGCTCGCGGATTTGCCGATCCAACGCGTCTGCCTTTTGATGCAGCAGCAGGCGAGGCAAGTCCGGCCTTCCGTTGCGGCCGAACATTCTCGAAATCTCCTCGAGCGAGAACCCTGCTGACTTGCCCATCGAGATCAACGCGAGCTGCAGCAGCACCTCAGGTGAGAATTGTCGTCTGAGCCCATGGCGGCCAACGGACGAGACCAGCCCGATCTCATCGTAATAGCGCAATGTCGAAGGAGCGATATTTGCTCTCGCGCACACCTCGCCGATATCCAGCAGCTTCATGCTTGACCTCAAGTTGGCTTGAAGTCGCAGAATGCCGGCCTGTCTCAATTCTCGCTAGGAAAACATGACGATGGAGAAAGCCAGATCGCTTGGGCGCTACCTGGAACATCGCGGGGCTCTCCTGGCCCTCGCGCTGTCGATGCTGCTGGCGTCACTCGGCACCAGCATCGCCAATATTGCTCTGCCGACACTGTCCAAGGAGTTCTCTGCGCCCTTTCATCACGTCCAATGGGTCGTCATCGCCTATCTCGGAAGCCTCACCCTTTCGGCGGTCTTCGCCGGGCGGCTTGGGGACAAATTTGGCCTGAAGATGGTGCTTCTGGCCGGGCTTTGCCTGTTTTCGGCAGCGTCCCTGTTCTGCGGCCTGGCCCCCAGCCTCGGGTTCCTGATCGGCGCAAGGGCGCTACAAGGCATCGGTGCCGCATGCCTGATGACGCTGACCATCGCCCTCGTGCGCGAAACGGCAAGCGACAAGCGGATCGGGCGGGCCATGGGGCTGCTTGGTACGATGTCAGCCCTTGGAACGGCGCTTGGGCCGGTGCTTGGCGGCCTGCTGGTGTCGGCCGTGGACTGGCATGGAATCTTCCTCGTTCTGGTCCCCGCCGGCGTGCTGACCCTCGTCCTGGCGCTCCGCTCGCTGCCGGACAGGGAGGCGAAGGCGAAGGCGCCGAAGATCGATGTCGGCACCCTTCGCAATCCCGGCCAGATGCCCAGCCTGATCGCCAATCTGCTGGTGGCTGCCGTGATGATGACAACGCTTGTCGTCGGACCATTCTATCTCGGCCTCGGATTGGGGCTGCGCGAAGCGTCGGTCGGCCTGATCATGTCGGTCGGACCGGCGATTTCGATCTGCTGCGGCGTTCCCTCCGGTCGCGCGGTCGACATCTGGGGCGCACAGCCCGTCCTCAGGATAGGGCTTGTCGCGCTTGCCTCCGGGGCGCTCGCCCTGTCGGTTCTGCCGGAGGTTTTCGGGATCGCCGGGTATATCGCTGCCATTGCGGTGCTGACGCCGGGATACCAGCTGTTCCAATCGGCCAACAACACGGCGGTCATGGCGGGGGTGCCCAAGGATCGGCGTGGCGTTATTTCAGGCCTGCTCAGCCTGTCACGAAACCTTGGGCTTGTCCTCGGGGCATCGGCGATGGGAGCGGTGTTCGCCTTCGGCGTTGGCACCAGCGCCATCGACAAGGCCGCGCCCGCTGCGATCGCTCATGGCATGCAGCTGACCTTCATCCTTGCCGGCGCATTGATGACGGGCGCGCTCTTGATCATTCGTCAGCAGGCGATCGGGACGGAACGCATGGCGGAACGGCGTGGCGAATGAAGTTTGCTCCAGCCGATGCCGAAGAACGGCCATCCGCCATGGCAGGGACAAGAGCGAGGCTGGATCTCATTTCGCGCGTGTGTCTTCGGACACTGGAGCGGATCCCGATCGGACGTGATCGGGATGCACGCTCTATCTCTTTGTTTCGACGCATTTCCTGATCGATCAGGTGGTTCCACCTGATCGGGAAAAGCTCGAGCGTCACCTTCGGGTCGACAGCGGAAGGAAACAATCTCCCCCCGTTCTAACCTCGCCCACAGGAACGCACCGATGCTGCCGCCCTTTCCGGCGAAGCCGTCAACCCCTGAGGCGGCGCCTCCGCCTCATTCCCATTCGATGGTGCCGGGGGGCTTGCTGGTGACGTCGTAGGAGACGCGGTTGATGCCCTTCACTTCGTTGACGATGCGGTTCGCGACCCTCCCCAGGAACGGCATGTCGAAGTGGAAGAAGTCGGCGGTCATGCCGTCGACCGAGGTGACGGCGCGCAGGGCGCAGACGGCCTCGTAGGTGCGGGCATCGCCCATGACGCCGACCGTGTTGACCGGGAGGAGGACGGCGAAGGCCTGCCAGATCTCGTCGTACAGGCCGGCCTTTCGGATCTCGTCGAGAAAGATCCTGTCGGCCTGCTGCAAGGTGGCGACGCGGGCGGGCGTGATCTCGCCGAGGATGCGCACGGCGAGGCCCGGGCCGGGGAAGGGGTGGCGGCCGACGAAATCGTGAGAAAGGCCGAGCTCTTCGCCGAGTGCGCGCACCTCGTCCTTGAACAGCTCGCGCAGGGGTTCGACCAGCTTCATGCGCATGCGCTCGGGCAGGCCGCCGACATTGTGGTGCGACTTGATGGTGACGCTCGGGCCCTTGAAGGAGACGCTCTCGATGACGTCGGGATAGAGCGTGCCTTGGGCGAGAAAATCCGCACCGCCGATTTTTTCTGACTCGGCTTCGAACACGTCGATGAACGTCGCGCCGATGATTTTTCGTTTTTTCTCGGGATCGGAGACGCCGTCGAGGCGCTCCAGGAACAGCTCACCTTCGTCGGCATGGACCAGCGGGATGTGGAAATGATCGCGGAACAGCGAGACGACCTGATCCGCCTCGCCCGCGCGCAGGAGCCCGGTGTCGACAAACACGCAGGTGAGCTGGTCGCCGATCGCCTCGTGCAGCAACAGTGCGGTGACCGAGCTGTCGACGCCGCCGGAAAGCCCGCAGATCACGCGGCCGCCACCGACCTGCTCGCGCACCCTTGCGATCGCGTGATCGCGAAACGTGGCCATGGACCAGTCGCCGCTGCAGCCGGCAATGTTCTTGACGAAGTTTTCGAGGAGCGCCGCCCCCTTGGGCGTGTGCACGACCTCGGGGTGAAACTGCACGCCGTAGATTTTTCGACGTTCGTCGGCGATCGCGGCGAAGGGCGAGCCTTCGGAGACGGCGACGGTGTGGAAGCCGGGCGGAAGGGCGACGACCTTGTCGCCGTGGCTCATCCAGACCTGCTCTTGCGTGCCGACGTCGAACACCCCGTCGAACAGGGCGCAGGGTGCCGTGATCTCCAGCATCGCGCGGCCGAACTCGCGATGGTGGCTCATCTCCACCTTGCCGCCGAGCTGGGCGCAGATGGTCTGCTCGCCATAGCAGATGCCCAGGATGGGCACGCCGAGGTCGAAGACCGCCGCCGGCGCCGCCGGTGCGTCGGCTTCGGTGGTGGAGGCGGGGCCGCCGGAGAGGATGATCGCCTTGGCGCCGAAGTCGCGGACCCGGTCGTCGTCCACCGTGCAGGGCAGGATCTCGCAATAGACGCCGGCTTCGCGCACACGCCTTGCGATCAGCTGCGTGTATTGCGCGCCGAAATCGAGGATCAGCACACGTTCAGTCATGTTTTCGCCATTTGCAGGAGCCTGGGCCGATGGTTTGCGGGCACGCTCGCCGATGTCCCGGTCGGTCCCGACGGTCACCGTCTGGGGGCTGGTGCCGGATAGCGGTCCTTGAAGGTGAAAGCGCTCGCGGTCGGCCCGAACTGGCTGAGATGCAGCAGCCGCGAGGTGCCGTCGAGCGTGGTCGGGTGCTCGTCGGCAGGCGTCCACCAGAGGCACATATGCGGAGAATTCGGTTTTTCGAACCAGTCATAGCGACGGCGCATCACCTCACTGTGTGCCGTCTTGTAGACGAACTCGAACAGCGCTTCCACCGATTTCCAGACCGAGAGGTTGATCAGGATGCGCGGATCGTCATAGGGCTGAAAATTCGTGGCGTTGCCGCTGTCGTCCTGGAGCCGCCAGACGAAGCCGTCGGCCTGGTCCGCGAGCGCATTGACCTCGTCGAGCCTGTTCATGAAGTCGGCCATGCGCGGATCGTCGATCGGAAAGCGCGCCCTCGCGATATTGACTTGCGCCAGATGAAAGGCCGGCTGTTCAGACATCAATTCTTTCCTCTATCACATTTGTCTCAAACGCTAACAGAAAACCCGGGCACAAGGGAAGTTACCCTTGTCAGGCGCGCCCATCTGCCCCAGATATCGCGGGGCCATATGATGGCCTCATTGACGGGAACCCAGCTTGACGACAGCCACATCATCTGACGAGGTCCAAGTCAACGAAGCCGCACGTTGCGGCTTTGTGGCGATTTTGGGGGCGCCGAATGCGGGAAAGTCGACGCTGCTCAATCGCCTGGTGGGGACCAAGGTGTCGATCGTTTCGCCGAAGGTGCAGACCACGCGGCGGCGCGTGCTCGGCATCACGGTCAAGGACGAGGCGCAGCTCATCTTCGTCGACACGCCGGGCATCTTCACCCCGCGCCAGAGCAAGCGCCTGGAGAAGGCGATCGTCAAAGCCGCCTGGTCCGCCGCATACGATGCGGACCGTTTACTTTTGCTGGTCGACGCGAAGCGCGGTGTCGATCGTGATACGAAAGCGATCATCGAGGGTCTGAAGCAAAGTCAACGCCGGGCCACGCTGGCCCTCAACAAGCTCGACCTGGTGAAGCCGCCGGTGCTGCTTCCCCTGATCAAGGAACTGAACGAGACGGGGCTGTTCGAGCGGATCTTCGTGATCTCGGCGGAGACCGGCGATGGCTGCGACGATCTCCTGGACTACCTCCTCGAGACCCTGCCCGAAGGCCCCTGGCATTTTCCGGAGGACCAGCTCTCCGATCTCTCCAATCGGGCCTTGGCGGCGGAGATCACGCGTGAAAAGCTGTTCTTGGACCTGCACCAGGAGCTTCCCTACAGCCTGACCGTCGAGACCGAAAGCTGGGTCGAGAGCGAGGATGGCAAGGAGGTGCGCATCGACCAGGTGATCTATGTCGAGCGCGACAGTCAGAAGGGCATCGTGCTCGGCAAGGGCGGGCGGCAGATCAAGGCGATGGGGCAGGCAGCCAGGGTCGAGCTCGAAGAGATCCTCGACATGCGCGTGCACCTCTTCCTGTTCGTCAAGGTCCGGGACAAATGGACCGACGATCCCGAACGCTATCGCGAGATGGGGCTGGAGTTCGGTTGAGGGCCGCCGGCCCAGGGTTCACTCGGCAGCGGCGGACGACGCGGTGCAGGCCGTACGCTGGCGGTCCTGCTCGGCCATGCGGTCGTGAAACTGGCGAAGCTTGGGCACGCGGTGGGGGCGAAAGCTGCTGTCGATCGTCTCGGCGCAGAGGAAACGGTCGAGGCGAAACGTGCGGAAATCCGATCGCAGCTCGCACCAGGCGATGACCAGATCGACCGTGTCCAGATAGGCAATGGCGAGCGGCCAGACGACCCGGGTCGTGGCTCGGCCCTGCTCGTCCCGATAGTCGATCTGCATCTTGCGCTCTTCGCGTGCGGCCTTCCTGATCGCGGCGGGGTCGACGAGGCTGGCGGGACGGCCGCTTCTCGCGAGCTCGGCCAGGCGGCCGGCGCGGCTGTAGGAGTGGGCGAGCAGGATGCCGCTCTCCAGCTCGGTGCGCACCGGCTTCGGCAGGACGGGACGGAGCTTGGTGAGGGCGTTCTCGGCGGCGGCCGCAAGCTCGTCATCGCCGATCGCCATGACCTTGCGCAGGCCGAGGGCCAGGGCCTCGACCTCGGGGCCGGTGAACATCAATGGCGGCAAGGCGTGATCGTCGGTGAGCAGATAGCCGAAACCGGCCTCGCCATCGATGCCGACGCCGAGCCGTCGAAGCGCCTCGATGTCGCGATAGACGGTGCGTACCGAGACTTCGAGCGTACGGGCGAGCATCGCCGCGGTGACCGGCGGCGTCAGCCGGCGAAGGGCCTGCAGCAGTTCCAGTAATCGGTCCGCCCGTCTCATGATCCCCGCCCCACCCTGCTGCTGTCGAGACAAAATTGTCAGGAGTTCGGCAGTAGCCTAACGCCGTTAGCGAAAGCCCTCAATGACCGCAGAAGGCGCCCATGGTCACCAAGCCGTGGTGCAGGCGATCAATCAGCTGGTCACCGTCCGCCGCTAACGCAACATTAACGCCTTCATGCGACAATCGCGCTCTGGTCCATGCGATCCTGGGAGTCCGCCCGCCCGTCAGGACAGGTGGGGCGAGGCTCGGATTCCCAGGGTCGCATGGACCAGGTTATGGAGACTAACGGCCAAACGTTAAGATTCTCCTAACCCCCCGGCTGAAATCTGCAAATTGTCATCACGGTCCGGTGTCGTGGTGGCAAATGTAGTGTTGGTTTCGTCGTCCGCTGCTAACGAAATCTTAACTTGCCCAGTTCACACTCGTGCTCTGGTCCATGTGATCCTGGGAATCTGCCCGCTCGTCAGGACAGGTAGGGCGAGGCTCGGATTCCCAGGATCGCATGGATCAGAACGCGGACATTACAGGCCAAGTGTTAAGGTTTTCTTACCTCCGAGCTTGACCCTGCCCCGCTTGAGCGGACCACCCGGCAAGGTGCATCGGGCGGGCCTGAGCTTGACCCGTTTCCTGGACCATTTGGCGTGAGAAAATTCCGCCTGATGAGCTCAAGGTGGGCTGGTCTGCCTTGAGCTCAACATCAACGCCGCCGGCACCTGGTAGCCAAGCGAGCTGTGTGGCCGGTGGTTATTGTAGTCGATCCGCCATGACCTGCACTTTCTCCGCGCATCGGCAAGGTTCATGAACCAGTGCGCTCAGACATTCGGCTCTGAACTTGCCGTTCAGGCTCTCGATGAAGGCGTTGTCCGTCGGCTTGCCTGGGCGTGCTGGCCGCGAGAAGTCGAGCTCGACACTCTGGCATAGGCCCAAGATCAAGGTCTTTCGAGATGAACTCCGGCCTCCTGGTCGATCCGGACGGACCTGATAGCCAAGCTCGGCACAGACCCGCTCGGCATGTCGCCACGACATCCGCGCCGGTGTAGGACCGCCGTGCATCGATAGCCGGCACATAGCAGCGTGAACGCATCGATGATCGTCAGCACGCGATTTTCGTGCCGTCGTAGAGCTGGTCAGTGGACAAAATCCATCGCCCAGACATCGTTTCGCCGTTTGGGATCGGTCCGGCCTTCGCGCAGCTTCTTCTGGCTTTGACCTTCCGGCCAGCGCCTGTTGCGCAGCTGCAAGCCCAGCTCCCGATACAGCCGGATAAACCCGCTGGTGTTCAAGGTTTTCAGCCTTCCCGGCGCAAAGCACATGGATCCGCCGGTAGCCGTAGCGTACGCGCGTCTCGGCGATCTCCTTGATCCGCTTCTTCAGACCAGCCTGCGGCGGACTGATGGACACGTAGTGATAGGTCGAACGCTGAGCCTGCAGAACCTTGCAAGCCCGCCTGATGCTCACCTTCCAGATCACCCGGAGATCGTCCACCAGCTCTCGATGCCGCGCAGGCTTTAGAGCTTTCGGCGGATAACGTCCTGAAGCATCTCCTTGTCCAAAGAAAGGTCGGCAACGATCCGTTTGAGCCGGCCGTTCTCCTCTTCGAGCTGCTTGAGACGCTTCATCTCTGATGGCATCGACCGCCATATTTCTTGCGCCACCTATAGCATGCTTTGCGTTGCGAAATGCCGGCCTTCCGGCAGACTCTCAACTGCAGTGCCTTCTTCCGCCTGCCGCAGAATGAACGCGATCTGTGCATCCGTGAAGTCGACTTTTTCATGCATCTTCCTCGTCAGCAGCCCTCTTCGCTAAACGAGAATTTTCACACCCGCCATGGTCCAATTCCCAGGATGCAGGTCAGGCCTGGTCATCGGCTCGAACGCCTGGTCAGGCGTCCTGCAGCCAGGCGCTGAATGACGCCGTCGACGATTGTGGGAGCACGCGATCCATCGGACCAAGGCCCGCTTGGCGTCCTCGCGGGTTGCAGCGGTGATCGACGAGTCTGCTCTTCATCGGCTGAAGACGCTTTCCATCGGCAAGCCTCGTCGAGGCCGTTGCCCTGCGGCGACGGCGCAGGCCATGGCGTTGCAGGATCTGTCATCAGCAAGGCTCGCGCAGAGTTCGGCGCGCAGGCGGTCGTCCATCGCCCTGCCGACAACTGCGTATCGTTACGATGATCGGCAGAGCCGGTCATCCGTCTGCAAGGCGACGGCGCATATTCGCGCCGGGGGGATCGCGGCGGCGCTTGAGCCGGCCTTCGCCGGTGGGCACATAGGTGATGTCGGCGGTGATGTCTTGCTGAGCCAGGCTTCCATCCGGCCTGACGGCTTGAAACGTCGTCCTGGAAGATTGGGCGCGACCGGATGGTCGTGACGGCTGTCCGTCGTCACCGGCGGCCGGGGTTTCTTCTGCGTACGATCAGACCTCGCGCGCGCCGCAGGGGCCTGCGGCGGAGGCCGCCGGTGGCGTGGAACGCACCCGCCGCGACACCGATCAGCCGGCCCGGAAGAGGGATCACGGGTCGCCGCACGGGAAAGGTCGCCCGCTCAGCGGCGAGATGAACGCAGACCTCATGTCCCGACCTCGCCTGCGGTAAAAAGCTGCGGCGCGCTTCAGAGTTCGTTCTCCTGCCCGAGCCGGCGGTTCGCGCGCCGCACGGGCGAGCTCGGCAGCTCCGCCGCCTGGCCAGCGCCCCGGCCGTGCCTGCTGCCGGAAACCCGTTGCGCCGGCTGGCGACGCTGGCCGGCGTGAACGCCCAGATCCTCGGCAGCCGACCGCAGAGCGACCGCTCGCCTCCTCGCAGCGCGCGCATCCGGATGACTGCACAAGCCGCAGCGCCAGGTTATCGGTTTTGCACCGATTTTTTCCAAACGCCGCTGATCGCTCCGTTTGGCTCGATGCCTCTGAATTCGACCGGCTCCGCCTTGTCCTCCGACGCGAAAACGGCGACCCTTCCTCAGCCGACATCTCTCTTCCCCATCGGTGCAAACAACCCAAACTCACCGGAGCCTCCGCCCAAGCGGGGCAAAGGTCAGAAGGGCGGGATCTCGTCGGCGGACCTCGGGCGAAGGCTCGGCGTGCGCGAGGCGACCGCCTGACTGATGAAACAGAAGATCATGGCGGCGATGCACGGGCGCGAGAAAGCGAAACCGAAGCTCAAGGGCCGGGCCGAGATGGACGACGCCTATCTCGGCGGCGCACGATCAGGCGGCAAACGCGGCCGCGGGGCGGCTGGCAAAACGCCGTTCATCGCCGCGGTGGAGACGATGATCGAGCGCCGTCCCAGGCGGATCAAGCTCAAGATCGTCAAGGGCTTCCGCAAGAAGGAGGTGGAGCGCCTCGCCAGGGCCGAGATCGAGCCCAGGAGCAGTGCGGTCAGCGACGATCTGCCCTGCTGGCCGGCAGTCACCAAGGCGGGCGTCGATCACTTTCCGATGCGCACCGGATCAGGCCGCCAGGCGGCCCAATGGGCGCCCTTCTAATGGGTCAACACCGTGCTCGGCAACATCAAGACGGCGATCACCGGTACCTACCACCCTATCAGTCCGCAGCATGCCGAGCGTTATCTCGCCAGCTTCGCCTACCGCTTCAATCGGCGTTGCGATCTCGACACCATCACCCAGCGCCTCGCCTGGGCATGCACACAGACCAAGCCACATCCTTATTGGGCCATCACAGCTGGATGACTGTCGCGTAGGATCAGGAAATCTTTTTGGCCAAGACCTGAAACAGTCGAATGGTCACCACGGCATGAAGCGGATCTGGATCGAACGACGTCGGGACCCAGACTCTCTCATTTGTTCTCGCCGATGTCCTGATCTGTCAGATAGTTCCACCCGATCGGCAAGAGCCCCGGCGATCCAGGATACGACCGCATACCCTGGACCCAGGTTCTGCCGGTCGGAGTCAATGAGGTGGCCGCGCCACCTGGAGGGGTTTGAGGTTGGCTTCGATTTCGGCGCGTCGGGGTTCGAGGAAGGGGGGCAGCGCCAGGCGTTCGCCCATGGAGTCTAGCGGCTCGTCGGCATGGAAGCCCGGGCCTTCGCTGGCGATCTCAAAGAGGACGCCGCCGGGTTCGCGGAAATAGAGGCTCCGGAAATAGAAGCGGTCGATCGGGCCGCTGTTGGGCATGGCCATGTCGACCAGGCGCGCGGCCCAGGCATCGTAGTCGGCATCGGGCGTCCGGAAG
The DNA here is from genome assembly GCA_041398025.1 of Alphaproteobacteria bacterium. Taxonomy (GTDB): domain Bacteria; phylum Pseudomonadota; class Alphaproteobacteria; order Geminicoccales; family Geminicoccaceae; genus JANQPX01. Next base: position 10,848 of record JAWKVM010000002.1, read on the forward strand.
GCGACGTGATGCACGCCGCCCGCCCCTTGGCGCGCACTGGGCAAGGCCGGCTCGATCGAGAGATGCAGTTCGGCGGCAGCGCCGCCTTCGCCCATGGCGAAGATGTGGGTTTCGGTCGCGGGGTCGTGGTCGTTGGCGACGCTCCGGACCTTCCGCATGTTCATGAGACCGGTCAGCACCTGTTCGGTCGGCTCGAGCTCGCCGAGCGTGAGCGTGATCGGGCCGAGACCGATGATCTGGTGCTCCGATGGAACCGTGCTCTTCGCCCAGACGTGGCTTTGATCCCTGGGATCATCGGCGACCAGGGCGAGGTGCTGGCCTTCCGGATCGGTGAACGCCAACGTCGCCCGCCCCGCGATTTCGCCGATCGCGCCAGGGGTGACGCCTTCGGTCGTGAGGCGCTCCTGCCACCAGCCAAGGCTCGCCGAGGGCACGCGCAAGGACGTTCGGGAAATGCTCTGGCGCCCGTGGCGGGCTGATGACACCGGCCAGTCGAAGAAGGTGATATCGCTGCCGGGCGATCCTTTGCCGTCCGCATAGAAGAGATGATAGGCGCTGACATCGTCTTGATTGACGGTTTTTTTCACCATCCGCAGGCCGAGGACTCGCGTATAAAAGTCGTGATTGGCGGCAGCATTGGCGGTGATCGCGGTCAGATGATGAAGGCCGGTGAGCTGCATGTTTTTTTCCCTTGCGACATGGCCGGGACGACGATTTTGGCGGTGTCGGTGTTCTTTTGCAGTCATACGCCAAAGCCGGCGGCACATGAAGGAGCCTCTGATATGAGTTGGAACCCGAGTCTGGAGCCGTCCTGCCCGGTGGCGGGAACGGAGGACAGTATCGAAACGCTGATCGTGCCGCGGGCGCGCGATCTCGGCAGTTTCGAAGTGCGCCGCGCGCTGCCGGCGCCGAAGCGTCAGATGGTCGGGCCGTTCATCTTCTTCGACCAGGCGGGGCCTGCGGACTTCATCACCGGCCAGGGCGTGGACGTGCGCCCGCATCCGCATATCGGCCTCGGCACGGTCACCTATCTGTACAAGGGCGAATTCCAGCACCGGGACAGCCTCGGCTCGAACCAGATGATCTATCCGGGCGCCGTCAACTGGATGGTCGCGGGCCACGGCGTCACCCATTCCGAGCGCACCAGCGAGGCGACGCGGAAGGCGCCGCATTCGCTGTTCGGCATCCAGACCTGGGTGGCGCTGCCGGACGCGGCCGAAGACAGCGCACCGTCGTTCGAGCATCATCCCAAGGACAACCTGCCGTCGCTGGACAACGAGGGCGTGCACATGCGGCTGATCCTTGGGCGGGCCTATGGCGAGACGGCGCCGGTCACGATGTTTTCCGACATGTTCTATGCCGACGTGATCATGCAGCAGGGCGCTGCCTTGCCGATGCCGGAGGATCACGAGGACCGCGGCCTCTATGTCAGCGAGGGTGCGGTCGAGATCGCGGGGCAGGGCTTCGAGGCCGGCCGCATGATGGTGTTCCGGCCGGGCGATGCGATCACGGTGAAGGCGGGCGGGCAGGGTGCTCGGGTGATGATTCTGGGCGGCGAGACGCTGAACGGCCCGCGCCATATCTGGTGGAACTTCGTCGCTTCGAGCGAGGAGCGGATCGAGCAGGCCAAGGCCGACTGGCGCGCCGGCAGATGGCAGGACGGCCGCTTCGCGCTGCCGCCTGACGACCGGGACGAGTTCATCCCGCTGCCGGATGGGGAGCAGAACCAGCGGCCGCGCTCCGGGTGAGATCGTGCTGTCCGGAGCGGCGACCGAAGACTTGGCGTTTTTCCAACCTGTCCGGTGAGGGCGGTCTGTTCATCTTTCTTTAACGTCTGCACGCGATACTGGCGATCTGGTCCATGCGATCCTGGGAGTCCGCCCGCCCGCCGGAAGGGTTGGGGCGAGGCTCGATGAAGCGGGCAGCTTTCCCGATACGGTGATCGGCAAAGTGAACGTGACACCAACCGAACTGGCATCAGCCGGGCTGGCCAAGGGCCTGTTTCGCCTGCCTTCGATCTCAGGTCAGCCGGCTACGCCGCAGGCCATGGCCTGTACCAAGCCTTAACTGCCGCCTGCTTGGATAAGAGGACAGACAACCTCCTGATCTTTTATCCTGCGCTAACGAGATCTTAACGCTTCCGCTCCATGCTCGGTGACCTGTCCATGCGATCCTGGGAGTCCGAGTCGTGCCCACCTGCTCAGGTGGCTGGGCGGACTCCCAGGATCGCATGGACCAGAAAGCCATTTTGACGGGAAAGCGTTGAGAAAACGTTGACGCCGGAAAAAGGGGTTTTTCCCCTTTCTCGGAATGCCTGATGCGTAAATGATGCTTGGCCTGGTGGATGGGCTCAATGCGGTCACCTGGCCATTGGCCTGGTGTGACGCGCATGCGGGGAAATAGAGAGGGGAGCGAACCGCCGATCGTCTGGACACAGTTCCGATGATGAACCTCAGCCCGCGTTGCCCGGCAAGCCTTTTCGTCCCGGCCTGCCCAAACCTGGCGGCATACCGGCAAACCAGGCACCCACGGTCCAAGTCCATGCGGTGGCCACGCCACCTAGGCTGCAAAAAAAAGAGCCGACGCATTTTGAAGGGGCAATGCGTCGGCTGATAACGGTTCGAATGATGCTCAGATGATCTCTGAACGATGTGGGAAGCGCGTCCTCTTCGCTGCCGACATCGCTATCCAGCACCATAACTGGTGCTTGCATCCGAACCTATGTTACGCCGCTCCAAGGAGATGATACGACGAGCGCCTGATCGATCATCCTAGCCTTGGTCACGCCGGACTGTCCGAGCCATTCCTGTTCCCTGAGGAACCGGTGCCTGCTGAGCATCCTGAACTCCCACGGGTTGGAAGTGGATCAAGCTGTGCTCTGCCCCAGGCCAGTCATGATAGTTAACATCGAGTCTTCCTATTTATTCCGGCTTTGGAAAATTCGCCGATGACGTTTTTTTCAGCAGACAAAAATATGTGGAAAACCAAGCGTTTCAGCCGATCTTGTCGGCGGCCTCGCGGCCGTCAGCCAGTTCCTTGAAGATTTCCGCGCGCAATTTTTTCAAGGACGGCAACTCGTCCTGGGCAAAGGGGATGGGCCGGCAGATCTGCATGACCGAGAGTCCGATGCGCGCGGCGAGGAGGCCATTGATCGCGCCCTGGCCGGCGCGCGCCGAGAGAATCTTGAGGAGCGAGGCGCCTGCGGTCTCGACCGCGGCATGGCTGACCAGGTCGCCGACGCCGGCGATCACGATGTTGCGCACGCCGCGCTTGGCGAGGCTGATGGTCGCCGCGAGGCCGGGGCGCACGCCGTAGAGCCTGGCGATCGCGCGCATCATGGCGACGGTGCGCACCAGGACGATCAGGCTGTCGAGCGCGCCGATCGGAGTGAGAGCCGTGAGCACGCCGATGTCGCGGCCGGAGCGCTTGACGATCTGGTAGGCCTGCTTGTCGATCGGCTGGAACACGGTATGCGCGAACAGCTCGAGCCGTTCGCGGTCGTTCAGGGCGTCGCTCGCCTGGTCGTGGAAGCGCCAGATCGGTCGGTCCAGCTCGGTGCGCTCGCGGTAGAGCTTTTCGACCTTGCGCAGCAGATCCTCCGCCTGGCCGTGAGCTTCGGAAGCCATGAGGCGCTCGCCTTCGGTGCGCAGGTCGTCGACTTTGGCCAGACGGCGAAGGCTCCAGACCTCGCGCCCGACCCAGCCAAAGGCGCCGATGGCAGCCAGCGCCAGCAGCGTCGAGAAAACACCGCCGAGCCAGACCGAGCGTTCGAACAGGCCGAGCGTGTAGTCATAGGCATCCAGGCCGACCACGCCGAGGGCGAAGGCGGCGGCCCCGCTCAGAAACAGTTTCAGCCAGGGCCGTTTTCTCGCACCCGTGACCTCGGCAGGGGCCAGGGGAGCCGGGAGCGAACCGTCGGGCTCAGGCTGCAGGATCTCGAGATCGTCCGGCTTCAGCGTCGCCGGGTCGAGCTCGAAGGGGCGGATTTGCTCGCGTTGCTTCATGTCAGACGATCGCCCAGAAGGATGTCCAGCGCCTGATCCACACGGATGTGCTGCGGCTGGCCGCCGCCATTGATGCGCAGGCGGCGCGGCGCGAAATCGCGGAAGTGAAAGCGGCCGTCCGCCCAATCGTCGTCGACCGGCAGATCCGGCGGGATCTCGCCGGGGAACAGCACGGTCTCGCGGTCCTCGCCCTTGAGGCGGCCGCGCACGCAGGAGAGGGTCTGGCCGTGATGGTCGGTCTTGACCATGTCGGTGGAGCGTAGCGACGCGATCGCCATGAACACCGGCTGCACGCCCTCGAAGCGGGCATGGCCCGCCGCATTGACCACCATCTGCTCGAGCAGCAGGCGCAGGTTGTGATGCTGATTGTGGGCGACATGATCCGCCTTGGTCGCGACGAACAGCAGCTTTTCGATCCTGGGCCGGAACAGGCGGGCGATCAGGCTGCTGGCGCCGTAGCGAAAGCTTTCCATCACGGTGTTGAGCGCGTGCTGCGTGTCCTCGAACACCGCGCGGCCGCGGTTGAGGGCGCTGATCAGGTCGACCAGCACGATCTGCCGGTCGAAGCGGCTGAAATGATCCGCGTAGAACGGCCGCACCACCCGGTCCCGATAGTGCTCGAAGCGGTCGCTCATCAGCGTGTAGGGGCCACCGGCCCCCGGGGGAAGTGGGCAGAAGTTCAAGTGCTCGGCACCGGCGAGATCGCCCGGCATGGTCATGCGTCCGGGCTGCAGAAAGGAGAAGCCCGCAGCCTGGGCGGCCTTGAGATAGCGCCGGTAGAGTTCGGCCAGGGTCGCCGCCCTCTCACGCTCGGCCGGCCCGGCCGGCGCGTTGACTTTGGTCTTTGCATCTTCGTCGAGTGCAGAGAGCCAGTCCGCGGCCAGGTCTCGGCGTGCGGCGGAGCGCGCGAGCTCTATCGTTGTTGCCGACCAGTCCTCGAAACTCTGGTCCATCATCGGCAGGTCGAGCAGCCACTCGCCGGGATAGTCGATGATTTCTATCTGTTGGCTTCGATAGTCGGAAAATTGGCGTGCGAGAAAGCCGGTATTGGCGACGCGCAGCTCCAGGCGAAGGGAGGAGAGACCGCGGGTTGGCTCAGGCCAGGCGGGCGGTTCGGCCGTGAGCGACGCGCGGGAAGTCTCGAACGGAAAAGGCGGCGGGTCGCCGACATAGGGCGGGAGAAGGCGGGCTCCCAGCAGGCGCTTTTGCTTCACCGGCGTGAAGAAGGGGAGCTCCTGGCCGTTCAGAAGGTGGTGGATGAGCGTGGTGATGAAGACGGTCTTGCCGCTCTGGCGAAGCCCGGTGACCGCGAGGCGTACCGTGCGGTCCAGGGTCAAGTTGATCAGATCGTCGATGTTCCGCTGGAAGCTGCCCAGGGCAGGCACGGCTTGCAGCGCCGACATGCCGGGGAGGTTCCTGGGGTCGAACCAGTCGGAGCTCGCCATCGTCAAAAAACCTTGCCGGCGAGAAGCGCGATCGTCACCAGGATTCCGGCCTCGCGATTGCTCCTGAAGCGGGCGAGGCAGTTCTCGGGGTCGTCGATGTCGAGCGTCCTGATCTGCCAGACGAAGTGGGCCGACACCGGCAACAGGGCGATGTAGAAAAGCCAGCCCATGCCGACCATCGCGCCGGCTGACGCCAGAAGGAGCAGCGAGATCCCGTAAAAGCCGCAGAGCCAGGCGGGCGTCGCCTCGCCGAGCCGGCGCGCGGTCGACTTCACCCCGATCAGCGCGTCGTCCGCCTTGTCCTGGTGGGCATAGATGGTGTCGTAGCCGAGGGTCCAGAAAATGCCCGCGAGGTAGAGCACGACTGCGGGCCAGCCGAGGGACCCGGTGGCGGCCGTCCAGCCTACCAGCGCGCCCCATTTGAAGGTGATGCCGAGAAACAGCTGCGGCCACCAGGTGATCCGCTTCATCCAGGGATAGGCCACGATCAGTGGCATGGCTGACAGCGCAACGAGAATGGCAGCGCCATTTAGCTGGACCAAGACGACGAGGCCGACCAGCAATTGGGCGCCGAGAAAGAGCAGGGCATGGCTCATGCCCAGACGACCGCTGGCTAGTGGGCGATGCCGGGTGCGTTCGACGCGGGCGTCGAGGTCGCGGTCGGTCATGTCGTTGATGGTGCAGCCGGCGCCGCGCATGGCGAACGCGCCGACGAGGAACAGAAAGGCCAGCCACAGGCTTGGCCAGTCCGGCGCCAGCGCCTGACCCCACCAGCAGGGCCAGAGGAGCAGCCAGGCGCCGATCGGCCGGTCCCAGCGCGCGAGCACGCCGTAGGGCCGGAGCCAGGCCGGCAGATAGCGGTCCATCCAGCCGAGCTCACGATCGGCGACCACGCCGTCGATATCGGAGGCTTGCGTCGTCATGAAAGCCCTTCTAGTGGTACGACCACGGCGGTATATGAGCGTGGTTGGGAGCGCAAGATGTTGATTCCGGACCCGGTTTCAGAACGCCATATCGATCAAATGACGTGGTCATACCACTAGCGTCCGCCCATGTCCCGAGCAACCACCGCCCAGCGCAAACTGCCGCGCTTGCTGCAAGCAGGGCTTGCAGCCTCGACGTCGATCGAGCTTGACCGATCCAAAGCGCATTATCTTCTCGATGTCATGCGCTTGAAGGTGGGCGACCAGGTGCGCCTGTTCAACGGCCAGGACGGCGAATGGCTTGCCGGCATTGCCGAGGCGGGGCGCCGGAGCTGCAGGCTTACGGTCGGAGAACGGCTGCGGCCGCCCGAGGAAGAGACAGGCCCCACCCTCCTGTTCGCGCCGATCAAGAAGGCGCGGATGGAGATGTTGGTCGAGAAGGCGACGGAGCTTGGCGTCGGCCGGCTGATGCCGGTCAGGACACGCCGGTCGATCGTCGACAAGGTCAACACCGAACGCCTGAACACGATCGCCATCGAAGCTGCGGAGCAATGTGAGCGCCTGACCGTACCCGAGATTTCCGAGCTGCAAACGCTGGATCGCGTGCTCGATGGCTGGCCCGACGATGCTCCGCTCTACGTCGCCGACGAAAGTGGCAACGGCCACCCCGTTTTGAAAGCGCTGCAGCCAGGACGTTCTGCGGCGTTTCTGATCGGGCCGGAAGGCGGATTCGATCCCGCCGAGCTGGAACGGCTGGGCGAGCATCCGGCGGTGGTCAAGGTTGATCTCGGGCCGCGCATTCTAAGGGCGGAGACGGCGGGGATGGTGGTGTTGGTAATTTTCAACTGTAAGTGTGTTTAAAGATAAAAATAACATACCATTAATATAATTTTTTGTGAGCTAGGTCGCGAAGGAGAATACAAAAATGTCGCGCAGGACTCCAGGCAGGAACTATCCAAGTAGGAACATCAAGCGATGTATCGCCCCGTTATCCAGCTGGGAGATAGAGATCTAGAGCGGTTTGACGATCTCACGGTCTCCCTCGATCGCGAAATTGACCTTGAGAAGGCCAAGCAGGAGACGGAACGACAAAAGCAGACGACCGAGCGACTGAAACTGCGTCGGCGTCTGACGACACTGGCCATCGTGATGGCGTTCTTTGGCGGAGCGTCGATCCTTGGCCCTGACGGGCTCATCGTGCTGAAAGACCTCGTGGTCGAGGTGCTGAAGAAATGAGTCCGATGATGGAGGAAAAATGGCTCGTCCCAAAGCCGCGGGACCCACCAAGCATCTGCAGATCGACATCGGCCAGCGCTCTTTCGAACGCCTGCAGCGTCTGAAGGAACGGACCGAGGTGTCGAAATATGGCGACGTCATCGCCGATGCGCTCCGGCTGTACGAAGCCGTGGTGGAGGATGTCCTGGAAGGCAACGAGGTGCTGACCCGCAAGGAGGACGGCACGGAAATTCCCTACCGCGTGATCCTGTAGCGCGCCGTCCGATCGATCATTCTGGTCTGACACGGTGCTTGCCGGGCAGCGAAAGCCAGTATCCTCGGCTTACCGAGGATTTTTTCGCGCCGCGTTTACCTTTAGTTAACGTCCCCCTGCTATCCGGGTGATGTCTTGCTGGTCCATGCGATCCTGGGAATCCGTCCGCCCACCGGGAAGAGGTGGAGCGAGGCTCGGACTCCCAGGATCGCATGGACCAGCGTGCAACCATCGCAAGGAAAGTTTAAGAAACGGTGAAGAGCATGTCGCTCGTGACCAAATCATATGTCATGGGGTGACGTGATGCTGATGGGATGCCTTCCCCGGTTCGGAACAGCCGCCCCTTGGCGCGCCGCGGCTTTTGGCGCATAGAGTGTCGGCGTGTCGCTACAATGTTCACGGATGAGCCATGAGCGATGAGATGAAGGCGCCGGGTTGGGTTCGGCCCACCGCGGATTACGGGCCGCTGGTGCTGTTTTTTGCGGCCTACTGGCTGTCCGGGCTGATGGCGGCGACCGCGGTGATCGTGGGGGCGAGCCTGGTGGCGCTGGTGCTCACCTGGGTCTATGAGCGCCGCGTGCCGATCATGCCGCTGGTGACGGCCGGTGTGGTCTCGGTGTTCGGCGGGCTGACGCTCTGGCTGCAGGACGAGACCTTCATCAAGATGAAGCCGACCATCGTGCAGGCGATCTTCGCGGTGGTGCTGCTGGGCGGTCTGGTTCTCGGCCGGCCGCTGCTGAAGCCGCTCCTCGGCAAGATGATGCCGCCGATGACCGATGACGGCTGGAAGGGGCTGACGCTTCGCTACGGTCTGTTCTTCATCGCCATGGCCGGCCTGAACGAGGTGGTCTGGCGCACCCAGTCCACCGACGTCTGGGTGAATTTCAAGGTGTTCGGCATCATGGCGCTGACCATCGGCTTCATCATGCTGCAGATGCCCTTCATGAACCGCCACATGATCGAGACGGAACCCGGCGACGAGGCGGACGCGCCCGCCACCGCCGATCCGAACACAACCCCGGACACGCCACGATCATCATGAACCGCCGGCAGATGCTCTCCACGCTTGGCGGGACGGCGGCAGCTCTGGCGAGCCCCACCCTCCTGCTCAGGCAAGTCGAGGCCGGCGGACCTTCCGCCGCCGCCTATCAGAGGGTATGGGATGCGGATCAGTCGCATCGGGGCGTGCCGGCGATCGGGCTGCGCGAGCGCGGCGACAAGGCCGTGGGCTTCGTCAAGGTGGACGAGGGGGGCGGGCAGGATCCCGGTCATCACGTGATTGCCGAGGTCGTCCTCCCCGATGACAAGCGCGAGACCTACGATCTGACCAAGGCGCTGCTCGACAATTACCGCCTCGATCAGACCAAGCGCGAGGACACGACCTTCGTCGAAGCGCAGGAGACCATCAGCCTGCTCGAAGCGGTCACCGACAGCGCGCCAATGGAAGCGGTGAAGGGCATGCTCGGCGACCGGCGGGGCGATGCCTATACGCGCGACGAATTTCAGAACCTGCT
>JAWKVM010000003.1:0-83212 GCA_041398025.1 Alphaproteobacteria bacterium
CTTACGTGCCGAAATATCCACAGGAGAACGCATAAATACTCTACGATTTTTAGTCAATCTAGTTTCGATTGATCATCTCCCCTTAGAGGCGTCAGAAGAATCCGTTGGCCATGGCCGGCTCCGCGTCGTTTTGCGCCGGCTCCCGTCCGACCCCTTCGCAGCTTCGATCATAGCCGGCCCAATGGTGGCGCTGGGGCGGAAAGGTCGGGTCTGCGTACCGATTGATGGTGCGGCGTTAACCCTGGAAAGCCGATCGCTCCATGGCGGGCGAGGCTCGCCGGTCGTGCGCCCGCCGGATCGGCCGTTGAAGCAGACCCCTAGGTGGATCCATCGAGGCGGGCTATATCTGGCTTTGGACCGCCTTGCATCGACGTTTTTCGGGAGAGCGTGCCGTCGTGGCCGAAGTCATCATCGCCCTTGCCCAGACCAATCCGATCGTCGGCGACATCGACGGCAATCTGGCCCTGATTCGTGAAACACGGGCCCAGGCCGCCGGGGTGGGCACCGATCTGATCCTGTTTTCGGAGCTGATGATCTGCGGCTATCCGCCGGAGGATCTGGTGCTGAAGCCGGCGCTGCAGCGGCGCTGCCGCGAGGCGATCGAGACCCTTGCCGCGGACACCGGCGACGGCGGTCCGGCGATGCTGGTGGGCACGCCCTGGGTGGAGAAGGGCGAGCTCTACAACGCGGTCGCCCTCCTGAACGGCGGCGGGATCGAGACCCTTCGCTTCAAGCATGATCTGCCGAATTACGGCGTGTTCGACGAGAAGCGCGTGTTCACCGCAGGGCCGATCCCGGGGCCGATCCCCTTTCGCCTGAAGGACGGCTCGATCGTCCGGCTCGGCGTCATGATCTGCGAGGACATGTGGACCGAGGATGTCGCCGAGGGGCTGGAGGAGAGCGGCGCCGAGATTCTGCTGATTCCGAACGGCTCGCCTTTCGAGCACGACAAGCAGGACCTGCGGCTGAACCTCGCGGTCGAGCGGGTCACCGAGACCGGTCTGCCGCTGATCTACGGCAATCAGGTCGGCGGCCAGGACGAGCTGGTGTTCGATGGCGGCTCGTTCGTGCTGAACGCCGATCGCAGCCTCGCGGCGCAGTCCCCGATGTTCCAGCCGGATCTCCTGATCACCCGCTGGCAGCGGGGGGCTGATGATCGGTGGGTCTGTGACGCCGGGAAGATCGCCGCACCCCCGTCCGACATCGAGGCGATCTATCTCGCCATGTGCCTCGGGCTTCGCGACTATGTCGGAAAGAACCGGTTTCCGGGGGTGGTGCTGGGGCTGTCGGGCGGCATCGATTCCGCACTTTCCGCCGCGGTCGCCGCCGATGCCCTCGGCCCGGAGCGCGTGCACGCGGTGATGATGCCGTCCCGCTATACCTCGGACGAGAGCCTGGAAGACGCGGCCGCCTGCGCCAGGGCCCTCGGCATCCGCCTGGACGAGGTGCCGATCACCCCTGCGGTCGACGGCTTTGCCGCCATGCTCGCGCCGATCTTCGAGGGGCGGGCACCCGATATCACGGAGGAAAACATCCAGGCGCGCACCCGCGGCGTGCTGCTGATGGCGATCTCCAACAAGCTCGGTTCGATGCTCCTGACCACCGGCAACAAGTCCGAGATGTCGGTCGGCTACGCCACCCTCTACGGCGACATGTGCGGTGGCTATTCGGTGCTGAAGGACGTCTACAAGACGACGGTGTTCGCGCTTTCGCGCTGGCGCAATCAGCATCATCCCAAGGGCGCGCTCGCTCCTGCCGGCACGGTCATCCCCGAGCGGATCATCACCAAGCCGCCGTCCGCCGAGCTGCGTCCCGATCAGAAGGACGAGGACAGCCTGCCGCCCTACGACCAGCTCGACGCCATCCTCCAGGCCCTGGTGGAAGCCGACGGGTCCGGCGCGGACCTCGTGGACCAGGGCTATGACGCCGACACGGTGAGGCGCGTCTCCCGCCTGCTCGATCTCGCCGAGTACAAGCGCCGTCAGGCGCCTCCCGGCGTGAAGATCACGCGAAAAGCCTTCGGCCGCGACCGGCGCTATCCGATCACCAACGCCTTTCGCGGACTCTGAGCGCCCGACACGCTCGCGCAAGCCGGTCGATCCGGCCTGCGCGCCGCATCCCGGCGGCGCGATGATCATTTTACGGGCATTTTTGTGGTATTTTCCCTCAATCAATGACACCATGACAATTCTGTGAAAGAATTAACCACTTGGTTACGGCTGGGTGGCAGCAGCGAGGAGGGGTACATGTCGGACATCATCATCGTCGGCTATGATGGCACGGCGTCCGCGAAGCGGGCGGTCCAGCATGCTGCGGGCATCTCGAAAGCCAGCGGCGGCACGGTGCATCTGGTCCATGTGCTGGAATGGTCCCCCTACAGCTTCCTGACGCCGGAAGAGCTGAGCGAGCGTCACAAGCGGCGCGAGCAGGAATTGGCGCGGGCCACGGCGATCGTTCAGCCGGTCGTCGACGACCTCAAGAGCAAGGGCGTGAACGCGACCTGCGAGGTGCGCCATGGCCATGCGGGCGAGCTGCTCTGCGAGATTGCCAACGACAAGAAGGCGCGTGCGATCGTGATCGGCCGCACCGGCTCGACCTCGATCGCCGCCCGCCTGATGGGCAGCCTGGCGCTGACCCTGGTGCAGGCCGCACCCGTGCCGGTCACGGTGGTGCCCTAGCGTCTCGACCCTGTCTTTCGATCCAAGCAAGAAGCGAGTCTCGCCATGAATAGACTGTTCCTCGCCACGCTCAGCCTGCTCTCCGTATCCACGGCCGCCATCGCCCAGGAAGCGGGCGAGGCGGCCAGCATCGATCAGGCGATCTCGGATGCCATCGCGCCGATCGTCAACCCGATCGTCAACACCATCTTCTACTCCGTGCCGCTGTTCGGCGCCGACGTTCCGCTGATCGTCGGCTGGCTGATCGTCGCGGCGACGATCTTCACCTTCTATTTCGGCTTCATCCAGTTCCGCGGCTTCAAGCACTCGATCGAGCTGGTGCGCGGCGACTATTTCGACCCGAAGGACTCGGGCGAGGTCACGCCGTTCCAGGCGCTGGCGACAGCGCTTTCCGGCACGGTCGGCCTCGGCAACATCGCGGGTGTGGGTGTCGCGGTCTATCTCGGCGGCCCCGGCGCCACGTTCTGGATGATCCTCGCCGGCCTGATGGGCATGGCATCCAAATTCACCGAGTGCATCCTCGGCGTGCGCTATCGCAACGAATATCCCGACGGCACCGTCTCAGGCGGACCGATGTACTACCTTTCCAAGGGACTTTCCGAGGATGGCAAGGCCGGTCTCGGCAAGTTCCTCGCGATCTTCTTCTCGATCTGCTGCGTCGCCGGTTCCTTCGGCGGCGGCAACATGTTCCAGGCGAACCAGTCCTTCGCCCAGGTTTCCAACATCATCCCGTTCTTCCAGGGCAAGGGCTGGCTGTTCGGCATCATCCTGGCCGCCGTGGTGGCGGTGGTGATCATCGGCGGCATCAAGTCGATCGCGCGGGTGACCGAAAAGATCGTGCCGTTCATGGCGATCCTCTATGTCGGCTCGGCGCTGCTGATCATCCTCCTGAACATCGGCCACGTGCCGGAGGCGATCAGCGCGATCTTCGCCGGTGCGTTCGCTCCGACCGCGGTCGCCGGCGGCGCCGTCGGCGCCCTGATCCAGGGCTTCAAGCGCGCTGCCTTCTCGAACGAGGCCGGCATCGGCTCCGCCTCGATCGCCCACTCCGCGGTGCAGACCCGTCACCCCGTGACCGAGGGCTATGTCGCCCTGCTCGAGCCGTTCATCGACACGGTGGTGATCTGCACCATGACCTCGCTGGTGATCACCATCACCGGTGCCTGGGTGCCGGACAGCGGCGTCACCGGCATCGATCTCACCGCCAAGGCCTTCGAGACCAACTTCTCCGGCTTCGGCTACGTGCTCGCGATCGCAGCCCTGCTGTTCGCGTTTTCGACCATGATCTCCTGGTCCTACTACGGCCTGAAAGCCTGGACCTACATGTTCGGCGAAGGCCAGGCGAAGGAGATCCTGTTCAAGATCATCTTCTGCATCTTCATCGTCATCGGCTCCTCCATGAGCCTGGGTCCGGTGATCGATTTCTCGGACGCGATGATCTTCGCCATGGCGATCGCCAACATCATCGGCCTCTATATGCTGATGCCGAAGGTGAAGGTGCTGCTCGCCGACTATCACGAGCGCCTCAGAAGCGGCGAAATCAAAAAGGTGGTGTAGGCCAGACCTGACACAGGTCAGTGCTGACTTGGGCCGGCGTCCGTCTCGGGCGCCGGTTTCCGTTTGCGGGAAAGGCTTGCCTCGCCCGGCCGTCATCGCCCATGATTCCCTGGAACAAGCACCGAAGACTATCGGACGGGGAGGACGGCCATGGCGATCTACGAGCTTCGCACCTACACGCTCTATGTCGGCAAGCTCGCCGAGGCGATCGACGTCTACGAGACCATCGGCTGGCCGGCGCTCGAGCCCCATGAGGGCGGCCGGCTGATCGGCTATTTCACCGGCGATATCGGCGCCATGAACCAGATCGTCCATCTCTGGAAATTCCGGGACGATGCCGACCGGCGCGCGTTCTGGGCCGCCGTCTACGCCGACGACAACTTCAAAGCCTTCGCCGCCAAGATCCGGCCCCTGATCCTGTCCCAGGACAACAAGCTCCTGCTTGCCGCGCCCTGGGGGCCCGAGGCGGGCCGGCCCTGACGTTGGGCTGATGCCCTGTCTGCAACGTCACGGTTATAGCGCATGAGCTGCACCTGATCACGTCAGGCTCGCGCGAAGGTGTTCGCCGATAAAGTCTTTGTGAGCGCAAGTTTATCAACTATTTGGTTAGCGTCTCCGTGACGCCGGCAGGGCCGGTGTCGTCTATCCCCTTGATCCAACGGAGAAGCTGTCGATGTGCAATTCACCCAAACGCTATGCGGCCATGCTCGGTCTCGCCTCGGCTCTGGCGACCACGGCCTTCGTCCTGCCGGCCGCGGCCGACGAGCTCGAGGTCCGCATCGTCAACCTCACGCGCGGCCAGGTCTTCTCGCCGGTGATCGCGTGGAGCCACAAACGCGGCTTCGAGCCGTTTTTCGAGCTCGGCAAGCCGGCATCGGACGAGCTGCGCAAGATTGCCGAGGATGGCGATGTCACCGACATGGCGGCGTTGCTGGCCGGTGATCCTGATGTGGCCGACATCGCTACTGGAACCGGAGGGATTCCGCCCGGTGGCGAGGAGATCCTGACCCTGGAGGCGACCGGCAGCGCGCTCTCGGTTTCGCTCGCCAGCATGCTGGTCAATACCAACGACACCTTCTTCGCGGTGCGCGGCGCCGACGCCAGAAAGGGCGAGGTCGAGCTGTTCTCGCCGGGCTTCGATGCCGGCACGGAAGCCAACAACGAAAACTGCGCCTTCGTTCCCGGGCCTGCCTGCCCGCAGGGCTCGGGCAATGCGCGCGCTACCGACGATGCCGAAGGCTATATCTTCGTCCAGCCGGGCATTCACGGCACCGCCGGCGGCGTCGCCACGAGCGAGCTCGATCCCTCGCTCCATGATTGGCGCAATCCGGTCGCCTATATCGAGATCACGCGCAAGCGACGGTAACGATCTGCAGCTCCCAGGCGGACCCGGAGGCGGGTTCGCCTGGGCTTGCGGGCGGGACGCGGCCTGGCAGAGCGCTGCATGGACGGGCGCCGGCAAGAAATGTTTCACAATCTGTCGCGACCGGGCGGGGTTTGATACAGACTGATACACATTCGCGAATCCCATCCATCCTTTTGCGACAGTTTCTCCCTATCTTTGGTCCACCGTCTTTCCCGACGGTCTCGTGCCGAAAGCAGGGAATTTTTGCCATGACGTCCCCCACCAGCTATTCGCTACCCCAGATCGCGCTGCACTGGGTCGTGGCCGTTGTCATCGCCGCACAATACCTCCTCGACGACGGCATCGGCGAAGCCTGGCATGCCGTGCGCGACGGGCTGGCGCCCACCTATGGTCCGCTGGTTCTGGCGCATATCGTCGGCGGCGTGCTCGTCCTGGCCCTGGTCGCCTGGCGCCTGGGCCTTCGCCTGAGGCACGGCGCACCACCGCCGCCGGAAGATGAGCATCCGGCCCTGCAGAAGGCGGCGAAGGCGACCCACTGGGCGCTTTACGCGCTGCTGATCATCCTGCCGGTGTCGGGCTTGGTCGCCTGGTTCGGCGGTATCCGTGACGCAGCGGAAGTGCATGAGATCCTGACCAACGTCCTGCTGGGCCTGGTCGGACTCCACGTCGCGGCCGCGCTGTTCCATCACTTCGTTCTGAAAAGCGAGGTCATGCGCCGGATGGTCCGCCCGACGGCCTGACCGCTTCCCTGCCAGCCCCACCGCCTCCAGACGGAAGGCGCCGTTTTCGCGGCGCCTTTCGTTTTTTCAGCGTAGGCAGCGCCCAGCCCATTTCCCGCATTGATCGCAGGCTCGCCGCTTGGCAAGGTAACGCCCATGTCCACCGGTGAAACGAACAAGTCAACGCGCTCGGCGTCCGAGAGGGCGTGGCAGCGGATGCTGTCGGGGCGGCGGCTGGACCTGCTGGATCCGTCGCCGTTGGATATCGAGATCGAGGACATCGCGGTCGGGCTCGCGCGGGTCGCGCGCTGGAACGGGCAGACGTCGGGAGACTGGGCGCTGTCGGTGGCGCAGCATTCGCTGGTGGTCGAGGGGCTGCTGGAGCGGTTTCGCGACGAGGTGCCGCCGGCTTGGCGGCTGCTCGCCTTGCTGCATGACGCGCCCGAATATGTGGTCGGCGATCTGATCACGCCGTTCAAGGGGGCGCTCGCCGGCGACTACCGGCAGATCGAGCATCGGCTGATGGCGGCGATCCGGCTGCGCTTCGGCCTGCAGCGCCTGCCCAGAGCGGCGGACCAGCTGATCAAGCGCGCGGACCGGGCGGCGGCGTTTCTGGAGGCGACCCGGCTCGCCGGTTTTCCGCAGGGCGAGGCGCGGCGCCTGTTCGATCCGAAGGGGTCGTTTCTGGCGCTCGGCATCGACGACATGCCGCTCGAGGCCCTGCCGCCGACCGAAGCCGAAGCCGATTTTCTCCAGCGTTTCTACAAGCTCGATCGCGAGGTGGCGGCGGTGGCGGCGGTGGCGGCGCCACCGGCTTCACGCTAGCGTCGTCGCTGTCGGACGCTGTGAGCCAAGTTAGCGAGATCGTCGCACGACCACGAAGAACAGGAAGGGAATGGTGACGATCGCGGCGGCGGTGTAGAGCAGGAACGCGTTCAGATAGCCAATGAGCTGGGCCTGGCGCGTGATCTCGCCGGCGATGCGCGCAAGGGAGCCGGCGCTGTCCAATGAAAAGCTTCCCGCGATCTCGGGCAGGCGCAGCGCCTCGTTCAGCGGCGACACGTTCTCCACCAGCTCGGCGTGGATGGTCTTGGCGCTGCGCAGCACCGTCATGACGCTGATCGAGATGAAGATCGAGCTGCCGAAATTCCTGAGCAGGTGGAAGATCGCGGACGCCTCCGGCAGGCGGGCGGGCGGCAGGGAGGCGAAGGCCACCATGGAGAGCGGCACCCACATGATGCTGCAGCCGAGCCCCTGGATGAAGCCCATCCATTCGAGCGTCCGGACGCTGGTCTCGAGGGTCATGTCCATCAGCATGAAGCCGCTGATCACGATCAGGGTCATGCCGATCAGGAGCCCGATGCGCGGATCGAATCGGCCCATGCGCCCGGCAATGAAGAAGCCGAGCACCAGGCCGACGCCGCGCATCGCCAGCAGCCAGCCGATCAGACCGTCGGGATAGCCGGCGAGGTTCTGCAACAGCGGCGGCAGCAGCACGATCGGAATGAAGTTGAGCATGCCGTAGACGAACACGATGAACAGCGCGATCGAGAAATTGCGGTCGAGAAAGAGCGAGAGCGAGATGAACGGCTTTTCCGCGGTGAAGCTGTGGGCGAGGAAGATGTAGAAGCTGAGGCCCATGACCGCGGTGAGCAGCAGGATCTCGTCGGAATGGAACCAGTCCAGCCGCTCGCCCCGGTCCATCATCAGCTGCAGGCAGGTGACCGCGATCGACAGGGCGAGAAAACCGGTCCAGTCGAGACGCGCATCCGCCCTTCTGTCACCGTCCCTGATGAAGGCGAGCACCATGACGAGGGCCGTCAAAGCGAGCGGCACGACCAGCAGAAAAACCAGGCGCCAGCCATACTCCTCGGCGAGATAACCGCCGATCACCGGGCCGATCGCCGGGCCGAGCACCACGGACATGCCGAAGACGCTCTGCGCCATCGCCCGGTCTTTCTCCGGATAGGTGGCGACGATCAGCGCCTGGGAGAGCGGAACGAGCGGGGCGCCGAAAGCGCCCTGGCCGATGCGGTAGAGGAGGAGCGGCGGCAGCGTGGTCGCGGTGGCGCAGAGCAGGGAGGAGACGGCGAAGCCGAACACCGCCCAGATCATCACCGGCCGTCGGCCGAAGCGGCCGACCAGCCAGCCGGTCATCGGCGTGACCACGGCCGTCGCCACCAGGTTCAGGGTCACCACCCAGGCGACCTGGTCGGGGGTTGCGGAAAGGGCGCCCTGGAGCTGCGGCAGGGTCACGTTGACGATCGTGACAGTGAGGGCATAGAGCATGGTGCAGAGCGAGACGGTCAAAAGCACCAGCGTGCGCCGCGTGCGTTCGGCGCCGTCGTCGGCGGGCAGGCTCGAGACGGCGGGCTCGGCGCTCATGGCCGACACCACCCGTCACGCCGGCACGACAAGGCCGATCCGCTCGACATCGCTTCCTCCGTCACGACCCCCGCCTCGGGCGAGGCTCGACATATCGTGATTGTTATGTCCCGTTATTCGCGTTTTCAGCCAAGCTCGATTAGGGTCGTCTGTCCAGCCGTCACCGAGGCCGACCTTTCCTCCGGCAGCCTTCGGTACGACAGCTTGCCGCTTGCCCGGGACTGCAGGTCCGTCGTTGAGGTAGACAAACCATGGGAGAGACCATCGAGGCCGATCTCTGCATCATCGGCGGGGGCTCCGCCGGCCTGGCACTGGCCGCGGGCGCTGTGCAGATGGGGGCGAAGACCGTGCTGGTCGAAGCGGGCAGGATGGGCGGCGACTGCCTGAACTATGGCTGCGTGCCCTCGAAGGCGATGATCGCCGCCGGCCAGGCCGCGCACACCATCCGCCATGCCGGGCGCTTCGGCGTGAACGGCCATGAGCCCGATATCGATTTCAAGGGCGTGCACGGCCACATTCACGACGTGATCGGCGCCATCGCCCCCCATGACAGCGTCGAGCGCTTCGAGGGGCTGGGGGTCACGGTGCTCAAGGAACGCGCCCGCTTTCTTTCGGGCGACGAGATCGAGGCGGGCGCCGCCAGGGTCAAGGCGAGGCGCTTTGCCGTGGCCACGGGCAGCTCGCCGGTGGTGCCGCCGATCCCGGGCCTCGCCGACGTGCCGCACGATACCAACGAGACCATTTTCGACCGGCGGGCGGCACCCGCCCATCTGATCGTGATCGGCGGCGGGCCGATCGGCTCCGAACTCGCCCAGGCCCATCGCCGTCTGGGCGCCGAGGTCACGGTGGTCGACATGGGGCCGGTGCTGCCCAAGGACGATCCTGAGCTCACCGCCGGGGTGCAAATGCTGGTTACCGGCGTCGTCCTGAAGAACGGGTGAAGGTTCAGAAGGTCGAGGCCGCGGGCAACGGGGTTAAGCGTGATCATCGAGACCGAAGACCGCGCGCGAGCGTATCGAAGGCTCGGACATCCTGGTCGCGACCGGGCGCGCCGCCAATGTCGAGGGGCTGGACCTGGAGGCGGCGGGCGTCGACTACGACCGGCGCGGCATCAAGGTGGACGCCAGGCTGCGCACGAGCAACAAGAGAATCTATGCGCTTGGCGACGTCACCGGCGGTTATCAGTTCACCCATGTCGCCGGCTATCACGCCGGCATCGTCATCCAGAACGCGCTCTTCCGCCTGCCGGCCAAGGTCGACTACCGGGCGCTGCCCTGGGTGACCTACACCGACCCGGAATTGGCCCATGTCGGTCTGACCGAGGCACAGGCTGCGGAACAGGGGTTGGCCGCCACGGCCCTGCGCTGGTCCTTCGAGGAGAACGACCGTGCCCAGGCCGAGCGCGTCACCGAGGGCCGGATCAAGGTGATGGTCGGCAAGCGCGGCAAGGTGCTGGGCGCCACCATCGTCGGCGCGCATGCGGGTGAGCTGATCCTGCCCTGGGTGCTGGCGGTCAGCCAGGGCATCAAGATCAAGGCGATGGCCGGCGCGATCGCGCCCTATCCGACGCTCTCCGAGGTGAGCAAGCGCGCGGCCGGCAGCTATTTTACGCCGACCCTGTTCAGCGACCGCACCCGCTGGCTGGTGCGTCTCCTGGCAAAACTGGGCTAGATGGGTGGGTGGTATGACCACCTCATTGACTTTCGCCCTTGGTCGCCTGGACCGACGGTATGCGCCCGGGTTTTCGGGCTTGGGTGAAGGGATCACTTTCTATGGACGGGCCACCGGGTGATGGCGGGCGAGACCATCGAGGCAGCCAAAGGGCGAAAGACCATGGAGACGGCCGGCAAGGCGGAAGGCTCGATGTTCAGGCGTCTGCTGCCGCTGCTGATCCTGGCGATCGTCGCGGCCCTGGTGTTCGCATCCGGCCTGCATGAGTATCTGAGCTTCGATGCCCTGCGCGAGCATCGGGAGTTTCTGCTCGCCTCCGTGCACGACCATCCGATCCTGGCAGCACTTCTGTTCGTCGCCGTCTACGCCGTCGCGACGGCCATCTCGATCCCGGGCGGGGCGGTGCTCACCATCGCGGGCGGCTTTCTGTTCGGCACCTGGCTCGGCGGCTTCTATGTGGTGATCGGTGCGACGCTCGGCGCGGCCGCCATCTTCCTGATCGCCAAGACCTCGCTCGGCAGCCTGCTGAAGAGCAAGGCCGGCCCCTGGCTGCAGCGCATGGAGGACGGCTTTCGCGACAATGCGCTGAGCTACCTTCTGTTCCTGCGCCTGATTCCGGTCTTTCCGTTCTGGCTGGTCAACTTGGTGCCGGCCTTTCTCGGTGTCGGGCTGACGACCTTCGTCATCGGCACCTTCGTCGGCATCATTCCGGGCAGCCTCGTGTTCGCGAGCGTCGGCAACGGGCTCGGCGCCGTGTTCGATGCGGGCGGCACGCCGGATCTCGGCATCATCTTCGAGCCGAGCATCCTCGGACCGATCCTGGCGCTCAGCGTGCTCGCCCTGATCCCGATCGCCTATAAACGTTTTGTCCGTAAGAAGATGGAATAGCTGGACAAAGTCTTCCATTCGCTTCAATTAGGGGCAGTCATGAACGGTTCATCAAGCGAGAGGTAGTGTTTCGTCCTCCTGTGATCGTGCCGTGCCCTCTGTCGTCTGCCGCTGAATGAACTCGTTTATGTCCAATCTTTCCGTGTCGCGTCTCAGCATGCTCGCCATGATCGGCCTCGCCAGCATCGGCGTGATTTCGGCCATCTATGTGGGCGTCGACGACCGTCTCGGCATCGATCTGCTGCGCCAGCATCAGAACGACCTGATCGCGCTGGTCACCAGCAAGCCGGTGCTCGCCGGCATCCTGTTCACCACGGTCTACGCGCTGTTCGTGGCGACCTCGATGCCCGGCCTCGCCATCTTCACCATGGCCGGCGGCTATCTGTTCGGCTGGTTCCTGGGCGCAGTCTACACCATGATCGCGGCGACCATCGCCAGCACCTTCATCTTCCTGCTGGCGCGCTCGGCGATCGGCGAGGCCATGCGCGAACGCGCCGGGCCGATGATCCAGCGCTTCGCCAAGGGCTTCAAGAAAAGCGCGCTCAGCTACGTCTTCATCATGCATCTGGTGCCGATCCTGCCCTATATGGTGGTGACCACCGTGCCCGCGGCCTGCGGCGTGCCGCTGCCGGTCTACATGTTCAGCGCGTTTTTCGGCATCCTGCCGGCGACCGTGCTGCTCGCGCGCATCGGCTCCGGCCTCGGCGACGTGCTGGCGACCGAGGGGCCGATCGATCTCACGAATTTCATGACCCCCGATATCACGCTGAGCGTCGTCGGCCTCGCTGCCCTGGCACTGCTGCCCGTAATCTTCCGCGCCCTGAAGCCCGCTCTCCTGCAGCGGGACTAGGACGAAACATCGTCGTTTCCGGTCCTCACGGCGGCGTTCGTTTGGCGGGGGCGTTCACACTTTCTCAACCTTTGTCTGACACCATGCCTCCGGGTCCATGCGATCCTGGGAATCCGCCCGCCTGACCAAAAAAGAGGGACGAGGTTCGGACTCCCAGGGTCGCATGGACCAGCAGCAAGCCTGGCGGAGTGAGGTTAAGATCGGGTTAAGACGGTGAGGCTACCCGGCCGGTGAAGACGACAGGACCATCCGGTCCTCATCCGGGACAAAGGCGCCGACGGCGCCGCCAGCGCGCTGTCCGACGTTCCTGGAGCTCGTCCCGGTCAGGTGGAACCATCTGATCGGCAAGGGCATGCGGCGAAACAAAGAAATAAAGCGTGCATCCCGATCCCGTGTGGTCAGGATGCACGCTCCCAAGTACAGGCGTGGGCGGCCGATCGACCATCCTCGCGGCACCCCGATATGCCGTCATGTCGATGCATTTCAGCCATGCACGAATTGATCTGGACGCCGGCGAAAAGCCGCGCCTAGCATCGCTGAATGGAACAAAACGAGAACATCATCGCGTTTCCCGAACGCCGGCACGGTGTGCGCGTCGGCGATCTCCGGTCCTGGCATTATATCCAGCTGACCTGCCGTTTTTGCGGCCATACCGGCCGGATCTACCCACCCTCGCTCTGGCGGCGCTGCCGCATGGACGAGCGTCTGGTCGCCGTGATGCAGCGCGTTCGCTGTCGGCATTGCGGCGGCTCCGGCGCCGCCAACTGGGACATCTGGCAGATCGATCGGAACGCATGAAAGCGCATGGGCGCTACGCGAGGGACCTCGGTTTCGATCGATCGTTCTCACCCTCCTTTCCGGCCGGCTCCGATCATCCTGACGGGCGGGGCCATGCACGAGGCGAAGGGGCCGCCATCGAAGCCTGGTCGCCGGCGGCCCGTCGATCAGGCCGATCGCGCACCGTCGGCGATTCTGCGCCGGTCTTCACCATGTCTTAACCAATCTCCGTCATGGTCACGATCTGGTCCATGTGATCCTGGGAATCCGCCCGCCTGACCAAAAAGAGGGGCGAGGCTCGGACTCCCAGGATCGCATGGACCAGCGAGACGGCGGCATTCTAGAAGGCTTTGGTTAAGACAACGTTATCAGGAAGAGAGGAAAGATCGTGGCCGCGCGGTCGTGAGGCGGCGTGCGTTCGTCGGCGCATCATCCGCCTGATAGCCTGGCGTATCTGCCAAAAGAAAAACTTATCAAATGCCAAAGAGATTGCGATTTGAACTGATCCAGGCTGGCCTCTACATTACTGCCAGATCGAGCATTGCGGGGGGCAATCGGTCAGCTTTTCCCACCTTTGGCCGTTTCGGTCGCGATCCCATCATGGGCCGTTCGGGATGCTGTCGGCGCCAGCAACGCTCGCCTGCGTAAACTGATCCTTGTCATTGCGCTCGCGATGGACACGGATAGGTTCCTGGACTTCACGATTGCCTGCGCAGAACAGGTTGGCCAACACCAGCATATGGATGGAGAGTACCATGGACGGAACGGATATCGGGGCTGAAGCGAAATGCCCGGTGATTCACACGACTTTCGGGGCGAGGTCCAACCGCGACTGGTGGCCGAACCAGCTCAATCTGCGCATTCTGCACCAGAATTCTGCGCTCTGCGACCCGATGGGCGAGGGGTTCGACTACGCCAAGGCCTTCAAGACGCTCGATCTCGGCGCGGTCAAGAAAGACCTCTACGCGCTGATGACCGACAGCCAGCCCTGGTGGCCGGCTGACTACGGCCACTACGGCCCGCTCTTCATCCGCATGGCCTGGCACAGCGCCGGCACTTACCGCACCGGCGACGGCCGCGGCGGCGGCTGCTCCGGCTCGCAGCGCTTCGCGCCGCTCAACAGCTGGCCGGACAACGTCAATCTCGACAAGGCGCGCCGTCTGCTCTGGCCGATCAAGCAGAAATACGGCAACGCCATCTCCTGGGCCGATCTGATGATCCTCGCCGGCAATTGCGCGATCGAGTCGATGGGCCTCAAGACCTTCGGCTTCGGCGGCGGCCGCGCCGACATCTGGGAGCCCAAGGAGGACATCTATTGGGGCGGCGAGACCGAATGGCTCGGCGACAAGCGCTATTCCGGCGAGCGCGAGCTGGCCGACCCGCTGGCCGCCGTGCAGATGGGTCTGATCTACGTCAACCCCGAGGGCCCGAACGGCAATCCCGATCCCAAGGCGGCCGCCCATGACATCCGCGAAACCTTCGCGCGCATGGCGATGAACGACGAGGAGACCGTGGCGCTGATCGCCGGCGGCCACACCTTCGGCAAATGCCATGGCGCCGGCGACCCGGCCCTGGTCGAGCGCGAGCCGGAAGGCGCTGGCCTCGAGATGCAGGGCCTCGGCTGGAAGAACGACTTCGGCAGCGGCATCGGCGGCGACCAGACCGGCTCCGGCCTGGAGGGGGCCTGGACCTCGAACCCGACCAAGTGGGACATGGGCTTCTTCGATCTCCTGTTCAAATATGACTGGGAGCTCACCAAGAGCCCGGCCGGCGCCCAGCAGTGGCGGGCGAAGAACGTCGAGGACGCCGATCTCGCACCCGCCGCGCATGATCCCTCCAGGCGCGTGCCGACCATGATGGCGACCACCGACCTCGCCCTTCGCTTCGACCCGATCTATGAGCCGATCTCGCGGCGCTTCCACGCCAATCCCGACGAGTTCGCCGATGCCTTCGCGCGTGCCTGGTTCAAGCTGACCCACCGCGACATGGGGCCGAAGGCCTTCTATCTCGGCCCGGAGGTGCCCGAAGAGGATCTGATCTGGCAGGACCCGGTGCCGGCGGTCGATCATCCGCTGGTCGATGCCGCCGACGTCGCCGCCCTCAAGGACAAGATCCTGGCATCCGGCCTTTCCGTCGCCGAGCTGGTGCAGACCGCCTGGGCGTCAGCCTCGACCTTCCGCGGCTCGGACAAGCGCGGCGGCGCCAACGGTGCGCGCATCCGCCTCGCCCCGCAAAAGGACTGGGAGGCGAACCAGCCGGCGCAGCTCGCCAAGGTGCTGGCAACCTATGAAGGCATCAAGAAGGATTTCGACGCCAGCGCCGCCGGCGGCAAGAAGGTGTCGCTCGCCGACCTGATCGTGCTCGGCGGCTCGGCGGCGATCGAGAAAGCCGCCCAGGCTGCGGGGCACGGCATCCAGGTGCCCTTCACTCCTGGCCGCACCGATGCCACCGCGGAGCAGACCGACGCCGAGGCCTTCGACGTGCTCGAGCCGCTCGCCGACGGCTTCCGCAACTACCAGAAGGAGGCCTACAGCCGTGCCTCGGAGGAGCTCCTGGTCGACAAGGCCCAGCTTCTCGGGCTGACCGCACCCGAAATGACCGCGCTCGTCGGCGGCCTGCGCGTGATCGGCGGCAATGTCGGCGCATCGACGCACGGCGTCTTCACCGACAAGCCCGGGGCGCTCTCCAACGACTTCTTCGTCAACCTGCTCGACATGGGCACGGAATGGAAGGCGACCTCGGACGAGGAGGCCGAGTTCCAAGGCAGGGACCGCAAGACCGGCGCCGTCAAGTGGACCGGCACCCGCGTCGACCTGCTGTTCGGCTCCAACTCCCAGCTGCGCGCGATCGCCGAAGTCTACGCCCAGAGCGATGCCAAGGAGAAGTTCGCGAAGGACTTCGTCAAGGCCTGGACCAAGGTCATGAACGCCGATATGCCGCGGGCATAGTGGTGCGGGGTGGCGCGGCCACCTCGTTGACTTGAGATGAGCCCGGTCGCGGCGTTCGGTTTCTCTTGACCGGGCGTCGGACCGGTGAAAAGGCGGTCGGTGCGAGCCGGCCGCCTTTTTCCGTTTTCGTGACATGTCGGGAATGATGCCGATGATGGCCATTCCCGACGGCTGTGCAGTGCGCAAGGTTGACCCCTTTCGGTCATTGCCGTGACGCCGCGAGCTTGACACCGAGGCCGATGAGAATGCCTCCTCCGATCCATTGCGCCACACGTTTGGCCCTATGCGACGCCGAGAGGAATTTCGTCAATTTTGCCGAGAGCAGGACACATACCGCATCTGTGACAGAAAACATGGCGTTGACCACGAAGCCCAGGGCGAGGATCTGCATCCAGATCGGTAGCGAAGCCGATCCATCAGTAAATTGAGGCAGGAAGGCGAGATAGAACAACACGATTTTGGGGTTCAGCACGCCGACGATAATGCTGTCCCGGAGTGCATGCCGATACGATTTCGCTTCGGTCGCTACCGGGCTCACCATAGGTTCTGAGGCCCTGAAGGACTTGATACCAAGCCAGATGAGGTAGGCTGCACCGGCAAGCTTCACGAAGGCATAGAGGATCGGAACCGTTTCCAGCAGGACGGACAGGCCCAACGCTGCCGCAGAGATGTGGACATAGCCGCTGATATGGAGCCCAAGCGCTGACAACCAACCCGCATGTCGTCCGCGCGCCATCGTCTGCGCCGCCGCGTAGAACATCCCCGGACCGGGAATGCAGGCGAATATCGCCGTCGCAAGAAGAAATGGCAGCAATACGTTAAGAGAAGGCATTAGCATCCCTTATTTTTTTAACCGGCATGAGTCTAGCGCTTGGCGGATGAGGTCGGAACAGCCAATGCGGGCGGCTAATGACCGCCCTTGGCACAACTCAGAAGCCAGCCCTATGTCAGCTTCATGTCCGTCAGCAGCCTTGCTATCGAGAACTTGGGCATTGTCGGCTGGCCCCGGTCGCTGCCGCTTATCGGTAATGACGCGGCGTCGGGGACGATGTGCATCCGAAGCGGCCGTTTGCGTCCGCGGATATCGATCTCACGGCTCTGATAGACGCTGAGGTCGACGTCGGCACGTCTGGACAGGCGGGCGGAGACGACGAGCTGGGCGTTGAACTCCTTGGTCAGGGCTTCGAGCCGGGACGCGACGTTGACGGCATCGCCGATCGCGGTCAGCGAGGTCGCCTGGCGGTAGCCCATGTCGCCGAGGATCACCGGGCCCGCATGCAGGCCGATGCCGATCCTGAGCGGCTCGGCGAGATCGGCGCGGATCTCGCGATTCAGGGCATCGAGCGCGATCGACATGGCCTGCGCCGCCCGAAGGGCCTGTCGGCAGGCGATCTCCGGTTCGCTGTCGGTGCCGAACAGCGCCATGATGCCGTCGCCGATGAACTTGTCGACATGGCCGCCGGCGCCTTCGATCGCCGCCCCCATCGCTTTGAAATATTGGTTCAGGATGAACACCACGTCGAACGGCAGGCGCCCTTCGGCCATGCGCGTGAAGGCGCGCAGATCGGCGAACAGCACGGCGATTTCGCGCTCGACCCCGGCGCCGGGATTGACCTGAGACTGGCTGGCGGAGGGGCCGGCCATCGCCGGCAGGAGCGGCGCCACTTCGAGATCGTGAAGGGGGCGAAGCTGGCAGGCGAGCCGGATGCCGTCGGTGGCGCCGATCCGCTTCAGCACCTTCAGCTCGTCCTCGGCGGGGGGCGGCAGGTGGGCGGCACCCTCGCCGACGCGCACCCGGCAGGTCGAGCAGCGCCCGCGCCCGCCGCAGACCGAGGCGTGCGGGATGCCGGCGGAGCGGCTGCCTTCCAGGACCGACATGCCAGGCTCGATCGACACCGTGGTGCCGTCGAGATAGCGAAGCTGCACGCGCCCGGCGGCACGCTCGCGCAGGTCGCGGATCATGCGTGCGAGGACGATCCCGGCAAGCAGGAGCGCGAAGCCGCCGAGAATGCGGCGCTCCCAGCCATAGATCCAGGATCTGGTCGCGTCGTCCGGCCAGCGCTGCTCGGCGGCGATGCGCTCCAGCCAGGCGGGATCATGCGCCGCGATCGCCTGCACCTCGCGTCCGCCGAGATGGAAGCCGGCCAGCGCCAGACCCGGCAGGAGGAGGGCGCCTGCCAGGAGATAGGGCCGGAGCGGCGTATACCAGGGACGGATCCTCAGCCAGAAATGCAGCCCGATGCAGCCATGCAGCCAGACCAGGAGGAGCATGACGGTCTGCTGCCAGGCATTGCCCGACCATATCCAGGCGAACTGCAGCAGATAGCTGTCGTCGACCCCGAACATCTCGTGCGCGCCGCGCGTGCCGACGAGGTGCACCACCAGCCAGAAGGGGATGGCGAGGCCGAGCAGGATCTGCAGGACTTCCCAGAGCGGCATGCC
Organism: Alphaproteobacteria bacterium; assembly: GCA_041398025.1. Classification (GTDB taxonomy): domain Bacteria; phylum Pseudomonadota; class Alphaproteobacteria; order Geminicoccales; family Geminicoccaceae; genus JANQPX01. The sequence continues at coordinate 18,282 of JAWKVM010000003.1, forward strand.
GAGCTGCCGGCGCTGATAGAGCTTGGCGAGCACGAGCAGGATGTGGGTGATCAGCGCGCCGTAGAGAAGGAACGTGCCGGGCGGGCTGCGCCAGACTCCCCGGAAAACCGAGCGCCCGGCCTCGACCGCATCGAGGGAATGCAGCACCAGGGCATGGTTGATCAGATGCCCCGCAACGAACGCCATGAGCACCAGCCCGGAGGCCAGACGGAGGCGGGTCGCGATATTCGCATGCTGCGTCATGGCCGCCTATACAGCGCGGGCGTCCCTGTTCGGCAATGCCTTTTTTCCGGGACCGCGGCCGACGCACCCGATCGTGACCGCTGGAGCGCATCCCGATCGGCCGTGATCGGGATGCGCGCTCCGCCTTTTGCTTCGCCGCCTTTCCTCGTCGATCAGGTGAAGCCACCTGATCGGGGGGCGAGCCTGAGGCTTCCTGAGCAGGCGACAGGCCGGCAATGGATGCCTGCGGACACGGCCCGACATGGCCGCGGACGCCTCGGTTCCGACGTGATCTTTCAACGCGATCGTCGGAGCGTCGACGCGCGACAAGTCGGTCATCAATTATTCCTTAACTTTTCCCCGGCACACTCCTTGTCGGGTCCATGCGACCCTGGGAGTCTGCCCGACCGCGAAGAAACTGGGGCAGGGCTCGGGCTCTCACGATCGCATGGACCAGCTTGCGGAGCGTAGAGCCAAAAGCCTAAAGATTCGTTTACGGGAGCGGATGGCGCCCCTGACATATCGTCGCCGCGGCTCCCAGCCAACGACCCTGCTCGGAAGACCATGCCCGAGCGCTCGGTCACGAGAAGCCCGCATACCTGCCGATATCCTGACACGTTCAGCGACGACGACCCCAAGTCAACGCCGTGGTCGCACCCCCCCTATTGGCTGGGCGGGTCCTCGAAGCCGACGCCGCCGGCGATGTCGTCGAGGGTGGCGCGCATGGTCTCGACGTCGTCTTTGGGGGCCACGCCGATGAAGCCTGCGATCACGCCGGTCTCGCCGACCACCGCCCGGCCCTCGCTACCATGGGGCTCGGGCGCGCCGAGCACGCTGTAGTCGATCGCAAAGCTGTCGCCCTCGACGCGCGGTGAGCCGATCGGCTCGAGGGTAATGCCGTTGCCGAGCGGCAGGGGCTGGATCAGCGAGCCCTGCGCCTCCTTGATCGAACCCGGCTCGGCGGTGGCGAACACGAAGGTTCGGTTGTCCGGGGTCATGGCGAAGAACGTGCCGCCTGGCGGCAGCAGACCGCTCCAGCCTTCGGGCACGGTGAAGCTCAAGCCATAGGCCTTGGCCTCGATGCGCTCGCCGCCGCCATAGGTCTTGCCGATCTCCAGCTCGGTGCCGGCAGCGCCTGCCGGGCTCAGCAGAACCAGGCCCGCAAGGAGGTGTTTCGACAGAGTTGGCCACGCTTTGAAGCTCACGTTCGGATGTCCTTTCTTGGTTCACTTCTGGATGCCTCTGCCGGCTCGACCGGAGGATGATCGTCCCAGCCTGCCCTGTCTCGCTCGATGAGCGGAGCCCTTCCCAGACGTTCACGCTCTTTTAACGACATTCTGTCACCATGCCATTCCGGTCCATGCGATCCTGGGAGTCCGTGCGCGACTCATGGATGTTCCGCGGGCGGGCGGGCTTCCAGGATCGCATGGACCATCACGCAGTCTGGCAGCCCGAGGTTACCAAATGCTTAATACACGAGATCGACCAGCCAGCGAAGACGGTGTGGTGTGACCACCTCATGGACTCGGACCGCAGGTGCCTGTGACCTGGGTATGCGGCCAAGGTTTCGGGCGGTGCTGGCAGGGTGGTCGAAAAGGGACTTGGTGAAAGGCATGGCGTGAACGGACTCTGATCGCAGTGGATTGAGAGGTGCACGCGTTATCGCCGCATGCCCTTGGCGATCAGGAGGAAGCCTCTGATCGGGACAAGCTCCCGTCATTGCCGAGAATGTGCGATCTCCGTCGGACATCAGTCACGAGGGAACCAATGCCGCAAGCTCGGCGGCGCGTTCGATCACGCTTCGCTGCGCCGGCTGAAGCGCATGGCCCGGCATGTTCGCGAGCCGTTCCGCCATCGGATCGATCACGCCGGTTCGATGCCCGGCGAGCGTTTCGATGATCGCAAGCGTGCAGAAGGGGGCGTGGGTCGGCGCGTAGCCGCCCTCATGGCAGGCGAGGAGACGGCCGTCTGCAAGCTCCGCCGCCGCGCCCAGCAGGCGCCCGGCCATGGCACGGAAGGTTTCGGCGGAGCACAGCATCCGCCCCAAGGGGTCGCGCGCCGAGGCGTCGACGCCCGAGGCGATCATGATCAGTTCCGGCCGGAATCTCTTTAGTGCCGGCAGCACGACTTTCTCGATCGCGGCCAGATAAGCCCCGTGGCCGCTTCCCGGCGGCAGCGGGACGTTGAGATTGGCCCCTTCGCCTTCGCCCGTGCCTCGATCCGCCAGCCCACCGCGTCCTTCCGGGTAGTTGCCGTCCTGATGGAGCGAGATGGTGAGCACCTGCGGGTCGCCGTAGAAGGCGTCTTCCGTGCCATTGCCGTGATGCACGTCCCAGTCGACGATCGCGACGCGCCCGACGCCGTGGGCCACCCTGGCGTGCAGCGCTGCGAGGGCGGTATTGCCGAACACGCAGAAACCGCGGCCGCGCGCGGCTTCGGCATGGTGACCCGCCGGCCGCACCAGGGCATAGGCCTTGTCGACCCGGCCTTCGAGCACGGCATCGACCGTGGCGAGACAGCCACCGGCGGCGAGCGCTGCGATCTCGAAGCCGCCTTCGCCGATCGAGACGGTTTCGCCCACCGATCCGCCGCCGGCAGCGCTCACCTGCCGCACGCGCTCGACATAGCCGGCGTCATGCAGCCGGCAAAGCTCCTCCACCGTCGCCATGCGCGGGTGAAGCTCTGTCAGCTTCCGTCCGAGGCCGCTGGTCTGCACCAGGCTGTAGATCCGGCGCTTGGTCTCGGGCGTGTCCGGACCCGGGTAGGGCTCGGCATCCGGCCCGAGTGGCATGGTGCCCTGCTGATGCCAGGCAAAGCGTTCGTCCCAGAGAAAGCCAGTAACCATGTGATGCGCCTCCCAGATGCGGCCTTGTTCGGGTTCGTGACTTTGCTACAGGCCCGGCATTCCAGCCAGCGTCTTCTCCGATCGACGAAGGCAGGGACTGACGCGCACCCTTCCCGGCCATCTCAAAGGCGGGCTCGCACGGGGCAGTCGAGCTGGTGCCGCATGAGCAGACAATGTTCCGGAGCGACGTCGAACCAGGTAGATTGGATACGTGACGGCCGAGACCCGATCAGCTTCAAGCCGCTCGGTCGCGCATGGTTTCGTCAAAAGCGTGTGCTCTTTACCGCTTCTTCATCTTTTCCTGCGATCATCGCACGCTGGTCCATGCGATCCTGGGAGTCCGAGCCTGGCCCCATCTGTTGTGACGGTCGGACGCACGCCCAGGATCGCATGGACCAGATCATCATATTGGCACAGCTCGGTTAAGACATCGTAAAACTGACGGCAAAAGGCCGCCTGCAATCGGTAAGCAAGCCAAGCCCGAGTGCGGCTTCGACCCCAGCGCTGACACTCAAGCGGCTCACCCAATGACAGCTGCTGCGAGCAATGATCTGGTGAGTTGATCGCAGCGTGCGGCAATGCGTCGAACCACCCAGGACCTGGAACACTTTTCCTTCTGATCGCCGGGTGTTAACCCGGCATTAACCCTGATCTGACAGGATTGGTTTGGTGGTCCATGCGATCCTGGGAATCCGCCCGCCCGTCGACAACGGCTGGGCGAGGCCCGGACGGGCTAAGCGCAAATTTTGTGTATGGGATTCATGCGGCGGCGTGATCTCCGGCGTCATGAATTGGCACTCCATCGCAGAACTTGACGCCGTCGATGATCTCGCCGAGGCGGTTGGTGCCGTTCAGGCGCCTCCAGTGACGCTCGACTGATTTGACCAGCTTGAACACGATGGCGAGCGCGGTGTCGCGTAACAGGCAACCTTTGGTCTTGTGGGTGCGCAGCCGGACCGTGGCGGAACCTGCTCTCGATCGGGTTCGTGCTGCGGACATGCTGCCCATGCTCGGCAGGGACGTCGTGGAAGGCCAGCAGCACGTCGCGATCCCTGGCCAGGCAGGCGCTTGCTTTCTCGTCTTTCGCCCCGTACTTGGCAAGAAAGCGGTCGAACGCCTCCTCGGCGCCGATCAGGACAAGGATGCACTGGCGCTCATGCTCCAGCCTGGGGCTGGAATAGACGCCGTCCGCCCAGACATGGACGGAGCGCTTCAACCACAGATCGCGGCCCTGCCAGCGCTTGTGCTCGTCCTGCCAGACCTCCACCAGACGCCGGATCGTGGTCGGCGATAGCCCGCCGGCCTTTGGACCCAGCAGCACCGTCAACGCTTCCTCGACCTGCCCGGTCCACATGCCCTTCAGATAGAGCCAAGGCAACAGCTCTCCGACGTTCTTGGTTCGCCGCAGATAGGCGGGCAGCACGGCCGAGGTGAAGCGGATCGCCGGCTCATCGCTGGCGCCGCGGTCGCGAACACGCGGACGCTGAACCGCGATCCGCCCGATATCGGTCTGGATGGACCGTTCCGGCGCAGGCCCGTTCCGAACGATCCGGCGACGGCCTTGATCGTCAGGAGGATCGGCATAACCCTCGACGAAGCTGCCGACCTCGGCCTGAACAGCCCGCATCAACATCCGCCGAGCCCCCTCGCGTAGCCCACAAAGCAGCGGAACATCCTCGACGATCCCGCCTGGTCGCGGCAGACCGACAACGCTAGCCTTCTCCATGGTGGGCGTGTCCTTCCAATCGGTGACTTCAGCAATCACCGAGAATACGCCCCCTAATCCCTCATCCACCAAATTCAGCGATAGCCCGGCCCGGACTCCCAGGACCATATCGACCTGATGATGACCCTGGAGGCAGTCGTTCAAGCTTTCGCTGGGAGACGGCTGTCTCTGGAAGATTTCCCACCACGGCATGGAGCCTTCCCCGATCAGGCCGGCTGCCTGACCGATGAGGACATGCTGCGATAACAAAGCGTTAGAGCATACACTCCGATCACATCGGATCGGCATCCGCACTTGGAGGCCAGTGGTCCGAATCAATCACTTGAGGTTCTCGTCATTGATCCTGACCACCAGCTGATTCCTAAAGTATCGGTCGGTGTTGCTGGCGACGTCTGCATTGGCTGCGACACGATCCTCCGGTCCAGGCATCCATGTCGTCCTGCGCCGCTCGCGATGCCCAGATCTGGAGAGGATCCCGATCGGGTGTGATCAGGACACACACGTCATTCCCTTGATTGGCCGCGTTTCCCGATCGATCAGACAGCGCCATCTGACCAGGATCATCTCTTGCGACTTTGCACGTCGCGGTGCCGCCACGCTTCTCGCATCCGCTCGTGGACACGACCATGACATCCCTCGATGGTTTTTTGGGAAAGGCTCGAAGGCATACCAAACAGCTGCAACCAGATCCGACAGCGCCTCAAGCGATCCCACCAGACACACAGGATCTCAAAAACCTGGCCGCATACCGCCAATCCAGGCCATGCCGGTCCGAGTCCATGAGGTGGCCATGCCACTTAGAGGCTTAGGTTGAAGGCGATGGAGATTCGGGTCTGGTCGCCATGGTAGGGGCGCACCGCGTGCAGCAGCCAGGAGGGGAAAAGAACCATCTGGCCCGACTTCGGATAGATCAGCTCGCTGGCGCCGACCGACTGGCCGCCGGCCATGGAAAAGGCGAGCATTGGCGCGTACATGGCGGGGGCAACGCCGCGCGGGTCCTGCATTTCGAAGGCGCCGCCGAGGTCGTGATCGTCGCCTGCGCCGCCGTCGTCGACATAGTAGGTGCCGGACCAGTAGCAGCCGGGATGGGTGTGGAACTCGTTGCTGTGGCCCTGGCGGTTGATATTGGCCCAGGCATTGGTCTTCCAGGCGATGCGCACCGGCTTGCCGGCGCGATCCGAGGTCATCTTGGTGCAGAGCTGGCGCGCGGCGTCGAGCATGCGTTTGCCGGCGCCGCCGCCCCATGCCTCGAAGTCGTGATCCGACTGCCAGCCGCCGACATTGCTGTGCTGCAGGCCATCGGTCGCCTGTTCGCGGGCCAGCACCCGATCCCTGATCTCGGCGTTGATCTCGGCGGCATCGGGAAGCTGGACGATCGCGATGGGGGTCGCGAAATAGCTCCGAAGCTCGACATTGACCTTGTTCATGGGGGCACCGTTTGCTTGGGGCTTCGTCACCATCGTCTGGCAGCGTCCGGCGAGTTCCGCCGGCGCCTTTCGTGGTGTGACGACTTCGTTAGCTTCGCGCCCCGGCTACCAGCAACGACGCGATGCCGCCAGATGTCCGCACGCAGCCAAGGGAAGCTTCCGAAGCGATCGTACGACTAGCACAGCGAGTGTCGGAACGCTGCAGAATCTTGGCTGCGTTGCTCTACCGCTCGCCGATTGGGCTTGACATACCGGCCAATCTGCGCCGTTTGCCATGGGCATGATGCCTTCAGTTATTGGGTCGGGAGATGAGGGGTGAGCCAGCTCGAAGCGACGCATGCCGCAGACGGCGCCGACATCAAAGGGCCCGGCTGGCTGCGCGGCCTCTATCTCTGGACGCTTCGCCAGGCGGCCTCTCCCCATGCGCTCTGGATATTGGCGCTGGTCGCGTTCATCGAGAGCTCGATTTTCCCGATCCCGCCGGACATTCTCCTGATCCCGATGGTGCTGGCGATGCGGCAGCGCGCCTGGCTGATCGCGGGCATTTGCACGGTCGCTTCGGTGATCGGGGGCACGGCCGGCTATGGCATCGGCTATTTCCTCTATGAGAGCGTCGGTCAGTCGATTCTGGAGTTCTACGGCAAGCTCGACAAATTCCAGTCCTTCCAGGCCCTTTACAACGAGTGGGGGGCATGGATCGTGATGATGGGCGGGCTGACCCCGTTTCCTTACAAGGTGATCACCATCGCGAGCGGGGTGACCGGCCTGAATTTCGTGACCTTCACGATCTTCTCGATCATCGCGCGCGGCATGCGGTTTTTCCTGATCAGCTGGCTGCTCTGGAAGTTCGGCGCACCGATCAAGATCTTCATCGAGAAATATCTGGGCCTGCTGACGGTGGTTTTCTTCGTCCTGCTGTTCGCCGGTTTTCTCGCGCTGAAGTTCCTTTGATTTCCCGGAGCTTCTGCTAGGTTAGCGCCAGGTCAATCAAAGAGCGGATCGCCTCGATGCCGTCCAGCTTCTATCATCCCAAGAACGCTTCGCTGCTGCTGGTGCTTGCAGCACTTGCCGTACTGGCAACGGTGTTCGCGCTTCAATATCTGGCGGGTCTCGAGCCCTGCAAGATGTGCATCTGGCAGCGCTGGCCGTTCGCCATCCTGGCGGTGCTCGGCCTGATCGGCGCCTTCGCCTGGCCGAGGGCGATGCTGGCGCTCGGTCTGCTGACGCTGCTGGTGAGCATCGGTCTCGGCGGCTATCACGTCGCGGTCGAGCAAGGCTGGCTGGCGCTGCCAGCAGGCTGCGCCGCTGGCGCCGACGCCAGTTCAGTCGAAGAGCTGAAGGCCCTCCTCAAGGCCGCCCCTCCCACCTGCGACCAGGTCGGTTTTTCCGTACTCGGCCTATCACTTGCGGGCTGGAACGTGGTCAGCTCCACCATCCTCGCCTTGTTCACCACCATCGTCCTCTTCTCCAGCCGTCACCAAGCCTCCGCCTTGGCTCACCAGACCTGACGCCAAGAGATCTCAGGCAAGTTCGGCGTCTGGCCTCTGGCCAGGGCGAGTTCGGCCTGTAGCCGCCGGCTACAGGATCTGGTAGGTGTCTGGCTCATTCCCCTGGCAAACCCTGTGACATTCGATGACTGAACGCCTTTACATCTACGACACCACCCTGCGCGACGGCGCGCAGATGGAGGGGGTGGATTTCACCGCCGCCGACAAGGTGGCGATCACCCTGATGCTGGACCGTCTCGGTATCGACTATATCGAAGGTGGCTGGCCCGGCGCCAATCCGACGGACGACGCTTTTTTCGAAAAGCCGCCGGCGCTGGAGCGGGCCAAGCTCTGCGCCTTCGGCATGACCAGGAGGGCCGGGCGCAGTGCGGCGAACGATCCGGTGCTGGCGCCCCTTTTCCAGGCCACGGCCGATGTCATCACCTTGGTCGGCAAGACCTCGGCGGGGCAGGTGGAAAAGGCGCTCGGCGCTTCGCTCGACGAGAACCTGAGGATGATCGCCGACAGCCTGGCGGAGGCGAAAAAGCGTGCCTCCGAGGTGATGCTCGATGCCGAGCATTTCTTCGACGGCTTCGCCGCCGATCCCGGCTATGCGCTCGCCTGTCTCGAGGCGGCGATCGGCGCCGGCGCGCGCTGGGTGGTGCTCTGCGACACCAATGGCGGCCGCCTGCCCCACGAGGTCGCGACGGCGGTGGAGAAGGTCCTGACGGTGGTTCCGTCCGAGAAGCTGGGCATCCATACCCATAACGACACGGAAAATGCCGTCGCCAACAGCCTGGCCGCGGTCGAGGCAGGAGCGCGCCAGGTGCAGGGCACGCTGAATGGCCTTGGCGAGCGCTGCGGCAACGCCAATCTGATCACGCTGCTTCCGACCCTGATGCTCAAGATGGGCTACGGGACCGGCGTCGGTGAAGAAAAACTGGTCCAGCTCACGGAAATTTCGCGTTCGATCGACGAGCGCCTGAACCGCAATCCCAATCATCACGCCGCCTATGTCGGCGCCAATGCCTTCACCCACAAGGCAGGCCTGCATGCGTCGGCCGTGGCCAAGGATCCGAGCTTCTACGAACACATCCAGCCGGAAAAGGTCGGCAACCGGCGCACCATCCTGGTTTCGAACCAGGCAGGCCGTTCCAATCTGATGGTGCGCCTCGCCGAGGTCGGCCTGGGCGACGCCGCCACTGACGATCAAGTCCGCGACTTGCTCGGCGTGATCAAGGAGCGCGAGGCGAACGGCTATGCCTATGAGGGGGCGGATGCCAGCTTCGAACTCCTGGCCAGGCGCAGCTTCGGCGAGATCGGCGATTTCTTCCGGCTGATCAGCTTTCGCATCATCGACGAGCGCCGCTTCAATGCCAGGAACGAGCTGGTCACCATGTCCGAAGCCACGATCAAGGTCGAGGTGCAGGGCGAGACGCGCATGATCGTCGCCGAGGGCAACGGCCCGGTGAACGCCCTCGACTCCGCCCTTCGCCAGGCGCTTTCGCCCACCTATCCGGGCCTGGAGCACATGCACCTCGCCGACTACAAGGTGCGCATCCTGACGCCCGATGCCGGCACCGCGGCCGTGACCCGGGTGATCATCGAGAGCGTCGACGACCAGGCCCAGCGCTGGTCCACGGTCGGCGTCTCCACCAACGTCATCGACGCGTCCTACAACGCGCTGCACGACGCCATCACCTACAAGCTCTTCCTCGACGGCGAGGCCGCAGCGCGGCCGGGCTCGACTCAGGCAGGTGGAGTCGCTGTCTTTGGAAGGTGAGGGCTACAAGGCGGCGTCGATCGAGGGGTTGCCGCCGGCGCCAGCCGTGATCCTGGTCGGCACGCAGCTCGGCGAAAACATCGGCACCACCGCGCGCGCCATGCTCAATTTCGGCCTCGCCGACCTCCGCCTGGTGCGCCCGAAATGCGGCTGGCCGAGCATCAAGGCGCTGAAGGCCTGCTCCGGCGCCACCGAAGTCCTGAACGCCGCCCGCCTGTTCGACAGCGTCGAGGAGGCAAGCGCCGATCTTCGCCTCGTGCTCGCCACCACCGCGCGGCCGCGCGACCTGCCGAAGCCGGTGGTGACCGCGCGCGAGGCGGGAACGGCGCTGCGCCAGGGGATGGCGAAAGGTCACACTGTCGGCGTGCTGTTCGGACCGGAGCGCACCGGCCTTGCCAATGACGACCTGATCTACGCGGACGCTGTCCTGACCGTGCCGCTCAACCCCGGCTACAGCTCGCTCAATCTCGCCCAGGCGGTGCTGCTGATCGCCTATGAGTGGTTCCAGGCAGGCGAGCCGGACCGCCCGGCGCCGAGCAGCACGACCGAACGCCGGCCGGCGACCAAGGGTGAGCTTTCCGGCCTCCTCGATCACGTGGTCGGCGAGCTTGACCACACCCGCTTCTTCAAGACGCCGGAGCGCCGTCAGAGCATGCTCAAGAGCATCAAGATCGTGATCGAGCGGGCGCGCCTGCGTGAACCGGACGTGCACCTCCTGCGCGGCATGATCAAGGCGCTTGCCCGAGGCGATCGCGCACCTCGCTGACGCGGGGCCGCATTTCTTCGCATCGCTAACGTTTGATTAACCTTGCGGCGTCATCATGGCGGCATGGACAGTCGAGCGATTGCGAACCAATGATGAGATCTATGATGCGAGCCGGGCCGCCAGCCGCGCCGATGGCCACGGGTAAACGCATGAGTGACTCACCATGAGTCGGCGGCGCAGCTGGGCGGATCTGCGAAGTCGCCTGAAGCGTCAGGCCCCTGACGGTTATCCCGTTATCCAGGAGGATAGCGACCCGTCGACGCTCGATCTGCCTGCGGAGGCGGCGCCCGAGGCGGCCCAGCAGACGACCCCGGAGCCTCCCGTCCTGGCGACGCCGGAGCCTCCTGTTCTCAAGGCCGTGCCGACAACGCCCGAACCGTCGGCTCCGAGTGTGGAGCAGGTGCAGCAACCATCGGCCCCTCCTTCGACCGCTGCCGAATCACCCGAGCCTGCGCAGCAGACCAGGAGGGCCGACCCTCCGGCATCTCCGCCTCGGGCTGAAGTGAGACCGAGCGCACCGATCGCCGACAGCTCGGATGACCGCCTGCTGGGCTATGTGATATCGGTTTCCGGCTCGATTGTCTGGGGAGAATTCGAACCGAGTTCAAACCATCCCGTCGAGATCGGGACGATCGTCCGTTTGCAAAGCGCGCTTGGCCGTACTTTCGGCATCGTCACCAGCCTGAAGCGCGACGGCCGGCGAGCCGATGACGATCAGCGCATGCTCGAGGTCAGGATGCTCGGCGAGATTCTGGACGGCCTGCAACGCTTTCAATGCGGTGTCTCGCAGCATCCGGCGCTCGACAGTCCGATCTATCTTACCGAGCGTTCGGAGCTGTCGCTGATCTACCGGCAGCCCGATGCGTCGACCATCAGGCTGGGCACACTTCGCCAAGCCGACGGACTGCCGGCCTATGCGGTCACCGACCAGCTGCTCGGCAAGCATTTCGCCGTCCTGGGCACGACCGGCGCCGGTAAGAGCTGTGCGGTCACCGTCCTCCTCAAGGCAATCCTCCATGCCAATCCGTTCGGCCATATCATCATGCTCGATCCGCATAATGAATATGGCAAAGCCTTTGGTACGTCGGCCGAGATTCTCAATCCGCAGACCTTGAAGCTGCCTTACTGGCTGTTGAACTTCGAAGAGATTTCCGAGGTGCTGGTCAACAAGGAGTCGGCCGATAGCGCCTATATCGAAGCGGCGATCCTGCGGGATGCCATTCTGCGTGCGCGCAAGCAGGCCCTGGGTCCCGACACCGACAGCGAACACATCACCGTCGACACGCCTTCGCCCTATCGCCTGTCCGAGCTGGTCAGAATCATCAAGGAGGACATGGGCGCGTTCAACCGTGCGGACCAGGTCGCCTCCTTTCAGCACCTGATCGCGCGGATCGAGCGGGTCGCGGCGGACAGGCGCTTCAGCTTCATGTTCTCGAGCTTCATGGTCCAGGACAGCATGCGTCAGGTGCTCTCCACCATCCTGCGCATCCCCGTCGACGCCAAGCCCGTGACGATCATCGATCTGTCCGGCATGCCCTCCGAGATCGTGGATGTCGTAGTGTCGGTGCTCTGCAGGCTGGTGTTCGAGTTCGTGCTTTGGACCGATCGCAGCAAGGCGCCGCCGATCCTGCTGGTCTGCGAGGAAGCCCATCGCTACGTCCCCCGAGATGACGATGACGCCTTCGCGCCGACCAAGCGCGCGATTTCGCGCATTGCCAAGGAAGGGCGGAAATATGGCCTTTCCCTCGGCCTGGTGACCCAGCGGCCGGCCGAGCTCTCGGTCAGCAGCCTTTCCCAATGCAACACGATCTTCGCTCTGCGCATGGGCAACGAGCACGATCTGAAATTCGTGCAGCATGCGATCCCCGAGGGCTCCCGCTGGTTGACCGAAACCATGCCGTCCTTGAACACGCGGGAGGCCGTGGTCATCGGTGCGGGCGTGTCGGTGCCCATGCATATTCGCTTCGACGAGCTGCCGCCGGACCACCGCCCTGCGAGCACCACACCGCCGTTCTCCAGTGCCTGGCAGCAGGATCAGCAGGATGCAGGCTTGATCGACCTCACGATCCACCGCTGGAGACATCAGATGCGGGAGGGCCCGGCAGCGGAGTAGGGGATGCAGCAGGTGATGGTCCCAAGTCCGGTTTCCTCTAATTCTTTAGGCTTTCCTTTCGAATTGCTTTGACAAAACGGCGACGTTCTCTATAACCAAGCGGTCTTAAGCGGTTTGCTCAGCATGCCGCACCCGTTGTCGTTGTCTCAAATCGATCAGGTCAGCATGTCCAAACGCGTTGCAGCGAAAAACAAGATTTGCCGGCGTCTCGGAGTCAATCTCTGGGGACGGGCGAAGAATCCGATCATCAAGAAGGATTATCCGCCGGGCGAGCATGGTTCGAAGCGCCGGAAAGTCTCCGATTATGGCGCGCAGCTTGCAGCCAAGCAGAAGCTGAAGGGCTACTACGGCAACATCACCGAGAAGCAGTTCCGCCGTGTCTACCAGGAAGCTTCAAGGCGTCGTGGCGATACCGCGGAGAACATGATCGGCCTGCTTGAGCAGCGCCTTGATATGGTGATCTTCCGGCTGAACTTCGTTCCGACCGTGTTCGCGGCGCGTCAGTTCGTCAATCACGGCCATGTTCTGGTGAATGGCAGCCGGGTGACCATCGCGAGCTATGTGGTGCGCGAAGGTGACGTCATCGAGGTGCGTGAGAAGTCCAGGACCATGGAACTGGTGCTCGGCTCGGTGCAGCAGCCTGAACGCGACGTGCCGGACTACCTGAATGTCGATTTCAAGGCGCTGAAGGGAACTTTCGTGCGCGTGCCCAAGCTGGCCGACGTGCCTTATCCGGTGCAGATGGAGCCGAACCTGGTCATCGAGTTCTACTCGCGCTGATCGGTTTCAGCCGGCGGCAGTTTGCCGTTGAAAAAAAGGGGCGCGGCTATTGCCGCGCCCCTTTTTTCGTCAAGCCAGATATAAGAAGAATCGACGCTCAGCCAATTCGAGCCTCACGGCAAGGCAAATGCGTGAGCCTTCCTTCACAGGAACCATCTATCCTGCGAGGTGTCGCCAATCAGTGAAAGCAGCGGTGAAGGAGAACTCAGGCTGCCGCTTGAGTATCGATCCCCTTGTCCTTCAGGAGTTGGGCCAGTTCGCCGGACTGATACATTTCGCGCACGATATCGCAGCCGCCAATGAATTCACCCTTGACGTAGAGCTGAGGAATGGTCGGCCAGTGGCTGAACTCCTTGATGCCCTGGCGCAGATCGTCATCGGCGAGCACGTCGAAGGACTTGAACTTGACACCCAGCAATGAGAGGGCCTGGACAACCTGGGCCGAGAAGCCGCATTGCGGAAACACCGGCGTACCCTTCATGAAGAGCACTACAGGGTTGGCGCTCACGTCTTCCTGGATTCTCGCGAAAACCGGGTTCGTGTCGTTCATGACGGATTATCTCCCTCTCAAGCGTTGAGCCTTCGACCCGGCTCCATTGGTGCACCCGCCTCTTATTTGGGCGCTTCGGTGGACAGTGCAAGAGCGTGCAATTCCCCGCCCATGCGTCCGCCGAGGGCTTGATAAACCAGCTGGTGCTGCTGGACCCGTGACTTTCCCTCGAATGCGGGCGCAACGACCTTGGCATGATAGTGATTGCCATCGCCCGCCAGGTCGTCGATCGTGACATCGGCGCCCGGAAGGGCTTCGACAATCAATGCCTTGATTTCATCGGCCGTCATCGCCATCGCGTCAATACCATCCCATAGCTGCCTATCGTTCCTCAGACATGAAAGCGGGCAGCCAAGCTTCGTGTCGCTTGGTCAAGTCGCTCAAGCATATGACACCGCAACCCCTAAGCGTCAATGATTGCCCGCCAGTCCTGCCGATCGCGCGCGCCACGACGCCGGCGTTGCGTGCGGCCTCGAGCACGGCATCGAGCGATGCCGGATCGATCGTCAGGACGTAGCGCGCCTGGTCTTCGCCGAACAGCCAACCGGCCTCGCTTTGCAGGTCGTTCGGGAGGTCGAGCGCGAGGCCGATGCGCGAGGCCGTCGCCATCTCGGCGAGGGCGACCAGCAGGCCTCCGTCGCTGACATCGTGGCAGGCGGCGACCAGGTGATCGCCGATCAGCGTACGCACGAGATCGCCGTTGCGGCGTTCGATCGCGAGCTCGACCGGCGGCGAAGCACCTTCCTCGCGGCCGCAAATCTCGCGCAGATACAAGGAGTTGCCGAGCCAGCCATGGGTCTCGCCGATCAGGACGAGGGTGAGGTCTTCACGGTCATAGGCGATCCCGACGCTGGTGGCGAGATCCTCGATCAGGCCGACGCCGCCGATAGTGGGGGTTGGCAGGATGGCCTGGCCGTCGGTTTCGTTGTAGAGTGAGACATTGCCGGAAACGATCGGGAAATCAAGAGCTTGGCAGGCTTCGCCGATGCCTTCGAGGCAGCCGACGAACTGGCCCATGATGACGGGATTTTCGGGATTGCCGAAGTTCAGGCAGTCGGTGACGCCGAGTGGCCGGGCGCCGACCGCGGTCAGGTTGCGCCAGGCTTCGGCCACTGCCTGGCGACCGCCATCGATCGGATCCGCGTGGCAATAGCGTGGGGTGCAGTCGATGGTGAGCGCCAGCGCACGCTCGGTGCCATGAATGCGCACGACGGCGGCATCGCCGCCCGGACGCTGCACGGTGTCGGCCATGACCATATGATCATACTGCTCGTAGATCCATTTTTTCGAGCAGAGATCGGGCGACGCCATCAGCTTCAGGAGCGCCTGGTCATGGGGCATCGGGCAAGCGACGCTCTCGGCGACCACCGGCAGGGCCGGCTCCCTCGTCTCATAAGGCCGCTGATAGATCGGCGAAGCGCCGCTGACCGGAGCGATCGGCACGTCGGCGACGGTCTCACCGTGCCAGCGGAGCACCATCGAGCCGGTATCGGTCACCTTGCCGACCGTGGCGAAGTCAAGGCCCCACTTCGCCATGATCGCCCGCGCCTTGTCCTCGGCCCCCTCGCGCAGCACCAGGAGCATGCGTTCCTGGCTTTCGGAGAGCATGATCTCGTAGGGCGTCATGCCGGTCTCGCGCATGGGCACGCGATCGAGATCCATCTCGATCCCGACTTCTCCGCGCGAGGCCATCTCGAAGGAGGAGGAGGTGAGGCCGGCGGCGCCCATGTCCTGGATGGCGACGATGGCGTCGGTCTGCATCAGCTCCAGGCAGGCTTCGAGCAGCAGCTTTTCGGTGAACGGATCGCCGACCTGGACGGTCGGGCGCTTGGCCTCGCTCTCCTCGTTGAACTCGGCGGACGCCATGGTGGCGCCGTGGATGCCGTCCCGGCCGGTCTTGGCGCCGACATAGACGACGGGATTGCCCACGCCGGCGGCTGCGGCGTAGAAGATCCTGTCCTGCTCGACCAGGCCGACGCACATGGCGTTGACCAGATTGTTGCCGTTATAGGCGGCATGAAAGGTGGTCTCGCCGCCGACCGTGGGCACGCCGATGCAGTTGCCGTAGCCGCCGATGCCGGCGACCACGCCGTCCACCAGATGACGGGTCTTTTCGTGATCGGGGCTGCCGAAGCGAAGCGCGTTCAATAGCGCGACCGGGCGCGCACCCATGGTGAAGATGTCGCGCAGGATGCCGCCGACCCCGGTGGCAGCGCCCTGGTAGGGCTCGATGAAGCTCGGGTGGTTGTGGCTTTCCGCTTTGAACACCGCGGCCATGCCGCCACCGACATCGACGATGCCGGCGTTCTCGCCGGGGCCACAGATCACCCAGGGGGCCTCGGTCGGCAGCTTCTTCAGCCAGTGCTTCGAGGATTTGTACGAGCAGTGCTCGCTCCACATCACCGAGAAGATGCCGAGCTCGACGATCGAAGGCGGTCGGCCCAGGATCTCGAGGATCAGCTTGTACTCGTCCTCGGAAAGGCCGTGCTCCGCGATCTGTTCCGGCGTGATCGGGTCGTTTCTCACACTCACGAGAGCGCCTCCATCAGGCCCTTGAACATCGGTGCGCCGTCGGTGCCGCCGGTCGCGGGATCGGCCGCGCGCTCGGGATGGGGCATCAGGCCGAGGACCTTGCGGCCGGGGCCGAAAACCCCCGCGATGTCGGCGACCGACCCGTTGGGGTTGTCCCGGTAGCGAAAGGCGATGCGGTCCTCGTCTTCCAGGCGCTGCAGCTCCTCCTCGTCGCAGACATAGTTGCCGTCGTGATGCGCCACGGGGATGCTGATCGGCTTCGCGGGATCGTAGTTGGCGGTGAAGACCGAGTCGGTGCTGACCACGTCGAGGCCGACCTCGCGACAGACGAATTTGAGGCCGGCATTGGCGATGAGCGCTCCGGGCACCAGGCCGGCTTCGGCGAGGAGCTGGAAGCCGTTGCAGATGCCGAGCACGGCGATACCGGCTTCGGCGGCGCGCACCACTTCCCTCATGATCGGCGCCTTGGCGGCGATGGCGCCGCAGCGGAGGTAATCGCCGTAGGAGAAGCCGCCCGGCAGCACGATCAGGTCGAGGCGGGGAAGCTCGGTTTCGGCATGCCAGAGCCGCGTGACTGCAGCGCCCGCCTGTTGGAGGGCGACGGCGGCATCGCGATCGCAATTGGAGCCGGGAAAGGTGATGACACCTGCCTGCAAGATGACAGTCCTTCGCTTGCGCTATGTTGAGCCTGCCGGGCCTCCGGTCAGGCCTCGATGGTGACCGAGTAGGTCTCGATCACCGGGTTGGCCAGGAGCTTCTGGCACATGGCCTCGACCTCGGCCTTGGCGGCGGCTTGATCGGTGGCCTTCAGATCGAGCTCGATCAGCTTGCCCTGGCGCACCTCGCCGACCCCGCCGAAGCCGAGCTGGCCGAGCGCCCGCCCGATGGCAGCCCCCTGCGGGTCGAGGACGCCGTCTTTGAGCCTCACATGTACTTTCGCTTTCATTTTTCCTCGAACTTTCCGTGATATGACGAGGTCCAAGTCAGCCAGGTAGCGGCGCTACTGGGCGATTTCGGGGCCTTTCAAGTCTCGGGGGCCGGCTTCCGGCAGGATGCCGAGGCGGCGGGCGACTTCCTGGTAGCCTTCCTCGACCCGGCCGAGATCGCGGCGGAAACGGTCCTTGTCCAGCTTCTCGTTGGTCAGCACGTCCCAGAGGCGGCAGCTGTCTGGAGAAATTTCGTCGGCGAGCACGATGCTCATCTCGTCGTCCTCCCAGAGACGGCCGAACTCGATCTTGAAGTCGACCAGGCGAAGGCCGGCGCCCATGAACAGGCCGGAGAGATAGTCGTTGATGCGGAGGGCGAGATTGAGCATCTCGTCGATTTCCTGATACGCGGCCCAGCCGAAGGCGGAGATGTGCTCCTCGGTGACCAGCGGATCGTCGAGCTCGTCCGACTTGTAGTAATATTCGACGATCGAGCGCGGCAGCGCTTCGCCTTCCTCCAGGCCGAAGCGCTTGGCGAGCGAGCCTGCGACCACATTGCGGACCACGACCTCGATCGGGATGATCTCGACTTCCTTGATCAGCTGCTCGCGCATGTTGAGGCGGCGCACGAAATGGGTGGGGATGCCGATCGAGCTGAGGCGCTCCATCAGATATTCGGAGATGCGGTTGTTCAGGACACCCTTGCCGGTGATGACGCCCTGCTTCTTGTTGTTGAAGGCGGTGGCGTCGTCCTTGAAATACTGGATGAGGGTGCCGGGCTCCGGGCCCTCGAACAGCACCTTGGCCTTGCCTTCGTAGACTTTGCGGCGGCGGGTCGAATCGCGGGTCATCGGGGCCTTTCCGAGAGCGAAACTCCAGGCCGACGCGACGATGCTGCCGGCTGCGCGCCGTCTATAGCGCAGCGAGAAGGGGAAGACAACAAAACGCGCCAAAAGCGATCGTTCAGCGGTAGACCTTGCGGCGAGGGACGCCAATCAGGAAAGGAGCCGCGCCAGCGCGGGATAGATGTTACTGCGGTGACCGATCATGACGATCGCTACGACGCGTTGACCCTCTTCGATACGAGCGACGATCCGGTAGTCACCGACCCGGTAGCGCCAAAGACCGGCCATGCGTCCTTTCAATGCCTGACCGCGCCGGCAAGGATGGTCGAGCGCAGGAATCCCATAGACAATAAAATCCAGAATCGTTTGGCGGGCGCGTGCGGTGATCTTTCGCAGATCGCGATGAGCCCGTCGCTCGACCTCAATCGTCCATCCCGAAATCCCGTTTGAGCTCCTCAAGCGAAATCCGTCCTTTGCCTTTGCTTTTCTCCAGAACGCGGACGGCTTCGAGATAGTCAGCCCGATCTTCGAGGTATTTGAGAATAGCCTCGCGGACGTAGTAGCTCTTGCTCCGTCCTGTTTCCTGGGACAGCTTGTCCAACTCTTCCGCAAGTTCGGTCGGAACTCGAAACGCCAGGGTCGAGGAGTGAGATGCCATGGTCAGTGCCTTTTGTCAAACATGTTATGCATGTTATGCATACTCCAAAAGGTTTGGACTTGCCAGTAAATTGTCCAACTTCATTGGACAAGCTCAGTGGGTCAATTGTACCAAGCCTCATGCCCACCACCGAAACCGATCTCTATCCACCGCTCAAAACCTTCCTCGAAGGCCAGGGCTATGCCGTGAAGGGCGAAATCGGGCGCTGTGATGTGGTGGCGGTGCGCGGCGATGAAGATCCGGTCGTCGTCGAGATGAAGCTGCGCTTTTCGCTGGATCTGGTGTTCCAGGCGGTCGAGCGGTTTTCCGTGACCGACAAGGTCTATGTGGCGATCGAGAACCGAAAAAAATCGCTGTGGACGAGGCGTTCCAAGGACATTCTCAGGCTTTGCCGCCGTCTCGGGGTCGGGCTGCTGACGGTGCATGTCGAGAGCGGGCTGGTGGAGCCGAGGCTCGATCCCGGCCCGCACCGCCCGCGCGTGGTCAGCAAGAAAAAGGAAAGACTGCTGCGGGAGTTCGCGCGGCGGGTCGGCGATCCGATGGCCGGCGGCAGCACGAAAACGCCTGTGATGACCGCCTATCGTCAGGATGCGCTGCGCTGCGCCCGGGTGCTCGGCGAGCAGGGGGCGAGCAAGGTCGGAAAACTGCGCGCCGCAGCGGGTGTCGAGCGGGCCGGGGGAATTCTGCAGCGCGATGTCTATGGCTGGTTCGAGCGGGTCGAGCGCGGCGTCTATCGGCTGACGCCGAAGGGTGAGCAGGCGCTCGAACAGTTCGGCGGGACACTCGACACTTTATGAACGAAATATTCAGTCGGCATTCAGTTCGCTCGCTTCATGGTTGCTCCCTAGACTTCAGGGAGACCTCGGATGTTCGGGACCTGGCTTCATCGACCTTGGCTGCGCGTTTCGTTGATCGCTGGCGGTTTGACGCTCCTCCTGTCCGGCTGTCACCTCCACCACGGCTATCTCCATGGCGGTTATGGCTATCGCGACGGTGGCTATCGTGGCGGGTACGATCGCGGCTACCGTCACGAACGCCATGGCTATCATCGCCGCGGCCATCGCCATGGCGGCTGGCGTGGACGCTACTGACGGCGGCCGGGTCGGGCATCAGCCGGCATGGCTGTAGAGGCGCTGCGGCGGGATGTGCAGGCTGAGCGCGGCACCCTGCCAGAGATCGCCTTCGCGCTCGACCCAGGCGGTGACGCCGCGCCGGCCGAGGGCGGCGCGCACGAAAGCCTTGCCCCGCCCGGGAACATGCCGGTCGATCAGCTCGCCCGGAAAGCTGCAGGCCTCGTTTTCCATGTCGACCACCAGGGAGGCGCCGCCCTCGGCGATCAGGCGGGCGGAGGGCGGGACCTGGGTGAAGTCGGGAAACCCGGAAACCACGAGATTGGCGCGCATGCAGGCGGGATCGACCGGCCCGGACAGGCCCATGGCCGCGCCGATATCGGCCAACTCCTCCGCCGAGACGATGGTGATCTGGCGGACATTGCGGATCAGCGTGCCCGGACGGTATTGGCGTTTGGTGCGCACGCAGGCGGGCCGGGTCAGGCTGGCATAGGCATCGCCGTCCAGGCCGGCGAAGGAGGCGCGGACGCGCTCGACCTCGATGGCGTTTCGATCGTCGCCGGATTCGAGGTTCACGAACAGACGCTCGATCCGCCCGCCGAGCGTGGTCGCCTTCAGTATGGCCATCGCTGTCCCCGTCGCCGCCGAGGCTCATCGAGCGCCTCGGCATGCAGTGTAAAAAGTACGTCAACCCAATATTTTATTCTGATATCTTGACATTAGATCAGAGGTTTGGCTAGTGACACTGTAGACGCCGTATCGGGCGTAAAATCTCTTCTCTGTCCGACTGTGGGAGGGATGACGATGGCGGGAGGGACGGCGATGGCGACCGCGAGCAGATGGTGGACCGGGCTTCTGGCCCTCGCCGTTTTGGGTCTCGCCTCGGGCCTCGCCGGATGCGCCGGCCCGTCGTCGGAGGCGGCGAGCGCGTCGCGGTCCGAACGGCTGCTCGAGCAGTCGCGGCTGGTGCTGCGCGATTTTCTCGAAGACGACCAGTATCAGCGCATGCGCGTCTACGTCCAGAACGCCTATGCCATCATGATCGTGCCGGATCTGCTGAAGGGCGGCTTCATCGCCGGCGCCGAGCGCGGCACCGCGGTCATGCTGGTGCGCCATCCGGAGACCGGGAGCTGGGGCCAGCCGGCCTTCTACGACGTCTATGGCGGCAGCCTGGGGCTGCAGTTCGGGGTCAAGTCCTCGGATGTGGTGCTGACCGTCATGAACAAGGATGCGGTGCAGAAGATGGTGGGCTCCGGCGTCAAGCTCGGTGCGGATGCCTCGGTGGCGGCGGGGCGCATAGGGGCGACCATCGGCGCCGCGACCACCACGCGTTTCGGCGAGGATCTCTACGTGTTCGCCAAGAACCAGGGGCTGTTCGGCGGTTTCGCGATCGACGGCAGCTACGTCGCTGCCAAGGATGACTGGAACGCCGCCTATTACGGCCGGCCGGTCAATCCCTGGGAGGTGATGACCGACTTCAACGTGATCTCCGGGACCGAGGTCGCTTCGCTGCACGAGACGCTGACCAGCTTCTGATCACGGGCCTCAGTGCGGGATGGTCGGCAGCAGGCCGAAATAGGTGAGCGCGGCACTGCCGGCGAGCGTCACCATGAAGGCGCCGGCCAGGAGCGCGCGTCTCGACCTGAAGGGGAAGCCGCGGCGCACGGTTCTGGCGGCGGCCGCAGCCTTCATCGCCACCGACAGGGCCTCCAGCAGGGAGGCAGGAAGCGGCCGGTTCAGGAGCGGCGCATAGAGGCGGCGGATCAGGTCGCCCTGGATGCCGTAATGCAGGAGCCGGTCCGCGGCATCCTGATCGTCCTCGACCAGCGAATCGATGTCGGCCATATGACGCCCGTCGAGCTCGCCGTCCAGATAGCCATGGATCTCGAATTCGCGGGGATGGGCGCTCGCCAGCGGGTCGATATCGCCGGACGAGTCGGCATGGTCGATATCGAGGGCCTGACGCAGGCGCATGCGCGCCTCTGCCAGCCTGGCCATGATCTGCTCGTCGGGATGCTCGATGATCTCCCCGATTTCGCGGTAGGTGAGGTTTTCCAGCGCGGCGAGAGCCAGCAGCTCGCGATCGGCTTCCTCCAGCCCGTTCATGGCGCGCGCGAGCTGGTGGATCTCGAACTGATCGGCGCCGGCGAGGCCGTGGCAAAGGGCGGTCTCGAAGGCGCGCGCCTCCTCGGGCAGGCGGGCGAGCGCGCCGCCGCTCAGCATGCGCTGGCGTTCCCGGTACATCCGGGCGAGCAGGGCGAGGCCGAGATCGGGCGCCGCCGCCAGGGGGTGCAGATCGGCGAGCGCGGTCTTGATGGTGACCTGCACCAGGCGATCGGCCTCGAGCTCGTCGCCGATCTGCACCGCGGCGAAGCGCCGGAGCCTGGGCACATGGGCGATGATGCCGAGCGACAGCTGCTCCGCGGTCGGCGGGCCGTCATGATGCGTGAGTGCTGCTGGCGGCGGGCTGGTTTCGAGGCGCCGGCGCGGCCTGTCGATGATCACCGGCGGCAGGAAGACATCCTCGTCATCGTCGTCATCCTCCTCGTCGGTCGCGGCCAGTCGTGCCAGGGTGGAGGAAAGGGGCAGAGCCGCGGCCCCGTTCTCCTCGCCGCCGGCGGCCTTGGGCGCCGGCAGGGCGGGGGGCGCAGGGGTGACGGGCTCGGGCTCGTCGTCGCCGGCGAGCGCTTCGGCGAGATGCGCATGCCAGTCGCCGCCGCTCTGGTCGCCGTCCTGATCCTCCGGCGGCGTCCAGGGACTGTCGAGCTCCAGGGTGTCGTCGTCGAGGGCGTCGAACTCGGCCTCCTCGTCGGCAAGCTGCAGGGCGATATCAGAGCTGTCCTCGTCGTCATCGGCCAGGAGCGACGCGTCCAGATCGAGATCGTCCGCCTCGTCGTCGGCAAGCGCGGTCTCCGGCGGATCCTCGTCGCCGGTCTCCGCGGATGGGACGGGCACCTCCGACGCGGGGCGATGGTCATCCGCATGGCCGTCGGTTTGGTCGTCCTGGCGCCGCTGGTCGGCGTCCGCTTTCGGCGTCGCCGACTTGGCGACCAGCGGGGAGAAGTCGGGCTGCAGCTCGGGGATGGGCTGCAGGGCGAGGGAGCTGTCGATCGACGCGATCGCGGCTTTGTCCAGCTTGGATGCGAGCACGTCCTCATCGAAGGTATCGACGCGCGCCAGGACTGCCGGTGGCTCGACGGCTGTCCGCTTCGTCTCCGGCGCTGCGGAGGCCGGCGGAGCGACGGGGGCGTCCGGCTCGTCAGGCCCGGTTTCCGCCTCGGCCGGCTCGAGGGCGATGACCGGCGCCTCGTCGAGATCGTCGGCGGACGAGGTTTCCTCGAGATCGATCTCGGCGAATGCCGGCGCGAAGACGGGTGTCGACCGGACCGGCGGCCGCTGCGCGACCTCGTCCAGATCGCCCAGATCGTCGAAATCGTCGATGTCGTCGTCTTCGTCATAGGCGAAATAGATCAGGTCGGCTCTGTCGACGGGCTGAGGGGGCTGCGCCACGGCCTTCACCGGGGGCGGCTCGGCTGCCGCCGGACCGACGCTTTGCGGCTCGCCGTCGGACGTGTCCTGTTCGTCCTCGGAAAGCGCCTCGGTCAGTTCGAGATCGTCATCGTCGGACCCGTCCTCGGCATGCGCGCCGCGGTCGGCTACGTCCTCGACCCCCTCGGGCGTTCTGGATCCTCTCAGCCAGCGCAGCGCCGACGCCGTGACCGAGCTTCCGGAGTCCCCGACCGGCGCCGCCGACCCCGCGTCGTCGCCATCGGAACCACGTTCGTCCATAGGGTCATTGCTCTTCGAAATACGAAACAATGCCGCTACCTTGATTGGGGCTTTGCCCGCTCGATGGAGGGCGAGATCAGGCAGAAGCCAATGTACCAGTTTTCTGAGCCAGACTTTCTATAGCCGACTTTTGTTAAAAATAAAATCAACCATTAATACATTTAATGGTAAAAAATCTATCAATTTTCAATAATAAACTGTCGAAAGTCTCCGATCTGTTCCGCTTCTGTCAGGGCTGATCTTCCGCGATCACCGCCTGGAGCAGGGCGGCCACGTCCTCGCCGTCCCACTCGGCATCGCCGAGCACCCTGCCGACCTCGTTGCCCCTGCGATCGATGATCAGGGTGGTGGGCAGGCCGGGCGCCTTCAGGGTGCGGCCGGCCTTGGCCGAGGAGTCGTGATAGACGGCGAGGGTCTCGACTCCGACCTCCTGGTAGAAGTCCAGCACCTTGGACAGATCGCCGCGGTCGACCGCAAGCGCGATCACCTCAAGGTTCTCGCCGCCCAGGGTCTGCTGCAGGCGATCGAGCGACGGCATTTCCTTGCGACAGGGCGCGCACCAGGTCGCCCACAGGTTCAGAACGACGACACGCCCTTGAAAATCCGCGAGACTGCGTTCATGACCGTCTGCATCGAGAAAGGTGACCTCGGGCACGGGGCCGCCGTCGGTGGCGACGAAGTTGAAGGCATCGGCGGGCTGCATGGCTGCGACGGTCAGCAGCAGGGCGCCGAGCCAGCTTCCGAGCGTCAGCCTGAGCGCAGGTCCCCGGCGGCGGGGGCTGGATGAAACGGTGTGGGCGGCGGCGCTGGAGAGTGCGGGCATCGTCGGATCCGAGGCGAGGTTGAGTGGACAGAGCAGTGAGCAATCGACGGGACGATCAGCCGAAACCGCCATCACCCGGCGGGGCGCGAAGCGGCAGGGACCTTTGGGGAGGCCATTTCGCCGACGGCCCGGCCCCGCTGATGGAACAGATAAATGCGTCGATCGGCTTCGACAAGCGCTTGCACGCTCACGATCTCGCGGGCTCGAAGGCGCATGCGCGCATGCTCGCCGCGGTCGGCATTCTTAGCGAGGAGGAGCGGGACGCGATCCTCGAGGGCCTGGAGGCGATCGAGGTCCGGATCGAGGCCGGCGACTTCGACTTCAGCCCCGGTCTCGAAGACATCCACATGAATATCGAGGCGCGCCTCACCGAAGCGATCGGCGAGCCCGCACGCAAGCTGCACACCGCGCGCTCCAGGAACGATCAGGTCGCGACCGACTTCCGCCTCTGGCTGCGCGATGCGGTCGATGCCGTCGACGGGCTTCTGCGGGATCTGCAGCGAGTCCTGCTTGAGCGCGCTCTGGCCCATCACGATTGGGTGATGCCCGGCTTCACCCATCTGCAGGCGGCGCAGCCCGTGACCTTCGGCCACCATCTCATGGCCTATGTCGAGATGTTCGGGCGCGATCGCGGGCGCTTCGCCGACGGACGCGTGCGCCTGAACGAATGCCCGCTGGGGGCGGCGGCGCTCGCCGGCACCAGCTTTCCGATCGACCGGCGCGCGACCGCTGACGAGCTCGGCTTCGACCGGCCGATGGCGAACTCGATCGATGCGGTTTCGGATCGGGATTTCGCGCTGGAGTTCCTGGCATCGGCCTCGATCTGCGCCGTTCATCTCTCGCGCCTGGCCGAGGAGCTGGTGCTCTGGTCGACGCCGCAATTCGGCTTCGTCAGGATGAGCGAGGCCTTTTCCAGCGGCAGCTCGATCATGCCGCAAAAGCGCAATCCCGACGCCGCCGAGCTGCTGCGCGGCAAGACCGGGCGCGTCGCCGGCAGCCTGAACGGCCTGATGATGACCTTGAAGGGCCTGCCGCTCGCCTATTCCAAGGACATGCAGGAGGACAAGGAGCCGGTGTTCGATGCGGTCGACACGCTGTGCCTCTGCCTCGCCGCCGCCGCCGCCATGATCGAGAGCATGAGCGCCGATCGCGCGGCGATGCGGGCGGCCGCCGGCGTCGGCTACACCACCGCGACCGACCTCGCCGACTGGATGGTGCGCACGCTCGGCGTGCCCTTCCGCGAGGCCCATGCTGCCACGGGCCGCGCTGTCCGCCTTGCCGAAGAATGCGGCGTCGATCTGGCGGACTTGACCCTCGAACAGCTGCAATCGGTGGATGCGCGCATTACCTCACAGGTGTTCGATGTACTTTCGGTTGAGCGTTCGGTCGCATCCCGTACCAGTTATGGGGGTACTGCGCCAAGTTGCGTACTAGATGCTGTGGGGCAGGCGAAGCTGCGTTATTTATAGGGAATTTTGCTCGCCTATTGATCGTTAATCCCCTCGACAGATGAGCGCAGCCGTTGTTCAATGCCTGCGGTCCTGAAGGGACCGACCGGGCTTGCGGCGACAAAAAATGACAGACCGCGCGCGGCCGCGGTCCGATAAACGCGAGCGAAAGCGCTGCTCATCATGTCGGTCATTGCCCCGATCCTGCTGGAGCGCCGGTCCGGCCGCTCCCGGCAGACCCATGACGTCGGCCGGCGGCGCCGGCTGCTGGCCGTCCTTGGCGCCTCGCTCGCCCTTGCCGCCTGCGGCCGCAAGGGTCCGCTGGAGCTGCCGCCGGTCGAGCCCGTCGGCGACGACGAGGCCGGCGATACGGAATGACCGATCCGTTCCATTATGCCGATGGCGCGCTCCTGGTGGAGCAGGTGCCGCTCGCCGCGATCGCCGAGGCGGTCGGCACGCCGGCCTATGTCTACTCCACCGCGGGCATGTGTGCGCAGCTTCGGGCCCTGCAGTCGGCCTTCGCCGGCCAGCGCATGACCATCTGCTATGCGATCAAGGCGAACAGCAACATCGCCGTGATCCGCACCCTGGCCAGCCAGGGGGCGGGCGCCGAGATCGTGTCCGGCGGCGAGCTGCAAAAAGCGCTGAAGGCGGGCGTGCCCGGCGACATGATCATGTTCGCGGGTGTGGCTAAGAGCCGCGAAGAAATGGCGCTGGCGCTGGATGCGGGCATCGCCCAGTTCAATGTCGAGAGCGTGCCGGAACTGATCGCGCTCAGCGAGGTCGCGGCCGCGCGGAAGGCGACGGCGCCGGTGGCGATCCGCATCAACCCCGACGTCGCCGCCGACACCCACGAGAAGATCAGCACCGGGCGGCGCCAGGACAAGTTCGGCATCGCCTATGAGCAGGCGCCCGAGGTCTATGCCATGGCGGCCAGCCTCGCCGGCATCGATCCGGTGGGCGTGCACCTGCATATCGGCTCGCAGATCATGAGCCTCGCCCCGTTCGAGGCCGCCTATCAGCGCGGCGCCGATCTGGTGCGCGATCTGAGGCGACAGGGCATTCCGATCCGGCGCCTCGATCTCGGCGGCGGTATGGGGGTACGCTATCGCGGCGATGCCAGGCTCGACGTCGAGGCCTATGCCGAGCTGGTGCGGAGCATCACCGCCGATCTCGACGTCGACCTGCTGCTCGAGCCCGGACGCTTTCTGGTGGCGGAGGCCGGCGCCATGATCGCGCGGGTGCGCTACATCAAGGAGGGCGACGAACGGCCGTTCGCGATCCTCGATGCCGGCATGAACGATCTCCTGCGTCCGGCGCTCTATGATGCGTATCATGAGATCCTGCCATTGCGCGAACCGGCGGCGGATGTTGAGCTGCAGGCGACCGACGTGGTCGGGCCGATCTGCGAGAGTTCGGACATCTTCGCACGCGGCCGGGCCCTGCCGCCCCTCGAAGCCGAGGATTTGGTGGCTTTTCTCGGCGCCGGCGCGTATGGTGCGGTCATGGCCTCCGACTACAATGCAAGGCCGCTTGCGGCCGAGGTCCTGGTCGATGGAGATCGATTCTCGGTGGTGAGGCCGAGGATCGAGCCGGTGGAGCGTTTCGCCGACGAACGCCTGCCGGAGTGGCTCGACATGCCGTCACGAGAATGCGGCAGAGCCTGCTAGGTCGAAGGGAGCGGTTGATGAGCGACATTGACCTGAAAGGTCTGAGGAACCCAGGAGGCGAACGGGATCCGAGGGGTCGCTGGCCGTTCAGATGGCGTGTGGCCGCCGCCCGCTTCGCGCGTGCCTTCGAAAGCATCTGGCCGGCGCTCTGGCCGCCGCTGGCCGTGCTCGGCCTGTTTCTGGTCATCAGCCTGTTCGGGCTCTGGCGCTCTCTTCCGGGCTGGCTGCACGGCCTCGGGCTGATCGGCTTCGCGCTCGCCTTCGTCATCGCGCTGTTCCGGGCGCGCAGCGCCGTCGCCTGGCCATCCCGCCATGCCGGCTCGAGCGCCTGGAGCGAGTCAACGACCTCACCCATCAGCCGCTGCGCTCCTCGACGACAAGCTTTCCATGGCCAGGACGACCGCTCCACCGCTCGCTCTGGCGGCGCCATCGCGAGCGCCTGATCACCATGGTCGGCGGGCTCGAGGTCGGCTGCACTTCAGCTCCGACCTGCCCAGGCGCGACCGCTGGGCGTTCGGTCGCGCTCGCCCTTCTCCTGATCGTCGCCGTGGTCGAGGCGGGCAGCATGGCGCCGAAAGCGTCTCGCCCGGGCGTTCGACCTGGCGCGTCCGGACCGCCGGGCGGCCGAGGCGATCAGCTGATCGTCTGATGACGCCGCCTGAGTATACCAGGCTCCCCGCCGAGCCGCTGGAAGGGCTTGCTGACCGGCCGTCGAGCGCGCTGATCGACACCACGCCGAGCATCGGCGTGCCCCGTAGCGGCGAGGTGCTGGCGCAGCTGCACCATGTCGACGGCCCGGTCGAGCGCTATGCGCTCGGCCGGCAGCCAGGCCCAGACAGACCAGACCCAAACGGACCGGGCCCAGGTAGACCGAGCATTGCCCTTCGGCGCGGTCGGCGGCGACAGCGCCGAGGCCGGGATGACCCTGGAGCGCCGGGCGAGAGCTCAGGGTCGGCGACGAGAAAGGACGCGCTCGGCGTCTGGCAGATCGAAGGTGATCGAGGATCAGCCGCCGACCATCGCCTTTGGCGAGGCCGGCGGTGCAGCGCCGGGTGATGCGCTTCGCTCGTCGAGGCCCGCCGACGATTGGTCGCCAGCATCGCGCATCTGGTCGTCCCGGCCGTCCGGGAGGATGCCGAGCGCATCGAGCTGATCCAGCCGGCGGACGGGCGACCGAGCTCGACGACGCCTATCCTCGAGCCTGACGCCGCATCCCTGGTCGGCCTGCCGGTCGGTCCAGGCTCGGGCAGTCGACGCCATCGAGCGGGCCGGGTTCAGCGAGGTGCTGCACCCAGTTCGTCCTGCCGACCCGCCTTCACCCATCCGGTGGCGCGCTGCATCGTCGAGCAGCGCCGTCTGCTCGCGGACCAGCCGGACCAGCGCGAGCGCGTCGCGGCCGCGATGAACTCGGCCTCGGCCTGGCCCGCGCTGAAGCGCTTCCAGAACGACACCTGTTCCATGGCGCTGCGCTCGATGGCCTGAAGCTGATCAGCGAGGACGAGCTCGATCGACGACGTGCTGAAGAGCTGATGTAGGAGACGGCGCTGCATCTCGAGGACGGCAGCCTGTCGCTCGCCGGGCGCGAGCTGCGCGGTGCAGGAGGCCCTGCGCAATGCGCTCGAGAACGATGCCAGCGACGCCGAGCTGCAGCGCTGCCTGATGGACGAGCTGCGCCAGGCGCTGGACAATTATCTCGATGCGCTCGCCCAGCAGATGCAGCAGATGGTGACGGCCCATGCGGCGATGGATCCCGAGGCGATGACCGTCGGCGCCAGGATCTGCAGGGAGATGCTGGATCGCATGCAGGACATGATCGAGACGGGTGCGCGCAGGCAGCCGCATGCGATGCTGGCGCAGATGCAGGAGCTTTGGAGAACCTGCAGGTCGGCCAGCAGAGCAGCCAGATGCAGCAGGGCCAGCAGATGATGAACGATCTGCGGGAGATGATCCAGCGTCAGCAGGAGCTGCTGGACGAGACCTGCGGCCTGTCGCGCGAACAGCAGCAGCAGGGCGCCATGGACCGGCCGGGCGCCGAGCAGGGCCAGCGGGCGCAGCAGGGCCAGCAGGGGCAACAGCAGCAAGGTCAGCAGGGCCAGCAGCAGGGTGCCATGGGTGCGCCTCCAGCCCGGCCAGATGGGCCAGCCGGGACGGGGCCAGAGCGGCCGGATGGCGGGCGTCAGGAGGCCCTTCGCCGGGCGCTCGGCGACTGATGGAAAGCCTGGGCGAGAACGGCATTCCGATCCCGCGTGCACATGGGCGAGGCCGAGCTCTCCATGCGCCAGGCGCGCGACATCCGCCGGCGGCCAGCCGGGCGAGGCCCTCGTCCGCAGACCAACGCGCTCGACCAGCTGCGCCAGGGCGGCAGGCGATGATGCGGGAAATGCAGCAGATGATGGGCCAGAACCCCGGCGAGGAGCAGCAGGGCCAGGGGCAGCAGTTCGGCCAGGATCGACGGACCGCGATCCGCTCGGCCGGCCGATGTTCAATCGCGGCAGGCCGATCTGTTCGGCCCGGGTGCCCGACGATCTCGATCTCGGCAAGGCCCGCTCGATCATGGAGGAGCTGCACCGCCGCGCCAGCCAGCGCTCGCGATCGGCGGAAGAGCTCGATTATCTCGAACGCCTCCTCCGTCGCTTCTAGGGGCGGCGCCTGGGCCTGACCCTGACGGAGACTTGGGGCGGTGATGTTCACGATTGGCAAGCATCCGTCGCCCAATGCCGACAGGCGGCCCAGGGGATGCGCGGTCGACTGCCTGATTCTGCATTATACCGGGATGACGTCCGCGGATGCGGCGCTTGCGCGGCTCTGCGATCCCGAGGCCAAGGTCCGCGCGCATTACGTCATCGACGGCGACGGGCGGATCCTGCGGCTGGTGAGCGAAAGGAAGCGCGCCTGGCATGCGGGCGTCAGCTTCTGGCAGGGACGCGAGCGGCTGAACGACTGCTCGATCGGCATCGAGATCGTCAATCCCGGCCATGAATGGGGCTACCAACCGTTCACCGAGGCGCAGTATCGCGCCCTGGAGTGGCTCTGTCCGGCGATCATGAAACGCTGGTCGATCCGGCCGGAGCGGGTGCTCGCGCACAGCGACATCGCCCCGGATCGCAAGGAGGACCCGGGCGAGCTGTTCGACTGGCCGCGACTTGCGGCTTCAGGCATCGGCATCTGGCCGGAAGACGGCGCGGGCACGCCGCGCTCGCTGGATCAGGCCCTGCACCAGCTCCACAAAATCGGCTACAGCCTGCCCGATCCTGGCGACAGTCAGGCCTCGAGGCGCCGCCTCGTGGCGTTTCAGCGGCGGTTTCGGCCGGAGCGGGTCGACGGCGAGCTCGATCAGAAGACCCTGGCGCGGCTGGATGGCCTGCTCGCGCTGGACGCGACCTCGTGACCACGCCGGTGATCGAGACCGAACGCCTGCGGCTCCGCGCCTGGCATGAAAGCGATTTTTCCGGCTATTGCGCGCATCGTTCCTGCGACAAGCGTCAGGCGTTCGTCGGCGGCGCGGTCTCCGCCGAGCGCGCCTGGGACGAGTTCTGCGCCATGATCGGCTTCTGGTCGCTTCGCGGCTACGGCACCTTCGCGGTCGCGGCGCGCCGGAGCGGCGAGGCGCTCGGCTATGCCGGCCTCTGGCATCCGCCCGACATCGACGAGCCCGAACTCTGCTGGTCCCTGTTTCCGGGCGCCGAAGGCCGGGGCTATGCCACCGAAGCCGCGGCGGCCGCCCGCGACTGGGCCTATGAGGCGCTGGGCCTGCCGCCCCTGATGAGCTTCATCCACCCGGACAATGCACCGTCGCAGGCGGTCGCCGCGCGGCTGGGCGCCGTCTTCGAGCGCCGCACCACGCTCCGCGGCGCCCCTCGTCTGGTGTTTCGTCATGTCGGTCCGGAGGCGGCCAGCCGGCCATGACGCCGGCTTGGCCCGACGCCGGGAGCAGCTACCGCCCGCTCGCCCTGCAGACCTTCCCCGCAAGTCGCCTTCTGCACGGCGTTAACGATAGTTAAACTCGGCTGCGCGAGCCTGCGCATCTGGTCCATGCGATCCTGGGAGTCCGCCCGCCCGCAGCCATTGACGGCGGGGCTCGGATTCCCAGGGTCGCATGGACCATGAGCGAGAATGGCGGGGCGGGGTTAGGAAAAGGTTAAAGCCCAGCCAATGGACAGATGACCGCCTCGAACGCTCGAACATCACAGGCTCATCATAGCGTTTTCGCCTTGAAATGACCGATGGACGAAGGCTGAAATCGGTGTGGCGCGGCCGCATAGTCGAACCGAGAACAACAAGGACGCCCTTTTTCCAGCGTTAACGCTTTCTCAACGCTTTCCTGTCAGGTTTGCATCGTGGTCCATGTGATCCTGGGAATCCGCCCGCCCGCCGAAACAGGTGGGGCCAGGCTCGGACTCCCGGAGTCTCGTGGACCGTGAGCGAGGATAGCGGGGAGGGGGGGTGAGAAAAGGTTCCTCCTCTAGTGGGCCAATGGGGTGATCGGGCTGCGCCGAACGGCGCGCAGACGGTGCATCGGGCGGGTTTGCCACCACGGCGGTTGGTCGCCGCATCAATGACGTGAGGATCGACGGTGGTTGCGCATGGGAGGTGGCGGTCTCGGGCGGGGGCAGAGGGAGGCAGGTGTTGGAGAGGGCGATGTTGGGCGGCTTCACGCCCGGCATGTCGTCGACGCCGGCCAGAATCGCCATTCGTTCCGGCTTGATTCCAAGTCCATGAAGGGCGACATTCGCCCTGATCAGGTGGCCGGATGGCCGCTTCCGGGCCTGGCCCGGGGGAGGAAAGTCCGGGCTCCATGGAAACACGGTGCCGGGTAACGCCCGGCGGGGGCGACCCCAGGGAAAGTGCCACAGAGAGCAGTCCGCCCTCCGGCGTTCAGGCTTTGGCCGGCGTGGGGGTCAGGGTGAAAGGGTGCGGTAAGAGCGCACCGCGGGGCCGGTAACGGTCCCGGCAGGGCAAACCCCACCGGGAGCAAGACCAAGTAGGGACGACGGCCCCGAGGCTTCGGCCGGAAGGGCAGGCCCGTTTCCAGGCCGGTCGTCCGGGTCGGTCGCGCGAGGTGTCCGGCGACGGGCATCCCAGAGGAATGGCCATCCAGCGGCCTGTTTTCCACAGGCTGTGGACAGAACCCGGCTTACAGGCTGCCTGATCACGTTTCTCTTTATTAAGATGTGCTTGATGGTAGAGAGAACATAACAAGAACAAAGTCAAAAACCTCGTCTATTCAGACGATCCCAGTATCCTTGATCCTCGCCCGAAGGCCGCAGAGATCCTCGATTCGTGGCAATTTATGATATTTTAACAAGCGTTTTCAATTGCTTATATAGTTTTCCTCAAATGGGGCCTTGACTGGAAATTTGCGTAACTTTAGGGTGAATTTCGAGCTGATCCTAGTTGATCTCCCTCAAGATCAAGTCAGAAATCGGCGTGCGGCGGCTGGCCTGGGCGTTATGGCGGAATTCGTGATGATTTATTTGCCTGTCATCAATAGAAATCGTCAGCTTCCAAGACCACATCCGGCGGTTTGTTCCTTGAATGTTCCCTGCCTTCGTCGGGGAGGATTGAGCGCGTGACCGGCCTCGACCATGCCGCTGTCCGCGATGCGCAGGCCGCGCATATGCCCGTCATGCTGGACGAGGTGCTGGCCGCACTCGCGGTGCGCGCGGACGGCGACTATCTCGACGGCACGTTTGGCGGCGGCGGCTACAGCGGGCCATTCTCGAGGTGCCGCCGAAGCGTCTGATCGCTCTCGATCGCGATCCACCGCCGTGGCGGCGGCGCGCGCGGAACGGACGCTGGCCGAGGAGTGTTCCAGCTTCACCATGCTGGAAGGGCGGTTCAGCGACATGGCCGAACATCTGGCCGAGATCGAGATCGATCAGCTCGACGGCATCGTTCTCGACATCGGCGTCTCCTCGCAACAGATCGATGATCCTGGGCGCGGCTTTTCCTTCGCCGCCGACGGGCCGCTCGACATGCGCATGGAGGCGGACGGCGAGAGCGCCGCCGACGTGGTCAACCACGCGGACGAGCAGGCGCTCGCCTCGATCATCTATCGCTATGGCGAGGAGCGTGCGAGCCGGCGGATCGCGAAGGCGATCGTCGAGCGCCGCGGCCAGGCGCCGATCACGCGCACCGGTGAGCTCGCCTCGATCGTCGCCGGCGTGCTCGGGCGCCACGGCAAGATCGATCCGGCGACGCGCACGTTCCAGGCGCTGCGCATCTACGTCAATGACGAGCTCGGCGAGCTCGAGCGGGCGCTCGCCGCGGCCGAGCGGCTGCTGCGTCCCGGCGGCCGCCTGGTGGTGGTGGCGTTCCATTCGCTCGAAGACCGGATCGTCAAGCAGTTCCTGACCGCGCGCAGCGGACGCGTGACCAACCCGTCCCGCCATCTGCCGGGCATGCCAACCGCCGAGGCCGTGCCTCCGACCTTCCGGCCGCTCACCAGGCGCCCCGTCACGCCGAGCGACGCCGAAGTCAGAAAAAACCCGCGTGCCCGCTCCGCGCGTCTGCGCGCCGCGGAACGACTGCCCATCGAAGGACATCCGTCATGTTGAAGCTCGGTCTCGTCAGCCTGACCATCGCCATTCTGGCGGCCTGCGGTGTCTACGGGCTGAAGAACCGCGTGCAGCTTCAGGAAAGGGAGCTTCATGCGGTGGAGCGGAGGATCGACGAGGAAAAGATCCAGATCAAGCGCCTCAAGGCGGAATGGGCGACGCTGGCCCATCCGGAGCGCCTGGCGCGCCTGTCAGCTCAGCATCTCAGCCTGAAGCCCGCCGAGCCGCGCCAGATCATGGCGATTTCCGACATCCCGCTGCGCGAGCAGGAGGGCGTGCCCGGGCCGGCGCTGGTGAGCGCGCTTTCCTCTTCGGCCGCTTCCCTTCGGCAATGAGCGGCGCGCCTGATCATAGGGGGGCTCGACGCGGAGCGAAGACCAAGATCTCCGGCGCTGCCCTCGAAGTGCGTCAGGCGCGCGCGCGGCTGCGCCTGCTCGCGGTGCTGGGCGTGCTCGGCTTCGTCGCCCTCGGTGCCAGGATGACCGATCTCGCCGTGATGTCGCCGAGCCTGCCGGTGAAGGTGCTGCACATCACCAAGCCGGAGGAGAACCAGACCCGGCGCGCCGACATCGTCGACCGCAAGGGCCGGCTGATCGCCACGGACTATCCGAAGACCTCGGTCTATGCCGATCCCAAGCTGGTGATCGACCCCGAGCAGACGGCAGAGGCTCTGGCCACGGTGCTCACCGATCTCGACGCCGGCCAGCTCGGCGCGCGCCTGGCGCAGCGAAACTCGCGCTTCGTCTGGGTGCAGCGCCATATCGGGGACGACCAGCAGCACGAGATCATGCGCCTCGGCCTGCCGGGGGTGCAGTTCCGCACGGAATATCACCGGATCTACCCGCAGCGCGCGCTGACCTCGCACATGATCGGCTATGTCGGCATCGACAATCAGGGCCTCGCCGGCATCGAGCGCAGCTTCAACAGGCGCCTGACCGAAGGGCTCTATGACGGGCCGCTCGCGCTCACCCTCGATCTCGGCGTGCAGGCGGTGGTGCGCGACGAGCTCGCGAAGGCGGTCGAGCGCTTCCAGGCGAAGGGCGGCAATGCGCTGGTGCTGGAGGCCGCGACCGGCGCCCTCTTGGCCGCGGTCAGCCTGCCGGATTTCGATCCCAACCATTATCAGCAGGCGGACGAGATCGCGCGCTTCAACCGCAACACCCAGGGCAGCTACGAGCTCGGCTCGCTGTTCAAGGTGCTGACCGCGGGCATGGCGCTGGATTCGGGCGCGGTGCGCATCACCGATCAGTTCGACGCGGCCAAGCCGCTCAAGATGAACCGTTACCGGATCGGCGATTTCCATGCCAAGAAGCGCCGTCTCAGCATGCCCGAGGTGATCGCGTTCTCCTCCAATATCGGGGCCGCGAAGATGGCGCTGGCGACCGGCACGGAGACCCAGCAGGCGTATTTCAGGCGTTTCGGCCTGCTCGATCGCCATCCGATCCAGCTTGCCGAGGTGTCGACGCCGCAGCGTCCCTCGGTCTGGCGCGAGATCAACACGGTGACCGCCTCCTACGGCCATGGCATCGCGGTGTCGCCGCTGCAGGCGATCGATGCGGTCGCGGCCGCGGTCTGCGGCGGGCCGCGCCGGCCGGCTTATCTCGTGCAGGAGGCGGGCGTGAAGGCGCCGCTCAAGCCGGCGGCGGTCGATCAGGACACGGCAGCCAAGCTGCGCTGGCTGATGTGGCTGGTGGTCGCCGAGGGCAGCGGCAGCAACGGCAAGGTGCCGGGCTACCTGATCGGCGGCAAGACCGGCAGCGCCGACAAGGCGGGGCCGAAGGGCTATGGCGACCGGCGGCTCTTGTCGTCCTTCCTCGGCGTGTTTCCGATCGAGGACCCGCGCTATCTGGTACTGGTCACCCTCGACGAGCCCAAGGGCGACGAGGCGACCTACGATCAGGCCCATGGCGGCTGGACCGCGGCGCCGACCGTCGCGGCGATCATCAGCCGGAGCGGCCCGATCCTCGGCCTGCCGCCGACCGATGTCGCGGCCGAGGGCTGGTTTCGCGACCGGCTGGTGGTGGGCGAGGCCTTCAACGGCCGCTTGAAGAAGACCGAGCCGAGCTTTGCTGCGATCAGCAATAACGGCTGGAGCGACGGAGGATCACTGCAGCCGGCCATGCTCTCTCCAGGAGGAGGCCAGGGATGCGGCTGCGCGAGCTGCTCGACCCAGGGATAGCGATCGACGGGGCGGGCGATGGCGATCCCGACATTCTGTCGCTGACCGCCGATTCGCATCAGGTGCGTCCGGGCGCGCTGTTCGCGGCGCTGGTGGGGGCCAGGGCTGACGGCCGGGCGTTCATCGAGGAGGCGGTGCAGCAGGGTGCCGCGGCGATTCTCGCCGATCCGTCCCTCGCCGGCCGCGATGTCGGCGTGCCGCTGGTGCTCGATCCCGAGCCGCGCCGACGCCTCGCCCTGATGGCGGCGCGTTTTTACGGGAAGCAACCCGCGCATGTGGTCGCGGTCACCGGGACCAGCGGCAAGACCTCGGTCGCCAGCCTGACCCGGCAGATCTGGGAGGGGCTGGGAAAAACCTCGGCGGCGCTCGGCACGCTCGGCCTGCACTCGCCCGTGCTCACCATCGACGGCGGGCTGACCACGCCGGATCCGGTGCGCCTGCAAGGGCTGCTCGCCGAGCTCAAGGACGCCGGCGTCGATCATCTGGCGATGGAGGCCTCCAGCCACGGCCTCGATCAGCACCGCCTCGACGGCATCCGTTTCGAAGCGGCGGCGTTCACCAATCTCTCCCACGACCATCTGGACTATCACAAGACGCTGGACGCCTATCTCGCGGCCAAGGCGCGCCTGTTCGCCGAGCTTCTGGCAGAGGACGGCACGGCCGTGCTCAACGCCGACGTGCCTGAAGTCGCGCCGCTCAGGGCAATTTGCGAGCGGCGCGGCCTGACCGTGATCGACTACGGCCGCGAAGGCCGGACGCTCCGGCTTGCCGGTCTCGCCGAGAGCCTGGACGGACAGCGTTTGAGCATCACGCACCTAAACGAGGTCCATGAGGTGGCCACGCCACTGGTCGGGAATTTTCAGGCGGCGAACCTGTTAGCGGCGGTCGGTCTGGTGCTGGCGGATCGAGCTGTCGATATCGAGGTGGTGCTGGCGGCGGCGGGCAAGGTCCGGGGCGTGCCGGGGCGGTTGGAGCTGATCGACCGTCATCCGAAAGGGGCGCCGGTGTTCGTGGACTACGCGCACAAGCCGGATGCGCTGGACAAGGTGCTGGCGACGCTGCGCCCTTATGTGCGGGGGCGGCTCGTCCTGGTGTTCGGCTGCGGCGGGGATCGTGACAGAGAGAAACGTCCGCTCATGGGTAAGATAGCGGTTGAACGAGCAGATAAGGTATTTATCACCGACGACAATCCGCGTAGTGAAGACCCGGCGGCGATCCGGCGCCAGATTCTCGAAGCGGCGCCGGGGGCGGTGGACGTGGCGGATCGGTCCGAAGCCATTCATCTGGCCGTCAGCTTGCTTGATGTAGGAGACGTGCTGGTGGTGGCGGGCAAGGGCCACGAGACCGGGCAGATCGTCGGCGGCCGGGTGCTGCCGTTCGACGACGCGGCCGTGGTGCGCGCCGCCCTGGCCGAGGCCGGGGGCGACCCTTCGGCTTCCAGACATGGGACGATGCGGTGAGCGGAGCTCTTTGGAGCGCGGATGAGATCGCGGCGGCCACCGGCGGCAAGCCGTCCGGCGGCTATGGCGGCGGCGACTGGTCGGTGGTCGGGATCTCGATCGACAGCAGGACAGTGATGCCGGGCGAGCTGTTCATTGCCCTTCGCGGTCCGAACCATGACGGCCACCGCTTCGTGCAGGCGGCCCTGGACCGGGGAGCGGCCTGCCTGGTCGACCATGTGTCCTCCAGGCTTCCGGAGACGGCGCCGCTGATCAAGGTCGACGACACCATGACGGCGCTGACCGACTTGGCGCGCGCGGCCCGCCGCCGGTCGACGGCGCGCATATCAGCGATCACCGGCTCGGTCGGCAAGACCGGCACCAAGGAGGCGCTGCGCCTGGCGCTGGCGCCGCAGGCCGAGACCCATGCGAGTGCGGCCAGCTACAACAATCACTGGGGCGTCCCGCTCAGCCTCGCTCGCGCGCCGCGCCACGCGGTCTACGAGATCTACGAACTCGGCATGAATGCGCCGGGCGAGATCGCCGCGCTGGCGACGCTGGTGCAGCCCGAGGTGGCGCTGATCACCACGATCGCGCCCGCCCATCTCGGCCGCTTTCCCTCGGTGAACGCGATCGCCGAGGCCAAGGCGGAGATTTTCCAGGGCCTGCTGCCCGGCGGCACCGCGGTGCTCGATCGCGACAACCCCTATTTCGCCGCCCTCAAGGACCGGGCGCTCGCCGCCGAGGCGGGGCGTGTGATCGGCTTCGGCGAGAAGAGCGATGCCGATGCGAAGCTGCTCGCCTGCCGCCTGCAGGCCGATGGCAGCGATGTGCGCATGGCGTTGGATGGCGTCGAGCTGCGCTATCGGATCGGCGCACCCGGCCGCCACTGGGTGAAGAACAGCCTTGCGGTGCTGGCGATCGTCGCCGCGGTCGGCGCGGATCCG
The DNA here is from genome assembly GCA_041398025.1 of Alphaproteobacteria bacterium. Classification (GTDB taxonomy): domain Bacteria; phylum Pseudomonadota; class Alphaproteobacteria; order Geminicoccales; family Geminicoccaceae; genus JANQPX01. Next base: position 56,864 of record JAWKVM010000003.1, read on the forward strand.
GAGAAGGGGGCGGAAGCCCTCGGCTCCTTCAAGGCGCCCAAGGGACGCGGCCAGCGCCACCAGATCCGGTGCAATGGCGGCTGGATTGAGGTGATCGACGAGAGCTACAACGCCAATCCGACCTCGATGCGCGCGGCGATCAGCCTGCTCGACAATGCGGAGGGACGCCGGATCGCGGCGCTCGGCGACATGCTGGAGCTGGGCGAGCAGAGTGCGCGGCTGCATGCCGAGCTCGCCGGGCCGCTCGCCGAAAGCCAGGTGGACCGGGTGTTCACCGTGGGCTCCGCGATGCGCCATCTGCATGCGGCCCTGCCCAAGGGCCAGCGCGGCATCCATGTGGATCAGGCCGCGAACCTGGTGCCGATCCTGGCGGGCGAGCTGAAGGCCGGCGACACCCTCCTGATCAAGGGCTCGCTCGGCAGCGCCATGGGCCAGGTGGTCGATGCTCTCCTGAAACAGAATGAGCCCGATCACGCTGCGGTCGGGGGGCGCGGTTAGGTCATGCTGTTCAACCTGCTCTCACCGCTCGCCGACGATTTCGGCCTCTTTAATCTCTTCCGCTACCTGACCTTCCGGACCGGCGGTGCTGTCCTGACCGCCCTGGTGATCAGCTTCGTGGTCGGCCCGCCGCTGATCGCCTGGCTGCGCTCCAAGCAGGGCGAGGGCCAGCCGATCCGCGCGGACGGTCCGCAGACCCATATGGCCAAGAAGGGCACGCCGACCATGGGCGGCGCCCTGATCCTGCTCGCCATCACGCTTTCCACCCTGCTCTGGGCGGATCTCTCCAACGGCTATGTCTGGGCGGTGCTGCTGGTGACCCTGGGCTTCGGTCTGATCGGCGTGATCGACGACTACGCCAAACTCACCAAGCGCTCGAGCGACGGCATCTCGGCGCGCATGAAGCTGATCTGCCAGGGCAGCATCGCGCTGATCGCCGCGTTCTGGATCGCGCACATCACCGGCGAGCCCCAGGGCACGGGCCTCGCTTTTCCGTTCTTCAAGAATTTTCTTTTACCGCTCGGCTGGGCGTTCTTCCTGTTCGCCGCCGTGGTGATGATCGGCACGTCGAACGCCGTGAACCTCACCGACGGTCTGGATGGTCTGGCCATCGTGCCGACCATGATCGCGGCGGGCTGCTTCCTGGTGATCGCCTATCTCGTGGGCAATGCCCGCTATGCGCCCTATCTCGGCATCATCTATATCGCCGGCACCGGCGAGCTCGCGATCTTCTGCGGCGCGTTGGTTGGCGCGGCGCTGGGCTTTCTCTGGTTCAACGCGCCGCCCGCCATGGTGTTCATGGGCGACACCGGCTCGCTCGCCACCGGCGGCGCGCTCGGCACGGTCGCCGTCGTCACCAAGCACGAGCTGGTGCTGCTGATCATCGGCGGCCTGTTCGTGCTGGAAGCGGTCTCGGTGATCGTGCAGGTGGCGTCCTTCAAGCTTACGGGCAAGCGCGTCTTCCGTATGGCGCCGCTGCATCACCATTTCGAGCAAAAGGGCTGGGAGGAGCCGACCATCGTCATTCGTTTCTGGATCATCGCCGTGATTTTGGGTTTGATCGGCCTTTCCACCTTGAAACTGCGCTGAGACGCGATGCTGACGCTGACCCACTACGACCAGAAGATCGCCGCCGTGCTCGGGCTCAGCCGGACGGGCCTTGCCGCCTGCCGGGCGGTGATCGCGGGCGGCGGTCGCGTCTGGGCGTGGGACGACGATCTCGCCAAGCGCAAGGCCGCCTCCGATCAGGGCTTTCCGATCGTGGATCTGAATCTCTGCAACTGGGAGCGCGTGGAAAGCCTGGTGCTCAGCCCCGGCATTCCCCTCCGCCATCCGAAACCGCACCGGCTGGTGAAGCGCGCGCGCGCCGCCGGCGTCGATGTCATCGGCGACATGGAGCTGCTCGCCCAGAATCAACCGGAGCGTCGAATCGTCGGCGTGACCGGCACGAACGGCAAATCCACCACTTCCACGCTCATCGCCCACATCCTGACGAACGCCGGAATTGGCACACAACTCGGCGGTAATATCGGCTTGCCAGTACTAGATCTATTGCCTAAACCGGTAGAGGACATCTATGTATTGGAATTATCATCTTACCAACTGGACTTAACTGAGCGCCTGAAATGTGCTGTGGCCGTGATCTTGAACCTTAGTCCAGACCACCTCGACCGCCACGGCGGCATGGCCGGCTATGTCCGGGCCAAGCGGCGCATCCTGCGCAACCAAGAGGCGGGGGACTGGGCGGTCATCGGGGTCGACGATCCCTATGGGCGCAAGATCGCGCGGGATCTCGAGAAGGCCGACGACCGCAGGGTCGTGCCGATCTCGGCGGCCGGGCGCGCCGAGGGCGGCGTCTATGTGGCCGACGGCGAGCTGATCGACGATCTGGACGGGCGCGCGGACGCCGTCGGCCGGATCGACGCGTTTCCGCATCTGAAAGGGGCGCATAACGGCCAGAACATGGCGGCGGCCTATGCGGCGGCGCGCGCCATGGGAGCAGCGCCCGCGGCGATCCTCCAGGGCATGGCGGGCTTTCCCGGCCTTGCGCATCGGCTCGAGCTGGTCGGGCGCATCGACGGCATCGCGTTCGTCAACGACAGCAAGGCGACCAACCCGGACGCGGCGGCGCGAGCACTCGCCAGCTTCGAGGACATCTACTGGATCGCCGGCGGCAAGCCCAAGCAGGACGATCTGGACGCGGTCCTGCCCTATCTCCGGAACGTGCGCCGCGCCTATCTGATCGGCGAGGCGGCGCCGCGCTTCCACGAGCTGCTGGACGGCAGGGTGGAGCGGGTGATCAGCACCACGCTCGATCAGGCGTTCCACGCCGCCAACGACGACGCCCACCGCGACGGCCGCGCCAAGGCGACGGTGCTGCTCGCCCCGGCCTGCGCCTCCTTCGACCAGTTTTCCAGCTTCGAAGCCCGAGGCGACGCCTTCCGCCGCCTGGTCGAAAGCCGGAGCGAGGCGCCAAGTCAGGCGGCTGCCGCCGGCAGCGCTGGCAGCGGAGGGCGGTGATGTTCGATCGGACCGAGCGGGGGCTGCTTGCGCGCTGGTGGTGGACGGTGGACCGTCCGCTTCTGGGCGTGCTCGGGCTGCTGGCACTTTCCGGTCTGATCATGGTGTTCGCCTCCAGCCCGCCGGTGGCGGTGCGCCTCGGCCTGCCGGCCTGGCATTTCGTCACCCGCCATCTGGTCTATCTGGCGCCGGCGGCGTTTCTCCTGGTCGGCTGCTCGCTGCTGGCGCCGCGCGGCGTCTATCGGGCGGCGACGGGCCTGCTCGGGCTTTCGCTGCTGATGCTGTTCGCCACGCTGTTCATCGGCATCGAGACCAACGGCGCCACGCGCTGGGTGTCGATCGGCGCCTTCGCGCTGCAGCCCGGCGAGTTCGCGAAGCCCGCCCTGATCGTGGTGAGCGCCGCCCTCCTGGCACGCGCCCCTGGCCTGGACAATGCCTGGCCCGTGCTCGGCCTCGGGCTCGCCACCATGGCGCTGCTGCTGGCGCAGCCGAATGTCAGCATGGCCCTGATGGTCGGCGCGGTGCTCGCGGTGCAGCTGTTCGTCGCCGGCCTGCCCTGGCTTCTGGTGGGGGCGGCGCTGCTGCTCAGCGTCGTTGTCTTCTGGCAGGCCTATGTCTGGTTCCCGCATGTCGCGGCGCGCATCGACCGCTTCCTCGACCCGGCGAGCGGCGACCACTACCAGGTCGGGCTCGCCTTGAAGGCGGTGAAGAGTGCGGCCTGGTTCGGCTCGGGTCCGGGCGAAGGCCGCCTCAAGAACCAGATCCCGGATGCGCATAGCGACTTCGTGTTCGCGGTCGCCGCCGAGGAGTTCGGGCTGATCGCCTGCCTGATCCTGATCGGGCTCTTCACCTTCGTGGTGCTGCGCGGGCTTCGGCGCACCGAGCTCGCCTCCGACCGCTTCGCGCTGATCGCGGGGGCGGGGCTGCTCGCCCATTTCGCGCTGCAGGCCATGGTCAATCTCGGGGTCAATCTCTCGGTGCTGCCGGCGACCGGGATGACGCTGCCCTTCATCAGCTATGGCGGCTCCGCGCTCTGCTCCATGGCCATCGGCATGGGCATGTTCCTCGCCTTGACCCGCCGCCGCCTCGGCCAGGGCGTGCCGCCGCCGGGAGCGTCGCCATGAAGCGCCCGGTGATCATCACCGCAGGCGGCACGGGCGGCCATATGTTTCCCGCTCTGGCCCTTGCGAGCGAGCTCGAGCGCCGCGGACGGACCGTGGCGCTCGCCTGCGATGAGCGGGGGGCGCGCTATCTGCCGGAAGGCATGGAGGCGTACAAGGTGCGCGCGTCCAGCCCGTCCGGCTCGATGGGCAAGCGCTCGTCCGGCATCGTCAGGCTCGGGCTCGGGCTCTTGCAGAGCTGGTGGTGGCTGAAGCGCCAGCGGCCGCTGGCGGTCGCGGCGTTCGGCAGCTATGCCTCGGTGCCGGTCGGCGTCGCCGCCGGATTCCTGAAGCTGCCGCTTCTGGTGCATGAGCAGAATGCGGTGCTCGGCCGCGCGAACCGCATGATCGCCAAGCGGGCGACCGGCCTGGCGCTGACCTTCGCCGAGACCGAGCATGCCGAGATGATGGCCGAGGACCGCCATGTGGTCACCGGCAATCCGGTGCGTCCCGAGATCCGTCAGCATGAGGGCGAGGCCTATCGCCTGCCATCGGAGGGCGAGCCGCTGGACGTGCTGGTGATCGGCGGCAGCCAGGGGGCGCGGGCGCTGTCCGACGTCGTGCCGGCCGCTCTCGATCGCCTGTCCGGGCGCGAGCGCTCTCACATCCGCCTCACCCAGCAATGCCGCCCGGAGGATCTGGAGCGGGTCGAACTCGCCTATAAGAACCTGGGCTTCAAGGCGGAGCTCAAGAGCTTCTTCGACGATCTGCCCCAGCGCCTCGCCAAGGCGCATCTGGTGATCTCGCGCTCGGGCGCGTCCAGCGTCGCCGAGATGCTGGTGCTGGGACGGCCGTCGATTCTGATCCCGCTCGCCTCGTCGCTCGAAGGCGATCAGCTCGCCAACGCCAAGGTGGTCGAGGCCGCGGGCGGCGCCTGGCTGATGGAGGAGGCCGATCTCAGCGGCGAGCGGCTTGCCGACCAGCTCCGTCTCTGCCTGGAGAAGCCGGACCGGCTTGCCGAGGCCGCGGCCAAGGCCAAGGCGCTGGCAAGGCCGGATGCGGCCGAGGCGCTGGCCGATGCGCTCGAGCGCATGATCCCCGGCGGGCGCGCCGGCTCGAAAAAAGTCAACGGTGGCCAGCGTACTGGCCCAGGCCTGGAGGAGGCGGCATGAGGATGCTTCCGATCGACGTGGGCGTCATTCATTTCGTCGGCATCGGCGGCATCGGCATGAGCGGCATCGCCGAGGTGCTGCTGGCGCTCGGCTACAAGGTGCAGGGCTCGGACGCGGCGGAAAGCGCCAATGTCGAGCGTCTGCGCGCGAAGGGCATCGAGGTGATGATCGGCCATGACGCGGCGCATCTGGGCGACGCGCGCGTGGTGGTCGTGTCGTCCGCCGTCAAGATGGACAATCCCGAGGTGGTGGCCGCGCGCGCGGCAAGGATTCCGGTGGTGAAGCGCGCGGAAATGCTGGCCGAGCTGATGCGCCTCAAATGGGCGATCGCGATCGCCGGCACCCATGGCAAGACCACCACGACCTCGCTGATCGCGGCGGTGCTGGAGACGGCGCGCTTCGATCCGACCGTGATCAATGGCGGCATCATCAACGCCTATGGCACCAATACCCGCTTCGGGGCGTCCGAGTGGATGGTGGTGGAGGCGGACGAGTCCGACGGCACCTTCACGCGCCTGCCGGCGAGCTGCGGCGTGATCACCAATATCGACCCCGAGCATCTCGACTTCTATGGCGACTTCGAGGGGGTCAAGGCGGCGTTCCAGACGTTTTTGAACAATCTCCCCTTCTACGGCTTCGCCGCCATGTGCGTCGATCATGCCGAGACGAGGGCGCTGTTCGAAAGGACCACGGATCGCCGGCTGATCGGCTACGGCTTCGACGACGTCGCCGATGTGCGCGCCCTCGATCCGAGCTTCGATCCCGAAGGTGCGGTGTTCGACGTCGAGCTCAGGGACCCGATCACGCGGGACGTGACGCGCACGCTTCGGCGCATGCGTCTTTCCATGCCCGGGCGGCACAATGTGCTGAACGCGCTCGCCGCGATCGCGGTCGCCAACGAGCTCAAGATCCATGACGACGTGATCAGGAAGGCGCTGCTCAACTTCGGCGGGGTCAAGCGGCGCTTCACCAAGACCGGACAGGTGGGCGGCATCACGGTGATCGACGATTACGGCCATCATCCCGTCGAGATCCGCGCGGCGCTGGCGACCGCCAAGTCGGCGAGCGCCGGCCGGGTGATCGCGGTGATCCAGCCCCATCGTTACACGCGCCTGCAGGCCCTGTTCGACGATTTCTGCCGCTGCGCCGAGGATGCCGACATCGTGCTGGTCGCCCCGGTCTACGCCGCGGGCGAGGCGCCGATCGAGGGCGTGGATCAGCAAGCGCTGGTCGCGGGCCTCAAAGCGGCCGGCGTCGCGCGGGTCGAGGGAATCGACGGTCCGGACGATCTGGCCGACAAAGTCAGCGAGCTGGCCGCGCCAGGCGATATGGTGATCTGTCTGGGGGCGGGGACGATTTCCGCCTGGGCCAATGCGCTGCCGGCGAAGCTGGCCGAGCGTCTGACGCCGGGGAACGCGGCATGAGCGGGCCTCTCGCCGATCGTCTGCCGGAGGTGCGCGGCAAGATCGCGTTCGACGTGCCGATGGCCCCCAAGACGTGGTTCCGTGTCGGCGGTCCGGCACGCTGCTGGTTCCAGCCCGCGGATATCGACGATCTCGCCGACTTCATGGCGGCCAAGCCGGAGGATGTCCCGGTGCTGCCGATCGGCGTCGGCTCCAATCTTCTGGTGCGCGACGGCGGCATCGACGCCGTGGTGCTGCGCCTCACCGGCCCGCTCGCCAAGGTCGAGGTGGAGGACGATCGCCTGACCGTGGGTGCAGGCGTCACCGATCGCGGCCTTGCGGTGCAGGCGCTGGAGGCGGGTGTCTCCGGCTTCGAGTTCTATGTCGGCATTCCCGGCACGCTCGGCGGCGGTCTGCGCATGAACGCAGGCGCTTATGGCGGCGAGACCGCGGAGCTGGTCGAGCAGGTCATCGCCATGGATCCACGTGGTGGATTGCATGAACTTTCGGCCGAGGAGATGGGCTTTTCCTACCGCCATTCCAACCTGCCGGAGGGCTGGATCGCGGTGGCGGCCGTCATGAAAGGCGTCGTCGGCCAGCGCGAGCACATCCGCTGCCGCATGGGCCGGATCAAGGCGGAGCGGGACGTCGCCCAGCCGATCCGGGTGGCGACCGGCGGGTCCACGTTTAAGAATCCTTCTGGCAAGAACCCGCCCTACAAAAAAGCCTGGGAGCTGATCGATGCGGCCGGCTGCCGCGGGCTGATGTACAAGAAGGCGCAGGTATCGGAGAAGCACTGCAACTTCCTGATCAACGCCGGCGGCGCCAAGGCTGCGGATATCGAGGATCTGGGCGAGCTGGTCAGGAAAAAAGTCCTGGCCAGCAGCGGTGTCCAGCTCGAATGGGAGATCCATCGGGTCGGCAGCCGCAATGGCGAGCGCCCCGAGAACATGCTGGAGGCGGCGGCATGACCAAGCATGTCGCCGTCCTGATGGGCGGGCTTTCCGCCGAGCGTCCTGCGGATAAGCCGGAGACGGAGCGATGAGCCGGCATGTCGCTGTCCTGATGGGCGGGCTGTCCGCCGAGCGCGAGGTGTCGCTCTCAGGAGGCAGTGCTGCCGCGAAGGCGTTGGAAGAGCGCGGCTATCGCGTCAGCACGATCGACGCCGACCGCGATCTCTGCCGTAAGCTCGCCTTGGTCAAGCCCGACGTGGTCTACAACGCGCTGCACGGCCCTTACGGCGAGGACGGCACGGTGCAGGGCATGCTCGAGATCCTGGGCATTCCGTACAGCCATTCGGGCGTGCTCGCCTCGGCGCTGGCCATGGACAAGGCCATGTCCAAGAGGATGTTCCAGGCCGCCGGCATCCGCTGTGCGGACAGCGTGATGACCACGATCGACCGGCTCGATCGCGACGTGCCCATGGATCCGCCCTATGTGGTCAAGCCGAACCGCGAGGGCTCCAGCGTCGGCGTCTCCATCGTCCGGAGCGACAAGGACAGCCTGCCGCTCAGGAACAGCTGGCCCTACGGCCCCGACGTCATGGTCGAGCGCTATATCGAGGGGCGCGAGCTCACGGTCTCGGTGCTGGGCGAGGCGGGCAAGGGCGACCGGCCGCTCGGGGTCACCGAGCTCGTGCCGAAGCGCGGCTTTTACGACTACCACGCCAAATATACCGACGGCGTCGCCGAGCATCTGCTGCCGGCGCCCCTGTCGCCCGAGACCTATCAGCGCGCCATGGACAACGCGCTCGAGGCGCACCGGGCGCTCGGCTGCCGCGGCGTCAGCCGCTCGGACTTCCGGCTCGCCGAGGACGATCCGGACGAGCTCTATCTGCTCGAAATCAACACCCAGCCCGGCATGACGCCCCTGTCCCTCACGCCGGAGCAGGCCGCGCATGTCGGCATCGCGTTCGGCGATCTGGTGGAACAGCTGGTGGAGGAAGCACGATGCGACGCCGCATGAGCCTTGCCGCCATCCGCAGCCGCACCTGCAATCGGGCACCGCTGCGCCCGCGCTGGTACTGGCCGGTGCTGCATCTTTCCGGCATCGCCGGCGGGCTGGTGCTCGGGCTCGGCACCGGCGCCTGGCTCGGCTGGTCCGGCACGGTCTACGCGGTGACCTCCGATCTCACCGATCGCGCTCTCGATCTCACCAGCGGCGCCGGCCTCACCGTGCGCGCGGTCTATGCCGACGGGCGCGAGAACACGGATCGGCAGGCTTTGACCGAGCAGCTCGGCATCGACGTCGGCGATCCCATCCTCGGCTTCGACACCGCGGCCGCGCAGGCCCGCCTGGAGGCGCTGCCCTGGGTGGAGCAGGCGAGCGTCGGCCGGTTCCTGCCGGATACCATCAAGATCAGGCTGGTGGAGCGCAAGCCGCTGGCGATCTGGCAGCATCACGGCCGCTACGCGCTGATCGATCGCGTGGGCGGGGTGATCGTCGACGACGTCGACCCCGATGAGGTGCGGCGGAGGTTCGACCATCTGCGCGTGCTGGTCGGCGATCGGGCGCCGGATCAGGCGGTGGATCTGTTCAAGATGCTGTCGATCGAGCCGGAGCTGTCGGCCCGGGTGAAGGCGGCGAGCTGGGTCGGCGACCGGCGCTGGACGCTGCGTCTCGACAACCGGATCAACGTGCTCTTGCCGGAAAAGGCGCCGCTTCGCGCCTGGCGCTACCTCGCCAGGGTCGCGAAGGAGCAGGCGCTGCTGGAGCGCGCCGTGACCACCATCGATCTGCGCCAGGCGCCCGAGCGCATGCGTCTCAAGCTCGATCGACATGTTTCGGGGAACAGGCAGGCATGAGCGACGCTGGCGCCCTCGCCCTGAAATCCGTGGCCAAGCGCCCGCTCGCGCGCCAGGACATTCTGGGCGTGCTCGATGTCGGCAGCACCAAGATGTGCTGCTTGATCGGCCGTAATCGCCCCGGCAACGGCGTCGAGCTCTTAGGGGCCAGCTACCAGCTCGCCGAAGGGCTGAAGGCCGGCGAGATCGTCGATGTCGAGGCGGTCGAGGCGTCGGTGCTCGCCGTGGTGCACGAGGCCGAGCAGCAGGCCGGCGAGACCCTGCGCGACGTCGTCATCGGCGTGACCGCAGGCCGCCCGTCGTCGCGGCGCACGGTGGTCGAGCAGGAGATCGGCGGGCGCGCGGTGACCGCGAACGACCTCCTGAGGGCGCTGTCCGAGGCCGAGGACCGCATCCGCGAGGACGGGGTCGAATGCCTGCACGCGCTGCCGGTGGAGGTGACCCTGGACGGCGGCCAGCCGCTCAGGGACCCGCGGGGCATGATCGGCCGCAAGCTCTCGGTCGAGGCGCATGTGGTGCAGACATCGGCGGCGGCGCTGCACAATCTGGTGGCGGCGGTCGAGCGCTGCCATCTCGAGGTGCAGGGCGTGGTCGCCAACGCCTATGCGGCCGGGCTCGCCGCCCTCTCCGAGGAAGAGATGGCGCTGGGTGCGCTGGTGCTCGATCTCGGCGGCGGCGTCACCGGGGCGGCGCGCTTTGCCGGCGGCAAGCTGCAGGAGGTGCTGAGCGTGCCGCTGGGCGCGCATCACGTCACCCAGGATCTGGCCTATGGCCTGTCGATCGGCAGGGACCAGGCCGAGCGGTTGAAGACACTCTATGGCAGCGCGCTGGAACATGCCGGCGACAGCCATGAGCGTATCGAGGTGCCGGGGATCGGTGATCCCAGTGCCCCGCCCTCGCAAGTCGTGACCCGGGCAAGGCTGACGGAGATCATCCGGCCCCGGGTCGAGGAGATCTTTCATCTGCTGCGCGATCGTCTCGGCGATCGCATGCCGCCGCTCGCCGGGCGTCGCCTGGTGCTGACCGGCGGCGGCAGCCAGCTGGAGGGAACGATCGAACTCGCCGAAGAGGTGTTCGACATGCCGACGCGCTTGGGAAGGGCGCGTCCGCTTGCCGGTGGCGCCGCCTTCGACGATTTGACAGCCGCGACCACCGCCGCCGGGCTTCTCGCCTGGGTCGGGCGGGACGACGGAGGCCTGACCTACCGATCACCCAGGCCGACGCCGGCGTTCACGGCAAGACTGGCCAAGCTTGGCCAATGGTTGAAGGAGAACTTTTGAGCTTTCGGAACTTTTGAGCCAGAGCTGGAAAAATCGGCCCGCGCTCGGAGGAAGTGGCCCTTGGGAAGGGGCTTTACTGGAGGAGGAGTTAGGAAGGAATGACGATCAACCTGAGCATGCCGGTGACGCATGAACTCAGGCCACGGATCACCGTGGTCGGAGTTGGCGGCGCCGGAACCAATGCGGTGAACAACATGATCACCTCCCACCTGGAGGGGGTCGAGTTCGTCGCTTGCAACACCGATGCGCAATCGCTGCATCAATGCCTGACCGAGCGGAGGATCCAGCTCGGCAACACCATCACCCAGGGTCTGGGCGCCGGTGCGCGGCCGGAGATCGGGCGGGCGTCCGCCGAGGAGGCGATCGAGGAACTGCTCGATCAGCTCAACGGCAGCCACATGGTGTTCATCACCGCAGGCATGGGCGGCGGCACGGGCACGGGGGCGGCGCCTGTCATCGCCAGAGCCGTGCGCGAGCAGGGCATCCTCACCGTGGGCGTCGTGACCAAGCCGTTCCACTTCGAGGGCACGCACCGCATGCGTGTCGCCGAGGGCGGTCTCGCCGAGCTGCAGCAATATGTCGACACGCTGCTGGTCATCCCGAACCAGAACCTGTTCCGGCTGGCCAATGAGCGCACCACGTTTGCGGATGCGTTCAAGCTTGCCGACAACGTGCTGCATATGGGCGTGCGCGGCGTCACCGACCTGATGGTCATGCCCGGCCTGATCAATCTTGACTTTGCGGACATCCGCACGGTCATGAGCGAGATGGGCAAGGCCATGATGGGCACCGGCGAGGCCGAAGGCGAGCGCCGGGCGGTGGATGCGGCCGAGGCGGCGATCTCCAACCCGCTTCTGGACGAGGTGTCGATGAAGGGTGCGCGCGGCGTGCTCATCAACATCACCGGCGGCACCGACATGACCCTGTTCGAGGTCGACGAGGCCGCGAACCGGGTGCGCGAAGAGGTCGATCCCGAGGCCAACATCATCGTCGGCTCGACGCTCGACGAATCGATGGACGGCCAGATGCGGGTCTCGGTGGTGGCCACCGGCATCGATGCCGGCGATCAGCCGATCTACGGCCAGAGCCAGTCGGTCGCTGAGCCGCAGCCGACCCAGGCGCCCACCTTCCGGCTGCGTCCGCAAGGCCAGCAGCCATCAGGAGGCCATGACGGTCAGCGCACGCCGCCCGCCGGCCTGCCGGAGCTGAAGCCGATGATGCCATCCTCGCCGGATGGCGGCTTCTCGCCGGACCAGCCGAGCGCGATGAGTTCGCCCGTGAGCGGGGCCAAGCCCGGCCTTCGCCCGCAGGCGCATCACGGCGGTGACGTGCTCGCCTCGGCGAGGCGGCCGAAGCCGAGCTTCGGTCAGCCCTCGCTCACCACCTCGCCGAGCACGAGCGGCGACTGGGGACAGACGCGCATGCCCGAAAAGGACCTCTCGCGGGCGCCGAGCCTGTTCGAGCGGGTCACCCAGAGCTTTGCGCGCCAGCGTCAGGAGCATGCCGAGCCGCAGCCGGAACCGGCCATGGCCGGCGCCGAGCCGTCGGACCGGCGTCAGTCGTCGAAGGACGAGGATCTCTACGACATCCCCACCTTCCTTCGGCGATAGGGCGACGTTAACCGTGAATTAACCAAGAGCTGTCAAAACTTGGCTGTGTTAGTTCGTGGATTGGTTGTAACAAACTGACACGAAGTGTGATTTGTGGCCTCCTCTGCGGATTGCTAGATGTCCGCATGGAGGCCGTACTTTGTCGAGGAGGGCGTTCTGCGCCCTCCCCTCATGTTACGGCCGGCAACGGCGGTAGGGCCGGCGGGAGTTCGGAATGTCGAAAAGCCAGCATGATGCGGCGATGAGCGGGCGGCGTGAGCGTCAGCACACCTTGCGCTCGTCGATCGGCTGCGTCGGTGTGGGACTGCATTCCGGGCAGAAATCCTCGTTGACGCTGCACCCGGCCGAGGTGGACAGCGGCATTCGTTTCGTGCGCAAGGACCGGGACGGCGAAACGCCGATTCAGGCGCGCTTCGACCAGGTCTGCGACACCACCATGTGCACGGCGATCGGCCAGCGCGACGGCGCGGTGGTCAGCACGGTCGAGCATCTCATGGCGGCGCTCGCGGCGATGGAGATCGACAACGTCCTGGTCGAGATCGACGGCCCGGAAGTGCCGATCATGGACGGCAGCGCCCAGCCCTTCATCTTCCTGATCGAATGCGCGGGCATCGCCGAACAGGATGGCCAGCGCCGCCACATCGAGATTCTGAAGCCGGTCACGGTGACCGCGCTCGGCAAGAGTGCTCGGCTCGAGCCCCTGGCGGGCCGCGGCGTCGGGGACGAGTTCGAGCAGGCCGCGCCGTTCGAGGTGGACTGCCGCATCGAATTCGATCATCCCCTGATCAAGAGCCAGTCCTACAGCCATCGCCTGACGCCGGAAGGCTTCAAGACCGAGATCGGCCGCGCCCGCACCTTCGGCTTCGCCGAGCGGGTGGAGGAGCTGTGGTCGCGTGGCCTGGCGCTTGGCGGCTCGCTCAAGAACGCCGTGGTGGTCAGCCAGGACAAGGTCCTGAACGAGGACGGCCTGCGTTTCGAGGATGAGTTCGTGCGCCACAAGGTGCTGGACTGCATCGGCGATCTCTATCTCGCGGGGGCGCCGATCATCGGGCGGGTCGTGGGCGATTGTGCCGGCCATGCCATGCACAACAAGCTCCTGCGCGCCCTGTTCGCCGATCCCACCGCCTGGCGCTTCGCCGAGCCCAGCGCGGACGAGCAGCAGCAGGCCCTGCCGCTGCGTCAGGCCGCCGGCGCCTGATCGCCGGCGCCTCGGGCGCCCGGGAGAAGCCTCACGCTGCGATCGCGGCGGTTGCATGGCGGTCTGCCCGAGCCCGATTCTTCGCCCGCTGCCGACCGGATTGGCTTGACAGTCGCCGAGACAATTTCGATGTTTGCACCGGTCCAAAAGGAGCGGATGATTGTCTGGAATGCGATGGGGTTCCCGGTGCCTGGGGATGGCGGCATTCGCGCTGCTTCTCAATGCCTGCGCCGGCGATGGTGTCGATGACCAAGACTATGTCGAGCGGCCGGTCAACGACCTCTACAATGCTGCTCTCGACGAGCTGAAGGACGGCAACAACACGCGCGCCGCCGCGGCCTTTCAGGAGGTCGAGCGTCAGCACCCCTATTCCCAGTGGGCGACCCGCGGCCAGCTCATGGCGGCTTATGCCTACTACAAGGGCGGCGCCTATGATCAGGGCATCGATGCGGCCAGGCGCTTCATCGACCTGCATCCCGGTCACAAGGACGTGCCCTACGCCTACTACCTCGTCGGCGTCAGCTACTACGACCAGATCTCGGACGTCGGCCGCGACCAGCGCATGACCGAGCTCGCCTTCAAGTCGTTCGACGAGCTGATCCGCCGTTTCCCGGACAGCGACTACAGTCGCGACGCCAGGCTCAAGGCCGAGCTTGCCCAGGACCATCTCGCCGGCAAGGAGATGGAGGTCGGGCGCTACTATCAGCGCAAGGGCAAGTTCGTGGCCGCGGCGAACCGCTTTCGGACCGTGGTCGAGCAGTATCAGACCACGAGCCAGATCGAGGAAGCGCTGCATCGCCTGACCGAGGTCTATCTGGCCCTCGGGATTCGCGAAGAGGCGATCAAGTCGGCCGCCGTCCTCGGCCACAACTACCCCGCCAGCGCGTGGTACAAGGACAGCTACGCCCTCCTGTCCGATGACGGCTCGCTGCCGGCCCCCGCCGCCGGCGCGGGCAAGCGTGCGCCCGCCAAGAGCGGCGGCGCTCCCGACGACAAGCTGATCGAACCGCCGGGCGATGCCAAGGTCGGGCCGGCTGCCTGAGCCGGCGATGGCGCCATGCTGACCAGCCTGTCGATCCGTGACATCGTGCTGATCGAGCGGCTCGATCTCGAGCTGCGGGCGGGCCTTTGCGCGCTCACCGGCGAAACCGGCGCCGGCAAGTCGATCCTCCTGGACAGCTTGGGACTCGCTCTCGGCGGTCGTGCCGATCGCAGCCTGGTGCGCGCTGGTGCCAAGGGCGGCTCGGTGAGCGCCGCCTTTCAGCTCGATCGCGACGCCGAAGCGATCCTCTCGCTTCTGGAAGAGCACGGCATCGAGGCCGACGAGCTGCTGATCCTTCGCCGCACAATCGGCCAGGACGGCCGCTCGCGCGCCTTCATCAACGACCAGCCGGTCGGCACGGCGCTGCTGAAGCGCCTCGGCGAGCACCTGGTCGAGGTCCACGGTCAGCACGACCAGCAGGGCTTGCTGGATCCCGCGACTCAACGCGGGCTGGTGGATGCGTTTGGCAAGCTTTCCGGTGATCGCGCCAGGGTGAAGCAGGCTTACGAGGGCTGGCGCGAGGCCGAGGCGGCCTTTCGGCAGCTGGAGGAGGAGGTCGCCAAGGCGGTGAGCGACGTCGACTACTGGCGCCATATCCTCCAGGAGCTGGACGAGCTTGCGCCGGAGACCGGCGAGGAAGAGCGTCTGGCCGAGACCCGTGCTCGGCTGATGAACCGCGAGAAGATCATCCAGGCGATCGAGGAGGCGCTGTCGGCGCTTGCCGGCGATGGCGGTCTTTCCGGCCGTCTTGGCAAGGCCGAGCGCTCGATCGAGCGGGTGATCGATGCGGCCGGCGACGCGCTCGAGCCCGCCACCGGCGCGTTCGCGCGGCTGCGCGTCGAGCTGGACGAGGCGGTCGGCGCGCTGGAGCAGGCCGGCCAGGCGCTGAGTGAAGACGGCGATGATCTCGAGACCGTCGAGGAGCGCCTCTTCGCGCTTCGCGCCGCCGCGCGCAAGCACAAGATCCAGGTGGACGATCTCCCCGCCTTTCGCGAGCAGACCGCTGCACGGCTCGGCCGCATCGAGGCGGGCGACGAGCATCTCGCGGCGGCGCGCGCGGTGGCCGATGCGGCGCGCAGGCGTCTGCAGGACGCGGCCGCGGTACTGACCGGGAAAAGGCAGAAGGCGGCGGATGCGCTGACCAAGGCGGTGATGAAGGAGCTGCCGCCGCTGAAGCTGGAAAAGGCGCGGTTCGTCATCCGTCTGCTGCCGCGGCCCGATGGTGAGATCGGCGAGAACGGGGCCGAGCGCGTGGCGTTCGAGGTCGCGACCAATCCGGGACAGAAGCCGGGCCCGCTCGGCAAGATCGCGTCGGGCGGTGAGCTCGCGCGTCTGATGCTGGCGCTCAAGGTCTCGCTCGCCATGACCGAAGCGCTGCCGTCTCTGGTGTTCGACGAGGTCGATGCCGGTGTCGGTGGTGCCACGGCGGATGCGGTCGGCGATCGCCTGGAGCGGCTCGGCGAGTTCGCCCAGGTCCTGGTGGTCACCCACGCCCCCCAGGTCGCCGCGCGCGCCGACCAGCATCTCCGCGTCCACAAGGGCGCGACGCGCGCCGGCGTGAACGTAGCCGTGACCGTGCTGACACAGGCGGAGCGCAGGGAGGAGATTGCGCGCATGCTGGCGGGGGCGGAGATTACAGACGCCGCGCGCGCCGCTGCCGACAGCCTTTTGGAGCACTCGGCATGACTGGCGACGGCCAGCCCGTCGACAAGCTGACAGTTGATGAGGCGGCGGACGAGCTCGCGTTTCTCGCCAGGGAAATCGCGCGTCACGACCGGCTCTACCACCAGCAGGACGCACCCGAGATCTCGGATGCGGACTATGATGCCCTTCGCCGGCGCAACCAGGCGATCGAGGCGGCGTTTCCAGACCTGATCCGGCCGGACAGCCCGTCGCACCGGGTCGGCGCCGAGCCGATCTCGGCCTTCGGCAAGGTGCAGCACAAAGTTCCGATGCTCTCGCTCGACAATGCGATGAGCGACGAGGACGTCGCGGAGTTCCTGAAGCGCGTGCGCCGCTTCCTGAACTTGGGCGAGGAGGAGCCGATCGAGATCGTGGCCGAGCCCAAGATCGACGGCCTCTCCGCCTCCCTTCGCTACGAAGACGGTGTTTTCGTGCAGGGGGCGACGCGCGGCGACGGTGCGGTGGGCGAGGACATCACCCAGAATCTCAGGACCGTCCGCGACATTCCGCTGACCCTCGGCACCGATCAGCCGCCCGCCGTTCTGGAGGTGCGCGGCGAGGTCTATATGGAACGCCACGAGTTCGCGAAGCTGAACGAGCGGCGCGCCGCCGCCGGCGAGGCGCTGTTCGCCAATCCGAGGAATTCGGCGGCGGGCTCCCTTCGCCAGCTCGACCCGAAGATCACCGCGAGCCGGGCGCTGCGCTTCTTCGCCTATAGCTGGGGGGAGGCGGAGCCTGCGATCGAGGGCAGCTATCACGCCTTTCTGGAGCAGCTGCAGGCTTACGGCTTCCAGACCAACCCGCTGACCAGGCGCTGCCGGTCGGTCGCCGAGCTTGCCGACTATCACCGGCAGGTCGCGGAAGAACGCCACGCGCTCCCTTATGACATCGACGGGATCGTGCTGAAGATCGACCGGATCGATCTGCAGCGGCGCCTGGGCTTCGTCGGGCGGGCACCGCGCTGGGCGATCGCGCATAAATTCGCGGCCGAGCAGGCGACCACGATCATCGAGAAAATCACCATCCAGGTGGGGCGCACGGGCGCGCTCACCCCGGTTGCCAATCTGGAGCCGGTCACGGTCGGCGGCGTGGTGGTCTCGCGCGCGACCCTGCACAATCAGGACTATATCGAGACCAAGGACATCCGCGAGGGCGACACGGTCACCATCCAGCGGGCAGGCGACGTCATCCCGCAGGTGGTCGACGTCGATCTGACCAAGAGAAGCAAAGGGAGCGAACCCTTCGCCTTTCCGGAGGTCTGTCCGGTTTGCGGGAGCCTGGCGGTGCGGCCGGAGGGAGAGGCGGTCCGGCGCTGCACGGGCGGGCTGATCTGTCCGGCGCAGATCACCGAGCGGCTTCGCCATTTCGTCGGCCGCGATGCCTTCGACATCGAGGGCATCGGCAAGAAGCAGGTGCCGCAGCTCCTCGAGGCCGGGCTGATCCAGGGGCCGGGCGATATTTTCCGGCTGGTCGAGGACGAGGCGAAGCTCGCCAGGCTGAACGAGCTGGACGGCTGGGGCGACAAAAAGATCGAGAACCTGAAGAAGGCCGTCGCCGAGCGCCGCAAAATCGGCTTTGACCGCTTCATCAACGCGCTTGGCATCCGCTTCATCGGCGAGACCAACGCCCGGCTGCTGGCACGCCATTACGGCACGCTCGGTGCGTGGCGCACCGCCATGACCTCAGCCGCCGAGGGCGGCGAAGAGGCACTGGCCGAGCTCGAAAATATCGACGGTGTCGGGCCGAAAGTCGCCGAAGCCCTGGTTGAGTTCTTCAAGGAGTCACACAATCTTGATGTGCTGAACGACCTCGCCTCCCTGGTCGAAGCCGAGCCCTTGCCGGTGGCTGATGTCTCCGCCTCGCCGTTCGCGGGCAAGACCATGGTGTTCACGGGCTCGCTTGAGGAGATGACCCGCGCCGAGGCCAAGGCGACCGCGGAGGCCCTGGGCGCCAAGGTGGCGGGCTCGGTCTCGGCGAAGACGGACTATGTCGTGGTCGGCGCCGATGCCGGCTCGAAGGCGAAGAAGGCGGCGGAACTCGGTGTCACCATGTTGAGCGAGGCGGAATGGCTGAAGCTGGCGCGACCCTGATGAAGACCATCGTTCTCCAGACCGTTGGGTACAGCTTCTTGGTGCTCGGCGTGATCGGCTTGGTCGTGCCCATCCTCCAGGGCATGCTGTTCCTGGCGATCGGCATGATCATCCTCGCCAAGACGGCACCCTGGGCGGACCGCCTGCTGGAGCGCTTCCGGCAACGCTTTCCCAAGGCCGCCGTGATCGTGGACAGGGCGGAGCACAAGGTCGAGGAGTGGGGCCAGAAGGTGGCGCAGTTTTTCAGCGGCAAATCCTGATGGCGCTTCCAGGCGCAGTCAGGTCACGTTCGGGCAGCTTCGTATCACCGCCGCCGAACGGAAAGCTGCAGCCTTAACCCGATCTTAACGAATTTCCGTCAGCATGCCGGTCTGGTCCATGCGATCCTGGGACTCCGTCCGCCCGCCGAAAGATGGTCGGGCGAGGCTCGGACTCCCAGGATCGCATGGACCGGGAAGCCATCATGAGCGGCACCCGTGAAGAAAGCGTTAACGCTGGTCATCGGAGAGGCGATCGATCCGGCCCGACGATCGTCCGATGCATGGGTGCAGCCGCGCCGCCGCAGCGGCTCACGCCGCCTTTCTGTTCGCCTCGAGCTTCTCGTCGACGATGGCGACGATGTCGTCGACCGTGGCTGACTGCATGCCCAGCGACGCGGCGATGGTTTTGACCAGGCAGTCGACCCGCTCGATATTCGGCGCACCGGCGAAGAGGGCTCGGGCGGCGGAGGAAGGTTTGGTGAGGCCTTCCGCGGCGCGCGCGTATTTTTCGAACGGCACCTGATCGGCTTCGTCGGCGCCCAGCTTTCGGCAGAGGCCCGAGACCCATTCGTAGATCGCGTGCGACTGCTCGAGATCGCTGTGCACGGCGTCGCGGATCGAGCGGGGGCCGTCCCGCTGGATGCAGCGATAGTTGCCGGTGAGCAGCATGCTCCATTTGGCGAGCGGCACGAACACCGAGTCGTGCACCTTCAGCTTCACCGGAAGCTCGACCTCGCCGTCGCCTGTAGCGAAGCGCACGGCTTCGATGTCGGCCTGAATGGCGCGCAGCATGGCGGTGTGCGCATCGCTCTCGAAGCGCGCGACCTTGAAGTTGGTGGGCAGGCTGACCTGCAGCAGATTCGGCTCGTCGGGGGACGGGCGAAAGGCCTGGGGGTCCGGGCTCGCCAGCGTCATCAGGGCGGGGTCGAAGCGCTCCCAGACGCTGGCATCCGTGTAGCAGCGGGTGAGATTTCCGGTCGCGAGGCCGGGGAGGCGGGCGAGATAGGGAAGCGGCGGCATGTTCATGATCGACATGCAGGGGCGCTTTGCCGCGACCACGGCATCGATCAGGGCGCGCACGCCCGGTGCGCGATATTGCGGCTCCTGCATGGCCAGCGCGACCAGGTCGAACGCCGCGGGATCGGCGGCGTCCGTGGTGGTCGCCGAGACGCGGCCGGGAAGCTGCTTCGAGGCGATCTCGATCGGCTCGTCGCGCCCCCGGACCGGCAGGCGCACGCGCATGCCCTCCCGATTGATGACATCGGCTTCCTCCGGCAGACAGACCATGGTGACGTCATAGCCCGCGAGCGCCATCTTGGTGGCGAGCAGCGAGCCGTAGGAGGCGCCCAGAATCAGTGTTTTATACTTTGCCAAGACCGTCATACCTCCATGATTGGGCCTTCAGTGCGGGACGACATGCCGAAGGCCTGATCGTTTTCGTTGGTTCTTCGTCGTTACGACAGGGGATGCTAGCCGCTGCGGCGGACGAGCGCAAACGTGGGGACATGGGGAAAGCCGCAGGCTGCCTAGCCTAAAGCCGCCGTCGCCTCGACCATCCACGCTTTTTCCGGCCCGTCGAGCAAGGGGGCGAGATCCTTTCGAACCAGGGCGTGGTACGCCTCGATCCAGGCGCGTTCGTCAGTGGTCAGCAGGGCGAGGTCGATCAGCCGGCGGTCGAGCGGCACCCTGGTCACGTTCTCGAAGCCGAGGAGTTCGCGCTCGCCGCCGGGCGGCGTGTCGACCGTCTTGACGATCACCAGGTTCTCGATGCGGATGCCGTGGCTGCCGGCCTTGTAGTAGCCGGGCTCGTTGGAGAGGATCATGCCGGGCTTGAGCGGAACGGTGCCGGACTTGGCGATGCGGGCCGGGCCTTCGTGCACGCAGAGGAAGCTGCCGATGCCATGGCCGGTGCCGTGGTCGAAGTCGAGGCCGGCCTGCCAGAGGGGCGCGCGCGCGAAGGCATCGATCTGGGCACCGCTGGTGCCTTTCGGAAACACGGCGCGGTCGATGGCGATGTGGCCTTTCAGGACCAGGGTATAGTGCCGGCGCATGGCGTCGGAGGGAACGCCCACCGCGACGGTGCGGGTGATGTCGGTGGTGGCGTCGGGATACTGGCCGCCGCTGTCCACGAGGTAGAGGGCGCCCGGCGCCAGCGTTCGGTTGGATTTCTCGGTGACCCGGTAGTGGGCGAGAGCCGCGTTCGGGCCCGAGGCGGAAATCGTGTCGAAGCTCGGGCCGCGGTAGAGCGGGTCCTTCTGGCGTTCGGCGGCGAGTGCTGCGGCCGCATCCAGCTCCGTCACCGTCCGACCGCTGGTGATCGCATCACCGAGCCAGGAAAGAAAACGGGTGACGGCGGCGCCGTCCCGGATCTGGGCGTTTCTTGCACCCTGCAGCTCGGTCTCGTTCTTGATCGCCTTGGCGAGGATGCAGGGCTCGCTGTCCTCGACCAGCCGGGCGCCGGCGGCTGCGAGCCGCCGCGTCAACTTGACGTTCGTCCAGGCGGTGTCGGCAAGGACCTTTTTCCCGGACGACCCAAGGTGATCGAGGCTGCCAACGAGGTCGTCGCACGACTGAATGGAGACGCCGTTGCCGAGATTCTGGCCCGGGCGCAGCTTGCGCTCGTCCAGAAACAGCTCGACGGCGCCGTCCTTGTGCAGGAAGGCGAAGGCGAGGGTGAGCGGGTTGAACGGCACGTCGCCGCCGCGGATGTTGAGGAGCCAGGCGATGCTGTCGGGCGCGCCGATCAGCGAGACGTCGGCGCCGGCTTTTTCGACCGCCTTGCCCATGCGCAGGCGCTTGTCCTCGCTCGCCTCGCCGGCATAGCGGATGTCCAGTTCGTCGAGCGGTGCGATCGGCATGGCGGGCTGGCCGGACCAGATGGTGTCGATCGGGTTTTCGTCCAGCGCGACGAGCTCGGCGCCCGCCTTGCCGCAGGCCTTCTGGAAGCGCTCGACCTCGGCCTTGACGTGCAGATTGGCGTCATAGGCGAAGCGCTGGCCGGCGGCCAGGTTGTCGCCGAGCCATGTGGCGGGCGGGGTTTCGATCAGATGGGCGCGCTCGAACAGGTCGGGATCGAGCTGCTGCTCGGCCTGCACGGTGTAGCGACCGTCGACGAACACCACGGCGCGATCGCCCAGCACCACCAGCGTGCCGGCCGAGCCGGTGAAGCCGGTCAGCCAGGCGAGGCGCTGGCGCGCGTCCGGGATATATTCGTTCCGATGCTCGTCGGTGAGCGGCACAATGAGGCCATCGAGGCCGGACGCCGCCAGCGCGGCCCTCAGCGCCTGGAGCCGATCGGCAATAGGCTGGGGCGGGTTTGCGCTTTCCTTGCCGAGGTCTGCGAGGTGCTCTTTCAGCAAGCTGCGCAGCTCGGAGGCGTCATCAGGGGCGATGAGGTCGAGCCAGGCGTCGGGGTCATGGCCAGGCGGAGCGGCAAGGACGCCACACAGAAGATCGTCGATTTCATCGAGCGATTTGTCGATACCGTGAGACGCAAGCGCCTTCGTCAGCCGCTCGTCATACGCCGCCGCCATGACCCACCCTCAATAAAGCCGGAACCCGCAAGCCAGTAACGAACAAGTCAACGCTTGAGGCCGCGCCTCACTTGGCGGGGGCCATGATCATGATCATCTGGCGGCCTTCCATGCGCGGGAACTGCTCGATCTTGACGGTGTCGCCGACTTCCTCGCGCACGCGCTCCAGGACTTTCATGGCGATGTCCTGATGGGCCAGCTCGCGACCACGAAAACGCATCGTGACCTTCACCTTGTCGCCCTCTTCGATGAAGGCGTGCACCTTGCGCATTTTGGTTTCGTAGTCGTGATCGTCGATATTGGGGCGCATCTTGATTTCCTTGACCTCGATCACCCGCTGTTTCTTGCGGGCGGCGTTGGCCTTTTTCTGCGCCTCGTATTTGAACTTGCCGTAATCCAGTATCTTGCAGACGGGCGGGCTGGCGTTGGGCGAAACTTCGACCAGATCCAGACCTGCCGCTATTGCCCTTTCCAGCGCCTGGCGAAGAGCGACCACCCCTGCCATTTCGCCGTTGGCCTCGACCAGGCGCACTTCTGGCGCCTCGATATTGTCATTGATTCGATATTCGTCTTTTGCCGGAGCTGCCATCTAGGTTGGTTTATCCTCCAAACCTTGTCATTCCGTTAATCCCATCCGCAGTCTCCCTCCTGTGTGAGCAGAAAAACCGATAGCCTCTGCAAGTGGTTTTCCGGAGAAAACGCTCGCAAAGGCCAGGCCGACCCGCAAGGACTAGGCAGAAACCAAGTCCGGAGCCTGCGACTCTTTGACAAATAACGCCACTGCATCGTCGAGAGCAAGAGATTCTTGGCCCTGCTGGCCCAGGCGACGCAAGGAAACCGTGCGTTGCTCGGCTTCACGGGCGCCGACGGCGAGGATCAGCGGCACCTTGCCGACCGAATGTTCTCGAACTTTGTAGCCGATCTTGTCACTTCGAAGATCCAGTTCGTAACGGAGACGGGCGTTTTCAAGGGCCTTGCCGACCTCGCGCGCATAGTCGTCGGCGTCGTTGGTGATGCTCGCCACCACCACCTGCACGGGGGCAAGCCAGAGCGGCATCTTGCCGGCATGCTCCTCGATCAGGATGCCGATGAAGCGCTCCATCGACCCCAGGATGGCGCGATGCAGCATGACCGGCCGGTGCTTGGCGCCGTCCTCACCAATATAATTGGCGCCGAGGCGCTCGGGGAGAACGAAGTCCACCTGCAGCGTGCCGCACTGCCATTCGCGGCCGATCGCGTCGCGCAGCACGAATTCCAGCTTCGGGCCGTAAAAGGCCCCTTCGCCGGGATTGAGCGTGGTTTCGAGACCGGCGGCTTCGGTCGCATCCTTGAGCGCCGCCTCGGCCCGGTCCCAGACCTCGTCTTCGCCGGCACGGACATCAGGACGGTCCGAGAATTTGACGTGGACGTCGAGAAAACCGAAATCGGCGTAGATCGAGCGCAGCAGGTCGCAGAAACGGATCGACTCGGACGTGATCTGTTCCGGTGTACAGAAGATATGGGCGTCGTCCTGGGTGAAGGCGCGCACGCGCATGATGCCGTGCAGGGCGCCGGAGGGCTCGTTGCGGTGGCAGGAGCCGAACTCGGCCATGCGCAGCGGCAGGTCGCGGTAGGACTTCAGCGACTGGTTGAAGATCTGCACATGCGCCGGGCAGTTCATCGGCTTCACCGCAAGCGTCTTGTTCTCGACCTCGAGGGTGAACATGTTCTCGCGGAACTTTTCCCAGTGGCCGGACTGCTCCCAGAAGACCCGGTCATACATCTCCGGGGTCTTGACCTCCTGGTAGCCGGCGCGGTCGAGGCGTCGGCGCATGTAGTTCTCGACCTCGCGATACAGCACCCAGCCCTTGGGATGCCAGAACACGGCGCCCGCGGCTTCCTCCTGCAAGTGGAACAGGCCGAGCTGCTTGCCGAGTTTCCGGTGGTCTCGGCGCTCCGCTTCCTCCAGGCGATGGAGATAGGCGTCGAGCTGCTTCTGGTCGGCCCAGGCGGTGCCGTAGATGCGCTGCAGCTGGGCGTTTTTGGCATCGCCCCGCCAATAGGCGCCGGCGACCTTCATCAGCTTGAAGGCCTTGCCGAGATCAGCGGTCGAGCGCATATGCGGGCCGCGGCAGAGATCGACGAACCGGCCCTGCCGGTAGAGCGTAATGGTCTCGCTCGAAGGCAGGTCCCGGATGATCTCGACCTTGTATTGCTCGCCCATCTTCTCGAACAGGGCGATGGCGTCGTCTCGGTCCCAGACCTCGCGCTGGATCGGCTCGGCGCGCTCGACGATCTCCGCCATGCGCGCCTCGATGGTTTCAAGATCGTCGGGCGTGAACGGCTCGTTGCGGGCGAAGTCGTAGTAAAAGCCGTCCTCGATCGCCGGGCCGATGGTGACCTGGGTGCCGGGATAGAGCTCCTGCACGGCCTCGGCCATGGCGTGGGCGGCGTCGTGGCGGATCAGCGCGAGCGCGTCGTCGTCCTGGCGGCGGATCAGGCGGACCGAGGCGCCATCCGGCAAGTCGCGATCGAGGTCCCAGACCTCGCCGTCCACCTCCATGGCGACCACGACCTTGGCAAGGCCCGCGCTGATGTCAGTCGCCAGCTCCGTGCCCGTGACCGCATGGTCGAAGGTCCTCACGCTGCCGTCGGGCAGGGCGATGGTCACGGGCTTTGACGACGGCGCGCTGGCCGCCTCGGACATGGCGGAGGTCATGACGTCCTCGTGGTGGAAAGGGCTCCAGCCCTCTACAGATGGCGAAAAATTCCGCGCGGACAATGGGACGGGCCAGAAAGGCTGTCAAGAACAGGCTGGTTCAGGCGCCGCGCGGCGCGGCGGCTTCGAGCGTTGGTCATCTTGAGGTGGAACCGACCGCGCAAACGGGTGTATGCTTATTTTCGCGGTCGGGGTCCGCTTTCCGTCGAAGGCGGAAAGACTGGCAGATGGTTCCATTTAATGTTTTAACAGAGATCAAGTGCAGTTTCCGGGGAGGAGCGCTCATGCATGTCTGGGCCCGTGGGCTTCTGATCACGCTGTTACTGGCCGGTGTTCCGGCCGCCGCACAGAACCAGCCGGCGCCGCCGGATGCCGAACTCACGATCATCTGGCCGCCCGACGGTCAGAAGATCGAGGGCGGCCGGCTCTGGGTGCGCATGGGGCTGAAAGGCATGGGCATCGCACCGGCAGGTGTCGTCATGGAAGGCACTGGCCACCATCATTTCCTGATCGACACCGATCTGCCGCCGCTCGACGAGCCGATCCCGGCCGACGACAACCACATCCATTTCGGCGCCGGCCAGACCGAGGCGCGGCTGACCAATCTCACCCCGGGCGAGCACACCCTGCAGCTGATTCTCGGCGACGACAAGCACTTCCCGCACAATCCGCCGGTGGTGTCCAAGAAGATCACGATCACGGTTCTGCCCTACTGACGCGCGCCCGCGCTCGGGAGGACCGCGAGACTATGACAAGGGAGACATGACGTGCGCAGCATGATGCGTTTTTCTCTGGCGGCCTTGATGCTGCTGCCTTTGGCGGCTCAGGCCGGGGACACGCCGGCGCCGAAGGATGCCTATCTCTATATCGGCTGGCCGAACGACGGCGAGATCCTGAACACCGGCAACGGCAAGCCGTTTCGCGTGTGGTTCGGGCTGCGCAATATGGGCGTGGCGCCGGCCGAGGTGGACGTACCCAACACCGGGCACCACCACCTGCTGATCGATACCGACCTGCCGCCGCTCGACGAGCCGATTCCGGCCGACGACAACCACGTCCATTTCGGACGCGGCCAGACCCAGACCCAGATCGTGCTGCCGCCGGGCCAGCATACGCTGCAGCTGATCATGGGCGATTACGCCCATATGCCGCACAACCCGCCGGTGGTGTCCAAGAAGATCACGATCACGGTGCGCTAGTGGAATGTCCACGGCATTCAGGTCCGGCCGCAATCGTCGATATCGAGGGTATGCCGCCCGGTCTGGCATAGCGGGAAACGGGCTCATGATGTCGAGGGCGGTTCACTAGTGCGGCGGCGCATTCGGATGATTCACAAGCCGCAGCACTAGGTTATTGATTTTGCATCGATCCAAACACCGCTGATCGCTCTGTTTGGATCGATGCACTACGGCCTTCCCCGACCAGGCGGACCTGTCTGACCGATAAGCCGGGGATGGA
>JAWKVM010000004.1:0-162537 GCA_041398025.1 Alphaproteobacteria bacterium
GAAGGAGATTGCCGGGCGCAAGGCTGTTAATATAACCTATGCGCGTATAATAATCTTGATTTTCTCGTTTTATTCGATATTCCCTAGAGCAGACTCATAGCCAACCCCTTGCCCAGACATGGTCCGCCAGCATGCTCGCACAGTTGGACAACGCCCTGCAGCGCACTTTCGGCCTGCCCTATCTCTTTGCGTCGCGCGACTTCAACATTCACAGTCGTTGCCGCTATCTGCTGCACAAGCTCGAGCGGGTCGAGGGGTATGGTTTGAGCTTCCTGGACGTCGGCTGTGGCGCCGGCATCACGCTTCGTCATCTGGCGACGCTGCCGTCCGGCAGGATCAGCCGCTATGTCGGCATCGATCAGCGGGCCGAGCGCCTGGAGGCGCGCTACCGGGACGTCCGGGGCATCGGCAAGACCTTTCACAATATCGACCTCGATGACGATTGGGACGTCGGCAGGTTCGACCTGGTCTGGTGCTCGGAGGTGATCGAGCATCTGATGGACGATGCCGGCCAGATCGAGAAGATGAAGCGTGCGGTCAAGCCCGGTGGTCTGGTGCTGATTACCACGCCCTGCCTCGACTTCGTCCAGGAGATGGGCAAGCGCTTTCCGCCGATCCTCAAGACCAGCCCGACGCAGGATGGCGGCCATGTCCGCCATGGCTATCGTGCTCTGGACATGGAGCGGCTGGCGGCTGGAGCCGGATTGGAGGTCGAGAGCATCGACGGCGTCAATCGTCTGACACGCGCCGAGACCGAGAAGCGCTACACCACGCGCGGCGTCTCCTGGATCATCAACAATACCCGCATGAGCTGGCGCGCGCGCGGCCGGCTGGATTTTGCGATCGGCGACGGATTCAGGGCGGAGGCGGCGCGCTACGCGTCGATCGGCGCCGTGCTCAGGCGGCCGGTTGAGGCGGTGCAGGCGAGGCCGAAGCCCGAGAGCATGAGGGCGCCGCTGCCCGAGCGGGTCGGGGCCGAGCTGGTGCGCACGGGTGCCTGGATGACGCCGGACTGAGGCGATTGCCTCGCGCGCGCGCATTCTTCATAATCCCGTCCGCCTCGCCTTGCTGCTGAAGGGAACGGGATGCGCGAAATCGTGCTCGACACCGAAACCACGGGCCTCGACCCGCAAGACGGGCATCGCGTGGTCGAGATCGGCGGGGTCGAGCTGATCAACCACATTCCGACCGGGCGCACCTATCAGGAATACATCAACCCCGAGCGCGACATGCCGGCGGAAGCCGAGAAGGTGCACGGGCTGAGCGAGGCGTTTCTTGCGGACAAGCCGGTCTTTGCCGCGATCGTCGAGGGTTTTCTCGCGTTTCTGGAGGAGGACGGCCAGGGCGAGGCATCGCCGGCGACGCTGGTGATCCACAACGCCTCCTTCGACATGAAGTTCCTGAATTTCGAGCTCGGCCAGCTCGGCCATGCGCGCATCGGCAATGACCGGGTGATCGATAGCCTGGCGCTCGCCCGGCAACGCTTTCCTGGCGCCCCTGCCAATCTCGACGCGCTTTGCCGCCGCTTCGACGTCGACACGTCCGCCCGCACCAAGCACGGAGCACTCCTCGACTCCGAACTTCTGGCCGAGGTCTATCTCGGCCTGATCGGCGGCCGCCAGCCCGGTCTCGATCTCGCCATCGACCGGCAGAGCGGCAGGGCGACGACGGCGCGCGAACGCACCCGGCGCGAGCCCCGTCCGCACGCACCGACGCCGGCGGAGCTGGAGGCGCACCAGACCTTCCTGCAGCAGATCAAGGGTCCGCTCTGGCTGCGGTGACGACCGTCGACCTGGCTTCCCTCTCCAGACTTGGCTTCCCCCTGCAAAGCCGGGCCGCATACCGCCTCGCCAGGCTCAAACGGTCCGAGTCAACGATGGGCCGCGTCGGCCCCGGCCCGGCGCTGGATGCAGTCGCTGACGTCGTCGAGGATGTCGGTGAGGAGGGTTTCGTCGTCCGCTTCGACCATGACGCGGATCAGGGGCTCGGTGCCGCTCGGACGGACCAGGAGGCGGCCATGGCCCTTGAGGCGGCCGTTGGCGGCTTCGATGCAGCGCTGGACCTCGTTGTCCTCCAGCGGCTGGCCGCCCTTCAGACGGCAGTTCTTGAGGCGCTAGAGCAGCTCGAAGACGCGGCCGAAGTGCTGAGCGGCTGGTCGCATTCCTTGAGCGCGGTCAGGATCTGGAGGCCGGCGAGGAGGCCGTCGCCGGTGGTGGCGAAGTCGGTCATGACGATGTGGCCGGACTGCTCGCCGCCGAGCGTGTGGCCTGAGGCGCGCATTTCCTCGACTACGTAGCGATCGCCCGCTTTCGTCCTGTGAAGGCGAAGGCCTCAAGCGCCCCGAAGCGTTCGAGGCCGAGATTGGACATGATGGTGGCGACCACGGTGTCGGAGCCGAGCCGGCCCTGGCGTTTCCAATGGCGGGCGAGCAGGCCGAGCATCTGGTCGCCGTCGACCAGCTTGCCGTTCTCGTCGGCGAGCACCAGGCGGTCGGCGTCGCCGTCGAGGGCGATGCCGAGGTCGGCGCCGTGCTCCTTGACCGCGGCCGAGAGGCCATCGGGGTGGGTGGAGCCGCATTGGTCGTTGATGTTGAAACCGTTGGGCGAGGTGCCGATCGCAGTCACACCGGCGCCGGCTCCCCAGAGCACCTTGGGCGCCACCACGTAGCTGGCACCATGGGCGCAGTCGACCACGATCTTCAGGCCGTTCAGGGTCATGCCCTTGGGCAGCGTGCCCTTCAGCGCCTCGATATAGCGCTCGCGCGAGCCCTCGAGCACGAGGGCGCGGCCGAGCTTGTCCGGCGCTGCGAGCACGACGTCGTCGATATTGCAGAGGCGGTCCTCGATGGCGAGCTCGATATCGTCGGAGAGCTTGAAGCCGTCAGGGCCGAACAGCTTGATGCCGTTGTCCTGATAGGGGTTGTGCGAGGCGGAGATCATGACGCCGAGATCGGCGCGCAGCGACCGCGTCATCATGGCGACGCCCGGGGTGGGCAGGGGGCCGAGGATGGTGACGTCCATGCCCATGGCGAGGAAGCCTGCGGTCAGCGCCTGCTCCAGCATGTAGCCGGAAAGGCGGGTGTCCTTGCCGATGACCACGCGATGGCGGTGGTCGCCGCGCATGAACTCGCTGCCGGCGGCCATGCCGAGCTTGAGGGCGATGTCGGCGGTCATCGGATGGGTGTTGGCCGTGCCGCGAATCCCGTCCGTTCCGAAAAATTGGCGTGTCATGACGCTCCTCCGCCGGCTCTTGATGTTGGCCCGAATGACTGCTGAGCGGCGCTCTGATACGCAAAGCTACGGGATATTGCAACGACGGATGACCAGAACTCCGGCGAATGCAGCGTGGAGTTGCAGCGAAATCACAGGCCCACCGACCAATGAACAAAGCGATCATCGGTGGTCAAGCGTGCTGGCGTCGACATAAGCGGAGAGGGCGGGCGAGACCTACCGGGGTGTCGCCGTTGCCGTCCCGGCTAGACGCCTGGCTGCGGGGTGGGCTCCATGCCGCCGGTGTCTTCGGCATCGTCGGAGGGGGCCGTGCTCGGCACCGAGCCGCGCTTGCCGCCGGTGGGCGCCGAAGCGCTCGGCGGCTCGGGCGGCGGCGCCTTGGGCATGGGCTCGCCGCGCAGGATGGCGCTGATCTCGTCGCCGGTCAGGGTCTCGTGCTCCAGGAGCGCATTGGCGAGGTCGTGCAGGCGATCGAGGTGATCGGTGATCAGCGTGCCCGCCTTGGCGTAGCCGGTATCCACCAGCTTCCTGATCTCGGAGTCGATCTGCTGGGCGGTCTCCTCGGAGAGGTTCTTGCTCTGGGTGACGGAGTGGCCGAGGAAGACCTCCTGCTGGTTCTCGCCGTAAGCGATCGGTCCGAGCTTGTCGCTCATGCCCCACTGGGTGACCATGTGGCGGGCGATCTTGGTGGCCTGCTCGATGTCGGAGGAGGCGCCGGCCGTGACCTTGTTGTGGCCGAAGATCTTTTCCTCGGCGACCCGTCCACCCATGGCGACGGCGATATCCGCCTCCAGCTTTTCCCTGGAGACCGAGATGCGGTCGCCTTCCGGCAGGCGCATCACCATGCCGAGCGCCCGGCCGCGCGGGATGATCGTCGCCTTGTGGATCGGATCGGAAGCAGGCGAGAAATGGCCGACCAGGGCGTGGCCCGCCTCGTGATAGGCCGTCAGCTTCTTCTCGTCCTCGGTCATGACCATGGAGCGGCGCTCCGCGCCCATCATGACCTTGTCCTTGGCCGCCTCGAAATCGATCATGCTGACCATGCGCTTGCCGGCGCGCGCGGCGAGCAGGGCGGCTTCGTTGACGATGTTGGCGAGGTCGGCGCCGGAGAAGCCGGGCGTGCCGCGGGCGATCACCTTGGCGTCGACGTCGGGGCCGACCCGGACCTTCTTCATGTGCACCTGGAGGATGCGCTCGCGGCCCAGAACGTCCGGGTTCGGGACGACCACCTGGCGGTCGAAGCGGCCGGGGCGGAGCAGGGCAGGGTCGAGCACGTCCGGGCGGTTGGTGGCGGCGATCAGGATCACGCCCTCGTTCGCCTCGAAACCGTCCATCTCGACCAGGAGCTGGTTCAGGGTCTGCTCGCGCTCGTCATTGCCGCCGCCGAGGCCAGCGCCGCGATGGCGGCCGACCGCGTCGATCTCGTCGATGAACACGATGCAGGGCGCATGCTTCTTCGCCTGCTCGAACATATCTCGAACGCGCGACGCGCCCACACCGACGAACATTTCGACGAAGTCGGAGCCGGAGATGGTGAAGAACGGCACGTTGGCCTCGCCGGCGATGGCGCGGGCGAGCAGCGTCTTGCCGGTGCCCGGAGGGCCGACCAGGAGCACGCCTTTGGGGATGCGGCCGCCGACCTGCTGGAATTTCTGCGGGTGCTTCAGGAACTCGACGACTTCCTGCAGCTCCTCCTTGGCCTCGTCGATGCCGGCGACGTCGTTGAAGGTGACGCGGCCGTGCTTCTCGGTGAGCAGCCTAGCTCGCGACTTGCCGAAGCCCATGGCCTTGCCGCCGCCGGACTGCATTTGGCGCATGAAGAAGATCCACACACCGATCAGGAGCAGCATCGGGAACCAGGAGACCAGGACGCCGAGCAGGGATGGCATGCTGTCGTCCAGGGGGGCGGCGGTGATGGTCACGCCGCGGTCGCGCAGGCTGGGCACCAGGTTCTGGTCTTCCGGCGAGTAGGTGCTAAACGCGCGGCCGTCGGTGAAGTGGCCGTTGATGGTCTTGCCCTGGATGGTGACGTCGTTCACGCGGCCGGCGTCGACCTCACCGAGGAAGTCGGAATAGGACAGGTTCGACTGCGGACTGCGGCCGGACGGATTCTGGAAGAGGTTGAAGAGCGCGATCAGCAGAAGGCCGATGATCACCCAAAGTGCCAAGTTCTTCGTGAAATTGTTCACGTCAGATGCCCTTCCCTCTGGCTCACGTCCGTACCGTCATCCTGACACGCTTCATCTGCTGCACAGAAACGTCAATTATGTACCCGGAACAAGGATGCCGTTGAACCCCGTCTGTCAGGCGTTCGACCGGCTATCGAAAGCTGATCATAGTTGTTCAACCTTTAACATAAGCTAACCGGCATAGGTCGGAAAGACGCGCCCGTGCCGTCAGCCCGATATATGGGGCATGAAGGGCGCGTTCGCCAGGGGCAAAGCCGGGCAAAAGCGCAGTTCCACGGCCTCCGGTGCGAGGTTCGCCGCGAACAGTCCGAGATGGGGGATCGCGACCAGCGCCTGGCCCTGCCGGATGGCGGGCAGGGTGGCGTTGACGACGCCCGCAAGCCGCCGCGGTTTTCCCTTTTGGATCAAGGTCTTCGTGCCATGGCCCGGCCGCTCGCCGAGGGGGGCTAGCGCAAGGCCCTGAATCGGCAGGCGCAAGGTGATCAGGAAGCGGTCCTCCCAGCGCAGGAGGTGACCGGGCTGGAGCGCCAGGGGGGCTGATGGGCGCTGCTCCCGGCAGATCAGCCAGCGGCCGCGGCGCAGCAGAATGCGGCAAAAAGCGAGGGTTCCCGCGGCCGCGTTGCCAGGGGCGCGCGCCTCGTTGCCGCGCATCGCCGACAAGAGCCGGCCCAGGGCCTCCCCGCGCGGCGGGTAGGGGCGGCCGCCGATGGTCTGGAGAAGCCGGATCAGGACGTCCCGGGCGAGATCGGCGGAGAGGTCGTCGAAGCCGCGGGCGTCCAGGGTCGCGAAGCCCGCCGGATCGATGATCGCATGGCGCGCCAGGGCGACGGCGGCGCGCCGGTCGGCCGCCTGGCGGCAAAGGCCCTGGCGTTCGGCTTCCGCGGCCAGGGCGGCGACGTCCAGGCCTTCGCGGCGGAGGCGGCTGCGCGTGAACCGGAGGTCGTCGTTGCTGGGATCGTGGTGCCAGGGCTGGGCGATCGCGCGGAGGCTTTGCTCCAGGCGGGCCTTGTCGATGCCGAGAAAGGGGCGCAGCAGCCGCAGGCCGGAGAGCTCGCGGATAGCGGGCATGGCGGCAAGACCGGCCCCGCCGCTTTGCCGCGCTTTCCTGATCGCCACGGTTTCCGCCTGATCCTGGCGGTGATGGGCGGTCAGGAGGTGGAGACAGCCATGCTCGCGACACCAGGCGAAAAGCAGGGCATAGCGCGCGTCCCGGGCGTGACGCTGCAGGCCGCTCACGGGCTTGTCGCCGCTCCAGGGGAGGATGCGATGCTCGATGCCGTGCGCCCGAAGCCAAAGCCCGGTCTGACGGGCTTCCCCGGCGGAGTCCGGGCGAAGGCCGTGATCCACCGTCAGGCCGACCACGCGTCCCCCTCGCGCTCTTGCCCACTGATCGGCAAGCAGGGTCAGAGCGAGGCTGTCGGCGCCGCCCGAAACCGCTGTCGCGAGAAAAGGAGACTCTTCGAAAGGACCAAGCTTCGCCATACAGGCGGCGAAGGCGTTCCGATCGAGCGCAGGCGGGTCCTGGCCGCCGTCGGCCGGACGTTCGCTCGGCCTGAGCCGGGCCTCAGCTGCATTCGGCGCGGGCGCGCTCTCTGGACAGGGCTTGCTCAATATGGGCCGGTCTTTGGGGAAAGGCTGAGGTCAGCTCGTCATAGGACAGGCAGGCCTTGTCCTTTTCACCGAGATTGGCGAGCGACATGCCGAGCTTCAGGAGATTGTCGATCGACTTCGACGAGTCCTTGCCATAGGTGCGGTAATTGCGGGCGAAGGCTGCGGCTGCCGCCGAATAGTTCTGGCGCACATAGTGGGTCTCGGCGAGCCAGTAGGCGGCGTTGGCGGCGAGCTGATGGTCGGGATGCATGTCGAGGAAGACCTCGAGACCGCCTTGAGCGCCCTGATAGTCGCCGGCCTGCAGGAGCTGCACGGCGTTCTCATATTGCTGCTCCGGGGTGAGCGTGCTCTTTTCCGGCGCCGCGACCGCCGCTGGATCGGGCCTCGGAAGGCCGGCGATAGCACTTTCGGGCACGCTGCCGAGCTGGCCTTCCTCCGCGGCCTGGCCCTGCGCCTGCCCCTGGACCGAACCGGAGGCGAGATCGTTCAGCGCCTGTTCCGCCTGCCGACGTCCGTTCCCGACCTCGGCACCTGCGGCCAGGCCGGCAGCCCCGCCTTCCTCGAGCACGCGCAGACGCTGGTCCAGGTCTTCGACGAGCTGGTCGAAACGTCCGTCGATGGTGCGCTGCTGATGTTCGAGCTGCTCGATGCGCCCGGTCAGGCGGCGGATCTCCTCTTCGAGGCCGGCGATATAGGCCTGCTCGCGCGCGCGTGCCGAGGGATCCCGCTGCGCCTGGATGGCAAGGATGTCCGGAGGGGAGGGGAGCCGGGCAGCGTCGCCCGCCGCGCCGATGCCGAGAACGGCCGCGCCCGCGACGGCGGAGGTCGGCGCAAGGGCGAGGCCGGCGGCCATGACCAGGGCCGCTGCCCCAGAGCGGAGGGGCGCAGTGTCGGGCAAAGGCAGTCGGGCGATCGTCATCCCTCCGGTATCGTCAGTTCACGGTCGTGACGACCGTGACCCCGCGGCGATTGTTGGCCCAGGCGCTCTCGTTGTTGGCGGCGTCCGCCGGGCGCTCTTCGCCGTAGGAAATGGTCAGAATCTGATTGGGCGCCACGTTGAGCGCGAGCAGGTAGTTCTTGACGGCGGTCGCGCGCCGGTCGCCGAGCGCCAGATTGTATTCGCGCGTGCCGCGCTCGTCGGTGTGGCCCTCGATGGTGACCGTGATGTTCGGATATTGACGCAGCCAGGCGCCCTGCCGGTCCAGCGTCTCGGTCGCGACCGGGCTGAGCACGGCGCTGTCATAGTCGAAGAACACGCGGTCGCCGACCGAGAGCTCGAGCTCTTCCTGGGTGCCGGGAGCGGGCTGGTTGGCGTCCAGGTTGTTGCTGCCGATGCCGCCGCCAGCCTGACCGTTGCCGGAGCCGTCCTGCTGGTCGGCATAGCCGACATCGCCGTCGGCGCCATAGTCATACTCGTCATTGGACGAGCAGGCCGTGAGCAGCAATGCTACGGCGATGAGGGAAGAGGAAATCCTGAACATCGATCGCTCCCTGTTGGCACCGTCGTGCCCGTGGCTGAAACAAGCTCTCGCGCGTTCCTCCGACGCCTCCACGCCCGTCCGACGACGACCGGACGCGCTCGCGGTCCGCCCGCTGCCCCTGGCTGCACAGCCGAACCCGGACGACCGAGCGTGTTAAAGTCCTTCTTGCGCAATGTTGAATAAGCCGATGTGATCACGGAATCAAGATCGACCAATCCGGATCGGAAGCGTCGAGCGGCGTCGGCAGCTCGCGCTCGTTATAGCCGGTGACGTCGATGGTGTAGAGACGGGTTCGGTTGGTCTGATAGCTCTTGCGGCTGAACAGGATCACCCGGCCGTTCGGAGACCAGGTCGGCGCTTCGTCGAGCTCGCTTCTGGTGAGCAGGCGCTCGTCGCTGCCATCGGTCTTCATCACGCCGATATGGAAGAGGCCGCCCTTGATCTTGGTGAACGCGATCAGATCGCCTCTGGGCGACCAGGCGGGGCTGCCGTAATTGCCGCCGCCGAAGCTGATGCGTGTCGGTTCGCCGCCGCTGATCGGCATGGTGTAGAGCTGCGGCGAGCCCGCACGGTCGGAGTTGAAGACCAGTTCCGTGCTGTCGGGCGAGAAGGACGGCGAGGTGTCGATCGCCTGGCTGTTGGTCAGGCGCTGCCGCTGGCCGAACGGCCGGCCGTTCTGCAGCTCCAGGAGATAGAGGTCGGTGTTGCCGTTGCTGGCAAGCGACATGGCGATGCGCGACCCGTCCGGCGAGAATTTCGGCGCGAAGGTCATGCCCGGGAAATCGCCGAGCGGCTGCTCCGTGTCGACCAGGAGGTTGCGCTGGTAGATCTGCGGCACGCGCCCGCGATAGGCCATGTAGGCGATGCTGGTGCCCTCGGGATCGAAGCGCGGGGTCAGGACCAGATCGCTGCCGTCGGTGAGAAAGCGATGATTGGCGCCGTCCTGATCCATCACCGCGATGCGCTTGACCCGGTCCAGCGCCGGCCCGGTCTCGCTGACATAGACGATCTGGCTGTCGAAATAGCCGGCCTCGCCGGTGATGCGCTGATAGACGGCATCGGCGATGCGATGCGCGACGCGCCGCCACTGATCGGCGCTCGCGTTGAAGCGCAGGCCGCGCATCTGGTTGGCGGCGAACACGTCCCAAAGGCGGAACTCGACCGTGAGGTCGGTGGCGCCCTCGCCGGCGATCACCGTGCCGGTGACCAGGGCCTGGGCGTTGATCTGGCGCCAGTCGGCGAAGCGCGGCAGGTTCTGCAGCTCCTCGGGCGACTGGATGAAGGCGCGCCGGTCGAGCGGTCGGAACAGGCCCGAGCGTTCGAGGTCGGCGCTGACCACGTCGGCGATATCGCTGCCGAGCTTCTGGCTTTCGGGATTCTGGCCATAGAGCTCGCTGATCGCGATCGGCAGCGGCTCGATCACGCCTTCGGTGATGTCGATGTCGAGCGCCGCCCGGCCCGGCGATGCGGCGAGCAGCGGGAGGAAGGCGGCCAGCAGACAAAGGGCTTGTCGTGTCATCGTGCCCATGATCGCCATCATCCGTTCACCGCATCCTCTGGCCTGAAGCTCATATTGATGTCGCGCCAGAGGGTGTATTTATCCTCTGGCAGGTTGAGTTTGCCGCACCTATCTACCGCGCGGCGCGCACTTTCCGCAACGGTTCGATAGGTCGGATCCGCATCGAGGCGCGAGCGGTCGACGATCGACACGCGCTGCACGGTGCGGTCCGGCCGCACCTCGATGCGCAGCTTGACCACCATGCCCTTGATCTTGTTGCCGTCGATACCGGCGGGCAGCGTCCAGCAGCGGCTGATCTGCGAGCGCAGGCCGTCGATCTCGCTGAAGGTCAGCCGTTCGGCTTCGCCGCTTCGGCCGTCGGCGATCCCATTGCCATCGACGACACGTCCCTTGCCGTCGCGCTCGGTGTCGGCCGCGACCTTGCGATCGAGATCCTCGACGCTCTTGAGCAGGGCGGCGAACTGGTCCTCGTCCTCCTTCTTGGGCTCCGGTTCGGTCGGAGCGATCTGCGGCCTGGGCGCAGGGATCGGCGGCGCTTCGGCCTCGGGCTTAGGCTCAGGCTCTGGCTCAGGTTCCGGCTCTGGCGGCGGCTCATCTTCCTGAAACGGCTCAGGTTCTGGCTCCGGCTCAGGTTCTGGCTCCGGCTCAGGTTCTGGCTCCGGCTCAGGTTCTGGCTCCGGCTCAGGTTCTGGCTCCGGCTCAGGTTGTGGCTCCGGCTCGGGTTCCGGCTCCGGCTCGGGTTCCGGCTCCGGCTCGGGTTCCGGCTCCGGCTCGGGAGCGGGCTCCGGTTCGGGCTCAGGCTCGGGTGGAGGCGGCGGCGGAGGAGGTGGTGGAGGCGGCGGTGCTGGCTCCGGCTCAGGTTCCGGCTCGGGCTCCGGTGTCGGTTCCGGTTCGGGCTGGGACGAGTCGGCGGCTTCCTGATTGCGGTCGGCGGTGGCTGCCTGCTCGGGCGCCGGCGCGTCGGGGGTCGGGTCGTCGACGGCGTCGACCAGCTCGACGACGATCGTGTCCTCGACCGCCGGCGGCAGCCGATTGAACGACGGCAGGCCGAAGAACAGGAACACGGCCACCGTGACGTGAAAGACCAGGGAAGCCAGGCTGGCACCGCCCATCGGCGTCAGCTCCGCTTGCGGTGCCGACGGGCGGAACCGATCATCGATGCGGGGTCATTGCGCGCCATCGTCCTGGTCGGCGTCCTCGATGGTCACAGGGGCGGCGCCCTCATCCCGCAATTTGGTGACCAGCGCCACCTTGGCGATGCCGGCGTCGTGGATCGTGCCGACCACCTGCATGACCCGGCCGTAGTCGATCACCTTGTCGCCGCGCACGAAGATGCGGGTGTCGGGCTTGGTCTCCAGGATCGCGACCAGCCTCGGGCCGAGATCCTCGATCGCGATCTCGCTCTCCTGCAGATAGATGTTGCCGTCGCTGCTGACGCTCACGGACAGGGGCTCGTCCTGACCCGGCAGCGGCGAGCTGGTCGCCTGCGGCAGGTCGACGGTGACGCCGACGGTCAAAAGCGGGGCGGTCACCATGAACACGATCAGCAGCACCAGCATCACGTCGACGAAAGGCGTGACGTTGATCTCCGCCATGGGCTTCGCCCGGCGTCGCCCATTGCCCCTTCGCGTGGTGGTATCCGCTGAGATGATCGCCAAGGTCAGGCCGCCCGCGTGCTGTCGTAGCCGCCGCCCTGGCCGTCATCCAGCTCGCGCGAGAGCACGACGGTGAACTCGTCGGTGAAGGTGCTGACTCGCGCCGCATAGCGGTCGACGTCGCCGGAAAGCTTGTTGTAGGCGACCACCGCGGGGATCGCGGCGATCAGCCCGAAGGCCGTGGCGAGCAGGGCTTCGGCGATGCCGGGCGCGACCACGGCAAGCGTGGTGTTCTTGGTCAGGGCAATCGCCTGGAAGCTGCTCATGATGCCCCAGACCGTGCCGAACAGCCCGACGAAGGGGGCGGTCGCACCGATGGTGGCTAGCGAGCTCAGATGGCGCTCGACCAGCTCGATCTCGCGCTCCGCGGTGAGCGACATGACCTTGCCGACGCGGGTCAGGAGGGCGGCGGCACCGCTCGCCCGGCTGGGGCGCGGTGCGTCCCGCCATTCCTCCATGCCGGCGGCGAAGGCGGCGGCCATGGGGTTGTCCGGCTGGGTGCCGAGGCGGCGGTAGAGATCGTCGAGGGCGGCCCCCGACCAGAAGTCGCGCTCGAAGGTCTTGGCACGCCGGCTCAGGCTGCGAAAGCGCCAGACTTTCTGGAAAATCACCGTCCAGGACCAGAGCGAGGCCAGAAGCAGGATCAGCATGACGCCCTTGACGATCGGGTCCGCCTGACCGACCAGCGACCAGATGCTGAGGCCGATCACTTCGTCGCCGCCCAGGCCTAATGTCGCGATCGTGCTGTCTGCTGCCATGCTGTCATCCTGTGCTCTGTCACAGTCGTC
The DNA here is from genome assembly GCA_041398025.1 of Alphaproteobacteria bacterium. GTDB lineage: Bacteria > Pseudomonadota > Alphaproteobacteria > Geminicoccales > Geminicoccaceae > JANQPX01. Next base: position 12,474 of record JAWKVM010000004.1, read on the forward strand.
CCGGGGCCTCGCCTGGCGCTACGAATTGTGAGGGGGTGCCGCATCAGCGAAGGCGGATGAACGGATGCGAAGCCTAGTCATAGCCGAACGATGAAAAGCCCTTCTCACCCGTAAGTGTCAAGCCAGAAGCTCGCCGCAACCGCCTTTCCTCACTTTCCAACTCTATATTGTGGCGTCAGCGCCGCAATCAACGACTTGGGCAGACGCGCCGCCCGGCCACGCCCGTCGACCATCGCCAGCGTCACCTCGAGCGAGGCGGTGATCCGCTCGTCTCTCCAGATCAGCTGCCGCAGATCGAAGGAGGCGCCGCGGATCGTAGCGATCAGAGTCTGAACGGTCAGTGACTCGTCCAGCCTTGCAGAATGACGGTACTCGACACAGCAACGCCGTACCACGAAGCCCAGGCTCTGGGTGTGATGGAGATCACCATGGCTGAAGCCGAGCTCGCGCAGCATTTCCGTGCGCGCACGTTCGGCGAACTTCAGGTAGTTGGCATAGTAGACGATGCCGCCGGCATCGGTGTCCTCGTAATAGACGCGAAGCGGGAACTGGTGGCCAAGCATGCGTTCGGCCGCGGACACCCGTTTGCCGGCCACCGCCTCAGCCGCCGTCGGCATCGAGGCCGCTGAACAGATCGTCGTCCTGCGGGCGGTCCCTGGGCGGCGAAAGCTTCAGATGCTCCCAGGCAAGCCGCGTCAGAAAGCGGCCGCGCGGCGTGCGCTGCAGGAGGCCCTGCTGCAGGAGGAACGGCTCGACCACGTCCTCCAGCGTGTCCCGCTGCTCGGACAGCGCCGCCGCCATGGTGTCGATACCCACGGGCCCGCCGTCGTAGTTCTCGGCGATGCAGCGCAGATAGCGCCGGTCCATGCTGTCGAGCCCGAGCCGGTCGACATCGAGATTGGTCAGCGCCTGATCCGCCATCCCGGCATCGACGAGATCCACGCCGGACACGGTGGCGAAGTCGCGCACGCGGCGCAGAAGGCGCGCGGCCACCCGGGGCGTGCCGCGCGACCGCCTGGCAATCTCCGCCGACCCGTCCGGGGCAAGGTCCAAGTCCAGGAGCCGCGCCCCGCGGCTGACGATCAGCATGAGCTCGTCGTGGGTGTAGAAGTCGAGGCGAAGGGGGATGCCGAAGCGGTCGCGCAGCGGCGTGGTCAGAAGGCCGGTGCGGGTGGTGGCGCCGACCAGGGTGAAGGGCTGGAGATCGATCCGAACCGAGCGCGCCGCCGGCCCCTCGCCGATCATCAGGTCGAGTTGGAAATCCTCCATCGCCGGGTAGAGGACTTCTTCGACGACCGGGCTCAGACGGTGGATTTCGTCGATGAACAGCACGTCCCGGTGCTGGAGATTGGTCAGGAGGGCGGCGAGATCGCCCGGCCGCGCGATCACCGGCCCCGAGGTCATGCGAAAGCCGACGCCGAGCTCTGATGCGACGATCTGGGCAAGCGTGGTCTTGCCGAGCCCGGGAGGTCCTGCGAACAGCGTGTGATCGAGCGCTTCCTGGCGGTGCTTCGCCGCCTCGATGAACACGCGGAGATTGGTCCTGAGCTGCGCCTGGCCGATGAACTGATCGAGGCGCTTCGGGCGCAGCGAGACATCCGCATCGTTCTCCGCCGCCTCCGCACTCACCAGCCTGCTGGCATCGCCAGCTGATTGACTTGCCATGGCCATGATCACGCAGCCTCTCGTTTGCCCTCGGGTCGGCGACCCGTGAGCAGGCGATCATAGACGTCCATCAGCGCCTGGCCATAGCGGCTTTGCCGATAGTGGTCGCGGACCACGGCGCGGTTGGCCTCGCCGATCTTTCGGACCATCTGGCGATCGGCATGCGCGCGGCGGAGGGCGTCTGCGGTCGTCGCCGGATCATCCGGTCTAACGATCAAGCCGTGCTTGCCGTCCTCGACGATCGAGCCGCTGTTGCTGGTGGTGACCACGAAGCAGCCGGCGGCGAGGGCTTCGAACACCACGCGTGCCGAGCCCTCGGCGAGGGAGGGAAACAGAAAGATATCGGCCATGCCCAAACGCTCGGCGAGCTCGCCGCGTCCGACCCGGCCGACGACCGCGACGCGCGGGTCGGCGAGAAAGCGCTCGTGCCTCGCCGTCATCGCCTCGTCGATCGGGCCGATCAGCTCCAGCGTCCGGGGATATCACGTTGAGGCGTTCAGGCGCTGCGCCAGATGATCAGCGCCTGCTTTGTTCGAAAGCACCCGCGAACACCAAACGCAGCGTTTCATCGGAAGAAGTCCGGCCCTGGCGCGGCTCGCGCCTCGAGCAAGTCAAAAAGTCGTCCAGGCCCAGATGAGTCACGTCGATGCGCGTCGGTCCCATCCCTGGTGGACGAAGGTGTCCTTGACGAAATCGGAGTTCACCAGGACGCGATCCGGCATGGCGGAGATCGTGCATCACATGCCGCCAGGTGTGCGACACCGGTCCCTGTTCTCCGCGGCCGGCAGCCGTCCTGGTTCTGCACCAGATGAGCGAGCACGCCGGGATGGGCGATCAGGTGGTCGGCCAGGGTCGCCATGCCACGCCGCTGCCGCCGCCGCGGACGCATGACCGGCCGCTGCGGTAGTGATAGAGCGTGGCCCGCGAGGTCTACACGAAGCGCCGCGCGTTCACGGCGAAGCGCCGTCTGCTGCTGGCGACGCAGCGTTCGCGAGCAGCCAGCCGCCGAAATGCCCGGCGGTTTCAGGATCGGCATGGTGACGGGCGTTCATCCGGCAACGCGACCTTCCGGTCCAGCAGCCTTGCCGTTCTGCTCCAGTGCCGCAGACCGAGCCTGCGCAGCCTTCGCGTGGGGTAGAAGCCGGCGATGCAGCGCTCCAGGCGGCCGCGGCGCTCGACTTCGACCGCGGCGGTCAAGAGGTGATAGCGATCGAAGCCGTTGGCGATCAGGATATCCCGCGCGTCCTGCCCGCTCATCGTGAGGCCCCGCCCTGCAGGGGTGCCGTCAGCTCCTTCAGCCCGGCGCGGATCAGCGCCTCGACGTCGGCCTCCTCGCCGAGCCCGGCGATGGCCTTGGCCACGGCGCCATGGGCCTCGCTTCGTCCGTAGCCGAGATTGACCAGGGCGGACGCCGCATCCTCCAACGGCCCCGCAGTGCCGGCGGTGCCGGCGGCACCTGCCGAACTTGGCAGCGTGACCACGGATGCTGTCGGCAGCTCGCCAATCTTGCTCTGCAGCTCGCTGATCAGGCGCTGGGCGAGGCGCGGGCCGACGCCGCTCGCCCGGGTGAAGGCGGCCTTGTCCTTGGCCATGATCGCCTGGGCGAGCTGGTCGGGGGTGAGGGCGGAGAGGAGAGCAAGCGCAACGCGGGCGCCGACTCCCTGGACGGTCTGGAGGAGGCGGAACCAGGCGCGCTCGGCGCCATACGAAGCCGTAGGGGTCAGGCTCTCCGCCTTGGACTGGGTCTCGACGTGCAGGGCGACGGCGTCGCCGGGCGAGGAGGTGGGCGGAAGTCCAGGCCAGGCAGTAGAAGATAACCGACGCCATGGACGTCGACGATCACCGCGTCGGTGCCGATCTCGAACACCAGGCCTTTCAGATGCGCGATCATCGGCCGGGCTCCAGCGCCGTATCGAGCATGCGCATGAGGGAGGTGCGGTGATGGGCGTGGCAGATGGCGACGGCGAGCGCATCGGCGGCATCGCCTTTGACCGGGCCAGCGCTCGGCAGCAGGGTCTGGACCATCATCGCCACCTGTCCTTTCTGTGCGCCGCCGGTGCCGACCACCGCGCGCTTCACCGTCTTCGAGGCATATTCGGTGACCGGCACGCCGGCATGGGCAGCGGCCAGCAGCGCCACGCCGCGCGCCTGGCCGAGCTTGAGCGAGGAGCCGGCATTCCTGTTGATCACGGTCTCCTCGACCGCCGCGGCATCGGGCGCAAAATTCTCCACCACGTCTTTCAGGCCCCGATAGAGCGCATCCAGGCGCTCGGCGAGCGGATCGGCCGGGTCCGAGGTGACCACGCCGGCGGCGCGAAAGCTGATCACATTCTCGCGCGAAAAAATCACGCCCCAGCCGGTGCGCTGCAGCCCGGGATCGAGCCCCAGCAGAATCATCGGGCGCGGCCCGAAGCGTCGACCATCGGTGCTGTGGTCTTCTGTCGTCGGATCATGGCACTCCTACACAGGAAAACCGGGGCGCAAACCGTCGGGCCAGGCAGAGGCGGTCCAAGTCAACGAGGTGGTCGCACCACCTAGGCGGAGAGGCGTTCCAGGACCTCGTCGTCGGCTTCGAAATTGGCGGTGACGCGCTGGACGTCGTCATTGTCGTCGAGCTGATCCAGCAGCTTCAGCATCGTCGCGGTCTGGTCCTCGTTGATCGGCACAGTGACCTGCGGGCGCCAGCCGAGGCGCGCCTCGTCGGCCTCGCCGAGGGAGCCTTCGAGGGCCTCGCGGACCGCGTTGAGGTCATCGGGCGCGCAGGTGATGTGGTGGCCGCTGTCGTCGGACTGGCAGTCCTCGGCGCCGGCTTCGATCGCGGCTTCGAGCACGGTGTCGGCGTCGCCGGCTTCGGCGGGGTAGTGGATCTCGCCGATGCGGTCGAACTGGAAGCTGACGCTGTTGGTCTCGCCGAGCGAGCCGCCGAGCTTGGAAAAGGCCGTTCTCATCTCGGCGGCGGTGCGGTTGCGGTTGTCGGTGAGCGTCTCGACGATCACGGCGACGCCGCCGGGCCCATAGCCCTCGTAGCGCACCTCTTCGTAGTTCTCGCTGTCGGCGCCGGACCCCTTGTTGATCGCGCGCTCGATATTGTCCTTGGGCACGTTGGCGGCGCGTGCCGCGGCGAGCGCCGACCTTAGACGCGGATTGGCGGAGGCGTCGGCGCCGCCCATCTTCGCAGCGACCTGCACCTCGCGCACCAGGCGCATGAAGGTTTTCGCCCGCTTGGCGTCCTGGCGCCCTTTTCGGTGCATGATGTTCTTGAATTGGGAATGTCCCGCCATCGCTTCTCAGTCCGTCTCGATCACGTTGCTGCGCTTTGTCTGGATTCAGCCGCCAAATCCGGCTCTCTAGCACAAAACCAGGCCGTGCCAAAGGCTCTGGCTGGCCGCCGCCAGGCTCGCCTGCGCCGGCGAAAACTGTTGACGCCGGCGGATTCTGTCCGATTTATTGAATTTGGTGTGAAAATTTCGACTTTAGGTTAACTCTTCCTTCAGCTTTGAGGCGTAGAAGGGGCAGGCTTGCTGCTATGGGATAGGTGCAACCGACGGTCTGGTTGATGGCATGACGTGGAATTCAGACGATCCGACAGAACAACGGCGCCACCGGCGCCTGTCCAGCCAGATCCCGGCGAAGCTGCAGTTCGACGGCGGAGCCTGGATGTGCCTGATCTGCAACATCTCGCCCAAAGGTGCTGGGCTGGAGCCGGCGATTCCGTCGGCGCTCGGCCGCATGGTCGAGCTGCACAGCGACCGGCTGGGCCAGCCGCTGCTCGGACGCGTGGTCAATGTCGCCGACAATCGCACCAATGTCGCCTTCGAGCTCGATGCGGGCATGCAGTATGAGCTGGCCAAATTCCTGGCGACCAATCTCGATCTGAACTGAATCCTCCGAGCCTTCACGCCTGCAGCCTGGCTGTATACGGTCGCTGTCGGCCGCGGGTGTGCTCGTTTTTTCCATGCAGATTTTCTACTTATAAGTTAATTGAACTATAGATATTAACTTTTTTGTTGATTCTTGCTGCGCCGTTCGTTACAAAGGAGAAGTCAAGTCAGACGGTGCCTCCCTCCCTCTATTCGCCCCCGCCGGCCCGTGCCGTCGGGGGCGATTTTTTAGAAAGGATGACGAACGCGACGGACTCCATAGGACTGTTCCAAAGGAACTTGCTATGACCAAATCGAGCAGGAAGAGCGTCCGGAACGGCACTATCGGTCTCAACGAACGGCCATCAGCCGAGTTTGTTCAAAAAAACGACAACGGTGCTCTCGACCACGAGTCGTTCCAGTCCTTGATCACCACGGCCGTCCTGGCGGCGACCGCCTTTCGTCTTCGGGACCAGGACGGGCTGACTGCAGCCCTGCGCCTCCTGGTTCAGGCGGTCAGGCCGTTCGAAGTGGACCTTGCGGAAGACTGAATCTTTTCGGCCAACTCGATCCGCGGCACGCGCATGCCTTCCAGGCCGCGGATTCTTTTTGAAGGCGCTGGCGCGCTTCTTGCCGCTTCGTGACCGCCGCGTGGATCAAAACCGCGGCAAGTCTGGAAAGCGCACTTCGCCCCGGTGCACATGCATGCGCCCCAGTTCGGCGCAGCGGTGCAACTTGGGAAAAACCTTGCCCGGGTTCAGGATCTGGGTGGGGTCGAAGGCGCATTTGACGCGCTGCTGCTGGTTGAGGTCGTCCTCGCCGAACTGCACCGGCATCAGATCCCGCTTCTCGACGCCGACCCCGTGCTCGCCGGTAAGGACTCCACCGACTTCTACACAAAGTTTAAGAATTTCGGCGCCGAATTCCTCGGTCCTTTCGAGCTCGCCCGGGACATTGGCGTCATACATGATCAGCGGATGCAGATTGCCGTCGCCGGCATGGAAGACGTTGGCGACGCGAAGGCCGTATTTTTCCGACATTTCGGCCATGCGCTTCAGCACATGGGGCAGCATCTTCCGCGGGATGGTGCCGTCCATGCAGTAATAGTCCGGTGAAATGCGGCCGATCGCCGGGAAAGCGGCCTTGCGTCCGAGCCAGAAACGCTGGCGTTCCTCCTCGTTCTCGCTGACCTTGATGCCGACGGCACCATGCTGGCGGGCGACCGCCGAGACCGTGTCGATCAGATGGTCGACCTCGACCTTCGGTCCGTCCAGCTCGCAGATCAAAAGCGCCTCGACGTCCAGCGGATAACCGGGATGACAAAAATCCTCGGCGGCGTGGATGGCGGGACGGTCCATCATCTCGAGGCCGCCCGGGATGATGCCGGCGGCGATGATCGCGGCAACGCAGTCCCCGCCCTGCTCGCTGGTGGGAAAGCCCATGAGCATGGCGCGCGCGGTTTCCGGCTTTTTCAGGATGCGCACGGTGACCTCGGTGACCACACCCAGGAGGCCTTCGGAGCCAGTCATCAGCCCCAGCAGGTCGTAACCGGCCGCATCCAGATGCTTGCCGCCAAGTCGCAGGATATCGCCGTTCGGCAGCACCATTTCCAGGCCGAGCACATTGTTGGTGGTCAGCCCGTATTTCAGGCAATGCACGCCGCCCGAATTCTCGGCGATGTTGCCGCCGATCGAGCAGGCGATCTGCGAGGAGGGATCGGGAGCGTAATAGAAGCCTGCATGCTGCACGGCGTTGGTGATGCCGAGATTGGTCACGCCGGGCTGGGCGGTCACCGTGCGGTTGGCGTAGTCGATGTCGAGGATTTTGTTGAATTTGCCGAGACCGAGCACGATGCCGTCGGTCACCGGCAGCGCACCGCCGGAGAGCGACGTGCCGGCACCCCTCGGCACCACATGGATGCTTTCCCGGTCACAGAATTTGAGAATGGCCGAGACCTGCGCGGTGGTCGAGGGCAGGACCACGGCCATGGGCAGGGCGCGATAGGCGGACAGCCCGTCGCATTCATAGGCGCGCAGCTCGTCCTCGGTCGCGATCACGCCTTCGCCCGGCACGATCCGCCGAAGAGCCGCGATCACCTGGTCACGCTTGGCGAGGCTCTCTCCCCTGGGCTCTGGCATTTTCATCGATCGGTCCTCATCCGCATGCCGGACTGCAGCGCAGCGCGTCTCCGGGCATGATGGGTCGGCGCACGGGCCGCGTCAAACCGTTTGCGGGTGGCATGGCCACTTCATGGACTTGGACCGGTGGGGCCTGGGGAGGCGGTATGCGGCCAGGTTTTCGGGCGTAGGGGGGGCTGCGGGCGGGGTGGTGTATCGACCGACTACCCACGGATCTTTTCTTGGTTATTGAAGTATAACCTGATAACGAAGAATTAATCACAAGTCATGAAAGGTCTTCAATGTCCGTTTGATAGTCTGGTCCCATGAAAAAAGTTGGAAAAAATTGCCGGTCGATGCGGCAATGTTTTCAACAAGATAGGCAATATTTGCCTAGGGTAAAGAAAACCTAAGAAAGAAAATAAAAAAGTCGTTAAGCGGTAACCCCTTACTTTGGTCTCAACAAGACCAAAGACATGGGGTAACGCCGCAATGAACACCTTCGCCAAACTCGCCTTCGCCGCCGTCGCCGCCCTCGCCGCCACCGTCGCGACCCCCGCCCAGGCCCAGTCCCCCGCCCTCTTCAACACCGTCGAATACCGCACCAACGATCTCGACGCCCTGCCCAAGTGGAAGGCAGCGCTCGCCAAGATCGCCAAGGAGCAGAAGACCTACGCCAAAAGCGGCTCCAAGGCCGTCAAGGCCTGGCAGGCGATGATCAAGGCGAACAAGGGCAAGGCCCAGCGCGCCCAGCTCGAGGCGGTCAACGGCTTCGTCAATCAGTGGCGCTACCGCACCGACGACGCCAACTACAAGACCAGCGACTACTGGGCGTCGCCCGCCGAGTTCTTCAGCCGTTCAGGGGATTGCGAGGATTACGCGATCGCCAAATACGTCACGCTGCGCCAGATGGGCTTCAGCGCCGATCAGCTGCGTCTGGTGGTCGTGAAGGATATGAAGCAGAACCTGGCTCACGCCATTCTCGCCGCCTATGTCGATGGCGAGGTCTTCATCCTCGACAACGTCAACGGCAAGGTCCGTTCGCAGGCCGAGGTGACCGAGTACGCTCCCTACTACTCGGTCAACGAGCAGGCTCGCTGGGCCCATGCCGCCGCGTCTGCGAAGGTCGCCTCCGCCGCCGGCCTGTTCTCCAAGTCCTGATCCCGTTCGTTGCCCCCCAGCCTCGCGCCCGCGCTCGTCGCGGGCGTCTTTTTTGCTCCGGCCATCCAGCGGGCCTCGGCGTTTTCGGCGGTGGTGGGCTCTCTTTCCATGCTCCCCATAATGCCACCCAAATCTTCACACCCATCACCAAGGCACGGTAAACTTTCCATCAACGGGTAAGACTTCGTTTACCAGAACCCGGACCGAAAATGGCGGAAACGCTGGGGGGTTGGGGGAGGGTGGCAAGACGACGAAGGCGATCGCCCGGCAGATGGGAGCCAGTCGCGCCTTAACAGGGCATCTTCTGGAAAGCGGGCATCAAAAAAGGCGGCACCCATAGGCACCGCCTCCACCCCGCCTCGATCGAGGCATGTCCGAAAAATCAGCCTTGGCGAGTCTTCATGCGGGGGTTGGACTTGTTGATCACGTAGACGCGGCCCTTGCGACGCACGATGCGGCAGTTCTTGTCGCGCTTCTTGGCCGATTTCAGGGAGTTTCTGATTTTCATGACGTCGGCCCTCAGCTTTTCTTGCGGCGGAAGCTCTGGAAGCGCTTGTTGAACTTGTCCACCTGGCCGCCACGCTCGAGCATGCGCGAGCGATCGCCGGTCCAGGCGGGGTGGACGAGCGGGTCGATATCCAGGGTCAGCGTTCCCCCCGGCTCGCCATAAGTCGAGCGCGTCTGGAACGTCGAGCCGTCGGTCATCACGACCGTGATCTCGTGATAATCTGGATGAATATCCTTCTTCACCCGCTTTCTCCTTCATGCGACCGGCGGTATATAGCCAAAGGAGCGGGGCCTCGCAAGGGGTGCCGGGCCTTTTTGTCGTGCCGTTTCCGGAAGAAATGGCCGGCGTCGTCGTTTGTCAGGGCGGTGTCGCGCCCTCTGCAGAGCTCTTCTGCGGACGACGGCACCACCGGACTGACAGTGCCAGCGCAAAGGGAGTTTGATGAGAGGAGCACGACAGTCGCTGTCGAAAGAAGGGGCGGACCGCGCCGGCAGCCGCAATCTCAAGGCGCTTGGTCGTCTCGGGCGTTATCTCCGATCTTATCGTCTCCAGGTCGCCCTGACCCTCGTGGCCCTGGTCGTGGCGGCAGGCTCGGTGCTCGCCTTCGGTGCGGGCTTTCGCTATCTGATCGACGGCGCCTTCGGTGCGGGCCATGCCGGCGCCCTGGATCATGCGCTCAAGGCGGCGCTGATCGTCGTGGTCGTGCTGGCCATCGCCACCTTCGCGCGCGCCTATCTGGTCACCTGGCTCGGCGAGCGGCTGGTCGCGGATCTCAGGAAGGACCTCTATGGCCATGTGGTCCGCCTGTCGCCCGGCTTTTTCGAGGTGACGCGCACCGGCGAGGTGCTGTCCCGGCTGACCGCCGACACCTCAGTGGTGCAGAGCGTGATCAGCGCGTCGCTCTCCCAGGCGCTGCGCAACGTTCTTTTGCTGTTCGGCGGCCTCGCTCTCCTGTTCGTCACCAATCTGAAGCTGACCCTGCTGATTCTCGTGGTGGTGCCGCTGGTGGTGGTGCCGATCGTGGTGATCGGCCGCAAGGTGCGCGTCCTGTCGCGTGCGGCGCAGGACCGGATCGGCGATCTTTCCAGCCATGGCGAGGAGACGCTGAACGCCGTGCACACGGTGCAGGCCTTCGCCCAGGAAAGCCGGGAACGTGCCACGTTCCATCGGTTGACCGAGGCGGCGTTCGGGGCGGCGACCGGCTATGCGTGGGCGCGTTCGATGCTCGCTGCGGCGGTGATCTCCCTGGTGTTCGGTGCGATCGTCGTGGTGCTCTGGATCGGTGGCCGGGACGTGCTGGCCGGCACGATCACCGGCGGCGAGCTCGCCTCCTTCGTGTTCTATGCCTCGGTGGTGGCGAGTGCCGCGGGCGGGCTTGCAGAGATCATGGGCGACCTGCAGCGGGCGGCAGGCGCCACCGAGCGCCTGTTCGACCTGCTGGACACGCGGCCCCTGATCGCGGCACCAGCCGAGCCGATGCCTTTGCCGTCGCCGTCGAAAGGGGCCGTCAGCTTCGAAGGCGTCAGCTTCGCCTATCCGCTCGATGCCGAGCGCCGCGTGCTCCAGGGGCTGGACCTCGCGGTGCAGCCGGGCGAGACCGTGGCGCTGGTCGGCCCGTCAGGTGCCGGCAAGACGACGATCTTCCAGCTTCTCATGCGCTTCTACGACCCCGAGGCCGGGCGCCTGACCTTTGACGGGGTCAATCTTCGGGATGTCGATCCCGTCGACCTTCGCAGCAAGATCGGCCTCGTGCCCCAGGAGCCGGTGATTTTTTCCGCGAATGCCTGGGACAATATCCGCTATGGCCGCCCCGATGCCGGCGATGAGGAGGTGCGCGCCGCGGCTGCGGCGGCCGCGGCCACCGGCTTCATCGAGGATCTGCCGGACGGCTTCGACAGCTTTCTCGGCGAAAAGGGTGTCCGGCTTTCCGGCGGCCAGCGCCAGCGTATCGCGATTGCCCGCGCGGTCCTGCGCGATCCGGCCCTGCTGCTCCTGGACGAGGCGACCAGCTCCCTCGATGCCGAAAGCGAGCGGCTGGTGCAGGAGGCGCTGGAACGTCTGCGCCAGGGCCGCACCAGCCTGGTCATCGCCCATCGCCTCGCCACCGTCCTCAATGCCGATCGGATCGTGGTGATGGACGAGGGCAGGGTGGTCGCCACCGGCAATCACCACGAGCTGATCGAGCAGGGCGGCCTCTATGCGCGGCTCGCCGATCTGCAGTTCAATGTCGGCGATCAGCTCGCCGCCGAATAGCGGGCGGGCGCGGCCCGCTCCGTTGACTTGGACCTCGTCACCTTGGGACGCTGCGGCGGAAGCTGAGACGGGTTGAAGCCTTTGCGAGAGTTCGGCCAAGATCGTCAGGGAGTTGCTTAAGAGACGTAACGAAGAGCCGCGTCGCCATGGCCGAATTGCCCCGTCGATCCGCATCCGCACCGCCGCCCGGCCTTGGCGCCATGGCGAAGCGCGAGATGTGGCTCGCCTACGGCATGCTCGCACCGACCTTCCTGATGGTGCTGGCGATCGTGCTGTTTCCGCTGATCGCGAATTTCTGGATCAGCTTCAAGCCGGTGACCCTCGGCGATCTGCGAGCACCAGCACCGATCGCCAATGAGCGCCTGCGCGGCAAGGCTGAGGCGGTCGGCGACGAGGTGGAACTGCAATACCGCCTCCGAAGCTCCACGCCCGACAAGGCGATCGGCGACGTGGTCCTGGAGGATGTCTTGCCCGATGGGCTCGAGGTGCGGGAACTGGATGAGCGCTGCACGCTGGAGGGGCGGACCCTTCGCTGCGCGCTCGGCGATTTCGAACCCGGCTATCGAGGCGAGCTGACGCTGCCGGCCGTCGCCGGCCAGGCCTATCTCGACGATCCCGTCAATCCGCGCGACAGCGAGCCGCTGCTGACCGGCAGGGCGGACAATATTCTGACATCCGGCCTGTTCACGCTCGACAACTACCGACGCATCTTCGCCTCGTCGGACTTCTGGAGCGTGCTTCGGATCTCGCTCTATTACACCATCTTCGGCACGGGCGGCGCCCTGTTGCTCGGGCTGTTCGCAGCGCAGCTCCTGAACACCGCCTTTCCCGGCCGCAGTTTTCTGCGCGGTCTCTTTCTGTTCCCTTATGTCGCACCGGTGATCGCGGTCGCCTTCACCTGGGTGATCCTGCTCGATCCGTTCTCCGGCACGCTGAACGCCGTGCTCCGGCAGGTCGGCGCGGCCGACCAGCCGATCAATTTCTTCGGCCAGCGCTCGGTGCCGATCGACGTTTTCGGGCTGACCGTCGAGTTTCCGGTGGCGCTCACCACCGTGATCGCCTTCGAGGCCTGGCGCTATTTCCCGCTGTCCTTCCTCTTCATCCTGGCGCGCATGCAGTCGATCCCCTCGGACATGTATGAAGCCGCCGAGATCGACGGGGCGACGCCGCTCCAGCAGTTCTGGCACATCTCGCTGCCGCAGCTCGCCGGCATCCTCGCGGTGCTGTTCCTCCTGCGCTTCATCTGGACCTTCAACAAGTTCGACGACATTTTTCTGCTCACCGGCGGGGGCGCCGGCACCCGGACTTTGACCGTCGACGTCTATGAACAAGGGTTTGCGGTCTCGAACCTGGGCGCCGGGGCTGCGGTCGCCGTGGTCGTGTTCATCGTGCTGCTGGTGTTCGCGATCCTGTTCATCCGCTTCTCGCCGAAGGACGAGGGCTGATGGCGATCGGGCGCGGTTTTCTTGCAGGCATCGTCACCGGCCTCATCTGGGGTGCCGTCTGGATGCTGGTGATCGGCATTCTGTTCATGCTGATCTCCGGGGCGGTCACCGTGCCGCCGATCGGTGCGGCAGCGCTTTCCGGCCTGGGCAGTGCGGCGATCTATATGGCCATGGCGCCGGAGCGGCGAACGCGGCGCTTCAAATACATTCCGGCGGCCGCCATCCTCCTGCTGCTTTTGGTGCTGACCGCCGGTCGGCCGCTTGGCCTGCCTGCAGGTGAGCAGCGGCTATATCAGCTGCTGTGCCTGGCCGCCTTCGCCGCCTTGACCTGGGCCTCGATCGATCTCTGTCTCGGCAGCGTGCCGGGCGGACATTTGCCGCGCTATCAGCTCGAAGAGCTGCTGATCCGCATGCTGAAGGGACTGGGCTTCGTCTTCTTCACCGTCCTGGTGGCGCTGCCCTTCTACGTCATGGTGATGACCAGCCTGAAGAGCCAGCGCGAGCTCCTGCAAAACCCGCTCGACTACTCGATCGACCTGACCCAGGGGACGGCCTCGCTGTTCCGAAGCTATATCGAGCTTTTCACTCAATATCACTTCGGCAGCTTTCTTTTGAATTCCGCGCTGGTCTCGATCTGCACGGTTGTCGTCACGCTCGCCTTCTCAATCCCCGGCGCCTATGCAGTGGCGCGGCTGCGCTTTCCGGGTCAGGCCTTTCTCTCCCAGTCGATCCTGCTCATCTACATGGTGCCGGCGATCATCCTGGTGATCCCGCTCTATGCGGTGTTCTCGCAGCTCGGCCTGCGCGACACGCTGCTCGGCCTGATGGTCGTCTATCCCGCGACCACCATCCCGGTCGCCGTGTACATGCTGCAGGGCTATTTCCGCGGCCTGCCCTCGGAGCTTGAGGAGGCGGGGATGGTCGATGGGCTGACGCGCATCGGCGTGATCCTGCGCGTCACATTGCCGCTCTCCTTGCCGGCGCTCGCCTCGGTCGCCCTCTATGTTTTCATGATCGCCTGGAACGAATTTCTGTTTGCCTTCATGTTTCTGGACAATATTGACATCTTCACGTTGTCGCGCGGCGTGGTCTCGCTCAACTCCTCGGAGGTGCCGCGCCAGCATCTGATGGCCGGCGCCGTGGTCGCGACTGTTCCTGTGCTCTTTCTCTTCCTATATTTCGAGCGCTTTTTGGTAGCCGGCCTTACTGCCGGCAGTGTGAAAGGATAAGAAACGTGCAGGCGGACCGCGATCGCGAAGCGATCGATATTTTGAGAAAGAACGACCGGGGCGGCTACACCGTCCCCACCTCCAGGCTCTACCCGTATCAATGGAACTGGGACAGCGCGTTCGTGGCGCTGGGCTTCGCCACCTTCGATCTGGACCGGGCGTGGCGCGAGATCGAGCTGCTGTTCGAGGGACAGTGGGCGAACGGCATGGTCCCCCACATCCTGTTTCGCCGGGATGACCCCGACTACTTTCCCGGCCCCGCGGTCTGGCAGGCCAAGGGTCCGATGGCGTCCTCCGGTCACTCCCAGCCGCCGGTCGCCGCGACCGTGGTGCGCGAGCTGGTGGACGCAGGCGCGGAAGACGGTGAACGCCGCGGGCGTGCGCTCTTCGCGAAGCTGCTCGCCTATCACCGCTGGTTCCACCGCGAGCGCGATCCGGACGGCCTTGGCGTAATCGGCGTGGTCCATCCCTGGGAGTCAGGGCGCGACAACAGCGCCGACTGGGACGATGCCATGCGTCGCGTGCAGGTCGCCCCCGATCTCGGCAGCTACCAGCGCCGCGACACCGCCCATATCGACGCCGAGCAGCGGCCGAAGCAGGAGCAGTATGACCGCTTTCTGACCCTGGTGAAGTTCGGCCGCGAGGCCGGCTGGGACCAGGAGAAGATCGCGCGCATGGGGCCGTTCTTCGTCGCCGATCCCGGCATCCACTTCATCCTGATGCGCGCCGATCGCGATCTCCTGGCGCTGGCCGAGCGCTTCGGCGAGATCGAGGCTGCGGATGAGATCGGCGCCTGGCTGGAGCTGAGCGAGGCCGGCACCGACCGGATCTGGAACCCGGAGATCCGCGCGTTCTGCGCGCGTGATCTGAGGACGGGCGACTTCGCGGACGCGGTGACCTCGGCGTCCGCCCTGGCGTTCTACGCCGGCGCCGGCTCGGCCGAGCAGCGCCAGGCGATGGTCGATCATCTGACGCGCATCTGCGCGGCGGTCGGCTACGCCTTTCCGAGCCTCGATCCGGCGCATGCGCGCTTCGAGCCCAAGCGCTACTGGCTGGGGCCGGTATGGATGGTGCTGAACTACATGATCGCCCGCGGGCTTGCCGAATGCGGGCAGACGGCGCTTGCCGAGCGCATCAGGCGGGACAGCCGCCGGCTGATCGGAGACTCCGGCTTTTACGAGTATTTTCACCCAATGACCGGCGAGGCCTGCGGCGGCGGCGATTTCTCCTGGACGGCCGCCATGTGGCTCGCCTGGGCGGGGCGCGACGTGGCGGACGCCAAGGCGGCCTAGCCTGCGACGCAGAGGATGAGACGCACCCGCATCAAGATCTGCTGCATCAGCTCGCTCGAGGAGGCGGCGCTCGCGATCGCGGAAGGCGCCGATGCGCTCGGGCTGGTCGGCCATATGCCGAGCGGTCCGGGCGTGATCGGCGACGATCTCATTTCGGACATCGTCGACAGGGTGCCGCCGCCGGTCTCGACCTTCCTCCTCACCAGCGAGACCGCCGCCGATCGGATCGTGCACCATGCCCGCCGCTGCCGCGTCGACACCCTGCAGCTGGTCGATCAGGTCGAGCCCGACGCCTACCCGATCATCCGCGCGGCGCTGCCGAGCCGGCGCCTGGTCCAGGTGATCCATGTCGACGGCGAGGCGAGCGTCGCCGCCGCTGCCGAAGCGGCCGGGCAGGCCGATGCCTTGCTTCTGGACTCGGGGCGACCTTCGGCCGAGGTGAAGGAGCTGGGCGGCACCGGGCGCACCCATGACTGGGAGGTCAGCCGGGCGATCGTTGCGGCTTGCTCCTGCCCGGTGTTTCTCGCAGGCGGCCTGACCCCCGACAATGTCGGCGAGGCGATCCGTCAGGTCCGGCCGTTCGGCGTCGATCTCTGCAGCGGCGTGCGCACCGGTGATCGCCTCGATGCCGGCAAGCTCCGGGCGTTCATGGCCGCGGTGGCGCAGGCCGACGGGGAGGAAATCACCGCGGGAGTGTGATAAACTCGGCCGAAATCCATCATCCCGGGAGGATCGACGCTGTCCCTGCAGAGGAAAACCATCGCCGCCCTCGGCATGATCGCGCTCAGCGTGCTCATCCGCTGCGGCGATGACGATGATGACGACGAGCGCGAGGACGAGCGCCGCTCGCAGGTGATCATCAGGGCTGCCGCCGACCAGGCGGTGATGCCGCCGGGCGCCGGCCCGTTCGTGATCACGCCTCCGGCGGCTCGCCGCCAATAGCCGCGGTCATCTCGGCGGCGGCGCGCTTGATCCTGGGGCCGAGCTCGCCGATGCGGTCATAGGTGAGCCGGGTCGTCGGCCCGGAGATCGAGACCGCCGCGACCACCTCGCTGAACTCGTTGTAGACGGCGGCGGCGACGCAGCGCATGCCGATGGTCGCCTCCTCGTCGTCGAACGCCCATTGGCGCTCGCGCGTCTTCTCGAGATCCGCGAAGAAGCGGCGGTCGTTGGTCAGCGTCTTCCGGGTGAAGCCGGGCATGCCGACCTTCTCCATCAGCTTCTTGATCGCCTGATCCGACCAGGACGCGAGGATCGCCTTGCCCATCGCTGAGGAGTGAATCATGGTGCGTGTGCCCGGGCGATGAAACGCGCGGATCGGATTGTGGCACTCGATCTGGGCGAGATAGACGATGGCGCCGTTGTCCTCGATGCCGAGATTCACGGACTCACCGGTCTCGGCCATCAGGTCACGCATCAGCGGACGCGCGAGATCGACCACCTTACGATTGCGCAAAAAGCCGGCGCCGACCTGAAATGCCGTGACCCCGATGAACCAGAGCTTGCGCTCCCGGTCCATGGTGACGAAGCCGTTGGCCTCGAGGGTTGTCAGAATGCGATGGGCGGTCGAGGTGGTCGTCCCGGTCTGATGGGCGAGCGAGGTCAGCGTGATGCCGTCCACCGCCGCGACCGCCTCCATGATGCCGATCGCCCGCTCCAGCACCTGGATGCCGCCTGCCTCCTTCGGCCGCGTTCCGCTCCGCTGCTGCGTCGGCTCGCGCCGCCCGACCCGGCTCGTCGCCATCACTGCCTCCCTCACCGATAGCACAGGAATCACACGTTTTTATATGGCGCGATCTTTCCCAGAATCGAGAATTTATTTTGAAAAAATCAAATAACAAACTGAAAAATATAGCAAAAACTTTTTCCCATATTGCAGGAACATTCCCATTTTCGAGATTGAGAGCTTCCCCTGCACACCATACTCTTAACTCAAGAACGCTGCGTTGCGGTCGCCGAAGCCAGAACCAGCGTCCACCAAATCGCCCCTTGGGAGGGTCGCCATCGTGTTGCAGACCAGGGACATCAGCCCGGAACGGCGGACGTTCTTCGAGGCGAGCCTCGCGGACACCGATCCCGAACTCGCCGCTGCCGTCGCCCAGGAACTCGACCGTCAGCAGAACGAGATCGAGCTGATCGCGTCTGAAAACATCGTCAGCCGCGCCGTGCTCGACGCCGCAGGCTCGGTGCTCACCAACAAATATGCCGAGGGCTATCCCGGCCGGCGCTATTATGGCGGCTGCCAGTATGTCGACATCGCCGAGCAGCTTGCGATCGACAGGGCGACGGCCCTGTTCGGCTGCGGCTTCGCCAATGTCCAGGCGAATTCCGGCTCGCAGGCGAATCAGTCGGTGCTGCTGGCGCTCGCCAAGCCCGGCGACACCATCCTCGGCATGAGCCTGGATGCCGGCGGCCATCTCACCCACGGCGCCAAGCCGAACCTCTCGGGCAAATGGTTCAACGCGGTGCAGTATGGCGTCGCCGAGGACACCCATCTGATCGACTTCGACCAGGTCGAGCGCCTGGCCAAGGCGCACAGGCCGAAGGTGATCATAGCCGGCGGCTCCGCCTATCCGCGCATCATCGATTTTGCCCGGTTTCGGGCGATCGCCGATGAGGTCGGCGCCATCCTGCATGTGGATATGGCCCATTTCGCGGGACTGGTGGCAGCCAAGGTGCATCCGAGCCCGTTCCCGCACGCCCATGTGGTCACCACCACCACCCACAAGACGCTCAGAGGCCCGCGCGGCGGCATGGTGCTGACCGACGACGAGGCCATCGCCAGGAAGATCAACTCGGCGATTTTTCCTGGTTTGCAGGGCGGCCCGCTGATGCATGTGATCGCCGGCAAGGCCGTCGCCTTCGGCGAGGCGCTGCAGCCCGCCTTCAAGGCCTATGCGCGCGCCGTGGTCGACAATGCCAAGGCGCTCGGCGAGGTGCTGAAGAGCGAAGGCCTCGACCTCGTGGCCGGCGGCACCGACACCCACGTCCTCCTGGTCGACCTCAGGCCGAAGGGCGTGACCGGCAAGGACGCCGAGCTCGCGCTCGGCCGGGCGCACATCACCTGCAACAAGAACGGCGTGCCCTTCGATCCGGAAAAGCCGACCGTGACCTCGGGCATCCGCCTCGGGACGCCGGCCGGCACCACCCGCGGCTTCGGCATCGCCGAGTTCCAGGACATCGGCCGCATGATCGCCGAGGTGCTGGACGGTCTGGCCGCCCATGGCGCCGACGGCAATCAGCAGGTGGAGGCCGCCGTCAAGCAGCGCGCCATCGCCCTTTGCCAGCGCTTCCCCATCTACGGCGGCTGAACCAGCCAGCCTGCCAGCCCATCGACGAATGAGGAGAGGGAGACATCGTTATGTCCGGTAATCCAGGTCTGTTCATCCCCGGCCCCACCAACATGCCCATGGCCGTGCTGCGCGCCATGACCGTGTCGCTCGAGGACATGCGCGCGCCCGATTTCGGCAGGCTGACCCTGCCGCTGTTCGAGGATCTGAAGAAGGTCTTCAAGACCGAGACCGGCCAGGTCTTCATGTTTCCGGGCTCCGGCACCAGCGGCTGGGAGGCGGTGATCACCAACACGCTCTCGCCCGGCGACAAGGTGGTGATCGCCGTCTTCGGCCAGTTCTCCCATCTCTGGGCCGATCTCTGCCAGCGCCACGGGCTCGAGGTCGACATCATCGACACCGAATGGGGCGTCGGCGCGCGCCCGGAGGAATACGCCAAACGCCTGGAGGCCGATACCGAGAAGAAAATCAAGGCCGTCCTGGTCTGTCACAACGAGACCGCGACCGGCGTCACCTCCGACATCGCCGCCATCCGCAAGGTCCTCGACGAGCACGATCATCCCGCCCTCCTGATGGTCGACGGCGTCAGCTCGATCGCCAGCATCGACTTCCGCATGGACGAATGGGGCGTCGACTGCGTCGTCTCCGGCTCGCAAAAGGGCTTCATGCTGCCGACCGGGCTTGCCATCGTCGCGGCCAGCCAGAAGGCGCTCGCCTGCTATGACGACGCGACGCTGCCGCGCTGCTTCTTCGATTTCGCCGACATGATCAAGATGAACGCCGACGGCTTCTTCCCCTACACGCCGGCGACCACCCTGATGCGCGGCCTGCGCGCCTCGCTCGACATCCTGTTCGAGGAGGGTCTCGACAACGTCTATGCACGCCACTACCGGCTCGCCGAAGCCGTGCGCCGCGGCATTCAGGACGGCTGGGGGCTGAAGCTCTGCGCCAAGGAGCCGAAATGGTACTCCGACACGGTGAGCGCGATCGTCGTGCCCGAAGCCATCGATGCGCGCGACGTGATCGCCAGCGCCTACAGGACCTACCAGCTCTCCCTCGGCACCGGCCTCACCAGGCTCGCCGGCAAGGTGTTTCGCATCGGCCATCTGGGCTCGCTGAACGAGCTGATGATCCTGCAGGCGCTGGCCGGCACCGAGATGGCGCTTCGCGACGCAGGCTATCAGGTCGAGCTCGGCTCCGGCGTCGCCGCGGCCCAGCGCTATCTGCTGGACGTGAACACGCCTGTGCTCAAGCCGGCCACGAGTGCCGCGGCGTCCTGATCCAGCAGCATTGAGAGGTGATGGAGGTGGGTGGCACGGCGGAACGCAGGTCGTTGCCATCCGGTCCTTCGTCTCCCGGCTGCGTCACTTTGACGACGACAAAAGCTTGACCGAAAGGCCGAGACGCCAGGCAATAAGCGCGTCAGTCACGGCCGCGTGTCGTACTCAACCCTTCGAGGCAACGGGAGACGAGCTGCATGTCCCAGAACATTCTTATACTCGGCGCCTCCTACGGCTCGCTGTTCGGCACCAAGCTCCTGATGGCCGGCCACGACGTCACCCTGGTCTGCCGAAAGGCGACGGCGGCGCTGATCAATGAGGAGGGCACCGAGGTCAGGCTGCAGCTCAAGGGTGAGGACCGTCATCGGCCGATCCTGTCGAAGGATCTGCCGGGCAGGCTTGACGCCGAGGTGCCGGAGGCCGTCGATCCCGAGCGCTACGATCTCGTCGTCCTCGCCATGCAGGAGCCGCAATATGTCGTGCACGCGATCCGCACGCTGCTGATCAAGATTGCGGCGGCGAAGCGCCCCTGCCTCTCCCTGATGAACATGCCGCCGCTTCCCTACCTGAAGCGCGTGCCGGGCCTGGACACCGTGCCGCTCGAGCCCGCCTTCACCGATGCCAGCGTCTGGGACCGGTTCGAGCCCGAGCTGGTGACCCTCTGCTCGCCCGACCCCCAGGCCTTTCGCCCGCCCGAGGAATCGGCCAACGTCCTCCATGTTGGCCTGCCCACCAACTTCAAGGCAGCAGTCTTCGGCCGGGACGACGACACCGCCATGCTGCGCCGACTGGAAGCCGACATCGAAGCGGTCCGTCTCGACGGCAAGGACGTGCCGGTCAAGCTTAGAGTGTTCGATTCGCTGTTCGTGCCCTTCGCCAAGTGGAGCATGCTGCTCACCGGCAACTATCGCTGCATCACCGGCGACACCCCCATCGCCATCCGCAATGCGGTGCATGGCGATCTCGAAACGTCGGAGCGCATCTACGGCTTCGTCGACGCCATCACCCGGCGCCTCGGCGCCGATCCCGCCGATCAGGTGCCCTTCGAGAAGTACGCCAAGGCGGCAGAAAGCCTCGCCAAGCCTTCCTCCGCCGCCCGCGCGGTCGCCAACGGCGCCCCCATGATCGAGCGCGTCGACATGCTGGTGCAGCTCATCGGCCGGGGCCAGGACATGCGCGATCCGGCGATCGACCGAACGGTCGCAACCGTCGACGAAGCCCTGGTCCACAACCAACGCCTCCAATCCTAGTGGCGTGGCCACCTCATGGACTTGGACCGGCATCGCCCGGATTGACGGTTTGCGCCCAAGCTTTTCGGGCTGGGCGGTTAGAATGCTCCCGAGCGTATGTGATCAGGGTGGGAATCTCAGCCGAGGCCAGCTGACAGATGGCTTCTTTGAACTGTCCGGCAGGCCCAGACGTCCCTCGCCCATCCGGTATTCCGAGCAGGGCAACAACCCGAGCAGGACAACAACGCCTTTTCCAAGCGTTAACGTCTTCTCAACGCTTTCCTGTCAACTTGCTGCTTCGTGGTCCATGCGATCCTAGGAATCCGTCCGCCCGCCGGAATTGGTGGGGCGAGACTCGGACTCCCAGGATCGCATGGACCACGAAGCAGCATGGCATGGATGAATTAACGAAGACCTAACGGTGGAAAGAAACTCTCCATCGCAAAACCGGCCGGGCACCAGCGATGCAGCCTCCGAGCCGTCGTCAAATGGCTCTGTAAACTTGGCCGCATACCGTCTCACCAGGCGATGACGGTCCAAGTCCATGACGTGGTCATACCACCACGATTTTGCCGGGGTTCATGATGTTTTGGGGGTCGAGCGCCTTTTTGATCGCGCGCATCGACTCCAGCGCCAGGCCGTGCTCCGCCTCGAGATAGCGCATCTTGCCGACGCCGACCCCATGCTCGCCGGTGCAGGTGCCGCCGCAGGCGAGCGCCAGCTCGACCAGCTTTTCGGAAAGTGCCTTCGCGCGCTTGAGCTCGTCCGGATCGTCCATATTGACCATGATCGAGAGATGGAAATTGCCGTCGCCGACATGGCCGACCAGCGGCGACACCAGGTCTTTTGCCTTGAGCTCGTCCTGGGTCAGGGAAATGCATTCGGCCAGCCTGGAGATCGGCACGCAGACGTCGGTGACCACCGCCGACGTGTTCGGCCAGGTGGCCATCACGGCGTAAAAGGCGTTGTGGCGTGCTTCCCAAAGGCGGGTGCGATCCTCGGGCTTGGTCGCCCACTGGAAATCCGCGCCGCCATGCTCCGCAGCGATCTCGCCGACCGTCTCCGCCTGTTCCCTGACGCCCGCTTCGGAGCCGTGGAATTCGAAGAACAGGGTCGGCGCCTCCTTGTAGCCTTCGAGCTTCGAATAACCGATGCAGGCCTTCATCTGCAGCGCGTCCAGCAGCTCGATGCGCGCCACCGGCACCCCCATCTGAATGGTCTGGATCACCGTCTGCACCGCAGCGTCGATGCTCGGAAAAGCGCAGACGGCCGACGATATCGCCTCGGGCACGCCATAGAGCCTGAGGCCGATCTCCGTGATCACCCCAAGGGTCCCCTCGGAACCGACGAAGAGGCGCGTGAGATCGTAGCCCGCCGCCGATTTTCGCGCCCGCCCGCCCGTCCTGATGATCCTGCCGTCGGCCGTCACCACCGTCAGGCCGAGCGCGTTCTCGCGCATGGTGCCGTAGCGCACGGCATTCGTGCCGGAGGCGCGCGTCGCGGCCATGCCGCCGATGCTGGCATCCGCGCCCGGGTCGACCGGGAAGAACAGACCGGTATCCCTGAGATGCGCGTTCAGCGCTTTCCGCGTCACGCCCGCCTGCACGCGGCAATCGAGATCTTCCGGATGCACCTCCAGGATCTTGTCCATCTGCGACAGATCGAGCGTCACCCCACCCCTCAGCGCCGAGATATGACCCTCCAGCGACGTGCCGGTGCCATAGGGGATGACCGGCACGTCCTGCGCGGCGCAAAGCTTCACGATCGCCTGCACCTCTTCGGTGCTGTGCGGAAACACCACGGCATCCGGCGCAGCACCGGGATTGTGGGTCTGGTCCTTGCCATGCTGCTCGCGGATCGGCAGCGACGTGGTGAGGCGATCGCCCACCAGGGCGCGGATCGGCTCCAGCAACGACGACGCGAGAACCGGCGACGAGACATCCGGTGACGAGGCGGCCTGCATGCTCATGAACGCTCCCCTTTCGCTCCAGCTGGGCTTGTTTCGCGCCAGCGAGGCCTTCAGCGTCAGCAAGGCCCTCAGCGAAAGAGTCTAGTTCGAACCGCCGCCGGCACCAAGGCCGAACGCCGCCGTTCACGTCATGTTCAATTCACAGCGGCTCTATAGTGTATTACAGAGGCCCGGCTGTCTGCATTGCTAACTCATTGCCATTTCTGGAGACTGTTCGATGAATGCGCCTCAGGAGATCTACGTCGCCACCGACATCGAAAGCAACGGCCCGAGCCCCGGCCACCATTCCATGCTGAGCTTCGGCTCGGTCGCCTTCACCCCCGACAAGACCATCCTCTCCACGTTCACCCGAAATCTGGAGCTGCTGCACGGCGCCAGGGAGCACCCGGACACCATGGCCTGGTGGCGCACCCAGCAGGACGCCTGGCGCGCCTGCCGCATGAACCCCGTCCCGCCCAGGCGGGCGATGCAGGACTACGTCGTCTGGCTGAAAGGCCTCCCCGCCCGCCCCATCTTCGTCGCTCATCCCGTCGCCTTCGATTACGCCTGGATCTCCTGGTATCTCTGGGAATTCGCCGGCGAAGACCCCTATGAGCGCCGTGCCCTCGACCTCTCCTCCTACGCCAGCGCCCTCCTGAACCGCCCGGTCACCCAGTGCAAAAAGGAACACATGCCCAAACACTGGTTCGACAAAGACTTCGTCCACAACCACCAGGCCCTCGACGACGCCCTGGGCTACGCCAAGCTCACCTGCAACCTCTTAGGTCAAAATTGTTCTACCTAGACTTGCCGATCGTGTGAGGGGAAACGACTTCACGTTAGGATGCGCAGGGTGCTAGGTTTCCGACCCTTCCGCCAACACTTTTGCGATGATTATTAATGCAAGCGAAGCCCGATGCCTTTTTGAGCTATGCGCGATTTGACGACGAGGATGGCGAAATTACCGATTTTCGGAAGCGTCTGAGCCGTACTGTCCGGCAGGTGTCGGGCGAACCGTTCAATGTCTTTCAGGATGTTGAAGGCATAGGTATTGGAGAGCGTTGGAAAGACAAGCTGGATGAAATGCTTGATCAGGTCCGGTTCTTTATCCCAATTCTCACTCCAAGCTTTTTTCGAAGTGAGCCTTGCCGACTGGAATTGCGTACGTTTCTTAACCTTGAGGAGAAGGTTGGAAGGCGAGATTTGGTGCTTCCGATCTATTGGGTGACGTGTCCAATTTTAGAGGAAGTTCACCTCAAGGACGACGATGAACTCGCCCAAGAGATCGACGAGCGCCATCGCTGGGATTGGCGAGACTTGTTGTTCGAAGATTTGGCATCGCCTGCATGCAAACGCGAATTGCACACACTCTCAACCCAAATTGAACGTGCGCGACGAAGCGCAATGCGACTATCCAAGATTGCAGAGCCTTCTGCAGCCGGTAAAAATAACGAAAGCGGATTGAACTCACCGAAGCTTAAACCATCACCGATAAAGCCTAATAAGCGCTTGCTACGCAAGCAGGCACTCAAGAAATCCGCGCCAGCTACGCAACCTCAGACACCCGGTTCGATCTTTAAAGATATTGAAGAATTTTGGTGCCCCGAGATGGTGAAAATAAAATCTGGGAGTTTCTTGATGGGTTCGCCAAAAGATGAGAGTGGCCATTTGGCTGATGAAGGTCCACAACACCGTGTGATCATACGCCGAGACTTTGCGCTTGGTCGATATCCAGTAACTTTCGAAGAGTATGATTATTTTTGTGAAGCCACCGATCGTGACAGGCCGCAGGATTTTGGTAATGGCAGAAATTATCGGCCTGTAATTAATGTAAGTTTTGATGACGCGGAAGCTTACTGTTCATGGCTCAGTGACATCACAAATGCTCGTTATCGACTTCCAACTGAGGCCGAGTGGGAATTTGCATGTCGAGCTGGAACCGAAAGTGCATATGCATTTGGAGATGAACTTACAGAGAAGCAGGCAAATTTCGGATGGAGTGTGGGTTTAACAAGCGAAGTCGGAACCTTTCCAGCGAATGGGTGGCACCTTCACGATATGCACGGGAATGTTTGGGAATGGTGTGCTGATTCTCGGCGGGTCTACGAAGAGGATTCGGTTGTTGATCCTGCAGGTAGCGGGACAACACGGGTCATACGCGGCGGGTCTTGGGACGACTCCGCACAGGAGCTTCGGTCCGCCTGCCGTGATGCTGTCCCGCGGGGTCGCCAAGCTGAAGTCATCGGTTTTCGGTGTGCCAGAGATCTCTATGAGGAAGAGTCTGTCACTGAGACGTTACTTGATCTGGATTGATGTTGAAGCCATCGCAAAGGCCAAATAGAGCGGGCGATCCCCGATCAGACCCGTCGCAGGTCATGCCAACGGCTGCGAGCCGATCGCACGCGTTGGCAAGTTCGAGTCTTCGCCATCCGCCTCGGACCTTGGCCCATAACTGTGGATGCGCTCGGCGACGTTCTTGATCTCGGCCTTCGTGAGCAGCGGCGGGCCGCCGGCCTGTAGGGTGTAGTAGTATTGCTTGGCCAAGGTCTCGACCTCGACGGCGAGCCATAGGGCCTTGGCGAGGTCGGGGCCGGCGGCGATCATGCCGTGGTGGGCGAGGAGACAGGCCTTGCGGTCCTTCAGCGCCGTGATCGCGTTGTCCGAAAGCGCCTGCGTGCCGAAGGTGGCATAGGGCGCGCAGCGGATGTCGTCGCCGCCTGCGACCGCGACCATGTAATGCAGGCGCGGGATGTCCTTGCCCAGGATGGCGAGCACGGTGCAGAAGGTGGGGTGGGCGTGGACGATGGCGTTGACATCAGGGCGCGAGTTCATGATGTCGAGGTGAAAGCGCCATTCGGTCGATGGCACCAGGTCGCCCTCGTAGCTGCCGTCCTCATGCATGAAGACGATGTCCCTGGGCTTCATGGTCTTGTAGGGCCGCCCGGACGGGGTGATCAGCATGCCGCCCTCGACGCGCGCGGAGACGTTGCCGGAGGTGCCCTGGTTGATGCCGGTTTGGTTCATCTCCAGGCAGGTCTCGATGATCGCCCGGCGGATTTTCTTCGACTTGGGCGAGGGCAGTTTGGGCAAGGGAAGGTCTCCATCATCTGCTGAGAGCGAAAGTGCGGCCGCATGGCAACTTTCTAGCGCGGCGAAAGGTTTTGTTAACCAAGAGCTGCTAATCAACCCTTACGGAACGAGGTTGATCAGCGGTTCGCCCTTCAGAAATCGGCGGACCTCTTCGGCCAGCATGTCGGCGGCGTTGGTCACGGTCTTGACCGAGGCACCGGCAATATGAGGGGTGAGCGTGACATTGGGAAGCTTCAGAAGCGGCCAGTCCGGCGGCACGGGCTCGATCGAGAAGGTTTCGAGGCCGGCGCCGGCGAGTTTTTTCGACACCAGGGCGTCGTAGAGTGCATCATAGTCGACGAGCGGCCCGCGGGCCGTGTTGATGAAATAGGCGCCGTCCTTCATTTTTTCGAACTCGGCTTTGCCGATCATGCCCGTGGTCTCCGACGTTACCCGGGGATGCAGGGTGACGATGTCAGCCGTGGCGAGGATCGCCTCGAGCGAAACCTGCTCGACGCCGTCGTCGAGATCGGTGGGCGAGAGCTGAACATAGGGGTCGCAGACCAGGATGCGGCAGCCGAAGCTCTTCAGATGGCGGACCACCCTGGTGCCGATATGACCGTAGCCGATGACGCCGACGGTCATTTCACCGAGCTCGCGGCCTGTCGTGTCCGCCCGGTAGAGGCGGCCGCTCCACTCCCCGGTGGTGCTGAGCGCCGTGTGGCCGGTGGTGATGAGGCGGGTCTGGGAGAGGATCATGCCGATGGTGAATTCGGCGACCGCCCCAGCGTTCCGGCCAGGCGTGTTGACCACGTGTATACCCCGGGTGCGGGCCGCACCCATGTCGACGTTGACGGGGCCGCCGCGGGAGATGCCGATCAGCTTCAGGTCCGGGGCGGCGTCGAGCACCGAGCAGGTGATCGGTGCGAGATGGCCGATGAAGATCTCGGCATCCGCGATCAGCGGGATCACATCCTCGGGAGTCCCGAAATACTCTCTGAGTTCAGCGAGTTCCGCGTGGTCCAAAGTCCGGCTTTGACCCGCCGGGTCATAGCCGTGGGTCATGTCGTCGTCGGGCCAGTTCTGGCAGTGCTGGCGGATCTGGAAGTCGAGGCCGTCCAGGCGGTTCAGGGAGTCGACGAATTTCTCCGGCAGCATGAAATTGTCGCCGATGACGGTGACGCGCACGTGGTCCTGCCGTCGGGCCAAGGTCAGCTCCTTCGCACCGACTGATAGAGGGTCTGCCAGATGGACTGCATGTGCCGATAGCCGTCTCGATAGGCGGGGAAAAGCGGGTCGTAGACTGCGGCGAGTTCCCGGTCGACCGGCTCCAGAGCGCCGAGATGGGGTGTCACCCAATCCTTCAGGCCGTCCGCGACGTCGTCGTACAGCCCGATGGAGACGGCAGCCGTGAGGGCGGCGCCGGCAGCACCCGCCTCGGCTCGCTCGACGGTGCGCACCGGAGCGCCGACCACGGCGGCCAGGATTTTGCGGCAAAGGGCGCTGTTGGCGGCACCCCCGGCCATGCGGATTTCTTCCGGCAGGAGATCGAGGGCGCGATAGCAGTCCCTGCCGGCAAACGCCATGCCTTCGTAGATGGCGCGCATCATGTCGCCCGGGCCCGTGCGCGTCGACAGGCCGAGGAATTGCGCGCGCGCCCTCGGCTCGACGAACGGGCCGCGCTCGCCGTTCTCCGAAATGAACGGGTGGAAGAGGAGGGTGCCAGGGCGGGCCGCGCCCGCCTGCTCGTCAAGGCAAAGGAGCAGGCTCCGCCTGTCGACGCTGTCGGCACCGGCAAGTTCGGCAGATCGAGCCGCGATATTGACCAGCCAGTCGATGTTCAGGGTCGCCGCCATATGGGATTGAAAGCCGCCCCAGCAGCCGGGCACGACGAAAGGCATGACGTAGCCGACCTGTTCCGGCGAGAGCACGACATCGTCGACGTGGTGATAGATGCGGATATGCATGCCGGTCGAGCCGAGGATCGAGATGCCGATCTCGCGGCCGGGCTCATAGGCGCCGGCGCCGAGCGCGGTGGCGACCACGTCCAGCGGGCCGAGCACCACCGGCGTCCCGGCGAGCAGGCCGACGGCGTCGGCCGCCTCCGATGTCAGCGCCGCGTGATGCCTGCTGCCGTCGATGATGTCCGGGCGGAGGTGGGCGATATCGCGGAGATCGAGCAGGTCGAGCACGGCGTCGTCATAGGCGCGCGTCCGGTAATTGCCGTAGGTGAAGATGCCCTCCGCCGGGTCGGTGGCGCGCTCGCCGGTCGCCTTGAAATACAGCCAGTCCTTGCAGTGGAAGGCCGATGCGGCCCGGCGCAGACTTTCCGGCCGGTGCTGTTTGAGCCAGGCGATCTGGCCGCTCTGGATCGACGGATTGATCGCCGTGCCGGTGAGCCTTTGCAAGGCGGGCCCGACATCAGAGGTGCGCCATTGCTCGATGATCGGGGCGGATCTCGCATCGAGCCAGAGCCAGGCGGGGCAGACCGGCTCGCCCGCTTGGTCGATCAGCCAGGTGCCGTCCCCCTGACCGGTGACTGCCAGCGTGGCAGTGCGTTTCGCAAGATCCGGCACCTCGTCTGCAAGCAGGCGCAAAGCGCGCGCAGCGTCCGCCCAGGTCCGGTGGACCTGCTGCTCGGCGCCGCCGTCGTCGAGATAGTCGACGACGTTCGGCACGCCGGCGCTGCCGACCTGTTTGCCGTCCAGGGTGAAGGCGACCGCCTTGATCACCGAGGTGCCGGCATCCAGGCCGATGAGGAGATCGGCTCGACCTGTCATGCCGCCGTCCCTTCGGTGGTCAGGCCGTGATGGAGGGCACGGTCGCTGTCACCGTCGAAGAGGTGAAGCTTGGCGAGCGGCAGGGTGATCTCGACCTGGCTGTCGATTGGTGCTGCGACATTGCCGTCGAACACCGCGATCACCAGGCGGCCGGCGCTCTCGATGCCGATATGGGTCTGATCACCGAGCCATTGGTTGGAGGTGATTTTGCCCTTCAGCACAGGACCGAGATCGGGAAACGATCCAAGTCGTACTTGGTGGGGGCGGATGCCGAGTGCCAGCTTCCGGCCGTTCTGGAGATCGCCGCCGACCGCGTCGGTGATTCGGTCCCTCGGCAGGTCGAGCGCAATCTCGGTATCGCCGTCTTTCGTCCGGACAGCCAGCCGATGCACCGCCTCGCCTCGCCGCGCCAGCGTATCGAAGATGTTCATGGGCGGTTCGCCGATGAAGGAGGCGACGTAGAGATTGGCGGGCCGGTCCTTCAGATCGTCACCGGTGCCGTATTGCTGGAGCCTGCCGTCGTTCATCACGGCGATGCGGTCGGCGAGTGCCAGGGCTTCGGTCTGGTCGTGGGTGACGAAGATAGTGGTGAGCTTGTGCTCGATCAGAAAATCCTTGATCCGGGCACGCAGAATGGCACGGAGCTGCGGTTCGAGCTGGGACATGGGCTCGTCGAGCAGATGGACGTCGGCGTTGCGCGCCAGCGCGCGGGCGAGCGAGGTGCGCTGTTGCTGGCCGCCGGAGAGCGTCGGCGGGTAGCGCTCCAGGATGTCCTCGATCTCGAGAAGTGCTGCGATTTCCTGGACCTTGGTGTCGACCTCGGCGCGCGGCCGGCGGTCGCGCAAAAGGCCGAAGGCGATATTGTCCCGGATCTTGAGGGGCGGGTAGAGGGCATAGCCTTCGAACGCCATGGCGATGTTTCTGGCGGCGGGAAGCAGCTCGTTCAGGCGGCGCTCGCCTGCCCGGATCTCGCCGGAGGTGACGTCCTCGAAGCCGGCGATCATGCGCAGGGTCGAGGTCTTGCCGCAGCCGGAGCTGCCGAGCAGGCCGACGATCTCACCATCCTCGACGGTCATGTCGACCGCATCGACCGCCCGAACCTCCGGCTCGCGCCTGACCTTGTAGACCTTGGTCACGTGATCGAGGGTAAGGGCGCTCACGGCGTCGCTCCGCTCAGGCGCTCGCCGGTCTCGGCATCGAACAGCAGGAGATCGTCAGGCGACAGATCGAGCCAGACCTTGCCATGCCCGCGCGGCAGGCGCGCTGCCTCGGCCTCGGAACAGGAGGCGAGAAGCTCGCCGCCGTCCTTCGTCCTGAGAAGCAGTACCGAGCGCACGTTGAGCGGCGTCACGGCGTCGAGTTCTACAGGCAGGCCCTGCTCGGTCGCGGTCAGGCTGATCTTGATATGCTCCGGCCTGATCCCCACCACCAGGTCGGCGGCGCCGGCGGGCTTGACGTGAAGCGGGAGGCTTTGGCCGAACAGGTCGACCGAGACGCCGTGAGTCGACGCAGCGGGTCGCACCCGCCGGAGGTTGATGGTGGGATCGCCGAGGAGGCGGGCGACCTTGGTGGAGGCGGGCTCGCGGTAGATGGCGGCGGGTGTGTCGATCTGGATGAAGCTGCTGTCGTCGAGCACGGCGATCCGGTCGCCGAGCGCCATCGCCTCCTTGTAGTCCTGGGTGACGTAGAGGACGGTGGCGTCCATCTGCTTCAGCAGGCGCGGCAGCTCGATGCGCATCTCGTAGCGGAGCTTGGCGTCGACATTTCTGAGCGGATCGTCGAGCAGCAGCAGCCTCGGGCCGCGCACCAGGGAGCGGGCGAGAGACGTGCGCTGCTTCTGGCCGTTGGAGAGCGCCTTCGGCAGATGGGTCAGCACATGGCCGATCTGGAGAAGCTCCGCGACCCGCTCCACGCCCTGGCGAACCTCGGCTTCGCTCTGCCGGAGCGCCCTGAGCGGGCTCGCGATATTGTCGAACGCGGTGAGATGCGGGTAGAGGGCGAAGTTCTGAAAGGCCATGCCGAGTTTTCGCGCCTCGGGCGGCTCGCCGATCACGCTTCGTCCATCGATGCGGATGTCTCCCTCGTCCGGATCGAGCACGCCGGCGATCAGGCGCAGCAGCACGGTCTTGCCGCCGCCCGACGGCCCGAAGATCGCGACGGTCTCGCCCTCGGCGACGTCCAGGGAGACGCCGTCCAGCACCGTTTCCCGCTTAAACCTCTTCGTTACATGGTCCAGGCTCAGATAGCTCATGGCGCTCAACCCTTGACCGCGCCGAGGGAGAGGCCTTCGACCAGATAGCGCTGGGCGGCGATCGCGAAGATCAGGGTTGGAATGATCGAGAGGATCAGGGCGGCGGCGATCTGGCCGTATTGGATGCCCGACGCCGTGACGAAGGCGAGCGCGCCGACGGTGACCGGCTGCTTGTCGGCAGACGCGAGGATGAGCGCGAACACGAAATTGTTCCAGGCGAAGATGAAAGCGAGCAGGGCGGCTGCGGCGATACCGGGAAGCGCCAGCGGCACGGCGATCTTGAGGAAGGTCTTCAGCCAGCCATGGCCGTCGATGCGATGGGCATGCTCGATGTCCTCGCTGATGTCCTCGAAATAGCCGCGCGTGATCCAGAGGATCAGAGGCAGCGTGATCAGCTGATAGACCCAGATCAGGCCGATATAGGTGTTCACCAGGCCGATCATCTGGAAGTAGGAGAGCAGCGGCACCAGCACCAGGAGCGGCGGCGCGAAGCGGAAGGAGAGGATGGTGAAGGCGATGTCCTCGCCGAGCCGGAACTTGTAGCGCGCGAAGGCATAGGCGGCGGGGATCGCCAGGATCAGCGAGAGGATCACCGAGCTCGCCGCCAGGATGAAGCTGTTCAGAAGATTGCCCATGAACTTGATCTCGAGCGTGCCGGCATTGGTTTCGAGCCTGCCGGAGATCAGCGCGACGTAGTTGTCGAGGGTCGGCGTGAAGACGAGGGACGGCGGCATGCGCAGGATGTCCTGATTGGTCTGGAAGGACATCAGGAACACCCAGAAGATCGGGAACAGGAAGAACAGCCCGACCAGTGCTAGGAGCACACCCTTGACGATACGACTCCGCGTTGTCTCCCGTTGCATCAGCCCACCCCTCGCGCCTGCTCGCGCAGCTTCAGCCAGTGCTTGATGAAGATGTTGGACATGACGAAGGTGATCACCCAGAGCACCATGAGAAGGGCGGCCGAGCGGCCGACATTGGTGTACTGGAAGCGCTCCAGATAGCTCTGCACCTGGAACACCATCAGTGTGTCGCCGGGCCCGCCCTGGGTCATGGCGTAGATGATGTCGAACTGCTGGATGCTCTCCAGCATGCGAAAGAGCGTCGCGGTGATGATGTAAGGGGTGAGCATCGGGAGCGTGATGCGGAAGAACACGAAGCTCCAGGGCACGCCGTCCAGCTCCGCCGCCTCGAAGGGCTGCTTCGGCAAGGCGCGCAGGCCGGCGAGCAGCAGGATCATCATGAAGGGCGTGTAGACCCAGACGTCCACCAGGACGACGGTGAGCAGCGCGGTCGAGGGCGAGGACGCCCAGCGGAAATCCTCGAGCCCGATCAAGGAGGCGAGATAGCTGAGGATGCCGAAATTCGGGTTGGTCATCAGCTTCCACATCAGGGCCGCGATCGCGGGCGCGATCATCAGCGGCATGATCAGAAGAAGGCTCATGACGTCGTTCAGGAGCGTGCGCCGCCGCAACAGCATGGCGATGCCGAGCCCGAGCGCGAGCTCGATGCCGACGGTGAAGATGGTGTAGAGCAGCGACACGCGGATGGTGTTCCAGAACGCTGGGTCGCTGAAGAAGTCGACATAATTCTGGAACCAGATGAAGCCGCGCATCTGTGGAAAGGCGAGATTGTAGCGCTGCAGCGAATAGTAGATGGCGGTGAAGAACGGAATGATGATGCCGATGCAGACCAGCAGCGCCGGCAGGCTCAGCAAATAGGGGAGCGCCACACGCAGAAACGGCCTCTTGGCGCCGGGGTGATCGACGGCGGACAGGGCATTAGTCGCCATCCGTCAGCCTCCCCATCGGTGGCGTTTCGCCGGCAAGCTCTGCAGTCGCTGAGCCATGCCGGTGAGGCTCACGGTTTCTTAACGATTCGATGAAATGATGGCTGCCTTTGATGGTCCATGCGATCCTGGGAATCCATGCCTGGGCCGCTCGCCTCTGGCGGTGGGCGGATTCCCAGGATCGCATGGACCAGATCCCGATCTTAGTCGGCAGCGGTGAAGAAAAGTTTAACGTCATGCTATGATTAGAGCCGTATCCAGACGGCTCCGATTCATGTCGTCTTAACTTTTGTCTGCCAGGATGATCGCATGTGCTGGTCCATGGGATCGTCGGAATCCGTGCCCGCGCCGACATCCACGGTCGGCGGACAGACTCCCAGGGTCGCATGGGCCTGATTCGAAGCTTAGCGCGCAAAGGTGAAAAATGGATTAAGGCTGTGCTGCTCCTGCAGCTGCAGGCAGGCTGTGGCCGTTCACGTTTCCTTAACCAGTTTGCGCTATGGAGATGGGGTTTCCTGGTCCATGAGATCCTGGGAGTCCGCCCGCCCACCAAAAGAATCGACCCGGGCACGGACTCCCAGGATCTCATGGACCAGGTGATGAATGTCGCGTTCAAGGATGACGATCCGGTTAACCTTGTGAACGAGATAAACGGACGTTCGCCCAGGGCGGCTGGTGGCCGGGTCGCCCCGGCCACCGTTTGCGCTATAGGCTGCGCCAATCGCCGCCAGTCGTATCCGATCACCGTCAACGCTGTCGGCCGCGCCGACCCGGCCTAGAGGCCGGCCTGGCGCAGCTGGCGGTCGACGCTTTCGGCGAGCTGGTCGAGACCTTCGCCGACCGGGACCTCGTTGGCCACCATCTTCTGCAGGCTCGCCGCCCATTCGGTGGTGAGGTTGAAGAACAGCGGTTGCGGGGTGAAGTAGATCTTCGAGCCCGGCGCCGAGGCCTGATACTGCTCGAGATAGCCGGGATAGCTGGCCGCGATGCGGTTCTGGAACTCCTCGTCGTCCCATACCGACTGGCGGACGGGGTTGACGAAGTCCATCTTCTGCGCGCCGAAGAGGCCGTGCTCGGCGCCGGACGCCCACTGCATGAACGTCCAGGCGGCTTCCTTGTTCTCGGAAAAGGCGCTCATGCCCAGGGACCAGATCCAGACGTTCGGCGTCGGTGCCTCGGCTTCCGGGTTCGGCGCGAAGGCGGCGTAGGCGAGGTTGCCGGCTTCGGCGTTGTCGCCGCCGTTCATGAAGTAGCCGAGGATGTCGGCATCGTAGATCATGCCGGAAGCGCCCGCACCGAGATCGGTGCCGACTTGGTACCAGGTGTAGGTCGACCAGTCCTTGGGACCGCTGTCCTGGATCATCTTGACCCAGAGCTCATGGAACGCCTTGGAGCCGTCCGAGTTCATCGCGGCCATCAGCTTGCCGCCATCCATGGTGAAGTCGGTCTCGCCGTAGTTGGCATAGCCCGAGAGGAAGCCCGGATGGATGGTCGCCCAGGAGCGCGAGCCGCGCACACCGATGCCGTATTTGCCCTCCGCGTCCGTGGTGATCTTGGCGGCGGTCTCCAGGAGTTCGGGCAGGGTGGTCGGCACGCTCAGGCCGAGCTGGTCGAACAGCGGCTGGTTGTAGGCGAGCGAGTTCAGCTCGAAGCCCCAGGGGATGCACCACTGCTTGGCGCCGTCGCCGCCGAGCGCCTCGCCGGGCACGCCGGACCAGGAGGTCGAGGCGCGCAGGTTCGGGAGGACGTCCTCCCAATTGTAGTTGGGATTGGTCATCGCCGGGTCGCCGATGAACTCGTTCAGGTCCACCAGCCAGCCGGCCGGGCCATATTGCCAGGTCTGGTAGGCGCCGGTCATGAAGGCGTCATATTCGGTCGAGCCCGAGGACAGCGCCGCGGTTACCTTGTCGAAATAGACGTCCTCCGGAAAGACGTCGTAAGTGACGTCCATGCCGGTCATCTCCTTGAAATTGTCGAGATTGGCGATCATCGCGTCGGTATAGGGGTGTTTGTTCAAGAGCAGCTTGATGGCGGTGCCGTCATGGGCTTTCCAGTCGAAATCCGCGGCCCAGGCCCGGCTGACCGAGCGGTTCAGCAGGTAGCCGAGCGTGGCGGTCGATGCGCCGAAGGCGGCGCCGCGCGCAAAGAATTCGCGCCGGCCCATGCGACCCTTGCGGAAAGCCTCGATCGTATCCAGCAGTCTTTTCGACATCGTCGTCTCCCCCTTTTGTGTTTGGCTCTCTATGGACCCTCGCGAGGCTCGATCAGCGCTTCCGCGGTCGCTTCGTCGCTGATCAGCGTGGTGATCACGCCCATTTTGAGAGCGCCTTCTATGGCCGCTCGCTTGCCCCTGCCGCCGGCAATCGCGGTGACCTGACGGCCGCGCAGCGCCTCCGGCTCGAGGCCGAGGACCCGCTGATTGAACTCGCAGCCGACCACCTTGCCGGACTGGTCGAAGAAACGCCCGAGCAGGTCGCCGATCGCGCCCGCCGCCCGCAGCGTTTCCAGCTCGGACCGTGTGACCTGTCCCGACTCGAAGGCGCTCGCTTCCGGTCCGCAGGAACCGATTCCGAGCATGTACAGATCCGCCTGCTTGGCCAGGGCCACGATCTTGCGCACGCTCTTCTGGCCCATCAGCAGGGTCCGGTCGCTGACCGCATCGGCGATGAAGGGCACCGGCATGATGAACCCTTCGGCACCGGTCTTGTGGGTCAGCTGATGAATGACGTCATAGGGATTGGCGGCGGCGTGCCGGGTGAGCGAGCCCAGCACCGAGACGAAACGGTTGTTCGGGCGCGGCCGGCGCAGCAGGCAATGGGCGATCGACGACAACGTCTTGCCCCAGCCGATGCCGATGGTGGTCGCCGGCTCGCGGTCGAGATAGCGGCTGAGGAACCGCGCGCCTGCGGCGCCGAGAGCAGCCAAGGTTCCGGTCTGTCCGTTAACGGCATCGTCCATGGTCGGCACGAGAATGCAGCTCGTCAGACCGTAGAGCTCGATCAGTCGGTTCTCGAGCGCCACGGTGCTGGCGAGCTCATGCTCGATCGAGACCTTGACGAAGCCGAGATCCTGGGCGAGGGCGCTCAGGCGGTGCACCTTCACCCGCGAGACGCCGAGCCGCTGGGCGATCTGTTCCTGGGTGTAGCCCCCGACATAGGACAACCAGGCTGCGCGGACCGCCAGATCCGTCTCTGCCTCCCTCGCCTGGGCCATCACCAACCCCCCTGTATGCACGAATTTTTATATCATTGAAAATTTGTTCATCACATGTACATCGACAACGCTACGAAGCCGATAGTCCCGTGTCAAGGCGCGTGCCGTCCTTCAGCTTTGGCCGCCATGCCAGATGCCCGTCGATTTCAAGGCCGGATAGAGGCGGGTGAACCGGTCATGGAGGGGACGATAGCGTTCGAGCAGATCGGGATCCGGCTGCTCGAGCCCGCCTTTGGCGCGGACCGCGGCGCTGACCGCAGCATCGACATCCCGATGCACGCCGGCGCCGATCGCGCCGAGCAGCGCAGCGCCGAGGGCCGGCCCTTCCTCGGCCTCGAGGCGTTTCAGGCCGACGCCGAGAATGGCCGCGAGCCAGCGCCGCCACAGATCGCTCCTGGCACCGCCGCCGACCGCGTAGAGCCACTCGGGCGCAGCACCAAGCTGTTCCACCAGGACCAGGCTGTCCTTCAGCGCGAAGCTCACCCCCTCGATCAGGGCGCGGGCCATGTGCCGGTCGTCATGGGCGAGGGTCAGGCCGGCGAAAGCCCCGCGGGCGAAGGGGTCCATATGCGGCGTGCGCTCGCCGGCGAGATAGGGAAGGTAGAAGAGATCGTCGGCGCCCGGCTCGACCTCGGCGGCGCGTGCAAAGATCTGGTCATACGCGTCGTCTCCCTGGTCCGTGCTCACCCTTGCCAGGTTGTCGCGATACCAGCGCAGGCTGCCGCCGGCGGCGAGGATCACGCCCATGAGATGGTAGCGTCCGGGCACGGCATGACAGAAGGCGTGGAGGCGGCCTTCGGGATCGACGGTCGGACGATCGGTCGCGACGAAGACCACGCCCGACGTGCCGAGGGACACCAGGCCGCTGCCCTCGGTGACCACGCCCGATCCCACGGCAGCGGCGGCGTTGTCGCCGCCGCCTGCGGCAACCGGCAGGCCTTCGGGAAGCCCGCTCGCGGCAGCGCCCTGAGCCGAGACCTTGCCGGTGATCGACGGGCCCTCATGCACCGTCGGCAGCCAGTCGGCCGGAATGTCGAGAGCCTCCAGGATCTCGGGCGACCAGTCGCGCGCCGCCAGATCCAAAAGCAGCGTGCCGGCGGCATCCGAGGCATCCGTGGCAAACCTTCCGGTCAGGCAAAAGCGGATGAAATCCTTCGGCAGAAGCACATGGCGCAGACGGGCATAGGCCTCGGGCTCGTGGTTTCTGAGCCAGAGAATCTTCGGCGCCTGAAAGCCGGTGAGCGCGGGATTGCCGGTGATCCGGCGCAAGCGCTCCGCGCCCACCCTCTGCTCGATCTCGGCGCATTCGGCCGCTGTGCGCTGGTCGTTCCAGAGAAGTGCCGGACGGATCGGCTCGCCAGCGGCGTCCAGAAAGACGGCGCCGTGCATCTGCCCGGTGAGGCCGATTGCCTCGATCCGGCCGGGCGCCTTGGCGGCGAGGGCCTTCAGGACCTTTCGGCTCGCCGCCCACCAGTCCTCGGGACGCTGCTCTGTCCAGCCTGGCTTCGGTGTCAGCAGCGGGTATTCCTCGACGGCGCTCGCCAGCACGCGGCCGTTCGGCGCCACCAGAACGGCCTTGACCCCGGACGTCCCGACGTCGAGACCGACACAGAGTCCATCGCTGCCTTGCCTGGGCACAGGCTCGTCACCCACCGTCTGCTCTCCCCGTTTCTTTAGCGCCGATAGCTTGACGGCAATTCTGCCATGAGGTCAACCGCTAGCTTGACCGACCCGCGGAGCGCGTTGTACCGCGGGTATTCATGACGGATGTCTTCATCGACATGACCCCGATCCAGGCGCTTGCCCGTTCGCCGGGTGCTGATCGTAGGCGGTGGTGCGGCCAATGCCGCCCGGAGTGCGATCCGTGCTCGACGGCTCGGCGCCGACGTGCTTCATGCCGACAACACCGAGGCGGCGTTCAGCGCCGCGCGTCTTGCCAAAAAGGGATAGGACAATCGATGAGCGCCACCACCTTCGCCGATCGCCTGCGCGACGTCGCCGAGCGTTATCAGGGCTTCATCATCGATCAATGGGGCGTGCTGCATGACGGCGGCGAGCCCTATCCCGGCGCCGTCGACTGCCTGACCCGGCTGCGTGCAGAGGGAAAGCGCATCGTGCTGCTCAGCAATTCCGGCAAGCGCGCGGCGTTCAACACCCGACGCCTGGTCGAGATGGGCTATGACGAGGCGCTCTACGATGCCGCGGTGACGTCGGGCGAAGCCTGCTGGCTCGCCCTGCGCGACCGGGATACGTCGCCGTTCGACCGGCTTGGCAGGCGCTGCTATCTCTGGGGCCGCGGCGGCGATCGGAGCCATGTCGAGGGCATCGACCTCGAGGTGGTCGAGGATGCCGAGCAGGCGGATTTCTTGTATCTGGCAGGCGTGCCCGACTACGCCGAGATCGAGCCCTATCTGCCGGTTCTCGAGGTCGGCGCCAGGCGTGGCGTGCCGCTGATCTGCGCCAATCCCGATATCGTCGCGATCTACCCGAATGGCGGGCGCGGCATGGCGCCGGGCGGGGTCGCCAGGCGCTATGAGGAGATGGGCGGGACGGCGATCTATGTCGGCAAGCCGCACCGCCCGGTCTACGAGCTTTGCCTGAAGCATCTCGCCGGCCTGCCGCGGGACGGCATTCTCGGCATCGGCGATTCGCTGCAGCACGATATCGCCGGCGGCAATGGCGTCGGCATCGACACCATGCTCCTGACCCACGGCGTGCATCACGATGCCTTTGACGGCGCCGAAGACGATGCGGCGCTGCAGGCAGCCCTCGATCGTCTGGAGCAAACCTATGCGACGCGACCGCGCTGGGTCTTGCCGAGCTTTATCTGGTAGACTGCCGGTCATTTGACGATCTGATCGACGGGGCGATCGATGAGCGGGAGCGTGAAACGCCGTCTGACCACGGTGCTGTGCGCCGATGTCAGCAGCTACACCAGGCTGATGGAGCAGGACGAGGCCGGCACGCTCGATCGTCTGCGCGCCTGCCGGCAGAGCATGGCCGGGCTGATCGCGCGCCACGACGGGCGGGTGATCAACACCTGGGGCGACGCGCTGATCGCCGAGTTTCCGAGCGTGCTCGAAGCCGTGCATGCCGCCGTCGAAATCCAGCAGGAGCTGGCGGCGCGCAACCGTGATCTGCCCGAGACCGAGCGCATGTGGTTTCGGATCGGGATCAATCTCGGCGACGTGATGGTCGAAGGCGACGACATCTATGGCGAGGGCGTCAACATCGCCGCCCGTCTGCAGCAGAGCGCCGAACCCGGCGGCATCCTGATCTCGCGTCCGGTGTTCGATCAGGTCCGGAACAAGCTCTCGTTCGGCTTCGACTATCTGGGCGACCAGACGGTCAAGAACGTCTCGGACCCGGTGCCGAGCTATCGCATCCGGTTCGACGGCGCACCGGATGCCGATCAGCCGGCGGATGGCGCTTCCGGCGCGCCCAAGA
Organism: Alphaproteobacteria bacterium; assembly: GCA_041398025.1. Taxonomy (GTDB): domain Bacteria; phylum Pseudomonadota; class Alphaproteobacteria; order Geminicoccales; family Geminicoccaceae; genus JANQPX01. The sequence goes on from JAWKVM010000004.1 coordinate 52,300, forward strand.
TCGAACCCGTGCTCGGTCCGAGAGCGACACCGGCCGAGCTTTGGGCGGCCTTTCGAAAACTGCCGGCGCTGATCCGGCTCTCTTTCGTCGGCGTCGCCTTCTTCTTCGCCCTCAATCTCGCCTCAGGCCTCTTCCCGCTCTGGTTCCACTGGCCGTCGATCCCGATGCTGGCGATCATCCTGCTCTACTACAGCCTGCGCCGGCCACGCGACAAATCCCCCTGAGCGCCGGCCTTTCGCTTCAAGACCGCGGCAGCGTCCACGCCGGGGGCGCCTCGCCCCCTCAGGCGAGCTTTTCGCAGGCGCGGATGATGCGTCCGCAGGCGTCCTCCAGCGCCTCGGTCGAGGTCGCGTAGGAGATGCGGAAATAGGGGTCCATGCCGAAGGCGGTGCCATGCACGCAGGCGACACCTTCCCCCTCGAGCAGATAGCGGCTGAAATCCTCGCTATTGGCGATGGTCTGGCCATCCGGCGTCTTTTTGCCGATGGCGCCGGCGCAGCTCGGATAGACATAGAAGGCGCCTTCCGGGACGTGACAGCGCAGGCCCGGCGCCTGGTTCAGCATCTTCGCGACCATGTCACGGCGCGACTTGAAGGTCGCGACGCGCTCGGCCATGAAATCCATCGGGCCGTTCAGCGCTGCGACCGAGGCCGCCTGGCTGATCGAGCAGGGATTGGAGGTGCTCTGCGACTGCACCTTGGCGATTGCCTTGATCAGCTGCACCGGTCCGCCGGCATAGCCGATGCGCCAGCCGGTCATGGCGTAGGCCTTGGCGACGCCGTTCATGGTGAGGCAGCGATCCTTGAGCCCGGGCTCGACCGCGGCGATGGTGTTGAATTCGAAGCCGTCATAGACGAGATGCTCGTAGATGTCGTCGCTGATCACCCAGACATGGGGATGGCGCATCAGCACGTCGGCGATCTGCTTCAGCTCGTCACGGTCGAGGGCGGCACCGCTCGGGTTGCTCGGCGAGTTCAGGATCAGCCATTTGGTGCGGTTGGTGATCGCCGCCTCCAGATCCTCGGCGCGCAACTTGAAGCCGGTCTGCTCGGGGCAGTTCACGATCACCGGCTTGCCGCCGGCGAGCAGCGTCATGTCCGGATAGGAGACCCAGTAGGGCGCCGGGATGATCACCTCGTCCCCCGGGTCGACCGTGGCCATCAGCGCGTTGTAGATCACCTGCTTGCCGCCGCAGCCGACGGTGATTTCTTCGGTCCTGTAGTCGAGACCGTTCTCACGCTTGAATTTATCGACCACCGCCTGCTTCAGGGCGGGCGTGCCGTCGACCGCGGTGTATTTGGTGTCACCCGCCCTGATCGCCTCGATCGCCGCCGCCTTGACGTGATCCGGCGTGTCGAAATCCGGCTCGCCGGCGCCAAGCCCGATCACATCGCGACCCGCAGCCTTCAGTTCGCGGGCGAGATTGGTGACGGCGATGGTGGGCGACGGCTTGATTGCCGACAGACGTTCGGCCAGGACGGACATGGCTGTTCGGACTCCACGAGCGTTGACAATGGTCAGGCGGACCTTAGGACCGTGCCGCCCTCGGTGCAATCGCCGTGGTGGTGGAAGACGGTGTTTTCGGCCTGATCGGCCATCGATGGCGATCAGCCGCCGCGCAGCAGTGCGCCGCCGCGAAACACGGGAATGGCGTCCGGCCGGTAGAGCGGCGAGACGCGGCGCGAGATCAGCGGGCGTTTCACCCGTTCGTGGAAGAAGAGGGGCTTGTCGTCCGTGGTCGCGTTGCCGGCAAGGGTCTGCTCGCCGCCGCGCAGGACCCGCCCTCTTTGCAGCTTTCGCCAGAACCCATAGACCTTGGAGCGATAGGCATTGCCGCGCGTGCTATTCTGAGAGTGGTAGTAGGCGGTTGCCTTGCCCCAGGAGCGGGTCTGCAGGCGCAGCTCCTTTAGAAACTTGGTGCCGTAGGCGACATTGGCCTCGGGGTCGAAGGCCTCGTCCAGGCTGGCGAAGGCCTCGGGATGGTAGTGCAGATTGATCTGCATGCAGCCGACATCGATATTGGTGCGCCCGCTCGCCTTCAGCTCCCTGACCTTGGCGATGGCTGCATCCTTGGTCGGGAGATAGAAGCTGTCGGCGCCCGAGGTCACGGTCCAGGGCCAGGGCCGCGTGGTCTGGTCTTCCGCAAGCCAGCGCCCCGATTCGGCGAGCGCCACCGCCTGCACCAGCCCGGGCGGGATCTGATGGGCCCGCTCATGAGCAGCCGCCTGGGTGTCGCATGCCGTGCGCATCGAGCCATGGGCCGGAAAGGCGAGCGCAAGGATGAGCAGCCCGAGCACGAGCGGCAGCAGCCGTTTCAGGCGGAGCTCAAGGGACGACCGATGGCGTGGCAGCAAGACCATGAGCGCAGGATCGCAGCATTTGGTGAAGATAAGGTTAACGCCCGGTCATGGTGTCCGGCACGGCCGCCCGGACAGGGTCACTCGGCCGGGAGAGCTTTGGCCGAGGCCGGGAGGACGCTGTCGCTCATCAGCTCCGCCAGGGCAAGCAGCAGCTTCCTCATGACGCCCTTCAGGGCGTCGAGCGTGTCAAGCGGCCGGAGCCGGCTCTCATCCATGTAGAGGCCGCGCCGGACCTCGATCTGCAGCGCGTGCACGCCGAGATGGGGCTGGCCGTAATGGGCGGTGATATGGCCGCCGGCATAGGGGCGGTTGCGCGTGACCCGGAGCCCCTCGCCCTGGAGGAAGGCCTCGGCGCGACGGACGATGGCGGGCGAGCAGCTATTGCCGAAACGATCGCCGAGCGCGATGTCGATCATGCCGCCGCCCGCACCGTCCCGGCTGAGCGCGCCGCTGGCGGTGAAGCTCGGCATGGAATGGCAATCCAGCAGCAGGACCTCGCCGAAACGGCTCTGCCCCTCGTCGATGAGCCGCTGCAGGGCGTGATGATAGGGCCAGTAGGCGACGCGCACGCGGCGCTCGACGTCGCCGAGGCTCAGTCTCGAGCGGTAGATCGGCTGGCCGGCGAGGCGGCTCGGAACGGTGCCCAGCCCGGCCCTCGCTTTGGCCGAGTCGCCATTGGCATGGGGCGGCAGCGGTTCGTCCAGGAGGTCGGGATCGAACTCCGAGGCCTCGCGATTGGGATCGATGAAGGCGCGGGCGAACCGCGCGCGCAGGAAGGGGGCGCCGATCGCGGGTGCCATGTCGAACAGGCGGTCGACGAACGCGTCTTCGAGGCGGCGCAGCTGGTTCAGATGCAGGCGGGTTTTCTGGAGGAGACAGGGCGGATAGATCTGACCGCTGTGAGGCGACGAGAGGATCATCGGCACCGAGCGTCTGGCCGGCCGCAGAATCTCGATGGGCGATCCGAACTCGGTGGTCATGAAATCAGCCATCGCCCCCGGGAAAGGCAAGGGTTCCGGCCGGCAAAGGGATCCCTGCCGGAACCTCTGTCCAGCCCGCCATTTCCCTTGGACGCGACCGATCGGTGCAGCACGGACAAGCCGGTATCGGCAAGAGCATGACACCACATGGCCCCCGCGCCTGCAAGGCCGCCCGCTGGGCTTCGCAGAATTTCCGGCATCGCGGCGCAAGGACAAGGTTGAAATGCACGCCGTTTGCCTCTAGATACGACGCGAAGTGGGCGCTTAGCTCAGCGGGAGAGCACTACGTTGACATCGTAGGGGTCACTGGTTCAATCCCAGTAGCGCCCACCACTTCCCCCCCCGTTCCGGTATGATGCGTGTTGCCGTGGACAGGCATGGCGCCTCGTCGCCTGACGCCCACGCCCCATCCAGCCACCCAAGCCAAGTCAGCCGTCCAGCCGGCGGCTGGTTAGACGGAGTCGATCTGGCCGGTGAGCTTTTGCCGGATGAAGGACCAGGACATGCCGATCGCCATGACCGTGGCGAGCACGAACAGGCCGATCCAGGAAAGCGTGGCGTATTCCTGAACGTTGAGAATGCCGTAGTCCAGCAGCAGCCAGATGATGCCGGCGAAGAACAGCAGGATCAGGCCGATCCCGATGAATCCGATCGATTCGAAGGTCGCGCGCAGATAGATGACGTAGCCGATGATCATGACCACGGCGATCAGCAGCTTGAGCGGCAGCTGGTCGCCGCGCGAGGTATCGTCCATCACCCAGGCGATGAAGTTGTAGGGGGTCGGATTGTAGGTCCCGAGAACCAGAACCAAGGCAGCCATCCAGCGAAACAGGAAGCCGTTGGCGGTGAGCTTGGTAGCCATGTCGAGGTGCCATTCCTTTGAGTGTCGGGATCTGCCAATGTGTGATAGCGCCGAGGGCTGGTTCGTCAATGGTGCGCGTTGGGGTGTGCGTAGGATTTCGGGCTGAACAGGATGGGGTGACGTGCGATGGCGATCTCCACGGCTTCCGGTATCGGCCTCCGCTCGCCGCTGCCGTTCGACCTGGATGCCGGCGTCGGGGCGCGGGCGGCGATCGGGTTGATCGTGCTCGCCTCGGATCAGACGATCGAGCACGAATTTCGCCAGCTTTGCGCGCTCGACGGCGTTGCGCTCTATCAAAGCCGGATCGAAAACGACAGCCGGATCACGCCCGAGACCCTGATGGCGATGCGCGCGCGGATCACAGCGGCCACCGACGTGATCCTCCCCGGCATGCCGCTCGACGTGGCGGCGTTCGCCTGCACCTCCGCCTCGATGGTGATCGGCGAGGAGCGGGTGTTCGACGAGATCCGAAAGGCGCGGCCGGATGCCAGGCCGACCACGCCGATCACCGCGGCCTTCGCCGCCCTCGGCGCCTTTGGGGCGAAACGCATCGCGCTGCTCACCCCCTACCGCCAGGACGTGAACGAGGGCATCCGCGCCTATGTCGAGGCGCGGGGCGTCGAGGTCACGGCCATGGGCTCCTTCGAGGAGGAGGACGACCGCCGCGTCTGCCGGATCAGCGAGCGCTCGATCAAATCGGCAGCGATCGAGCTCGGCCGCGATCCCGCGGTGGAGGCGGTGTTCGTCTCATGCACCAGCCTCCGGCTCCTGGGCGTGGTCGGCGAGATCGAAGCGGCGCTCGACAAGCCGGTGACGTCGAGCAATCATGCGCTCGCCTGGCACTGCCTTCGGCTCGCCGGGATTGAGGATGTGCGCGAGGACAAAGGCCGCCTGTTCCGGCTCGGTCTGCCGGAGGTGTGAGCGTCCCGCAGGTCATGAGGAACCCATGAGACCGCCTGTCGCCAAGACCATCGACCATGTGACCGAGATCCATGGCGAGCACCGCAACGATCCCTATGCCTGGCTGAAGACCAAGGACGATCCCGAGGTCATCGCCTATCTCGAGGCCGAGAACGCCTATACCGACCAGGCGATGGCGCCGACCGAGGCGCTGCAGCGCACCCTCTACGAGGAGATGGTCGGGCGCATTCAGGAGACCGATCTCTCGGTGCCGGTCAGGATCGACAGCTATCTCTACTACACGCGCACCGAGCAAGGACGGCAATATCCGATCTACTGCCGAAAGGCCGGCAGCGCCGAGGCCGAGGAGCAGGTGCTGCTCGATCTCAACGCCGAAGCCGAGGGGCTCGACTATCTCTCGCTCGGTCTGTTCGAGGTCAGCCCCGATCACCGCCTTCTCGCCTACACCCTGGACACGGACGGCTCCGAGAGCTTCACGCTCCGCTTCAGGGATCTCGAGAGCGGCCGCATGCTCGAGGACCGCATCGAGGGCGTCTCCTACAGCCTCGAATGGGCCAATGACAGCCGCACCGTGTTCTACAGCGTCGAGGACCATACCAAGCGCGCCTGGCGGCTGTTTCGCCACGAGCTCGGTCAGACGGGACAGGATACGCTGGTGTTCGAGGAACCGGACGCGCTCTTCCGGCTCCGCCTCGCCAAGACCAAGGATCACGCCTTCCTCATCCTGAGCCTCGCCAGCCTCGAGACCTCGGAATGCCGGCTGCTCGACGCCGACCGGCCGGCCGCGGCGTTTCGTCTGGTGCAGGCACGGGACCGGGGGCATCGCTATTTCGTCGAGCACCGAGAGGGCCTGCTCTACATCCTGAGCAACCGGGATGCGCCCAATTCCAAGCTGATGACCGCCCCCGCAGACCGGCCGGAGGAGCCGAACTGGCGGGAGATGATCGGCCACGATCCCGGCATCATGCTGAACGGCCTCGACATGTTTGAGGATTTCCTGGTGGTGTACGAGCGCCGGGGCGGCCTGCGCTCGATCCGGGTGCTGGACTTCGACGACGACGGCGAGGTCAGCGACGGCGTACCCGAGGTCAGCGCCCATGAGGTCACGTTCGACGAGCCGGCCTACACGGTCAGCGGCGGCCGCAATCCCATGTATGGCAGCCGCACGCTCCGGTTCACCTACACCTCGCTGACCACGCCCGCCTCGGTCTACGACTACGACATGGTGACCCGCGAACGGCAGCTCCTGAAGCGCCAGCCCGTGCTCGGCGATTTCGACGTCGACGACTATGAAAGCGAGCGCCTGTTCGTCACCGCCGGGGACGGCGCCAAGATCCCGGTCTCGCTGGTCTACCGCAAGGGCCTGAAGCAGGATGGCAGCAGTCCCTGCCTGCTCTACGGTTATGGCGCCTATGGCGCGTCCACGGACCCTGGCTTCTCCAGCCACCGCCTGTCGCTGCTCGACCGCGGCATGGTCTATGCGATCGCCCATATCCGCGGCGGCCAGGAGATGGGCCGGCAGTGGTACGACCAGGGCAAGTTCCTGAACAAGAAGAATACGTTCAGCGACTTCATCGCCGCAGGCAGGGCGCTGATCGACGGCGGCTATACCAGGAGCGATCGCCTCGCGATCATGGGCGGCAGCGCCGGCGGGCTCCTGGTGGGCGCCGTCCTCAACATGGCGCCCGACCTGATGAAGGCGGCGATCGCCAAGGTGCCGTTCGTCGACGTGATCAACACCATGCTCGATGAGAGCCTGCCGCTCACCATCCTGGAATATGAGGAATGGGGCAATCCGCAGGACAGGACCTACTACGACTACATCAAGAGCTATTCGCCCTATGACAATGTCGAGGCGAAGGGCTACCCGCAGATCCTGGTCACGGCCGGGCTGAACGATCCGCGCGTGCACTATTGGGAGCCCGCGAAATGGACCGCGAAGCTGCGCGCCGCCAAGACCGACGGCAACCGGCTGCTGCTCAGGACCAATATGGGTGCCGGACATGGCGGGGCTTCCGGGCGCTATGACGCGCTCAAGGAGCTCGCCTTCGACTACGCCTTCATCCTCGACGCCCTCGGCGTAACCGCGGCCCGGCCGCCTGCGGCCACCGCTTGAGATAGGTCGTGACCTCTCGAAAATTAACTATTGCGCCAGCAAATGTTCTACTTATAGTTGATTTCACTTGTTCATTGTCATGACGGGGTTGCCATGCGCGTGCTGCTGGTCGACGACGACGCTTCTTCCGCAAGCCTGCTGAGGCTGGCCGTTCAGGCCGAGAATATCATGGTCGAACGGGCCGACGCTGGTCTGGACGCGCTCGAGATGGCCAAGCGCTACGATTTCGACGCCATGGTGCTCGAGCAGGACCTGCCGGACATCCAAGGTCACAGGCTGGTGAGCCGCATGCGCGGCGCCGACATCAATCTCCCGGTGATGATGCTCTCCCGCATCACCGACAAGCGGGCCAAGATTGATGCGCTCAACGCGGGCGCCGACGACTATCTCACCAAGCCCTTCGATCGCGAGGAGCTGCTGGTGCGGCTGCGCACCATCATCCGCCGCGCCAAGGGCCATGCCGGCTCGGTCATCCGCATCGGCCGCCTCGCGGTCGACGTCAGCGCCAAGACCGTGGAGATCGACGGCCAGCCGCTGAAAACCACGGCTAAGGAATATGGCATTCTCGAACTCCTCGCCCTTCGCCGCGGCATGACCCTCACCAAGGAGAATTTTCTCGATCATCTCTACGGCGGCATGGACGAGCCCGAGCAGAAGATCATCGACGTCTTCATCTGCAAGCTTAGAAAGAAGATCGCCGCCCTTTCCGGCGATCAGAACGCGATCCGCACCATCTGGGGACGCGGCTACGTGCTCGAAGACGGCGAGGCCGGCCTCGCCGAAGATGCCGTCCCCTTCACCGGCGAAGCCGACGCGGACGCTGCCCAGGACCATGTCGGCCGCGCTCTGGGCGAGCTCGACCTCCTCATGCTCGACCTCCTCCGACCTCTCTAGGTGGCGTGGCCACGGCATGGACTCGGACCGTCATGGCCCGGGTCGATGGTATGCGGCCAGGTTTTCGAGAGTTGCTGGAGCTTGTTCCGATCGGGTGGGATCAGCTGGTCGACAGGAGCCTGCGGCGCGAACAAGCGGCGCAAACAAAGCGATTGAGTGTGCATTCCGATCTTGTCCGACCGGGATCCGATCGAGGGCATCGATCCAAGCAGAGCGATCAGCGGCGTGCACAGTTTTTTTGAACGTCATGTCATGGCGGTCGAGCAGACGCCAGATGGTGCTTGGCGCCACACGCAGACCATGGCTTTGCCGGACATGGTCGGCCAGTTCGGCGAGCGTCATGTCGGTGTCCTTGGCCAAGGTCACAAGCTCATCGCCGTGGGCTTCAAGACGATTAGACCGATGGTCGCTGCCCCGCGCACGTTACCGAACGCAGCCGGTGCGTCGCTTCTGGTCGACCCATTTGATCGCGGTCGAGGGCGCGACGCTGAAAAGCTTTGCCGCCGAGCGCCGTGACATCCCGCCTTCGACTGCAGATATCAGCCGTTCACGCAAATCCATCGAAAGAGCTTTCGCCATGCAGGCTGGCCTCCTTCACCAGCCTGCATTTTGAATCACATCAGCGACAAAATGGGAATCTCTAATGATTCCATTGGGTTAGAAAATACTGTATTAACCTGGTGCAGCGGATCTTGAATCCGCAGGCTAAGCGCAAGTTTTGTGTATGGGGTTCATGCGGCGGCGTGATCCTCGGCGTCTTTGATCGGCTCTCCATCGCGGCACTTGACGCCCTCAATGATCTCGCCGAGCCGGTTGGTGCCGTTCAGGCGCCGCCAATGACGCTCGGCTGATTTGACCAGCTTAAACACCATGGCGAGCGCCGTATTGCGTGACAGGCAGCCTTTGGTCTTGTTGGTGCGCAGCCGGACCGCGGCGAACGTGCTCTCGATCGGGTCCGTGCTGCGGACATGCTGCCAATGCTCGGCAGGGACGTTGTAGAAGGCCAGCAGCACGTCGCGATCCTTGGCCAGGCAGGCGCTCGCTTTCTCGTATTTCGCCCTATACTTGGCGAGGAAGCGATCGAACGCCTCCTCGGCGCCGGCTTGGCTTTCGGCATGATAGATCTGATGCAGATCGCTTTTGGCCTTCTTCTGAACAGACTTGGGCAAATAGTTCAGGACGTTAGCGGTCTTGTGCACTCAGCAGCGTTGCTGCTGCGGTGTCGGCCAGATCTTCCTGATAGCCTTCCAGAACCCGAGCGCGCCGTCGCCGGTGGCGAGTTCGGGATCGATGGTCAGCCTGTTCTCGTCGCGGAGCCGAACCAGGAGCTCATGCCAGCTCTGCTCGCTGTCGCGAAAGCCATCGTCAATCGCCAAAAGCTCCTTCTTGCCCGACGCATCGGCGCCGATCAGCACGAGGATGCATTGCCGTTCATGCTCCAGTCTGGGGCTGAAATAAACGCCATCAGCCCAGACATAGACATAGCGCTTCAACGGCAGGTCGCGGCCCTGCCAGCGCTTGTGCTCGTCCTGCCAGACCTCGACCAGGCGCCGGATCGTGGCCGGTGACAGCCCGCCTGCCTTGGGGGCCGGGCAGCACGGTGAGCGCCTCCTCGAACTGGTCGGTCGATACGCCTTTCAGATACGACCACAGCAAAAGCTCCTCGACGTTCTTGGTTCGCCGCAGATAGGCGGGCAGCACAGCCGAAGTGAAGCGGATCGCCAGGTCATCGCCGGCGTCGCGGTCGCGAACACGCGGACGCTGAACGTGATCGGCCCGATACCGGTCTGGATGGACCGTTCCGGTGCATAGCCGTTCCGAACGATCCGGCGACGGCCTTGATCGTCAAGAAGATCGGCATGACCCTCGACGAAGCTGTCGACCTCGGCCTGAATAGCCTGCATCAGCATCTGCCGAGCACCCTCGCGCAGCAGACAAAGCGACGGGTCATCCTCGACGATCCCGCCTGGTCGCGGCAGGCTGACAACGGTATCGTTCTCCATGGTGGGCGTATCCTTTCGAACGGTGACTTCAGCAATCACCGAGGATACGCCGCCAAAACCCTCATCCACCAAATTCAGCTATAGCCCTGAATCCGCTGAGTGCGCTGCTGCACTCGGGTCGAAACCTAGTCAGCTTCAATTCGCGCGATCGAGGATGACCGGGTCACCAACGATGCGTTCTTTACCGTTTCTTCATCATTTCCTGCGATCATCGCACGCAGGTCCATGCGATCCTGGGAATCCGAGCCTCGCCCGACCTGTTTTTGGCGGGCCGGCGGATTCCCAGGATCGCATGGACCAGATCGTCATGGTGGCAAAACGCAGTTAAGACTTCGTAAAGCTGGCGGAAAAAGGCCATCGGCGATCGATGAATAAGCTTGGCCTGATTGGGTTTCGGCCCTAGGCCACGGTGACATCTCAAAATGATTGGTTTCTGCTCTCGCAAACGAAACCCCGAGATCTTGGCGCTACGCTCTGCAGCCTGGTCCATGCGACCCTGGTAATCCGAGCTTCGTCCCACCCTTCTTTGCGGGCGAACGGATTCCCAGGGTCGCATGGACCAAGAGCCGGCATGCCAGGGACGGGTTCATGAAAACCTGACGCTCGGACGAAGACCTGTCGGACGGAAGCGGGATGGCGTTTCGTCGATGGCAACCTGGAAAGGTCGATATCACAGGCGGTTCCGCGGAAAGTTTCAAAGGTTGGCTCAGCGTGCTGCCGGGGGATGAGGATGAGTCCTGGACACATGACGATTTTCAGCTTTTGTGGCTTTCAGGACACGCAGCGTGGCCGGAACGCATGTTCATGCTATGGCCCCGCTTTAGGTTCTCGCGGAATTTTCGCATAGTCCGATGCGTTTTCTTCAAGGTATCGTGTCGCAGGCGACACGGCGATGGTGAATATCGGCTCCAGGTCGAAGGGTCGGTGATCAGGCGAGGAAGGCACGCTGCGCAAGCGTAACGAGCTCTTTCCCAGGCGGCCACCCCACGCCCTCTTGGGCGATGGCATGGATGATGGGGATGCAGGCGCTCTCCCGAAGCGGGAGGAAAGCGGCATGTTCGCGTCGCCGTTCGACCTGGACGCCGAGGTCGAGGATTCGGAGACGCGCGATCCGTTCGAAGAGGACACGGTCTTTCTCGCCCCGAGGCTCGTGTTTACACCGGGAGGTGCCAGGGACGCCGAGAGTGACGAGCACGGCGCCGGGATCGAAAGCCCCTTTGCCAAATCCAAGAAGACGACGGGCAGGGCGCCAGCTCCCGCCATCCGGCCGGTATGGAGTGGCGATCAGGCATCCGCATCTGCAGTCGAGCCCACATCGCGCACAGGCGAACAAAAGCCCTTCATGCGCCGCCGGCCTCGACAAGTGGAAACCGGCCTCTCCGAAGCCCCGTCCGCGCCTCAAAGCCTGCTAGCACGGCCTGAGCGACCTCCACAGCCGGCAAAGCCCGAGCTGCCTGTGACGGTCGAAACGCCCGAGGAGTCGTCGACACGGCCGTCGCCGCCTTTGCCGCTGTCCCCGACATTGACCAGGCCGCGTCCGGTACAGCCTGCATGGGCACGCGTCGCCGAGGCGGCAGCAGAGGAACGAGCGCAGGATACGGAAGCCGAACCTGTTTCAGCCAGGGCGGGGGACGGGCAGGTCGCGGACGACCGAGCATCGTCCGATCTCTTCCCGCCCATCGAGGCGCAGCCGACGCCGTCGATCGTCTTTCCGCCGGCCGATATCGACATCGCGCCAGGCGGTCCGCCGACCGCCATCACCGAAAGCGGACATGAGCCGCCAAAAGCGACTATCCCGTCGCCGCCGGCCAAAGGGCGCCTGGCGGTCCGGTGGCTGGTGCGTGCCGGCAAGGGTGTCCTGACAGGGCTCGTTTCCGGAGCCGGCATCTGCTGGCGCGCCTGCCTGGCGCAGGGAGCACGGCTTTGGCCTCTGGCGCAAGCGGCAGGCGTTCTCGGGAAATCGCTTGCGGTGCGCCTCGCACTCAGCCTGGCGGCTCTTTGCCGTTTTGCTCTCCGTATTGCTCGGGGCGCCATGGACCAGGCCGGCAAGGCCGCTCGAGCCAGCCTTCCCGTCGCTGGTGTGCTTGCCGGCAAAGGCTATGCCGCGCTCGGCCGCGTTGGCGACGCTGGTACACTGCTCAAAAATCGTCTTCTTCAGATGTCGGGACCCCTGTCGGCAGCCCTGAACGCGCGGCATGGCAGCCCTCGGACCCCCGGTGCCGCCACGCCGAAAGACGCTGATGTCGCCGCAGCCGGGCAGAGTCCCGATCTGCCGCCATTCCGTCTTGTGTCGCCCAGACTTCTGTCGCTCGGACTTCTGTCGCCCAGACTTCTGTCGATTGCCTGGCCACCGAGCAAGGCGGTCATGGCGCTGACCGCGGCAGCGGCCGTTCTCCTGCTGACGGTCGTCTTCGGTCCCGTCCCGACGATGTCGACGGACAGCGCCGCGCTCACCTTCCCGATTCCGGCACGGCCTGCCGAGGCGTCGACCATCGAGAAGCGCGTCGAGCCCGGCAGGGTCGAGACCGCCCCGGGGCCCGCCACACAGTCGGAAAGCCTCCGCGCCTCGGCACTCCCCGATCCGATCAAAGCCATGGTCGACTATGTGTCCAGGCGGAGCGCGTCGCTGGCGCAGCCCCGTGAAGCTAACCCGGTCCTGGCAAGCCTGGCACCTCTCGAGGGGCTCGGCGAGTTCGTCCGTGCTGCCGAGACCGTCGGCCTCGGGGAACTGCTGCAGCCGGGGCGGAGCTACACCCTGTTCGTGCCGAATGACGGCGCTTTCGCGAAGCTCGCTCCCGGTGAGATCGAGGGCCTGCTCCAGCCGTCCGGGCATGTGCGCCTGCTCACGCTTCTTAGCCACCACATCGTCTCGGAGCGGCTGGCCTTCGACGATCTGGCCGGCCATGCGAGCGAATACACCTCACTCGCCGGACAGCCTTTGACCATCGATGCCACGGAGCGGGTTCGCATCGGCGATGCGGGCATGGTCGAGGCCGACCTGCAGGTGAGCGGCAGCGTCGTGCACGTCGTCGACACCGTCCTCACGGTTCCTCCGTCTCCCTGATCTCGGCTGCCCTCGCCGCCAACCGCTTTCTCTTGATCGGCATCCCCATCGATGACAACGTGGGTTCAAGGCTCCGCATCCAACCGCGGCGTCATCCAACATTGCATCAGGGAGTTCTTGGGCTATGAGGACCAATCTATCATCCCTGGCCGCAGGCCTTGCCGCCACGGCTATGATGACGATGGCTGCGCTCGCGGACGAGGTCACCATCCGCGTGCAGTCGGTGATCCCGGCCAAGGCCGACGAAGTCCACATGCTCGAAGATTTCGCCAAGGATGTCAGTGACCTGACCGGCGGCGAGGTCAAGATCGAGGTCCTGCCGGCCGGCGCCGTGGTCGGTGTGCAGGAGACCCTGGACGCGGTCGACAAGGGCCTGATCGAAGGCGGCTTCGCCTGGACCCACTACTGGTCCGGCAAGCATCCGGCCGCCATGCTGTTCGGCTCCCCGGTCGCCGGCGCCGGCCTCGGCATCGACAACATCGCCTTTCTCTCCTGGTTCCAATATGGCGGCGGCAAGGAGCTCTACGACCGGCTCTGGGACGAGATGGGGGTGAACGTCAAGGGCTTCATGCTGCAGCCGGTCGGTCCGGAAGCGCTCGGCTGGTTCAAGGAACCGATCGAGTCCATGGACGACTTCCGCAAATACCGCTTCCGCGCCCCTCCCGGCATTCCCGGCCAGGTCTACAACGACATCGGCGTCGCCGCGGTCGCCATGGGCGGCGGCGACATTCTGCCGGCGCTGGAGAAAGGCACGATCGACGCCGCCGAATGGTGCTGCCCCAAGCCCGACAGCATCTTCGGCTTCCAGAAGGTGCTGAAGCACTACTACCTGCAGGGCCTGCATCAGGTGGTGGTGAACGCCGACCTTTACATCAATGGCGACGTCTATGACGGCCTCACCGACCATCAGAAAAAGGCTCTCGAGGTCGCGGCCAACGCGTCGCTGTCCAAGGCGATGAGCTATCGCATCTACGAGAACGGCAAGGCGCTCAAGGATCTCACCGAGAACAACGGCGTCATCCTCCACGACACGCCCGCCGACTACTTCACCGAATACATGAACGCCGCGCGCAAGACGCTGGAGAAGAACGCCGAGGAGAACGCATTCTTCGCCGAGGTCTGGAACTCGCAAAAGGCGTTCGCCGAGATCGCCGTGCCCTTCTGGGCCGGCGCCCAGGCCTCCAACGCCAGCCTCGGCAAGGCGTTCGCCGATTCCTTGAAATGAGGGCTGCCGGCCTTCGGCTGACTTGCCTGGTGGGGCGGGTGTCGCCAGCGACATCCGTCCCACCGGAGGCAGCTGTTGGGAGAGGGCATGGCTGAAACGCCGGAACAACTCGACATCACGGACGAGCTGATCGCGGAGCGCCGGGCCGGCGCGCCCGGCGCCCTGCCATGGAACATGCGGCCTTGGATGCGGCGGACGATCACCCTGCTCGACAGCTTCAGCCTCTGGGTCGGGCGGCTCGCCTGCCTGCTGCTGGTGCCGCTGATGATCGCCATGGTCTGGGAGGTGGTCGCGCGAAAACTGTTCGTCGCCCCCACCTTCTGGGCCTACGACACCTCGCGCATGCTCTCGGGTGCCCTGTTCATGCTCGGCGCCGGCTATGCCCTGATGCGCGGGATCCATATCCGCGCCGATTTTCTGTATCGCCTGTGGCGGCCCGCCACGCAGGCCAAGGTCGACGCGCTGCTCTACATCCTGTTCTTCTTCCCCGGCATGCTGTCTTTCCTGTACATCGCCGCCGACTACACCATCGAAGCCTGGATCAGGTGGGAGCGTTCGATGGACACGGCCTGGATGGCGCCGGTCGCTCCCGCGCGCACCGCCATGCCGCTCGGCGCGCTCTTTCTGATCCTCCAGGGCATCTCAGAATTTCTGAAATGCCTTTACACCATCCGCCACGGCCGGTGGCCCTGATGTCCTCGGAGACCATCGGCCTGGTCATGATCGCGGTGATGCTGCTTGCGATCTTCGTTGGCTTTCCCATCTCGTTCACGCTGATCTTCCTCGGCTTCGTCTTCGGCTCCTGGGGCTTCGGGCCCGATCTCGTCTTCTACCTGATGGCGCTGCAGTTCAATCAGGTGATGCTCGAGCAGACCCTGGCCGCCGTGCCGCTGTTCGTGTTCATGGGCATCATGATGGAGCAGGCGGGCCTGATGGAGCGCCTGTTTCGCGCCGTCCAGCTCATGCTCGCCTCGACCCGGGGCTCCCTCTACATTGCGGTCCTGTTCGTCTCCACCATCTTCGCCGCCGCCACCGGCATCGTGGGTGCTTCCGTGACCATCCTCGGCATCATGGCGGCGAAGACCATGAACCGCTCGGGCTACGACGTCCGCCTCGCCGCCGGCACGATCACCGCGGGCGGCACGCTCGGCATCCTGATCCCGCCCTCGATCATGCTCGTGGTGATGGGCCCGGTGCTCGAAGTCCCGGTCACCGACCTGTTCGCCGCGGCCATCATCCCCGGCATCCTGCTCGCCCTTCTCTACACCGCCTACGCCCTGATCCGCTGCTGGCTCGACGCCAGCCTCGGCCCGCCGCTGCCGCCCGAGGAGCACCCGAACGACTGGGGCGTCGTGGCGAAAGAATTCTTCCTCGGCCTGGTCCCGCCGGCGGCGCTCGTCGCCTTCGCCCTCGGCTCCATCCTGTTCGGCTGGGCGACGCCGACGGAAGGGGCGGGCTGCGGCGCGTTCGGTGCTCTCCTTCTCACCATCGCCTATCGCCAGATGACCCTCGGCCGCTTCTATGAGGCGCTGATCAAAACCCTCGAAATCACCGTCCTCATCCTCTTCCTGGTCGCCGCCTCCAACTTCTTCGGCGCAGTCTTCTCGCGCCTCGGCACGCCCACCATGCTGACCGAGCTGCTGCTGCAATGGGATCTTTCCCAGATGCAGGTGCTGCTCATCGTCATGGCCCTCATCTTTCTCCTCGGCTGGCCGCTGGAATGGGTGCCGATCGTGCTGATCATCGTGCCCATCCTGATCCCGGCCCTGGAACAGCTCGACGTCAACCTCACCTGGTTCGGCATCCTGGTCGCCGTGAACCTGCAGACCGCCTGGTTGTCCCCGCCCGTGGCGCTCTCCGCCTATTTCCTGAAAGGCGTCGTGCCCGAATGGGACCTGAAGGACATCTATGTCGGCATGATGCAGTTCATGGTCATCCAGCTCATCGGCCTCGCCCTCGTCCTCCTCTTCCCCCAAATCGCGCTTTGGCTCCCCACCACCATCTACGGGTAGCGAGCCGCTACCTGCTTGACTTGGTGGCAGGTGGCAGCGCCACTTGCTTGACTTGTCTTTACAATCTATGGGCGAGTTCGCGTTTCATGTGTTGTCGATGGCCGGTCTCCTTACCTGTGTGATTTCGGACGAATTTTCCACGATTGAAGATTAAAAAAAGTCGCTATTTCGCTCGCTTCTTGCCGCTAACTGTTTAGCGCTTATTGGTTAAAAAATCGTAAACGCCAAGACATTAAATTTCTACTTATGGGTGAAAAAAAGACTTGAATAAATCCGCCTCTCTGGTGTTCTATTCTCCTCGTGGATGCCCCAACAAACTGATCCGTTTGGTCGCGCATGATGGGCCGACGGGCAGCAAAGGAGTGAGAGATCATGGCGCAAGCCAGAGACATGCGGATATTGCTCGGCGCGTTCGGCCTCGCCGGCCTGACGGCCCTTTCGGCGCCAGCTTTCGCACAGACGAGCGACACCCTGACCGTCCTCGCCACCGTCGGCGGCGAGTGCTCGGTTACGGGCGGCACCCTCGACTTCGGCAACTATACCGGGGCGCAGAAGGACGTGGACGTGCCGATCAGCTTCTCATGCAATGCGCCGACCAACATCGCCATCTCGATGGACGGAGGCGCCACCGGCGATCCCAGCAATCGTCAGATGTTCAATGAGGGCTTCACCAGCCAGATCCTCTATCAGCTCTTCCGGGATTCGGCGCGCACACAACTTTGGGGCGTTTTCCCCGAGGACTCCGCGGACTTCACCAATGCTACCAGCGGCACGCCGACGGTTTTCGGCCGCATTCAGTCGGGGCAGACTCCTTTGTCCGGCAACTATTCCGATACGATCGAGATCACGCTGACGACAAACTGAATCAGCGGGTCCGAGACCGTTTAAGAATAGCGTCTGCCCCCTCAGCAAAGAGCGCCCTTATGAAGCTTTGTTGGACTGCGCTTGCGGCCCTGGGATCGCTCGTCTTCGGCGTCGCCGAAGCGGGCACCCTCAAGGTGTCGCCGATCAAGGTCTTTCTGCCGGCGGACGGCAAGAGCGAGGTCATCCACGTCAGAAATCCGGACGCGACACCGGCTCTGGTTCAGATTCAGGCGGTGGAATGGACGGATGTCGAGCATCTGGACCAAGCCAAGCGCGCGGACGAGATCATCGCGGTGCCCCCCATCTTCGAGATGGCGCCCGAGAGTGAGCAGGTGATCCGCCTTGCGCATCGGCATGCCGACAGTGCTGGCATGGAGAAAGCCTACCGCCTGCTGATCACCGAAGTGCCGCAAGAGGTGGACGATGGCGGCGTGGCCTTCGCGGTCCGCCTGAACATGCCGCTGTTCGTCACGCCGCGGGGTGCCGAGCCCAAGCCCGAATGGCGCGTCCAGCGGACCGCGAGCGGCGAGGGGCAGCTTGTCCTCGCCAATCGCGGCAATGCGCATCTCATGGTGACGGCCCTGGAGCTGCGCGCGCCGGGGGATGCCAAGCCCCTGTTTGAGACCGACCAGTTCGTCTACGCGCTGGCCGGCAAGGAACAACGCTGGTCGTTAGGCTACGGCCAGACAGCTCTGCCCGAGAGTCTCGAAGTCCTCACCGAGACCCATCTCGGCCCGCAGCAATCACCGGTGATGACCCCATGACACGCCCCGTCTCCCCATCCCGGTGATTGCACCCTCTGACGCTAAAAAAAACAAAACTTTCTGGCATCTAACCAACGTTAGGAGAGAAGAATGTCGATGAAGCGCTATGGATATGCGGCGGTCGCAGCCGCTGCCCTTCTCACCGTCTCCAGCCTCGGCATGCAAGCCAATGCCGAGAGCTCGACGGCGATCGAGATTTCGGCGAGCGTTGCCGACGCCTGCGAGTTCACGGCGAACACCGTCGATCTGAGCTTCAATGAGTACACGCCCGGGCAGGCGACCGATCTCGCCGCCCAAGGCAGCGTCGAGGTCAATTGCACGGTCGCTGCGACCAACGTCACCTTTTCCGCCGGTAACGGCAACAACGGGCGTAATGCCGGCGGCAATCGCGAGATGGACAACGGCGGCAGCGGGCGCCTTGAATATCAGCTGATCTCCGAAGCGGGCCTTTTCGGCGATGGCGGCTTCGATACACCTCTGGTCAAGGATCTGGTTCAGAATCTGAACACGATCGTCATCGACGGCATCGTACCCGGAAGTCAGAACCCGCAAGGCGGCAACTACACGGACTCCGTGCTGATCACCATGAGCTTCTGAGCCTGGAACAGGGCGGGGCGTTCGGCGAACACGGCGTCCCGCTTCCATGCCGACGAAGATGCGAGACCCTTCCCGATGCCAATCCTGACGAACAGACGGATTCTCATGGTGGCCGTGCTGGTCGGAGCGATCAGCTCCCTGCCCGAGACGGTGCCCGCCTTCACCTTGTCGCCCATGAAGGTGACCCTGAATGCAGAGGGGGACACACAGACCATCAGGGTCAAGAATCCCTCGGACCAGCCCGTCGACATGCAGATGCAGATCTTCGGCTGGAGCGATTCCGAGGACCTCGAGGCGCTGACCCCGACCGAGGACATCCTGGCGATGCCGCCGATTTTCACGGTCGAGCCCGGAGGCGAGCAGACGGTGAGGGTGGCGCTCAGGCATCCGATCGACGGCGAGTCCGAGCGAAGCTACAGGGTGGTGATCGCCGAAGTGTCGCCGGAGGTCGGCAAGCCGACTGGCCTGGGCTTCAGTCTCGCCGTCAGCATTCCGCTGTTCGTCCACCCCGACGGTGCTGAGGCTGCACCGGTCTGGACGATCGAAAAGACCGATGCCGAGGGACATGCGTTGGTTCTCGCCAACGAGGGCAAGGCCTACCTCAAGGTGGCGCAAGTCACGCTCGGCTATGACGACGCGGCGGCCGGCGCAGTCTTCGAAGCCCAGGGTGGCTATGTGCTCGCCGGCGACAGCCGAAGCTGGCCGCTGGATCCCGACGTCAGCGGGCTGAAAGGCCCGTTCGTCCTCAGAGCCGAGAGCAATATCGGCCCGATCGAGAGCGTCGTGACCCTGCCCGAAAGCTAGCCGACTTCGAGCCCATCCAACGGCAGTCAACGCGTCCGCCGATCAGGCGGTCGACACCTTCCGCTCGCCTTCTCACCCACCAGGAGCCCCCCATCCATGCCCACCCCCACGCCCGGACAACGACCTGACGCTGGTCGCTTGACACCGGGCGTTGCCGTCGGTGTCAGGCAAGTCAATGAGGTGGCCACGCCACTCGTACTGCATGCGCATGCGTGGTTGGTGTTGGCGTTGATTGGGGTGGTGCTGTTTGGGCTGCGGGCGTTTGGGGCTGGGGAGGCGCTGGACAAGGAGCGGACGCGGTTCGTGGAGGTGCGGGCGGCGGGGCGGCTCTTGGCGGAGAAGGCGGCGCTGGTGGACGATCCCGATTACGGCCTGGTGCTGCGTCTGCGCGATCTGTCCGAAAAACTGCCGCCGGATCTGCCGAAGCTGGTGCCGGCGCAGCTCTATGGCGATCTGTTCTTGCCGATCCTGCCGATCCTGGTGAAGCATGTGGTGCTGGATCAGGAGCCTGGCGTGCTGGAGTTCGTGGGCGTCAGCTATCCCGAGCGGCCGGCGCGCCTGGTGGTGCCGGAGCAGGGCACGGATCTCCTGACCAGTCTGCCGCCGCGTCCGCTGCCGGTCGCCCTGGTGCCGGCGCTTGTCCTCGGCGATGGCGGTCCCGTCGCCGATCTGATCGGCCTGGACGGTCCGATCGCGCTGCAGCAATTCACCAAGGAGACCGCCGCCACGGGAGGTGACGAGGTCCAAGTCAGCCAGCCCCTGGCAGGGGTCGACGGCTGGACGTTGGAGCCGCTGGATGTGGATCTGGGCGACAAGGCGGAGCTGATTCCGATCGGCGGTGCGCTACCGGCGCTTGCCGGGGTGATGGCGGGCGGCAGCCTGGGGGCGGGCTCGGTCGAGGTGGATGGTTCGATCCGCAGGCGCGATCCGCTCGACCTGCCGCTGCTGCAGTCCGACGAGTGGCGTGAGAGCCTGACCTCGGTGATCCTGAACGGCGAGACCGTGACCGAGGGTGCTTTCGCGATCCAGGGTCCGAACGACGAATGGGCGCTGCGCGTAGTTGATCTGCGCGACTGGCGCGTGGTGCTGGACGAGGATCGGATCCTGACGTTCAACGGCGAACCATTCTACCGGGTCGACGATCTGGCGGGTGTGCGCTCCAGCTTTGACGAGCGCACGCTGACGCTCGAGATCACGCTGCCGGCGTCCGGATTTGACCGGACGGCCGTCGAAACCGCGCGCCGTTCGACGCTGCCGCCGCAGTCCGGCGTCGGGGCGTTTCTCGATTACGATGCGCTCTATCTCACCGGTGACGGCGTGCGCGAGCGTCTGGACGCGCTGCTGGAGGTGGGAGCGTTCAACGAGTTCGGCGTGCTGGTCAGCGACTTCCGCGCGGGCGATCTGACCGAGGATGCGGAGCTGGTGCGGCTGGAGACCTCGCTCACCAAGGATTTCCCGGACCAGCGCGCGAGCGTGCGCGTCGGCGACTCGGTGACCTCGTCGGGCTCGCTCGGCCGGCCGGTGCGTTTCGGCGGCGTGCAGCTCGCGAGCAATTTTTCCACCGACCCGAATTTCGTGACGTTTCCGCTGCCCACCATCGGCGGTCTGGCCGAGCAGAATTCCGTAGCGGAAGTCTTTTTGAACAATACCGTGCGGGTCTCCGAGGAGGTGCCGGCGGGGCCGTTCGAGATCGACAATCTGCCGGTGGTGACGGGCGCCGGCGAGGTGCAGCTCCGGGTCACCGACCTGCTCGGCCGCGAGCAGTTTCTGACGCAGAGCTACTATGTCAGCCCGAGGCTGTTGAAGGAGGGGCTGTCCGACTATTCGGTGGAGCTCGGCTTCGAGCGCGAGCGGTTCAATGTCGCGAATTTCGACTACGGCCGGCCGCTCTTGATCGGCAATGAGAGCTACGGCTTCAGCGATGCGCTGACCGGCGATGTCCGGGGCGAGATCTCGGACGACCGCCAGGCGTTCGGTCTCGGCGGGGCGGCGCTGCTCGGCAATTACGGGCTGGTGAGCGCCGGCGTGATCGGCAGCCGGGACGACGATGCGGGCGAGGGCTACGAGGCGTTTGCCGATTACGAGTATCGCGGGCGCAACTTCAATATCGGCCTGCGCACCGAATATGCCGACGAGAAGTTCCGCCAGATCGGCCAGGATTTCGAGCCGATCAAGCGCACCGACCAGGTGGCGCTGGGCGTGGGCCTCGGCCAGGTCGGGAGGCTCGGCGCGATCCTGATCAACACCGAGACGCGCAACGACCGGGACCGCCGCTCGGTGGTGACCAATTACAGCGTGCCGCTCGGTCCGGGCTCGTTGCTCTTGAGCGGCCTCGGCGTGATCAAGCCCGAGGAGGACTATGCGCTGACGGCGTCCTATTCGCTGCCGCTCTCGCCGATCCGCTCGATGACCGCGACCGCCAATGTCAGGGACGACGCGAGCGGGGCGCGCGTGCAATATCGGCGCGGGCGCGGCGGCTCGGATCTGGGGGCGAGCTATCGGGTCGCGACCGAGATCGGCGACACACCCAGGCGCTTCGACGGCACACTGCGCTACGACGCGCCGCAGGCGACGGCGCAGGTGGATGCGGTCTATGCCGAGGACAGAGTGACCGCGCGCGGCAATCTCTCCGGCTCGGTCGGGCTGATCGACGGGCGCCCGGCGCTGTCCCGCCGCCTCGGCCGGGCGTTCGGCATGGTATCGCTGCCCGGCCATCCCGACGTCATGGTCTATCTCGAGAACCGCGAGGTCGGGCGCACCGACGAGGACGGCTATCTGCTTCTGCCGAGGCTCAATCCGTATCAGGAAAACCGCATCCGCATCAAAGCCGAGGACCTGCCGCTGGATACCGAGATCGAAGCGGAAGAGCTGGTGGCGGTGCCTTACGAGCGCTCGGGCGTGCAGGTGGCGTTCAACGTCAAGACCAACCGCTCGGCGCTCGCCACCCTGATCGCCGCCGACGGCAGCCCGCTGCCCGCCGGCATGGAGATGGTGACCTCGGACGGCACGCTGGAGGCGCGTGTGGCCGATCAGGGGCTCGCCTATATCAAGGGCGAGGGGACGGGCGGCGGCGATCTGGTGAGCAAGCCCGGCCTGCCGCCTTTCCGCTGCCCGCTGCCGCTGCTGCCTTCCGAACCCATGGCAAGCCTTGGAGACATTCAATGCCAATGATCACGATGGTCCGACATCTCAGCCGTCCGGTCCTCTGGCTGCTGCCGGCCTTTCTGGCGATGCAGATGAGCGCGCCGGCCGCCGCCGATTGCGAGGCCTCGGTGTCGCTGGTGGACTTCGGCAAGCTCGACCTGGAGCACGGTGGTGATGTCAGCGGCGAACTCACGGTCACCTGCGACCAGCCCGGCCGCTTCAGCGTCACGGCATCCGAAGGCCTCGGCAACTATCGCCTGCGCAAGATGCGCGGCAGCGACGGCTATGAGCTCAATTGAGACCTGTGCGCGGATAGAAAATTTTCGACGCTATATCAGATAGGTACGACTTTTCAGCCCTGCCACCAATCCGGCATCCGGGGCTTCGGCGGGGCGCTTGTCAGGCTGGCATGAGGATGTTTCGGGTTCGTTTTAGGTTGTAGGCGATGGCGGTGAGGCGGGCTTGGAGATGAGCTTTGGCGAGGCCTCGCCATCGCATGCGTCGAAAGCCGTAGGACCGTTTCCAGGTGCCGAAGATCTTCTCGATCCGACAGCGGATCTGGTGGATCGGGCCGTTCCACGCGGCAAGCCATTGCTCCGCCTCATCCTGGCTCTTGGCCCAGACATGGGTGACGATGACACGCGGCGTGCCGCCCGCGGGTGCGCACCGCCATTCTGAACACCTCGCCTCGATAGGCGCTGTCGGCAAACACATCGCCCGGATCATCCGGCAGTGCCGCCTCCCGTTGCGGCCATCATGGGCGTTACCCGGCGTGACCGCGACCTTCTCCACCAACGCCGTGTCCGCATCGGCGCCGACATGCGCCTTATAGCCGTGGATTGACTTGCGCGAACGATGGCCCGACCAGCGTGCCTCCTCGTCGCCTTCGCTCGCCGAGCCGACCACGGTCGCGTCCACCAGCGTGCCGGTCTTGACCCGGATTGCCTTTGCCTTCAGCTGCGCCGTGATCTTATCGAACAATACCTGGTCGAGCTCATAACGGAGCAGTTCCCGGCGGAAGCGGACGAAGGCAGTACGCTCCGGCGTCGGCTCGCTGCGGGCAAAGCCACAAAACCGGCGAAACGAAGGCTCGGTCATCGAGCGCGTCGGCGAGCTTCACGTCCGAAAGGTCATACCAGACCGCCAGCAGCATCCCGCGAAACATCGCGAGCGGCGGCCAGCTTGCCTCGCCACGTGGTGCCGAATGGATCACTTCCAATCGTCTCTCAATTGGCGCCCAGTCGATGAGGCCGTCGATCTCGTCCAGCGAGGAGCGTTTCTCAGAGCAACAAAGCAGCGTTTCCTGACCGATCCGGCGGCGTGGCATAGCGGCAATAACCTTCATGTTTCTCCAATAGAATCAGAAAGATAACCCTAAAGCAAACCCTATCCGCGCACAGGTCTCCAATTACAATCTCTATGTCGATTCGGGAAAGCGCAGCATCTGGGGCGACGGTGTCTCCGCGGGCACCCAGACCATCCAGGGCCAGAGCGACGGCCGGCGGCCGCTGACCATTCCCGTCTACGGCTTCGTGCCGCCGCGCCAGTCGGTGCTCACTGGCGCCTATAGTGACAATGTGCTCGTCACGGTGGAGAGTCTTTGACGATGATCAATATTATTTAAGCATAACCAGCATTCATTACAAAAAATAATTGTCTATTTATTGATTTGCGGCATGCTGCCATAGTCTCGGCGATTGGCGTCGGGATGGCTTTTTCTTGAGCGAGGTTTTGGTGCCATGGTCCTTTTTCGCTCCGCTGCCCTGACGCTGGCTGTTCTCGCCGGCACCACGCTCGCAGCGCCGCTCGGAGCGCAGACCAGCGCCACCCTCGGCGTCAGCGCTCGCGTGATCGAGGAATGCACGGCCCAGAGCAAGCGCGAGCTCGTTCGTCTGGCGCGCAAATTGAACGATCCCAGTCTGATCTCGCGCTGCTCCAAAAGCGTCTCGAGCCAGGTCAATCTGCAGGTGGTCAATGTCGCAAGCCTTCAGCCGCGTGTCGCCCTGCCGCCGCAGATCAGCCAGAAACGCCTCGGGCTGTCGACGATCAAGGGTCAGGCCGATGTGTTTTTGGTGACCGTCAGCTATTAAACTGCCGCTCATAAGCTGTTAATCTCGTTCGGAGATTTGCGAACGCCGCCGTCTGTGGATTTTGCTTGCTTGTTGATAATTTGAGTTTCTATGCTACCCGTAGTTATATTCCTGGCGGAAGGAGCGGGCTGGCTATGATGTTGTTTCGGCGCTGCTATGGTCGGTGTCTGGCCTCTGTGCTGCTGTTGAGCGTTCTTGCCGTGTCGTGGTCTCCCGCGAGCTTTGCGGCCGATGACCCCGCCTTCGCCGCCTGGGTGAAGGATCTGGAGGAGGACGCGCGCGCCGCCGGCATTTCCGAGAAGACCATCAAGGAGGCGCTCGGCCCGCTGGCGCCGATTCCGGATGTGGTCGAGCTCGATCGCAAGCAGCCCGAGACCCGCCAGACCTTCCAGCAATATCGCGACCGGGTGCTGTCCGAGAGCCGTGTCGAGAAAGGCCAGAAGCTCCTGCAGGAGCATCGGGAGGTGCTGAACAAGATCGCGGCCGAATACAAGGTGCAGCCGCGTTTCATCGTGGCGCTCTGGGGCATCGAGACCAGCTATGGCGGCTTCCTCGGCGGGCACAAGGTGATCCAGGCGCTGGCCACCCTCGCCTATGACGGCCGGCGCGCCGAGCTGTTTCGCAGCGAGCTGATTGCGGCGCTGCGCATTCTCGACCGCGGCGACATCACGCTCGACGACATGAAGGGATCCTGGGCCGGCGCCATGGGCCAGTGCCAGTTCATGCCGTCCAGCTTCCTGAAATATGCCGTCGACTATGACGGTGACGGCAGGCGGGACATCTGGAACACGCTGCCCGACGTTTTTGCCTCGATCGCCAACTATCTGGCCAAATCCGGCTGGAACGATGAGTATACCTGGGGCCGCCCGGTCAAGCTGGCATCGGCCGACAAGGCATCGGCCCATGACGGCGGCCTGAAGGTGGTGAAATCGCTGCCGGAATGGCAGTCGCTTGGCGTCAGGCGCGAGAATGGTCGAAATCTACCCCCGGTGGCGCTGAACGCATCGCTCTTGCGAACCGACGAGGGTGAGGGGCCGGCCTATCTGGTCTATGACAATTTTCGGGTCTTGATGGTCTGGAACAGATCGACCTATTTTGCCCTGACGGTGAGTGAGTTGTCCGACCTCATCAAAGGCTGAGTTCTGCGTTCTGCCGATCGTTTTCCTTGTGCCGGGTTGCGTTCGCCATCAGGGTTTCCGTGGTAAGGGTTTCATGACGTCGCCTCGTTTGCTGCCATTGCTTCTGGTTCTCCTTGGGGTTTTTGTTCCTGGCTCCGTCCACCCATCGAGAGCGGAGGCGCCGTTCGAGACCGCGGCCAAGGCGGCGCTGCTGATCGATCTGGAAACCGATCAGATCCTGTTCGAGAAAAATGCCGACTGGCGCATCCCGCCGGCGTCGATGAGCAAGCTGATGACCGCCTATATGGTGCTCGAGCAGTTGCAGGATGGGCGGCTCAAGCTCGACGACACCCTCCCGGTCAGTGAGAAGGCCTGGAAAAAGGGCGGCTCCAAGATGTTCGTCGAGATCGGCAAGCGCGTGCGTATCGAGGATCTCCTGCGCGGCATCATCGTCGCTTCCGGCAACGATGCCTGCATCGTCATCGCCGAGGGCCTGGCGGGGAGCGAGGATACCTTTGCCCGCGACATGACCGAGAAGGGCAGGCAGATCGGTCTCACCGACAGCGTGTTCATGAATGCCAGCGGCTGGCCGCATCCGGAGCACCGGATGACCGTGCGCGATCTCGCCACGCTCGCGCGCCGGCTGATCGAGAATTTTCCGGACTACTACTACGTCTTTTCCGAGCAGAGCTTTGAGTTCAGCGGTATCCGCCAGAGCAATCGCAATCGCCTGCTTGGCCGGGTGCGCGGCGTCGATGGCTTGAAGACCGGGCATACCGAGGAGGCCGGCTATGGCTTGGTCGCCTCGGCGATCCGCGACGGTCGCCGGCTGATCTCGGTGGCGGTCGGCCTCGATAGCCCGGAAGCGCGCGGGCTCGAGAGCGAGCGGCTGCTGGAATATGGCTTTCGCCGCTTTCGCAACTACGCGCTGATGCGCAAGGGGCAGACGATCGGCAATGCCAGCGTCTGGCTCGGCAGTGGTCCGACGGTTCCCCTCGTGGTCGACCGGGACGTCAAGGTTTCCCTGACCGATCAGGCGAGGCGCGCGCTCAAGGTCAAATTGCTCTACGAGTCACCGGTGCCGGCGCCGATCGCCCTGGACGACAGGCTCGGGATCGTCAGGATCGAAGCGCCGGGGCTGGCCGCACAAGATGTGCCGATCTTCGCGGGCGCCGATATCGACAAGGCCGACTTCGTCGGAAGGGTGACCGGGGCGCTGGAATATCTTATCTTCGGGCCGTCTTGAATTGTGCATGGCCGACATCCGACATGAGCGCACGCGGCCGGCTGATCACCTTCGAAGGAGGTGAGGGGGTCGGCAAGTCCACGCAGATCAGCCGCCTCGCGGCCGCCTTGAGCGGCGCCGGCCTGGAGGCGGTGACCACGCGCGAGCCCGGCGGCACCGAAGGTGCTGAAGCGATTCGCAGCCTGGTCACCGAGGGCGCCGCCGACCGCTGGTCGCCGCTTACCGAAACCCTGCTGTTTCTCGCCGCGCGCCAGGACCATGTGGAGCGCTTGATCGAACCGGCGCTCGCTCGGGGCTGCTTCGTGCTCTGCGATCGCTTCATCGATTCCACCCGCGTCTATCAGGGCCTGGCCGGCACGCTCGGGCTCGGCTTGATCGACCGGCTGCACGGCGTGATCTTCGAGGACATCCGGCCTGACCTGACCGTGCTCCTGGACCTGCCGGTCGAAGCCGGCCTCGCGCGCCGGCGGGCGAGCGGCGAGGTCAATCGCTTCGACAAGATGGTGAGCGGCTTCCACGAAAAGGTGCGCCGGGGCTTTCTCGGCCTGGCGGCCAGCGAACCCGAGCGCATCGCCGTGATCGATGCCGCACCGGCGCCGTTCGAGGTCACTGGCGCCATCCTCGATCTCGTGGCCGAACGCTTCGGCCTCGATCTGCGGGGGGAGGATTGAGCCGATGTCCGACGCATCAACGTCCCTCGATCCGGAAGCCAATCCCGATCTTTTCGGTCATGAGGAGGCGGTCCGCACGCTGGAGCAGGCGCTGGCCTCGGGCCGGCTGCATCACGGCTGGCTGTTCTTCGGACGGCGCGGCATCGGCAAGGCCACGCTCGCCTACCGCTTCGCCCGCATCCTCCTCGCCGGCGAGGGGGCGGGCCGCCCCGGGCTGAACTTGGCGCCTGGTCATCCCGTCTTTACCCAGGTGGCGGGGCGTCATCACCCGGATCTGTTCGTGATCGAGGCGGAACGCGATCCCAAAACCGGCAAGGTCAAGCCGCAGATCCCGGTCGACCGGGTGCGTGAGGCGACATCAAAGCTGCACAGCACGTCGGCCATCTCCGAGCGGCGCGTGCTGATCGTCGACGGTGCGGAAAAGCTGAACCGCAATGCCGCGAACGCCCTCCTCAAGCCGCTGGAGGAGCCGCCGGCTGGCGTGGTGCTGATCCTGGTCAGCCATCGGCCGGGCCAGGTCGCGGCGACCCTGCGCTCGCGCTGCGCCAAGCTGCCGATGCATGGGCTGGACACTGGGCTGCTGCAGGAGCGTCTGGCGCTGCAGGCACCCGGTCTCGACACCTCCGCCCGTGAGTCGATCGTCGCCATGGCCAAGGGGAGCCTCGGCCGCGCGCTGGAACTCGCATCCGGCGAATGGCTCCAGACCTATGAAAGCATCCTGACCACGATCGCCGCCGAGCGTCCGGACCCGCTCGCCCGTGACGAGTTGGCGAGCGCCCTTGCAAAGCAGAGCGCCAAGGAGGGTTTTCCCTACGTCCTCGACATTCTCCAGACGGTATTCGGGCGTATCGTCGCCTACACGACGGATCGAGCCGGGCCGCCGCTGTTCGCCGATGAGCCCGTCATCGTAAGGCCCCTCGCGGCTCGCGAGAGGCTTGATCGGTGGGCGGGCTTGTGGGAGAAGGTCGACCGTCTGTCGGCTGCCGTCGACGGTCTCAATCTCGATCACGCGCAGGCGCTCGCCCAGATCCTCTCGGCCATGGCCAATCCGCCCGAGGCGGCCTTGCCCTTCGTTCAGCCGACATCATCTCTGGGAGGTGCCACGGGCGCCAGCCCCTTGTTTGGAGGCCACCATGTCCTCGGCTGACAGGTTTTACGTCACGACGCCGATCTACTATGTGAACGACGTGCCGCATATCGGCCACGCCTACACCACCATCGCCTGCGATGCCATGGCGCGCTTCGCCCGGCTGGACGGCAAGGAGACACGCTTCCTGACCGGCACGGACGAGCATGGCCAGAAGGTGGAGAAAGCCGCGCGCGACCGCGGGATCGAGCCGCAGGTCTTCACCGACGAGCTGTCCCAGCGCTTTCGCGACCTCGCTGCCCATATGGGCATCTCCAACGACGATTTTATTCGGACGACGGAAGATCGGCATAAGCGCGGCGTGCAGGCGCTCTGGAAGACGCTGGTCGAGAAGGGCGAAATCTACCTCGGCAGCTATGCCGGCTGGTATGCCGTGCGCGACGAGGCTTTCTATACCGAGAGCGAGCTGATCGACGGCAAGGCGCCGACCGGTGCCCCGGTCGAATGGGTCGAGGAGCCCAGCTATTTCTTCCGACTTTCCGCCTGGCAACAGAAGCTGTTGACCTTTTACGAAGAGAATCCGGATTTCATCGCGCCGCAGAGCCGCCGCAACGAGGTGATCAGCTTCGTGAAGTCCGGCCTCCAGGATCTTTCCGTGTCGCGCACCAGCTTCTCCTGGGGCATCCCGGTGCCGGGCGATCCCGATCACGTCGTCTATGTCTGGCTGGACGCGCTCACCAACTACATGACGGCCCTCGGCTACCCCGATACGGACACGGATACGTACGAAAAATACTGGCCGGCGGACGTTCATGTCATCGGCAAGGACATTCTGCGTTTCCACGCGATCTTCTGGCCGGCCTTCCTGATGGCCGCGGGCCTGGAGCCGCCGAAGCGGGTCTACGCCCATGGCTGGTGGACCATCGAGGGCGAGAAGATGTCGAAGTCCCTCAACAACGCCCTCGATCCCTACGAGCTGATCGAGACCTACGGCCTGGACCAGCTCCGCTATTTCCTGCTGCGCGAAGTCCCCTTCGGCAATGACGGCGATTTTTCGCGCACCGCCATGATCAACCGCATCAATGCCGACCTCGCCAACGACTACGGCAATCTCTGCCAGCGCGTCCTCTCCATGATCGCCAAAAACTCCGGCGGCAAGGTGCCGCTGCCTTCACCTGTCGAGGAGCATGAGGACGATGCGGCGCTTCATCGAGAAGCGGAGGCGTTGCTCGGGCGGGTGCGGGAGACGATGGAGAGCCAGGCGCTGCACAAGGCGCTGGAGGCGATCTTCGACGTGGTCGGGCTCGCCAATCGTTACGTCGACGCGCAAGCACCCTGGGCGCTCAGGAAGACCGACCCGGAGCGCATGGGCGCCGTGCTCTACCACCTTGCCGAGACGATCCGGCGCCTGGCGCTGCTGACTCAGGCGTTCATGCCGGCGGCGTCGGAGAAGATTCTGGACCAGCTCGCCGTGCCGGCGGAGCAGCGGACGCTCGGTTTTTATCCCAGCGAGCGCGGACGGCTTGAGCCTGGGTCGGCGCTGCCCAAGCCATCGGGCGTCTTTCCGCGCTATGTGGACGAAGCGGCGGCCTGATGCTCGTCGACAGCCACTGCCATCTGGATTTTCCGAAGCTTGCCGAGGATCGCGAAGGCGTGCTGGAGCGCGCCGAGGAGGCGGGGGTCAAGGTCATGCAGACCATCGGCACCAAGCTCTCGCGCTTTCCCGAGATCCTGAAGATTGCGGAAGAGCACCCGAATGTTTGGTGCTCGGTCGGCGTACATCCCCACAGCGCCGATCAGGAGGCCGGAAAGCGCGGACCTTCTGCTTCAGCATGTCGAGCATCCGAAGGTGATCGGCGTCGGCGAGGCGGGGCTCGACTACTTCCACAAGAACAGCACGCCGGAGAACCAGGCGGCAGGCTTTCGCGCCCATATCGAAGCGTCCAGGCAGAGCGGCCTCCCGCTGATCGTGCACACCCGCGACGCCGACGAAGACACGCTCGCGATCATGAAGGACGAGCTTGCCAAGGGGCGCTATGAGGCTGTCATTCACTGCTACAGCTCCAGCCCCGAGCTCGGCTTCGAGGCGGTGGAACTCGGTTTCTATCTCGGCATCGGCGGCATCCTGACGTTCAAGCGCTCGGAAGAGCTTCGCGAAACCGTCAAGAAGATCCCGTTGGATCGCATCCTGCTGGAGACCGATTCTCCATACCTCGCGCCCGAGCCCTATCGCGGCAAGAAGAACGAGCCCGCCTATGTCGCCCATGTCGCGGCCAAGCTGGCTGAGGTGAAGGAGGTCGGTGTCGGCGAGATCGAGCGGGTGACGACCGACAATTTCTTCCGGCTGTTCAGCAAGGCGCAGTGGCCGGATGTCTGACTCCGTGGTCGCCGCCAGCGAAAGTCAGCGCTGATGCGCGCTCGCATCTGCGTGACCATCCTTGGCTGCGGGACGTCCTCCGGCGTGCCGATGATCGGCTGCCATTGTGCGGTCTGCAGCTCCGACGATCCGAGAAACAAGCGCCGCCGCTGCGCGATCACCATCCAAAGCCGGGACACGACCATTCTGGTCGATACGCCGCCGGAGCTTCGGCTGCAGTGCGTCGAGGCGGGTATCGATTGGATCGACGCCGTCCTCTACACCCACGCCCATGCCGACCACGTCAATGGGATCGACGATCTCAGAAGCCTGAACAATGTGATGGGCCGGCAGATCGACGCGATCGGCGATGCCCGCGTGCTCGACAAGATCCGAAGCCGCTTCGACTACGCCTTCCAGTCTCCGGACCCTGAGCGGGGCTGGTTCCGGCCCTGCCTCAAGCCGATCGCCATGGACGGCCCGTTCATGGTCGGCGATCTCCTGGTGCGTCCGTTCGAGCAGCAGCACGGCAACAGCCCGAGCTGGGGCTTTCGCGTCGGCGACGTCGCCTATTCCACCGACACCAACGGCCTGAGCGAGCAGACGCTTGCAGGTCTGGAGGGTCTGGATCTTTGGATCGTCGATTGTCTGCGCGAGAAATGGCATCCCAGCCACGCCCATCTGGAGATGACGCTGGGCTGGATCGAACGTCTGCGCCCGAAGCGCACCATCCTCACGCATATGAGCCACGAGCTGGAATTTTCGGACTTGGCCTCGAAGCTCCCCGACGGCGTCGAACCCGCCGTCGACGGCATGATCATCGACGTCGACTGACCGTCGCTGCAAACGAACGGCACCCGCCAGCCTTCCCAAACCGGGCCGCATACCGTCGACCCAGGCCACGCCGGTCCGAGTCAACGAGATGGCCGTGCCATTTAGTCGATGAGCTGGTGGAGGTGGCGGGCGCGTTTGGTGATGATGCGGCAGAGGTTGGTCATCAGGATCAGGCCGATATCGGGGCGCTCATGGCCGATCGCTTCGAGCCGGTCTCTCGTGATCAGGAGGGAGGCGAGAGGCGTGTCGGCGACGACGTCGGCGGAGCGGGCGCCGCCGTCGATCAGGGCCATTTCGCCGACGATGCCGCCTGCCTCGATGCGATTGATCAGCTCGCCGGCCCTGTTCAGGACCGACACCGTCCCGTCGAGCAGCAGATACATGCCGGCGGCCGCGGACCCGCCTTCGATGACGCAGGCGCCGGTATCGAAATTGAGCGGGATGCAGTAGTCCCTGAACCACCCGACCCAGCCGGGCTGGAATCCCTGGAGAAGCTCGTTGTGGGCCAGATCGACGGGCATGGCGCTTACCGTTCGAGGCTGATGACACCAGCGAGTAGTAGATGCCGAGCTTGCCGCCCCGTCAACTGATCGGGCTGGTTATGGGGCAGGCTGAACCGAGGGTGCTTTGATCTGTCCCTCGTTTTTCCGCGTCTTTGAATGCTTCCACGAGGAACAGGATGTTCGAAGCGCAAAGGTGTAACGCATAGCCGGCGACATAGGCTGAGGTCTGGCGCGGTGATGCGTCCTGGCCGTGGCCGCCGGCATTGTTCCACTGACGAGCACGCCCTGATTTTACCGTCGAGCACTACGAGGCAAAGGCATTACACGCCTGCACGTCCCCAGTGCTCAGTCCCCGTTTCAGCCAGTCCATGCGCTGCTCGGAGGAACCATGGGTGAAGGCTTCGGGGACGACGCGGCGGCCGGCCATGCGCTGGAGGTGGTCGTCGCCGACGGCGGCTGCCGCCTGGATGCCCTCTTCGATATCGCCCGCTTCCAGGATCTGCCGCTGACGCTGCGCGTGGTTGGCCCAGACGCCGGCGTAGCAGTCGGCCTGGAGCTCCATGGCCACCTGGATCTGGTTGGCCTCGACCTGGGAGGCGCGTGCCTGGGCCTGGCGGACCTTGTCGGCGGTGCCGAGGAGGGTCTGGATGTGGTGGCCGACCTCGTGGGCGATGACGTAGGCGAGCGCGAAGTCGCCGGTGGCGCCCATGCGCTTCATCTCGCCGAGGAAGTTAAGGTCGAGATAGAGCTTCTGGTCGCCCGGGCAGTAGAAGGGGCCGGCTGCGGCCTGGCCGGTGCCGCAGGCGGTGGGGGTGACGTCGGTGTAGAGGACGAGGGTCGGGTCGTGGTAGTCGAGGCCGTTCTGCTGGAAGATGTTGCGCCAGGTGTCCTCGGTGTCGGCGAGCACCACGGAGACGAAGTCGGTGAGCTGCTTTTCCTGCTCGGTCAGCTCGCGCGGCTCGGATTGCTGCACCTGCGGCTGGCCGCCGCCGATGCCGCCGGCGATCTGGCGGATCAGCAGGCTGGGATCACCGGACAGGAGGAAATAGCCGACGGCGACGATCAGGCCGATGCCGCCGATGCCACCCACCGCCCGGCCGCCGGCCATCCGCCGACCGCGCCGGTCCTCGATATTGGCGCTGCGCCGCCCTTTTTGCCAAAGCATTCTCTTTGTCCTCGATCAGCTCAATCCAGAGTATTCGCCGCCAGTCTTCATGCCAGTCTCCATGAAAGTGGCGAGATTGGCGTCACCGGTCAACTGGCTGGCAGCCAGCGGCCGGACTAGGTGAGGTCGACCGGCTCGAAGGGGGCTTCGTCGGGGTGGCCGGTGGCGAAGCGCATGACCGGCTCGCCGATCGCCGGGAGGGCGAGGAGCTGGCTGCAGACGGTCTTGAAGGCACCGGCCTCGGTGACGTTGATCGCATGCTTGGGATTGCCGCCGGGCATGGTGCGCTCGCCGAGCAGGTCGATCCAGGCCGACCAGTCGCCGCTTTCGGGGTCGGGCAGGGCGGCCGAGCGGAAGCGCGGCAGGAAGTGGCGGATCAGCGGCGAAGTCGGGTCGTTCAGGTCGTTGGCGGTGATCATGGACAGGCCGGAGGGGATCGGCCGGCAGGTGATCTCCGCAGGCGGCGCTGCCGCATGATCGCCGACCTCGGCGAAGCTTGCGCCTTCCGGCATGTAGAGCGGGTCGATCTCGCGCCAGATCCCCTTGGGCGTGCGGATGCGCAGGCTCGGCCGGTGGCCGGCATGGCAGAGCCAGAAGGCGTCGTAGCGATCGGCGACCACCAGATTGAACGGGCGGTAGCTTTCGGGATCGAGGTCGGCGAGGGCCTCGGCCGCGACCTTGGCCTCGGCGTGGTCGAGGGCTTCGAGCACCAGCTCGCCGCGCGAGCGCTTGCCGTCGGCGGGGCCGAGCGTGCCCGGGCGGTTCAGAATGGCGGCGACCACGCCGTCGTCATTGACGCCGAACCAGGAGCCATCAGCGGTCATGTCCTTGCCGGCGACCACATCCGGGCGATCCGGCCAGTGCCGCGCGGGTCCCTTCCAGGGGCGTGTCGACAACTCGTCACGATTGGCCGCGATCATCAGCGGCCAGCGAGCTTCGGGGCGGCGGAGCATGACCAGGGTGCACATGGATAAGAGCCGATGTTCCAATGCTGGTGTCGGAGCGTCTCCCTCCCTATATTGTGGCCAGACCCGAACCCCGCAATCTCAAGCATACGGATGAGGCAGGCATGAGTGGTTTCGACGAACGCAAGCAGAAGGAAGAAGGCCGTTACAAGCACGATCAGGAACTTATGTTCAAGGCGCGCAATCGCGGCAACAAGCTGTTCGGTCTCTGGATCGCCGAGAAACTCGGGCTGGCAGGCGAGGCGGCTCAGAATTACGCCAAGGATGTGGTGATGGCGGATTTCGATGCGCCGGGCGATGACGACGTGTTCGACAAGGTCAGGCCGGATCTCGCCGCGAAGTCGATCACGATCGAGGACGACATTCTCGCAAAGCATCTCGAGAAGTGCCGGGCGGAGGCGCTTCAGCAGATCAAGGCTGAGTAGCCATGGCCGGACGCGGCCAGGAGACGGGCGACGAGCGGCGGGCGGAGGCCGGTCACGCGGCGCCCGATCCGACCACGAAACCCGACGCCGTCGGCCGAGACAGCGGGGCTGGGGCCGGCAGGCCGCCCGAGACGGTCGAAGAGATCGGCGGCCCCAAAGGCCCGGAGCCCACGCGCTATGGCGATTGGGAAAAAGGCGGGCGCTGCAGTGACTTCTGAGACCGGACGCCCCTGGGGTCGGACCAGATGGCGCGCTCGCTAGAAAAGCCGAGATCGAGCGACGGCGATGTCGCCGGCATCGGCGGGCTGCCGCGCACCGGGCTGCTCCTGCTGGTGGCGCTTTCGATCGCCTGGGGCCTGAACTGGCCGATGATGAAGCTGGCGCTCCAGGAGATTCCCGTCTGGACGTTCCGCTCGCTCTGCCTGATGGGGGGCGGCGGCATTCTCCTGGTGATCGCCTGGTTCTCGCGCCAGGGCGTGGCCTTGCCGCGTCGCCAGCTCGGAGCGCTCGCGCTGGTCGCGGTGTTCAACATCACCGGCTGGCATCTCTGCTCGGCTTACGGCCTGCTGCACACCGGCAGCGGCCGCGCCTCGATCATCGGCTTCACCATGCCGCTCTGGGCGTCGATGCTGAGCGTCCTGATCCTGAAGACGGCACCGACCGCGCGTCAGGTTCTGGCGTTGGTCTGCGGCCTGGCCGCTCTGATCACTCTGCTCGCGGATGATGTGCAGACCCTCGGCGGCGCGCCGCTCGGCGTCATGTTCATGCTGATGGCGGCCCTCAACTGGGCGATGGGCACCATCCTGGTCAAGAAATTCGACTGGGGCGGCATGTCGATCCTGGCGCTGACCGGCTGGCAGCAGCTGATCGGCGGGCTGCCGATCATCATCGGCTGGTGGCTGCTGGAGCCGTTTCCGGACTTCACCGCTTACAGCTGGCCCGCTCTCGGCGGCCTTGCCTTTGCGGTGCTGATCGCCATGGTCTTTTGCCACACTGCCTATTTCAAGCTGGTGAGCCTTCTGCCGGCCCATGTGGCGGCGATGGGGGTGATGGCGGTGCCGGTGGTCGGCGTGGTCAGCTCGGCCTGGCTTCTTGGCGAGAGGGTGGGCCTGGCCGAATGGCTGGCGCTGGTCTTCGTGGTCACCCAGATGGTGCTGTTGATGCGTCCGGGACCGGCTGCGACGACCGAGCGGCGCTGAACGGTGATCCCGACGGCGCCAACGCAAGCTTGTGCGAAGGCCGGGTTCGGCTGTGACCGGGAGAGGCAGCGATGCGACATCCCCTGATCGTTCTTGCAGGCTTCGGCACCTTGCTGCTGCTCGCCGCCGGCGGCGGGCCGCCGAGCCCGGTGCTCTATCCGAATGCCAAGCTGAACGCGGTCGGACGGGCCGGGGCCGATCGCGACATCGAGACCTGCATGCAGATGGCCGAAGCCGGCGGCGCCAATCCGGCGCCGAGCCAGGCCGGTCGAAGCGCCCAGGGCGCCGCTGTCGGCGGCGCGGCCGGCGGGGCCACGGGTGCGGTCGGCGGCGCCATTCTCGGCAATGCCGGCCGGGGTGCCGCCTTCGGCGCTGCGACGGGGGCGACCGCCGGCCTGATGCGCTCGATTTTCTCGCGGCCGAAGCCGAGCGGCGCCTACAAGAACTTCGTCGACCGCTGCCTGCGCGACAAGGGCTACGAGCCGGTCGGCTGGGACTGAGGCCGAGGCGGCCTGGCCCTGACTCCCTGCTCAGGCGGTTGGTCGGTAGACCGGAATGACATAGGGGCCTTCGGGGATGACCGCGAGGCGGCGTTCGCCGCTGGCCGCGACGCTCGCTGCGATCGCCTCCTCCAGGCTGGCCGCGGTCTCGACGCCGGTGAGCTTCCTGTCCTGGTCCGACAGGCCGTCGGTGTAGAGATGGATGTGGCCGCGGCGCATCGGCTTCAGCTGCATCTGGCTTTGCCATTCGTCGATATCGGCGAAGCGTTTCTTCGAGATCATGTCGAGAAAGCCATCCGGCCCTTCGGCGACCAGGCGGCGCTGGGATTCGACGAACTCCTCGGAGCCCATGCCTTCGGAGCAGGCGGACGCGACGATCAGATCGCCGCCCTCCTCCAGGATGTCGATCGGGCCGACCATGCCCTTCACGGTCTGATAATAGGTCTTGTCCAGCGGATGGCCGGCCGCCGTGGTGACCACCGTCTTGAAGCGCTCGTCGATCGGCACCTCGGCAAACGCGCGCACCTCGCCGACCGCCTGCAGATGGCTTTCGACGATCTCGCCGAAATTGACGAAAGAGAGGCGGCGCGCCTCGTCAATGACGGTGTTGAGGGCGAGCGCGCCGCCGAGCATCTTGACGATTTCCAGCTGCTCCTCATGCAGCGGGTTGCCGTCGAGCACGCAATTGTCGGCGGCCGGATCGGCCATGAAGCGCGCGCTGTGGAAGGTGGTGATGGTGTCCTTGTGGGCGACGCCTGGGGCGATCACCTTCCTGCCGCCGGAATAGCCCGCCATGAAGTGGGGCTCGACCAGGCCAGTCGCGATCTTGAGATCGGCGGCTGCCAGCCGACGGTCCAGCTTGACCGGCGTGCCGCGGGTGGGGGTGACGCCGAGATCCACGTGCGCCGCGTCGTCGCGAGCGAAGTGGTTGGCGACCGTCACGGTGTCGAGCACCCAGGGGTCGCCGACCAGCTCGGCCAGCTCCTCGCCCTCGTTCGGGCGATGCAGGCCGGTGGCCACCAGCACCGTGATACCGTCAGCCGGCAGGCCGGCGTCCAGCAGCGTCTCGATCATCGGGCGGAGAAACAGGTGGTTGGGCACGGGCCGCGTGATGTCGCAGATCAGGATGCAGGCCGATCGCTTGCCCTTGGCGAGGTCAGCAAGCGGTGCTGCGCCGACCGGAGAGGCCAGAGCGTTGCGAACCGCGGCCTCGGCGTCCGGCAGCACCGGCATCTCAGGCTTTCGGATCACGCGCACGTCGAGATCGTCCGCAAGGTCGAGCGCCAGCCCCTCCCTGCCATAGTTCAGCTCGATGCGCATGGCCGTCCCTCGGAATGTCGTTCTGAGCCATCAGGATGCCATGGGATCGGTCATCCGCCAATCGCTGCGTCGCCGGCGAGGCTGCGCTGCATGAGCACCGTGTCGATGAAGCGGCCGAACTTGAAGCCGACACCTTCGAGATTGCCGACCAGGCGAAAGCCGGCTTTTTCATGCAGGCGGATCGAGCCATGATTGGCGCTGTCGCCGATCACCGCCACCATCTCGCGCTTGCCGGCGGCGGTCGAGCGCTCGATCACGGACTCCAGAAGCGCCATGCCGATGCCGCAGCCGCGGCTGTCACGGGCGACGTAGACCGAATTCTCGACGGTCAGATGGTAGGCGGGGCGGGTGCGGTAGGGGCCGGCATAGGCATAGCCGCCGATCCTGCCGCCGACCTCGGCGACGACATAGGGGAGACCGGCGTCCAGCACGCTCTGATAGCGCCGCTCCATTTCCACCACATCCGGGGGCGTCGTTTCGAAGGACGCGGTGCCTTCGAGGACTTCGAGGGCGTAGATCTCTTGCACCGCCTGCAAATCGGTGCGTTCGGCCGGCCTGATCATCGTCACATGTCTCCTCGGTGGCCCTCGATGTGGTCCCGAGAAGACTAGGCAATATCGCGGGTGCGATCGTCAACGGGGATCGACAGGGGACGATCCGTGATCCTGTCCCTTCGAGCGGTCACCAGCGGCAGGCGCTGCGGGCCGTGGACACGGGACATCTCGATTGTCGGAGGAGAGGAGGATGATCGGCTTACGGGCGGGGATGGACCCGGTGAGGTCGTGTTCACTCACCGGGAGCCCATCTGGTGCTTGTTGACGCTCCGCCGCAATCGCACCCGAGATGACGATCTCTGCCGGACCGGGGGCAGGGCGGAGAGAAACGGCTGCCGATCGTCAGGCCGGCAGCCGGTCGGATTCTCTTAGTTCAGCGCGTCGCGCAGCTGCTTGCCAGCCTTGAACTTCGGCAGCTTGGAAGCAGGGATCTTGATCGGCTCGCCGGTGCGGGGGTTGCGGCCCTGAGAGGCGCTACGCTGGGCAACGCTGTAGGTGCCGAAACCGACCAGGCGAACTTCGTCATTGCGCTTCAGGGCATCGGTGATCCCCTCGAGCGTTGCGTCAACCACCTTGCCGACATCGGTCTTGGACATGCCGCACTTGTCGGCGATTTCAGCAACCAGATCGTTCTTGTTCACTGTGTCACCCCTTCAACATTGGTGTAGGGTTTCTGGAGCAATCTCCAGCAAGTCGGGCGTAACCTAAGTCCGCCGCAACCGGGCCGTCAACGTCTTGACGGCCAAGAAAACGGCATTTCCCGCCTTTTCCGTAAGATTTCTGTGGATTTTTTCGCGTAAATCGCTAGTTCGGCAGCTGACTTGGCGTTGCCGACGGATCCTCGGCCGCGGCAGGGGCCACGGCATCCGCTTCCACTTCACTCCATTCGACCGGGTCCGGCTGGCGGATGAGCGCCTGTCGCAGCACCTCGTCGGCGCCGCTGACCGGAATGATCTTCAGCCCTTTCTTCACATTGTCCGGGATGTCGGCGAGGTCCTTCTCGTTCTCTTTCGGTATGAGCACGGTCTTGATGCCGCCTCTGAGTGCCGCCAGGAGCTTTTCCTTCAGCCCGCCGATCGGCAGCACGCGGCCGCGCAAGGTGATCTCGCCGGTCATGGCGAGGTCGGCCTTCACCGGGATTTTGGTGAGCACCGAGACGATCGAGGTGATCATGGCGACACCGGCCGACGGTCCGTCCTTCGGGGTGGCGCCTTCGGGCACGTGCACGTGGATGTCGATCTTGTCGAAGCGCGGCGGCAGGATGCCGAGCTCGACCGAGCGCGAGCGCACGAAGCTCTTCGCCGCCTGCACCGATTCGGTCATGACGTCGCCGAGCTTGCCGGTGGTGGTCATGCGGCCCTTGCCGGGCATGGTGACCGCCTCGATCGAGAGCAGCTCGCCGCCGACCTCGGTCCAGGCAAGACCGGTGGTGACGCCGATCTGATCCTCCTCCTCGGCGGCGCCGAAACGGTATTTGGGCACGCCCGCATATTTCTCGAGATTGCGCTTGGTGACGCGGATCTCCTTCTTCTTCTCGACCAGCAGCTCGCGCGCGGCCTTGCGGATCAGACCCGCGACCTCGCGCTCGAAATTGCGCACGCCGGCTTCGCGCGTGTAAAGGCGGACCAGGGTGAGCAGCGCCTCGTCGGTGATCGACCACTCCTCGGGCTTCACGCCGTGGGCGTCGAGCTGCTTTCGGATCAGATGCCGCTTGGCGATCTCCAGCTTCTCGTCCTCGGTGTAGCCGGGGATGCGGATCACCTCCAGGCGGTCGAGCAGCGGCTGCGGCATGCGCAAGGTGTTGGCGGTGCACACGAACATCACGTCCGAGAGGTCGTAGTCCACCTCCAGATAGTGATCGTTGAAGCTGCTGTTCTGCTCGGGATCGAGCACCTCGAGCAGGGCCGACGACGGATCGCCGCGGAAGTCCGAGCCCATCTTGTCGAGCTCGTCCAGCATGAACAGCGGGTTCGAGGTCTTGGCCTTCTTCATCGACTGGATGACCTTGCCCGGCATGGAGCCGATATAGGTCCGTCGATGGCCGCGGATCTCGGCCTCGTCGCGCACGCCGCCGAGGCTGAAGCGCACGAAATTGCGGCCGGTGGCGCGCGCCAGCGACTTGCCGAGCGAGGTCTTGCCGACGCCCGGAGGGCCGACCAGGCAAAGGATCGGGCCCTTCATCTTGTCGACCCGCTGCTGCACCGCGAGATATTCGACGATGCGCTCCTTGACCTTCTCCAGACCGAAGTGATCCTCGTCCAGGATCTGCTCGGCGCGGATGATGTCCTTCGAGATCTTGGAGCGCTTCTTCCAGGGGATGGAGAGCATCCAGTCGAGGTAATTCCTGACGACCGTGGCCTCGGCCGACATCGGGCTCATGGAGCGCAGCTTCTTGACCTCGGTCAGGGACTTTTCGCGCGCTTCCTTCGAAAGCCTGGTCTTCTTGATGCGCTCTTCGAGCTCCGAGACCTCGTCCTTGCCGTCCTCGAGCTCGCCAAGCTCCTTCTGGATCGCCTTCATCTGCTCGTTCAGGTAATATTCGCGCTGGGTCTT
The DNA here is from genome assembly GCA_041398025.1 of Alphaproteobacteria bacterium. Taxonomy (GTDB): domain Bacteria; phylum Pseudomonadota; class Alphaproteobacteria; order Geminicoccales; family Geminicoccaceae; genus JANQPX01. Next base: position 93,496 of record JAWKVM010000004.1, read on the forward strand.
CTCCATCTGGCGCTTGACCCGCGAGCGAATGCGCTTTTCCACCTGAAGGACCGAGATTTCGCTTTCCATGAAGCCGTAGAGGCGCTCCAGCCGGTCGGCCAGTGAGGAGGTCTCCAGCAGGTCCTGCTTGTCCGAGATCTTGAGCGACAGATGGGCGGCGACCGTGTCGGCGAGCTTCGAAGGGTCATCGATCTGGCTCAGCGACACCAGGACTTCCGGCGGCACCTTCTTGTTGAGCTTCACATATTGCTCGAACTGGGTGACCACGGTGCGGCCGAGCGCCTCGAGCTCGCGCGGATCGCTGTCCTCCTCCGGCAGGAGCTGAGCGTCGGCCTGAAAGAACTTGGGATTGTCGATGAAATCGGTGATCTCGGCGCGGCCATTGCCCTCGACCAGCACCTTGACCGTGCCGTCGGGCAGCTTCAGGAGCTGCAGCACGCTCGACACGGTGCCGACCCGGTAGATGTCGTTGGTGCCGGGATCATCCTGCCCTGCGTTTTTCTGCGCGACCAGAAGGATCTGCTTGTCGTCGCGCATCACCTCTTCGAGGGCGCGGATCGATTTCTCGCGGCCGACGAACAGCGGCACGATCATGTGGGGAAACACCACGATGTCGCGAAGCGGCAAAACCGGGTACATCGATGTCTTGGGCTGATCAATCATCATGTCTCACCAAAAAGGCGCTTCACCAGGATCGGCTCGGTCGTCAAGTGCGTCGAGCTGTCGAAACCGGCCTTTGCAGGGTGCGTTTCCGGCCTCGTCTCTTGGAGTGCAAATGGCCTTGACGCGGGACGGTTTCAAGCTCTTGACAGAACGCCGGAGCGATCCATGCGAGGCGGCGTCGAGACGTTGCGGAACCGGGTCGAAACGTCTCGCAAACGAAAAGGAACAGGGACAGCGGGTCGACGGAATGGGCCTAGGATGCCGATTCGACGTCATCGGGGCGGTCGGCATAGATCATCAAGGGCTTGCCGGTATTGCCGACGACGTCCTTGTTGATGACCACTTCCTCGACGCCGTGGAGTCCGGGCAGGTCGAACATGGTTTCCAGAAGGATGGTTTCCATGATCGAGCGCAGGCCTCTGGCGCCGGTCTTGCGCTCGATCGCCTTGTTGGCGATCGCCGAGAGCGCGTCGTCGGTCAGGCTGAGGCGCACGTCCTCCATCTCGAACAGTTTCTGGTACTGCTTCACCAGCGCGTTTTTGGGCGCGGTCAGGATCTGCACCAGCGCCGCCTCGTCCAGATCGGACAGCGTCGCCACCACCGGCAGACGGCCGACGAATTCCGGGATCAAGCCGAATTTCAGGAGATCGTCCGGCTCGACCTCGCTCAGAAGCTCGCCCACCTGGCGCTCGTCCGGACCCGCCACCTGGGCGCCGAAGCCCATGGAACGCTGCACGCCCCTGGCTGCCACGATCTTGTCCAGCCCGGCGAACGCGCCGCCGCAGATAAAGAGAATGTTGGTGGTGTCGACCTGCAGGAACTCCTGCTGCGGATGTTTTCGCCCGCCCTGGGGCGGGACGGAGGCCACCGTGCCTTCGATGATCTTGAGGAGCGCCTGCTGCACGCCTTCGCCCGAGACGTCCCGCGTGATCGACGGGTTCTCGGATTTCCTGGAAATCTTGTCGACCTCGTCGATATAGACGATGCCGCGCTGGGCGCGCTCGACATTGTAGTCCGCGGCCTGCAGCAGCTTTAGGATGATGTTCTCGACGTCCTCGCCGACATAGCCCGCCTCGGTCAGCGTGGTCGCATCGGCCATGGTGAACGGCACGTCGAGGGTGCGCGCCAACGTCTGCGCCAGCAGCGTCTTGCCGCAGCCGGTCGGCCCGACCAGGAGGATGTTGGATTTGGCGAGCTCGACATCGCCGCCCTTGGAGCCGTGCGCCAACCGCTTGTAATGGTTGTGCACCGCCACCGACAGCACACGCTTCGCCCGCTCCTGGCCGATCACGTAGTCGTCCAAAACACCCTTGATCTCCTGGGGCGTCATGATCGTCGGGCCGGAGGCGCGGCGGCTCTTTCGGTCCTCCTCCTTGATGATATCGGCGCAGAGCTCAACGCATTCGTTGCAAATGAAAACGTTGGGCCCCGCAATCAGCTTGCGAACCTCATGCTGGCTCTTGCCGCAGAACGAGCAGTAGAGGGTCGATTTCCCGCCGCCGTCGCTCGACTCCATCATGGGGCTCCCATCATCTATTTGGCGATTGCAACCGCCTCAGTCCCGACTCGGGCTAGAATCCAACCAACCACGCGGAGTGTCATCGGGTCAAGACCGACAATTCAGCTTCTCCCGCGCCCTAACGTTTTTTTGATGAAAGCGCCGCGAGACGAAAAGCCGCGGTCTGGCCCATCGACGCTTCTCCAGCAAAAAGCGTAAGGCTGGCGGGAAGAAAAATCACCCTGACGTTGATGGATTGGTCATCTTTTGCGGCTAGGCTTGCGGAGCGTCCGGGAAGGGTTGAAATTCCGGCAGCTTGATCAAATCACTTGAGTCTATCGGTATCACTCTATGCTATCATTGACGACTTTCGAACCGGCCGGGCATGCGATGTCGATGAGCGTAACGAGCGCTGAAAACGAGATGAGCGGACGTGTTGAACGAAACCGTTGACCGAGAGGATCGGGGCGGCAGCCCCGCCGCGCGCGGGGTGATCGCACAGGCTCTGGCGCGGCTCGATCGACTGGTGCGTCGCCTGCGAGGCTCCGAGGAACCCACTGTTCAGCCGGCGCCGGATGTCGCCTTCGTCCGCCCTTTTCCCTGGGAGGCGAACTATCCCGATGGCTTGAGCTGGGATCACCACTTGCCGGCAAAGCCGCTTTTCGCCCTTCTGGACGAGGCTCGGGAGCGCTATGCGGATCGCCCCTGTCTCGACTTTCTTGGCCGCAAGTCGAGCTACAAGGAGATCGGTCAGCTGGTGGACCGGGCAGCCAAGGGCTTTCAGGCTCTGGGCGTCAGGAAAGGTGTGCGCGTCGGCCTGTTCCTGCCGAACTGCCCTTATTACGTCATCGCCTTCTTTGCCGTGCTCAAGGCAGGCGGCACGGTGGTCAATTTCAACCCGCTCTATGCAGAGCGCGAGATCGCCCGGCAGATCGACGATTCCGGGGCGACCATCATGGTCACCCTCAATATCCGCGGCATGTATCCGAAGGTGGCAGCGCGGCTGAAGGACACCTGCCTCAACACCATCGTGGTCGGCTCGATGGGTGGTCTGCTGCCCTGGCGCGAACGCACCTTGTTCGCGCTGTTGCGGCGTAGGGAAATTGCCGACGTCGCCCATGACGAGCACCACATCACCTTCAAGAAACTAACCGCGAACGACGGCAAGCTCGATCCGGCGGCGATCGACCCGATCGACGATATCGCGGTGCAGCAGTATACCGGCGGCACGACAGGCCTCCCGAAAGGTGCGGAGCTCAGCCATGCCGCGCTCTACGCCAATACTGAGCAGGTCCGGATCTGGGCGACCGAGGCCCGGCTGGGCGAGGAGCGGGTGATCGGCGTGCTGCCGCTGTTCCACGTTTTCGGCATGACCGCGGTGATGAATTCCAGCCTGGCCAGCGGCTTCGAGATCCTCCTGCTGCCGCGCTTTCGTCTGGATCAACTCCTGAAGGTGATCGATCAGCAAAAGCCGACGGTCATGCTCGGCGTGCCCACCATGTATTCCGCGATCAACGGCTCCAAGCTGTTGAGCGACTACGATCTTTCCAGTCTCAAATTCTGCATCTCAGGTGGGGCGCCGTTGCCGGCCAAGGTGCAGGACACCTTCGAGCGCCTGACCGGCTGCACGCTGGTGGAAGGATATGGCCTGACCGAGGCGGGACCGGTCTGCACCATCAATCCCTTCGACAATTCGCGGCCCGGATCGGTGGGACTGCCGCTGCCGGGAACGCTGATCGAGATCACGTCGCTCGACGATCCGGATCGTCGCCTGCCGATCGGTCAGCGCGGCGAGATCTGCATCACCGGTCCGCAGGTCATGTGTGGCTATGCCGAGCGCAGCGGCGAGACCGCGGAAGCGCTCCATGGCGGGCGCCTGCACACGGGCGATGTCGGGTTCATCGACACCGACGGCTATGTTTATCTGATCGACCGCATCAAGGACCTGATCCTGTCCGGCGGCTTCAACGTCTATCCGCGCATGGTCGAGGAGGCGGTGGAACTGCATCCGGCCGTCGAAGAGGTCACCGTTTGCGGCATCCCGGACCAGCATCGTGGCGAGATCGTCAAAGCCTATGTCAAGCTGAAGGAAGGCAAATCGCTGTCGGTGGCGCAGCTTCGCACCTTCCTCAAAGACAAGCTGGCACCCTTCGAGCAACCGCGTCAGATCGAGTTCCGGGACGAGCTGCCTCGAACCCTGATCGGCAAACCCTCGCGTCATGCCTTGATCGTCGAGGAGATGCGCCGCCTGAACGAGGCGGCGGCCGCCGCCAGCCCTCCATCCTGATGATGCAATCCGATCCACCCGGCACGATCATGGCACGACCATCGGAGATCACATGAGCCTCGAAAGCCTGACCGAGCAGGTCCAGAATCTTGCGCCGCAGCTCGCAACGCTCGGCTACAAGGTCAAATTCGACGTCGAGGACGAGGGGGTGATCCTGATCGACGGCACCGCCAGCCCGATCACGGTCGAGAACGACGATGCCGAGGCGGACTGCACCATCGCCCTGAACGCCGGCCGGATGGAACAGCTGATCAGCGGCGATCTCAGCCCGACGCTCGCCTATACGCTCGGCCAGATCAAGGTCGACGGCTCGCTCGGGGTGGCCATGAAGCTGGTGAGTCTCCTGGAAAGCTGACGGTCGGCCGCCGCGATCAGGCTTGGATCCGCGCCGTCACGTCGGTCAGCTCGTCGAGCGTCCTGATCCTGGTGACCACCTTGCCGTCTTCCGCTTCCGCTCTGTCGATCTGTTGGCGAAGGTCTGGCATCCAGGACTGATCGACCTCCCAGATCGTGCGAAATAGGGCCTCGGTCGGCGGGGGCGCCGAGGCATCGGCGGGGGGATGCTCGATCGACCCCCGGCTCCAGGCGATCTGCCGCTCGGCGGCCAGCCAGAAATGGGTCCAGAGCGGGAGATCGACCAGGATGATGTCGGTCGACCGCTGCAGCCTTTGCGCAATGGAGTCCCGTCGACCCAGGCCGTCGATCACCCAGGCGGGTCCCGCCAGCGCGTGCGCATGGGCGATGGCGTAGCTCTCGGCATCGGCCGGCTGCCAGTCCCGCTTCCAGAGAAGACGGTCGACCTCGACATAGGCGACGTTTCTGCGTGACGCCAATCGCCTTGCCAGGGTGGATTTGCCGCCGCCGGCATTGCCGATGACGACGATGCGCTCGGCAGCGCGGCTGATCAGCCGATGCGCCATTTTGTGCCATCGGGACCGTCTTCGAGGACGATCCCTTCGGCTTCGAGCTGATCGCGGATCTGATCCGCCGTTTCGAAGTCCTTCGACGCTCTGGCTTGACGCCTCAGATCAAGCAGACGCTCGATTTCCTCGCGATCGATGTCGGCGCCCTGACCTGCCGACTGCAGCCAGGTCTCCGGGTCCTGCTGAAACAGCCCCAGGAGCTGGCCGGCGGCGAGCATGCGCTGCTTGATCGATGCGCGCTCTTCCGGATCGCCGGTGCTGTTGGCCTGTCGCGCGAGTTCGAACAGAGCCGCCTGGGCTTTTGGCGTATTGATGTCATCCAGAAGGGCCCTGCGCACGCTTTCCGGCGATGCGGCATCGGCAGGCTCGGCCGGGCCGGGCAGGGTCGAAAGCGTGCGGTAGAGCCGATCGAGCGCCTGCTTGGCGCGCGCCAGGCCCGCCGACGTCCAGTTTAGCGGCTTTCGATAGTGGGCCGACAGCAGCGCATAGCGGATCGCCTCGCCGGGCATGGTCTTGATCAGCTCATGCGGCAGCAGGACGTTGCCCAGCGACTTCGACATCTTTTCCTCTTCGACGTCGAGAAAGCCGTTATGCATCCAGAAGCGGGCGAGGGGGGCGCCGTCATGGACGCAGATCGCCTGGGCGCGCTCGTTCTCGTGATGCGGGAACTTCAGGTCCTGTCCGCCGCCATGGATGTCGATGGTCTTGCCGAGATGCGCCTCGATCATCACGGCGCACTCGGTGTGCCAGCCGGGCCGGCCGCGGCCATAGGGGCTGTCCCAGCCGGGCTGCTCGGGCGTCGACGGCTTCCAGAGCACGAAGTCGGCGGGATCGCGCTTGTAGGGGGCGACCTCGACCCGGGCACCATCGATCATGTCCTCGCGCGAGCGCCTGGAAAGCGCGCCATAGCTCGCGCAGGCGGGAACGTGAAAGAGCACATGCCCTTCCGCTTCATAAGCGGCCCCCTTGGCGATCAACTCGGCGATCATCGCCAGCATGCCGTCGACATGGCCGGTGGCCCTCGGCTCGATGGTCGGCGGCAGGACGTTCAGGGCCGCCATGTCGTCGTTGTAGGCGCGTGTGTAGCGATCGGTGATGTCGTCGATCGGCGTGCCCCGCTCGGCCGCCGCCTTGATGATCTTGTCGTCGATGTCGGTGATGTTGCGCGCGTAGACGACCTCGGGAAATTCATGGCGGAGCACGCGAAACACCACGTCGAAGGCCACGGCGGCGCGCGCATTGCCGATATGGGCGTAGTCGTAGACGGTCGGCCCGCAGACATACATGGTCACCCGGTCGGGATCGCTCGGCGTGAAGGTTTCTTTCTTGCCGGAAAGGGAATTGAAGAGCTTCATCGGACCGACTTTGACATTCGAGTGGGTGAGGGCGGAACCGGTGAAGGCCGTCCTCGGGATGGCAACTTGGCAAGTCCTGCCGATTTCTTCAAGTTTGCAATGCCGCCCGAATGCCGGTTCGACGGTCCCGGTGACCGGCCTTTCAGGATGGACATGGATCTTGATGCGCGCATGGCCCGGCCGACTGCTTCGAATGGCTGCAAAGCTTGCGCTCGCCGTGCCGGCGCTGGGCTGCACGCCTGCGCGCCTGCTGAATGCCGTGATCACCGAGGATGGTTATCGGATCGAGCGCGACATCCCCTATGGCCGAGGACCGCGTCATCGGCTCGATATCTACATTCCGGACGATGTGACGTCCGATGCCAGTGTTGCCGTCTTCTTCTATGGCGGCCGCTGGAGCTATGGATCGAAGGCGGACTATCTCTTCGTGGGGCAAGCGCTCGCGTCCAGAGGCATCGTCGCGGCCGTGGTCGACTATCGGCTCTATCCTGAGGTGCGCTTTCCGGCGTTCATCGAAGACGGAGCCAAGGCCGTCGGCTGGGTGAAACGCCACATCGCCGAGCATGGCGGGCACGCTGGGCGGATCTTTCTGATCGGGCATTCCGCAGGCGCGCATATCGCGGCGATGCTGTCGCTCGATCCTACGTTTCTTGCGGCCGAGGACGTGCTGATCGACGACATCAGCGGCTTGATCGGCCTTGCCGGTCCGTATGATTTCCTGCCGATCGAGGATCCGACCGTCAAGGAGATCTTCGACGTTGACGGCCTCGCGGCGACCCAGCCGATCAGCCACGTCCGTGCCCAGGCGCCGAGAACGCTGCTTTTGACCGGTGCGAAAGATGTCACCGTGCTGCCGCGCAACAGTCTGCATCTCCATGCAGCCCTGAGCCATCATGCCGGCGGCGCGGCTGATCTGAAAATCTATCCGTATATCGGCCATGTCGGCATCGTCCTGGCGTTTGCCTCCCCCTTCCGCTGGCTGGCACCGACGCTCAACGATGTGATCGCCTTCATTGAACGGGCGAATACTTCCGCCTGAAGAGCGGGCTTGCCCTGTCGCTGTGACGATCAGAACCTGCAACCGCGCGACGCTACCTTTCCGCGGCCCGCAGTCTTCTCATCCGTCAACTCGCGATCGATGCGATCTTCGCGACGTCAGCTGATCTCGGCATGCGATTCCAGGCATCCAGGGCCGCGATCTTGTAGGCCTCGGCCAGGGTCGGGTAGTTGAACGTATTCTCGACGAAATAGTCTACCGTACCGCCGAGATTGAGCACGGCCTGGCCGATATGGATCAGCTCCGTGGCGCCTTCGCCGACGATATGGACGCCGAGCAAGCGTCGATCTTCGAGGCTGAAGATCATTTTCATGAAGCCGCTCGCCAATCCCATGATCTGGCCCCTCGACGTTTCGCGAAACCGTGCGATGCCGCATTCGAACGGCATGCCTCTGAGCTTGACCTCTTCTTCGGGCATGCCGATCGTCGAAATTTCCGGCACGGCATAGATGCCATAGGGAAAGAAGGCTGGTGCTTCGGGGGCAGGCTGCTCGAAGGCCTGACAGGCGGCGATCCGACCCTGCTCCATCGAGGTCGACGCGAGGCTGGGGAAGCCGATGACGTCGCCTGCCGCGAAAATATGGGGCACATCGGTGCGAAAATCTTCCTTGCCGACAGCGATGCGGCCGCGCGGATCCGCCTGCAGGCCTGCCGCGTCAAGCCCGAGATCGTCGGTCGCCCCCATCCTGCCGGCCGCGAACAGGACCGTATCGGCGCGCACGAATCGACCATCCCTGAGGTGAACGCGGCCACCCGCGCCGGGTGCGCGCTCGATCGAGACGACGTCACAGCCGAGCCTGAGAACCATGCCGCGCTGACGCAGATCGTGGGTCAGTTCGTCGATGATCTCGCGGTCGATGAACTCGAGCACGGTCCTGCGCGTGTCGATCAACGTGACCTGAATATCGAGTGCGCTGAAAATCGTCGCATATTCCAGGCCGATCACGCCGGCGCCGATCACGGCAAGGGTTCTCGGCAATCGGTTCATGGAGAGAATTTCGTCGCTATCGACGACGATTTCGCCATCGAAGGGGATCTCAGGAGGTCGATAGGGCTTGGTGCCGACCGCGATGAGAAAGCGCGATGCCGAGAGCCGAACGTTCTGACCATCAGGTTTTTGCACCTCGACGGCATGAGGGTCGACGAAGCGGGCATGACCTCTGAGGGTGTGGACCTGGTTGCGTGCGAACTGATGTTCCAGCGTCTCCACTTCATGACCCAGGGTGAGGCGTAGTCGCTGGCGCAGGTCGTCGGCGGAGATGTCCTTCTTGACGCGATAGGTACGCCCGTAGAAGCCGCGCTCGCGATAGCCAGAAAGGTTGAGCACGGTCTCCCTGAGTGTCTTGCTGGGGATGGTGCCGGTGTGGACGGAAACCCCGCCAACCTGCTGCTGCCGATCGATCACCAGCACGGACTTTCCCAATTTTGCCGCCTGTATCGACGCCCGTCGCCCCGCAGGGCCGCTGCCGATCACGATCAGATCGTAAGAGGACATAAGCCTTTTTCCATCAAATCTATTTATGGTTGATGACCGCAGTCATTGTCACCCGGCTGCGCCTGTCAGCCGTGATCGTGCGCGGTCACGCCATCCTGCCGCACGAGACCAATAGTTTCGGTGATCGAGGTTAAAATTCGGTGAACATCAGGCCGCGCGGTCCGGCAAGCGTTTCAGCTCTGCAGGTTCGTCGGGACGGAGACGCAGCGGGCAACCAGTTTCGCCTGGACGCCATAGCTTTCGAGATCGGAGACTTCGCGGGTCAGGGTTTCCGCCGCCTGCAGGCAGCTCGCAATGTCTGGCATGGCCTGGACGTTGACGTCATGCGCAGGCGGGGCGAACAGTGTCCATGAAACGACGAGAACAATCGCTTCCATATCTGATCAACCATCCCAAGAATTGAGTGGCGAGACGCAATCTAGCGCCACAGGAGAATAAACCATTGGTTGAAATTTTCAGACTTGTCAACTCGAAAGATACAAGATCGGTGAGTGTGCTGTCAGCTCACCGAGCGATCGGCTGCAACCGGCCGTATCATTGGGTGTCGGCTAGACGCTCGTCGACAAAGGAGGCGAGCATGCCGGCATCGGCAGCGAGATCCAGCATGGTGAAGCGGTCCCGCAATTCGCGCGCGTGCAGAACGGCCTCTCTGTAGAAGGCGGGATCGATACCGAGATCGTGCGGTCCGGCTGCGAGGCCTGCGGTATCGAAGGCGGCTTCCATCCTCGAAAGCGGCAAAGACCTGGCATCGAAGGCCGCGCGCAGCTCCGGCCAACGCTGATCGAGCTGCGTGTTCAAGGCCTCCAGCCGTTCGCCCGAGAGAGCTTTGGCCCTGAGCGCCGCCTCGCAGGAAGCACTCCACGGGCCGAAGCGTTTTCCGATCTCGCCCGGTTTGATCGCGGTTGCAGCCAGGCGAGGCGGATTCTCGCGCGACATGACATGATGCTGCAGCGCCGCCATGGTGCGGGTGGTCAGGCCGACCTGTTCGCCGTGAAGGCTCCCCGGGTGCGGCCGATGCAGCATGTCGATGTAATGGCTGATCAGGTGCTCGCCTTGCGAGCCCGGTTGACTGCTGCCGGCGATCAGCATGCCGAGGCCTCCAAGAACCAGGAGGCGAGTCAAGGCTTTGACGGCCTGGAGATCGCCTCGCTCAAGGCCGCCGATGCGGTCGAGCAGCGCGGCCTCGTCTTCGCGCTGAATCTGAAACGGCGCCTCCAGAAACGGGGTGTCGAACAGCTGATGGGCCAGCAGCCAGTCGCACTCGGCGGTGCTCCGGCAAAGGCTGTCACCGACACCCGCCCGGATCAGACGGTGCGGCGCTGAGGCCAGAACCCCGAGATCGAAAAACGCGCCCTTCGGCGGTGCCGCCGGCAGGCTCAGTTTCTCGCCGTCGCGGCTGATCGACGCCGTGGCCGTGACGTAGCCGTTCATCGACGGTGCGGTGGCGAACACGGCATAAGGCTGGCGTCGCCGGTGGCTGACATATTTCGTGAGGTCGTTCAGCGTTCCCGAGCCTACGGCGATCAGGGCTTCGGCATGACGTGTCAGGTAGGCCAGATGGTCGGCTGTGGCCTCGTCGGCCTTGGGGGCTTCAAGCATGGTGACCTGCGCGCTCCGCAGAGCCTTCGCGAGGCGTTTGCCCAGGACGTCATAGGTATTGGCATCGCAGACGATGGCGACTGCGGCGGGGAAGGCCAGGGCCTTGAGGAGGTCTTGTTCTCGCCCGTGCAGGCTGGGTTCGATCAGGAGGCTCCGGATCGGGCAGGTAACGGGATTCCCGGTATCGGCCAGCTCCACGTCGTCAGCCAGGATTCTATCGATCGGATCGCCGGACATATCAGCAGCATCGGCGCAGCGGCATCAACGATCAAGATCGCTCGGTGCCGGGCCATGCGTTGGCCACGTGCCGGCCCGGGTCAGGGCTTCCGCTTTCCAGCCGGACGTCTCCTTGGTGAAACGCAAAGGCAGGGCGTTGTGGCCGGACCAATAGGGCATGTCGAGATTCAAGGCTCCGGCCAGGACTCGGCGAAGGCCACCATGGGTGACGACCAGCATCTCGTCGGCCGTGAGCGCCGCTTCGAACCCTTGAAGACTGCGATCGACGAAATCCTCGATGCTCTCCATGCTCGGATGATCGAACGACCAAAGCTGGCCATCGATCGGCCGGTCCTCGAAGATGCCGAAGGCGCGCTCGCGAAGATTGGCGTCTGTCGCAACCTCCAGGCCGAGCCTGTCGGCGACGGGTGCCGCCGTCTGGCGGACGCGCAGAAGGTCGCTCGCCGTGATGGCGATGGGCTCGGCCCCGCCCAGGATATCTGCCGCTTCCATCGCCTGCGCCTGGCCCGTTGCATTGAGCGGGACGTCGGTTTGCCCCTGGCAGATCTTTCGTCGATTGTGCTCGGTCTGGCCGTGGCGCAGGAAGTAGAAGCATTCACAGCGCGGCGAGAAGCGCGCGCGTTCGGCATGGAGGCGCAGACGCTCTTCCCAATCCTCGATCATGAGTGCGCCTCCTCCACATAGATGAGGAGCTGGCTCGCAGCGATCGGCCTGCCGGGATCGGTTGTTTCCAGCTCGGCGAGCCGTTGCTTGAGGCGCTGGAGATAGGCTTTCGCATCTTCAGGGCCGTCTGGCGACGCCGAAAAAACGGGCTCGTTCGACGCGATGGCGACGATCATGGCGAGACCTGGCGGGCCGGGAATGGTCTTGCCGGTTCCGTCGATCTGCTGGGCCAGATCCGCGGGCCAGACGTCCGGCGTGGACATCACATGCTCGATCGTGCCGTCGCGTCGCGCATAGGCGACGTGCAGATGGGAAGGGAAATTGGGGAAAAGGATATCGAGCTTCAGATCGCTGCCGATGACTTGCGAGGTGAAGCTCTCGGTGGTGTTCACCGTGAGGCCGAACAGTTTCTCGATATTGCGCTTGCGATAGGGGGTGGTCAGCTTGACGAGATCGCAAAAATGCCACTCGACCCCGCCACAATCGAGCGATTCCAGGAGCTTTCGCGTCGTATCCTCGACGATCGTGGTCGGCGACTCGACGTTCCCCGTAGCCGGAACGTCGGGAGTGACGGCGGCCGTCTCGAGGTTGCTGTCCGGAGCAGAAAGAGGAGACACCTGGTTGCTGGTTTCAGCGCGCGGCACTGGCGGCGGTGCGGGAGCCGCGCCGCGTGATGTTGTGCTTCCCTGCGCGATTTTCGGCGCCTCCGGCGCAGGGGCGGGCCTGGGCGTTGCCGGCAAAGCCGCCGTCGGCAAGCCTTTTTCCGGGAGGACCCAATCGTCGTCGGTGTCTCTCGATGGCGGCGACGGGATGGTCGCGGCATCTACGTCGCCTATGTCGCCGGCGGCCGAATCGGCGGGCTCCCTGGCCGGCTCGCGTCTGTCCGCGGATGATGTCGTCTGTTCGACCTGGGGCAGGGCTGCCACCACTTCGCCTTTCCACGGCGAAGGCGTGATCGTGCCTTCGTCATCTTCCGTCAGCTCGGCGCGATCGATTTCGTCCGAGCCGACGATATTTGGCAGGCTTTGCAGGACGGCGAGATCGAGCGAGCCGTTGGGCTGGCAGGCGGTGCCTTTGCTGAACTCTCCGCGATTTCCTGCCTCGAAGCTGACGGTTTCCCGACTGCCCTCGCGGACCGCTCCGGAGAGGTCGGTGACATCAACGGTCTTCGTGACGACATAGGTCGTATCGGTCTTGATGACCGTACCCTGGGGCTGACGGGCAAGCCTGACAATGATCCGGCTGTCGAGATTGAGAAGCCGGTTCAGAACCACCGGTTCATTGTCGATTTCGTAGCTCAGGGCAATGCTCGACGCGGATCCTGCGATCTGGCCGAGCGCGCCTCCTTGATGAGTGACGATCGATCCACAGTCGATGAACGGTTCCGGGTCGCCGCTATAGCGGGCCACCAGAAGACGCTTTCCCGGGTCGATATGATCGATCTCGAAGGCGGACGACTGCAGAAAGTCGACAAGCCTGGTCCAGACCTGGTCTTCGCTGTCGGCGACCAGCGTTCTCTTGGGCTGTGCAGGCAGGCTGGTTGGCGGCACGTAGCCGACCATGTCCTTGAGAGGCGCGGAGGAAGAACAGCCGGCAATGGCCAGCACCACCAACACGGCCAGGAGCTTGCCGTGGCGCATCAATCTCCCCCCAGTCTTGATCATACGGCGTCAAAGACAGCAGTGCGCCAGTATGCGTTTTTGTCCGACCTTGCCAACCCTTTTGTCGCCAGGACGGCCATGGCAGACGCCGGAGACGCGACCAAGCCAGGAGGAATCGGTATCACACCGGGCTGCTCCCGATGCCAAGGGCCTAAAAGCCAGAGGCCTAGAAGTCAGGCGGCTGGACACCGACCGCACGCAGATTCCCGGCGATCTGATCTTTCAAGCGTGCCAAGCCTGCACCATCCCTGGCCTCGGCCCGGGCTACCAGGACAGCCTGTGTATTCGAGGCACGCAGCAGCCACCAGCCGTCATCCGTCGATACGCGCACACCATCGATGGCATTGACCGCAGCCCCTTCGGCCTCGAGCTTGGCCTTGACCTTGGCAACCGCCTCGAATTTCTCCTCGTCCGGACAATCGAAGCGCAGCTCCGGTGTGTTGATCATCGGCACCATGGCATCATGCCAAGCCGACAATGTCCGATCGCTGCGGGCCAGTATGCCGAGGAGACGGACGGCGACGTAGAGGGCATCGTCATGTCCGTAAAAGCCGTCAGCGTAGAAGATATGACCGGACATCTCGCCCGCCAACGGCGCCTTTTTCTCGACCATGACCGTTTTGATCAGGGAATGGCCGGTTTTGTACATGATCGGCTCGCCGCCGAGATTGCCGATGGCATCGAACAGAGCCTGGCTGGCCTTGACATCGGCGATGATGGGGCTGCCGGGGAGGCGTTCGAGAATTTCGGAGATCAGAACCTGCAGGAGCTGATCACCGAACATGATCCGCCCCTTGCCGTCGACCACGCCGATCCGATCGCCATCGCCATCGAAGGCAATGCCCAATTCGGCGCCGTGCTCCTGCACGGCCGCAATCAGGTCTTCGAGGTTCTCCGGCACGGTGGGGTCCGGATGGTGATTGGGAAAGCGCCCGTCGATGTCGGCGTAGAGAAGGTGGTGTTCGCCCGGGAGCTTCTCGGTCAAAGCCTTCAGGGCTTCGCCGCTGGCCCCATTGCCGGCATCCCAGACGACCTTGAGCGGCCGGCCATCTCGGAAGTCGGCGCACAGCCGGTCGACATAGGCGCCCAGCACGTCGTGAGTCGTCACCGTTCCGTCGCCGCTTCGCCAGGTCCCTTCTTCGGCGATGCGTCCGAGGGTTTGGATGCGCTCGCCGAAGAAAGAGGCCTTGCCGAGCATCATCTTGAAGCCGTTGTGATCTGGCGGATTGTGCGAGCCGGTAACCTGAATGCCGCCGTCGGCGTCGAGATGGTGGACGGCAAAATAGAGCATCGGCGTCGGCCCGAGACCGACGACGTGAACGTCGGCCCCCGCCGAGCGCAGACCGCGGACCAGCGCCTCCGCGAGATCGGGCGAGCTGAGACGGCCGTCATAGCCGACGCAGACCCGCCTGCCGCCCTCCTCCAGCAGGAGCGTGGCATAGGCACGGCCGATCGCCTCGGCATCCTCCACAAACAGGGTTTCGCCGACGATGCCCCGGATGTCGTACTCCCGGAGGATCGTCGGGTGAAACCGGTGGCCTGCGTCGTCCGCCTTCAAGGCCGTCGTCAGTGTCATGCCGCCTGGTCCTCGTTGCGTGCGGCCCCGGTGCCGTCGACTTCGGCGCGGCCGATGCTGATATAGCGGAAGCCTGCCTTGGCCATGTCCTGGCTGTCGTAGACATTGCGCAGATCGATCACCAGCGGACGGTGCAAAAGCGACTTCGCACGCTCCATGTCGATGCCGCGGAACACGTTCCATTCGGTCAGCACCACCATGGCATCGGCACCGTCGATCGCTTCGTAGGAGTCGGCGCACCACTCCACGCCCGGCAGATCGGGCTTGGCCATTTCCATGCCCTCGGGATCGTAAATCTTGACCTTGGCGCCCTCGGCCTGAAGGGCGGGCACGATCACCAGCGCCGGGCTGTCACGGACGTCGTCGGTGTTCGGCTTGAAGGCGACGCCGAGAATGCCGATGGTCTGGCCGCGCACCGAGCCGCCGCAGGCCTGGGTGATCTTCCTGACCATATTGCGCTTGCGGCCGTCATTGACCGACACCACGCTTTCGACGATGCGCATCGGCACATTCGCCTCCTCGGCGATGCGCAGGAGCGCAGCTGTATCCTTGGGGAAGCAGGATCCGCCATAGCCGGGGCCGGGATGCAGGAATTTCGGGCCGATTCGGCCATCCAGCCCGAGGCCGCGCGCGACGGTCTGCACATCGGCGCCGACCTTTTCGCAAAGATCCGCCATTTCGTTGATGAAGGTGATCTTGGTCGCGAGGAAGCTGTTGGTGGCGTATTTGATCAGCTCGGCGGTTTCGATCTGGGTGACCAGGATCGGGGTCTTCAGGAGGTTGAGCGGGCGGTAGATCTTTTCCATCACCTGCCGGGCATGCTCGGTGTCGACGCCGACCACCACACGGTCCGGACGCATGAAGTCCTCGATCGCCGAGCCTTCGCGCAGGAACTCGGGATTGGAGGCCACATGGATCTTGAGGTCCGGGCGCGCCTGCGCGAACAGGGCCTTGAGCTTGGCACCGGTGCCGACCGGAACGGTCGACTTGGTGACCACGACGGTCTCCTTCTTCAGGCCACGCGCGATTTCCTCGGCAGCGGCGAACAGGAAGGTCAGATCCGCATGGCCATCGCCGCGCCGGGACGGCGTGCCGACTGCGATGAACACCGCGTCGACGTCCTGAACCGCGCTCGCGAGATCGGTGGTGAAGGTCAGGCGGCCCGCCTCGACATTGCGGGTGACGAGATCATCGAGCCCGGGCTCGTAGATCGGAATCTTACCGTTCCAGAGGCCCTCGATCTTCTTCTGGTCCTTGTCGACGGCAACGACGTCGATGCCGAACTCTGCGAAACAGGCTGCCGAAACCAAACCGACATAGCCGGTTCCGATCATCGCGATACCCATGGTGTGCTTCCTTGCTCAGAGGTACGGTTGTTCAGTCCAGCCGGTGAGGGCTGCTCAAAGATAGCGCTTCAAGATTGATGTCATGCCCGCCTGCAGCTCCGGCCGTTCCATGGCGTTGGCAACAATAGCTTCGAGATAGCCGAGGCGCGAACCGCAGTCATAACGTCTGCCGTTGAAGCGAAGTCCGTGAAAAGGCGTGCGACCCAGCATTTTTTCCATCGCGTCGGTCAGCTGGATCTCGCCGCCAGCGCCGGTCTCCTGCCTGTCGAGATGCTCGAACACCTCCGGCATGAGCACGTAGCGGCCGATCAGCGCGAGGCGCGACGGGGCGTCCGCCGGCGCCGGCTTTTCGACCATGCCCCTGGCTTCGACCATTCTGCCGTCATCGGCGCCGACATCCAGAATGCCGTAGCGGTTGGTGTGATCCTCCGGCACCTCCATGACCGAGACGACATTGCCCCGGGTTTCCCGATGGAGATCGACCATCTCCTTGAGGCAGGGCGGGTCGCTCTGCAGGAGTTCATCCACCAGGAGAACGGCGAAGGGCTCGTCGCCGACCAGCTCGCGGGCGCACCAGACGGCATGGCCGAGGCCGAGAGGCTTTTGCTGGCGCGTGTAGCTGAGCTCGCCCGGCTCGGGCAGCCATGCCGTGACCGCATCGAGTTCGGCGGCCTTGCCTTTGGCGTCGAGCGTGTCATTCAGCTCGTAGCTGTGATCGAAGTGATCCTCGATCGAGGATTTCCCCCGGCCGGTGACGAAGATGAAATGCTCGATGCCCGCCGCTCGCGCCTCTTCGAAGGCATATTGAATGATCGGCTTGTCCACCACCGGCAGCATTTCCTTGGGCATGGCCTTGGTGGCAGGCAGCATCCTGGTGCCGAGGCCGGCCACAGGAAACACGGCTTTGCGAATCAACAGGTTTCCCCCAGTCGTCTTATTGGCTGCATGAGGTCTGGATGCGGCATATCATTTTCGAACGTCCATTTCACCAGTGTCTCCGCCATCAGATCGCACGGCCAAGTGACGCAGACAGAGGTTCATAACGTCCCGACGGTTAATTTTTCAATAACCGCCGCCACAAAAAACCGGCTTACCGCCGATCTGTTGCCGATTAGCGACCGAGCAGGACATCTTTTGCCTGATTGAGTTGCGCAGCGAAATAGCTCGATCCGCCATGATCCGGGTGGAGCTTGTTCATCAGTCGCCGATGCGCCGCCTTGATCTCATCGGCGGTCGCATCCGGCGACAGGTCGAGAATACGGCAGGCCGTGGCTACGTCCATGGCGCTGCCATCGGCCCCTGATGGCCCGCCTTCGCCCTGAGCATGACCCCCGCCGCCAACCTGATCCCGCCAGGTCGGGTGGTGACGGTCGAGATAGGTTTCGAGCAAGGGCACGGCGCGTGGGTCATCGCGCTGGCAGTCGATCAGAAGGGCCATCAGGTCGGCCAGGCCGAGGCTGGCGAGCGAACGTCCTGCAAAGCGGCCCTGCAGCACGTCGCCGTCGAGATCGCCGGTGCGATGATCGAGCTGCATGGCCAGCATGTCGGTAGCGATATCCGAGGTCTTGCCGGCAGGTCCCGCCGTCGCCTCGCCGCCACCTGCCGTCCCGAATCCGCCGCCGGCTCCCCCTGTCCAGCCGCCGATGACGCTACCGCGCATGGCGCGGATCGCCATGATCGCCGCGATGAAGGCGATCAGGGCGAGCCCGAAGCGTCCCATCAGTAGAAGCCCGGTGCCGGCCAGGGCTGCGAAGGTCGTGGTGAAGGCGCGCAAGGCCCGCACCAGGGTGGCAGGCTTGACATTGACGAAGACATAGAGGCCGAGAAGCGCCAGAAGGAGCAGGAGGAGCAGAGCGACGAACGGGTTCATGGGCTCAACCGAGCTGGCTTGCGATCAGCTTGACCGCGGGGCTCGAGCGCTGCGACAGGTCGGCCAGCGCCCGCCTGCCGCCGGCGGCATAGGCCGCCACCGCGCCGAGCAGTTCCCGAAGCTGATCGGGGCTGCCGGCGTCGAAACGGCAATGCGCCCCTTTGGTTAACTTGGCGATATGGCGAAAAGCGCGCTCGGCTTCGGGTTTGTGGCCCTCCTGGAAGAGAAAGGCGCGCACGCCCAGCATGCCGAGCTTGCCCGCAGTCTCGCCGACCTCGTCCAGATCCTCCTCGAAGGCATCGCCGACGAACACCAGCGCCGTCACCCGCTTGCGCTCGGTCTCCTTGATCGCATGCTGCAGGACGCGCCGGATCCTGGTCTTGCCGGCGAGGCAGAAGACTCCAGTCATCAAACGCACAAGATCGCTCGGATTGTCCACCCAGCGGCTGGCCTTGCATTCGTTGAAGCCACGATAATAGACGAGCTGCACATCGAGGCCGCCAAGGGCGGCAGTCTCCAGGAACATCTGCCCCTGAACCTGGCAGGCCTGATCCCAGGTCGGCTCGCGCGACGCGGTGGCATCCATCGCGAAAACCAGGCGGCCCCGACCTTCGCCCTGCGCGGGCGGCGGTGTGCGGGCGACCTGGTCGAGAAACTGTTGCACCGGGTCGCTGGCGGCACGTGCTTTCGGCAAAGCCTCGCTTTGCGTGGCTGTCGTCTGATCGCTCGGCGCTTTGCCTGTCCTGGTCGGTCGATCGCTCATGGCTTTCTATGTTGGTTCGTTAACCACAAGTTCCAGTTTTTTCCACGCGATTCGGGGCCTCAACGACCGCCGATGGATGACGTGGAGCCATGTTCCTCGATGATTGTGCCCCCCCGAAAGGTCTGGCCAAGGGCCAGGGCGGCGCCGAAGGTCGCGAGCGTGCTCAGGAGAAGCCCGTGGCAGAGCAGGGCCGAGGTGATCGCGGGAGCCCAGTCATGCCCTGCCATACGCAGCATGCTGGCCCAGGCGGCCTGGGGCGGGCCGAGGCCGGCGACGCCGCTGATCGGCAGCGCAAAGGCAAAATTGCTGGCGGCGCTGGCCATGGCCATGGTGGCGAAGCCGAAGCCGGTGCCGATCGCGCGCGCCACCAGCCAGGCGATCGTGGCATGGGCGAGCCAGATCGTGAGAGACAGGGCGGTCACCAGGAGCTTCGGGCGAAGCGGACGCATCATCGACGCCCCGTGGCTCATCTGGCCGGCGAGTCGATCGATGCGCGGCCAGCGCCTGGTCACGCGGCGCAGGCACGGCAGCCATTCGGTCATCAGCAGGGGCATGACGAAGGCGACGAGGCCGAGAGCCGTGATCAAAGCCGGGCTCCAGCCATAGACCGCCGGATCGATCAACCAGGCTGCAGTCACCAGAATCAGCGCGGCGACCACGCCCAGATCGAGCAAACGGCAGAGAATGAGATTGCCGGCACCCTCGCCGAGCGGAGTCCCGTAGGTGCGCTTCATCATCAGAGGAAAGCTGATTTCGCCCAGCTTGAACGGCAGCAGGAAATTGAACAGCACCAGCCTGGTGCCGATACCGACCATGGTCCAGGAGGGAAGCGCAAGGCTCCCGGTCGCGAGGATGGCGAAGCGCCAGGCTCTGACCAGCTGGACGGCGATCGCGATCAGGGCGCCGAGTGCCAGGAGCCAGACATTGGCCGTGGCGAGGGCCTCGATCAGGTGGGCGCCGGTCCCGTCTGCGAGCAGCCACCAGAGCACGACGGCACTGACGGCAATCGCGATCACCGTCGACATCAGCCTTCGGAACAGCATGCCGGTCACCAGGGCCGTCCCGACCTCAGCGGTCACCGGAACCGGAAACCCGTTCCTTGATTAGCACCTTGGTCTCGAGCCCCGTGGTGTGGCTGTTGATCATCTCGCTCAGGAGGCCGAAGAGCAGGATCTGCACCCCGACCACCACCGAAAGGCCGCCGAAGAACATCATCGGACGGCCGCCGATATCGGCGCCAGTAAAGAGCTTCAGGCCGGTCAGATAGGTGAGCGCCACCATGCCCACCGCGAGAAGCGCCAGGCCGATCGCGCCGAACAGATGGCCGGGCGTGCGCGCATAGCGGGTGATGGTCAGCACGGTCAGAAGGTCGAGAAAGCCGCGCATATAGCGCCTGAAGCCGTATTTCGAGTGGCCGTAGGGCCTGGCGTGATGCTCGACCGGGATTTCGCCGACCTTGAAGCCGAGCGAATGCGCCAGCACCGGGACGTAGCGGTGCATCTCGCCGTAGAGATTGACCGAGTCGAAAACCTCCCGCCGATAGGCCTTGTAGCCGCAGTTGAAATCGTGAAGCTGAATGCCGGACAGCAGGCTGGTGACCTTGTTGTAGAGCCAGGACGGCCAGGTCTTGGACATCGGATCGTTGCGGCGCTCGCGCCAGCCAGACACCAGATCGTAGCCAGATGTCATGGTCTCGATCAGCCGCGGCAGTTCGGCGGGATCGTCCTGCAGATCGGCATCCATGGTGACGATGATGTCGGCGCTCGAGGCTTCGATGCCGACATTGAGGGCGGTGGCCTTGCCGAAATTGCGCCTCAGCCTGATTGCCACCACCTGGGGCCTGGCCTCCGCCAGCGCCTCCATCACCGCCCAGGAGCCGTCGCGGCTGCCATCGTCGACGAAAATCAGCTCATGCAGGCCGAATTCATGCTGCTCGGCGACCTCGAAGATACGATCGGCCAGGATCGGCAGGGATTCATGCTCCTCGAACACGGGCACGACGATGCTGACATTGTGGGACCGCCGTCCCGTCATCGAAAACGCCTTCTCGACACTAGCGACAGCCACCAGCGT
Source organism: Alphaproteobacteria bacterium (assembly GCA_041398025.1). Taxonomy (GTDB): domain Bacteria; phylum Pseudomonadota; class Alphaproteobacteria; order Geminicoccales; family Geminicoccaceae; genus JANQPX01. The sequence continues at coordinate 114,562 of JAWKVM010000004.1, forward strand.
TCTCCCGATAGAGTTCGAAGCCGAGAGCGTAGCGCCGGCCTGATGATCCGAGAAGCGGCGCCTCGATGCGCCCCGTCTCGGAGGGTGCCGCTCGCGCAAGGCCAAGCTCGGTCACGGCATAGTCCCTGATCCGATCGCGTCTGGCGCCGGAAGCCTGACCATCGTCCCGCCAGACCAGGAGGCAGGCCTCTGGCTCGTCGGCATCGGGCCAGAGTGCTCGCGGAAAGGCGGGATCGATCACCCGGCTTTCGGCAAACAGCATCTTCAGATTCCCTCCGATATGCATCCCGTCGGCAACGATCGTGCCGTTTGAGAAACCCGCCGCGCGCAGGTCCTCCGCAAGCTCGGCGAACGGAGCGAACTCCCTGCAGCTCCCGCAGTCATCGGCCCCTTCGGCAAAGCGATATAGCCGGCCCCCAGCGGCGGCGGCAACCAAAATGGCGATTGTCGCGAGATAAAGTGCGATCTGTCGTTTGGTGATGCAGCCGCGTTCGGCAAGCGCGAACAGGTAGATCGGCAGGCTCATCAGCGCCGGATGCAGCCATCGCTCCGTGAAGTTGACGGCGCCGAAGAGCGGGATCAGCAGCGCGTGCAAAGCGAGCATGATCAGCATCAGGCTGCCGAAGAAGGCGGGCGGCAGGGCGGTGGCTGTCCGGCTGTCCCGCGTTGATGCATGGATGCCCGCATGGAGGCTACGGCCGAACACGAGAAGAAAGATCGGGAGGAACGGCTCAGGGAACAGGAGGATCGAGCGCAGAAGAGCGCCAGCGCCATCGAGCCATAGCGTGACCCGGCCGGTCTTGCCGTCGTCCTGGCTCAGAATATCGCTGGAAAGGCCTTCGATCGATTGGCCGTGCGCAAACATCCAGAGCGCCGTCGGCGTCAGAACGACCGCCATGACGCCGATCGTGACGAGGATCCGCGGGGTGAGGACGAGGCGGCGCAGGCCGGGATGAAGGAGGCAGGCGAGCGGCAGGCCGACCGCCAGCATCGCGAAGTTCCACTTGGCGAGCATGCCAAGACCGACGACCAGGCCCGCCACGGCATAGGTCGTCCAGCTCGGATGCCGTGCGAGATACGCCGTGACGTAGAGGGCGAGCGCGATCATCGCGCCGAGCGCCGTGGTGTGGGTCAGGTCGTGATGGGCGTAGTAGGCGAAGACGTAGATCGACGCCAGAGACAAGACCGCGAGGCCCGCGAGCCGCTGATCGCGAAGGCAAAGCCGGGCAGTCAGATAGTAGAAGGCGAAGGTGACCGCGAGCAGCCCGTAGCGGACGAGGCTGATTGCCAGAACGCCCGGGCCGATGAGCTCGACGACAGGCAGCAGCAACCAGGTGAACAGCGGTGGTTGGCGGAACCGGTAGCCGAAATCCCAGTGCTGCGCAAAGAGGATTTGTTCCGCATCGTCGATCCCAAGGGTCGGGCTGAGCATCAGCCGGAGGGTGAAGTGGCCGATCAGATAGAGCGCGATCAGTCCGAAGATGACGGCGGGGCGCGCCAGTCCGTCAAAGGCCGGAACCGGTGTCGAGGCCAATGGTGCCAGGCGATCGACCGGCATCGCCGCATCGCTGGCCTCACCTGTCCAAGAGGGTGCTTCTGGTCGCATGGGGCGCGCGTCCGCTGCCAATGACGCCGCCCGGACTTACACCAATCACCGGCGGGAAGCGAGCCCTGTCGGAGATCGGGAGCGATGACTGCGGATGCTTTCCGACAGCGGTCCCGAAGATGCCGCGGTGCTTTCACGGGCGTCGCCTGCTGCGACGCCAGCCGATCGCCGATGCCCAAGGTCCTGTGGCCAGATCCGATCGATCCGCCCCGATGGCTGGCCCAGAGCACTGGCCGGCGCGGCGATCGCCGAGATTGCCTGATGCATGGTCGGCACGTGTTCTCAGATGGCGCTAGTGCACTGAGGCATTCACAGGATTGAGTTTTTCGAGGATCTTGCTGGCCGGTTTGGTCCAGACGAAAGGCTTGGGATCGGCGTTGTGATCGTCGAGATAGCGATTGATGGAGACCTGCAAGTCGACGATGGAACGGAAGACACCGCGCTTGAGCCTTTTGCGGGTGAGAGCCGAGAAGAAGGTCTCGACGGCGTTCAGCCAGGAGCCGGAGGTCGGCGTGAAGTGGAAGACCCAGCGCGGATGTCGGGCCAGCCATTGCCGAACCTTCTCGCGCTTGTGGGCGGCGTAGTTGTCGAGGATCACGTGGATCACCTTGCCGGCGGGCACGGCGCGCTCGACGGTGTTGAGAAAGCGGATGAATTCCTGATGGCGATGGCGCTGCATGCATCTCCCGAGCACGCTGCCGTCCAGAACGTTGAGCGCGGCGAACAGCGTGGTGGTGCCGTGACGGGGATAGTCATGGGTCATGGTTCCGGCCTTGCCAAGCTTGAGCGGCAGACCGGGCTGCGTGCGATCGAGGGCCTGAATCTTGGATTTTTCATCGATCGACAGAACGAGCGCATGGGCGGGCGGCGCCATGTAGAGGCCGAGGCCATGGCGCGGCCGGTCCAATGCGTTGCCTCTCCCGGCGGCTCGCCACAGGTCAGCGTCACGATGCGCTGCACGACTGTCTCGACGACCGGTGTCTTGCCGGGCTTACGGGTCGCATCGCAGAGCAGGCCCTCGACGCCGGCTTCAACAAACCGCCGCTGTCAGCGCCAGACCGCCGGCCGGCTGATCTCGCTCCTGCGCGCGATCTCGGCGACGTTCAAGCGTTCCGCCGACCAAAGGATGATACGAGCGCGCGCCACATGCTTTTGGCTGCGATTGCGATCGGCGACGATCGCTTCAAGGCGAACGCGATCATCGGCCGAGACAAGGGGACAGACTTCCTTAGAGCCCGTTTTTGAAGTTTTCTGGCGATTTCATGGGTTTGCCAATCGCCTGGCGAGAAGCTGGATGATGGCGACGACGGCGATGGCTTTGGAATGTTCGATCAGCCGTTCGAAATCTTTGGCGAGACGGCGGTTGCGACCAAGCCAGCCGAAGGTGCGCTCGATCACCCAGCGTTTTGGGATCACTTCGAACCCTTCGGCGTGCGGTGGCCTTTTGACAATCTCGAGCCGGAGCCTGGCGCCGGCTGCGTTATTCGCGGCGATAGGTCCCTGATAGCCGGCATCGGCGAAAAGACAGTGCAGCCAAGGAAACTGCCGCTTGATCCAGCGGCAGGCCAAGGCCAGCCCATCACGGTCTTGGATGTTGGCCGCATGCACCGCCAGATTGAGGGGCAAGCCGATGGTGTCGGTGACCAGATGGCGCTTTCTGCCATTGATCTTTTTCCGGCATCATAGCCGCGCAATCCGCCAGCTTCTGTGGTTTTCACGCTCTGGCTGTCGACAACGCCTGCCGTCGGTGACGCCTCCTTGCCGTCCTGCTCGCGCGCCTGCATCAAGAAAGTCATCCGATGCGATGCCATATCCCTTCCTGCCAGAAGCGCCGGAAATAGCCATAGACCGTGCTCCATGGTGGAAAGTCTTTCGGCAGCAAGCGCCACTGGCATCCAGTCCTCACGAGATAAAGGATCGCGTTCAAGACCTCGCGCAGATCCGTCGTCCGTCGCCGACCACCATGTCTCGCCGGCGGCAACGGGGGCTCGATCAAGCCATACTCGTCATCGGTGACGTCGCTTGCATAGCGAGCGTTCAAACGCTCATAGTGCGTTCGAGCGAAAGCAGTCCACATCGGTCATGGCTCCGTCGTTCCTGGCAGAATTCGGATGCCATAACTGGCTGTTTTCGCTCAACTTCTTTTAAAACGGGCTCTGAGACATGCGAACGCTATCGCACATCTCGGCGACCATGTGAATCCTGTGAATGCGTCAGTGTACTAGCTGCTCACCATATCAAAAGAATCTGGCTACAAATGCAGCGGCCGAACCCAGCGATCGGCCAGATCGCTTGATGCATCGTCAATGGGCGACTGGCGGTGGTGTGATCGCCACATCCGCCCACCGGAGCAGCAACTACCGGTCGCCGATGATCGCCCGACACTCCTACAGCATCAGCCGTCCTGACCAGCCGAAGACATGGGCCAGAAGGAGATAGAGGACAGTCATGGTGCCGGAGGTGGCGACCGCCGCGATGAAGCCCAAAAAAAGGGCATTGCCAGGCGTGTCGAGCGGGTTTTGCCGTCGGTCCAGGGCGAGCCGGGCACGGGCACGCCGTTCCTTGCCGGCAACCAGCGTAATGTAGTAGCGGCCGATGCCGAGCGGCACGCTGATCCGGATATTGAGCGGATGGTCCGAGCCCCACTCGCGGCCGGCGTAGAGATGCCGCCGCTCCACGCCGCATTCGACATCGGCCGAACCGAACGTCTGTCGACCGGTCGTCTCCGGCTGGTCCGCGTCCGGGCCCTTGCCAAAATGGCCGATCGTATTGCCTATCGCTTGGTCCACGCAGCTTCACTCCTTTCCAATCTGGCGCCGGACAGGCCGTAATAGGGTCTGACGCGCCATCACCTGGAGTATCGCTGAGCTTCCCTAATTTTTTCCTAACGTTGCCCCATGTTTCGCTGGCTCTGTCGTCGGAAAAAAAAGTGAGCTGCCTTAACGGGATATTAACCAAGCGCTGGCAGACATGATCCGTGGAAGACGGATTGACAGAGGGAGATAGGGTGAAGCGCATGATGAGACCTGCCGCACGCCGGACTCCTATCCGAGGATCGGTCTACCGTGTGAGGGTGGCTCGGTGTTGAGCAGGGTTTTCCGACCTTTTTCTGCTGCTGGGCGGAGCCGCCATGGGTGCGACCTGTTTTCGCGGCATGTGACATAGCCGGTGGCGATCATGCTGTCCGTCGATCGGGGGCCGGTCAAAAGCACATGCTCGAAAAGCGCGATGGCACAATTGGGTTGCCCCGATCGTCCGCTCAGGCGGCGACGAATAGGACCGCAGGATCGAGCTTGCTGGCGTGGGAGCGATGCCGAGCGCGATCAGCAGCGTTTTGACGGGAAGTGGCGCATCCAGGGTTTCGAGCTCGAAGATCAGGATCACCGAGGGGCAAGCGTCGCTGATCGCGAGATCGACGAGTTTGGTCATGCCACAGGTGGTCCGGTTCAGGCCCGCGCTTCGTCCTTCGTCAGGCCGTATTTCTGGATGCGGTAGCGCAGCGTCTCGCGCGTCGTGCCGAGGGCGCGCGTCGTGGCCATCACGTTGAAGTCGTGCTTGTCGAGCGCCGATTTGATGATGAAACGGTCCATCTCCTCGAGCACCATCGAGCCGTCTAGGGGCAGGCGGATCCAGTCCTCGGGCGCTCCCGGCTCATCGGTGCCGGGCTCTGCATGATGGCCTGGGCGCACCGCCGTGAGGCCGAGCCAGTCGACCAGCAGATCATGCCCGCCCGAGAGCAGCACCGAGCGCTCGGTCACGTTCCTGAGCTCGCGCACATTGCCGGGCCAGCCATAGGCGCGCATGGTCGACCAGGCGACGTCTGAAACCTCGGGGACCGATTTGCCGGCGAGCTGGTTGAACTCGCGGATCAGCGCGAGCACGAGATCGTCCAGATCCTCGATGCGCTCGTGCAGGCTGGGGAGAGAAATCTCGAACACGGCGATGCGGTGGTAGAGATCGGAGCGGAAGGATCCGTCGGCCGCGGCCGTGGCCAGACTGCGGTTCGAAGCGGCGATCAGCTGCACGTCCATCTGGATCAGCTGCTCGCCGCCGACCCGGCGAAAGCTCTGGTCCTCGAGCGCCTTCAGCAGCTTGGATTGCAGGCCGAGATCCATCTTGCCGATCTCGTCGAGAAACAGCGTGCCGCCATCCGCTTGGTCCATCAGGCCGCGATGGCGTCCCTTGGCGCCGGTGAACGCACCGAGCTCGTGGCCGAACAGCTCGGATTCCAGAAGATCCTTCGGAAAGGCGGCGCAGTTGACGTCGATGAACGGGCCTTCGCGCCGCAAGTCGGCATAATGCAGGATCTTCGCCACCAGGCCCTTGCCGGTGCCAGTCTCGCCGCCGATCAGGATGCTGGAGGCCGGAATCTGGGATGCAGCATCGAGCGCACGCGCGCCGCGGCCGGGCTCCTGCCGATGAAACTCTTGGGCGTGAAGTGGGGCTGCGGCCGAGCGCAGGGCGTCGGCGAGCCGCTGCTGCGCCTTGGCCGCGCAGCGGCCGGTGGCGATGGTGAGGTCGAGCTTGTGGTAGTCGAGCGGCTTGGTGAGGAAGTCCAGTGCGCCAAGGGTCAAGGCGCGCTTGACGTCGCTCGGCTGACCGCAGCCGGAAAGAAAAATCCACTCGCCGCGTTTGTTCACCTTCCTCACCTTCCTCACCTTCCTCACCTTCCTCGCCTTCTCCAGGAGATCCAGGCCATTGCCGTCGGGGAGGTCCATGCCCGAGAGCACCACGGACGGCTGCAGATCGAAATCGATCATCAGATGACGCGCGTCGTCGAGCGTCGTCGACAGGCTGACCTTCCAGCCCTCGCGCTCGAAGCGGCGTTTCAATTCCGCGCCGAGAAGGCGCTCGTCTTCAATGATTATCATGGCGTGCATCGGACATGGCCTTGCAGGGGAGAGGGCCAGGGCAGACGCGCCGCCGCCTTCCCGGCGTACGAGCTCGAGCTCGCCGCCGGTCGAGCGCACCAGGCGCTGGATCACGGCGAGGCCGAGGCCGGCGCCCGCGGTCTTGCCGGTGATGAAGGGGCGAATGCCGTATTTCAAGAGATCGTCCGGATAGCCGGACCCGTCGTCGCTGACGGTAAGATGGAGCGCGCGGTCACGGTTCTCGGCCTTGATCCAGATATGTCCGGAGCGCTCGCCGAGCGCTTCCGCAGCGTTGCGCAAGGGGTTCAGCAGCACCTGGCGGAGCGTATCTCTGGGCACGGTGCAGGTGGTATCGGCGACATCCTGGCCGACCGTGATGCCTGGCGGCAGCTGATGGTCGAACAGCTTGACGACATCGCCCACCAGGGAGCGGATGTTGACTGCGACCGGAGGTTCGGGCGTCGTCGGCGTCCTGTTCAAAAGGGCCGTCATCAGCCTGCCGGTGCGGTCGAGCTCTTCGAGAATGAGGTTGATCCGGCTCTTGTGGTCGGCGTCCTCGATCTCGGTCTCCAGGTTCTGCAAAGCGAAGGCGATACCGGAAATCGGGTTGCGCAGCTCATGGGCGACGCGCGCCGAGAATTCGCCGATGGCAGCGAGGCGCGTGCTGTCGACAAGCTCGCTCTGCTGCCGTAGCAGGGTTTCCGAGGCGGTGCGCAGCTGCAGCTCCAGACCCTCGCTGTGCCGGTCGGCCGCATCGCGCGCTTGGCGCAGCTTCTCGAACATGGCGTTGTAGCGCTCGAACACGTCCTGCAGCGGGTCGGTGGGATCGGCAGGGGCTGCGAGCTGGAATTTGAGATCGCCGACATGCTGGAGTATGCGGCCAAGGGTGCGCAGCGAGCCGAAGGAGCGCCGTCTGAGATAGACAAGCAGCATAAGCGTGAAGGCAGGCACCAGCAGCAGAGCGATGGTCACGAGGATCATCTCGAGACGGGCGAACGCCTCGGCTTCGCTGACCGCGCTGTCCTGCAGCTTGTTCTCGTCGATCAGGATCTGACGGATGACGGTCAGCGCCGCGAGCAGGCTGACCTTGGGATCGTCGGCGCTTCAGTCCAGGGTTTGGTCCAGAAAGATTTTGGCTTCGCCGAGCTTCCCCGGGGTTTCGGGATGGAGATGGTCGCCATCCTCGATGATCTGCTCGAGCCGGATGCTGAGCGCCTGGACCTCATTGGGCGTCGGCGCCACCCAACGCTCGATATGGCGGATGATCAGCTCCTGGATGTCGAGGCTCGACTCCTGAAGCACCTGCAGATGACTCAGATGGTGCTGCAGCGGGTCGAGCTTCTGGGCCGACGCCCAGGCCATGTCGGTGAGTGCACCGAGGGCCACCAGGAGCGCGATCAGCGCCAGGGCTGACGCTACGCGAAACGTTTCAGCAGCGACTTGCGAATGCCTTCCAGCCGGTCGTCCATCACGAGACAGGCGGTTTCATGACGCATCGACCGCTAGCTGTTGAGTCCCGTGGTGTGGTTTGACGGATCAGTGTTGGATCGTTTTGGCTGTTTCGTCGATTGTTGAATGACGAACTCGCAGGGTTTAAGCCCGCGTAGCGTCTTGAGCCGCCTGGCATGATTGTCGGCTTCAATGAACAGCAGAAGATGCCGTCGAAGTTCATCATGGCTGACCCTGTGATAGCGCCCTGCGATCCGCCGGTATGCTCCGGACGATTGAGTGTGCTCTTGCCGGCGAGAACCGCGCAGGCGCGGTGCTTCGCTCGATCCGGGCCGGCCAGCAACGCCGGGCACCGGATCATGACGCAGATCGTCGTGGTCGCCGACATCCTCGCAGCCGAGCGCGATGCCGACGATCCGCTGGCCATTGGCCCGCGAGGCCGGCAGGCCATGGACAACGAAATCAGGAGAACGGTGGATCGAGCCTGAAACAGGCGGCAACGCGATCGATCAATTCGATGCTCCGATCGGAATGCCGAAGCAGCAGTGCGCTTATATCCGATGTCATGGCGCCGCCTTCGAAATCAGCGATGACGCGGCGCGACCGCCGACGCCTTCACATGCGCGCTGCCCGGCTCGACAGCCTGTCAGCATCGGCGCTTCCGCCTGGTTCCGCTAAGTGATTGCTGCAACCTCACCTTCGCAGATCACGGACGTCGATGCTCCATCAAGGTAAGAGAAATGCGGCGAACCAGCGAATATCGGGCCATGTCCTGCTCGGTGTTGAAATCATCCGAGCGGCGTGGTGGTTGGTCATGGCCATGCTGCCCTGGCCTTCGGGTCAAGTTCAGTAAGGACGTCTTGCTCGTGGTGGCCGAGGGCGGCGCATGCCATTTTTGGATTCGATCATGGCGCCGACCGACCGGCGCTCGACCATTCGAACATCCCGCCAGCGACCGATGTTCTTGCAGAGCTGGCGCACCCGGCCGATCAGGTTCTCGAGCAGCTTCCTGCCCGTCTGCTCACTCTCGGCCTCGGAGGCCTGGCGCGCAGATGGGGTGGCAGGCGTTCCAAGATTCCGCGCGCTTTGTGGATCTGACAACGCTGGATGAGAGCGAGCTTGCCGAAGTGATCCTTGATCGCCTTTCTGAGGCTACAAGCGAGGCAAATGGCGGCGGTCAACATGATGTGCTCAGGGCACCACGTGCGCTACGCTACGGCAGACTAAGCTTTCCGACCGACCGCGATGACCATGGCGCAAGGCCCCTCGAAGCGGCCGTTGGACTGGAATGCCGCGAGGCTCTCGCCGACCTCGTTCCAGGCCGCTGATTTAGCGGCTTCGTCGAGGCCGCCGAGCATCTGGTGAAGCGCTCCGAAGGACTCCTGCTCGAAGCGGAGGCACTCGGCGGCGCTCTCGAGGATCAGTGGCGCCTCGACCTTGCGGACGTCGATGTCGACGAGGCCAGCCGCGGCGAACAGCTCGTCGATCCGGCCGGGCGCGCCGAGGCTGAAGGGGCCAGGCTGGCCCGGCAGAGGTGGCGGCAGCTGGGCGCGACGGCGGATAACGGCAACGGGATCGGAAAAGAACCTGCATTCTTCGGCCGCGGCGTACACGATCGCGCCGACCCGGCCTCCCGGCTTCAGGGTGGCCGCCTGGTGGCGCACGGAGCCCACCTGGTCGGGGAAGAAGATCAGCCCAACCCGCGACAACACGGCATCGAAGGCGGCCTCGTCGAGAACGAAATCCTCGCCGTCCATGAGCCGTGCTTGGGCATTGTCGAGACCGGCTGCGGCGAGGTTCTGCCCGGCGAGCTCGGTAAGCGCCTCCGAAAAATCTGTGGTCAGCACGAAGCCCGAGGGGCCGACGCGCCGGGCCGATTGCAGGGCTTCCTGCCCCGACCCGCCGGCGATGTGCAGGACGCGCGAGCCGGGGCGGACCTCCGCCATGTCGAGAAGGATCTCCGTGACCGGGCCGAGCCAGTGGTCGAGCAAGGGCCCCCAAGCGTTCCAGCGCTCGGCGACAGCATTCCACTGCTGATGCGTTGTGGCTTTGAAAGCCGCGGGGTTGAACTCTGCCATCGATGTCTCCCGGCGCCAAAGCGCGCTTTAAAGTTTTCCTGACTTTGGCGATAATCGACCGCGGGCGTGAAATCCGCGTGAAACGGCAGCTGTCCGGCCGAGAGGGATGGCGCCGGACCCGTGAAGTCGGCGTGAAATCGTGACCACGGCAAAGAATTGCCTCTGCGGCCCCGCGCTGCAGATACGCTTGTTGGGCGATGCTGCCGTCACGCGCATCGGCGGCGAGCGGCTGACCTTTGGGACGCGCAAGGCTTTTCAGCTGTTCTCGTTCCTCGCTGCCACCGCTCCGCAACGCTGGCCGCGTGCGAGGCTTGCCGCATTGCTATGGAGCGACCGCGACGAGCCGCAGGCGCGCGGCAGCCTGCGCCAGGCGCTGACCGCCATCCGGCGCGTGCTGCCCGACGCGGCAAGGGTGCTCGTCGTCGATGGCGAGGCCGTGGGCCTTGACCTCGACGATATATGGGTCGACCTGCATGATCTGCGCCGGCTGTCGCGACTGGACGCGGTGCCGGATATCGACGACCTCGCGGCACTCTATCGTGGTCCCCTCCTCCAGGACATGACGCCTGTCGATCCGGCTTTCGGAGCCTGGCTGGAAGCCGAGCGGCGTGCGATCGAGGAAGCGATGCTTTCCGCGCTGCGTCACGAAGCCAGACGGAGCGAAGCCGAAGGCGATCCGGCGACAGCTCGCCGCGCCGCGCGGCTGGCTCTGGAGGTCGATGCCGCGTGCGAAGAAAGTGCACGCCGGTTGATCCGGCTCGAGGCTGCGGCTGGCGACCGATCGGCGGCGCTGCGTGCCTACCAACAATTTCGCGACGCCCTTGCCGAGCGCTATGAAGCCGCCCCGGAACCAGAAACCGAGGCGCTGGTCGCAAGGCTGAAGCTGACAGGCGCAACGGCCATAGCATCAACGGTGCGCCTGCCACCGACGTCGGTCGCCGATCATCCCGATGATCCATCGGCGGCTGGTGAAACGGCTTCGCCAAAACTGCAGCAACGTGCAGCGGTCGCCCTTGTCGTGCGCCCACCCGCACACGCTGCTGCCGATACCGACGTCGAGGCCGCGCACTCAATGGCGCAATCCTGGCGGGCAGCGGTGGTCGCGGAGATCGAGCGTGCAGGCGGGCGAGCATCGCGGTTCGGGGCGACAGGCGTTCTCGGGCTCTTTGGCGCCGAAGCCTCCTTCGGCGACGACGGCCTGCGCGCTGCACGGGCGGCGCTCGCGATCCGCGATGCCTGCGTGGGCACGATCGGCATGGCTGGCGGCATGGTGGTGATCGAGGCCGGCAGCGCGGGAGGCACCGCGATCGAAACGGCGAGTGCGCTGTCGCGTGCAGCCGAGCCGGGAGTGATGCTTATCGCCCCCGACACCGCAGGAGACCTCGCGGGTTGGATCGAGACGGCTCCGTCCGCGCGGTTCATGCGGCTCATCGCAATGAGATCCTTGCCGCAGACACCGTTCATCGGTCGCCGCGCCGAGCTCGGCCAGATCGAGACGGCACTTCAGATCGCAGCGGAAGAGAAGCGCGGTCGCGTCATCCATCTCCGCGGCGAGGCCGGTATTGGCAAGACCCGTCTCGCCGGCGAGGCGGCACGGCTCGCCAAGGACCAGGGGTTCGTGCAGGCCGTCGCCCATGTGCTGGATTTCGGCGGGCGTAACCGACGCGACGCGATCCGGACCATGCTGCGGGCGCTGCTCGGGGTCGACGATGACAGCGAGGCAAGATTGGTCGAGGCTGCGGCAGAAACCATGCGCAAGCGCCTCGACCGATGTTCGGAGCTCGACGAGGCCGTGCTGCTTGATCTCCTCGATGCGCCGATACCGCCGCATCAGCTGGCGCTGCTCGACGCCATGCCCGGTTTGGCACGAGCCGAAGCGCGTCTCAATTTGATCACGCGCTCCGTGGCGACACTCGCCATCGAGCATCCCCTGTTCCTGCTCTTCGAGGACGTTCACTGGGCCGATCAGGTCACGCTCGAGGGCCTTGCGGCCTTGGCTTCGACGACGGTTGCGACACCGACCATCCTCGTGGTCACGACGCGGATTGAAGGCGACCGGCTGAATGCGGCCTGGCGGGCGTCGACCGGCGGCTCGGGGGTCAGCACGATCGACCTCGGGCCGATGAACGAACGTGAAGCGCACGCCCTGGCTGCCGCTGTCGGCGGGCCCGATGAGCGAAGCCTCGCTGCATGTATATCGCGTGCCGAGGGCAACCCGCTGTTTCTCGAACAGCTGCTGCGCTTGCGCGTGTCGGGCGAGCGCGCGAGACCAACCGGCGCGGCGGAGCCGGCTTCGCTGCGCAGCGTCGCGCAGGCGCGGCTCGACCTGTTGCCGGAGTCGAGCCGGGAAACCCTGATGGCAGCCTCGGTTCTCGGTCAGAGCTTCGCCGCGTCGGCGCTGGCTGCGCTCATGGAGCGCGGGGAGATCGATCGTGAAGCGCTGACCGCGCACGGCATGGTGCATGGGGAGGGCGTGGCATTCCGCTTCGGGCATGCGCTGCTGCGCGAGGCGATCTACGCCATGCTGCTGCCCAGCCGGCGCCGGGCGCTGCATCGCCGCGCGGCAGATTGGTTCGCGGAGCGCGATCCTACGCTCCGCGCCGAACATCTTGAGGCCGCCGGCGCTCCCGAAGCGGCGGCCGCCTTCCGGGACGCCGCGGAAGGGCAGCTCCGGGTGTATCGATATGCCGATGCCGCCGCTCTTGCCTCACGGGGTGCTGCGCTGGCGCGATCGGCGTCGGAGCGTACTGAGCTCTTGCTGATGCAGGGACAGGCGTTGCACGATCTCGGCGATATGGCAGCAGCTGCCCGAACGTTCGATGCCGCGCGTGCCGCCGCCCTTTCCCCGCTCGAGCAGGCGCGTGCCCTTTATGGCGCTGCGGCAGTCAAACGCGTCGTCGACGATCTCGACGGGGCGTTCCGTGATGTCGATGCGGGGCTGCGGCTGGCAACCGGGCCGGACAGCACGCAAGAGCGAGCCCGCTTGCGGCATCTGCGCGGCAATCTTCTGTTCCCGCTCGGCGACGCCGCGGGCTGTCAGCGCGAGCACGAAGAGAGCCTCGTCCACGCCCGCGAGGCAGAAGACCCTGCGCTCGAGGCGGCGGCGCTGGGTGGGATCGGCGATGCAGCCTACCTCGCCGGCCGCATGACCAGCGCCTACCGGGCGCTCGGCGTCTGTGTCGAGCTCGCGCGGCAGCACGGCTTCGGGCGGATCGAAGTTGCGAACGACGGGCAGCGGGCGGTCGCTGGCACCTTCACCCTGCCGCTGGCAGATGCGGTCATCGACCTCGAGCGCGCGCGCGAGGCGACGCGGCGTGTCGGCGACCGGCGATCCGAGATCAACACCTTTGCAGGGACGGTTTGGGCGCTGTTCGACCTTGGCCAGTACGAGCGCGCGGTGGCAGCGGCGGAGGAGGCATGCCTGCTCGTGCGCCGCCTGGGAACCCGTCGCTATGAGCCTCCTTTTTCCTGATGTCCATCGGCCGTAGCCTGCATCGCCTCGGCGACCGCAGCGCCGGCCTGGAGGAGGCCTCACGAAGGCGGTCACCGGCTGCCGAGGCCGCGGCACCCGCGTTCCACGGCCCCGAATGCCACGCAGCCCTCGCCGAAGCCACCGGGGACGCAGGCGAGCGGCGGTCTTGCTGGCACGATGCAGCGCGCTGATCGCCGCACGCTGCGTCGGCCATGGTCCGCTTCGGGCACATCCCATCTGGCGCCTGCGTAGCGCTGGTGATAGGCGACCATGCTGAGGCGCGGGCGCATCTCGATGCGCTTTGGGCCCTTGCCGAGGCGGACGCCGTCATCCCTGCACGGATCCGCGCCGACATCGGACGGACGGCGCGTTGACGGCGCGCTGGTTGCAAGACGGATGGCCCTGCTCGACCAGGCACGAAGCTACGGCCTCGCTGATTGTGCCGAATGCCGGCTCCTGAAGTGAGTGAAGGTCTGAGAGAGCCGCTTCCCGATAACCGGGACGGTGACGCCAGGAATTTAAGCAGAATCGGCTGCCCGCTGTGAGGCCTCCGTCGTCATGTCACGCCGCCATTTCTGGCCGGCAGCGCGGTTTCGGATTGATGACGGCATCCGGTGTTCTACCATCATGGGCAGCCTGAGGACGTTGCCGGTTGTCGAAGGTTACCAGTAGCCGATCCCGTCTCTTGCCCCCGTCCGCCGCTCCAGGCGTTGGTCTTCGGGCGCTGATCGATCGGCATCAGCTCCATCTTTCCCATCAGGCGGTGAACCCGCTTGACGTCCACCGCCCAGCCTTTGGCCCGCAGATTCCAGGTCATCGGTTGGACGCCATAGAACGGCGTGTCTGATAGAATGTCGAAAATATCCTATCCGCGCACAGGCTCTAGTGCAGCGGCGCATTCGGATGATTCATGTTGCAGCACCAGGTCATTGGTTTTGCATCGATCCAAACACCGCTGATCGCTCTGTTTGACCGATACCTGTCACCCTGCCGGCTTGGCTGCTCCAGGCCTGTCCGTACCTCGAGCGTGGCTGGTCGATGATCAGGCGGCGATGCGGGAAGGGCACGTCGATGCCGGCTTCCTTGAGCGCATCCCAGACCGCGAGCAGCACCTCAAATTTCGATGTTGATCACGCCATTCGAGGGATCCTCGATCCAGAAACGGGACGATGAAATCGGAGGCTGGACTTCGCTGAAGGCGAGCAGGTGGCAGAGCGGCGGCGGTTCTTTTCAGGACGCGAGCCGGATTTCGTGCCGCTTCGCGGGCGAGGCGCCTGACCTCGTGCGGGTCGCTGTCGTAGCTGACCTGAAGACCAGCTCCAGCCGGGTGACATCGGACGAATGGGTCCAGTTGACGACTCCGTTGAGTGATCAGATCCTCGTTCGGGATCAGATAGGCGCGGCCTTCGCGAGTGCGTACGGCGACAGCGGGCACCAGGTTCGCGGATCCAGCCGAAGGTGTCGCCGCTGAGCGAGATGACGTCGCCGGGCTGATCGACTTGTCCATCAAGAGGATGACGCCGGAGATCAAGTTCGACACGACCTCTGCAGGCCGAAGCCGATGCCGAGACCGAGCGCGCCTGAGAAGATGGCGAGGGCGCTGAGATCGACGTCGGCCGCCTGCAGCGCAGCCACGAAAGCGAGCAGGAGCAGGGTTGGCCGGACCAGCTTGACCACCAGCTCACGCATTGCAGGCGTGAGGTCGTCGCTCTCGCGGATGCGTCGCTTCCTCGACCAGGCGGCTGACCATGACCGCGAGCGAGGTCAGCACGAACAGCACCACCAGCACCCGCACCACCAGCAGGGCCGACAACCGAAATTCGCCGAGCTGCAGGGCGATCTCGGTCGAGCAGCACGGCCGCCTGATCGAGAAGTCCCAGAAGATGCAGGGCGGCATGGCGAAGACGAACACCGCCAGTCCTCGCGCCAGCAGGCGATTGCGGATCACCCGCGAGCCGATCGAGATCACCATCCAGGCGGCGATCAGATAGGGTCGCCTTTGCCCAGGAGAAAGCTGCGGCTCGGCCAGGTGATCTGCTGCATCACTGCATAGGTCAGCCAGACCAGGCAGAAGAAGATCAGCCATTCCAGCTGGCGCAGCAGCAGGAGGAGCAGGCGCATCACCCGCGGATGCCTGCTGACCTCGCGCAGCCGTTCCTCCAGCCGGGGCTCCAGCCAGCGATCGATCAGCCGGGCGATCACGAACAGGACGGCGAGGATGACGAGCTGGATCAGGGCTCCAGCGGGTCCAGAGATGGGACGATCGCGGATGATTGAGGTTGCCCTCGAGCCAGGTCAGCCAATAGCTTCCATCGGTGACCGCGGATAGATAGTCGTCCATGCTCCGATCGTCTCCGGGGCTGGCCTATGTCGACTGCCGCCAAGCCTTCCGAGCTGTCATAGCGATAAATCGCGGACTTGAGAACATGGAAGAACGCCGCCTCGCTCGTTGCAGGGCGTGCGCAGCGGTGTTGCGAAAGAGATCTCGAGACGGCAACCGGTGGTTTTCGTCAGATCGCCTCCAGTTTCCCTCCATCCAGTGTCCCTATCGGACGATGAGGACGGAGATGGGTGTGTGGTGAGGACCTGGGCGGCGTTTGGGGCGAGTGGAAGCGGTCGGACCAGTCGGGCTCTGTGAGGCCATGACGATCAGGTCGGCGTTCACGGTCTTGGCGGCGGTCACGATTTCCATGGATGCGGCCGTGGGCGACGATCAGCCGGTGGGGAGGTCGCTCGGCACCTCTTGCTCACCAGCGCCCGCAGCCGTTGCTCGGCCTCGGCGAGCGCCTTTTGCTCGAAGTCCCCGGAAAATAGCTATGACGATCGAGGAGCCGAAGCGCGGCACCACGGTCATCACATGCAGGTGGCACCGCGCTGCCGCGCCTGGCTGGACTGCCTCGGCAGCGCCTTCCAGGTCGACGGCTCGTCCGGATCGAGCGCGGCAAAAGCACATGCTGGCTCATCTCTTTCCTTTTTCTCGTACTGCCTGAACCCTTGTATCGAAACTTGGGTTCTCAAACCTGGGCGCATATACCTGATCGTAAAACGCGTTCATCGACAACGGCCCTGTTCATGAGGTGGCCACACCCATGCCACCCATGCCAGCTTTCGCGCAGTGGACCGGATCGCCGCCCGGTTCCCCGCCTCAACCCGCCGTTTTTGCAGCCAGACGACGCCCGCGAGGATCAGGAGCATCGGGATGTAGATCCAGTACTTGCTGGGCTGGGCGTTGGGCTGGCGGACGGTGAGGACTTCCTGGTCCCAGTCGAGCCCGGCTCTCTGCGCGGGCTGTCGAAGGCGACGTCGTCGATCAGGATTTTTTCTCCGTCCTGCCTGAGGGTGATGCCGGCCGCGGGTGTGAGTTTTTCGGGCCTACCGCTGGCGCCTCTGTGTGCCGGTGATCAGCGACGTGAACTCCATCGGCGAGCCGAACTGGTTTCCGCCGGCGGACGTGCAGGCGCAGCTCCGAGCCGGGCGAGGTCGACCTCCTGAAGGCCTGGCTGATCTCAGCGGGCGCCACGTCCTTGTAGGGCGGGACGATCATGTCCATCCAGAAGCCCGGGCGGAACAGGAAAACGCGATCAGCAGGAGGAGAGGGATCTCCCAGATCCTGAGGCGATCGAAGAACCAGCCCTGGGTCGCGGCGGCGAACACCAGCATGGCGATGGTCGCGACCACGAACACCAGGATGCCTTCGGCCCAGCCGACGTCGATCAGCAGAAGCTGGTTGTTGAAGATAAAGAGGAAGGGCAGGGCGGCGGTGCGGAGCGAATAGAAGAACGCGACGAAGCCGGTCTTGATCGGATCGCCGCCCGAGACCGCGGCCGCGGCGAAGGAGGCGAGGCCGACCGGCGGGGTGACATCCGCCATGATGCCGAAATAGAACACGAACAGATGCACCGCGATCAGCGGCACGATCAGCCCGTTCTGCTGGCCGAGGGTGACGATGACCGGGGCGAGCAGCGCCGAGACCACGATGTAGTTGGCGGTCGTGGGCAGGCCCATGCCGAGGATGAGGGACAGAAAAGCCGTCAGGAACAGAATGGCGAGCAGGTTGCCGCCGGAGAGCACCTCGACCACGTCGGCGAGCGCCGAGCTGACGCCGGTCTGGCTGACCACGCCGACGATGATGCCGCCGGCGGTCGCGGCGATGCCGATGCCGATCATGTCTCCGGCACCGGCGACCAGGGCTGTCCAGCAGGTCTTGAAAACCGGCGCGGGCTTCCTCGCCGACATCCTTGCCGTCCTTCCCGAAGATCGCGACCAAGGCGCTGGGTGACCAGAATGAAGATCATGAAAACAGCACCCGTAAACGCGGACAGCCCTGGCGACAGGCGCTCGACCATCAGCGCCCAGACCAGGACGATGACCGGCAGGATGAAATGCAGCCCCGCCTTGATGGTCGGCCCGGGGAGCGGAAGCGCGGTGACCGGCGCGTTCGGGTCATCCATCTTGAGCTCGGAAAGCGCGCTGAAGGCGACCAGGGCCATAGGCGGCGATCAGAAGAGCGCCGATGACTCAGCTCGCCGCGCCGAAGGCCGGATCCAGCCGACGCTGTATTGTAGACCGCGAACGAGCAGCGCGCGCAGCCAGCACCACCACGCCGAACAGGAACATGACGATGCGCTGCTGGCAGGATCGGGCCGGGTCGTAGGCAGCGGCAGGCCCCATGTCCGTCCGCCTTCATCGCCTCCGCAGATGCACGATGTAAACGAGGGCGATATAGGAGATCAGGCCGGCAGGAAGGCGTGCTTTGACCACGTCGAAATAGGGGATGCCGACATATTCGACCATCAGGAAGGCGGGCCGCCCCCATCACCGGCGGCATGTCTGGCTGTTCACGGACGAGGCCACCTCCACCTCGCGCCCGCCTTCTCTCCGAAGAAACCGGACCTTCTTCATCAGGGGATGGTGAACGCCCGTCGTCACGACATTGGCGATCGAGGAGATCAGGCCGGTCATCGCCGAGGACACCACGGCCGCCTTGGCCGGGCCGCCGCGCATGTGGCCCATCAGCGAGAACGCCACCTGGATGAGGAATCTGCGCCGGCGCCGCCCTTGTCCAAGAGCGCGCCGAACAGCACGAACAGGAAGACGAAGCTGGTGGACACGCCGAGCGCGATGCCGAACACGCCTTCCGTCGTGATCCACTGGATGGTTCACCACCTCGCCCAGCGTGTTGCCCTTGTGCGCGATGATCGAGGGTATGTGCTGGCCGGCGAAGGTGCAGACCAGAAACACGATCGCGATGATCGCGAGCGGCGGGCCGAGCGAGCGCCTCGTCGCCTCGAGCAGCAGGACTATGCCGACGACCGCGACCACGTAGTCCTTGCAGGCGTGACCGGCGCGCCCGGCCGGTCGGACAGGCTCACATAGAACAGATAGAGATAGCTCGCGGCGAACGCGCCGACCACGGCGAACACCAGTCCAGGATCGGGATATGGTCGCGCGGACCTCGGCAAAGGTGGGATAGCAACGCCAGGAAGATCGCAAACGCGAGGTGGATCGAGCGCGCCTCGGTGTCGTTGAAATACGCCGAAGCCGACCATGAAGGGCAAAGGCGACGCGATCCAGAGCTGAACAGGGACCAGACCAGCGCCACCGCGAACAGCAGCTTGCCGACCGCACCCGCCGGATTCCTGGCACCGGTATCGACGACGCGACCAGGTCGTCGAGGTCGGTGCTGGCAGCACCTGCTTCGACGTTCGCTGCGCTCACCTTCGCTCATACCCAGCCCCCAAAAGGCGCGGCCTTTACCGTTCACTTGCCGGAACCTGGCAGGGCGGTTTGCGCCGCTGGTTTTATGTCGTTGTTACTTGGGTTCAGACAAGTCTGGCTCGCCGGCCTCGTCGTCCAGATAATCTCCTCGTCACGCCCTCGCGCTTCACCTCAGCCCGACATCTGCGGCGCAAACCGCCGGGCCAGGCTGAGGCAAGTCAACGCCAGGGCGCGCCGCCCTCAGAGCCAGCCGCGTTTTTTTGTAGTAGCGCTGGCGCCGGGGTGGGAGGGGGCGGTGAGGCCGTCCCGGATCATCCCCCTTCCTCGAGGCCGGCAAACGCGGGGTGCAGGCCCTGAAGCGGTCGAAATTGTCGAACACCGCCTTGACCACCAGGTAGGTCTCCTGGTCGTGACCGAGGCCGACGACACGAAGGTGGCCTTGACGCCGAAGGTGTGGGTGTCGTCGTCCGTGCCCTGGTACATGCTGCCCGGAATGACCGCCTTGGCGTAGCAGGCTGCTCGCCGACCAGCTTGTCGATCTCCGGGCCTTCCACCGGGCACCAGATGCGCGCGTCGACCGTGCTCACCGCCTCCTGGATCGAGCCGTTGGGATGGCTGACGGTGAACACGATCGCATCCACCTTGTTGTCGCCGAGCGCCGCCGACCGCTCGGCGGATTTGAGCTCGGAGGCGAGGGTGTGAAGTCGTCATCTGCCAGCCGAGCGCCTTCATGATCACCTCCATGGTGCCGCGCTGGCCGTGGAGCTGGATTGCTGATATTGACGCGCTTGCCCCGAGGCCGTCGAAGCTGTCGATGCCGGCATCGTTGCGCGCGACCACGGTGAACGGTTCGCCATGCACCGAGAACACCGCGCGCAGATCCTCGAACTTGCCGCCTTCGAACTCGGGCGCACCCTCATAGGCGTAGGCCTGCCAGTCCGACTGGGCGACCCCCATGTCCATCGAGCCTTCCTTGATCGCGTTGATATTCGCAACCGACCCGCCAGTCGACGGCGCCGTGCACTTGATCCCCGCATCACCACGGTTCACAAGCTTGCAGATCGACTGACCCACAACATAATAAACACCCGTCTGACCACCCGTCCCGATGGTCACAAACGTCTCAGAATGCGCCGCCGTACCTGCCGCAACCACCAGCCCGGCAACCAGCACCGCCGATAAATGCCTCCGCATCTCCGTCTCCCGTTTCTTGTCGTTCCATCCGCCCTTCGCTCGAAGAGGCGTCCTGTTCAGCCGTCCGCTACCCGTCCAGTGGACGAATGCGTGGCCTCGCCGTATTTCGCAGCATCGACAATCACTTGGCCGAAAGCAAGCGGCGAAGGCAGCGCTCCAGTATGTCCATGCCTTCGTCGATCAGGGCGAGGTCGGCGGTCAGAGGGGCGAGGAAGCGGATGACGTTGCCGCGCGTGCCGCAGGCGAGAATGATCAGGCCTTCCCTGGCGGCCGCCTGGACGAGGTCCTTGGTGAGGGCAGCTGCGGGATTTGCCGGATCGCCGTTCTCGACCAGTTCGAGGGCCACCATCGCACCGAGACGGCGGATCTCGCCGATCGCAGGTGCGAGGTCGGCGTCCGCCGCCATCGCCTCCAGGCGTTCGCCGATGCGTCCGCCGGTGCTTTCCGCCTTGGCGCAGAGATCCTCCTCCTGGATCACGTCGAGCACCGCGTCGGCGGCGGCGATGGCGAGCGGTGAGCCGGCATAGGTGCCGCCGAGGCCGCCGGGGAGCGCCGCGTCCATGATTTCGGCCTTGCCGGTGACTGCGGAGAGCGGGAAGCCGCCCGCGAGGCTCTTCGCCATGGTCACGATGTCGGCCTGGATGCCCGCATGCTCGAGCGCGAACAGACGGCCGGTGCGCGCGAAGCCGGTCTGGATCTCGTCGACGATCAGGACGATGCCGTGCCGATCGCAGATCTCGCGCAGGGCTTGCAGGAAGGGGGCGGGGGCGATGTAGAAGCCGCCTTCGCCCTGCACCGGCTCGACGATGATCGCGGCCACGCGCTCGGGCTCGATATCGGCCTTGAAGATGGTCTCGAGCGCCTGGAGGCTCTGCTCGGTATCGACGCCGAGATAGCCTGCTGGAAACGGCGCGTGGTAGACCTCGCCCGGGAAGGGGCCGAAGCCGGTCTTGTAGGGAGCGACCTTGCCGGTGAGCGCCATGCCCATCATGGTGCGCCCGTGGAAGCCGCCGGCAAAGGCGATCACGCCCGGGCGTCCGGTGTGGGCGCGGGCGATCTTGATCGCGTTCTCGACCGCTTCGGCGCCGGTGGTCAGGAAGATCGTCTTGCTGGGTGCTCCGGTCGGCGCGAGCGCGTTCAGGCGATCGGCGAGCCGGACATAGCCTTCGTAGGGCGTGACCTGGAAGCAGGTGTGGCTCAGGAGATCGAGCTGGGCGGCGACAGCAGCCTTCACCTTGGGGTGCAGATGGCCGGTATTGACCACGGCGATGCCCGAGGCGAAGTCGACATAGCGACGGCCTTCGACGTCCCAGATCTCGGCGTTCTCGGCACGCTCGGCGAACACCGGCAGCATGGTCGCGACGCCGCGCGGCACGGCGGTTTCGCGCAGAGCCTGCAATTCCTCATTGGTGCTGTTCGGGGCGACCTTGTCGGCAAGGGCGATCGACATTGACTGAAACTCCCGGTTCTTTGGGCGCGCTCTTTTTTTGCCAAGCGCTGGACGTTGGATTTGCTTCGAGCTTCTTTCGAAGGGTAAGGCGTGTAAATAACCCTAGAGGGGTAGCTGTCGCAGCGAGGAGGGCAGGCTATCGATGCCGATGAAGGGCGAAAGCCATGCCGTCGAAGCGCTGGCGAGCGCTGTCGATCATCTGGGGCAGGCGGCCTTCGACGAGGCTTTGCTGGCCTGGCTCAAGGCCATGGTCGCGTTCGACAGCGCGTTGGTGCTGGTCTATGCCGAGCGGCAGCGGCCGAAGATCCTGGTCGACGGCATGAAGAATCCCGACCGGCGCAACAGCGCCGAGCTCTATGTCGGCGCCGCCTATCTCCTCGACCCGTTCTACCTGCACGCGCTCCGGCTGCGCAAAGCTGACGTGATCCGGCTTCGCGACATCGTGCCCGGGGATTTCGCCGAGTCCGACTACATGGCCAGCTATTACCGCGGCTCGGCAATCGAGGACGAGATCAATTTCCTGATCCCGCTCGAGCGGATGACCTATGCGATCTGTCTGGAACGCTCGATCCGCCAGCCAGCGTTTTCGCCCGGAGATCTCGATGCGCTGAGGACGCTCCTGCCGCTGCTCGCCGCCCTGGTCCGCCGCCATGTGCGCCTCGCCGGCGCCGCTTTCGGCTCGGACGGTCCCGACCGGGAGCATCTTCGCCTCGAAAGCGTGCTCGCCGACTTCGGACGCGACCTGCTGACGCCGAGAGAGCGGGAAGTGGTCGGGATGATGCTCGCCGGCCACGCGCTCGCTCAGATATCGGAAGCGCTGAAGATTTCGCCGGAGACGGCAAGGGTGCATCGCCGCAACATTTACGAGAAGCTCGGCATTTCGTCGCTCGCCGAGCTGTTTTCGCGCGCTCTCACGGATCTCGTCGCCGATCGATTTCCCGGCCGGTCATGAGTCCGGTCCAGGCCGTCGCCGATCTCAGGAATGCTGACCGGGTGACCGTGAACGAGACCGCAGGGCTCAGGCGATCAGACGGCCCAGGGCGAGAAACACGCCCCAGCCAGCCGCAGAGGTCACGCCGATCGCGACGATCGAGCAGAGGAGACCGAGGCCGACAATGGCGCCGTCACGCTCCGCGAGGCCGATGGCGAGCATGGCCGCCGCGAGCCCCGGCGGAAGATTGCCGAAGAGCGGGATGGGGAGGATCAGCAAAAGGCCCAGGATCAGGGTGACGAGCCCGACGATCATCTTCGGCAGACCGCTGGTCATCGCCATCAGACGCGGCTTGCAAAAACTCTCGACCCGTTCGACATGGGGAACGATTTTCTTTAGCAGGCGTTCGAGGTCTGCCGTCGCCACCTGGCGATTGCCGATGAAGCGCGGAAGCCAGAGTTCGTCTTTCAGGATCATCAGATGGATCGCGACGACCGCGAGGCCGATGCCGGACAGAACCGGTACGCCCGGCGGCATCGGCAGGCAGCAGGGAATGGCGAAGATCAGCATCGACATGCCGAGGGCTCGATTGCGCAGGGTGCCCGCGATCGCGTCGATGCTGAGGCAGCCGTGTTCGGCATCGGAGACCAGGGACCGCAGCCGTTCGGAGGTGTGATCGTAGCTTCCGGCGGTGTCGATGGTCAGGGTTGCGCAGGCGACAGGTGGGTTTGTCAGGGCCGTTCTCCGTCGAACGTCGAAGCCAAGCCACATCTCGCCGATGCGACCGCAGCATCTGGCCTGCATGCCGCCGCGTTGTCAATCGCGGCGTTCGAAATTTCACCTCCTGCGATCGGGACAGGGTCGCCGTGCATGCGTCCGACCAGGGCTGTCGAGGCTTCTTCAACCGGCGGCGCGCATCGGTCGATCAGGACGCCAGTCGGTCCCTGATCAGCTTCACATGGGTTCGCAGATTGAAGACCAGGTCGGAGCGATGGCGCGGCACGGAGAGCTGCATGAGCTTCCGCTCGATCAGGTCCAGGTGGGAGCGCAGGGCGTCCAGTTCCTTCGGATCGCTGGCGTTGGCGGCAGCCTCTTCGACGGCGTTGAGTTCGTCATACCAACGATAGATCCGACGCCGGATGCGCCAGTCCAGCACCGGCGGCAGGATGCGGATCAGCGGAATGAGCAGGGTGAGGAGCGGGATCAGCAGAATGGCCATGCGCTCGAGGAACGTTGCGATCCAGAAGGGAAGATGGCGCTGCAGCAGGGGCGGGCCTGAGGTCAGATAGCGCCTCGCCTCGTCGTTCAGGGGAAAATCGAGAAGCTTGTCGGAAGGGAATTCGCCGCGCGCCGAGAACAGATCGCCGCGCCGGTGAACGTCGGTGGCGGCGAGCAGGAGCAGGTCGACCAGCGTCGGATGGATCCCCTCCCGGGCGACCAGCGAGGCGGCCGGCGCGAGAAGCGTGACGTCGTGGGAGGGCCGGTTCATGCCGAGATCAGCCGCACCCTGCGCCAGCGTCACCGTCTTCAGAAAGCGGTAGTTCTGCCGGTACGCACCGGATCGCTCGATGCTCATGAGCTTGAAGGCGGGATCGTTCAAAAGGGCTTGCACGACCTCCGCTTCGGGGGAGGCGACGAAGAACGCGGCATCGACGGAACCAGCCTGCAGGGCCTGCACGGCGCTGGATCCGCCGAGGCTGACCAGCGTGCTGTTGTCCTCGGTCACCATGTTCGCGCGCAGCAGATCGCCGACGAACACCCGCGTCCCGCTGCCTTCGGCACCGATCGCCAGGCGCCGCCCTTTGAGATCGCTCAGCCATTTCGGTGGATCGTCGAGGCTTACGAAGATCCAGAGTGGTTCCAGGAACACGCTACCGAGCGCTTCCAGGCCGTCCGGCGGCGGCTGGGCGACGACACCGCCCTGGATGAAGGCGACGTCGATATCGTCCGCTTCCGATTGCAGACGCTGCAGGTTGTCGACCGTGCCGAAGCTCGGCTTGAGGATCAGATCGACGCCGTTCGCCGCGAGAATCTGGCGGTAGCGCTCGCCGAAGTGAAAATAGGCGCCGCCATCGCCGCCGGTTCCAAGCGTCAGCTGACGGGGGGGCGCAGGCTCGACGAATTGATAGGCGACAAGAAATGCGATCGCGACGATAAACGCCGTCGGGCCCCAGACCTTTAAGTGACGTCTTTTCATCTCTGACGTCTAATCATCCAATGTCCAAGCGTGCACTGGGCAACGCGTAGTTTCAATCTTCCCAAAAATCAGAAATACGGCAAGCACATACAGAGGCGTTCTGTAGTTTTGTGGATCGCTTTGTGCGAAAAGGCCGCTTGTTTTCTTCAGATCGCACTGATCATTGCCTCGATGCTTTGTCACATTTGAACTCACTCTCAGCATGACCGCCGGACATCATCTCCAGACCGCTGCGAGACTGGTGGACGACTTCAATCTCGACCTGTCGGCTGCGCCGAGCCGGGGCTCTCGCCAGTCCGAAGGGGCAACGATAGGCTGCGCGGGCGCCTCGATCGTCAATCCTTCCACGGGTGATCTGCTGCTCACGGGCGCGCTCGACGTCCTCGCCGACCAGCCGCCTCCGAGATGATCGCGATCACTCCTCGAACAGCGGCACCGGCGTCGCGCGCTCGAAGGGGCCGTCGATCACCTTCCAGCCATCTGTCCCGTCAGGATACCAGACAACGTTGGGATAGCCGAATTCCAGCGCCCGCTTTGCGGCGTTCCAGGACATCCAGCAATCGACGAAGCAGTAGAACACCAGCGGGCGCCGTGGATCGCTGCCGGTCAGGCGCTCGAGATTGTCTGCGAAATAGCCGGTCATCTCGTCGTCGAGCACGCCATAGCCGATATTCGGCAGCCAGACGCTGCCGGCGATGTTGTCGCGCGGCTCGGGCACGGTCCAGCGGCCGGTGAAGTCGGTCTCGGTGGTATGGACCAGCGGCGTCGTATCGATCAAGACAGCATCTTGATCCTTGACCAGCACCCTCATCTGCTCGTTGTTCGCGACGCGCGCGCCCGGGAGCTCACAGGGTGTCGGCGCACGGTAGTGATCGAGGCGATAGCCTTCAGGCGTTTCGATGTCACAGGCGAGCGCCGGCGAACCCATGAGCCAGGCACAGACGGAAAGTCCGAGCAGAACCGCTACGGTTCTCATGGCCTGATGGCGACGCTCCATGGGAACCTCCCGACCGGCAGCGACTTGATCACCTTCAGCGCGGCGACGTCGATCACCGAGATGTCGTTGGTGACACCTTTGGTGGTGAACAGCAGTTGTTCGTCGGGCGTCAGGTCGAGATGCCAGACCCGGCGGCCGACCAGGAGGTAGTCCAGCACCTCGTAGGTCTGGGCGTCAACCACCGCATTCGGAGAAGCTATCGATGAAATCGGCCACCTTCATTGCCGCCGTAGCTTTGACCGCCGGCCCCGTCGATCAGGTTCTCGCCCATGGTGACGTTGCACCTCAGGCAGCGGATACTGCCGGGCTCTCGTCGTTCGAGGGTGAGGGCACCTGGAAGATCCCTGCCGCGACAGCGATGACTACGAGGCTGCGATCAAGATCGCGGTCTACGAGGATTATCGGCCGTTCTCCTTCGTCGAGCAGGGCGAACTCGTCGGCATCGATGTCGACATCGCCAAAGCCGTCGCCGGCGGACTCGGCCTTCGCCTGGAGCTGATGGCGGTGCAGGCGGATGAAAACGTCGATGCCGATCTCAGAAACCACATCTGGCGCGGCCCCAGCGTCGGCGCGGTCGCCAATCTGATGCTGCACATCCCCTGCAACCGCGAGCTCGAGGCCCGAAACGAGATCGCCGTGCTGTTCTCGCCCTATGTCGCGGACCGCGTCGCCATCGTCCGCGATCCCGAGCAGCTCGAGGGTGGCGCGGACGATGTCGACCAGGAGGCCCCTCCCGGCTTCGCCGTCACCAGCTGGAGCGTCGGTGCCGCGGTCCGGGAAAACGCCCGCGATCTGCGCTGGGCCGCTGGCGACATCATCGATGCAATGGTTCGGAATGGCGAGATGGCGGACATTTTTTCGCATGAACGTCCCCTTTTCGGCGGCCAGGTCCGCATCGTCTGCAGCACCTGATCATCGACCAGCCGCCTGGATTCGGAAGCCCGCCGCCCACAGATCAAATGCAGGAGTGCATCGCCCTGCCCATGACAATCGGGACATGCGCTCTACTTTCTTAGGGAAGGACAAGAAAACCAAGGGGGGCTGATGTCGACGGTCAAAAGTGACGCTCCGGCGCGTCAGCCACTTGATCCTGCCTTGCCGTCCCGGCTGCTGGATGCCGTTTCCACCGTCGTGGTCGGTCAGCGCACCATGCTGGAGCGCCTGCTGGTCGGGCTGCTGGCCAATGGCCATGTGCTGCTGGAAGGCGTGCCGGGCATCGCCAAGACGCTGGCCGTGACCACCCTCGCCCAAGCCCTCAAGGCCGACTATCAGCGCATCCAGTTCACGCCCGATCTCTTGCCCGCGGATCTGATCGGTACCCTCATTTATCAGCCGCAATCCGGCGAGTTCCGCGTGAGAAAAGGCCCCATCTTCGCCAATCTGCTGCTCGCCGACGAGATCAACCGGGCACCGGCGAAGGTCCAGAGCGCGCTTTTGGAGGCGATGCAGGAGGGCCAGGTGACGATCGGCGAGACCACCTACAAGCTGCCGAGCCCGTTTCTGGTGCTCGCCACCCAGAACCCGATCGAGCATGAAGGCACCTATCCGCTGCCCGAAGCGCAGGTCGACCGCTTCATGCTCAAGCTCGCCGTCACTTATCCCGACCGCGCGGAGGAGATGGAGATCCTTGAGCGTATGGCGAGCACGGAGCGCCCGGCGCCGATCGCGCCTGTAGCCACGCTCGATGACATCGTCGACGCGCGGCGCAGGGTGGATGCGATCTATCTCGACGACAAGATCAAGCGCTACATCGTCGACGTGGTGTTCGCGACGCGCGAGCCGGATGCGGCCGGGCTGGACATCGGCCGCTATATCGATTTCGGCGCCTCGCCGCGCGCCACCATCTTCCTGGCCCTCGCCGCCAAGGCCCATGCCTTCGTCAAGGGCCGGGACTACGTCACGCCGCAGGACGTGAAGTCGATCGGCATGGACGTTCTGCGCCATCGCCTGCTGACTACCTACGAGGCCGAAGCCGAGGGCCTGACATCCGGTGATCTGATCCAAAAGGTCTTCGATCACCTGCCCGTGCCTTGACCCTGGCCCTGGACACGCTTCGCCAGGTGCAGCGGATCCATATCCGCACGCGCCGCCTGGTCGACGGCGTGTTCGCCGGTCATTACCACAGCGTTTTCAAGGGCCAGGGCATCGAGTTCGCGGAAGTACGCGACTACGTGCCGGGCGACGATGTGCGCACGATCGACTGGAACGTCACCGCGCGCCTTGGCCAGCCTTACGTCAAGCGCCATGTGGAGGAGCGTGAGCTCACGGTGATGCTCTTGATCGACCTCTCCGCCTCCGGCCGTTTCGGCAGCGGCGCGCGCAGCAAGCTCGACATCGCACTGGAAATCGCCTCGCTGCTCACGCTCAGCGCCACCAGGCATCACGACAAGGTCGGCATGGTGCTGTTCACCGACCGCATCGAACGTTTCATGGCACCGAGAGGCGGGCGCAACCGCGCCATGCGCCTGATCCTCGAGCTCCTGACCTTCGAGCCCGAGGGGCGCGGCACCGAGATCGGCAAGGCGCTCGACTATCTGCAGCGCGCCCTTCGAAAGCGCACCGTGACCTTCCTGCTCTCGGATTTTCATGGTGACCCCTTCGAGACCGAGCTTCGCCTGGTGAGACGGCGTCACGACCTGATCCCGATCTGCATCCGCGATCCGCGCGAGACGGCGCTGCCGGATGTCGGTCTGATCAGACTCGAGGACATGGAGACCGGCCGCCCGATCATGGTTGACACCGGCGATGCGGCCGTCAGGCGAGAGTTCGAAAAGCGCCAGAACGAGGCGCGGGCCGCCCGCCGGCGGCTGTTTTCCAGCTTCGGTCTGGATGTCGTCGAGGTGGACAGTGCTGCCTCCTATATCCATCCTCTATTGAGGTTCTTTCGACAGCGCGAGCAGCGCCTGCGCGAGGGGCGCTGAGCGTCGGGGACATCAGCATGCCGCTGTTCTCTCGACATGTTCTTTTCGTGTGTGCACCAGTGCTGGTTCTGCACGGCGGCACGGCGCTCCATGCGGCGGAGCAGGGCTTCGAGCCGGTGATCGCGATCGCCCCCGACGACCCCGGCATCGACGACCCCCTGATGCTGCGCCTGTCGATCGAGGTGCCGGACGATCTTCTGGTGAATTTCCCAAGGCTCGGCGCCCGCCTCGGCAGCTTCGCCGTCACCGGCCAGCGCGCGCTCGAAGCGGAAGCCGAGGCCGGCGGCAGCCGCGAATGGGTGCAGCAGTATCGGCTCGAACCGGAAAACACAGGTGACCTGACGATCCCGCCGTTCACCATCACCGTCCAGGACCCGGAAACGCTGCAGGCAATCGAGGTGACCACGGATGAGATGGTCGTGCACATCGCCTCGCTCGTGCCGCCGGAAACCGATCTGCGCGAGGTCAGGGACATCCTGCCGCCGGTGGCGCTTCCACCCGTCGCCGCAGGACCGAGCCCCTGGCTCCTGGCGGCGTTCGCGCTCGCCGCGTCGGCGCTTGTGATCTGGTGGCGCCGCCGCCGTCCGCTTCAGGAGGCTGGGTCGGACCTCGCGCAGCCGCCGCATCTCGCAGCCCTGGAAGCACTCGCCGCCCTGCGTGCCGAGCAGGCCTCGGACGAGGCCGGCAGCGAGCGTTTTCACACCCGGCTCGCCGCCGTTCTTCGCCGCTATCTGCAGGACGCGTTTTCGCTCCCGGGGCCCCTCAAGACCACGGAGGAGATTCTTCGGGACGCCGCCCGGGCGCCAGGCCCTCTTCGCGAGCAGCAGGGCCTCATCGAACAGCCGCTTGGCCAATGCGACCTGGTGAAGTTCGCGCGCTACCGGCCATCCGCCGAGGCCATGGGGCAAGCGCTCGACCAGATCGCCGCCTTCGTGCGCCGGACCAGCGGGGTCGAGACCGGAGAAAGCGGGTCTGCCCCAGAGAAAGCGGACCTGACGAGGCCGGCTGAGCCCAGCATCTTCCGTCCGGCCCGCTGATGCGTTTCGCCACGCCCGAAGTGCTCGTCCTCCTGATCATCCCCCCCCTCCTCTGGTGGTGGAGCGAAGGTCGCCAGGGCCGAGGCGTTTCCTTTCCGGCGACGGGACCCCTCGGCGACCTCCCGGTCTCGCTTCGCCAGCGCGCACAGGCCCTTCTGCCAGTTTTGCGCATGCTCACCCTGATGCTTGCCATCCTCGCCCTCGCCCGGCCGCAATGGGGCGTCGAGGTCACGCGCATCGACCGCAAGGGCATCGCGATCGCCATGGTGGTCGATATCTCCACCAGCATGAGCGCGCTCGATCTGGAGCTGGAGGGCGAAAAGACCAACCGTCTGGACGTGGTCAAGGCGACGCTCGAAGGCTTCGTCGAAGGCGACGGCAACGGGCTCGCCGGGCGCGACGGCGACGCCATCGGCATCGTCACCTTCGCTCGCTACGCCGATGCCATCAGTCCGCCGACCCTGGATCATCAGGCGCTGCTGTCCCTGCTCGACGACGTCGACATCATCGAGATCCCGGACGAGGACGGCACCGCGATCGGCGATGCGCTCACCCTCGGCATCGATCGCCTGCGCCAGGCGGGCGACGTCGCGGGCGTGCTGATCCTGCTCACCGATGGCAGCCACAATGCCGGCGAGGCGGAGCCGATCGAGGCGGCCGAGGTGGCGCGGGCACTCGGCATCAAGATCTACGCCATCGGTGCCGGCACGCGCGGCCAGGCGCTGATGCCGGTGCCGCGCCGGGACGGCGGCGTCGACTACATGCCGACCCAGGTGCATATCGACGAGTTCGTGCTCAAGAAGATCGCGGATGCCACCGGCGGGCGCTATTTCCGCGCCACCGACAGCGAGGCCTTGAGGGGAATCTACGAGGAAATCGACCGGCTGGAGAAGGGCACCAATGTCGTCAACTACTACCAGCGCTACCAGGAGGCCTTTCACCTTCCGCTGCTCGCCGCCCTCGGCACCCTGCTGCTCGAACTGCTGCTCGCCACCACCTGGCTGCGGACCCTGCCATGACCTTCGAGGCTCCCTGGTATGCGATTTTGCTTCTGGCGCTGCCGCTCGCCGCCTTGCTGCTCGCTCATGCCAGGCGGCGGAAAAAGGAGGCGCTCGAGCGGCTGATCGGCACCGGCATGGCGGATGTCCGCGCGAACGACCGGGAAAAACGCAGCGGCCGCCTGCCCGGACCCTGGACCCTGGCGGGCGTGATCGTCTGTCTGACGATCGCCTTGATGCAGCCCCTCTGCGGCAAGCGTGCCGAGGACACGCCGCGCAACGGGCGCGACTTCGTCATCCTCCTCGACACCTCGCTCAGCATGCTGGCGGAAGACGTCGCCCCGAACCGGATCGAGCGTGCCAAGGCGATGATCCGTCGCTTCGTCGAGACGGTGCGCGCCGATGGCGGCCATCGCCTCGCCCTGATCGCGTTCGCTGGCCGGCCGAGCCTGCAATCGCCCCTGACCCTCGACTACGACCTCTTCCTCAAGCGCCTCGATGAAACGAGTTCGGAAACGGTCGGCCAGGAAGGCAGTCTGATCGGCGAGGCGGTGCAGCATGCGCTGGAGCGCCTTGGCGGGCTGCAGCCGGGCTTTGCCGACATCATCCTCCTGACCGATGGCGAGGATCACGGCGGCTTGCCGCTGCAGGCGGCCGCCGCGTCGGCGAATGCCGGCGTCGACATCGACAGCATCGCGATCGGCAGCCCTGGGCCCGGCGCCACGATTCCCGTGGTCGATGCCGATGGCGAACGGCGCCTTCTCGACTATGACGGCTTCGAGGTGCGCTCGACGGTGCAGACCGAACTGCTCGCCGAGATGGCAGGGCTGACCAGGGGCCGGTTTCTTGGCGCGGACGACGACGAGGACAGCCTGGCCAGGCTCTATCGGGAGACGCTGGCCGCCAAGCCGAAACGTGCGCTCGACGCGCAAGCGGTCGACATGCCGGCGCAGCGTTTCCAGCTGTTTGTGTTTTTGGCATTGGTTTTGCTAGGAGTCGATCAGCTTTGGGTTGGATGGAAGGCGAGAACCGCATGAGACTCCCTCTGACGCTGATCACGGCCACTGCGTTGCTGCTCCTCCTGGTCTCGATCACGCTCGGCCGCGGCGATGCGGCGAGCGAGGCGGTCGATCAGGCCAACCGGCTCTATCAGGAAGGCGACTTCGCCGGCGCCTTCAGGATCTACGGCGAGACGGAGAGCCTGCGCCCCGACGCCGCCGCGATCAGCTACAACCAGGGCAACGTGCTCACCAGGACCTACAAGCTCGAAGCCGCCGTGGATCGGTACACCGCGGCTGCCGAGACCGAGGATGCCGAGCTGCAGAGCCGGGTGCAGTACAATCTCGGCGTGGTCAAATATCGCCAGGCGCTGGAAGCGATGCAGACCTTCCAGGATGCCATGAGCGACACTCGGGCCGCGATCCGTCATTGGCGAAAGAGCCTGGAGCTCCGGCCCGATCAGGAGGACGCGCGCTACAATCTGGAGCTCGCCTATCGCCTTGCCGCGGCGATCGACGCGCAGCGCGTCCAGGCGCAGCGCAATGCCGAGACGCGCAACCAGAAGACCTCCGACAATCGTGGCCAGGCCTTCGAGGACGAGGAGGAGCGCGCCAGCAACGATCTTTCCGAGCGCGACGCCCAGCCCACGGCCAGCACCAATGCCGAGGCAGGTCAGGGCCAGTCGGGCAGCCAGGCGGCAGCGCCGACCCAGCAGATGAGCCAGGTGCAGGAGGCGGGTCAGCAGGACGATCTGACGCCCGATGCCGCGGAGGAACTGCTCGAAATCATGCGCGAGCGGGCGCTGGCTGCGCAAAACCAGCGCCAGGCGGAGCAGCAGGTGCGCATCCGCGCCAGCCGGCAGGGCAAATATTGGTGAGGCGCGCGCTCGCCCTTGCGGTCCTCCTCGCCTTGTCGCCTCCCGCGCAGGGGCAGGCGGAGACGCCCGACCGGATCGAGATCATGCGCGCCGCGATCGCGCTTGCCTGCCATGCCAAGGGGCGACGTGACATCGAGACGATCGGAAAGCGCCTGCCGGGCATCGATCCGGTGGCGCCGCTCCGGAAACATGCCATGCTCACCCAGGGGATCCGGCGCACCTTTCCGCTGGCGATCGGTCACCTGACCATCGACTGGCTGGCGCCGCGCGCGCTTCTGCACAGCATCCGCCTGCATCTCGACCGCGACGATCGGGGCACGCCATCGCTCTATGCCCTCGTCGACCACCATTGTCAGGTCCAGGCGGCGCGCCAGATCGTCTATGATGACGAGCGCCGGCCGGAGCGTATCCTCCATCTCGGCGCCTCCCTGCAGCCGACCGGACGTGAGGAGCCGATCGACCCGCCGGTACCTGCGGCCGCCGATCCCGGCGGCGAACCGGTGGCGATCATCGATACCGGCGTGAACTACCTGCTGCCGGCGATCGGCAAGCGGCTGGCGCGCGACGCCGAGGGCCAGCTTCTCGGCTATGACTATTGGGATCTCGATCAGCGGCCGTTCGACGCCAATCCCTTCCGATCGGCGTTCTTTCCGGGCAGGCACGGGACCGAAGTCGCCAGCCTGATCGCGGCGGAAGCGCCCGTGGCGAAACTGCTGGCCTATCGCTTCCCGCGCCCGGACATGGGCCGCTTCACCGACCTCGTGGCCGACGCCGCGCGAAAAGGTGCCCGCATCGTGAACATGTCGCTCGCGAGCTTTCACCGGCAGGAGTGGACGGCCTTCGAAGCCGCGGTCGCCGATCATCCGGACATCCTGTTCGTGGTCGCGGCCGGCAACAACAGCCGTAATCTCGATCGACGGCCGGTCTTTCCGGCAGCGCTCTCCTTTGCGAACATGATCACCGTCACCGCGGCGACCATGGGCGGCCAGCTTGCCAAGGATGGCAACTGGGGACCGGCAACGGTCGACCTCATGGCGCCGGCTGATCCCATCGCGGTGACCAGCTTCGACGGCACGCGGCAGATGGTGACCGGGTCCAGCTATGCAGCAGCCCGCGTCACGTCGCTCGCCGCCTGCCTGCTCGCCGCCTATCCCGACTGGTCGACGGAGCGGCTGAAGGCGAGGCTGTTCGCGCTCGCGGTCGAGCCGTCGGAAGACCGCCTCGTCAGTGCCGGCTTCATTCCGGAACCCGTCTTCGGCCAGCAGGGTGCATGCAGCACGCGTCGTCCCGAAGGCGCGATCTGATCGTCCTGTTGCCAGGCTCGCTCATGGTGCGGCGCTCGAGCATGCCGCCTAAACGGCGATCCATCCGACGATTGCCGGAGCGTGCATCCGGATCGGATGCGATAAGAAGCACGCTCCGTTTCCTCGTTGTGGCCGCATGTCCGCGTCGATAAGGTGGAAGCAACTGGTCGGGACAAGTTCTAATCTTTCTTTAACCCTTTCCTGCAATGGTGCTGGTCTGGTCCATGTGATCGTGGGAATCCGTGCCTTGCCTCTTTTTTCTTGCGACCGCGCGGACTCGCAGGATCGCCTGGACGAGAGAGACCGGGGGATTGTAGCGGGCTGTGGTTAAAGAAAGGTTGCCGGAGATAGGGGCAGGTGGGCCGAGATTTGGCGGGCGCGTGGAGTTGTAGTGGCGAGGCGCGTTGGTGTCGGTGTCCGGTGCGCTGCGGTCCAAACGAAGCGTTCGGCGACGGCGGGGAAGACCGACGCAAGACAAGAAGGTCGTGCAACACCTCGAAAGTCTCATCACGGCGTCGCTGCATCGGGCGATCAGCCGTCAGGAATTGAGAGTTCAAGCTCCAGACCGCTTGTGCCGAGCGGGACGAGATCGTCGGTCGTCGCCGTCAGTTCGCCCGGTGCGATCGTCAGGACGTCGCCGTCGCGGTCGGTGAAGACGTCCAGCCTGTAGGCGGGCCAGCGCATGCGGCCGTTCATGTCGGTCGACGGCGCAATCTCGAAGGGGCGGGGGAAGTCGACCTTGTCGATGATCCAGTAACGCACATCCTTCTCGATCCCCTCGGCGGGGTGGTAGAGCTTGAGGATCAGGCGGTCGCTCGGCGCAAGCTTCGCAGTCAGATCCGGCGGAAGATGGATGCTGCCGCTGATCGTCCTGCCTTCGGCGCGGGCGGTCGAGGTCGAGACGAAGATCAGGAACAGACAGGCGAGCCCTCGGCCGAGGTCGATCGTCACGGCCGGCGCTGCGCTCCGCTCAGTCGTCGTTCGCGAGCGAGCTTCGCGGCCTGAGCCGGTCCTGGTGGGTCCAGCCGGCGAAAGTGACGCGCGCGAAGTTGCGGTGCAGGAAGGCGATGCGCTTGTAGTACTCGACCTCGAAGCGCACCTTGACCTTCTCGTCCTGGCGCTCGGTCACCTGAACGAAGGGGGCGAGCA
This sequence comes from Alphaproteobacteria bacterium, assembly GCA_041398025.1. GTDB lineage: Bacteria > Pseudomonadota > Alphaproteobacteria > Geminicoccales > Geminicoccaceae > JANQPX01. Next base: position 149,810 of record JAWKVM010000004.1, read on the forward strand.
TATCCTCGATGTCGTCGTCGTCGATGGTGAGGCACTGCTTGTCGTCGAGCATCTTCTTTCTGAGGGCTCGGATGTCGTCGGTCTTGTCGGCTTCGGTGATGGCGGCGTCGTAGGCTTCCGGCGTCACGCAGACCCAGCTGTTCTCCGCAAGGATATAGGGACCACCGTCGTCACCCGTCGCTGCGGACGCCTCGCCGGTGACGAGGCTCGCTCCGAGAGCGAGCATCAGGGTCAGGGCCAGCGCTTTCATGGCGTGTCCTCTCGTCATCCTATTCATCCGCTGCCCATTTGGCGCCGTCGATCGCCAGCGTTTCCAGATAGGCGCCGATCTGCGAGATCTGTTCGCCGTCGAGATAGTCGCCCCAGGGCGGCATCTGCTTTTCCGGTCTGCCTGCGACCACGATGCCGGCAAACTCGAAAAAGCCCTTGTTGAACTTCCGGAGATCGGCGGAGTACTTGCCGAAGCGCGGGGCGATGCCGTCGGCCCCGGGGCCATGGCACTGGGCGCAGAAGGTGTTGAAGGTCTTCTTGCCGGCGGCGATCGCCCCCTCGTCACCGGAAAGCGGGTTGTCCGAAGCCACGGTCTCGGCGTTGGCGTGATTGTGGCGGCCGTCGAACACGGTCATCGCGGCGATCGCGACGAGCACACAAAAGGCCACCACCAGCCATCTTATATTCCTGTTGGACCTCGATCCCACAGCGCTTGCCTCCCTGAAGCGGTGCGAACAAGGCAGGGGTGCCGACGCTCATACGGTCGTTCGAGGCGCCGGCACCCTCTGCTTCACACGTCGTTGCTCACGACCTTATGGCAGCTCGAACGCCACCACGGCCGAGGTTTCCTTGTAGCCCTTGGTCTGATCCGGCCAGAGGCTGGCGACGGCGCGACCGAAATAGGAGCCATGGCCGGTGGTGATGGCCACATACTGCTTGCCGTTCGCTTCATAGGAGACGATGCCGCCGTTCGAGCCGGTGCCGAGATTGAAGGACCAGAGCCGCTCGCCGTTGTCGGCATCGAGCGCCTCGATCTCGCCCTCATAGGTGGCGTTGAACAGGAGGCCGGTCGCCGTCGACATCAGCGCGGAGTGCGGGATGACATCGTAGCGCTTCTCCCATTTGATATCGCCGCTCATGGGATCGCGCGCGGTGAGGCGGGCATGCATCTTGTCATCCGGCGGGTCGGTGCCCTCCCAGGTCGCCGCCATGAACACGACCGCGAACGGCTCGGTGGTCCGGGTTTCGGAGCCTGCGGTCGCCGCAGCGCCCTCCTCCGGATTGACCGTGAGGTTCATGCACCACTCATTGACCACGCGGTAGAACAGACCGGTCTCCGGGCTGTAGGTGCCGGCGTTCCAGCTATGGCCGCCGTCGATCGCCGGACAGACCAGGGTCTTCTCGCCCGCCTTCGGCCAGAGCATGTTCTCCCACTGGCCGGTCTCGAGATTGAAGCCGGTGGTCCAGTTCTGGTTCTTCATGTCCGGATAGACCGCGAGCGGCTGGCCGGTCGCCACGTCGTGCAGGTGGTTGAAGCCGTTCTTGCCCGGATGTAGCACGATGCGCCGGCCTTCCTCCTCGAGCATGACATACTCGCCGGGGGCTGCGTCATAGTCATAGGGATCGCTTGGCGCCTCCTGGAAGTACCAGTTGAGCTTGCCGCTATCCAGGTCGAGCGCGATGGTCGACGAGGTGTAGAGGTTGATGCCCGGCCGGTGTGCGTTGGCGTTCGGGTCGGTGCATTCCGAGCCGCAGAAGTCGTAGTCAGGGTTCGGGTTGCCGGTGCCGATCAGGATCTGGTTGTTCTCGTAGTCGACCGTGCCCGGCTGCCAGGAGCCGCCGCCGCCATATTTCCAGCTGTCGCCGCCCCAGGTGGCGAGGGCTTTCTCGTCGCCGCGGCCCGTGGTGTAGAAGGTCCATTTGAGCTGGCCGTTCTTCGGGTCGACGCCGAAGATCCGACCTTCGACCGGATATTCGCCGCCGTTCTGACCGATCACGAACAGATCGGAGCTGACGAAGGTGCCGGCACCCGAGAATCCGGCGCTGTCGACCGAGCTGTCGACCAGCTCGACATCCCAGGCCACCTCGCCGGTGTTCTCGTCGAGTGCCACCAGATGGCCGTCGGCGCGCCCGATATAGACCCGGCCGTCACCGACCGAGAGGCCGCGCGTGTGAGCGAAGAAGGAGCGCGACACGATACCCTCGTCCATCTCCGGCACATAGGACCAGAGCCGTTCGCCGGTGGTCGCATCGATCTTCCAGACATTGGACGGCGTGGTGCCGAGATACATGGCACCGTCGATCACGATCGGCGTCGACTGCAGGCCCATGCGCTCGTCGCCCGGCAGGAACATCCAGGCGACCTTGAGGTCCTTGACGTTCTCCTTGGTGATCTGGCTGAGTGGGCTGTGACGCCAGGCGGTGTCGACCGTGCGATGATAGGCGCACCAATTGCCGTCGGCGCAGTTCTTGATGTTCTCGGCCGAGGAATCCGCGAGCGCCAGAGGCGAGGTCAGCATCCCCAATCCGAAAGTGAGCGCAGCGAGCTTGCCCGTCTGCCGAAGCGGTATGGGCAGCATTTTTACACAAGATCTTTGCATGTTGTGCCTCCCTGAACGACTTATTTCGCCGAATCATTGTTATGGTATGGCCTGTATAAGACCGCGGCAAGGTTGATAATCATCAATAACGTGCAAATTGTTATCCAAAATTTTACAGTAGAATCAATTGGAATTGACTTTGGTCATGCTCTCGTATCGGCATGCGAGCGTATCGATGGAACCTGGAAGGTGCAGGCGGATCCGGGCAGCGAGGCGGGTGGACGGCTGTCGATCTAAAGCCGCTCGCCGCCCTGCATGGGAGAGAACAGGACCGGCATGATACGCTTCTGCGTCAGGCGGCCGTCGGAGGTTCGGCGGATGACGGTGAGGTCCTGGGCGCCGTCGGCGGGGCCGAGCGGCATGACCAGGCGGCCCCCAGGTTTGAGCTGGCGTATAAGCGGCACCGGGATGTGGTCGAGCGATTCCTTGAGGATGATCGCATCGAAGGGAGCATGCGCCGGCCAGCCGTCATAGCCGTCGCCGGCCTGAACCATGACGTTGTCGTCATGGTGCTCCTTGAGCAGACGCGCCGCCTCGAGCGCGAGCGGCTCGATCACCTCGACGCTGTAGACGTCCTTCACCAGGCGCGAGAGCAGGGCGGCATGATAGCCGGCACCGGTGCCGGTCTCGAAGACGGCGTCGTCGGGCTCGAGCTCGGCGAGATGGGTCATGAGCGCGATCAGCAGAGGAGCCGCGATATTCTGGCCGTGGCCGATCGGCAGCGGATGGTTGCTATAGGCGTAGGCCTTGATTTCGACCGGCACGAAGTCGTGGCGGGGGACGATGCGCATGGCGTCGAGCACGCGCGGGTCGATGGTCTCGATGCCGGTCTCGGCGCTCAGGAGACGCACCTCCTCCTCGACGATCGCGACCATGTAGTCGCGTGCCACCTGATCCGGCGGCTCGGCGGCGGCAACATCGCCTTCCTGAGCACCGGCAAAGGCCGATGCAAGCAGCAGAACGAGACTGGCCAGCATGACGATGCACTGGCGGTTCCCGCGGAGTCGGACCAAGGTTCGCGCCGGCATGGCCTGACCTCACCTTCGATAGCGCGCTCGTCTCGTTAAAATAGGTGCGTGCCGGTGCCGTCGGCAAGATCGCACCGGTCGAGGTTCCGCATGTCGATGCCGGTTCAGGAAACGCCCGGACGCGTCGTCCGTCAGTCGATCTTGGTGCCGACCCCGGCTTCGGTGAAGATCTCGAGCAGCACCACGTGGGGGCGGCGGCCGTCCAGAATGTGGGCGGCTTCGACGCCGGCCTCGAGGGCCGAGAGGCAGGTTTCCAGCTTCGGGATCATGCCGCCGGTGATGACGCCGGAGGCCATGAGGCTGCGGGCCTCGTCCGCGGAAAAACGGGGGAGCAGACGGCCTTCGCCATCGAGCACGCCTTCGACGTCGGTCAGCATGATCAGCTTCTTGGCGTTCAGGGCGGAGGCGATGGCGCCGGCGGCGGTGTCCGCATTGATATTGTAGGTTTCGCCTCGCTCGCCGACGCCGATCGGGGCGATCACCGGGATCACCTCGCTTTCGCGGAAGACGTCGAGAAGCTGGGTGTTGATGCGCGCCGGCTGACCGACGAAGCCGAGATCCAGCACTTCTTCGATATGGCTGTCCGAGGAGCGTACGCGCCTGGTCAGCTTGGTCGCCTCGATCAGGCGGGAGTCCTTGCCGGAGAGGCCGGCCGCCTGACCGCCCGCCTCCTGGATGGCGGTGACGATGCGCTTGTTGATATTGCCGGCGAGCACCATCTCGACGATCTCGACCGTGGCGGCGTCGGTGACGCGCAGGCCCTGGACGAATTCGCTCTGGATCTTGAGGCGATCCAGCATCGCCTTGATCTGCGGCCCGCCGCCGTGGACCACGACGGGGTTGATGCCGACCTGCTTCAGGAGGACGACATCGCGCGCGAAGTCGTGGGCGAGCTCGGCCGAGCCCATGGCGTGGCCGCCATATTTGATGACGAAGGTGGAGCCAGCGAAGCGCCGCATATAGGGGAGCGCCTCGATGAGCGTCGCTGCGGTCTGGTTATGGCGATCCTGGATCATGCTTTACACGTCATGTCAGTGCGTTTGCCCTGGCAGGGCGAAGGTCGCAAGGTAAGCCCGGAGATCGGCGATGCCCAGCTGATCCTTGCCGCTGGTGCCGATCACCTCGGGATGGGCGCCGATCCTGTGCTTAAGGGCTGACGTGACATCAGGCAAGAGGGCAGCGAGCGCCTTGGGCTTGATCTGATCGACCTTGGTGAGCACGACCCGATACGCGACCGCCGCGTCGGCCAGCAGCTTCATGTAATCCTCGTCGACCTGCTTGATCCCGTGGCGGGCGTCGATCAGCACGCAGACCAGGCGCAGCGTCGGACGGCCCTTGAGGTAGGTCTGGATCAGCCGATGCCACTGGTCGACGGTCGGCTTCGGTGCCTTGGCGTAGCCGTAGCCCGGCAGATCGGCGAGGATCAGGCGGCCGCCGAGATCGAACAGGTTGATCTGCTGGGTACGCCCCGGCGTGTTCGAGGTGCGCGCGAGCTGCCTGTGGCCGGTGAGCGCATTGATCAGGGTCGATTTGCCGACATTGGAGCGCCCGACGAAGGCGACCTCCGGCAAATCAGTCGCCGGCAGCTGCTTGATCGAGGCGACGCTGAGCATGAAGTCGCAGCGCTGCGCGAACAGCACGCGCCCGGCCTCGATCGCGTCGCCGTCAAGCTCGTCCGCGGCCGATACGGTGTTCATGCCCACCACCATGCGAGAGCGCTCAGGTCAAACCCCGACCCCTCGAGAGCACAAGCGCATACCCGTCGAACGAGTCTCATCTCAAGTCGACGCTGAAGGCCGCGCCTTCAGGTTACCTTGACGCCCATGCGGCGCATGATGACCCATTGCTGGGTGATGGAGAGGATATTGTTCCAGGTCCAGTAGATCACCAAACCGGCCGCGAAGGTCGCGAACAGGAAGATGAACATCAGCGGCAGGAACAGCATCACCTTGGCCTGCACGGGGTCCGCGGGCTGCGGGTTGAGCTTGGTCTGGAGGAACATCGTCAGGCCCATGAGCAGCGGCCAGATGCCGATCGCCAGAAAGCTTGGCGGATCGAAGGGAAGAAGCCCGAACAGATTGATGAAGGAGGTCGGGTCCGGTGCCGATAGATCGTGGATCCAGCCGAAGAACGGTGCGTGGCGCATTTCAATCGAGACGAACAGCACCTTGTAGAGGGAGAAGAAGACCGGGATCTGCACGACGATCGGCAGGCAGCCGGACATCGGGTTCACCTTCTCCTTCTTGTAGAGCTCCATCATCTCCTTCTGCATGCGCATCTTGTCGTCGCCGGCCTGTTCGCGGATGCGGGTCATCTCCGGCTGCAGCTTCTTCATCGCGCTCATCGAACGGTAGGACTTGTTGGCCAGCGGGAAGAACAGGATCTTGACCAGAAGCGTCAGCATCAGAATGGCGATGCCGTAATTACCGACGAGCTGATAGAAGAAGTGGAGGGTGTGGAAGATCGGCTTGGTCAGCCAGTAGAACCAGCCAAAGTCCACGGCCCGGTCGAACAGCGGAATGTTGTACTCGGCGGCATAGCTGTCCAGGAGCTGCACCTCCTTCGCACCGGCGAACAGGCGGTCGGTGACCTCGGCTGAGCCGCCGGCAGGCACGGTGATCGCCGGGCGAAGATAGTCGCTCTGATAGCGGTCCTTGCCGTCCGAGAGAAAGTGCTGAAACTTGGTGGTAAGCTCGGTCTCCTGATCAGGAATGAGCGCGGCAAGCCAGTATTTGTCGGTGATGCCGAGCCAGCCGCCATTGCTCTTCAGCTCGACGGCGCCGTCCTCGACCAGGTCCTTGTAGTCGACTTCGGTGAGCTGACCGTCGAGAATGCCGATCGGCCCTTCATGCAGGATGTAGAAACCCGAGATCTTGGGCGTGCCCCAGCGGCGTACCAGGCCGTAGGAATGGAGCGTGACCGACTCCTCGCCCTGATTGCGCACACGCTGGGTGACCGTGATCAGATAATTGTCGTCGATCGTCAGCTTGCGCTCGAAGATCAGGCCCTGACCGTTTTCCCAGCTGAGGGTCACGGGCTGATCGGGGCGAAGCTCCTTGCGATCCGTGGACCAGACCGTCTCCTGATCGGGCACGACGATGCCGTCGCCTTCGGGCGTCCAGCCAAACTCCGCGAAATAGGCGTTCGGCGAGCCTGCCGGGTTGAACAAGGTGACGTTGTCGGCATTGGGTGCGATCGAGACCTTGTAGTCGGTCATCACGATGTCGTCGATGCGCGCACCGGTGAGGCCGATCGAGCCGGTCAGCCTGCCATTGTCGATGGCAATGCGCTCGCCCGCTGCCAGAACCGACTCGCGCGAGGCCTCGACCGGCTGGCCGGTCGGCACGCTGCCCGGAACCGCGGGGCTGGACGTGGTGGCGGAGCCGGTCGTCGCCGGAGCCGGCGTGGTCGAGCTGCCCGTGCTCTCCTCGACCGCGGCCTGACGGCGCTGCTGGTCCTGGATGCGCGGCATTTCGTAGAAATATTGAAAGCCAATGATGATCGTCACCGAGAGGACGATGGCCAGAATGAGATTGCGTTGCTCGGGCATGTCGTCCCGATCTCCTTGCCTTTGCTCGACGGGCCCCTGTTAACGAGGCCTCGAAATCTGAAGTCCTGCCCTTTGGTAAGTCGGCTGCCGGCGCCGATCCTGTCCCAGACGTGACCCTTGCCGCTCCGGGGGCGAGACCACGTCCGGCACCGGATCGAAGCCGCTGCCGCCGAACGGATGGCAGCGGGCGAGCCGCCGAACGGTCAACCAGCCGCCCCTTATTGCCCCGTGTCGGGCGAGCGCGTCCAGAGCATAGTCCGAACAAGTCGGCAAAAAGCGACAACGCGGCCCGATCCAGGGCGATATCAGCAGGCGATAGCCGTGGATCAGCACGCTCAGCCCGCGTGCGGCGAGGGAGAGCGGGCGGGCCGCGGGCCCGCCTTTCGCCGCCATGGTCCCGGGGCCCTCGGCTTCGCCGTCAGCACGCGCGAAAACGCCTTCTCGAGGTCCTGAACGAGGGTCTGAAACGCACATGTCAGGACGTCCGCTCTGGCGATGACCACATAGTCATGACCCGCGACGGCAGCCTCGGGCAGCACCGAGCGCGCGGCTTCACGGAGCCTGCGTTTCGCGCGGTTGCGGGCGACGGCATTGCCGATACGTTTGGTCGCGGTGAAGCCGAGGCCGATCTCGCCGGATGCGGCGTCCTGCCGTCCCTCGCGCGGTCCCACCTGCAGCACGAAAGCCGGCGCCGTCCAGCGCCGGCCGGTGGCAGCGACCGAGAGAAATTCGGAGCGGCGTTTGAGGCGGACCACGTTCCTGTCGGCCGCCGGCTCTCGCTCCTGGGGGGCGTCGTCTCGAGAATCGCCGTTTCGGCCCTTATCGTCAGGCAGACAGACGCTTTCGCCCCTTGGCGCGCCTGCGTGCGAGCACACGGCGTCCACCGACGGAAGCGGAACGGGCGCGAAAGCCATGGCGCCGCTTGCGGACGAGGTTGCTTGGTTGGAATGTGCGTTTCACGGGATCTCTTCCTTCGCCAGACCGGCACCTAAACCGGTGCGCTGTATAAGATGCGGGAGCATTCGTGTCAAACTGCAGCCTTGTCCGGCCACCAGAAAATGCCCGACGGCAACGGCCGTGCAGGGGCTGCTGAACGAGATGTGAGCAGCCGTGGTTTGGCTGACCAGGGCCGATTGTGGTGTTTATATGGGCAAGATCGGCGCTGCGTCCAACCCGAACCGGCTTTGCAACGACGATGGTCGTAGAGCCATCGGCGGATGCCGGAGCAGCGCCGCGTCAGCAAAACCCGAGCGAGAGGGAGAATCGGGCCGTGAATCGACGCACGGTTTTGAGGTCAAGCCTTGCTGCCATCGGCCTGGTCGGCGCTGGCGCGCCGCCGCTGCTGGCGGCCCCGAAAGCCGTCCTCTGGGAACGCTGGACGGCGCATGATCCAACGTCGGAAGCGTCCATCGACCATGGCCTCTGGGGGACGGTTCTCGAGCGCTGCCTGGTGACCGGCAGCGACGGCATCAACCGGTTCGCCTATGACAAGGCAGCAGGGAAGGCCGGCCCCGAGCTGGACGCCTATCTCGAGCGAATGGCGGCCCTGCCGATCTCCACCTACAGTCGCCCCGAGCAGATGGCCTACTGGATCAATCTCTACAATGCGCTGACCGTCAAGGTGGTGCTCGATCACTATCCCGTCGACAGCATTCGCGATATCGACATCTCGCCCGGTCTGTTCAGCGACGGCCCCTGGGGCAAGAAGCTCTTGACGATCGAGCAGGAAAGGGTGTCGCTCGACGACATCGAGCATCAGATCCTGCGGCCGATCTGGAAAGACCCCCGGGTGCATTACGGGGTCAATTGCGCCTCGATCGGCTGTCCCAACCTGCAGCCGGTGCCGTTCGGGGCTGAGAGGCTCGATCGTCAGCTCGACGATGCCGCGATCGAGTTCGTCAACCACCGCCGCGCGGTCGAGGTGAGCGGCGACAGCGTTCGAGCATCAAGCATCTACGATTGGTTTCAGGCAGACTTCGGGGACAGCGAACAAGGCGTGATCGCGCATCTCAAGGCTTATGCCGAACCCGATCTGGCCATGAAGCTGGAAGGGGTGGGCGATATCGGCGACTACCACTATGACTGGCGTCTGAACGATGCGTCGAAACCGACCGGTTCATGACGAGCCGGGGCCATCGCTGCCCGCTATGCGGGTTTGTTGCCATCTTTCTTATGAGAGGCTGCCCGTGAGGTCGACCTGCCCATGACAGTCATATCCAAGGGACGTCGGCGTCTTTCCGCGGTTCTCGCGCTTCTTGCCTTTGCGGTCGCGGCCATGCCCGCCGAGGGGCTGTCCGATGCCTTCGCGCGCTGGCAGCAGCATGACGAAAGCTCGGCCATGCAGATCGACCACGGTCCGTGGGAAGACTTTCTCCTGCATTATCTGCGGCCAGGGACAGACGGCGTGCACCGGATCGCCTATGGCGAAGTCAGGGAGCGGGATCGACAGGCACTCGCCGGCTATATCGACAGCATGGGGACGATCGACATCACCGCTTATGACCGTGCGGAGCAGATGGCCTATTGGATCAACCTGTACAATGCCCTGATGGTGAAGCTGGTCCTCGATCACTACCCGATCGCGTCGATCAGAAAGCTGGAGCAGCCGGGGGCGGGCGCGAAGGCGAGTCCCTGGAGCCGGCCGCTGACGGTGATCGACGGCGTCGCTCTGTCGCTCGACGACATCGAGAACCACATCCTGAAGGCGATCTGGCCCGATCCGCGCATCTACTATGCCATCACTTGCGCGGCGGTGAGCTGTCCCAATCTGCAGCCGGTGCCCTTCTCCGGGCGTGATCTCGACCGGCAGCTCAGCGATGCCGCCATGGCCTATATCAACGATTCGCGCTGCATTTCGATCGAGAATGGCGAGCTTCACGTGTCCAGCCTCTATCGCTGGAATCTCGACGCATTTGGCGGCTCGGAGCGGGCGGTCATTCACCATCTTATGGCCTATGCCGAGCCCGATCTCGCCATGTCGCTGCAGGGTTTCGACCATCTCTATGGTGATCGCTTCGACTGGCGCCTGAACGATGCGGTCGAATGAGGCCGCGGTCGAGCTTGATGCCGAACCGCACGCTTTCCGGGTAACATCCTCATTTCTGTAGCCTTTTCCATTGCCGGCCGCTATCACCGATACTGACGCCAGACAGATTCCGAGACCATGTCCAAGCCGCTGCGCACGCCGTCACCGATACGCTCCCTGTCAGCAAGGCTTCTCCTCCTGACCATGGCCTTCGTGCTGCTCGGCGAAATCCTCATCTACGTCCCCTCGATTTCGCGTTTCCGCAAAGTGTATCTGGAGGAGCGCATCGCGTCCGGTCATCTCGCCACCCTGTCCCTCGAAGCCAGCGCCGAAGGCCAGGTCGATGGCGATCTCGAAAGCGAGCTGCTGAGCCATGCGGGCGTGATCTCCGTGACCTTGCACGCGCCGCGCCACCCTGATGCTCGGCCGCCTGCCGCCGGTCGAGCGCGTTCGATCTGCGCGCCGCAACACCCTGGACGCTGATCGCGGATGCGTTCGAAGCGCTCTGGCATGGCGGCGATCGCATCATCCGGGCCATGGCGCCCTCGCCTCAGGACCCTGGGATCCTGGTCGATATCAGCATGCGCGAGCAGGCGCTCTGGAACGCCATGGTGGACTATTCCTGGCGCATCCTGAACCTGTCGATCGTCCTGTCGCTGCTGACGGCCTTTATGGTCTACCTGTCGTTGCAGTTGCTGATGGTGCTGCCGCTTCGCCGCATCACGGAAAGCGTGGTCGCCTTTCGTAATCGCCCCGAGGACACCAGCACCGCGCTCAGGAGCTCGCCCCGTCATGACGAGATCGGCGTGGTGCAGACGGAGCTTGCCAACATGCAGTCCGGCCTGCGTCAGGCGCTCGCACAGAAAACCCGGCTCGCTGCTCTGGGCACGGCGGTCAGCAAGATCAATCACGACCTTCGAAATCTGCTCGCCAACGCCATGCTGCTGTCCGACAGCCTCGACGTCAGTCAGGACCCGACGGTCAAGCAGATCGCCCCCCGCCTGGTCGAGTCCATGGAACGTGCCGCCAAGCTGTGCAGCGATACCCTGAATTTTTCGCGCGCGGAGAAGGTCGAGCCGGAGAAGCGGCGCTTCGCCCTGAAGGCCCTGATCGACGAGGTGATCGACACCGTCGATGGCCGGTCCAGCTCCCCGGTTCGCTGGCGCAACGAGGTCGACGAGAGCTCCATGGTCATGGCCGACCGCGATCAGCTGTTTCGCGTGCTGATGAATCTCGGGCGCAATGCGCAGCAGGCCATGCAGGACCGTGGCTCGGAGGATCAGGCCGGTCTCGTGTCCTTCATGGCCTGGCAAAGCGGGCGGGAACTCCTGATCGAGATCGCCGACACCGGGCCGGGCATGCCGGACCGGGTGCGCGAGCACCTCTTCGAAGCCTTCTCCGGATCCGCCCGGCCGGGCGGCACCGGGCTCGGGCTCGCGATCGCGCGCGAGATCATGCGCGCCCATGGCGGCGATATCGAACTCGAGCGCAGCGATAGCGACGGCACCGCCTTCAGACTACGCCTCCCGGCCGGGTGATGGGAGCGGCGCCCTCCAGCTCGTCCGATCATTCCCCGGAGCAGGAGCGCGTGGATCTCAGGAGAGCGATCCGCCACGCTGGGGAGTTTGGTGCGAAACCCAGGGCCAGTGACGGTGGTTCTTGAACCCCATGATTGCGCCACTTCATAAATGGCATCCTCGCCAAACTGGGAATCCCTCGTGATTCCATGAGGTTAGAAAACACGCCAATGATGCGTCTTCGACATGGTCAGCCTCCCATGGCTTCCGCAGACTTGAACGCAAACCGTCGATCCAAACTGTCGCAGCGTGAACCAAATGCGGACATTCCATCAGCGAACATCGTTCGCAGTGTCGGGCCGGAGGCGATGCGGCTCGCCGATTGTGCCGTCAGCCTGACCTGACTAGAGTCGCAGAGAACGCCCATCCCTGCGAGGACCGACCGCCATGCCCTTTGTCGACGCGACACCCGAGCACCGAACCTTCATGGCCATGGCATTGGAGGAGGCCAGACTAGGCTTTGACGAAGGGGGCGTGCCGGTCGGATCGGTCATGGTGGCCGGGGGAGCGATCCTGGCCAGAGGCCACAATCGCCGGGTGCAGGAAGGCGACCCGATCGCGCATGGCGAGATGGACTGCCTCAGGCGCGCCGGCAGGCGTCCGCATTACAAAGATGTCACCCTCTACACCACGCTCAGCCCCTGCATGATGTGCACCGGCGCCATCCTGCAATTCGGTATCCCGCGCGTGATCATCGGCGAGCAGGAGAATTTTCCCGGCAACCCGGCGTTTCTCGCGGAGCGCGGGGTCGACGTCGTGCTCCTGAACGATTCCGACTGTATCGCTCTCATGCGCCGTTTCATCGAGGAAAAGCCCCAGCTTTGGAACGAGGACATCGCCGAGGACGATTGATTCCCCTGACCCTGTTCATCCCAGAGTCCATCCGAAGGGTCATCTTGCGGCCGGCTCAGGCTTGATTATCAGCTGGTCGCGCCTGAAGAATGCGCTGAGCCGCTG
>JAWKVM010000005.1:0-344979 GCA_041398025.1 Alphaproteobacteria bacterium
CGCCGGACGTGGTTCTTTCTCGCGTGCTTTTTCTTCTTCTTTGTCGGACGTCTGCGCCCCGGACTCGTATTCCTCCAGGAAGGTCAGCAGCTCTTCGCGGTAGCGGTAGTAATCGGGGTGATCGAGCAGCGCCGTGCGCGTGCGCGGGCGGGGCAGGTCGACCTCCATGATCTTGCCGATGCGCGCGTTCGGGCCGTTGGTCATCATCACCACGCGGTCGGCCAGGAGGATCGCCTCGTCGACATCATGGGTGACGCAGATCGCGGTGACCCTGGTGCGGCTCCAGACTTCCATCAGCACCTCCTGCAGGCCCCAGCGGGTGAGGCTGTCGAGCATGCCGAACGGCTCGTCGAGCAGCAGGAGCTTGGGCGAAAGTGCGAACGCACGGGCGATGCCGACGCGCTGCTTCATGCCGTTGGAGAGGTCGGCGGCTTTCTTGAACATCGAATCACCGAGCCCGACGCGCGTGAGATAGTAGCGGATGATATCGTCCCGCTCCTTCCTGCTCGCATGGGCATAGACGCGATCGACGCCGAGGCCGACATTGTCGTATGCGGTCAGCCAGGAGAACAGCGAGGGAGCCTGAAAGACCACGCCCTTGTCCGGCCCCGCCATGGTGATCTCGGAACCGTCGAGCACGATGCCGCCGCCGGAGATGTCGTTCAGCCCGGCGGCCATGGACAGCACGGTGGACTTGCCGCAGCCGGAATGGCCGATCAGCGAGATGAACTCGCCCTTCCTCATGATCAGGTCGATGTCCTCGCAGACCGTGAGCGGCCCCTTCGGCGTCGGATAGACTTTCTTGAGTTTGGCGAACTCGAGATAGCGGTCCTCCTGGTGCGGCACATCAGATTTGAGCGCGCGGCGAAGGGCCGGCGGAAGGATCGGCGTAACCTCCGGGAGGGCGGGGCCTTCGGCCTGCACTTGTTCGCGTTCGTGACTGACGTCGACGAGATAGCGGGTGATCTGGTTACGCAGGCGTTTGAACGTCTCGTTATGGTTCATCGCGGTGCGATCGCGCGGGCGCGGGAGGTCGACCTTGAACTCGGGGCCGAAGGTGGCGCCGGGGCCTGGTGTCAGCGGGATGATGCGGTCGGCCAGAAGAATCGCCTCGTCGACGTCGTTGGTGATCAGGACGACGGTCTTTTTCTCCTGCTGCCAGATCGACTCGATCTCGTCCTGGAGCTTGGCGCGGGTGAGTGCGTCGAGGGCGGAGAGCGGCTCGTCGAGCAGCAGGATCTCCGGGTTCATGGCGAGCGCGCGGGCGACCGCCACCCGCTGGCGCATGCCGCCGGAGAGCTCGGCGGGTTTGCGCTCGACGGCGTGGGACAGGCCGACCATGTCGATATAGCGGCGGATGCGCGCGTTTTTCTCAGACTTGCTCTCGCTCTTGAACACGGCGTCGACGGCGAGCGCCACATTGTCGTAGACCGTGAGCCAGGGCATCAGCGAGTAGCTCTGAAACACCACGCCGCGATCGGGGCCGGCGCCTGTTACCGGGTCACCTTTGACCAGCACTTCGCCTCGATCCTGCTCGACCAGGCCGGCGATAGTGCTGATCAACGTGGTCTTGCCCGAGCCGGAGAAGCCGACGATCGCGACGAACTCGCCCTCCTCGATCGCGAGGTCGATGTTCTGCAACACCTCGGTCCTTGCATCGCCTTCGCCGTAGCCTTTGGCAATGTCCTTAAGTTCGAGAAACGCCATGACAAGCTCCCGATAAGTCAAGCAGGTCGTGCTACGACCCGTGGGTGACCAGGCTCTGCAGAGTGAGCATCAGGCGATCGAGCAGGAAGCCGATGATGCCGATGGTGAAGACCGCGACCATGATGCGCGCGAGGCTGTCGGAGCTGCCGTTCTGGAACTCGTCCCAGACGAACTTGCCGAGGCCCGGGTTCTGGGCGAGCATTTCCGCGGCGATCAGCACCATCCAGCCGACGCCGAGGGACAGGCGAAGGCCGGTGAAGATCAGCGGCAGGGAGGAGGGCAGCACCAGCTTCTTCACCTGGGTCCACCAGCCGAGCTGCAGCACCTTGCCGACGTTCAGAAGATCCTTGTCGATCGAGGCGACGCCGAGGGTGGTGTTGATCAGCGCGGGCCAGAGGGAGCAGAGCATCACCGTCAGCGCCGAGTTCAAAAAGCTCTTGTCGAACATCGGGTCCTGGGTGGTGTAGACGGCGCTCACCACCATGGTGACGATCGGCAGCCAGGCGAGCGGCGAGACCGGCTTGAAGATCTGGATCAGCGGGTTGAAGGCGGCGTTCATGGTCGGCGAGAGGCCGCAGAGGATGCCGAGCGGGATGGCGATCACCGAGGCGAGCACGAAGCCGGTGAACACGGTCAGGAGGCTGGTGACGATCTGGTCGAGATAGGTGGGCTTGCCGGTATAGTCCCGCCACTTGATTTTGTCGGACTGGCCCTCGGCCTCGAGCTTGGCGTTGCGCTCCTCCTGGCGCTCGTAGAACGCATCCGCCTTGTCCCGCTGTCTGATGTGATCGGTGTGGAGCACGCCGACCTGTTCCCAGACCTGAGCGGGGCCGGGGATGGCGCCGAGGCTGGTCTGCACGGTCGGTGCGAGCTGCGCCCAGGCGACCAGGAAGACGACGATCGCGAGAACAGGCACGCCGAGCTGGCGCCAGAGCTCTTTCATCTGTGCGGCCGGGTTCTCGCCGGACGCCATTTTCAGAATCGGGATCACCCAGCCGAGGCCGATGATGGTGAGATAGCGGGACGTGGTGGCCATGTTCGGCAGCTTGACTTGCCAGGTCCCGGTACGCTTGCCCGCAAGCGGCGAGCCGGCGGCGGAGAGATTGGTCGACATCGCTCAACATCCTTGCGTAGAGAGTAGGGGCGCTAAAACGTTCCGTGGCCGACTCGACCATCCGGGCCCCAGGCCCGACCCGCCCCGACCGAGACCGAGGCAAGTCGAGCCCACGGCCGCTGGCCGTTAGCCGCTGGTGACTTCGGCGCCTTTCACGACTTCCTTGCCCTTCAGGCCGATCGGGAACTGCTCGAGATAGTCGTTGGGCTTCCTGCCATCGAAGGTGTAGCTGTCGATGAACTCGGTCTGGGGCGCGCGATAGCCGTCGGTGTCGAAGGGGAAGTCCGCTTCGTCGGCGAGGCCCTCGTCGACCAGCATGCGTGCAGCTTCGAGGTAGATCTCGGGCTTGTAGACCTTCTTCGCGGTCTCGTCGTACCAGGCGTCGTCCTTGGGCTCGGCGATCTGGCCCCAGCGGCGCATCTGGCTGAGATACCAGACGGCGTCGGAGTAGTAGGGGTAGGTCGCGAAATAGCGGAAGAACACGTTGAAGTCCGGGACCTCGCGCACGTCGCCCTTCTCATACTCGAAAGTGCCGGTCATCGAGTTGGCGATCACCTCGGCGTCGGCACCGACATACTCGGGCTGCGCCAGTATCTCGACCGCCTCCTGGCGATTGGCATTGTCGTTCTCGTCGAGCCAGATCGCGGCGCGGATCAGGGCCTTGGTGAGGGCGAGCGTGGTGTTCGGGTTTTCCTCGGCGAACTTGGCGGTCAGGCCGAACACCTTCTCCGGGTTGTTCTTCCAGATCTCGTAGTCGGTGATCACAGGCACGCCGATGCCCTTGAACACCGCCTGCTGGTTCCAGGGCTCGCCGACGCAGTAGCCGTAGATGGTGCCGGCCTCGAGGGTGGCGGGCATCTGCGGCGGCGGCGTGACCGAAAGCAGCGCGTCCGCCTGGATCTGGCCGGAGATGTCGGAGGGCGAGTAGTAGCCGGGATGGATGCCGCCGGCCGCGAGCCAGTAGCGCAGCTCGTAATTGTGGGTCGAGACCGGGAACACCATGCCCATGTTGAAGGGCTTGCCGTCGGCTTTGTACTGGTCGACCACCGGCTTCAGATAGTCGGCCTTGATCGGATGCACCGGCTTGCCGTCGTCGCCCATCGGCACGTGCTCCTTCATCGCCGCCCAGATCTCGTTGGAGACGGTGATGCCGTTGCCGTTCAGGTCCATGGAAAACGGCGTGATCACGTGGGCCTCGGTGCCGAAGCCGATGGTCGCGGCGAGCGGCTGGCCCGCCAGCATGTGCGCGCCGTCGAGCTCGCCGTCGATCACCCGATCCAGCAGCACCTTCCAATTGGCCTGCGGCTCCAGAGTGACGAACAGACCCTCGTCCTCGAAATAGCCGTTCTCGTAAGCCACCGCGAGCGGCGCCATGTCGGTCAGCTTGATGAAGCCGAAGGTCAGCTCATCCTTCTCCACATCCAAGGCCCGGGCGGCAGGGCCGCCAGCCGTTACGAGAAGTCCGAGCAAGGATCGCCAGACTGGCCTGGCGCAGCTGGGCATTTCGATTTGGTTTCGATCATCTCGAGCGCCGGCCTCACTCCTGTCATCGGCGGCCGGTCGGTCATCCGTGTTTTGGGCATAAAAAAAGCGCTTCAACGCGCAGGATCCTGTCCCGGCATGTTGAAGCGGCTTCCTTCGGCTGGGCTCGTCCTTGAGCCCCGGATGCATGGCGTCACCAGCCCAGCGCTCATGCTGCATCGCAATATCTATCTTCAGATAATCAATAAGCTCGAATCTTGTCAACAATAATTTTCAATAGGGCAAAAAGTTGGCTTCTTTCCTTCATATTATCTGTATTAATCAATAAATAGGCATCATGCACAAATAATGTGCATTGCAGCATGACAGTCAACGATCCAGCGCGCCGCTGGTCAAGCGATATCGGCCGCGGAAAGGCCGTTGCGCCAGCGGGTGAAGATGTTGTCGTCCATATCGGGGCCGATATCGTCCTCCGGCAAGGGAACGCCCACGGCGGTGGCTGCCTTGCGGTAGAGATCCGGCCTGAAGATCTGCGCCAGCTCCCAGCGTTCCGGCAGCCTTGCCAGCTGGCCGTTCTGCACCATCGCCTGCGCGTAGAGCTCGGCGTGACCGATCCACGGGAAATTGGCGAAGTGGCGCGAGAAGACATGCATGTCCGGCAGGGTGCGCGGCTCGCCGCCCTGGCCATCGGCGACCACGCCCATGAGGGACAGGCCGACGATCTCGATCGGCGCCCGCACCCAGCCACCCTCCACCAGCAATTTTGCGGCTTCCAGGCGATTGTCCGGCCGATCGAGCCAGATGCCGGCCCTGATCAGCGCGCGCAGCAGGGCTTGCAGGATCTCCGGGCGCTGGTCGGCGAAGGTCTCGGCGAGGCCGAGCACCTTCTCGGCGCGGTGCGGCCAGATCTCGTAGCTGGTGATCAGGAGGCGGCCGAGACCGGCGCGCACCGCGAGCTGGTTCCAGGGCTCGCCGACGCAATAGCCATCGAGCCGCCCGGCTTCGAGCTCGGCCGCCATCTGCGCCGGCGGCACCACCAGAAGCTCGATATCGCTCTCCGGATCGACGCCCGCCGCCTGCAGCCAGGCACGCAGCTGCACGTGATGGGTGGAGTGCGGAAACACCACGCCGAAGCGAAGGCGAGCCGCCCCCTCGGCCTCGCGCGCGCGGATCACCGCGGCGAGGCCATGCGCCTCGATCGGGCGTGCGTCCAGGCTTGCCGGCGCGATCGCGGCGATCGCCTCGATCAGCGCCTTGCTCACCGTGATGCCGTTGCCGTTCAGGCTCAGCACCAAGGGGGCGATGGTCGGGCGCGGCCGGTGACCGAGGCCGAAGCTCATGGCGAGCGGCATCGGCGCGAGCATCTGCGCCGCATCGAGCGCGCGAAACATCACCTTGTCGCGGATAGTCGCCCAGGACGCTTCGCGCACCAGGGTGACGTCGAGATTTTCCTCCGCGAAGAAACCTTTCTCAAGGGCGACGATCAGCGGCGCCGCATCGGTCAGCGGCATGACGCCCAGGGTCAGTGATCGATTGGCAGCCATCATCCCTTGCCAAAAAAATAGCGCTCGACCGCACAAACCTTGTGCAGTTCGAACGCCTTTGTTCGTCGGATCGGACCGCCATTGGCCCGAAAGCGTAAAGCCTTCCTCGGCTTCGGGAAAAGTCTAGCAAGCCACATGCCAGCTTCGCTAAGTCTTCAGCAGCGCGGCGACCGAGAGGATGCTTTTCGCGACGTCGATGATCTTCTGATTCTGCGCCATCGCGGTCTTTCGGAGCAGCGCATAAGCGTCCGGCTCGGAGAGGCCGCGCTGCTCCATCAGCACGCCCTTGGCGCGCTCCACCACCTTGCGGTCGGCGAGCGCTGCCTTGCTCTCCTCCAGCTCCAGACGCAGGCTCTCGAATTTCTGGAAGCGCGCGATCGCCACTTCGAGCACCGAGCGCACGCGCTTCGTGGAAAAGCCATCGACCACATAGGCGGACACGCCGGCCTGCACCGCCTCGCCCGCCATGTCGGCGCCCTCCTCGTCGACGAACATGACGATCGCCCTGGGTGTCGCCGCACTGCTGTCGCGCAGGCTCTCCAGCGTGTCGCGGTCCGGGCTGGACATGCTGGCGATCACCACGTCGATATCCTCGCGCTTCAGCATCTCGCGCAAGGCCGCACTCGAGCGCGCCGGCCCGACGACGGTGCACTCCGTCCCGGCCAGCCCTTCCATCACCGCGAGGCCACGATCCTCGCTGTCATCGACCACCAGAATGCGCATTGGCGTCATACACCGATCTGCCCAGCAGAGACCGAGCAAGAAGGATGCCAGCGCAAGGCGTCGACAACACATGAAGGCCGAGCCACCGATGGGCTTGGACCGTTGCCGTGGCGCGGCGAGCGATCGTCCGTCCGCTTGTCCGCTTAGCAAGGCAAAGGCGGCATTTCAGAGCAGGCGTCTGGCGCGGATCTTGACCTGACGTTGACGCTCGGGCCTGCTACTCTTCTGGGCGACATGAGCGCAAACTGGATATTGGTAAAAGGCTCATGGGCACGCCGCATCGCTCGAATGGAGGCAATGACCGGACGTGACCGCTTTCGGCAGGCGCAGCAGCGGAGTGGGATGAGGCGGCGCAAGCTGAATGGGGTCGGGCACCACGCGGAGGATCCAAAGCTTGAAGATCGTATGCCATCGCGGCTTCAACCATCTGGCCCCTGAAAATACGCTGGCTGCGGCGACGCTCTGTTTCGAGCGGGGCTATGATTTCGTCGAACTGGA
The DNA here is from genome assembly GCA_041398025.1 of Alphaproteobacteria bacterium. Lineage (GTDB taxonomy): Bacteria > Pseudomonadota > Alphaproteobacteria > Geminicoccales > Geminicoccaceae > JANQPX01. The sequence goes on from JAWKVM010000005.1 coordinate 7,069, forward strand.
TCTGCAGACGACCTCGGACGGCAGGCTGGTGAATTTTCACGACGCCGCGCTGAACCGCACGACCAACGGCGGCGGCAAGCTGACGGAAACGTCTTGGGCGGATCTTTCGAGGCTGGATGCCGGATCGTGGTTCGATCCTCGTTATGCCGATCAGCGCGTGCCGCTGTTTTCCGACATGCTGGCACTCGCCCGGGACATGGGCGGCGGGCTCTATGCCGAGCTGAAAGCGGTGGAGCCGGCGGCGATGCTCGCCGAAGTGCGCGCGGCGGGCATGATGGCGCGCTGCTTCTTCGGCTCCGAGATCCCGGCCTATATGCGCGAGGTCCGGGCCCTTGCGCCGGAAGCAGTGCTCATGGCCAGGCGCCGCGACTTCCAAACCTTCGACGAGACCGTGAGGGACGCGAGCTCGCAGATCGTCGAATTCGACCAGACGGTCGACGATCTGTCGGAGGTGGCGCTCTGCCGTGAGGCCGGTGTCGAAGCGATGATCTACGATCGCACCCATGAGCGTGCCGAGATGGAGCGCCTGTTCGATCTGGGGCCGGACATCGTCAATGTCGATCGGCCGGACATCGCCGCCGAGGTCCGTGACGCGCGGCGCTGACCGCCCCGCTCCAGAGGCCTTGCCGCAGCCCACGTGCAGGCCTAGAGTCAAGAAAAACGAAAGGGGAGGCATGGCGGCCGTCGACAAACGCCTGCTGCAAGCCGGGAGCACCGGAACGAACGGTGCGCCGCGCTTGGCCGCTGGCAGTGATCGGCGGCAATCTCCGTGTCATCAAAACATCGTCGAGCCAAGTCAGAATGGCGGCCAGAGAGAGGTCGTTCCTCAGCGAGGCGTGACCGCACGGCGCCTGCGGGCGGCGTTCTCCGTGCCATGGAAACAAGACCTGCGGACCGGGAGGGAACGATGACGAAGATGCATCGCATGCTGTTGACGGGGGCGGCCACGCTCGTGACGTCGCTGCTGCTTTTGCCGACGCTGCCGGCGATGGCCCAGGAGACGATCACGCTCAAGCTCTGGTCCCGCGCCGACAATTCCGGCCCGCTGCGCCCGGGCAACCTCCTGAAGGGCGCGGATGCGCTCAACGAGGCGCTCGAGAAGGAAGGGGCGGATTACCGTGTCGCCGTCGAGGTTCTGGAGCAGCCCTCGGAAGGCGGCTATGACAGCGACGCCGAGCGGCTGCTGCGCGCGTTCGCCATCGGCGAAGGGCCCGATTTCTTCCACGCCGCCCATGAGTGGGTCTGCGCCTTCGCCGATAGCGGCTATCTCTACGACCTCACGGACTATACTCAGGACCATCCGGAATATTTCGGCGACGTCTTCCCCTCGCTCTGGGCATCGACCGAATGCGGCGGCCGCCGCTACGCCGTGCCGCAGGATGCCGAGGCGCGCATGTTCTACTACAACAAGGACCTGATGCGCGAGGCGGGCTACGATGACGCGTTCATCGAAGGTCTCGACGAGCAGGTGATGGCCGGCGAGGTCACGCTGGACGACATGACCGCCATCGCCAAGAAGGTGGTCGACGGCACGGACGCCGACTACGGCATTCTGCACCGCCCGACGCGCGGACCCGACTACATCATGCCCTTCTTCCAATATGGCAACAGCTTCCTCGACCCCGAGAGCGGCAAGCTGCTGCTCGAGGTCGACAAGCTCGCTGCCGCCTATGGCTGGTTCGCGCGCAATATCGAGGAGGGCGTCACGCCGGCCAACAACACGTCGCTCGAATGGCCTTTCATCCGCGACCGGATGTGGAAGGAGGGGAAGGTCGCGATGTGGATGTACGGCATCTGGGAGCTTGGTACCGAAGCCTTCCCGCGCGGCGTGCCTTCCGATCAGGAAACGTTCTTCCAACATTACGGCTGGACGGCGGCACCTGCGGCGGAGAAGGGCGGAAAACCCGGCAGCCTGACCCATCCGATCGTCTATGTGGTCGCGGCGGGCGACCATGCGGAGATCGCTGCACGGATCATCGGTCTCGCCTCGGATGCCGGGCTGAACACCGACCATGCGGTCAGCACGACGCATCTGGGTATCAAGACATCCCAGCTCGACGATCCGCGCTATCAGGAGCAATGGCCGCTGGCGTTGGCGACGCCCTTGCTGGAGATCACCAGCTTCCTGCCCAACCATGCCGATTTCGGTGCGCTCAACCAGATCATCTACGAGGGACTGCAGGGCGTGGAGAGCGGCCAGCTCTCGGCCGAGGATGCCGCGGATTTCGTGATCACCGAAGCCGAGTCGCGCATTCCCGACAGCATCGTCATCCGGTAAGCGCGTGACGTCGTCCGCAGCGGGGGGACCATGCGGTCTCCCCGGCGCCGCCGGTCCGCCGCCTTTTCCTGGATCTGCACGGGCTCGAGCGGCCTAGGCTCCGGCAGGAGGAAACCAGCTGGCAGCGATCACCGAAGAGAACGAGATCCGTCGAAGCGCCCAGCGCGCGATGGAGCGCCGGCGGCGCATCAACATGGTGCTGTTTCTCGGCCCCGCCGTCCTGATCGTCGGTCTCTTCTTCGTGCTGCCGGTGCTGGTCGACATCGCCATCTCGTTCACCGACCTCGGCCGCGACCTGCGCGTCACCGAAATCACCACCGACAACTACGAGCGCGCCCTCGGCTTCGGCGACGTGCGCCCGGACCGGCAGCTGCCGGGCGTCATCGCGCGCACGGTGATCTATGTCGGCTGCACGCTCCTGATCTTCAACACCACCTTCGGCCTGCTTCTCGCTCTGGCCACGACCTCGCTACCGTCAGGCTCGGGTGCCTTCTTCCGCGCCGTCTGGCTGCTGCCGCGCATGAGCCCGTCGGTCGTCTACGGCATTCTCTGGATCTGGTCGGTCCATGGCGGGGACACCAGCCTGGTCAACCAGATCATGATGGGCGTGTTCGGCTACGAGAAGCCGATCGATCTGCGCCAGCTCTACCCGATGGTCGTGATCATCATCGCCAACGGCTTCATCGGCGCCTCCTTCGCGATGATCATCCTGACATCCGCCATCCGCGGCATTCCCGAACATCTCTACCACGCGGCACGCTGCGACGGTGCCGGCTCGTTCGCCCTGATCCGGCACATCACCCTGCCGCAGCTCCGCTGGCCGCTCACCTACATCCTGATCTGGCAGACGCTCTCGCTGATGGTGAGCTTCGAATATATCCTGCTGATCACCGGCGGCGGGCCGTTTCGGGCGACCACGGTCTACGCCATCTTCATCTTCCAGCGCGCGTTTTCCGCCTCGGGTCAATATGCCTATGGCGCGGCCCTGACCTTCTTCCTGATTCTGCCCGGCATCGTGCTGGCGCTGTTCCTCTGGCGCGTCTCGAACATGCGCAAGCTGATGCAGCAGCCGCGGATCGAGGTGCACTGATGGCCGACGTCGCGAGCTTGGCCGCAGCTGCGCAGGGACAGGAGCACTGGGACCGTCTCGCCGCCAGGTCTGCACGCGAACGCAGGATGCGGCGGGGCTTTCTCTACGTCTTTCTGATCCTCGCGTCGCTGCCGGTCATGGTGCCCTATTTCTGGCTGGGCACACTCGCCTTCTCCGCCCATCTGAGCGGCGTCGACACGCGCGTGCTCTGGCCCTCGATCTTCATCCTGGTGCCGTCGGTGCTCCTGACCTGGCTCTGGGCGATCGCCGCCAGGACCCCGCGCCAGGCGCTGATCGGCTGGGCCGTCATCTGGGTGGTCGCCATCGCCATCTTCGCCGTGGTCGTCGGCCCGAGCCTGCATCTCGGCAATTTTCGCTTCCTCTACAACCCGAACTTCAACGCCGAGAACGAGAACATCGTCGCCGCCGAGGACAATCCCGGCTTCAGCGCCACCTCCTTTCCCTGGGTCTGGACGGCGTTCGCCAACTCGCTGATCATCGCCGGCGGTGCCACGCTCATCGTGATCATCGTCGCCAGCCTCGCCGGCTACTACATTTCGCGCTTCCAATACCGCTTCCGCACCACCTCGCTCGCGGCGATGCTGATCCTGCACGCCTTTCCCGCAACCGTGCTGCTGATTCCGATCTTCATCCTGATGTGGCAGCTCGGCCTGCTGAACACGCTCTTCGCCATCGTTCTGGTCATCGTCGGCATCGAGCTGCCCTTCGCGGTCTTCATCATGAAGGGCTTCTTCGACGCCGTGCCCTGGGAAATCGAGATGAGTGCGCTCACCGACGGCGCCACGCGTCGCCAGGCCTTCTTCAAGGTGGTGCTGCCGCAGGTGGTGAACGGCATGATCGCCGTCTCGGTGTTCGTCTTCATCCGCGGCTGGGAGGAGTTCGTCTTCGTCCTGGTGCTCTCCACCCAGCAGGCGAAATGGACGATGAGCCTCTACACCTTCTTCGTGGTCGAGGAGAACAGCCTCGGCGTCGACTACGGCTTGGTCTCGGCCGTCGCGGTTTTCTACATTCTGCCGAGTTTCGTCCTCTACACGCTGGCGCAGAAATATCTGCTGCAGATGACGGTGAGCGGCGTGAAAGGCTGATCCATGGCATCCATCGAGTTCAGGCATATCCAAAAGAGCTTCGGTGCGGTCGATGTCATCCACGACATGAACCTCACCATCGACGACGGCGAGTTCGTCGCCCTCCTCGGCCCGTCCGGCTGCGGCAAGTCCACCAGCCTGTTCATGCTCGCCGGCATCTATCTCCCGAGCGGCGGCGATCTTCTGTTCGACGGCCATCGGGTGAACGAGGTCGAGGCGCGCGATCGCAATGTCGGCATCGTCTTTCAGTCCTATGCGCTCTATCCGCATCTTTCCGTGCGCGAGAACATCCGCTTTCCGCTTCGCCTGAAGAAAGTTCCCGCCGCCGAGGCCGAGCGGCGCATCGCCGAAGCCGCGGAACTCGTGCAGATCGCCGAGCTGATGGAGCGGCGGCCGAGCGCGCTTTCCGGCGGTCAGCAGCAGCGCGTCGCCCTTGCGCGCGCGTTGGTGAAGGACCCGACCCTGCTTCTCCTGGACGAGCCGCTTTCCAATCTCGACGCGACGCTTCGGCTCACCATGCGCACCGAGATCAAATCGCTGCAGGAGCGCCTCGGCGTGACCACGGTGCTGGTGACCCACGACCAGATCGAGGCCACGACCATGGCCGATCGGATCATCTGCATGCGCGACGGCAGGATCGAGCAGATCGGCTCGTCCGACGATCTCTATCTCCGCCCGAAATCCCTGTTCGTGGCGAGCTTCATCGGTTCGCCGCCGATCAATCTGATCGAGGGTCAGGTGGAGAACGGTCGCTTGACGCTGGGCGAGTGCACGCTTTCGGCAGGAAACGCGCCGATCGGCGAGGTCACGGCCGGAATCCGGCCCGAACATCTGACCATCGGTGAAGAAGGTCTGCCCGGCCGGATCGTGCAGATCGAACCGATGGGCCGCGAGATCCTCTATGTGGTCGACACGGGCATCGGCCAGCTCCGGGTGCTGGAGCCGGGATCGACCGCGACACACCGAAGCGGCGAGCAGGTCAGCATCGGGTTCGCCGAAGACAACACGCTCGTCTTCGACAATGTGAACGGCGAGCGCATCGCGGATGCGCGATTTTCCCTCTGAGCCTGATCGATCGAAGGAGCCAGCATGTACGACCTACTCACCGCGAAGACCGGCCTCGTGCATGTCTGCGGCCACCGGGGGCACAGCATCGACCACCCCGAGAACACCATGGCCGCGTTCAGGCGCGCCGAGGAACTCGGCGGCACGTCGCTGGAAATCGACATCGTGCTGAGCGCCGATGATGAGATCGTCCTTCTGCACGACATCACCATCGATCGCACCACCAACGGACGCGGGCTCGTGCGGGCCATGCAGGCAGCGGAGATCACGGCGCTGGATGCGGGCACGAGCTGCGATCCGCGCTTTGCCGGCGAGCCCGTGCCGCTCCTGCGCGACGTGCTCGTCTATGCGCGCGAGAGCGGCATCGGCCTCCATTGCGAGATCAAGGACGCCCTGAACGAAGATGCGCTGATCGCCCGCCTTGGCGACCTCCTGCAGGAGACCGAGGCGATGGACTGGTTCGTCGCGATCTCCTTCGATCATCAGCAGCTCGCCAAGGCCAAGGCCGCGATTCCCGGCCTCAGAACCGAAGGCATCACCCATGCCCGCCATGTCGATCCGGCCGGCCTGGTGCAGCGCGCCGGGCTCGATTCCGTCTCGGTCGAAGCGGAGCGTTTCCGCGCTGAGGACGGCCGCGCCATCCACGCGGCCGGGGTCGCGATCCGCTGCCACCTGCCGGCGCCGGCGTCGATCGCCAAGGTCGAGCGCTATGGCATCGATATCCGCGGCATGGTCGGCGCCTGGGTCGCCGAAGGCGTGGTGGACGTCATCTCGGGCGACGACGTCGGCTATCTTCGATCCCTGGTGGACGAGTTCCGTCCGGGCGGCTGACCGCGCTCAGCCATCCCCCGCGAGCGCGCGCATCTCGTCGATCAGACCGTGGCAGGCGGCGGTCAGGGGATTGCCGGCCATGAGGCCGTCGCCTGCCAGGAAATCGCTGTGCCAGCCGCCTGCCTCGCGCACCAGCAGCAGGCCCGCCAGGCAGTCCCAGGAATTGATATGCGCCTCGTGATAGCCGAGGAGCCGGCCTGCCGCGACCCAGGCGAGCGACAGGGCGCCGGAGCCGCAACGATGAAAGAGTCCGCCCTTGGCCAGCAGGCGATCGAGCGCCGCCAGCGTTGGCTCGGGCGACACCCTCGAGGAATGGCCGATGCCGACCAGCCCCGCGCCGAGATCCGTCGCCTCCGACACACGGATAGGGCGGCCATTGAGTGTCGCCCCGCCGTCGCGGGCGGCCGCGAACAGCTCGTCGTGCACCGGATCATAGACGACGCCGAGGACGACCTCGCCGGCCTCCATGAACGCGATCGAGATCGACCACATCGGCAGCCCGAAGACGAAGCAGTCGGTGCCGTCGATCGGGTCGATCACCCAAAGCGTCTCCGCGCCATCCGACGCCGTGCTCAGCCCTTCCTCCTCACCGAGGATCGCATCCTCCGGAAAGCGCTCCCGGATGGCGCGCCTGAGCGTCTCTTCGACCTGACGGTCGACCTCGGTGACCCGATCCTGAGCGCCCTTGCTGACGACCGTCAGCTCATGGCGAGCGTCGAACCGCGGCAGCGCCTGCGCCGCCCCCAGCCGCGCTGCCCGAGTTGCAACCTGCAGGCGCTGGTCGAGGCTTGTCTTTGACATGCATCCTCCTGGTGGGAAAGATCGCCGTCCCGCATGCCTTTGCCCTTCCTCCGGGCGCACCTTCATGGGACGTTTCCGCGTAGGAACAGGAAAGTGCCGCCTGTGGCAAGACGTCGGCGCGCGGCGCGAACGGCGAGTGCGGCATGACAGGTGAGATCGCTTTTGGCATGGATCGCCGATCAGCTGTAGCGTGCCGCCGTGAGGCCGTCGAAGGAGATCTCGGGTTCGCGCCCAAGGACGAGATCCGCGACCGCTTTCCCCGAGCCGGCGGACATGGTCCAGCCGAGCGTGCCGTGGCCGGTGTTGAGGAACAGGTTCGGGAACGCCGTCGGCCCGAGCACCGGTGTGCCATCAGGGGTCATCGGCCGAAGCCCGGTCCACCCCTCCGCCTTTGAGAGATCGCCGCCCCGTGGAAAAAGATCGTTGATGACGTAGCGCACCGTGTCGGTGGCGTGCGGGCCGAGGCGGTTGCTGTAGCCGGCGATCTCCGCCTGGCCTGCGACGCGGATGCGATCGCCGAGCCGGGTAATCGCGACCTTGTGGGTCTCGTCCATGATGGTCGACTGCGGCGCGCCGGCATCCTCGGTGACCGGCAGCGTCACCGAATAGCCCTTGATCGGGTAGATCGGCAAACGGATGCCGATCGGCTTCAGCACGCTCGGTGCGAAGCTGCCCATGGCGCAGACATAGCGATCGGCGGTGAAGCGGCCGGCAGGCTCGGTCTCGATGCCGGCGACCTTCCCGTTCTCCACCCGGATGCCCCGGATCGTCTGGCCGTAGTGAAAGTCCACGCCCATCTCGGCGCAGCGCTCGGCGAGCGCGATGGTGAACAGGCGGCAATCGCCGGTGCGATCGGCGGTGAGGCGAAGGCCGCCGACGAATTTTTCGCGCACCGCCGCGAGCGCCGGCTCGGCGGCGATGCAGCCATCCTGATCCAGCACCTCGAACGGCGAATCGAATTCGGCGAGCACGTCCTGATCGGCTTTCGATCCCTTCAGCTGCTTTGCCGTGCGAAACAGCTGCAGCGTGCCCCGCTCGCGGCCGTCATAGGCGATGCCGGTCTCGGCGATCAGGTCCGGGAGACAGTCGCGCGAATAGTTGGAGATGCGCACCATGCGGCTCTTGTTAAGGCGGTAGCTGTCCTCGTTGCAATTCTGCAGCATCTTCAGGCACCACATCCACATGGTCGGGCTGATCAGGGGCCAGATGAACAGCGGGCGGCGCTTCATGAACAGCCATTTGATCGCCTTCATCGGAATGCCCGGCGCCGCCCAGGGCGAGGTCATGCCGTAGGAGAGCTCGCCCGCATTGGCGTAGCTGGTCTCGAGACCCGCCCCCAGCTGCCGGTCGAGCACCGTGACCTCGGCACCTTCGCGCGCGAGAAAATAAGCCGTGGTCACCCCGACCACGCCAGCACCCATCACGACGATCTTCATCAGCCAGCCTCACAATTTCTTCTCGTTGATCATCCCGGCAATGAGACCATGCCGGATGGGCCGGCATCAAGCATGCACGCGTGCGCGGTGTAGGATCGCAGTCGTTGGATGAGGCACCAGCGGCATCGGACAGCGGCGAGGCGAGCGTCATCGCCGCGCCGCCCCGATTTGCATCCTTGGCGCAAACATGACACCCTCGCCGGGAGCCATCGATCTTGAACAGCGCCATTTGTCATCGGGGAGGATTCATGAGACGCGCAACCTTTGCCGCCGCTCTGATCGCGGCCGTCGTCGGCGCCGCCGCAAGCCAGGCGCAGACACCGCCCGGCGTGCTCGTGGTCGGCCAGATCGCCGAGCCGAAGTCACTCGATCCGCATGCGGTGACCGCGGTCAACGACTTCCGCATCCTAATGAACGTCTATGACGGCCTGGTGCGCTACAAGGACGGCACGCTCGAGGTCGAGCCGGCACTCGCCGAAAGCTGGAAGATCAGCGAGGACGGCAAAACCTACACCTTCGAGCTTCGGGACGGCGTCACCTTCCATGACGGCACGCCGTTCGACGCCGACGCCGTGGTGTTCAATTTCGAGCGCATGCTGAAGGAGGACCATCCCTTCCACGACACCGGCCCGTTCCCGCTGTCCTTCTTCTTCTCCGCCGTGCAGAGCGTCGAGGCGGTCGACGCGGACACCGTCACCTTCACCCTCGATGCCCCCTACGCGCCCTTTCTTTCGAACCTCGCCTATCCCACCGGCCTGATCGTCTCGCCCGCCGCGGTCGAGGCGAACGGCAAGGATTTCGGCCGCAGCCCATCCGGCACCGGCCCGTTCAAATTCGTCGAGTGGGAATCCAACGCCAAGGTCGTGGTCGAGAAGAATGCCGACTACTGGGACGGCGCGCCCACGCTCGATGCCGTGGTCTTCCGACCGATCACCGACGCCAACACCCGGGTTGCGGAAATGCTCTCCGGCGGCATCGACGTCATGGTCGAGATTCCGCCCGACTCGGTCGCGAATTTCGACGGCAACGGCTTCACCCTCTACGAGCAGGCCGGCCCGCATCTCTGGTTCCTGATCCTGAACACCAAGGACGGCGTCTTCGCCGACAAGCGCGCGCGCCAGGCGATCAACTACGCGATCGACAAGACCGCCCTGGTCGAGCAGATCCTGCAGGGCACGGCCGACGTCGCGACCGGCCCGACTCCGCCCGCCTTCGCCTGGGCCTATAACGACAGCCTCCAGCCCTATCCCCACGATCCCGAGAAGGCCAAGGCGCTGCTCGAGGAATCCGGCCATGCCGGCGCCGACCTCACCTTCTACGTCACCGAGGGAGGCTCCGGCATGCTCGATCCGGTGGCCATGGGGACCGCCATCCAGGCGGATCTCGCCGAGGTCGGGCTGAACGTCTCGATCGAGACCTATGAGTGGAACACCTTCCTCGGCGAGGTGAACCCCGGCCTCGAAGGCAAGGCCGACATGGCCGAGATGGCCTGGATGACCAACGACCCGGACACGCTCCCCTATCTGGCGCTCAGGACCGAGGCCTGGCCGGACAAGGGCGGCTTCAATTCCGGCTATTACAGCAACGACAAGGTCGACGAGCTCCTGGTCGCTGCGCGCGAATCCACCGACCAGGCAGAACGCGCCGACCTCTACAAGCAGATGCAGGAGATCGTCTACGAGGACGCGCCCTGGGCGTTCATCGCCAATTGGAAGCAAAACGCCGCGACGGCAGAGACCGTCTCCGGCTTCAAGCTCCAGCCCTCCTTCTTCCTTCTGTTGAAGGACGTCGCCAAAAGCTAAGCGACCGCCGCGGGCCGCCACGGGCGGCTGCGTTCACTTGCCTGAGCGTGGCCGTCCGGTTTGCGGTTTCTTTCTGGTGACGGAGGTGCTGCGATGGGCCTCTATTTTCTGAAGCGTCTCCTGGCCCTGATCCCGGTGCTGTTCGGACTCACCGTGATCGTCTTTCTGATCATGGCGGCGATCCCGGGCGACCCCGCGACCGCGATCCTCGGCTCCTTCGCCACGCCGGAAAATGTCGAGAAGCTCAACCGCGACCTCGGCCTCGACAAGCCGCTCCTGCAGCAATACGTCATCTGGCTCGGCAACCTGCTGCACGGCGATTTCGGCCGCTCCTACAGCCTGAACCGCCCGGTGCTGGACGAGGTGCTGGAGCGCTATTCGGCGACCCTCATCCTCGCCGGCGCCGCCCTCATCCTCTGCACCATCTGGGGCCTGCTGATCGGCATCTGGACCGCCGCCAACCAATATGGCTGGGCGGACAAGATCCTGACCTTTGCCGTGCTCATCGGCATCTCGATCCCGTCCTTCTGGCTCGGCCTCCTCCTGATCCTCGCCTTCGCCGTCAAGCTCCGCCTCCTGCCGGCATCAGGCATGTACGCCATCTACGGTGGCGGCGATCTCTTCGACCTGCTGACCCACCTCCTGCTCCCCGCCGTCACCCTCTCGATCGTCGCCGCAGGCGTGATCGCGCGCCTCACCCGCGCCGCCATGCTCGAAGTCCTGCGCCAGGATTTCATCCGCACCGCCCGCGCCAAAGGTGTGGCCGAGCGCCGCGTGCTCTTCGGCCACGCCTTCAAGGCCGCCCTGGTCGCGATCATCCCGGTGATCGGCATTCAGGCGGGCTTCGTCCTCGGCAGCGCCGTCTACATCGAAACCGTGTTCCAGTGGCCGGGCGTCGGCCGCATGCTCGTCCAGGCGATCGCCACCCGCGACATCCTCCTGGTCCAGGGCGGCGTCATCGTGGTCGCCGCCAGCTACGTCCTCTTCAATCTCCTCGCCGACCTCGCCCAAAGCTGGCTCGACCCAAGGATCAAAGTCTGATGATGGAGCGTCCATCGGCGTCGACTCTGACCGCCGGAGCCTGGCCCCACGGTTTGCGGTCGGATTCTGGAGGCGCACGGTTTGGACATGGGCGGGATGCGACTGGCGCCTTCCCCCTGGGAGGAACGGGGAGGGCTCCGCGTTCATCGGCGAGAACGAAACGATCGTCTCCGCGGCGTCGACGTCCGCTCACCCATTCACGCTTTCTTAACCCCATGCTGCCATCATCGAGATCTGGTCCATGCGATCCTGGGAGTCCGTGCCCAGCCGAGAATTCCTGCCGGGCGGGCGGATTCCCAGGATCGCATGGACCAGCGAGACACGCCCTTCCTATCGCTGCGCGGTTAACAAAAGATGAAGGCTGGTGCGCCTGGCTATGCTCTTGTGGCCGGGAGGGGCAGCGTCGTGGCAGTCGGGGGCGGCCATGACGGCGCTCCAGCTCATCATGCGCAACCGGCTCTCGGCCTTCGGTGGCATTCTGCTGCTCGTCGTGCTGGTCATCGCACTGCTCGCCCCGCTGCTGCCGCTCGCCAATCCCGACGTCACCGATCCTGCCAACCGGCTGCTCAGGCCGTTCAGCGAGGGCGCGCTGCTCGGCACCGATCATCTTGGCCGGGACCTGCTCTCCCGCCTGATCTGGGGCACCCGTCTCAGCCTCGCCGTCGGCATCGCCGCCGCCCTGCTCGCAGCACTCGTCGGCTCGACCATCGGCATCGTCGCCGGCTTCTACGGCGGGCGCACCGATGGGCTGATCATGCGCGTCGTCGACATGCTCATGGCCTTTCCCTACATCCTCCTGGCGCTCGCCATCGTCGCCGCCCTCGGGCCGGGGCTGATCAACGCGCTCTACGCGGTCGCCGTGGTCAACATCCCGTTCTTCGCGCGCAATATCCGCGGCGTCACCGTCGGCCTCGCGCACCGCGAATTCGTCGACGCCGCCAGGCTCGCCGGCATGGGCAGGCTCCGCATCATCACCTCTGAAATCCTGCCGAACGTGCTGCCGACCGTCGTCATCACCATGTCGACCACCATCGGCTGGATGATCCTCGAGACCGCCGGCCTCTCCTTCCTCGGCCTCGGCTCGCAGCCGCCCCAGGCCGATCTCGGCTCGATGCTCGGCGAAGGGCGAAAGCTGCTGATCAACGCGCCCCACGCCTCGATCGTGCCCGGTGCCATGATCTTCGTCATCGTCATGAGCGTGAACCTGCTCGGCGACGGCATCCGCGACGCGCTCGACCCGCGCCTGCGCTCCGGCGCGCTCTCCCGCCCCGCCGCCGCCACCCTGGTCGACCGGGGGGGCAGCGTGCCCCCCGTTGACGGCAGCAGCGAGGCGCTGCTCGACGTTCGAGCCCTGGAAACCCAGTTCCAGGTGAAGGACCGCACATATCGCGCGGTCGGCGGTGTCGATCTCACCGTGGCCAAGGGCGAGTGCCTGGGCATCGTCGGCGAGTCAGGCTCCGGCAAATCGGTGACCGCCCTGTCGCTCCTCGGCCTGGTGCCGTCGCCGCCGGGCGTGATCACCGGAGGCGCCGCGCGCCTGGAGGGCGAGGACACGCTGTCGATGGACGCTGAAACGCTCCGCCGCACCCGCGGCGACCGCGTCGCCTACATCTTCCAGGACCCCTTGTCGACGCTGCATCCGCTCTACAGGGTCGGCGATCAATTGGTCGAGGCGATCCGCTGTCATCGACGCGTGAGCAGAACCGAGGCCTGGGCAAAGGCGATCGACCTGCTGGAGCAGGTCAGAATACCCAACGCATCGGCCCGTGGCCGAGCCTATCCGCACGAGCTTTCCGGTGGGATGCGCCAGCGGGTCGGCATCGCGCTCGCGCTGATCAACGATCCCGAGCTGGTGATCGCGGACGAGCCGACCACCGCGCTCGACGTCAGCGTGCAGGCGGAGATCCTGGCGCTGCTCGACCAGCTCCGCCGCGAGCGCGGCATGGCGCTGATCTTCATCACCCATGACTTCGGCGTGGTCGGCCAGCTGTGCGACCGGGTCGCGGTGATGTATGCCGGCAAGATCGTCGAGGAGGGGAGGACAGGGGATGTCCTCGCCAACCCGCGCCACCCCTATACCAGCCGGCTGATCGCCTGCGTGCCCGAGCTCGGCGGCGGCCGGCGGAAGCTGGAGGCGATCCCGGGCCTGCCGCCCGCGGTCGACGATCTGCCCAAGGGCTGCGCTTTCGCGCCGCGCTGCGCGCGGGCGCAGGAGGATTGTGTACAAGGCGCCATCGCCATGACGACCGCCGATGGCCGCGCCACCCGCTGCCTCCATCCTGTCGGAGACACCGCATGAGCCCGGCGCTGGAGGTGCGGGACCTCGAAAAAACCTTCGGCGGCGGGCGCAGCCTGCTCGGCGTGGAGAAACCTGCGGTGCACGCCGTTCAGGACGTCACCTTCGACGTGCCGAAAGGCGAGACGCTCGGCATCGTCGGCGAGAGCGGCTGCGGCAAGTCGACCCTGGCGCGCATGCTCGTCGGCCTGCTCGAACCCAGTGCCGGCAGCATCGCCATCGAAGGACGCGACCTATCGGATCAGACCGGCGATCCCGCCGCCTTCGGCCGGCTGATCCAATATGTTTTCCAGGACCCGCTCGCCTCGCTCAATCCCAGAAAGACCATTCGCCAGATCCTGGAAGCGCCGCTCATTCACCTGCTCGGGCTCGACGCGAGCGCGCGCAAGGTGCGCATCGCCGAGCTGTTCGAGGCGGTCAACCTGCGCGCGGAGTTCCTCACCCGCTATCCCCACGAGTTCTCCGGCGGCCAGGCGCAGCGCATCGGCATCGCGCGCGCACTCGCGGCCTCGCCGCGCATCCTGGTGCTGGACGAGCCGGTCTCGGCGCTCGACGTCTCGGTGCAGGCGCAGGTCCTGAACCTGCTCGCCGAGCTCAAGCGTGCGCTGGATCTCACCTATCTCTTCATCAGCCACGATCTCGCCGTGGTCGAGGCGGTGAGCGATCGCATCGCGGTGCTCTATTTCGGCCGCATCGTCGAGATCGGCACGGCCGACGCCGTGTTCAGCGCGCCGCAGCATCCCTACACGAAGCTGCTCGCCGACAGCGCCCCGGTGGTCGGACGCCCGCTCGGGCGAGCAGGTGACAGCGGCGAACTCCCCGACCCTCTGAACCCGCCGCCGGGTTGCGCCTTCGCGCCGAGATGCGATCGAGCCAAGAGCGATTGTCGGCAGGACGTGCCCCGATGTTCGTCCAACGCATCCCATGCGGTCGCTTGCTTCCATCCACTGCCATAAGAACGATCAGCGGATCTGAGGGCTCGAATTCGGAAGGAACGTACGTCCCGGCACCCAAAGGTCGCAACCCCATCCGGCTCAGCTTCTCTATCGGTCGCCGATGGTCAATTGCCGCCAGCTTTACGAAATCTTAACGGCGTTCTGCCACCATGACGATTCGGTCCATGCGATCCTGGGAGTCCGCCCACTCGCGAACAGCAGATGAGGCGAGGCTTGGATTCCCAGGATCGCATGGACCGACGTGCGATGATCGCAAGAAAACATGAAGAATGGGTAAAGAGTACGTCGCTCGTGACCCGATCATCCGTGATCGAGCGAATTGAAGCTGACTGCGTTTCGACCCCAAGGCAACACCAGGTCGACACCCACCCGCGCTCACCAAGTCAACGCCCCGGCGCGTCGCCGGCGGTGGTCTTTTGGGTGTCATGGTTTTACGTTAGGTCAATGGGAAGGCTTTTTGCGAACGACGCGTCGAATCGACGGAAGGGAGAGCGTGATGAAGCGGGCATCGTGGTTGGCGGCGGCGTTAGTGTCGGCGAGTTTCCTGTCACCGGGCGCTGCGCAGGCGGCGACCGAGATTCAGTGGTGGCATGCGTTCACCGGGCGGCTGCAGGAGCTCCTGGACAAGCAGGTCGCGGACTTCAACGCGTCGCAGTCGGACTATGTCGTGGTCGCGAGCGGCAAGGGCAATTATTCCGAGGCGCTGAATGCCGGCATCGCGGCGTTCCGGGCGGGCGAGCAGCCGCATATCCTGCAGGTGTTCGAGGTCGGCACGGCGACCATGATGGCGGCGAAGGGCGCGATCGTTCCGGTCTATCAGGTGATGGAAGAGAGCGGCCTGCCGTTCGATCCTGATGTCTATCTGGCCGCGGTCGCAGGCTATTACACCACGCCCGACGGGCAGATGCTGTCGCTCCCCTACAACAGCTCGACTCCTGTGCTCTACATCAACAAGAAGGCGCTGGAGGAGGCGGGCGTGGATCCGGAGACCGCGCCCAGGACCTGGGGCGAGGTCGACGAGCTTTTGCACGCCTTGAAGGCGGGCGGGGCCGAGTGTCCGCTGACCACGGCCTGGCAGTCCTGGGTGCATCTGGAGAATCTGAGCGCCTATCACAACCTGCCGTTCGCCACACAGGAAAACGGCTTTGCCGGCACGGATGCGGCGCTCGCGTTCAACGGCGAGGTGCAGGTGCAGCATATCGCCAAGATGGGCGAGTGGGCGAAGGACGGGCTCTTCATCTATGGCGGGCGCAGGAACGAAGCGGGCGCGCAGTTCCGGGCGGGCGAATGCGCGCTCTTCACCGAGAGCTCGGCGGGCTATGCCGGCATCAAGGCCGAGGCGGAGTTTCCCTTCTCGGTGGTGAGCCTGCCCTACTGGGACGACGTCGAAGGGGCGCCGCAGAACACCATCATCGGCGGCGCGTCGCTCTGGGTGATGGCGGGACACGAGCCCGAGGAGTACAAGGGTGTCGCGGCTTTCCTGAACTATCTGTCCTCGACGGAGGTGCAGGCCGCCTGGCATCAGGACACCGGCTACCTGCCGATCACCACCGCCGCCTACGAGCTCACCAAGGAGCAGGGATTCTACGAAGAGAACCCGGGCACGGATGTGGCGATCATCCAGATGACCGGCAAGGCGCCGACGCCGAACTCCAAGGGCATCCGGCTCGGCAGCTTCGATCAGATCCGTGCGATCATCGACGAGGAGCTGGAGGCGGTCTGGTCAGGCGGCAAGGACGCGCAGACGGCGCTCGACGACGCGGTCAGCCGCGGCGACGAGCTGCTCCGGCGCTTCGAGCGCTCGGCCCAGTGATTCTGTGACGTGACGGGCGAGCTGACGGGACCGGCTCGCCCGCTGTCGTAGTCACTGGCCGTGGAGAAGCGCGTCTATTTCCAGAACAGGCTGCTGCCCTACCTGCTGGTGGCGCCGCAGCTGATCATCACTGCTGTCTTCTTTCTCTGGCCGGCGAGCCGGGCGATCTACCAGTCCTTCCAGGTCGCCGATCCGTTCGGTCTCGGCAGCCAGTTCGTCTGGTTCGAAAATTTCTCCTACGTTCTCGGCGACCGCTATTATCTCGAAGCCCTGCGCGTCACCGCCGTCTTCAGCTTCGCGGTGACGGCGCTCTCGATGAGCGTCGCCCTGCTGCTGGCGGTGCTCGCCGACGGCGTGATCAAGGGGGCGACGGCGTACAGGACGCTGGTGATCTGGCCCTATGCGGTGGCGCCCGCGATCGCCGGCGTGATGTGGCTTTTCCTGTTCAACCCGTCGATCGGGTTGATCGCCTACTGGCTGAAGGCGGTAGGCTATCGCTGGAACCACGTGCTGAACGGCGGCGAGGCCATGCTGCTGGTGGTGATCGCCGCCTCCTGGAAACAGATCTCTTATAACTTTCTCTTTTTTCTCGCAGGGTTGCAGGCGATTCCGAAAGGCGTGATCGAGGCGGCGGCGCTGGATGGGGCGGGGCCGTGGCAGCGTTTCTGGAAGATCGTTTTTCCGCTCCTGTCGCCGACCACGTTCTTCCTCCTCGTGGTCAACCTGGTCTACGCGTTCTTCGAGACCTTCGGCATCATTCACACCGTGACCTCCGGCGGCCCCGGACGCTCGACCACGATCCTGGTCTACAAGGTCTATGCCGACGGCTTCGTCGGCCAGGATCTGGGCGCATCGGCGGCGCAATCGGTCCTCCTGATGATCATCGTCATCGCGCTCACGGTGGTGCAGTTCAAATACATAGAACGAAGAGTGCATTACTGATGGTGGGCGAACGAGGTTGGCGCACGGTTGTTGCTCACGCGATTCTGATTCTCGGAATCGCCATCGTTCTGTTTCCGATCTACCTGACGTTCGTCGCCTCGACGGTAACCAATCGGGAGATCGTGCAGCCGCCGCTGCCGCTCTGGCCGGGGGCGCATCTGGTCGAGAATTACAAAAATGCGCTGCTGGCAGGCGTGAACGTGCCGGTCTGGCGGATGCTGTTCAACAGCACGGTGATGGCGACGGGCATCGCGGTCGGCAAGATCGCGATCTCGCTGCTGTCGGCGTTCGCGATCGTCTATTTCCGCTTCCCGCTCAGGCAGCTCTGCTTCTGGACGATCTTCATCACCCTGATGCTGCCGGTCGAGGTCAGGATCGTGCCGACCTACGAGATCGCCGCCAGCCTCGACCTCCTGAACAGCTATGCGGGCCTGATCCTCCCTTTGATCGCGTCGGCGACCGCGACCTTCCTGTTCCGGCAGTTCTTCATGACCGTGCCGGACGAGCTGGTCGAGGCCGCCCGGATCGACGGGGCCGGGCCGATGCGCTTTTTCTTCAGCATCCTGCTGCCCTTGTCCCGCACCAATATCGCCGCGCTGTTCGTGATCCTCTTCATCTATGGCTGGAACCAGTATCTCTGGCCGCTGCTGGTCACCACCGAGCCCGACATGAACACCATCGTCATGGGCATCAAGCAGATGCTGCCGACGGCGGACGACTGGGGCAACTGGCCGGTGACCATGGCGACCGCCATCCTCGCCATGGTGCCGCCGGTGATCGTGGTGGTGGCGATGCAGCGCCTGTTCATCAAAGGCCTGGTGGAAAGCGAGAAGTAGGCGGCAGCGCCGCCGGGCTTCTGCTTGCGGCGGTGTCCTATCGACGATATGCCAGTGTGATGAGCGCGCAACGAAAAGATACTGTCGAGCTTGCCGGGCAGACCTACGGCCGAGGCGGCTCACCCATCGTCATCCTGCACGGCCTGCTCGGCGCCGGGCGCAACTGGACCACCATCGCCAAGCGCCTGGGCGAGGGCCACAAGGTCGTGACCCTGGACATGCGCAATCACGGCAGTTCTCCCTGGGCGGACGACATGAGCTACCCGCTGATGGCCGCGGATGTCCGCGCCTATATCGAGAACGCCGCTCTCGGTCCGGTGACCGTGATCGGCCACAGCATGGGCGGCAAGACGGCGATGCGCCTGGCGCTCGAAGCCCCTTCACTGGTGGAGCGCCTGGTGGTGGTGGACATCTCGCCGGTCGACTACGACCACAGCACTGGTGAGTATGTCGATGCACTGCGCGCCCTCGATCTCGAAGGCTTGACCAGTCGGAACGAGGTCGATGCGCGGCTCGAAGCCGACATACCCGATGCGGGGATCAGAGCCTTCCTCCTGCAGAACCTGGTTCGCGGTGACGAGGGCTTTCTGTGGCGGGCCAATCTGGATGCGCTGTCGCGAGCGATGCCCGAGCTCATGGCCTTTCCGCGACGCGAGCACGACTACTATCGCGGCCCGACGCTCTTTCTTTCCGGCGCCGAATCGACCTATGTGACATCGTCGCACAGGCCGGTGATCAAGGAGCTGTTCGGCCGGGCCGATCTTCGCGTGATCGCCGATGCCGGACATTGGGTGCATGCCGAGCAGCCGACGGCTTTTCTCGCCCATCTCCAGGATTTTCTCAGCCGGTAAACACGGCGTCATTCCCGCGACTTTGGCGTTGCAGGGGGTTGAAAGACCGGACGATTTGCCGGAACTTCCCTCGCTCCAGGAGCCAGGCGCGAGGAGACGGACTTGCAGGCAACATCAGGCCAAGGCTTTGGCGGCATCGCCCGCCTGCTTCACTGGCTGACGGTCTTTTTGATCATCGCCCTGTATGCGCTCGGCTGGTACATGGCCGATCTGGAGCTGACCGACCCTGACAAGTTCCGCCTCTATCAGATCCACAAATCGATCGGCATCACGGTTCTGGTGCTCGCGGTGCTGCGCCTTCTCTGGCGCCTGACCTATGAGGCGCCGGCCTGGCCTGCGCACATGGCGCCCTGGGAGCGGCTGGCCGCTGCGGGTGCTCACTGGGCGCTTTACGGTCTGCTTCTCCTGCAGCCGCTGCTCGGCGTGCTGCAGTCCAACGCCGCGAACTTTCCGATCGTGTTCTGGGGCGGCTACGAGCTGCCCGCGCTGATCGGGCCGAACGAAACCGTCGCCAAGATCCTGCTGAACCTGCATCACCTGCTCGCCAACGTGCTGGCGGTGCTGGTGCTGCTTCATGTCGCGGCGGCGCTGCGCCATCACATCCAGCTCAAGGACGACGTGCTGCGCAACATGATGCCATCGGCCGGCCTCGGGGGCGCTGCCGTCGCCCTCGCGCTCGTTTTGATCGCACCGCCTTTCATCCTGACCGAGAGAACGGAACAGCCGGTCGCAGCGGCAGGCGGCGAGGCGGCCGAGACGGCGGCCCCAGCCGCGGTCGCCGCCCCAGCCGTGGTCGCCGATGCGGAACGTTCGGAGGACGTGCCGGCAGCCGATGCCTGGGCGGTCCTGGACGGCTCAGAGCTCGGCTTCGTCGCGCGTCAGCAGGGCTCTGATGTGACCGGCAGTTTCGGGTCGTTCGACGCCGAGATCGTGTTCGATCCGAACGATCTGGAAGCCAGCAGGATCAGCGTCGACATCGACGTCACTTCGATCACCACCGGTCACAGCGATCGCGACAAGACGCTGAATTCCGCCTCCTTCTTCGACACCGCGACATGGCCGTCGGCCGCTTTCAAGAGCGACAGGATCACGGCGGCGGGCGAGGGGACCTCCGAGGCCGCCGCGACCTACGAGGCCGTCGGCACCTTGACCATGCGCGATGTCACCATGGAGGTCGTTCTGCCGTTCAGCCTGACGATCGAGGATGATCCGAACGATTCCAAGACCAGCCTCGCCCAAGCCAAGGGCGAGCTTCCGATCCGGCGGCTGGACTATGGCATAGGGCAGGGGGACTGGGCCTCGACCGTCACGGTCGCCGACGAGGTGGTGATCACCATCGACATCAAGGCGTCCAAGCCCAAGGGCTGACCGGCCCGAGCGAAGTGCTCAAGCGAAAACACCGCATGTCATGCACTGACGGCCTGCTCGACAGCAAGATCGCCCGCACCAAGCCCTGGCAAGTCCGGGCCGCAGCCCCTGGCTGCTAGTCGATGAGGGTGAGGTGGATGCGGCGGTTGTGGCGGCCTTTGCTTTCGATCTTGCCGACGGTGACACCGCCGATTTCGCCGGTGCTGCGCACGTGGGTGCCGCCGCAGACCTGCAGATCGAGGCCTTCGATCTCGACCAGGCGCACCTTGCCGTCGACGATCGGCGGCTTGACGTTCATGGTGCGCACCAGCTCGGGACGGCGCCTCAGCTCGTCCGCGTCGACCCATTCCTCGCGGATCGTGCGGTCCTCGGCGATCCACTCCTCGATCTTCTCGCCGATCTCGGTCTTGTCGAGCTTGATGCTCTTCACGTCGAAGTCGAGCCTGCTCTTGTGCTCGCCCACCTGACCGCCGGAGACCGGCTGGTCCACGGCTGCGCAGAGAAGGTGGAGGGCGGAATGCATGCGCATCAGCCGGTGACGCCGCGGCCAGTAGACCTCGGCGATCAGCCGCGTGCCGACATCCGGGCGGGGCGAGCGATCCGAGACGCGATGAACCACATCGAAGCCGTCGGGGCTCTTGATCGTATCCACGACGTCCAGCGAGCTGCCGTCCGAGAGCAGCAGGCGTCCCCGGTCACCGGGCTGGCCGCCTCCCGTCGGGAAGAACACGGTGCGGTCGAGGCGAAGACCGACGTCGCCGACGGCGATGATTTGGGCATCACATCGGCGGGCGTAGGCGTCTTGTCGGAACAGTTCGATGGTCATGTGTGCTTCTGGCAGTTGTTTCTTCGTGGTTCAGTGGTCGAGGAGATGGCCGCTGCGCAGCGCTTTGGTTTCGAGATAAGCCTGGTTATGCGGGTTGGCAGGCATGGCATGGCGGACGCGTTCGATGACGTTCACGCCCTCCATCGCCAGGGCTTCGACTTTGACCGGGTTGTTGGTCAGGAGGCGAACCGTTTCTATGCCGAGATGGCGCAGCATGCAGGCGGCGACGCGAAAGGAACGCTCGTCCGGATCGAAGCCCAGATGCTCGTTGGCGTCGACCGTATCCAGGCCGAGATCCTGCAGCTGGTAGGCGCGCAGCTTGTTCATGAGACCGATGCCGCGCCCTTCATGGGCGAGATAGAGAACCACGCCATGGCCCTCTTCGCCGATCAGCTCGAGCGCGCGGTTGAGCTGGGGGCCGCAGTCACAGCGCATGGAGCCCAGGATATCGCCGGTAAAGCATTCGGAATGCAGGCGGCAGAGCGCAGGCTGATGCGTCTTGGGATCGCCGATGACGATGGCGAAATGCTCGGCGCTGCCGTCCGCCGGCCGAAAACCGATCATGCGCGCGTTCTCGGCGGCTGCGAGCGGCAGGCGTGCCTCGGCAACGGGCTTTAGCGTATCCGCGGACAGAGTGGTGTAGCGAGCGATCGCGTCAGCCTCGACTCTCAAGACGTCTTGATTGGCAGCGCTGCCATTGAGCCTCTCGAACCAGTCCGTGGCAAGCGGAATCGTCACGGCTGCGGGCAGCAATTCCGCAAGCTTGGAGAGCCTGATCGCCGCGGAAGCACAGCTGTCGTCGTCCGCTTCGAGCAAAGCGACCGGCTGCGGCAGAAGCGGCGAGTGCTTGTTGCGCGCCCAGGTCGGATCGACCAGGCGGCGCACCGTATCGGCGCTGACCGAGCCGGTGATGGGCAGGAGCACGACCGACGAGGACGATGCGGGAAAATCCAGAACGCGTGCGCGGTTCGCGGTCAGGGCGAGCCTGGGCTGACCCTGACCGGTACGGCCCAAGCGTTCCAGGCTTTCGGCGGTCACGGTCTCCGCAGCCTGGGTGAGAACGGCTTCATCTTGCCGCTCGATGACCACGAAACTGCCGCGTCTCAGGTCGGCAACAGCACGGTTGACCGACATCATGGTCATCGCATCGGACGTCGAACCGTCCACGAAATCGGAACTCATCAACGCGTTCCTCGAACCTTTACTTGCTTTTCGGCGCCCTCGGGGCACCGTCTTGTCGGGCGTTGGCATGGCCTGTCATTGTGTTCGAATATGATATGCGTTCGACAGTGATCAAGTCTCCGGCCCCTCCTTGACGTTACGGATCGCCGGCGAACCTAGCAGCAGAGCCCTGATATCCAGGCCGAACGACACGGTAAGTGCAGCCAGTGCGGCCATGGCGATAACCGAGGTCTGAGTTTGATCGAGTGGCGGCAGGAGGCAAGCTAAAAGAGCGATACCCTGAAGCGCGCACACCGTTTTTCTGCGAAAACTGGGGCGCAGCGGCTGCGCGAGGCTGGGGCAGAACCAGCTCGCGGCGACGAAGGCATAGCGCATCAGACCGATCGCCAGCACCCAGGGGCCGGCCTGACCGGACTGCCAGACGAGGAGCGAAAGGATCAGGAGCAGAAGCGCATCGATCTCCATGTCGAAGCGTGCGCCGAAGGCCGAAGCGAGATTGAGCCGGCGCGCGAGAAAGCCGTCGACACCGTCCAGCGCCAGCGCCAGGGCGACCAGCCCGCTCAGATGCCAAGTCATGTCGGTGGGCTGGCCGCTGGCGAGGAGCGCGCTGCCGATCAGGCAGACCAGGCCGGAACGCAGGAGGGTCGCCTGATTGGCCTCGCCGAAGCGCGTGCCGCCCGGCCGGAGGATCCAGAGAAAATTCACGAGCGAGGCGAGACCGAGGAAGCTCACGATGCTGACGACGAGGTGAAACGGTTGCCAGACCGCCTCCTGCACGAGATACCAGCCGATGGCGGCGGTGACCACGGCGACGGTCAGGCTGCTGGACAACACACCGCCCGAGTCGTGCAGGACGTCCGGGCGAAGGGTAACGCGTGATTCCGACATGGTGTCTTCGTTTCCAACCTCGTGTTCTCTGAGCGTGCGCCTGGCACGCCCTTCCGGATCTCGACACTGGCTCGGCGCGCGAGGCCGCGTGCTGTCCGGACTCAACCGACGGGCAGGAGGCAAACAGCGTCCCTAGGCGGCAAACCCGCCTCGGACAACGACGATGGCCCCCCACGCCGCCTATTTTTTCGTCAATGGGGCTTTCGTTTGCGGCACGCCCTGGGTTACAGCGGCGTCATTGCCTAGCACGGAAATCTCACCTCGCTCTCAAGAACGGCAGGGAAGAGGCCTTGGATCACCAAACCGAAACGCCTGACGACTCCGACAGCCTGCACCTCGCCTGGACCCTTCTGCTCGATCAACGCAAACGAATGCATTCGGGTTCCCTAACAGCAGAGCCTGCGGACATTAGCAACGAAATAACAACGTCTCAACTGGGCAAACTATTCCAGGAAGCCGGCGAGCAAACGCGCTCTTTGATCGAGCTCTACGCCCCGCTGAACGTCGAGTTGAGCGACGGCTATGTCGTCGCGCATCTCGGTCAGAGCCTGGATGGACGGATCGCGGCCGTGAACGGCGCGTCCCGCTGGATCACCGGACCGGACGACGTCACCCACAATCATCGCATGCGCGCGCTGTCCGATGCCGTGGTGGTCGGCGCCGGCACGGTTTGCTATGACGATCCGCAGCTGACGGTTCGAGATGTCGCCGGCCCCTCGCCGGTGAGGGTCGTGATCGATCCTGGGCTGCGTTTGGGTACGCATTTCAAGGTTTTCACCGACGGTGAGGTCGACACGCTGCTGGTCTGCCGGGAGTGTGATCGCCGGGGCGCGGAACGCCATGGCCAGGCACGGGTTGTCGGGATCGAGAGCGAGGACGGCACGCTCGCGCCC
Source organism: Alphaproteobacteria bacterium (assembly GCA_041398025.1). Lineage (GTDB taxonomy): Bacteria > Pseudomonadota > Alphaproteobacteria > Geminicoccales > Geminicoccaceae > JANQPX01. The sequence goes on from JAWKVM010000005.1 coordinate 31,370, forward strand.
AAGGCGCTGATCGCGGCCATGCAGGCCGAGGGATTGAAGCGGATTTTCGTGGAGGGAGGCGGCATGACGGTATCGCGGTTTCTCCAGGCGGGTTGTCTCGATCGCCTGCAGATCACGGTTGCGCCCGTGATCCTCGGCTCCGGCCGGCCGAGCATCACGCTCCCCGAAATCGAGGACGTCGCGGCGGGCCTTCGCCCCGCGGTGCGCCAGTTCAGGCTCGGCGACGACACGCTGTTCGACTGCCGCCTGGACGGTCCTGCGTGATGTCGGCACGGGCAACCGCCGATGCGCGCGAGGCGAGCGCTTTCTGGATCTTCGGTCCGCGCCAAGGCGCGCTTCGAACCGAGGTGCTGCCAGCGCCGGGCGAGGCCGAGGTGCTGGTGGAGACCATCGCCACCGGCGTCAGCCGCGGCACGGAAACGCTGGTGTTTCAAGGCCTTGTGCCCAAGAGCCAGCACGAGCGGATGCGGGCGCCCTTCCAGGAGGGGGAGTTCGGCTTTCCGCTGAAATACGGCTATGCCTCGGTCGGCCGGGTGGTCGAGGGTGCGAAGGAGCTGGTCGGCCAGCGCGTGTTCTGCCTCTATCCCCACCAGAACCGCTATGTGGTGCCGGCCGACGCCGTCGTGCCGGTTCCCGACGGCGTGCCCAGCGGCCGGGCGGTGCTCGCGGCGAACATGGAAACCGCGCTGAACGCCCTTTGGGACGCGCCGCCGCGCATCGGTGACCGCATCGCGGTGATCGGCTGCGGCGTGGTCGGCGCGCTCGCCGCGCGTCTGGCTGCGGACCACCCCGGCACCGACGTCCAGATGATCGATCTCAACCCGGAAAAGGCGCGCATTTCTCGGACACTCGGTCTCGCCTTTGCAGCGCCCGAGGCGGCGGCGGGCGAGGCTGACCTGATCATCCATGCGAGCGGTCAGCCGGACGGGCTGCGCACCGCCTTCGAGCTCGCCGGCTTCGAGGCGACCATCCTCGACCTCAGCTGGTATGGCGACCGCGAGGTCACCCTGCCGCTCGGCGAGAATTTTCACAGCCGGCGCCTCAAGCTGATCTCCAGCCAGGTCGGCGCCATCGCGCCCGTGATGCGCCTACGCCGGGACTATCGCGACCGCATGGCGCTCGCTCTTCACCTGCTGGCCGATGAACGCTATGACGCCCTGCTGCAGGCACCGCCCCGGCATTTCTCGCAGCTGCCGACCATCATGGCGGAGTTCGCGGAAGGCGGCAGCGACGTCATGTGCCAGCTCGTCACCTACCGTCAAAAACACTCATAACCAACGGGAAAATAAGCATGTTTCGCCTTGTCGTCAGGGAACACATCATGATCGCGCACAGCTTCAGGGGCGAGGTCTTCGGGCCGGCGCAGAAGCTGCACGGCGCCACCTTCGTGGTCGATCTCGAGCTCAGCCGGCCGACCCTGGACGAGAACGGAATCGTCTGTGATATCGGGCTCTTGAGCGAACTTCTTGCCTCGGTGCTGAAGCCGCTGAACTACCAGAACCTGGACGAGCTGCCGCAATTCGAAGGGCAGAACACCACCACCGAGGTGCTGGCGCAGCACATCGCGCAGGAAGTCGCCAAACGCATCCACGACGGCGCGCTCGGCGCGGAGGCCAAGGCGGCCATGGATGGCATCAAGGTGACCCTCGGCGAAAGCCACGTCGCCTGGGCAAGCTACGAGATGGCGCTCAAGGGCTGATGACCGGACGCCTGCACTGGATCGTCCCGGGTCCCCTCGATCAGCGCACCGGCGGCTACATCTACGATCGCCGCATCGTCGACGGCCTCAGAGCGCTCGGCCGCAGGGTCGAGGTGCACGAACTGCCGGGCCGCTTCCCCGATGCCGACGAGGTGGCGGTGGCGGCGGCGCGCCTCGCCGCTGACGGGGTCGGCAGCGACCCGGTCGTGATCGACGGCCTGGCGCTGCTCGCCTTCGAGGACCATGTGGATCGCCTGCCCACACCGTGGGTCGGTCTGATCCACCATCCGCTCGCCATGGAGACCGGGCTTACCCAGGACGAGGTCGTGCGCTTCGCCACGGCGGAAGGCCGGCTGATGCATCGTGCCTCCCGCCTGATCGTTACCAGCCCCGGCACGCGCCGCGACCTCGCCAAGTTCGACATCGACCCGGCGCGGGTCTCGGTAGTTCTCCCCGGCGTCGATCCGGCGGCCCCTGCCAGGGGCTCGGGTGGTCATGGACCACGGCAGCTCCTGACTGTCGGGTCGCTGACGAGGCGGAAGGGGCATCTGACCCTGCTCGACGCGCTCGCCGGGCTGACCGATCTGGACTGGCATCTAAACCTGGTGGGCAGTGCGGCCTGGGACCCCGAGCACGCCGCCGAGATCGAACGAAGCGTCGAAGCGCTTGACCTCGCCGAGCGCGTCGCTCTGATCGGCGAGCAGGACGAAGCCGGGCTCGCCCGGCTCTATGACGGCGCCGATCTCTTCGTCCTTGCCTCCCATCACGAGGGCTATGGCATGGTCCTGACCGAGGCGCTGGCCCGCGCGCTCCCGATCGTCTCGACCACGGCCGGCGCCATTCCCGAAACCGTGCCGGAAGGGGCGGGCCTCCTCGTTCCGCCGGGTGATCCGGAGGCGCTGGCGGACGCCCTTCGCTCGGTGCTGACCGATCCCGAGTGCCACCGGCACCTGGCTGACGCTGCCGCCGAAGCTCGGCTGGAGCTGCAAAGCTGGGAGGAGTCGACCCGCCAGTTCGCCGCCATTCTCGACCGGGCCATCGGCTGATGGCCGGGTTCGATCCGTCCTGGCTGGCCCTTCGCGAACCCTACGACCACGCCGTGCGCGATCGCGATCTGACCAGGGATTTCGTCGACGCCCTCGGCCCGTCGCCCGAGCTGATCGATCTCGGCTCCGGCACCGGCTCCAACCTCCGCTTCCTCGCCCCCCACCTGCCGCCGACCCAGCGCTGGACTTGCGTCGATCACGACCCGCGGCTGCTCGCCTGCCTTGCCGAAACCCGACCTGCCGGCATCGCGGTCGCCAGCCGGACGCTCGATCTCGCGCGCGAGCTGGGCGAGCTGTCGATCCGCCCCGGCGTCGGGATCACCGCCGCTGCGTTGCTGGATCTGACATCGGCCGCTTGGCTGGATGCCCTGATCGAGCGTTGCCGCGACATGCCGATGCTGATGACGCTTTCCTTCGACGGTCGCATGGTCTGGGACCCGGTCGATCCGAGCGACGAGGCCGTGAACGCGGCCTTCAACCGGCACCAGTGCTCGGACAAGGGGTTCGGTCCTGCGCTCGGCCCGGATGCGGCCTCGTATCTTGCCGAACGGCTTCGAGGAGACGATCGCGACGTTCGCGTCGCCCCCAGCGACTGGGTGTTCGGCGCCGACGACGGTTCGATCCTGCAAGCGATGGTCGACGGCATCGCCGCGGCCGCCGGCGAGATCGATCCGACCTTGCCGCTCGAGGCCTGGCGTGCGCGCCGCTGCGGCGAGATCGACGAAAAGCGCCTCGCGCTGACCGTCGGCCATCTCGACGTTCTCGCCTTGCCGAAGTGACGACATGGTGCGCGACGTCGTAACGCTCACGCCGAAAGGCCTCTACTGCCCGGCCGGCGATTTTTATATCGACCCCTGGAAGCCGGTCGAGCGAGCGCTGATCACTCACGCCCATGCCGACCACGCCCGCCCCGGCTCGTCGCACTATCACGCCGCGAAAAGCGGCGTAGGCCTGCTGAAGAAAAGGCTGGGACAGGACACCGCCATCCAAGCCCACGCCTACGGCACCAGAGTCCCGCTCGGCGACGCCGTCGCCAGCTTCCATCCGGCGGGGCATGTGCTCGGATCGGCGCAGGTGAGGATCGAGGTGGACGGCGAGGTCTGGGTGATCTCGGGCGACTACAAATGCGACGAGGATCCGAGCTGCGAGACCTTCGAGCCGGTGCCCTGCGACGTCTTCGTCACGGAGGCGACGTTCGCCCTGCCGATCTATCGCTGGGACCCGATCGAGCAGGTGATGCGCGAGCTGATGCGCTGGTGGCAGGCGAATGCCGAGGCGGGCAGGGCGTCCGTGGTCTTCTGCTATGCGCTCGGCAAGGCCCAGCGCCTGCTCGCCGAGATCGCCCGGCATCGGCAGGCCGCCGATCGCGTGATTTACCTGCATGGGGCTGTGGACGCTCTGATGCCCGCCTATCGCGAGGCTGGAATTGCCCTGCCGGAGACCGCGACGGTCCTGGATCAGCCCAAGGACAAAAGCTTTGCGGGCGAGCTGGTGATCGCGCCGCCCTCCGCCTTCGGCTCGCCCTGGATGCAACGCCTCGGTGACTGCGGCACGGCCTTCGCGTCGGGCTGGATGCGGGTGCGCGGCCATCGAAGACGGCGCGGCTTCGACGAGGGGTTCGTGCTTTCCGACCACGCCGACTGGCCGGGCCTGCTGCAGACGATCGAGGCCACCGGCGCGAAGAAAGTTTATGCCACTCACGGCTATAGCGACACGCTCGCACGCTATCTGAAGGAGTCGAAAAACATTGACGCCGAGCCGCTCGCCACGCTGTTCGAAGGCGAAGGCGACGATACATGAACCGACGACGACAACCTGCTGAAAATGCAGCGTTTTAGCCGGCTCTACGCCGATCTCGACCGCACCACCAAGACCAACGCCAAAGTGCAGGCGATGGTCGACTATTTCCGGGACGTGCCGCCGGAGGATGCGGCCTGGGCCGTGTTTTTCCTCACCGGACAGCGCCTGAAGCGCCTGATCTCCGGCCGCCTGCTGCGGGAGTGGGCGCTGAACGCCACAGGCTATCCCGACTGGCTGGTCACCGACGCCCATGCCGCCGTCGGGGACAGCGCCGAGACCGTCTCCCTCCTGGTCGACCAAGGCTTGGTCGAGCCCGCGGGCGCGGCCCGCTCGCTGTCGGCCTGGATGGAGGACGGCATCCTGCCGCTGCGCGGCCAATCGGCCGACATCCAGGAACGGACCGTCACCGCGTGGTGGAACCACCTGCCGCGCGCCGAGATTTTTTTGCTGAACAAGCTGCTGACCGGCGCCTTTCGGGTGGGCGTGTCGAAGCTTCTGGTGGTGCGCGCGCTCGCCACCGTCTCCGATCTGCCCCGCCCGGCGATCAGCCACCGGCTGATGGGCCAGTGGCAGCCGACCGCGGCCTGGTATGAAAAACTGCTCGATCCCAAAAGCGCCGACGACGACCGCTCCCGGCCCTAGCCCTTCTTCCTCGCCTCGCCGCTGGAACAGCAGGCCGAGACCCTCGGCCCGGTCGGGGACTGGATCGCGGAATGGAAGTGGGACGGCATACGCGGCCAGCTGATCCGGCGTGCGGGCGAAAACTATCTCTGGACGCGCGGCGAGGAGCCGGTGATCGACCGCTATCCCGAGATCGCCGTCATGGCCGAGCGCCTGCCCGACGGCGTCGTGCTCGACGGCGAGATCCTCGCCTGGAACGAGGCGGGCGTCATGCCGTTTTCCGTACTGCAGCAGCGCATCGGCAGGAAGACGCTCGGCGCCAAAACCCTGAAGGAGGCGCCGGTCGGGTTTCTCGCCTACGATCTCCTGGAGGAGGCAGGTCAGGATCTGCGCGCCCTGCCGCTCAGCGAACGTCGCGCCCGGCTCGAAGCCGTGGTTGAGGCGGTCGGCAGGCCGCTCATGGCATCCGCGCTGATCGAGGCCGGGTCCTGGCAGGACCTGGCCGGAGGCCTGCAACGAAGCCCGTGCGAGACGGGTCGAAGGGCTGATGCTGAAGCGCCGGACGTCTGCCTACGGCACCGGCCGTCAGCGTGGCGACTGGTGGAAGTGGAAGGTCGATCCGTTCACGCTGGACGGCGTCCTGATCTACGCCAATGCCGGCTCCGGGCGGCGCGCCAATCTGTTCACCGACTACACCTTCGGCGTCTGGAACGGTGGGAGCTGGTGCCGATTGCGAAAGCCTATTCAGGCCTCTCGACGAGGAGATCCGAACCCTCGATCGCTGGATCCGGCAGAACACCGTTTTTCGCAGGGGCCCTTCGCGAGGTCACGCCGCACCATGTGTTCGAGATCGCCTTCGAGGGCATGAGCCTGTCGAGCCGCCACAAATCCGGCATAGCGGTCCGCTTCCCGCGCATCCTCCGCTGGCGCCAGGACAAGACGCCCGATGACGCCGACCGGCTGGAGCAGGTGAAGGCGCTGATCGAGGCGTGAGACTTCCACCCGACGCTTCGCTCGCCCAATGCTTCGCTCGCCCAATGCTTCGCTCGACGGCCGCCCGCATAGGGGTTCAGCCTGCGCCCAACAGCCCTTCTCTGAGCGCGGGTGAGATGTCAAACTCTCCGTTGTTCCTGCCGTGCCCTGTGTTCTCTCCGCAGTCGTTTGTTTGACGCTGCATGATGGCGTTGGGCAGCGATGGTGGATCAATGTTGACGAAATCTTAACCCTGACCTGTCAGGATCAGTGTCTGGTCCATGCGTTCCTGGGACCCGCGCGCCCGCAGGAGAGAGGGCCAGGCACGGACCTTGCGGATCGCATGGACCATCAAGACAGCGACCATCGCACGAAAAGGTGAAGAGCGTTGCGCGCCGCCTCATTCTTCCTTCGCGGTCGCGCGGGTGGGCCGGAATCGAGCGCCTTCCTTCGCGGTCGCGCCGAATCGAGCGCGCGGCGGAGTGAAGGGGGCGACGTCGCGGGCTACGGTGCCAGCCGCTCGATCACCCACTGCTGGCCACCGGCCAGACGGTAGCACCGACGATCGTGCAGGCGGGAGCTCCGGCCTTGCCAGAACTCGACGCGCTCCGGCGCCAGGCGGTAGCCGCCCCAGTGCGGCGGACGGGGCGGGTTGCCGTCGGCGTATTGTTCCGAGAACGCCCGTTCCGCCTGGTCGAGCACGTCGCGGCTCGCGACCACCCGGCTCTGCGGCGAGGCCCAGGCGCCGATGCGGCTGCCGAGCGGGCGGCTGGCGTAGTAGTCGTCCGCCAGGTCCGCCTCGACATCGCCGATCACGCCCTCGAAGCGCACCTGGCGTTCGAGAGGTCCCCACCAGAAGGTCAGCGCCGCCTTGGCGTTGGCGGCGAGCTGCTCGCCCTTCCGGCTTTCCTTGTTGGTGTAGAAGGCGAGGCCACGCTCATCGAATCCCTTCAAGAGCACGATGCGCGCACTCGGCTGGCCGTCCTCGCCGACCGTGGCCAGCGTCATGCCGTTGGGCTCGTAGACCCCGCCTTCGACCGCGGCATCGAACCAGCGCCTGAACTGGGTGATCGGATCGGCGGCGACATCCGCCTCGGATAAGCCGCCCTTCCGGTAGTCCTCGCGCATGGCGGCGAGCTTCTCGTCCATCCACCATCTCCGTCAAATCGAACGCCGCATCCTCACCCTCGGACACGGATAGGCCAACGAAACCGTCGCACGGTTAGGCGATGGGGGTGACGGCGCCCTTGCCGGCGAACCAGGAGCGGACATTGTCGAGCACACAGTCGCCCATCGCCTTGACCGTCTCCTGGGTGTTGCTGGCGACATGCGGCGTCAGCACGACATTGTCCATGGCGAACAGCGCCTCCGGCACCTTGGGCTCGTCCTCGAACACATCGAGGCCGGCGGCGGCGATGCGGCCGTTCTGGAGGGCGTCGACCAGAGCCGGCTCGTCCACCAGCCAGCCGCGCGCGATGTTGACGAAGACCCCCGTGGGTCCAAGCGCGTCCAGGATCTCGGCGGTGACGATGTGCCCCGATCCCTGGCCGCCGGCCGCGGCGAGGAACAGGATGTCGACGTCTTCGGCCAGCGCCTTGGCCGAGGGATAGGCCTTGTAGAGCACACCTTCCTTGGGCAGGGGGTCGTAATAGCCGATGGTCATGCCGAAGGCTTCGAGGCGCTTGGCGAGGGCGACGCCGATGCGGCCATAGCCGAGAATGCCGGCGCGCTTGCCCGAGAATTTGGTGGAGGGCGGGTAGCGGCCCTGCAGCCATTGCCCGGAGCGCACGAACTTGTCCGCCTGCACGATGCGGCGGCACGCGGTCATCGCGAGGATGATGCCGAGATCGGACACGTCGTCGTAGAGGACCGGCGTGGTGGTGACCGTGACGCCCCGCTCCTTGGCGCGGGCGGTGTCGGTCTTTTCCAGGCCCACGCCCATGATCGCGGCGAGCTCGAGATTGGGCAGGACGTCGATCACCTCGGTCGGCACGCCGGCCATGGCGTTGGTGACCACGCCGCGGATGCGCTCGGCGATCGGCTGCAGCGCAGCGGCCCGGTCCGCTTCCTGATAGACGTTGTGCACGGTGAACTCCGCTTCCAGGGCCGCCTGCACTTCGGGCCGCTGCGCGCCGATCACGGCGATCTCTGCTGTCATGAACCTTCTCCTGCCATGGGTTGTCGGATGTCGTCACCTGCACCGGTGATCTTGGCGAGAAGGCCAAAAAAACCGCGCTTGCGTTCGGAGCTGATCGACCAGTTGACGGGCACGCTCTGATAGCCCTCGTCGAAGCCTTCGCCGTCCCTGCGATAGTCGAAATAGCCCCAGCCCGCATAGGCCCCGATCGCGGCGAGCATGTTGTTGTCCGCTTCATCGAAGGCGAAATGATCGTCCTCGTTGAAGACGATCGGCTGGCCCTTGTACACGGGATTGCCGCGGCAGGTGCGGATCATTTCGCGGATGCGCTCGGGCTCCTCCACGCTGTTGCCGTGCAGCAGGATGAAGTCGGCGACGCGCATGATCGGATCGGGCGGCTGCGTGCCGCCGCGCGTGCTGGTGCTGACCAGGAGGCGCCCGGCCGGCGTGTCCAGGCGTCCCATGGACTTCACCTGCACCAGCTCGATCAGCTCGTGGCAGCGATGCGCTTTCAGGATGTCGCGCGTGTAATGGCCGACGTCGACCTCGTTGGCGATCTCGATCAGCACATGGCGGTCACTGCGCTCGATCAGCCAGTCGGTCACCGCCTCGACCGCGCGCACCACCGCGCGCTCGTCATGCAGGCGCCGGTCCTGGCCGAAATAGAAAAGGCCGAGAATCGGCGCCATGCCGAGGTCGTCCGCCGCATCGAGAATGCGCCCGAGGCGCTGGAGATAGGCGGGCTCGGGTTCGCCTTCGCGGGTGAACGCGGCATTGTCCCAGGGCTGCGCCTTGCTGTAGCCCTCCGGGCTGCCGCCCTGGAGATTGATGGTGAAGCTGAGCAGGCCCGCTTCGCGCCAGGCGGGCATCGCGGCGATGAACGCCGAGGTGTTGCGCTCGGCGTCCCAGGGACCGTCGGGATAGGCCCAGCGTGATCGCGTCTCGGGGTTGCGGTCGTCGAACACGCCCTGCACCAGGCGCGCGTTCAGGAGCAGCCCCTCGATCTTCATGGCGCCGAAGCGGCGTCCGGCATAGGTCGGCACGCCGTCGATCAGGAACGCATCCTTTTCGATGCTGACGACCGTCCGGCTCGCCATGCTCAGCTTGCCCGCCCGCTATGGCGCCTGCCGATCGCGGCCGCTTCCTCGGTGGCGGCGCCGACGCGCACGCCGTCGTCGAGTTGCGCCGCCACGGTCTCCGGCTTGACGATATCGAGAAAGGCGACCCTGGCCTTGTCGCAGGCCGCCTTGACGATGCCGCGCGCCTCCAGCATCTCGGGCGCGTAGGGGGGATCATGCGCCTCCTTCAGGCCGAATCCCATGCCCATGTCGCCGGGGCCCCATTCGGCGAGCGCGATGCCGGGGACGCCGATGCACGCCTCCGCCTGGGGAAGTGCTCGCGGGTCCTCGATCTTGAGGCCGAGCATCAGCTCGCCCGCGGGATTGAGCGGCCAGACGTCGGCCTTGTCCAGATACTCCGAGGCCGACATGCCCCAGCGGGGCGCCACGTCGCCTTGGACGCCGGCGCCGCGCCGGCCTTGGCCGATCCGCTCGTCGAAGGCCGGCTGGCAGGCATAGCGGGCGCTTTCGACGAAGGCGCGCACCGCGCCCGGGCTTTCCACATGGCAGAGCATCAGCCCGTGGACGCCGGTGGCGAGCACCTGCTTGACCATCCAGCTGTTGGTTCTGACCATGGCCTCGTCGGTGCCGTCGGTCGGCAGGGTGACGATTACCGCGGGCGTGCGATGGCCGCTCGCGGTCGGGCCGGCGGCGATCAGCCCGTCCATGAAGGCGGTGAGCCCGGCCATGTCGAAGGGCAGATGCTCCAGGTCGATGCAGAGATAGTCGGCCCAGGTGGCGGCGTGGCGCTGCCCGCTCGCGAAGCCGAGTTCCTTGACGCCTGCATAGAAGATCGGCTGACCACGTTCCAGGAGTTCGATCGCACGGTTGACTCGCGTCATGACGCCTCCCTTTGCCGCCGGGGATGCTGCCGCTCCGGTCGCCGTTCCGGTCAAAGCCGCCGGCGACCGCTCGCGGGCGGATCCTTTCTCACCTTGTATCCGCTGATCGCCGATCGAACAATGAGGGGGAGCGCCCCGATCTTCGGAAAAGCGGCTGCGCGCCGCCATGCGCGCCGAAGGCCGTGCGGCTGCCTTCGAGGCCGGGGCAGGCCGTCGCGGAAGCCGGCGCCTCGCGCCCTTTCGTCGATTCTTCAGGCGCAGAGCGTTGCTAACGCGATCGCGAATACGCTAGTGTTGGCTCAGCCGAAAAACAGACCTGTCGCGTCAAGCGCTGACGGGCCGTAACGCTCAGGGAGAAGAGTGCAATGAATAGATTCACCCGCCGTGACAGCATCAAGATCGGCGCTGGTGCCGTCGCCGGTGCGGCCTTGATCGGCCTGCCGAACCGCCGCGCGCATGCCCAGTCCTATGCGCTCGCGGACCCCACGCCGCCGGATCAGCCGATCGAGGACGGCGCCAGCCTGCGCGTGCTGCGCCCGAGCAAGTTCGTCGACGGCGACGAGCGCCTGTTCCTGGAAAACTCGAAGAAATTCACCGAGGCCACCGGCGTCGACGTCAAGGTCGACATCTCCAGCTGGGAGGATCTGCGCCCGCAGGTCGCCACCGCGGCCAATGTCGGCAGCGGCCCCGACGTGGTCATGGCCTGGTCCGACGATCCGCACAAATTCGCCGACAAGGTGCTCGATCTCACCGATCTCGCCACCTATCTCGGCGAGAAATACGGCGGCTGGTGGCCGCTTGCCGAGAAATACGGCATCAAGGACGGCCGCTGGATCGGCATGCCGCTGGGCGCCTCCGGCGGCACCCAGGTCTATCGCAAGTCCTTCCTCCAGGAGGCCGGCTACGAGACCCCGCCGAACGATCTCGACGGCTTCCTCACCTGCTGCCAGAAGCTGAAGGAGGTCGGCCATCCCGCGGGCTACGCCCTCGGCAATGCGGTCGGCGACGCCAATGGCTGGTGCACCTGGGTGGTGTGGGCCCATGGCGGCAAGCTGCTCGACGACGACGACAATGTCGTCCTGAACAGCCCCGAGACGATCGAGGCGGTGAAGTACGCCAAGGCGCTTTACGACACCTTCATCCCGGGCACGCTGTCCTGGCTCGACCCGTCCAACAACAAGGCGTTTCTCGCCGGCGAGATCGGGCTCACCCAGAACGGCATCTCGATCTACTACGCCGCCAAGAACTCGGACGATGCGGCGGTCAAGGCGCTCGCCGAAGACATCTACCACGCCGAGGTGCCGATCGGCCCTGTCGGCCGTCCGACCCAGCGCGCGCTGGTGGTGAACTCGATGGTGTTCGGTTACACCCCCTATCCGAATGCGGCCAAGGAATATCTCCGCTTCATGATGGAGGAAGAACAGTACGCGCCTTATCTGGACGCCTGCATCGGCTACTGGAACCATCCGCTGCAGACCTATGACAGCCATCCGGTGTGGACGACCGATCCGAAGCACGAGCCCTACAAGCATGTCTTCCGGGACGCGCTTTGGGACGGCTATTCCGGCAGCATCAGCGAGCAGTCCTCGGTGGTGCTTTCGGAATTCGTGATCGTGCAGATGATCGCGTCGGTCTGTGCTGGCGAGGCGACGCCGGAAGAGGCGGTGGCCGAAGCCGAGCGGCGGACGCTTCGCTACTTCAGGTGACCGCATGACCGTAGCGGGACCGGCGCCGGCCGGTCCCGCAGAACGGACCGAAGGAGGCGCCTTTGGCGACCACGGCTAGGCAGGGTCTCGCGCGAGTCGAGGATGGCTGGCTCACCAGATTTTTCGACAATCGCCGGGTGCTGGTCTTCCTGTTCATGCTTCCGGCCGCGGGCCTGCTGCTTCTCTTTCTGACCTACCCGCTCGGCCTGGGCGTCTGGCTCGGTTTCACCGACACCAAGATCGGCAGGGCCGGCGAGTTCATCGGCTTCGAGAACTACAGCTGGCTGTTCACCGACAAGGTGTTCTGGGGCGCCGTCTGGTTCACCATTGTCTATACGGTGGTCGCGACCATCGGCAAGTTCACGCTCGGGCTCTGGCTGGCGCTTCTCCTGAACCGCACCCTGCCGTTCAAGTCGATCCTGCGCGCCTTGATCCTTCTGCCCTGGATCGTGCCGACGGTGCTGTCCGCGATCGCGTTCTGGTGGATCTACGATCCGCAGTTCTCGATCATCTCCTATGTGCTGGTCGACGTGCTCGGCTGGCGCGACAGCTATATCGATTTTCTGGGCGTGCCCAACAATGCGCGCGCCTCGCTGATCGTCGCCAATATCTGGCGCGGCATTCCGTTCGTCGCGATCTGCCTGCTCGCCGGGCTGCAGACCATCTCGCCCTCGCTGTACGAGGCGGCGATGATCGACGGCGCCAGCGCCTGGCGGCGCTTCTGGCACATCACGCTGCCGCTGCTGATGCCGATCCTCGCGGTCGTCCTGACGTTTTCGGTGCTGTTCACCTTCACCGACTTCCAGCTGGTCTACGCGATCACCCGCGGCGGTCCGGTGAACTCCACCCATCTCATGGCGACGCTCGCCTTCCAGCGCGGCATCACCGGCGGCTATCTGGGCGAGGGGGCGGCGATCGCGGTGGCGATGATTCCGTTTTTGATCTTCGCCACCTGCTTCAGCTACTTCGCGCTCGCCAACCGCAAATGGCAGCAGGGCGGCAAGGATGACTGAGCGTCGGGAATCGCATCATGACTGACGTTGGCCAGACGGCGGATCACGAACGGGTGGCGCCCACCGCTGTGCCGGAGCGTTCGGGCGCGCTCGAATGGGCCTCGCTGCCCAGGCTGATCGTGACCGTCTACACGCCGCTGATCGCGTTCGTGGTCATCCTTCTGTTTCCCTTCTACTGGATGGCGATCACCACCTTCAAATCCAACGAGGAGCTCTACAACTACAAGGAATACAACCCGTTCTGGATCAGCTCGCCGACGCTCGCCAACGTCAAGAAGCTGCTGTTCGAGACCGACTACCCGCAATGGCTGGTCACCACCATGACGGTCGCCGTGGTGTCGACCGTGATCTCGCTGTTCGCGAGCGTGCTCGCCGCCTATGCCATCCAGCGGCTGAAGTTCAAGAACTCGGAATGGGTCGGGCTTGCGATCTATCTCGCCTATCTGGTGCCGCCTTCGATCCTGTTCATTCCGCTCGCCACCATGGTCTTCCGCTTCGGCCTCTATGACAGCCCGATGGCGCTGATCCTGACCTATCCGACCTTCCTGATCCCGTTCTGCACCTGGCTCCTGATCGGCTATTTCAAGTCGATCCCCTACGAGCTCGAGGAATGCGCGCTGGTGGACGGTGCGACGCGCCTGCAGATCATGTGGAAGATCACGCTGCCGCTCGCCGTGCCCGGGCTGATCTCGGCGGGCATCTTCGCCTTCACGCTCTCCTGGAACGAGTTCATCTACGCGCTCGCCTTCATCCAGAGTTCGGAGAACAAGACCGTGCCGGTGGCGGTGCTGACCCAGCTGGTCGAAGGCGACGTCTACCACTGGGGCTCGCTGATGGCCGGCGCCCTCCTGGGCTCGGTGCCGGTGGCGATCATCTACTCCTTCTTCGTGGACTACTACGTCTCCAGCCTGACCGGCGCGGTCAAGGAGTAGGCGCGCGCGCCGTCAGGCCGCCACGCCGCCGGCTTCGCGCCGGGTCGCGATGAACGCGTCCAGTTCCTCGTCGATCGCCGGATCCAGCGGCGGCGGCTGGTAGTCCGCGAGCAGCTCGCCGACCACGCGGCTGGCATGGTCGAGGGTCAGAGGGCGGCCGGCCTCCTCCCAGGTCTCGAAATTCCGCCAGTCCGAGAGCAGCGGCGGGTAGAAGGCGGTCTCGAAGCGGGCGAGGGTGTGCGCCGTGCCGAAGAAATGCCCGCCCGGGCCAACCTCACGGATGGCATCCAGGCCGAGGGTGTCTTCGTTGACCTCGAGCGGCAGCAGGAAGTCGGTCATCATCTGCAGGAGCTCGGCGTCCATCACCATCTTTTCAAAGGAGGCGGTGAGGCCGCCCTCCAGCCAGCCGGCCGCATGCTTGATCATGTTGCCATGCGCCATAATTGCGGGCCAGAGCGACATCATCGCCTCATAGGCCGCCTGACTATCGATCGCATTCGCCGCATTCACGCCGGAAGTGCGATAAGGAATGCCGATGCGGCGCGCGAGCTGACCGCCGGCGATGACCGCCTTCGCATATTCGGGCGTGCCGAAGGCCGGAGCGCCTGACTTCATGTCGACATTCGAGGTGAAGCCGCCATACATCACCGGGCAGCCCGGCTGGACGATCTGGGCGAACGCGATCGCGGCGAGCGCCTCGGCATGCTGCTGTGCGAGGGCGCCTGCGATGGTCGCCGGCGCCATGGCGCCCGAGAGGGTGAAGGGCGTGATGATGATGCACTGGTTACACCGTGCCATCTCGATCATGCCCTCGATCATCGGGCCATCCAGCCTGAGCGGCGAGCTGGTGTTGATCACCGTGGTCAGGCTGGGCTCCCGGCAGAACTGCTCCTCGCTGATGCCGCGCGCGATCCTCGCCATCTCGATGCCATCGAGAATGCGCCCACGGCCGAGCGAATAGGCATGGTAGAGCTTGTCCGACAGGCGGACGAAGCTCTGGATACAGTCGAGATGGCGGGTCGCGGGCGGCAGGTCGACCGGCTCGACCGGATAGCCGCCGAACAGGTGGACGCAGTTCAGGGACTGGCCGAGGCGTACCAGATTGTCGAAATCCCGCTTGTTGCCCGGCCGCCGCCCACCGGCGACATCGGAGACGTTGGGCGGGCTCGAGACCGCGCCGAAGGTGATCCAGCGCCCGCCGATCTCGAGATTGTGCGCGGGATTTCTCGCGAACAGCGTGTAGCGCGACGGCGCCTTGGCCACGCTTTCCCGGATCAGCCCGCGATCGAAGCGCACCCGGTCGGTGCCGGCCTCATGCCGGGCGCCGGCGTCGCGCAGAATGTCGTGAGCGCGCGGGTGGAGAAAATCCATCCCGATCTCTTCGAGGATGGTGAGCGCCGCGTCTTCGATCGCCTCGAGCCCATCCGCATCCAGGATCTCCATCGGCGGGAACGGGTTTTCGACCTGACGCCAGGGGCGCTGATTGACCTTGCCGGACCGCTCGCGCCGATCCCTGCTGCGTCGTCCTGACCTCGCCATGGCTTCCCCCGCGCCAATACCTGACACCACCGCTTTGCGCGACCCCAAGCCCTGTGTCAAGAAGGTCGCCGCCCGGCTGTCGCGGGCGCACATCATCCGGTCGTGTGCAGACAATCAAGCCTTGTCGGAACCGGCGATTTTGGGCATGGCCAGATAGATGGAGCTCACCTTGCCGACGCGGTTCGGCTTTCGAGGTTGCCGGTGATCGATCTCCCCTCTCCCTGTGTCGGCGTGTGCACGCTCGACCCCGAGACGAGGCGCTGCCTCGGATGCATGCGCACGAGCGAGGAGATCGCGCGCTGGCCCTTTGCCGACGAAGCCGAGCGCATGGCGATCCTGCAGTCCCTGCGCCAGCGCCGGCGCGCGGCCGGGCTCACGAGCGAAGCCGACAGCCGCCCGCGCCGCCGTCGGCGCTAAGCCATGGCGACACTTTGTCAGCCGCTGTCGCCGCTCCCGTAAACGAAATCTTAAGCTTTTGGCACCATCCTCTGCAGTCTGGTCCATGCGATCCTTGGACTCCGTCCGCCTGCAAAAAGGGGCGCGCGGCTCGGACTCCCAGGATCGCATGGACCAGGTCGTCATGGTGACGCGGCGTGGTTAAGAGATCGTAAAGCCGGCGGCAAAAAGGCTATCAGCCATCGATAACCATGTTGGGCTTGATGGCTGTGCCCCCTTGGGGCTGCCTTCCCTCTTGCGAACATGCCGACGCCGCCATCGGGAGCCGTGCGCAAACCCGAAGACGTGGTCACACCACTAGCTTGTCCAGACCCACATGATCAACGGCACGGCGGTCGCCAGGACGACCAGGTCCATCGGCAGGCCGAGCTTCCAATAATCCCCGAACTGGTAGCCGCCCGGGCCCATCACCAGCGTGTTCGACTGGTGGCCGATCGGCGTCAGATAGGGGGACGCGGCGCCGATCGCGATCGCCATCAGCAGGGCGTCGGCGGGAACGTCCAGGGCCTTGGCGAGGCTGAGGCCGATCGGCGCCATCAGGACGGCGGTCGGCGTGTTGTGGATCAGATCCGACAGCAGCATGGAACAGGCCATGACCAGCGCGAGCAGCGCCCAGAGCGGCAGATCGGCGGCGACCGAAGCGATGCCGCCTGCGATCAGCGCGGTGGCGCCGGTGGTTTCCAGCGCCTCGCCGATCGGGATCAGGCTGCCGAGCAGGATGATCACCGGCCACTCGATGCCGGCATAGACGTCGCGCGCCGGGATCGAGCCCGTAAGCACCATGGCGAGCACCGCCGTGACGAACGCGATCTGGACAGGTGCGAGACCGACGGCGGCGGACAGCACCGAGAGCACGAAGATCGCGAGCGGCAGGATGGAGGTCCGGTTGGTCTGATGGTTGAAGCCGCGCTCCGCCAGCGGCAGGCAGCCGAGCATGGGCATGATCTTCTGCAAGGTGTCGCGATGACCCTGCAGCAGCAGCACGTCGCCGATCTGAAAGCTGACGCTGGCCAGCCTCGCCGCGGGCGGATGTCCCTGGCGCGCCATGGCAAGCAGGTTGACGCCGTAGGTCTCATGCATCCTGAGGCGGCGCATCGAGCGGCCCTCGATCGGCGCCTTCGGCATGACCATGGCCTCGACCAGAATGACGTCGTCCGAGGTCAGGGCGGCATGATTGACATGGACATCGTCCATGGAGGTCAGCCCCTGCTGATCGAGCAGCGGCCGGAGTGCCAGTGGATCGCCCTGCAGGATCAGCACGTCGCCTGCCTCCAGACGATCCGCGCTGCCGGGCGCCAGATGCCGGTGGCCGCCGCGAATGATCGACATCACCGTGGCCTCGTTGTCGCAGATCTCCTCCAGGCGCTGAACCGTGGCCTCGACCAGGGGTGAGGAGGGCTGCACCTTGGCCTCGATCAGATAGCTGCCGAGGCGGAAACGATCGCCCACGGGTGCGCGCCGGTGGCGCGAGGGCAGAAGCTTCCGGCCGAACAGGCCGATATAGAGCAGACCTGCGACCGCGACGGGCAGGCCGACCAGGGTGAAGTCGAACATGTGGAACGGCTCGCCGCCCGCCCGGGCGCGCGCTGCAGCGATCACGATATTGGGCGGCGTCCCGATCAGGGTCACGAGCCCGCCCAGGAGGCTCGCGAAAGCGAGCGGCATCAGCACGATCGACGCTGCGATGCCGCGCCGCTCGGCATTGCGCACGGCGACCGGCAGCATCAGGGCCAGCGCCCCGACATTGTTCATGAAGGCGGAGAGCCCGGCGGTGACCGACGCCGTCAGCACCGTCTCCCTCCAGGCGCGGTGGCCGAGCGAGGCGATCGCGCTCGCGAGATGATCGACGATGCCCGAACGTTGCAGCGCCTGGCTCATCACCAGCACGGCGGCGACCGTGATCACGGCGGGGTGTCCGAAGCCGGTAAAGGCCTCGGCCGCAGGGACGATGCCGAAGGCGACCGCGGTCATCAGCGCCAGGACGGCGACCACGTCGTAACGCCAACGGTTCCAGATGAAGAGAACCATGGTGGCCATGAGAATCAGCGCTACGACGCCGGAATCGCCGATCAAGATTGTCCCTCTCCAGTCGCCTGCACGTGATCGAAGCGGCCGAGCGTTCCCGGCTGGTCAGCAGATCATTCCAGGGATATAAGGCCCCCTTATGTCAAGAGGTGAACTCGGCAGCACCGCCGACCCACGCCCCGCGGAGGCACGTTCGATCGTCACGAGCGGACAGCGAGACGACCAGATGACGCGTGACGGCAATGGACATTACGCCGTCATCGATATCGGATCCAATTCAGTTCGCCTTGTGGTTTATGATCATTTGGGGCGCGCGCCTCTCCCGCGATTTAACGAGAAGTCGCTCTGCGGTCTCGGCGACGGCCTCGCCAGAACCGGTGCGCTGGCCGACGACGCGATCGAGCAGACGCTGCATGCGCTGCATCGCTATGCCGCGGTTGCGGCGGCCATGGGTGTCAGCCGGATCGACATCATCGCCACCGAGGCGGTCAGGCGCGCGCGCAACGGCCCCTTGCTGGTGCAGGCGATCCAGGAGGCGACCGGCCTTGAGACCCACGTTCTGAGCGGCCAGGAGGAGGCGCGCTTCGCCGCCCTCGGCGTGATCTCCGGCTTCCATCGTCCCAAGGGTCTGGTCGGGGACCTTGGCGGCGGCAGCCTCGATCTCGCCCAGGCGATCGTGGATCGGGTCGGGGATCTGCGCCTGAGCCTGCCGCTCGGGGCGCTTCCGATCACCGAACGGATGGCGGAGGACCCGGCGGCGGCGAAGCGCGAGATCGACGAGATCCTCGCGGCCGAACTGCCGGCGATCATGACCTTCCCAACCTTCTATGCCGTCGGCGGCGGCTGGCGCGCCCTCGCTCGCGTGCACATGACGATGACCGATGCGCCGGTGAAGATCGCCCATGGCTACACCCTGGAGGGCCCCGAGGCGCGTGACTTCGCCAAGATGATTCGCCGCCTCGACCGGCAGGCGGTCGCATCCCTGCCCAACGTGCCGACGCGCCGCATCGGGACATTGCGCGCCAGCGCCCTGGTGCTCGATCGTGTGCTCAAGCGCCTGCGGCCGGAGAAGGTGATCTTTTCCGCTCTCGGCCTGCGCGAGGGCTGGCTCTACGAGCAGCTTCCCGATGCCGATCGCAGGCTCGATCCGCTGATCGAGGGAGCCTGGGACTTCGCCACGCCGCGGTCCAGGATCCCCGCCTTCGGGGAGGCGCTGGTGCGCTGGACCAATCGGCTGTTTCCGGTGGAGAGCGAGGACGAGCGGCGGCTGCGCGTGGCCGCCTGCGCCCTGTCCGACATCGCCTGGCCCGACCATGCCTCCGTCCAGGCGAGGCTCAGCTTCGAGCGGCTGATCCAGTTCCCGTTCGTCAGCCTGGATCATGTGGAGCGCGTCTGCCTCGCCGCCATCGTGCACGCGCGCTATGACGGCAAGCCGGACGATCCGATCCTGCAGCCGGCCATAGGCCTGCTGTCGGAGCATCAGACGCGCCGCGCGCAGATCCTCGGCCGCGCCATGCTGCTCGGCCATCGCTTCTCGGGCAGCGTGCCCGACATCCTGGATGCGGCAAGGATCGTGCTCGAGCCGGACCGGGTGCGTCTGGAAGTGTGCAACACCGAGAGCGTGCCGGACAGCGACAGCGTGCGCAGCCGATTGCGCGGTCTTGCCAAAGCGATCGGCGTCCGCCGCAGCGAGATCGTCAAAGTCGATGGCCTCCGCAATGGTCAGCCGTCCTGAGATTTCCTGAACGCCGCGGCGCACAAACAGCTTGGCCGGCATGGCTCCCGGCTCTATACAACGGGCAACAGATCTCGGGGTTGAAGACAGCCGCCGGCGAGGAGATGGCATGATCCGCGAAGCACTCACCTTCGACGACGTTCTCCTGCAGCCCGCGCGCTCGGAGATTCTGCCGGCGCAGGCGGACATCCGCACCCGGCTCACCCGGGACATCACCCTCAACATCCCGCTCATCTCCTCGGCCATGGATACGGTGACCGAGAGCGCGATGGCGATCGCGATGGCCCAGGCGGGCGGGCTCGGCATCATCCACAAGAACCTCGACATCGAGACCCAGGCCGCGGAAGTCCTCCAGGTCAAGAAGTTCGAGAGCGGCATGGTGGTCAACCCGATCACGCTCCCGCCGAGCGCCACGCTCGCCGAAGCCCTGGCCTTGATGGCCAAGCACAAGATTTCCGGCATTCCCGTGGTCAAGGGCGAGGACAGGACGCTGGTCGGCATCCTCACCAATCGCGACGTGCGCTTCGCCAGCGACACCAGCGTGCCGGTCGCCGACCTGATGACGTCGCAGAACCTGGTGACGGTCAGAGAAGATGTCGGCAGCAACGAGGCGCGCGCGCTTCTGCACCGCCACCGCATCGAGAAGCTCCTGGTGGTCGATGGCGACGGCCATCTCGTGGGGCTGATGACGGTAAAGGATATCGAGAAGGCGGACACCAACCCGCACGCGGTCAAGGACGATCAGGGCCGCCTGCGCGCGGGGGCTGCGGTCGGCACCGGTGACGAGGCGATGGAGCGGGCCGCGGCCCTGATCGAGGCAGGTGTCGATGTGATCGTGGTCGACACCGCCCATGGCCATTCGGTCGGCGTGCTCAAGGCGGTCGAGCGCCTTCGCCGCCAGAGCAACGCGGTGCAACTGATCGCCGGCAATATCGCCACCAGGGACGGGGCGAAGGCGCTGATCGACGCGGGCGCCGACGCGGTCAAGGTCGGCATCGGGCCGGGCTCGATCTGCACCACCCGCGTGGTCGCGGGCGTCGGCGTGCCGCAGCTCACGGCGCTGCTCGATCTCGCCGAGACCTGCCAGGCAGTCGGTGTGCCGGTGATCGCCGACGGCGGTATCCGATCGAGTGGCGACCTCGCCAAGGCGATCGCCGCCGGCGCCGACTGTGCCATGATCGGCTCGCTGTTCGCCGGCACCACCGAAAGCCCGGGCGAGGTTTATTTGTACCAGGGCCGCTCGTATAAATCCTACCGCGGTATGGGGTCGCTCGGGGCGATGGCGCGTGGCTCGGCCGATCGCTATTTCCAGCAGGAGGTCCAGGACACCCTGAAGCTGGTGCCCGAAGGCATCGAGGGCCAGGTGCCCTATCGCGGCCCGCTCAACACCATCGTGCACCAGCTGGTCGGCGGCCTGAAGGCGGCCATGGGCTATACCGGCAATCCGGACATCGCCGCGATGCAGAAAGGCTGCACCTTCCTGCGCGTCACCCAGGCCGGCGTGCGCGAGGGGCATGTGCACGACGTCGCGATCACGCGCGAAGCCCCCAACTACCGCCGCGACCTCTAAGGCGGGCGGGGGCGGGCCGCCCCGGGCTTGACTTGGGCCAGGAACAAAAGGGGAAGGGAGCGTCATGGTCGACGAACTGCCGGCACAGGCGGACGTGGTCATTATCGGTGGTGGCATCATCGGCTGCTCGATCGCCTATCACCTGACCAAGCTCGGCATCACGGACGTCGTCCTGCTCGAGCGGAAGCAGCTGACGTCAGGGACCACCTGGCATGCCGCCGGCCTGGTCGGGCAGTTGCGCGCCACGCGCAACATGACGGAGCTCGCCAAATACACCTCCGAGCTTTTTCAGACCCTCGAAGCCGAGACCGGCCAGGCGACCGGCTTCAAGCAGAACGGCGCGATTGGCCTCGCGCTCAACGACGAGCGCATGGAGGAGCTGAAGCGCGGCGCGTCCATGGGGCGGAATTTCGGACTGGAGGTCGAGATCCTGGGGCCGTCCGAGATCGGCGCCCTCTATCCGATGCTCAATCTGGAAGGCGCCGTCGGCGGCGTCTTCCTGCCGAAGGACGGCCAGACGAACCCGATCGACACCACCCAGGCCTATGCCAAGGGTGCGCGCATGGGCGGCGCTCGGATCGCCGAGGGCGTGAACGTCGAAAAAATCCTGATGGAAGGGCAGAGCGGTCGGTGCGGTTACCGCACCATGGGGACATCGCGCGTCGACGACGGTCCTCGCCGCCGGCATGTGGTCGCGCGAGCTCGCAGCCGATGTCGGCGTCAGCGTGCCGCTGCATGCTGCCGAGCATTTCTACATCGTCACCGAGCCGATCGAGGGACTGGCCAGGGATCTGCCGGTGCTGCGTGTGCCCGACGAGTGCGCCTATTACAAGGAGGACGCCGGCAAGATCCTGCTCGGTGCGTTCGAACCGGTCGCCAAGCCCTGGGGGATGCAGGGCATCCCGCCTGACTTTGCGTTCGAGACCTTGCCCGAAGACTTCGACCATTTCGAGCCGATCCTGGAGATGGCGGTCCATCGCATGCCGATCCTTGCCGAGGCCGGCATCCAGACCTTCTTCAACGGCCCGGAAAGCTTCACCCCCGACGACCGCTATTTGCTCGGTGAAACCCCGGAGGTGCAAGACCTCTTCGTCGCCTGCGGCCTGAACTCGATCGGCATTCAGAGCTCGGGCGGCGCCGGCAAGGTACTGGCGGAATGGATCCGCGACCGGCACCCGCCGATGGATCTGATCGACGTCGATATCAAGCGCATGCAGCCCTTCCAGTCGACCCGCCGCTTTCTGCACGACCGCACCACCGAGACCCTCGGCCTGCTCTACGCCATGCACTGGCCGTTCCAGCAATACACCAGTGCCCGCGGAGCACGCCGTTCACCTTTTCATGAGGCGCTGACAAGAGCAGGCGCGGTGATGGGGGAACTTGCAGGCTGGGAGCGTCCCAACTGGTTCGCACCCGAGGGTGTCGAGCCAATCTACCGCTACAGCTACGGCCGCCAGAACTGGTTCGAGCACACCGCCGCCGAATGCCGGGCCGTACGCGACGCCGTCGGCCTGTTCGATCAGTCGTCCTTCTCGAAGTTTCTGGTCACTGGGCCTGATGCTTGCTCGGTCCTCGAGAGGATCTGCGCCAATCAAGTCGACCGTCCACAGGGTACTGTGGTTTACACGCAATGGCTGAATGAGCGGGGCGGGATCGAGGCGGATCTGACCGTGACCCGACTGGCCGAGACCGAGTTCCTGGTGGTCAGCACCGCCGCGGGGCAGACGCGCGATTTTGCCTGGCTGAAGCGTCACATCCCGGAAGACGCACGCTGCAGCGCGGTCGACGTCACCTCGGGCCTGCCCATGCTCGGGCTCATGGGACCGAACAGCCGCGCGCTGCTGGAGGCGGTTTCAGGCGAGGACTTTTCGAACACGGCCTTTCCCTTCGCGACGTCGAAGGAGATCGAGATCGGCTATGCCCGCGTGCGCGCGAGCCGCATCACCTATGTCGGCGAACTCGGCTGGGAGCTTTATATCCCGGCAGAGTTCGCAGCTCATGTCTTCGAACGCCTCAGCGAGGCGGGGCGTGACTTTGGCCTGGCGCATGCGGGGTATCACGCCATGAATGCCTGCCGCATGGAGAAGGCCTACCGCCACTGGGGCCACGACATCGGCGACGAGGACACCCCGCTCGAAGCGGGCCTCGGCTTCGCCGTCGCCTTCGACAAGCCGGCGGGCTTCATCGGCAGGGACGCGCTCCTGCGTCAACGCGAGGCCGGCGTCCCGAAGCGCCGTCTGGTGCAGTTCAAGCTCGAAGACGGCGGCAAGCTTCTCTACCACGAGGAGCCGATCTACCGGGACGGCGCGCTGATCGGCTCGATCACCTCAGGCATGTACGGACATCGCCTGGGCGCCTCCCTCGGCATGGGCTATCTGCGGGCCGCGGAGGGTGTGACCAAAGCGTTCTTGGAGGCAGGAAGCTACGAGATCGAAATCGCCGCCGAGCGCGTGCCGGCGATTGCGCAGCTCCAGCCCTTTTACGATCCGGCCATGGCGCGGGTGAAGGCGTAGCGCCTAGATGATCCCTTCCCTGGTCCAGCGAAGCAGGGTCAGCGTGTCCTGCAATCTGGTCCTGACGTCGCCGCCGGCGAGGTCGGGCGCCTTCAGGGCAAGCCAGTCGATCCAGGCGGATACGGCATCGATCTCCTCACTGGTGAGGAGAGTCCAGCGGGGCCGGAAGAAATCGTCCCAATAGTCCGGCTCGGGACTGCGGTCGAGCATGCCGACAAGGGCGTCATAGGCGTTGCTGTCGGTACGTCCTGCCCGAATCCCGGCAGCGAGCAGGCCCGGAAGGTAGTAGCAGAAAGCCTCGGGCGAGAACCAGAAGACCGCATCCGCCGAACGCTCCACCAGATCGAAACCGACTTCGCGCCAGTCCAGTTCCTGAAAGCTCATCACCTCGTCATGCTCGACGTCGGAGAGTTGCTTCGAGTCGCTCATCACCGCCGGCGGCCGACGTTCGGCGAAGGCTTTTTCGATCAGATCGAGCGCGAGCGCTCGCTTCGCCGCGGTCACGGATAGCGTCATCGATCCGCGCCTGTGCGTCGCCACATCGCCTCTCTCACCCCAAGAAAAGGACCGCATACCGCGGATAGGAGAAGCACGTTCATCGAAGGCCGCCCCAAGTCCATGAGGTGGCCACGCCACTCCACTAGAGCTGGAATTCGCCGCCGCAGTGACGGCAGATGCGTGCGTGGAGGAAGCGAAAGCGGTAGCCGTAGAGCCGGCCGCAGTCGGGGCAGGGCTGTTTCGCCTGCACCAGCCACGCGACCGTGCCCGAGGCGACGATGCAGCCCATGGCGATGAGCGTGAGGGTCGGCGTCGCGAAGCCGACGACATGCATTACGGCGAGCGCGAGCAGCGACAGCACCGCGAGCGAGGACGCGTAGGAGCTCAACTTCTTGCTCGGGTGCATAGCGGGGTCCGGCGAAACCATCAGGAGGCTGCCTTTGTATCGGCCTTGCCGAAGCGGCTCAAGCGATAGGGTTCGAGCGTCTCGAAACGGATGTCGTCCAGCATCTCTTCCGCGGCCATGCGGCCGACGATCGGCGCCAGTGTAACGCCGCTATGCATGACCGCGACATAGAGCCCGTCCAGGCCATCGACGGGACCGACCACCGGCATGCCATCCTGGGGAATCGGGCGGAGCCCGACGGTGGTCTCATCGATCGCCAGGTCGACCTCGGGAAGCTGACGCCGGGCATCCGCGAGCATCTCGTCGGCGATGGCGCTGGGGTCGCGATCGCTGTCCGCCCAGCCCTCGCTGAAGATCTCGCCGATGACGATGCGGCCATCGGCCTGCTGCTTCATGTGCAGGCGATCGCCCCAGATGATGTGGCTGAGCATCGGCTCGACCGGCCGGCTTTTCAACATCACGCCGAAGCGGTTCTGCATAGGCAGCGCAATGCCGATCTTGTCGAGGATGGCTTCAGCGCCGATGCCGGCGGCGATCACCACACGCTCGGCCTCGATCACCCCGTTCGACGTCTCGATGCCGGCAACGCGCCCTTGCCCCCGTTTCACGGCGACGACGTCGCTGCCGAACAGTGTCCTGGCGCCGCGCGCGCGCGCAGCGTCGATCAGGGCGGAGCAGGCGTGGGCAGGGTCGACGGCGGCCTCGAGCGCCAGATAGAGGGCGCGGCCGGGCGGGCGGCCGTAATGCGGCTCGAGCTTGCGAAAGCGGTTATGGGAGATGACTTCGACCGGATAGCCGAGCTTGCGAAATCCGGCGACCCGCTGGTTGAAGGCATCACCCAGCGCATCGAAGGATAGGGCACCGCACCAGTCGAGGCCGAGCGCGCCGCCGAGCTCGCGATCGAGCCGGTGATATTCGGAGAGGCTCTGATAGCGGAACCGATGATAGGTCTCGCTCTTGAAATGATGGGCGTTGATCCAGGCGAAGGACTTGCCGGTGGCGCCGGCTGCGATGCCCGTGCGATCGACGATGGTGACTTCGGCGCCGCGCCTGGCGAGGTGATAGGCGATGGAGGCACCGACGATGCCGGCGCCGATCACCAGCGTTCTGCTTTTCTTGCCCTCGTTCTCGCTCATCGCTCACCCATGTGCTTTTCGCCCCAGTCGGCCATGGCACGCAGCACCGGTGCCAGGTCCCGACCTTTGTCGGTCAGTCGGTATTCATAGCGTGTCGGTCGTTCCTGGTAAGCAACCCGTTCGATCACCTCGACCATCTCGAGCTGCTTCAGCCGGTCGGCGAGGATGTTCGTCGGGATCTTCTCCGGTCCGGCGGCAAGCTCGCCGAAACGGCTCTTGCCGAGCACGAGGTCGCGCACCACCACCAGTGTCCAGCGGTCACCGAACACGTCAAGGGCGTTCGACACGGGACAATCCGACCGTTTCGCCCGGCCGCTTCTGCCTGAAGTCTCTTTGCTCATCTCGTCCAGCATAGCGCAGATTTTGTGACTTGCATTTTAAAAGTTAGTGCGACAGAGTGGCGTCACTTGCAGATTGCAAGCATCAAAAGGCGGCACACGCAGGCGGTGGCGCTTCATTCATGGGGAGACGGCGGATGAGCGACGAAGGCAAGCAATTCAAAGGCAGCTGCCTCTGCGGCAAGGTCAGCTTGAAGATAAGGGATCAGCCGCACATGACGGCGAACTGCCACTGCTTGAACTGTCAGAAGACGAGCGGTGCCGGCCACGCCTTCCATCTCATGTTCGATGCCGGTCAGGTCGAGGTCACCGGCGAGACCAAGGGCTATCAGTACACGGCGGACAGCGGCAGCGAGGTGACGGTGTATTTCTGTCCCGAATGCGGGTCCACGACCCATGGCAGGACTGCACGCTTTGGGAACATGATCACGGTGCGCGCCGCCATTCTCGACGATTCTTCGGGGCTGACCCCGCAGGTCTCGGTCTACAGGAAGCGCCTGCGCGACTGGGATCACCTCGCCGACGGTCCCGCCTTCGACGCGATGCCCCCCGCGGAGGCCCTACCCGCGGACTAGGTTCCAGCCTGAAGGGCCGGCCGTCCGCCTCGGGCCGGCGCCCTTCAGGCCTGGTGAAACACCAATTCGGCCGGCGCCCACCATTCTCCCTCGGCGGCGGTGTCCAGCGGGGTCTGCATCGGATCGGTGACCTGCCACCAGCGCCGGGTGGTCTCGTCCTCGGCCATCTTGGCCATGTCGGCGTCGAGATCCTCGCCGTGATACTCGAAATAGGCGAACAGCAGGTTCTCGGGCTCCCTGAGGAAGATCGAATAGTTCCTGATGTGACAGGCGGCGATGGTATCCAGCACGCCTGGCCACACCTCGGCGTGTATTTTTTTGTATTCGTCGATCACCTCCGGCTTCAGCCGGATGATTCTGGCGATGCGCTGCATGGTCTTCTCCCCACTATGATCCGCAAGCCGCTTCCGCTCATCGACGCGCCGCGTCCAGCGCACGCCAGACGCGCTCGGGTGTCGCGGGCATGTCGACCGGCTCGGCGCCGGCGGAGGCGAGGGCGTCGGCGACCGCGTTCATCACTGCGGGCAGGGCGCCGGTGACGCCGGCCTCGCCGCAGCCTTTGACGCCGAGCGGGTTGCTGGTCGCCGGGACAGGATGGAAGCCGACGTCGATCGCCGGCAGGTCGTCGGCGCGGGGCAGGGCGTAGTCCATGAAGGAGCCGGTCAGGAGCTGGCCGGTCTCGTCGTAGACCGTCCGCTCGAGGAGGGCTTGGCCAATGCCCTGGACGACGCCGCCATACACCTGGCCTTCGGCGAGCATGGGGTTGACCAGGACACCGAAGTCGTCGAGGGCAGCGTAGCGATCGAGGGTGATCGTGCCGGTCTCGGGGTCGATCTCGACCTCGGCGATGTGGCAGCCATTGGGAAAGGCGGAGGGTGGGGCTTCGGACACCAGAGCGACGCTCAGCCCATCCTCCAGGCCCTGCGGACGCGTCGCCGGTTCGATGCTCGCAGCGGCGAGATCGAGCAGGGTGATCTCACGGTCCGTGCCCTTGATGCGAAACCGGCCCTCGTCGCCTTCGGGCGCCACGAACTCGATATCGGCTTCGGCGGCTTCCAGATGCAGGGCGGCCAGGGCGCGGCCCTGCTCGATCACCTTGTCCGAGGCCTCTACCAGAGCCTTGCCGCTCGCCATGATCGAACGCGAACCGCCGGTGCCGCCGCCGGCAAGCAGCTCGTCGCTGTCGCCCTGCAGCAGGTCGATTTTTTCGAACGGGATGCCGAGCTTTTCCGAGACGACCTGGGCGAAGGCCGACGCGTGGCCCTGGCCGTAGTCGAGCGTGCCGCTGATGAGCGTGACCCGGCCGTTCGCCTCGAACCGGATGCCGCCCATTTCGTCGCGCGGCGGGGCGGTGACCTCGAGATAGCAGGCGAGACCGCGGCCGCGGACCTGGCCGCGGGCCTCGCTCTCCCGGCGCCGCCGCTCGAAGCCGGCCCAGTCGGCGCAAGCCAGGCCCTTGTCCAGCACCGCCTCGAAATCGCCGCTGTCATAGGCGAGACCGGAGAGCGCCTTCCAGGGCATGGCGTCCTTCGGGATCAGGTTGAGCCGGCGCAGCTCGGCCGGATCGCGCCCGGTCTCGCGCGCGGCCTGATCGACCAAGCGCTCCATCACGTAGTTCGCCTCGGGCCTCCCTGCGCCGCGATAGGGGCCGATGACCACGCTGTTGGTGAACACGCATTGCGTGCGGATCGCCATCGCCCCGGTCTTGTAGAGGCTCGGCAGGTTTTTTTGCATGTTGACGGACGGCATGGCCGGGCCGAAGGCGGTGAGATAGGCGCCCATGTCGGCAAGATGGTGGACGCGCACGGCAAGAAAGCGGCCATCCGCGTCAAGCGCGAGCTCGCCCGTGAGGCGCGTCGCCCGGCCCTGCTGGTCGGACATGAAGGCTTCGCTTCGGCTGTCCCGCCATTTGACCGGCCGGCCGAGCGCCTTCGCGGCGTGCAGCAGCGGCACATATTCAGGATAGGGCGCCGACTTCATGCCGAATGAGCCGCCGACATCGTCGGTCAGAACGTGGACCATCTCAGGTTCGACCTTGAGCAGGCCTGCGAGTCCCTGACGCAGCCCGAACACGCCCTGGCAGCCGACGTGCAAGGTATAGCGACCAGTCTCCGAATCAAAGTCGGCCAGTGCGGCCCGCACCTCCATGGAGGCGACGACGAGGCGGTTGTTGTCGAGCGTCACGCGGCTGACATGCGCGGCCGCGGCGAAGGCCTGGTCCACCGCGTCCTGATCGCCATAGCGCCAATCCAGGCAGCGATTGCCGTGGCCGGGATGTACCTCGGGCGCGTCCTCGGCCAGTGCGGCCTGCATGTCGGTCACGGCCGGCAGCGGCTCGATGTCGAACTGGATGGCGTCGAGCGCATCTTTGGCCGCCGCCTCGGTCTCGGCGACCACTATGGCCAGGATCTCGCCGATATGGCGGACCCGGTCTTTGGCGAAAATCGGCCTCGGCGGCGCGAACAGCGGGCTGCCATCGGCGCTTTTCAGCGGCAGGGTGTTTTGAAACACGCCGTAGCCGGCCTGTTCGAGATCGTCCGCCGTGACGACGGTCAGCACGCCCGGCGAGGCTTCAGCTTCGGCGACATCGAGACCGCGGACCACGCCATGGGCGACCGGCGAGCGCAGGAAGACGGCATGGGCCTGGTTCGCGAGGTCGATGTCGTCGGTATAACGGCCCCGGCCGGAAACCAGGCGGGGGTCTTCTTTCCGCGACACGGACTGGCCGATGCCGAATTTCTGCGGGGCAATGTCGGACATGAGCGAACCTTTTCTGCAACGGGACGCCGTTGCATCCGTGGACTTGGACCTCGCCTGGGCCGGGAAGCGTCAGGACTCGCGGAAGGCTTTGACGCGCGCCTGGAGTTCGGCCGTGAGCATGCGGAAGTCGTTGCCGAGGGTGACGAAATCGAAGCCGTTCGCGGCCATGGCCCTGGCGTAGTCCGGCATCATGCAGTGCATGCCGACCTTCTTGCCGGCCTTCTTGGCGGCATCGCGAATGTGCTCGATCGCGGCCATCATCTCGTCGCTGGTCGGGTCCATCTCGATCGGATAGCCGAGGGACTGGGCGAGATCGGACGGGCCGATATAAAGCGCGGACAGACCGTCCGTCTCGGCGATCTTCTCGGCATTCTCATAGGCCTCGACCGTCTCGATCATGGCGAGCGTGATCACATGGTCGTTGGCGCGCTTGATGTAGTCGGGGCCGAAAATGCTCATCGCGCGGGTCGGGCCGACGCTGCGATAGCCCTTGGGCGCGTAGTGGCAGGCGCCGACGAAGGCGCGCGCATCCTCGGGATTGTTGATCATCGGGCACAGAATGCCCCAGGCGCCGGCGTCCAGGCATTTCATGATGATGCCGGGCTCGTTCCAGGGCGGCCGCGCGATCACGGTGGCGTCGCCCGCGGCCTTGATCGCCTGCATCATCGAGATTGCGGTCTGGTAGTCGATCAGGCCGTGCTGGAGATCGACCACGATCGAATCGTAGTCCTGGCCGGCGACCAGCTCCGCGGTCACGCTGCTCGGGATCGACAGCCAGCCATTGACCACCGTTCCGCCCTCTCCCCAGACCTTTTCAAGCCTTGTCACCATCGCGTTCATCTCCATTCGTGTCTTTTTGACAATCGCACGTTCGCGAGCACGGAAGGGTGGCCATTTTCCAGCAGCCTCGGGAGCGTCCGAGCGTTCCCGCGCACGCCCTCTCCCCGGCCAGCCCTAACGTCTTCTTCACCTTTATCGACCAAACTCGCGCTCCGGTCCATGCGACCCTGGGAATCCGTCCGCCCGAAAGAGCAAGGGGAGGCGTGCTGATTCCCAGAGTCGTAGGGACCAAGGGCGTCTGCGTAGCGGCACAGGGTCAGCAGGTCGTCGAAGCGCTCATGGCCGTCGATCGACGCATTATGTCGGCCTGAGACTCGCGGCCTTGGACGAGCGCCAAGCGGTCGATCAGCCCGCAAAGCGCGCCTGCGGCAGGCCCTGGACGCCGAGGCCGGTGATCGCGAACAGGCCGCCCGCTTGCGGCTGTCGCTGCTCGGTGCCTGCCGTCAGGCCCGTGCCGATCGAGGTCACGTAGAGCACGTCAAGCCCCGACCCGCCGAACATCGGCTTGGAGGGGCGCTCCACCGGCAGGTCGACGATGCGGTCGATCTCGCCCCGAGGCGTCAGGCGCACCAGCTGCCAGCCGCTGACGCCGGCCATCCAGTAGCAGCCGTCGGCATCGACCGTGCCGCCATCCGGGCGGCCCGCGACGGCGCGCGCATCGAAGAACGGCCGGCGCTCGCCGGGCTGTCCGCTCTCCAGATCGTAGTCCGCTGCCCAGATCGTCTGCACGGAGGCGTTGGAGTCGGAGCAATAAAGGGTCTTGCCATCGGGACTGAAGGCGAGGCCGTTGGTGGTGAAGATGCCGTCGATCCACTTTGTCGAGGTCAGATCCCCGTCCAGACGGTAAAAGGCCCCGTCAGGAGACGGCGGCGTGCCGTCGTCCTTCATCGTGCCGGCCCAGAACCTGCCCTTGGGATCGGTGGTGCCGTCGTTGAAGCGATTGCCGGGACGATCGGCTTCCGGATCATGCAGCGCGGTCTTCGCACCGGTCTCGGGATCGAAGCGCCAAAAGCCGGAACGGGTCGCGAGCAGCAGGTCGTCCTTGATCGTCGGCGCCAGACAGCCGACAGGTTCATCGAGCGCGTAGGAGCGGTTCTCGTCGCTCGCAGGATCGAAGCGGTGAACCAGCCCCGCCGGAATATCGACCCACCAGAGGCACTGACGAAGGTCATCCCAAAAAGCGCCCTCGCCGGTCTTGGCGCTGATGTCCACCACGCAGTCGATATCGATGCTCAAGCCTGCCCCCGTCCGCTGTCGCCCATGACCCGCCTGTCGATCATGCCATCGGCAGCCTATCGATAGCAGCCGGTGGTGATCGCGTCGATGACCCTCGGTCGCCGTCACCGGCAGGGCAGGTGCCGGATCTCAGGAAGGCTGGTTCGGTCCGTCGCCGAGCATGACGGCGGTCAGCTCCTGGACATAGTCACGGCGCAGAAGCCAGATGGCACCGGCAAAGACCAGGACGCCCAGACCGATGGCGAGGACGAGATCCAGGAGCGGGCTGAGCGTGTTCAGGATGGTGTAGCGTGCCGAGATCACGGCAGCGACCATGGCGCTGGCGGCGGTCCAGATCGGCAGGAGATCGCTGCCGACATGGGCGAGGTCGACCTCCAGCTTCTGGCGCAGGACGTAGAAATAGACGGGCAGGCACAGGGCGTTGGCGATGCCGCCGGCGATGGCCGTGGCGACGATCCCATGGCGGGAGGCGATGCCGACGGCGAGCGCGAACAGGGCAGCATTCATGGCCGACAGCCGGAAGACCGTCGAGGCGAAGCCGGCCGACAGCAGGATCTGGTTGGCGATCAGCGACAGCGCATAGAAGATGCTGAACAGGCAGAGGATGCGGAACGGGGCCACGCTGCCGGACCAGTTCGAGCCGAACAGCATCGGTATGGCCAGATCGGCGGTCATGGCCATGCCGAAGAAGATCGGCAGGCAGACCAGGCAGGTGAGGCGAAGCGTGGACACGATCGCCTCGCGCTGGCGCACGGGATCATGCTGCAGCCTGGACAGGATCGGCAGGCCAAGGCGCTGGATCGAGTAGTAGGTGAGCTGTCCGACCGTGTTGAGAATGCGGGTCGCGAGGAAGTACAGGCCCACCTGCTTCGAGGGCAGGTACACGCCGAGGAACAGCAGGTCGAGCTGACGAAGGGCGAAGCGCAGCAGGGCGGCGCCGATCGTGTTGAAGCTGAACCCCGCAAGCCGTTTGATATGGTCTATCTTCACGGAGAGCTCGGGCAGCCAGCGGGCATGCAGCACGAACATGGTGGTGCTGGTCAGCGCGTAGACCCATTGCTGGCAGACCAGGCTCCAGACCTCGAAGCCGTTGATCGCCATGACCGCGGCGACGATGGCGCCGAGGATGGTCGCGAAGATCGACGCGAAGGCATAGCCCTTGAGCTTCAGGTCCCGCCTGAGCTTCGCCTGCATGATGCCGCTGACCGAATAGATCAGCAAAAGCGGCGCCACGGCGCGCAGCACCGGGGCAAAGCGCGGCTCGGAAAACAGATCCGCGATCAGGGGGGATGCGGTGATCAGGATCAGAGCGGCGAGACCGGCGAGGCCGACATTCATCCAAAGGCCGCTCGAGAACCAGTCCGGCCTGATGTCCTCGATCTGCACCAGCGCCTCGCCCACGCCCTGAAACAGCACCAGCTGAGCCACCAGGATCAGAATGGTCGCCAGCGCGACCACGCCGAAATGCTCGGGCGCCAGGAGCCGGGTGAGAACGAGAAAGGAACAAAATGCGAAGAATTCAGCGCCGACCACTTCGATCAATCGCCAAATGATACCTAGCTTGATGTCTTTTTTATTGAACATCAGAGAGTTAGCGCTTTCCTCACAGAGCATTAGCGCGCCGGATTGACGGTCAGACGGGACAAACTGTCAAGTCCCCGGAGAGAGGTTCCCGTTTTTTGACGAAACGATGCGTACTCGACGGCTCCGAGATCAGTCAGCGACCTGGGAGAGCAGGGAGGCATTGCCGCCGGCGGCGGTGGTGTCGATGCAGAGGTGGCGCTCGACCTGGCAGCGGGTCCCGATCTCGGCCTCGGTGATCAGCGGAACGATCGGGCCGGAGCGGGCGGCGAGGGTCTGTCTGAGCGCATGCAGCGCCTCCTCCTCATCCCAGCAGACCACGCCGGCAAGGTCAGGAAGGGTTTCCAGCTGCGCTGGATCGAGGCTGCCATCCAGCCCCTCCGTGACACCCGGCGCTACGGCGAGCGCAGGACAGCCCGCGGCCCTGGCGGCCTTTGCCTGTGCCAGTGCCGCCTCCTTGCCGGGCCCGAGGCAGAGAATCGGGCCGCGCGGATGCAAAGTGAGGCGGTTGCTCTCGCCGGTCGGCCCCGGAAGCTCGGCGGTGGCGGTCTCGTCCATAGGCGTTTGCGGCAGTTTGGCGAGAGCTGCGATCAGCTCATCCCTGCCGAGCTTGCGTCCGGACGCCGCCTCGCCGACACCCCGGTCCCAACGCTTGAAGCGCGCGACATAGTGCGGGCCGCCCGCCTTCGGGCCGGTGCCCGACAGCCCCTCGCCGCCGAAGGGCTGGGAGCCGACGATCGCGCCGATCTGGTTGCGGTTAACGTAGATATTGCCGACCTTGAGCGCGTCGACGATGGTCTGCACCCGGTCGTCGATGCGGGTGTGCAGGCCGAAGGTCAGGCCATAGCCGCTGGCGTTGATCGCCTGCACCACCTGGTCGATCTGCTCCGCCTCGAAGGTGGCGATATGCAGGACCGGGCCGAAGATTTCTTCTTCGAGATCGCCGATGCCGTCGATCGCGATGGCGGCGGGACCGACGAAGGTGCCGTCGTCGGGGGCGGCAAGCCGCTTCAGGACGCGGCCTTCCCGGTCGGCTCTCTCGACATGCTCGAGAATGCGCGTTTGCGCCGGCTGATCGATCACCGGGCCGATATCGGTCGATGGATCCCAGGGATCACCCAGCGCCAGCTCCTCCATGGCGCCGAACAGCATGGCCTGCACGTTTTTCGCGATGTCCGCCTGCAGATAGAGCACGCGCAGCGCCGAGCAGCGCTGCCCGGCACTCTGAAAGGCCGAGGTCACGATGTCGCGCACCGCCTGTTCGGGCAGCGCCGTGCTGTCCACGATCATCGCGTTGAGCCCGCCGGTCTCGGCGATCAGCGGCGCGTCCGGGGCGAGATGCTCAGCCATGCCGCGGTTGATGCGCTGGGCGGTCGCGGTCGAGCCGGTGAAGCAAAGCCCGTCGATGCGCGGTGAGGCCGCGAGTGCCGCGCCGACCACCGGACCGGTGCCGGGCAGAAGCTGCAGCACCTCGCGCGGCACGCCCGCCTTATGCAGGAGACCGACCGCGAGGGACGCGATCAGCGGCGTCGCCTCTGCGGGCTTGGCGATCACGCCATTGCCGGCGGCGAGGGCCGCCGCGACCTGGCCGGTGAAGATCGCAAGCGGGAAGTTCCAGGGCGAGATGCAGGCGAACACGCCGCGCGGCTTCAGGCCGTCGAGGCGCTGCGCCTCGGTCGCGTAAAAGCGAAGAAAATCAACGGCTTCGCGGAGTTCGCCGATGCAGTCAGGCAAGGTCTTGCCGGCCTCGCGCGCGGCGAGCGCGAAGAACGCGCCGTAGTTGGCCTCATAGAGATCGGCAGCACGGTTCAGAACGGCGGCGATCGCGGCGGCCGGACGATCCTGCCAGCCGCGCGCCGCCTTGAGCGCAGTTTCGATGTCGGCCTCGGCCGCCTCGATCACCTCGCCGACGACGTCGTCGGGCTTCGCCGGATTGCGGATCTGGCGGCGCTCGCCACCCCTGACCGGGCCAGCGATCATCGGTGAGGTCTGCCAGGTTTCCTTGGCGAACGGCGCTCGCGCCGCCTCGATCTCGGCTAGATGGAGCGGGTCGGTCAAATCCCAGCCTTTGGCGTTGCGGCGCTCGGCCCCATAGAGGTTCGCCGGCAGGCGAATGCCGGGATGATGGGCCGCGGGCAAGGCGCGGAGCACCGCTTCGAACGGATCGGCGGCGACCGCTTCCGGCGGCACGTCCTCGTCGACGATCTGGTTGACGAAGGAGCTGTTCGCGCCGTTTTCGAGGAGCCGGCGCACGAGATAGGCGAGCAGGTCCCGATGCGCGCCCACCGGGGCGTAGATGCGGCAGCGCGTGCCCTCCGCCTTCAGCACCTGGTCGTGCAGCGCCTCGCCCATGCCGTGCAGGCGCTGGAATTCGAAGCTGTCCCGATCCGAGGCGAGCTCCAGAATGGCGGCGACGGTGTGGGCGTTGTGGGTCGCGAACTGCGGATAGATGCGATCCCGCATCGCGAGCAGCTTCTTGGCGCAGGCGATATAGGCGACGTCGGTCGAGGGTTTTCGCGTAAACACCGGAAATCCCTGGAGACCGAGGGTTTGCGCACGCTTGACCTCCGTATCCCAATAGGCGCCCTTGACCAGGCGCACCATCAGCCGGCAGTCGAGCTCCTCGGCGAGCGCATGGAGCCAGTCGATCACGTGGGGTGCGCGCGGACCATAGGCCTGCACCACCACGCCGAAGCCGTCCCACGCGCGCAGCGCAGGATCGGCCAGGAGTGCGGCGATCACGTCCAGGGAGAGATCGAGGCGGTCCGCCTCCTCAGCGTCGATATTCAGCCCCATGCCCGCGGATTTGGCGAGAAGGGCGAGGGACTTGGCGCGCGGCATGAGCTCGGCCATCACCCGCTCCCTCTTCAGCGCCTCATAGCGCGGATGAAGGGCCGAGAGCTTGACCGAAACGCCCGGATTGCGCCGGCTGTCGGCGTTCTTGCAGGCGCTGGCCAGGGTAGTGATCGCGCGGCCGTAGGCGAGGTGATAGCGCTTGGCATCCGCTTCGGTGCGCGCGGCCTCGCCGAGCATGTCGTAGGAATGGGTGTAGCCCTCCGCCTCGCGCGCCTCGGCGCGCTCCATCGCCTCCTCAATGCTGCGGCCGAGCACGAACTGCTGGCCGAGCTCGCGCATGGCACGCTCGACCGCGGTGCGGATGACCGGCTCGCCCAGACGGCGGATGGCGCTCCTGAGCGCGCCGACCAGCCCGTGCTGCTCCTCGTCGCTCAGCACCTTGCCGGTGATCATCAGCGCCCAGGTGGAGGCGTTCACCAGAGACGAGCTGGAATGGCCGAGATGCTTGCCCCAGGCCGAAGGGGCGATCTTGTCCTCGATCAGGGCATCGATGGTGTCGTCGTCGGGGACCCGAAGCAGCGCCTCGGCGAGACACATCAGCGCGACGCCCTCGCCGGTCGAAAGGCCGTATTCCGCAAGAAAGACCTCCATCAGGCCGGGATCGGACTGCGCCCGGATCGAGCGCACCAGGCCGGTCGCCCGCTCGACGATCCGCGCCCTGGTATCCTCGTCCAGCGCGGCCATGCGCAGCGCCTGCTCGACGGCCTTTCCTTCGTCGGGCAACGCCGCCTCGCGCATGCGGGCGCGGATTTTGGCGAGCGTGGGATGATCGTCCAAGGACTTGGCCATAGCGTCTGTCTTCCCGTTCATTGGATCGCCGGCGATCGGTGCATGGGTGGAGTCTAGCGTCTTTTGCCGTCACCAGGATATCCGTCGATCGGGCCTCCCTGCCGGAAACACCAGATCGACGGCGGCCGGCAGGATGCGGATCTTTGCCGGCAGGCGGCAGAGCACGTCGCCATCGGCCTGCAGCGGTGCGCCCTCGGGGCCGAGGATCTCCAGGTCGGTCGCCTCGTCGATGCGGACATCGGCGCGTGCGGCCAGGCGGCCGAGCAGCAGCGATGCCAGATAGCGAGACAGCGCCAGGCGGCCGGAGCGGGTCAGGCGGCAGATGTCGAGACAGGGCTTCTCCAGATCGGCCGTGGGTGAGGTCACGAAGCTGCCGCCGTAGAAGTGGCCATTGGCGATGACGACGCCGCCGGCGCCATGCTCTCGCCCCGCCATGCGCAGGTGATAGATCGACGGTGCTGCGAGGGCATATTGTTTCAGTGTTTCAATAAGGTATGCAAGTTTTCCGATACGCCGCTTTAGCTCGAGATCGACGTGATCGACGACGATCGCATCGAAGCCGACGCTGGCCATCATGATGAAGCGTCTGCCATTGGCCTCGCCGATGCTGACCCGGCGGCAGGGGCCGAAGGCGAGTGTTTCGGCGATCCCTTCGATCGAGCGCGGCAGGGCGATTTCCCGCGCGAGCACATTGGCCGTGCCGAGGGGAATGACGGCCAGCGGCGGCCCGCCTTCGGGGAGGCCGTTCAGCACTTCGTTGAACGTGCCGTCGCCCCCGGCTGCGGCGATGACGTCGAAGGCCGCGGCGTCGACCGCGGCAACGGCGCGCTCGGCGTCGCCCCGAGCCGTGGTTTCATGGAGGTCGACCGAGCAGCCGAGCATCCGCAGGCGATCGACGATCGCGTCGAGCCGGCTTCGACGGCAGGAGCCGGCGATCGGATTGGCCACCACGAGAATGCGCCTACGTCCTGGCAATCGAGCACCTTTCATGGCCATGCACAATCCTTGAGCAGAACGGTCCAAAGGATGCTGCATGGCAACCACGAGTGGGAGAATTTCGGGCAAAATCCGATGAGAATGTGAACTATCTCACACTTTTACCCACCGCCCTGGATATAAACTTCGATCCCGAAAACCTGAAGACTCAGGACGAGGCGGGGAATGTCACAAAATCGGGGAACCTGCGTGGTCTCCTGGATCGAGCGCTGGGGCGAGCGGTTCTTGAAGCGAGCGCAATCGGATATTTACGACATGCTGATGCTGCATGTCGGCGGCACGGACATGCTGAAGCGCTATTCTGGGACTGCGGTCTACTGGCAGCATGTGCAGACTGTTCTCGATCACTTCTTCACCGCGGCCGAGCGTGCGGAGATGTGTGCCGAGCTGATCGACGCGCCGGAGTTTCAGGGCGATCCGGGCTTCGTCCATTTTGTCCACCAGGCGCGAGCGGAGATCCGCTGCCGCGAGCTGATGGCGATGATCGAGGCGACGGCCGGCATCCGCGCATCGCTGCGCTCGGTCTACTGAACGAACGTCGAGTTTTTTCGTTCGTCGAAAGCCGGCATCGAGGCTTTGCTTCCGGCTGCACTCGCGCCATCATCCGATGGGTGCAACAGCGGGTGGAGACGGGTTTCCATGCCATCGGCCATGCGTTCTGCAGTACAGCGTTCGTGGTTTCGTCATCTCCTTTCGGGTGTCGTCCTCTGCTTTGCGGTTCTCGTCTCCGGGGTCGGCAACAGCCGGGAGCCGCTGTTTCTCGGCGTGACCACATCCACGGAAAATTCCGGCCTTCTCGGCCATCTGATCGAGGCCTTCGCCGCCGATCATGACATCGAGATCAGAGCGGTGACGGCGGGCACCG
This sequence comes from Alphaproteobacteria bacterium, assembly GCA_041398025.1. Lineage (GTDB taxonomy): Bacteria > Pseudomonadota > Alphaproteobacteria > Geminicoccales > Geminicoccaceae > JANQPX01. The sequence goes on from JAWKVM010000005.1 coordinate 69,970, forward strand.
GCGCTGTCCTGAACCTTGCCGCGCGCGGCGACGTCGATCTGATCCTGGTGCATTCGCCCGGAGACGAGAAGGCCTTCGTCGAGGCTGGCTACGGCATCGATCGACGGCCGGTGATGCAGAACCGCTTCGTGATCGTCGGCCCGAATGCGGATCCGGCAGGCGTGCGCGCGGCGAAACGGGCCGGGGACGCCTTTGCCGCGATCGCGACGCATGAGGCGCTTTTTCTGTCCCGCGGCGATGAGAGCGGCACGCACCAGGCCGAGCGCGGGATCTGGCAGGCGATCGGTCTCGATCCCGCCGGGAGCGGCCCCGGCTGGTACCGCGAGAGCGGTTCGGGGCAGGGTGCCACGCTCAACATCGCCGCCAATACCGGCGCCTACGTGCTGACCGACGAGGCGACCTGGACGACCTTCGGCAATCCCGGCGATCTCGAGGTCCTGCTGGCGGGCGACGATCCGGCGCTCGACAATTTCTACAGCGTCATCCGCGTCAATCCCGAACGCCATCCCGGCCTGAACGCCGAAGCCGCGCTGACCTTCGCCGACTGGCTGACCTCGAAGGCCGGCCAGGCCGTGATCGAATCCTTCAAGGTCGATGGCCGCTCGCTGTTCCAGCCGATCAGCGATCTTTCCGGCTGACGCGGCAGAGCCGCCGCGACGGCTTGGCGTGCGCCTTTCCCCTGCACTAAGCTTCTCCGGACCAGGGTGCATTTGGGGAACGAACCATGCCGATCGTGCCAAGCGACAAACTTCATGAGCTGACCGTGGCGATCTGCCGGGCGGTCGGCTGCGACGAGGGGGATGCGGGGCTGGTCGCCGACCATCTGGTGGCGGCCAATCTCGCAGGCCACGACTCCCACGGCGTCGGCATGCTGCCGCTCTATGTGCGCTCCTGGAGCGAGAACAATCTCCAGCCCGGCCGCCATGCCGAGGTGCTCAAGGACCAGGGGCCGATCCTGGTGATCGACGGCCAGCGCGGCTTCGGGCAGGTGATCGCCTACGAAGCGATGCAGCTCGGCATGGCCAAGGCGCGCGAGCAGGGGGCGGCGATCGTCGCCCTGCGCAACAGCTTCCACATCGGCCGGATCGGCCACTGGTCCGAGCTCTGCGCGAAGGGCGGCTTCGCCTCCATGCATTACGTGAACGTGGTCGACAACAACCCGATCGTCGCCATGTATGGCGCCGGCGAGCCGGTGCTCAGCACCAATCCCTACAGCGCCGCCCTGCCGGGACGGGACGGTGAACCGCTGGTGCTCCTGGACATGGCCACCAGCAAGATCGCCATGGGCAAGGCGCGCGTCGCCAAGAACAAGGGCGTGCCCGTGCCCGAGGGCAGCCTGATCGACGGCGCGGGCAGGCCGACCGACGATCCGGGCGTGATGTTCCCCGAGCGCCTCGGCGCCCTGCTGGCCATGGGCGACCACAAAGGCTCGGGGCTCGCGCTGATCTGCGAGCTGTTCGCGGGCGCGCTGACCGGCGGGCGCACCCTGCAGCCGGAGCATCCGCGCCGGGGAGGGGCGGTCAACAACATGCTCTCGGTGATCATCGATCCGGGCGCGCTCGGCGATGCCGAGGCCTGCAGGACCGAAGCCGAGGCCATGGTCAGGACCGCGAAGGGGGCGAAGCTGCGCGACGGCTTCGACGAGATCCTGATGCCGGGCGAACCGGAGGCCATGCAGCGCAAGCTCCGGTTGGAGAAGGGGGTAGACGTCGACGAGACAAGCTGGCAGGAGATCCTGGCGGCCGCCGCGACCGCCGGCGTGACCTCCGCCGAGCTGGCGACGATTCTCGAAGGTTGAGGCCGGTCTCCCGGCAGGAAGGGCGTCGCCGCCACGGCATGATGGACAAGGAGCCTTTGGCCTGATGGAACATGTTGATGCGGTGGTGATCGGCGCCGGCGTGGTCGGCCTTGCGGTGGCGCGGGCCCTCGCCATGGCCGGGATCGAGACGATCGTGGTCGAGAGCGCGGACATGATCGGCACCGGCACCAGCTCGCGCAACAGCGAGGTCATCCATGCCGGCATCTACTATCCCACGGGCTCGCTGAAGGCGCGCACCTGCGTCGCCGGCAAGGCCATGCTCTACGCCTATGCCGAGGCCAGGGGCGTGCCCCACCGGCGCTGCGGCAAGCTGATCGTCGCCACCTCCGAGGCGCAGAACCGGACCCTCGAGCAGATCAAGGCCAAGGCCGCGGCCAACGGCGTCGACGATCTCACCTGGCTCTCGCCCGCGGAGGTCAGGACGCTCGAGCCCGAGGTCGCCTGCACCGGCGCCTTGCTCTCGCCCTCCACCGGCATCGTCGACAGCCACGGCCTGATGCTCGCCTATCAGGGCGACGCCGAGGATCACGGCGCGTTCCTCGCCTTCAACGCGCCGCTCCTGCGGGGGCGGGTCAAGGCGGGCGGCTTCGAGCTCGAGATCGGCGGCGAGGCGCCGATGACGCTCGCCTGCGGCATGCTGATCAACGCCGCCGGCCTGTTCGCGCCCGATATCGCAGGAAAGCTCGACGGGCTCGATCAGGCCCTGGTGCCGAAGGGCCATTACGCCAAGGGCAACTACTACACCCTGGTCGGCGCCAGACCGTTCAGCCATCTGGTCTATCCGGTGCCGGAAGAAGGCGGCCTCGGCGTGCATGTCACCATCGACCTCGGCGGCCAGGTGAAGTTTGGCCCGGACGTCGAATGGATCGAGGCGCTGAACTACGACGTCGACCCCAGGCGCGCCGACGGCTTCTACGAGGCGATCCGCAGCTACTATCCCGGCCTCAGGGACGGCGCGATCGAGCCCGGTTATGCCGGCATCCGCCCGAAGCTTTCCGGCAAGGGCGAGCCGGCGGCGGATTTTCTCGTGCAGGGGCCGGCGGATCACGGCGTTCCGGGCCTGGTCAACCTCCTCGGCATCGAGAGCCCGGGGCTGACCGCCTCGATGGCGATCGCCGAGCAGGTGCTGAACGCGGTCGCTCCGGAACGGCGCCGGGCGGCGTGACCGCGGGTTCGGCAGAGGTGACGAGAGCGCAGCAAGGCGCGAAGCGCGTCGCCTGCATCGGCGAATGCATGATCGAGCTCGCTCACCTCGGCCCGACATCGCTGCAGATGGCCTTCGGCGGTGACACCTCGAACACCGCGGTCTATCTGGCGAGGCTGACCCGTGGTCTCGACGTCGGCGTCGACTATGTCACGGCGCTGGGCGATGACCTCTACAGCGAGGCGATGCTCGCCTTCTGGCAGGACGAAGGGGTGGGCACGGATCTGGTGGCAAGGCTCGAAGGCCGGCTGCCCGGGCTCTACACCATCCGCACCGACGCGCAGGGCGAGCGCAGCTTCACCTATTGGCGCGGCCAGGCGGCCGCACGCGATCTTCTCGGCGGCGATCGGGGCGAGGCGCTCATCGAGGCGCTTTCGGGCTTCGATCTGGTCTATCTCTCCGGCATCACGCTCTCGATCCTGGATCCGTGTCAGCGCGAGCGTCTGTTCGCCCTCCTCGATGCCGTGCGCGCGGCCGGCGGCAAGGTGGCGTTTGACGGCAATTTCCGGCCCGCCGGCTGGCCCGATGCCGAAGCCGCCCGGCAGTGTTTCCGGGAGGTGCTGGGGCGCACCGACATCGCGCTGCCGACGCTCGACGACGAGCAGGCGCTGTTCGGCGATGCCGATGCTGATGCCGTCGCCGCCCGCCTGCACGAGCACGGCGTCTGCGAGGTCGTGGTCAAGCGCGGCGCTGCCGGATGTCTGCTCTCGGGGGATGGCCATCTCGATACCGTGGCGACCACGCCGGTCGATCCGGTGATCGACAGCACCGCTGCCGGCGACAGCTTCAATGCCGGCTATCTGGCAGCACGTCTCCTCGGCGCTTCGAGAACGGGTGCCGCGCAGACCGGCCACCGCCTTGCCGGCCTGGTGGTGCGCCATCGCGGCGCGATCATTCCCAAGGAAGCGATGGCCGTCGATCTCACGCCCGCGCTCGGCGATGCAGGCGAGGGGAAAGGATGAAGGCGGGCGCTCCGGTGTTCGCTCCCTTGCGAACCACATCGATGAGGTGCGGCATGCAACGCTGGTTGACCGCGATGCTGACCTGGATGGCCGTGGGTGGCCTGTTGGCCACGGGCGCCCATGCGAATATCGAACTCAAGGTCGCGCGATTCTTTGATCCGTGCATCGAAGGCAATATCAGGATCGAGCAGGCGAGCGGCGAGGCCTGCATCATCCAGGCGCTGCTGCACGCGTTCAGCGCCGAGGACAACGGCATCACGATCGACCTCCTGCCACCGAACCGGGACAACTATTACCCCAAGCTGATCACGGCCTATGCCGAAGGCCGGCCGCCTGACGTGCATCTGCTGCACCATCACCGCCTGCCCGATTTCGCGAGTGCCGGCCTTCTGGCGCCGCTCGATGACGACCTCGCCGCTGCCGGGGTCGATGTCGCCGACTGGGAGGACGCGGCGCGCGATGCCGCCACCTTCAACGGCCGGATCGTCGCCTTGCCCTTCGACCTGCATGCCAATCTCTGGCACGTCAATCCCGCGCTGATGAAGGAAGCCGGGCTGATCGGACGCGACGGCCGCCCCCTGCTGCCGCGCAGTCCGGGCGAGCTGCTGGAGCATGCGAAGATCGTCAAGGAAACCACCGGCAAGGACTATCTCGCCGCCGACTTCATGCAATATCCGATCGGCGTGCGCGCCGTGCTGTCGCTGCTCTGGCAGCAGGGGGCCAATATCTTCGACGGCGACCGGGCCATGGTGAACACGCCCGAGATGCGCGCCGCGATCACCAGCTTCACCGATCTGTTCGATGCGGGCTATGCCAACCCCAGGGACGATTACGAGACGGCGCAGCAGGCCTTCCTCGACGGCGAGGTTGCGGTCCTGATCAACGGCACCTGGGCGGTCGATCTCTACGACAGGGAGGTGTCCAGGGGCGATATCGCGCTCACCGAATACGACGTCGCCGATTTTCCGACCCTGTTCGAGCGTCCCGCCACCTGGGCGGACTCCCATCTATGGGCGGTGCCGGAGACTTTACGCACCCAAAAGCCGGAAGCCTTCAAGGCGGCGATGCAGCTCCTTGCCTGGATCGATGCGCATAGTCTCGACTGGGCGCGCACGGGCCATCTGGCGGCGCGGCGGTCGGTCCTGGAGAGCGATGCCTACGCCACGCTGCCCCATCGTCTCGATTACCGACGAAGCGTGGAGATCGGCGACGACCTGCCGGCCACCAGCGGTTATGACGACATTCACGAAGTCATGGCGGCCTGCATGCGGTCGATCTGGGCGGACCACGTCCCGCTCGACACCGCGCTGGCCAGAGCCGAGGCCGAGATCAAGCATCTCCTGCCGCAGAGTCTGTCCACGACAGAGGTCGCTGCGGGGCGGTAACCTGTCTCAGGAAAACTGGTGCCGCCACAGAGATTTGAACTCTGGACCTCACCCTTACCAAGGGTGCGCTCTACCCCTGAGCTATGGCGGCTCGGCTATCGTCGCTTCATGCCACAGCGGGATCGGCGGTGCAAGCCCAAGGGCGGCAGAAGACGGAAAGATCCTGCGGCCCGATCCGGCTTGTCCTCCGGTGATGCGAGCGCGTAGATACAGGCGTTCGAGCAACAGGCAGGTCCTGTGCTGACAGGCAAGAAGACAGGGGCGATGGACGATCGAGCACCGAGCCAACCGAAACTGACGCCGCGGGCGCGTGCCGACAAGGAGATGCGCAGCGATCGCCTGGCGGTCGAGATGCGCAAGAACCTGATGAAGCGAAAGCAGCAGCAGCGGCAGAAGTCCGCGTCCGCCGATGGCGTGGCGGTCGATGAGGGGAGGGACGACGATCGGACCTGAAGGCGCCGTTCAGGGCGTATTCATCTGCCTGCTTGAAGGCTCACCGGTCATCTCTTAGAACCCACGCAGTCGCCCATGGCCGGATCTGTGCCGCGTGCTCGTCCGGCGGCGGCTTTGGACAGAACAGGACGTCGATGGACAAAATTCTGATACAGGGCGGCACACCGCTCGAAGGCACGATCCAGATCGGTGGCGCCAAGAATGCCGTGCTCCCCATCCTTGCCGCCGGTCTGCTGACCGATCAGCCGCTGACGCTCGAGAACGTCCCGGCACTGGCCGACGTGCGCTCGATGGAAGCGCTGCTCGGCACCCACGGCATGGCGATCGAGCGCAGCGGCGACGACGGTCAGCGCCTCCGTCTGCACACCGAGACCGTCACCAACCACACCGCGGACTACGAGCTGGTGCGCAAGATGCGCGCCTCCGTGTTGGTGCTGGGGCCGCTTCTGGCGCGCGAAGGTGTCGCCAAGGTGTCGCTCCCCGGCGGTTGCGCCATCGGTCAGCGCCCGGTCGATCTGCATCTGAAAGGTCTCGAAGATCTGGGCGCCGAGATCGAGCTGGATCGCGGCTACATCCACGCGCGGGCTCCGGGCGGCCTGGAGGGCGGGCCGGTCGCGCTGTCGGTGCCGTCGGTCGGTGCCACGGAAAACGTCATGATGGCCGCGACCCTCGCGCGCGGCGAGACGGTGATCAGCAACGCCGCGCGTGAGCCCGAGATCGTCGATCTCGCCGCCTGCCTTGCGGCGATGGGCGCCGAGATCGAGGGTGCGGGCAGTGCCACCATCCGGATCCAGGGCGTGTCTGCGCTGCACGGCGCCGAGCATCGGGTGGTCGCCGACCGCATCGAACTCGGCACCTATGCGATCGCCGCGGCGATCACCGGCGGCACGCTCCGGCTCTGCGGCGGCCGCGCCGAGCTGATCGGCTCGCTGGTCGAGAAGCTGATCGAGGCTGGCATTGCCGTGACCGCCGAGGGTGACGATCTGGTGGTCACCGCGAACGGCCGGCGCCCGGACGGCGTCGATGCCATGACCCAGCCCTATCCCGGTTTTCCGACCGACCTGCAGGCGCAGTTCATGGCCCTGATGTGCGTCGCCGACGGTGCCGCCATGATCACCGAGACCATCTTCGAAAACCGCTTCATGCATGTGTCCGAGCTCAGCCGCATGGGCGCCAAGATCACCGTGCATGGCGGCTCGGCCCTGGTGCGCGGCGTCGATCGGCTGCATGCTGCCCAGGTGATGGCGACCGATCTGCGCGCCTCGGTGTCCTTGATCCTGGCGGCGCTCGCCGCCAGGGGGGAAAGCGAAATCAGGCGTGTCTATCACCTCGATCGCGGCTATGAAAAGGTGGACGACAAGCTGCGGCGCTGCGGTGCCGTGATCGAGCGGATGAAGGAATGAGCGACGGCGACCAGAGCGCAACCGGCGGCGATCCGCCGCTTCGGCTTCGTGCCCTGGATCAGGACGATCTCCAGGTCATCGCCGCCTGCCTGCAGGACGCCCTGGTGCCGCTCCGCGAGATGGCCTATATGGCGGAGGAGCGCCGTTTCCTGGCGGCGTTCAACCGCTTTCGGTGGGAGCGGCTGTGCAGCCTGACGGAAGGCCCGGACACCGCACCCGACCTTACCCTTCGCCAGTCCGTCCTGCGCATCGACCATGTCGACGCCGTGCAGTATCGCGGCTTGGACGGCGATCTCGGCGGCGTGAAGTTCGAGCTCCTGACCATCACCACCGAGCCTGCGGACGGCGATGGCTTCACGGTCACCCTGCTGTTCGCGGGCGATGTCGCGATCCGGCTGCAGGTGAGCGCGCTCGCGCTTGCGCTCGAGGACTTCGGCGATGCCTGGCATGCCAGCGTGGCGCCGCGCCATGATCTCTCCAACCCGTCCGCGCGAGACTCCTGAGCCATGCCGATCCGCCTCGATGACCGAGACGCCGATTTCGACCAGCGCTTTGCCGCCTTGATCGCGACCAAGCGCGAGGAGACGGTCGACGTCAGCGCCGATGTCCGGGATATCCTGGAGCGGGTCGCGCGCGAGGGCGATCGCGCCGTGGTCGAGCTGACCGAGCGTTTCGACCGCCATCGGCTCGATCCCGCAGATCTTCGCTTGCCGACAGCATCGATCGACGCGGCGTTCGATGCCTGCGATCCGGATCTGCTGGATGCGCTCGAGCAGGCCGCGGCGCGCATCCGGACGTTTCACGAAAGGCAGAAACCCGCCGACATCGCCTATCGGGACGAGCTCGGCGTGACTCTCGGCCAGCGCTGGCGGCCGATCGATGCGGTCGGCCTCTACGTGCCGGGCGGCAAGGCGGCCTATCCGAGCTCGGTGCTGATGAACGCGCTGCCGGCCCGGGTCGCCGGCGTCGAGCGCCTCGCCATCGTGGTCCCTGCACCGGGCGGTGAAGTCGCACCGCTGGTCCTGGTCGCCGCACGTCTCGCCAGTGTCGACGAAATCTATCCGATCGGCGGCGCCCAGGCGATCGCCGCACTCGCCTACGGGACGGCGACCATCCGCCCGGTCGACAAGATCGTCGGTCCCGGCAATGCCTATGTCGCCGAGGCCAAGCGCCAGGTGTTCGGCCGGGTCGGCATCGACATGATCGCCGGCCCCTCCGAGGTAGTGGTGGTCGCGGACGGCGACAACGATCCCGCCTGGATCGCCGCCGATCTCCTGAGCCAGGCCGAGCACGACGAGATGGCGCAGGCGATTCTTATAACGGACAACGACGCACTGGCCTCGGATGTCGAAGAGGAAGTTGGACGACAGCTCGAACGCCTGCCGAAACGCGCGATCGCAGGGGCGAGCTGGGAGATGCTCGGCGCCGTCGTGGTGGTGTCGTCCCTGCAGGCGGTGCCTGCCCTGGTCAACCGCCTCGCACCGGAGCATCTGGAGCTGATGGTCGGAGATCCGGACGCCATGTCGAAAAAAATCCGGCATGCAGGCTCGATCTTTCTCGGCGCGCATACGCCCGAAGTGATCGGGGACTATGTCGGCGGTCCGAACCACGTTCTGCCGACCAACCGCACCGCGCGTTTTGCGTCCGGCCTTTCGGTCTACGACTTCATGAAGCGCACCACGCTGCTCGGCTGCGATCCCGAGAGCTTTTCCGCCCTGGCGCCGGCGGCCGCGGCGCTCGCCCATGCCGAGGATCTGGCCGCCCATGCCAGAGCCGTCGAGATCCGCACGAACCGACGCGGGGCGTGACATGAGCACCAAGGACCAGAACCGGATCATCGATATCAGCCTGGATCAGGGCAGCATCGTGCGCTGGAGCCGCGAGGTCGACCATGAGCGCCAGGTCGCCATCTTCGACCTTCTGGAAAACAACAGCTTCGGCCTGGTGGAGGGCTTCCCCGGCCCTTATCGCATCCAGCTGTCGCTGCGCGAAGCCAATCTGATCGTCAGCGTCACCAGCGAGGCCGGGGCGGAGCACACGGAAATCTCGCTGTCCATGCGCCCTTTTCGCAAGCTGATCAAAGACTATTTCCTGATCTGCGAGAGCTATTTCGATGCGATCCGCTCCGCGACACCCAGCCGGATCGAGGCGATCGATATGGGGCGGCGCGGCCTGCACAATGACGGTGCAGCCATGCTGATCGACGCGCTCAAGGACAAGATCAGCATCGACGAGGAAACGGCGAGGCGGCTCTACACCTTGATCTGCGTCCTCCATATCCGTGGCTGAGAGCGACAAGCCCAGGCCATCGATCGATCTCCCGGGCAGCGTCCTGTTTGCCTGCACCCACAACGCCATTCGCTCACCCATGGCCGCCGCGCTGATGCGCTTCCTGCATGGCAAGCGGGTCTACGTCGATTCCGTGGGCCTGCGCATCATGCCCGTCGACCCCTTTGCCGTCGCCGCGCTCGACGAAATCGGCATCGACCTCGCCAGCCATCAGCCGAAAAGCTTCGATCAGCTCGAGGACGATTTCTTCGATCTGGTGATCTCGCTCTCGCCCGAAGCCCAGCATCGCGCGGTCGAGATGACGCGCACCAGCTCCTGCGAGATCGAGTTCTGGCCGACCATCGATCCGAGCGCCACCACCGGCAATCGCGAGACGCGCCTCGATGCCTACCGCTCGCTGCGCGATCACCTGCTGGAGCGCATCCGCACCCGTTTCCCGTCCCCGGGTGCCCCCGTCATGACCTAGTGATGCGGCGTGGCGCGGCCACTTCGTGGACTCGGACCGTCATGGCCTGGATCCCAGGTATGCGGCCTGGTTTGTGCAGGGCGTCGTGTGGATCCAACGTTGACGAAATGGGGCGGGACGGGGGCTGGCCGGAGCTGATGGGCCTTGACGCGGGACGAGCCAGTCGTCATCTACAGGCAGGAAGAAAAGACGCTGTCGTCTTTCCCAATGGAGGTTGAATGGCCAAAGAAGAGCTCATCGAGTTCGCAGGCACGGTTACGGAAGTCCTTCCCAACGCCATGTTTCGTGTGCAGCTCGAGAACGATCACGAGATCCTCGCGCACACATCCGGACGCATGCGCAAGAATCGAATCCGCGTTCTGACCGGCGACAAAGTGACGGTGGAAATGACCCCCTACGATTTGTCCAAGGGCCGGATCACCTATCGCTTCAAGTAATTTGTGACGACAAGCTTGCTCATTCTGGCGTCGTCCTCGCCAAGGCGCCTCGCTCTGCTCCGCCAGATAGGCGTCGAGCCGGTGCGTATCGAAACGCCCCATATCGACGAAGCTCCCCATCCTGCGGAACGCCCGCGCGACCATGCGTTGCGCCTCGCCGTCGGCAAGCGTGATGCGGTCCGTGAGCGCCTCGGGCCGGCGGACGCCTTCGTGCTGGCGGCGGACACGGTGGTCGCCTGCGGACGCCGCATCCTGCCCAAGGCGGAGGACCCCGAGACGGCCGAACGCTGCCTTCGCCTGTTGTCGGGACGGCGTCATCGGGTCTATACCGGGGTTGCAGTCAGCGCACCGGACGGGCGAGACAACGCCCGCGTCGTGATGACCATGGTCACCCTGAAGCGCCTTGGAGCTGAACAGCTCATGCACTATCTCCAGAGCGGAGAATGGCAAGGCAAAGCCGGCGGCTACGGCATTCAAGGACGGGCGGACGCCTTCGTCACCGCCATCCAGGGCAGCTACTCCAACGTGGTCGGCCTGCCGCTTCAAGCGAGCGCTGATCTGCTGCGTGGCCTCGGTTTTCACGGCCTGCCCTGACGTCGCTCTGCGAGATGTTCGGTCTGAGAGGAGACACCCTTGAGCCGTGAACTGATCGTCGAAATAACGCCCTTTGGCGCGCGCGCGGCCCTGATGCGGGATGGCGAGCTGCAGGAAATCCGCTTCGCCGACCAGGACAAGGAAGAGTTCCGCGGCAAGGTGTTCCTCGCCCGCGTAAAGAGTCTCGACAGCGAGCGCGATGCCGCGTTTCTCGATTGCGGACGCGGGCAGACCGCCTGGCTTGCCGGGCGCGACGGCCGCTATGTCGGCGGCGAGCGCAGCGACCTGCCGCTCTGCCGTCAGCTCACCGAGGGCGAAGCGGTCCTGGTCCAGGGCTCGGGTTTGGGCCGGGACGGCAAGAAGCCGCGGGTGACCTCGGATATCCAGCTGACCGGCATGTTCCAGATCTACCGCCCGCGCCGGCGCAGCGTGCGGCTTTCGAAAAAGCTGTCCGAGACCGGCCAGTCCGATCGTCTGCTGGCGCTCGCCAAGACCTGCTATCCCGAAGGCGGCGTGATCTATCGGGGCGCTGCCGGTGCCGCGGCCGATGACGAGCTCGAAGCCGAGAGCACGCAGCTCAAGACGCTCTGGGAGGAGATCGACGCCAAGGCCAGGGACGGCAAGGCGCCGCTTTGTCTGCATGAACGCAGGGACCCCCTGGAACGCCTGCTGCACGAGTCGCTGAAGCCGGAGGTGGACCGCGTCATCGCCTCCGACAAGATCGTTCACGCACGTGTCCGCAAATTCATCGAAACCTGGCTGCCGGCGCTCGAGGGTTCGCTCGAATGCCAGCCTGGCGCCTTCGAGATCAACGGCGTCAACGATCAGCTCGAGCGCGCCGAGCAGCCGACCATCGAGCTCAGGGGCGGCGGCAGCATCATCATCGAGCAGACCGCGGCCCTCACCGCGATCGACGTCAACAGCGGCGGCAGCCGGAGCCAGGAGGCGAACCTGGAGGCGGCGTCAGAGATCGCCCGTCAGCTTCGGCTCAGGCGCATCGGCGGCACCATCGTCGTCGACTTCATCAATCTCGAAAGCGGCAGCGAACGCCAGCAGCTCATGAACGCGCTGGACGAGGCTTTCGCGGGCGATCCCGCCGCCGTGCGCATCTACCCGCCGACCCCGCTCGGCCTCGTGCAGATCAGCCGCCAGCGCCTCGGCCAGAGCCTGGACGAGCGCCTCGCCCGCCCGTGCCCGACCTGCGCCGGCAGCGGCCGGACCGCGAGCCTGCGCGCCGCCACGGAACGCATGCTCGGCGAGGCGCACGGCACCGGCGCCATCAGCCTTCGCGTCGCCGTCGACCTCTACACCTACGCCATGACCGAGGCCGCCGAGCCGATCAAGACCTTCGTCGACCGTCACGGGCTGCCGGACCCGGTCCTCACCCCCGATGAAAGTCTCCCGCCCGGCGCCTATCGCATAGGACATCTTTGAGCGTTGACCTGGTGACCAGCATGACCGACGACGTCAGGCCGAAAAAAACACCGCGCTGCCCGCAATGCGGCAAGCCGCGCGACAAGCGTTATCGGCCCTTCTGCTCCCCGCGCTGCCGCGATCTCGACCTCGGCAAGTGGCTGGACGGCTCCTATGCCATCCCCGCCGCCGAAGAGGAGCCGCAGGACGAGCGCTCCGAGGAAGGCTGGTAGACACCGACTGCGCGCACCGTTTTCAGCCTCTAGTCGGCGGCGCCGCTTGCCTCCACCGCGCGCTGCACCGCGTGCGAGAGATCGATGTTCAGACGAAATGCGATCAGCGCCTCCTGGATCATGGCCTCGGAGTCGATCGCCATCTCGCCGACATGATCGAGCTGGTCACGGAAGCGCTGCTTGAAGGCTTCGCTATCGGCGATGTCGTCGAAGTCGTAGAAGCGCAGCCGATCGGCCGGTAGGCCGGGTGCTTTCAGAAGAATGGCTTTGACGATCTGACCGCCGCTTAGATCACCGATATAGCGGACATAGGCGTGGCCGAGCAGGCGAAGCGGTGCCTCGCTCTGAAGCTGCTCGATGCGTCCGGCATAGGCGGTCGCCTCTGGAAGCAGCGCGTAGGCATCTTGCCATGACCCGTCGGCGAGCGTCGCGAGATCGTCGGTGATCGCCTGGAGGCGGAAGAGTGGCGGCCAGTCGAACCCGTCGAGACCGGGATGATCGGCATGCTGCGAAAGGCCGCGTTCAAGCGCAGCATAGGCTGGCTCCAGATTGCGCAGAAACAGACCGTAGCCCCCCGGGCTCGCCCGTTTGCGCAGGATGTCCCGGACAAAGCCCGAACGCTCCGCCTCGAGATGCAGCGCCTCCGTCGCCTGACGCAGTCGCTCCGCAAGACCAGGGCTTTTGATCAAGTCTTCCTGACGCTCCATGTTTCAGCCTCGTTCGAGACGGCAGACGGATGTGCTGCATCGGAGACAGTCGCGCGGTTCATCGTGAGGTCATGCCCGATCGGCAAAGAGAAGGCAATTTCCGCAGGCGGATGCGGGCGGCTCTCGGCAAGGGGGACGGTCAGTCCGTGTGGCCGGTGATCATCGCCCGGATCTTGCGCACGCCCAGGGCCACGGTCACGACCACGACCGGAATGCTGAGCGCGGTGATCAGCTCGGTATTCAGGCCGACGCCGCCGGCTTTCAGCCCTTTCACCAGATAGCTCACGAGGCCGACGATGTAATAGGTGATCGCCGCGATCGACAGGCCCTCGACCGTTTCCTGCAGGCGGACCTGGAGCTCGGCGCGCCGGTTCATCGATTCGAGGATCGCCTGGTTCTGGCGCTCGCTCGCGATGCTGACCCGGGTGGAGAGAAGCTGGGTCGCGCGCATCAGATGCTGCGAGAGGGTTTCCTGACGCTTGGTCATCGATGAACAGGTGTTCATGGCGGGTGCCAGGCGTCGTTCGATGAATTCCTGAAAGGTCTGCAGACCCTGAATGCGCTCCTCGCGCAGATCGGCGATGCGCCGTTGTACCAGATCATAATAGGCGGCCGCAGCGCTGAAGCGGAACTGCGAGTCCGCATCGTCGCTTTCGATTTCCGCCTGCAACCTGGTGAGGCGATCGAGGAGTTCGGGCTCGCTGCGATCGTCCGTGCCGACCAGCGCGTTGGTGATCGCCGCCAGCTCCCTCTCGCCCTTGTCGAGGGCGGGGGTGAGCCGTTTCGCGACCGGCAGCGCCAGCATCGCCATGATGCGATAGGTGTCGATCTCCAAAAGCCGCTGCACCAGGCGGCCCGCCTGTCGGGGTGCGCTCGAACGGTCCTCGATCAGAAACCGGCTGAACCCGTCTTCGTGGATGCGAAAATCGGTGAAGGCCGCAGCAGCGCCGCCGGACAGGATCGACCCCACCATCGGATTGCCGCCGAAATAGGCCGCCGACACCGCGTCATGCTCCAGCACCGCCATACCGGCCGGCCTGATGACGACATGAGCAGCCACCATGATCTCGCCCGGAATCGTCGCGATCCAGTCTTCCGGAACCACCTCCAGGGCCGAGGTCGCGAACGGCGCGTCGCCGTCTTTGGCGGCGATGAACTTGTAGCGGCTGAACTCGGTATGCCGTTCCCATTTCAGCCGAAAGGGTCCGAGATCGGTGCTGTAGTGATTGGCGTGCTCGGCGGGCGGGCGGACGCCGTAGCGCTCGGCGAGCGCGGTCACCGCCTGCCACTCCGCTTGGCGTAGCGACCTGTCCGAAAAACAGGCAAGGAAGGTCAGCTTGGTGGGCGCGACCAGGGCTTCAGGCGGCCGGGCGTGAACCTCGTCTGCAAGCTCGAAGCGCAGCTGATGATTGGGCGGAAGGCGCATCTGTGATGACATACAGGCTTCGCCCGGTCATGGAAACAGCGTTGGTCGTGATCTCTGGCCGACCAAGTTTTCCTATCAAATGCCGCGTCGGTTAGACAGATCCGATCGTGCGCCGACGAATGCGCGGGCATCGCCGACCACGGTATCAACATGCAGCTCGCCGACATTGTCCGTGACGTCGGCGAGGAGGTTTCAGCGAGTCTCGCCGTTCTGCATTTGGGGAAAGCCCGCGCGCATGAAGGCGACGATCGACCAGATCTCGTCGTCGTCGAGCTTATCCTTGAAGGCTGGCATGTCGCTTGCGAACGGCTCGCCACCTTCGGCGATCGACCACATGAGATACTCGTCGACACGAGAGGGCAGGCGGATCAGGTGGATGAGCAGGGCAGGCGGCGGGTAGAGCGACAGTCCGGCCTCACCGCGGCCCTCACCGCCTTGGTCGTGACAGGACGCACAATTGTCGGCATAGAGCTTGCGGCCGGCTTCGAGCACCCGTGGCGTGCGCGGAAGCGGGTTTCTCGCATCGTGATACGCATCGGGAACGCCCTGCTCGATATAGGCCTGATGGCGTTCCATCCGCCAGCGCAGCGGCTCTGCCTGCTCCTCGCCCTTCCAGATCTCACGGGTCGACCAGGTCGGATCCCAGATGTCCCATCCCAAGGGCGGATCGAGATACTGCGCCTCCGCCGCCCCGACCGTCAGCACGGCGGTCAGACCGAGCGCCGCGACAGGCGCTGCTCGGAACATGTCAGTGAGGATCGTTGAAAAGATGGATCTGCGCACGCGCCCGCTCCCGGCCAGCCGTTGGATGGCGAACTCTGCTTCAGCGAGACAGGCTGCGCTTTGATCGAGATCAGCAAGGAGGCCGTCGAAAGTCGCCTGCTAGCGCGGCTGCTTCGGCGAGGATGAACGCAGCCGGGCCAGGATCGCGTCACGGATATCGGCGGGCTGATCCTGGACGGCCGAGGTCAGCGCGTTCATCTGGTGGCGCAGGGCATACATCTGATCGAGCAGGGAAAGCACCAGCGGCATGGTCTCCTCCTCAACCATCATATCGCGATGCAGATCGCAGATCATGCGGATGCGCGCTTCGTCGACGTCGGAGAACAGCCATTCCGGCTTGGCTTCAGGCGAACGGCTGGGCCTGATCCAGCCGAGCTCGACCCAGCGCGTCAGCTCGGCCTGCTCGATCCGGCCGACAGCGATCACCACCTCGGTCAGCGTCTTCATGCGCTCTCTCCCCATCCGGCGCGCGGATCATAGGCGTGATCCGCCTGCCAGCGGCGCAGCATCTCCTCGACCTCCGGCGCCGCCTCCTTCGGCAGCACGATCTTGAGGTGCACATATTGATCGCCGCGTTGGCCGCTTCGCGCATCGACGATCCCCTTGCCGCGCAGGCGAAGCGTGTTGCCGGCATTGGAGCCTTTCGGCACGGTCATCGTGACCGGTCCGTCGATGGTCGGCACGGAAACCTTGCCGCCGAGCATGGCTTCCGCCGGGCTCACCGGGAGCTGCAGGTGAATGTCGTTGTCCTTCCGCTCGAAGATATTGTGCGGCTGGATGTGCAGTTCGACGAACGCGTCGCCCGACTCGCCGCCCTCGAAGCCCGGCTGGCCCTGGCCTTTCAGCCGCAGCGTCTGGTGGTCGCGGGCCCCCGCCGGAATGGTGAGATCGAGACTGCGTCCGTCCGTCATGACCACCCGTTTCTTGGCACCCTTGGCCGCTTCGAGGAAATCGATGGTCAGACTGTAGGCGACGTCGGCGCCGCGGGCGCGCATGCGATAGCTGCGGCGTCTGTCACCGCCGCTGCCACCGCTCTGGAACAGATCGGCGAAGAAATCATGCAGCGCTTCGTCGTCGGGAAAGCCCTCCTGGCGGTAATATTTCGCCCCCTCCGGCGCGTCGGCGAAATCCCGGTAGTAGCGCTGCTGCGGGCGCTCATGGCCCTTGGCGTCGATCTCGCCGCGATCATATTTGCCGCGCGTCTCGGCATCGGAGAGGATGTCATAGGCGGCGGTGACCTCGCTGAACTTCGCGGCGACGTCCGGCTTGTCCGGGTTCAGGTCGGGATGCAACTCCTTGGCGAGCTTTCGATAGCTCCGCTTGATCTCGTCATGGCTGGCGTCGCGCTTGACGCCGAGCGTCTTGTAGAGATCATCGCTCATCGCATCGCCTCATCCGATCATCGCCTGTCTGTCCGTCGGGTAACGCTTGCAGGTCCTGAAAGATCCCGAACGGCTCATCTTTAATCCGCAGTTGCGTTCGCTTCAATTCTCGATGACGATCGTCAGCCATCGATCGACCGGCCGCCCTTTCGGCTCCACCTCTACACCCTGTCGGTCAGGTTGGTTTGATCCAGCTCAAGGGCGGACCGGGCGCGTCTCGCTTGACTGAATCTCGTCACGGACGTCTTTGTCATGAGCAGCACCCGCCAAGGCGAGACACGCGATCTGAGATGGTGAACTCTGAAATGCCCGCAGTCTCGGATCAGACGGAGACGATCGTCTTCCTGAGCGAAGGCCACGCTTTCGACCTGCCCGAGCTTCCGGTCGCGCGCGTCGACACCCATGCTGCCGTCGTCTTTCTGATCGGCGATCGTGCCTACAAGCTCAAACGCGCGGTACGCTACAGCTTTCTCGATTTTTCCACGATCGAAAGGCGTCATGACGTGCTCGAGGCGGAGCTCAGGCTCAACCGCAGGACAGCGCCCACGCTCTATCGACGTCTGATCCCGATCACGCGTGACGCGGCGGGCGTTCTGGCGCTGGAAGGCGAGGGCGAGGTGGTGGACTGGCTGCTCGAGATGCAGCGCTTCGATCAGACGGCGCTGTTCGACCATCTCGCGGAAGAGGGCAGGCTGGACGCGAAGCTGATCCGGGACCTCGCCTCCGAGATTGCGGCCCTGCACCGGAAGGCCCAGGTCCGAGGCGGCGGCGGGCATGGTGCCATGACGGCGATCGTCGATGGCAATGCCGCCGATCTCGCCTCGCTGACCGACGAGGTCGGCAGGCCCCACCAAGGCGCGTCGCTGATCGACGCGACCCGCGCCGAGCTTTCTCGGCACGCAGCGCTTCTGGATCGCCGCGCGGCGGCCGGTTTCGTACGCCACTGCCACGGCGATCTGCATCTCGGCAACATCTATCTCGACGGCGAGCGGCCGGTGCTGTTCGACTGCCTCGAATTCGACGAGGCGCTGGCGACGATCGATGTCCTCTATGACCTCGCTTTCCTCCTGATGGATCTCTGCCATCGCGGCCTCGATGCGCTCGCGATCGATCTGCTCAACGCCTATCTCGAACACACCGAGGACGATGCGGGCACCGCCGTCCTGCCGCTGTTCCTCGCGATCCGCGCCACCATCCGCGCGAAGATCGAGGGCTTCGAGATCAGGACGGCAGGATCGGAGGCGGAGCGCGCGAAGCACCGGGCCGCCGCCGGCCAATATCTCGATCTCGCAAGCGATCTGCTCGCCGCCGAGCCGCCACACCTGATCGCGATCGGCGGTCTCTCAGGCACGGGCAAATCGACGGTCGCCCGACTGCTCGCGCACCACCTCGGACGTCGATCCTGGCCCGTGGTGCTGCGCAGCGACGTGGTCCGAAAACATCTGCAGGGCGTCGAGTCGACCCGAAAGCTCGATGCGAACGCCTACAGCGCCTCCAGCTCGGCCAAGGTCTACGATCACCTTCGACAACGTGCCGCGACCTTGCTGCAGGCGGGGCGAACGGCGATCGTCGACGCCACCTTTCTCGATCCTGCCGATCGGATGCGGATCGAGCAGGTCGCCCTACACCTCGACCTGCCGTTCCACGGCATCTGGTTGGACGCACCGAGACATGTTCTCGAGCACCGCATCGGGCAGCGTCGCGGCGATGCGTCCGATGCCGACATCGACGTTCTCGCGAGACAATGTGAACGCGACCGAGGTGCCATGACCTGGACGGTGACGGATGCCGCCGGCGCCGCGGATCAGATCGCCATGATGCTCAGTGCTCGTCTGGGTCAGCGCTAACTTGCAGGCGGCAGGATGAGCTTGGCATGACCGCTCGCCTGTTGCCGCCGACGTCATCTGCATGCTTTTCTCGACGACCTTGATCTGGATCATGGGGAAGAATGCGCTTCGTGCCGAATAAAAGACCCTGTGATCGGACCAACCAGACGATGGGAAAGACTATGACGTGGCGAGCGATTCTGGCGAGCGTTGTCGGCGGCTGCTGTCTGCTGCCGGTGGCCGCGCAGGCGGGCGACGATGACCTGGTCACCCACCAGACCCTCAGTCCCGAGCTTGCCGCCGATCTCGCCGAAGCGACGCTGGAGGCCTGTCGTGCCGCCGACTACCAGGTGGCGGTCGCGGTGGTCGACCGCTTCGGCGTGCTCCAGGTCCTGCTGCGCGATCGTTATGCCGGCCCGCACACGCCGGACACGGCGCGGCGAAAGGCCTGGACGGCCGTCAGCTTCCGCACCGACACCCAGAGCCTGGTGGCGGCGACCGCGGCCGGCACGCCGCAGGCGGCGGCACGTGACATCGAAGGCGCGCTGATGCTCGGCGGCGGCGTGCCGGTCGAAGCCAGCGGCACGATGGTCGGCGGTATCGGCGTGTCCGGCGCGCCGGGCGGCGACGAGGACGATCGCTGCGCGCGCGCCGGCATCGATGCCATCCTCGACCGTCTGGAGTTCTGAGCCATGCATCGTCAGGGCGCGATCGCCGCATTGAGCCTCGCGATGCTGTTGTCGACGGGGGCCATGGCCGATGAACTGCTGGGCGATGCCATGGCCGGACTGCAGCTGGCGAACGAGGTCTGTGCGACCTGCCACATGGTGGCGCCAGGTCGGGAGCCGAAGACCGACGTCGATGCGCCGGCGTTTCCCGATCTTGCCGACACGCCGGAGGTCACGGCCCTCAGTCTCCGCGTCTTCCTGCAGACGCCGCATCAGCGCATGCCGGATCTCAGGCTGACCCCTGACGAAACCGACGATGTGATCGCCTATATTCTGTCGCTGAAGAAGTAGCCGCCCGCGTGTTCACGCCGGGCGATAGAGGTCGTGCCGATCGGAGCGGCCCTCCGCGCCCGGCCGGGTCGCGCCGCCGATCACGTGGATGCCGTCGGCAAGCGTGACCGCGCCGAGCCCGTGACGCGGAAGCGGCAGGGGGGCGATCGCTTCCCATCTGTCGGTGTTGGGATGATAGACCCAGCTTTCCTTGAAAACGCCGGAGCGGGCGCCGAAGACTTCGCCGCCGAAGGCGTAAAGCCTGTTGCCGAACGCTGCGGCTGCGAGACCGCCCTGCGCCTGCGGCATGGGTGCGCGTTCGGACCATCGATCGGCCGCGGGATCGTAGGCCTCGTGCACTGCCAGATTATGGATGCCGCCCTCGGTGCTGCGGCGTCCGCCGACCACATGCAGCCTGCCGCCGAGGATCGCCCCTGCCGCACTGTTGCGCGCGGTCGGTGACGGTCGGCCCTGCTGCCAGCGACCGGTTGCCGGGTCAAACAGCAGCGTCTCGTCGACATCGGCGTGATCGCCATAGTCGCGGTTGCTGGTTCCCGCTGGACGTCGTCCGCCGGTGACGATGATCTGGCCGTCGATCTGGTCCGCGACGAACTCGGCACGCGGCGACGGCAGGGCGGGACCCGGCGTCCATGCCTTGAGATCACGATCGAGGATAAAGACGGAGGCCTGCATCTGCCAGAATCCGCGGCCGTCAGCGACGAAGCCGCCGATCGCGAAAAGACGATCGGGCAGCGCCACCAGGCCCGGATGGTGGAGTGCGATCGGCAGATCCGGCCCATCGACCCAGGCTGCCTGGTCCTGCAGGTAGATGACCGTGCGCGGGGACCCGGCGATTCCGGAATCCGGATCATCGACGATGCCGCCTGCGAGCAGGATGCGCTCACCGAACGCGGCCGGGTAGATCTCCTGGACAGCGAAGGGCAGAGGAGCCTGGATCGACCAGGTGCCAGGCTCCGATGCCGCCATGGCGTGTCGAGGCCATGCCACGGCGCCGACCGAAGACATCAGGACTCGTCGCCTCGTCAGTGCTGACATTCTCCGAGCGCCTTCCTCTTGTTTCACGTCCGGCACCAGCGCATGCTGTTGATAAGGGCATGAAACCAAAGGATCGCTGCGATGACAAACGGGCCTTCGCATTTGTCGACGACATCTTGCGCTGCGGCTCTCGTCACGGCTCGATCATCGACTCGTCGACATCGCTGTGACGTCCATGCGGATCGTGTCGGCTGATGGCTGGGGTGAAGGCTGACCCCGGGCGATACCGCGATACGGTGCCGGACACGGATGTCGCAGCACCGGCGATTGCCATCGACATCCGCGGTGTCACCAAGATCTTCGGCAGCAGCGAAAGCGCCGTGCGCGCCCTCGATGCGGTCGATCTTGGCATCCGCGAGAACGAGTTCTTCACGCTGCTCGGCCCCTCCGGCTGCGGCAAGACCACGCTGCTTCGCCTGATCGCCGGTTTCGACCACCCGAACGGCGGTCAGATTTTTCTGGACGGCATCGACATCGCGCCGCTGCCGCCCTACAGGCGGCCGATCAACACGGTCTTTCAGAACTACGCGCTGTTTCCGCACATGACCGTCGCCGGCAATATCGGCTTCGGCCTGGAGATGCTGGGCAAACCCAAGGCCGAGGTTGCAGAACGCGTCGACGCCATGCTGCGCCTGGTCCGGATGGAGGCGCTGAAGGACCGGCGCACCAGCGAGATTTCCGGCGGCCAGCAGCAGCGGGTGGCGCTCGCCCGCGCGCTCGCGCCGGCCCCGAAAGTGCTGCTCTTGGACGAGCCGTTGTCCGCCCTCGATCTGAAGCTTAGAAAAGAAATGCAGATCGAGCTCAAGCGCCTGCAGCACGAGACCGGCATCACCTTCGTCTTCGTCACCCACGACCAGGAAGAGGCGCTGACCATGTCGGACCGCATCGCGGTCATGCATGACGGCCACATCCTCCAGGTCGGCACGCCGCGCGACATCTACGAGCGCCCCGCCGAGCGCTTCGTCGCCGACTTCATCGGCGAGACAAATTTTTTGACCGGGCGCGCGATCGAGGTGGGGGAGGGTTGGGCGACGCTCGAACTTAATGGCGATCGCCGGGTCAAGGCCGCCGTCCCTGACGGCTTCGAGCCTGCGGGCGAGGTCACCGTCGTCGTCCGGCCCGAGCACGCCGTGCTCGCGGACGAAGGGGAACAGGCGGACCTCGCCGGCATCATCGACAACATCATCTATGTCGGCACCGACAGCCATGTACGCGTGCGCCTCGACGACGCATCGCTCTTCACCCTGCGCGTGCAGAACGTCGGCGCAGACCATGCGGCCCTCGACGAGGGCAGGCGAACCGGCATCCGCTTTCGCCCGGGCGCCGCGCGCGTGCTGAAAGACTGAGAGGGTGGCAGCGAAACGCTCCTGGCTGCTCTCGGCGCCGGCGCTCGGCGTCCTGATCTTCGCCGCCTCTGGGCCGCTGCTGATCGTCCTGGTCTACTCGTTTCTAAAGGCGGGCGCCTATGGCGGCGTGGTCTGGGAGCCGTCGACCGAGGCCTGGTTCAAGGTTTTTTTTCAGCGGGACATCTTCGACGACACCCTGTCCTTCGCCGATGCTCATCTCTCGATTTTCTGGCGCTCGGTCCGCCTCTCGCTGCTGACCACAGTGCTCGCCTTGGCGTTGGGCTTCCCCACGGCCTATTTCATCGCGACCCGGCCGGCGAAAAGCCGCAATCTCTGGCTGTTCCTGATCACCATCCCGTTCTGGACCAATCTCCTGATCCGCACCTTCGCGATCATGGAGGTGATCCGCAACGAAGGCCTGATCAACACCACGCTGCTCTCCCTCGGCCTGATCGACCAGCCGATCCAGATCCTGTTCACCGATTTCGCGATCGCGCTCGGCATGGTTTATGTCTATCTGCCGCTGATGGTGCTGCCGCTCTACGCGGCCATGGAAAAGCTCGACTTTCGCCTGGTGGAGGCGGGCTACGATCTCTACGCCAATCGCTTTCAGGTGCTGAAGCGCGTGATCCTGCCGTTGGTCAAGCCCGGCATTGTCGCGGGCTCGATCCTGGTGTTCGTGCCGTCGCTTGGCGCCTATGTTACGCCGCGCGTGCTCGGCGGCGGCAAGAATCTGATGCTCGGCAATCTGATCGAGCTGCAGTTCGGCCAGGGTCGCAACTGGCCGCTGGGTGCGGCCCTGTCGATCACGCTGCTGGTCATCGTCATGGCAGCACTCCTGCTCTATGTGCGCACCGTCACCAAGGAGCAGCACCGTTGAGTAACGCTGCGGGCCGTGCCCGCCCGTTCGATGTGCGGCGGCAGACGGGGTTTGCCACCGTGGCGCTGCTCTGCTTCGTCATGCTCTATCTGCCGATCGCGACGCTGGTGGTCTATTCCTTCAACGCCGGCTCCTCGGTGGCGATCTGGGAGGGCTTTTCCTGGCGCTGGTATCAGGCGGCCTGGGCGAACGCGCAGGTACAGGACGCCTCGATCCGTTCCCTGGTGGTCGCGGGCTTCGCCGCCTCGATCGCCACCGTGCTCGCCACCATGGCCGCACTCGGCACCACGCGCGTGCCGCCGTTCAAGGGCATGACCGCGGTCTACGCGTTGATCAACCAGCCGCTGATGGTACCGGAGATCGTGACCGGCGTCGCCCTCCTGATCTTCTTCGCGATGATCAAGGTCTGGACCGGCTATACCGGCCTTGCCTACCTCATCCTCGCGCACACCGCCTTCTGCATCCCGTTCGCCTACTTGCCGATCCGCGCCCGGCTCGAGGGCATGGACCTCGCGCTCGAGACGGCGGCCGCCGATCTCTACGCCACGCCCTGGCGCACCTTTCGCCATGTCACCCTGCCGCTCCTTTGGCCGGGCATTATTGCAGGACTGATGCTGGCCTTCGTCATCTCGCTCGACGACGTGGTGATCACCGAGCTGGTCAAGTCCGCCGGCCAGGACACGCTGCCCACCTACATGCTCGGCCAGCTTCGCCGCGTGGTCACGCCGGAGATGAACGCGATCTCCACGGTCTTTCTCGCCATTTCGATCGCGCTGGTCACAATCTTCTTCATTCTCAATCAGCGACGCGCCTAGACTGATGGCAAGGGCCGCAAATCCAAAGGGAGAGAAAGCATGAGAAACACGACATGGCTGGCCGGCGTCGCCGCAATTGCGATGCTGTCGGCGACCGGCAGCGCCAGAGCCGAAGGCGAGCTCAACATCTTCAACTGGGGCAACTACACCAGCCCCGAGCTGATCGAGAAATTCGAGAAGGCATACGACGTCAAGGTCACGGTGACGGACTATGACAGCAACGACACGGCGCTGGCCAAGGTCAAGGCGGGCGGCCACGGCTTCGACATCGTGGTGCCGACCCATACCTATGTGCCGATCTGGATCGAGGAAGGTCTGTTGCTCGAATCCCGGCCAGACGAGATGGAGAATTTCGCCAACATGGACCCGCGCTGGGTCGACGTCGACTGGGATCCCGGCCGCCACTACAGCGTGCCCTGGCAGTGGGGCACGACCGGCGTGACCGTCAACACGTCAGTCTACGACGGCGATCCCAATACCTCGGCGATCTTTATGGATCCGCCCGAGGAGCTGGTGGGCAAGGTCAACGTCGTGCCGGAGATGGTCGACGTCATGGGGCTCGCCCTGATGTATGTCGGCAGCGAGCCCTGCACCGCGGATAAGGAGGCGTTGAAGCAGGCGCGCGACGCGCTGCTCGCCGCCAAGCCCAAATGGATCTCGATGGACTACGGCAATGTCGAGAAATACGCCAAGGGCGATCTCGCGGCCGGGGTCAACTGGAACGGCGCCTCCTTCCGCGCGCGCCTGCAGAACGACAAGATCGTCTACGGCTATCCCAAGGAAGGCTACATCGTCTGGATGGACAGCGTCGCGGTGCTTGCGGATGCCGCGAATGTCGACAACGCCAAGCTCTTCCAGAATTTCATCATGGACCCGGAAAACGCCGCGATGATCTCCAGCTTCGCGCGTTACGCCAACGGCATCCAGGGCTCGGAAAAATTCATGCCCGAGGACATGCAGACCGCTCCCGAGGTCAACATCCCGGAAGAGTTCGCCGATGCAGGCAGGTTCAACAAGACCTGCCCGCCGGAGGTGCAGGAATACTACACCGCGATCTGGACCGAACTGCAGAAGTGAGCGACGCGTTCTGCGTTACGGCCGCTACGCCTCGTAGGTCACGCGGCCGTCGCAGATCGTAAAAATCGGTTTTGCCTTGCTCAGGGCCTCCGGATCGGTCGCCTCCAGATCGCGGTCCATGACCACCACATCGGCGAACAGGCCGGGCTTGAGGATACCCTTCTTGTCCTCGGCGAATTCGGCAAACGCGCCGATCCGGGTGTAGCTGGTCAGCGCTTCGTCGAGAGTCTGTGCCTGCTCGGGCAGGCCGTCCCGCAGCGGCTTCCGGGTCACCGCCGCCTGGATGCCGAGCATCGGATCGAGCGGCGCCACCGGCCAGTCTGAGGAAAACGCGAGCGGAATGCCGGTATGGCGAATGGTGCGCCAGGCAAAGGCGCGGGGCCAGCGCCCTGGCCCGGTCAGGCTCATGGTCGGCTGCTCGCCGAAACAGACGCCGCCGGCCGCATGGGGCGGCTGCATCGAGGCGACCACGCCGAGCTCCTTGAAGCGCGGCAGATCGGCGGGATCGTAGATCTCGATATGCTCGATACGGTGGCGGCTTTCTCGCGCGCCATTGGCTTCGCGCGCCGCCGCATACCCGTCCAGCGTGCGCCGCACGGCCGCATCGCCGATGGCATGCACGCTGATCTGCAGGCCGAGCCGGTCCGCTTCGGTGGCGATCGCGGCGAACTCGTCGGCGGAAAACAACGCCTCGCCGCGATGGCCGGGCTGGCTCGCGTAGTCTTCGAGCAAGAACGCAGTGGACGCCTCGACCACGCCGTCCATGAACAGCTTGAGGCGGCCGGAATAGAGGCGATCGGAGTCGAAGCGGCGGTGCATCGCCAGACCTTCGGACGCGATCTCGCCGAGCGATTTGGTGCTCTTGTGGTGATAGGGCACCTGCACCCGGCAGCGAAGCCCGTCGCCCCGCTCGATCTCGTCCAGCAGCTCGAGCTGATACCAGTTGCCGTCCATATTGTGGATCGAGGTGATGCCCAGCGACGCGCAGTAGGCGAGCCCCTTTTTCAGAATGTCGCGATCGCCTGCACGCTCGGCGGCACTCGGGCGCGGATCGGGATCGCGTCCGGTGGTGTAGCCGAGCAGGGAGCGTCCGCCATCGGCGGTGAACGCCAGCACCGGCCCGAACGCTTCGTTCTCGCGCAGCTCGCCCGTCGCCAGGCCGTCCTCGCCCATCACCACCCGATGCCCGGCCGGCAGATCGCGGCCGTGCAGCAGGCCGGCGAGCTCCAACGCCCTGGTGTTCGCCCAGACGGTATGGGCATCCGCCGCCATCATCGCGAACGGCCGGTCCGGCAGCGCCTGGTCGAGCTGCTGTCGGGTGATCGGCTCTTGGCCGAGCATTAGATAGTCCGCCTGGAAGCCGACGATCAGCTGATCGTCCGGCCGTGCCGCCGCCTGGCGTCGCGCGGCGTCGGTCAGCGCGGGGAGGCCTTTGACTTCGCCGAGCAGCAGCGAGTCCAGCCCGGCAGCACCGCCGAAGAGATGCAGATGGCTCTCGATGATGCCCGGAAGCACCGTGCCGCCTCCGGCGTCGATCACACGCGTTCCGGCACCGGTGAGTGCCTCGACCTCGTCCTCCGAGCCGACCCCCAGAATATGCCGCCCGCGGATCGCCAGCGCCTCGGCGCGCGGGCGTGCGTCGTCCTGGGTCAGGCAGCGGGCGTTCTTGATGATCAGATCGGCGGTGTCTGCCATGCTGCGCTCCATGACGTGCGAGGCGTTGACAGGTCTCGCAGGAAAGACGGGCGTTCAGATGCGTGATGAGAGCCCGAATTCGGACATTCTCCTGAACCTCGCCTTCGACAATGCCCGAAAGCGATAGTGCCAGGAAGATGGCCTGGGCGATCATCGGACGCAACGTTCGATCATGGTGTCCGCTGCTCACGGAACCAAATGACCGGGTTGTCGACTCCTCCATGACGCTAGCCATTCTTTAACCCTTATCGGTCAGGTTCAGGCCGTCAAATCTCAGATATCCTATGGGGAGATTCGAGGCCGATGGATCTGCGTTGCGTCATTCTTGCGCTCATGATCGTGCTCGCCACGCCGATGGCCGCGATGTCGTCCGTGCTCGATATCTACAATCGCTTCGCAGGGGAGGACCTCGCCCGGGTCCGCCAGGATGTGCATGAACTCGCCGCTGCAGCCGAAGCTGATATCGACAATGTCGGGCTCGGCAACGCCATCGTCGACTTCCAGAAGGAGCCGTGGCGTCGGAAAGCGAACGGGCTTCATATTTGGGGAGTGAAGGTCGACGGCATGAGCTGGTTCGATGCCGGCCATCCGGAGCTCGTCGGTCTGCAAGTGGGCGAGATGCGCGATATCGAAGGGCGCCATTGGGCGGACATGGCCATCCAATCCACCACCGGCACCGGTCCCAGGACCTTCGAGATCCTCTATCCGCATCCGCGCAGCGGTAAGGCGGCACGGCTTGCATCAGTGTTTCATGTTGGCGGATGAACAGCGCGTTCTGTGCGCCGGCGCCTTTCAGGACATCGACCAGGCGGTCGCCGCGATTTCCTGACCATGTTCAAACGCTCCACACTGTTTCGGCCATGTCTCGACCCCAACCACTGGGCTATCAGCCGCAAGGTTGCCGCGGCACCCGTCGTCATCATCGTCTTGCTGGGTCTGATGGACTTCTCCGGCTGGTCGATGACCTCCCGGCACCGGCTTTTGATGAATCAGAACTATAAGGAGCAGATCGCCTATGAAGGGACCGTGCTTCGCCTGCCCCATATCTTGGCCTCAATCCAAAAAGACCTCTATAAGGCGACGATCTGGGCACAGGTTGGCGTGCAGGGCATTGAGGTCACTTCGACCGAAGATGCGATCCACAGGGCTCTCGACGAGGTCGGCGATAGCGTGGCCGATCTCGAAGGTCTCAACGTATCAACGGTGCTGGAGGACAGTATCCGGCGGTATGACAGCGCCGTGACGCAGGCATTGGTCCTGATCGCCCGCGGCCCCGCCGTCGGCGCGACAGCGACCCGTGGCATGGAGCATGTCTATGTTGCGGCGGAGAAGGCCGTGGCCAGCGTGGTGGCATCGGCGCATGCCTTGTTCGATCGGCGGCTCCAGGACACAAAGGCAGCTTGGCAGAGGATGGTCGTCCGATTTGGTTGATGATCGGCTCGATCACCCTCTTGCCTGCGACATGCATGGCGGACGAATCGATGTCACCAGCAATCAGGGTGTCGAGACGACGCTTTCGATCCGTCTTCCGAAGGACTGCGAGGCAGCGACTACGGAACAGAAAGAGCTTCCGGAGGTCGCCTGAACGATCGATCTGGGGAAGGAATAGGCTGCTGCATGCGGAGAAGCGATTGCTGGAGCGGAAGTCGATGGCTCGAAAGATCGGCTGTCATCAGCTCAAGTCGCCGTGTTTCCTTTCGCGGTCAAGTCTTTCAGGATCGGACTCGCTCCCTTGCCTGAAAACTGCGGACAGCCATGTCGCATCCGAGCCTCGCATGTCGAATGTCACCACCGACGCGGGTTGACCGTGCGATGCATCGGAGAATGGAGAGGGCCGCCTTCGCCGTCCAGGCGGGAGGGTTTGGGCTGGCAGGCTAGGGTTGCGCCTCGAGCTGCTTTGCCTGATCGAAGCTGAATTCTCGCAGGGTATCGCCATCGTGATAGATGAAGTGAAGCTGCGTTCTCGTCGAGATCAGGCCTTTTGGCAGCGGGTCATAGCGATAGCTTTGTCCACCGAGATGCGGTGTGATTGAGCCGACATCGGTCGTCTGATCGAGCTGCACGCGCAGGAGGCAAAGCGTTCTCCCGGCATCATCCGTCGCCTTGAATGGCACGCCTGCCAGCCGGAGAAAGCTGGTGGGGTCGCTCGTCGTCCTGAACCCTTCGATAAAGCTTTGCTCCACCAGATCGAAGTCGG
Organism: Alphaproteobacteria bacterium; assembly: GCA_041398025.1. Classification (GTDB taxonomy): domain Bacteria; phylum Pseudomonadota; class Alphaproteobacteria; order Geminicoccales; family Geminicoccaceae; genus JANQPX01. Next base: position 98,816 of record JAWKVM010000005.1, read on the forward strand.
CGGGTCCGGCCCGGCCAGATACCGGCTGCGTCTTGTCGGCGGGCAGATGCGGTGTCTGCCATTGGGCGACCGCTGCCAGCGGCTGGTTGTGTCCAATGGCTGCGGTGTCGTCGTGGCTGTCATGCATCTCAATAGGCTACTGGTTTGTCGATGATCGGCTTGTGGCTGCCCATCTTGCCATGGGCGACCAGCGTGCCCAGCGCCTCGACGACCACGCGGGTGCCGAGAAGGGCGGTGATGTCAGAGGTGTCGTAGGGTGGGCTGACCTCGACTACCTCGAGGCCGCAGATGCCTTCCTTCACCACAAGGCCGAGCAGCTTCAAGGCTTCGCGCGGCAGGAACCCGCCAGGCTCCGGCCAGCCGGTGCCGGGGACGAAACCGCAGTCGACGCTGTCGATGTCGAAGCTGATATAGACCGCATCGACGCCGTCCCAGGCGAGTTCGAGCGCGATTTCCGCGGTCTTCTCGATGCCGAGCTTTTCCATGTCGTCGATGGTCAGCACGTTGGTCTCGCGCTTGCGCGCTTCTTTCACGCCCGGCCGCGGCACCTGCCAGCCGCCGATCCCGACCTGCACCAGATTCTTCGCAGGCACGTTCGGCAGCTCGGTCGCCCAATACCAGGGCGTGGTATGCATGCGCTCGTCCAGGTCCTTTTCCTGGATGTCGATATGTCGGTCGAAATGGATGATGCCGATTTTCTTCGATGTGCACTGGGCGATGCCGCGCACGCAGGGAAAGCCGATCGAATGATCGCCGCCGAGCATGATCGGCAAGGCGCCGGAGGACGCGACATGGGCGACGCCGCGGCTGATCTGATCGAAGCTTTTTTCCAGGTTCGCCGGAATAGTGAAGACGTCGCCGGCATCGCAAAGGGTCATCTGCTCACGCAGATCGACGCCCATTTCATAGTTGTAAGGCGTGTAGAGCGCTGAGATTCGGCGAATCCCCTGTGGCCCGAACCGGGTCCCGGGGCGGTAGGTGGTGCCGCTGTCGAAGGGGATGCCGACGACCGCTGCATCATATTTCGCGACGTCCCGGACGTTCTCGACATAGGGCGCTTTCAGGAAGGTGTTGATGCCGGCGAAATGCGGGAGCTCGCCGCGCGCGAAGGTCGGGATCGATCTGTCGGTGATGCTGTCGGCGCCGGGAAGCCCCATATCGAGCGCCCACTTCACCTCCTTCGCCCAGCCCGAACCCGAGAGTTTTCCTTCCGCTTCGACCGCGCGCCAGCCCTGGCTGTTCAGCTTTTCATAAGTGGGATGGTGATCGCGCCGCTCATGCGGCAAACGCTGCGGCCAGATCCGGCTTTTTCGCATTACTAACTCCTACTTTAGTGCCTGGCCCCGTCAAGTTCAGCCTGCAGCGGCTCGCTGCCGGCCTTGGAGGTCGTAGGTGATGGTGGCGCCATAGGCTTCGGGTGCGTGCGGGTCTTGTCGGACTTTATCGAAGGTCAGGACGCGCGTGCCAAGCTTGAAAGCTTCGCGGAGATCATGGGTGACCATGAAGACGGTCATGCCGGTCTCCTGCCAGAGCTCGGAGATCAGTGCATGCATATCGTCGCGAATGCCGGGATCGAGCGCGCCGAAGGGCTCGTCGAGAAGGAGGATCTTCGGCTTCAGGATGAGTGCCTGGGCGATGGCGAGCCGCTGCTGCATCCCGCCTGAAAGCGACGCGGGTCGTGCGGCCCGCACATGGCCGAGTCCAACAGCTGCAATCAAGTGCTCGGCCTCTTGTTCGGCCAGGCGGCGCTGCTGCCCGAAGAGGCGGCCGGACCAGGGTGCCTGCTGGAATTCCAGGCCGAGGACGACATTGTCGAGCACCGAGAGATGCGGAAAGACGGAGTAGCGCTGGAAGACGATGCCGCGTTCGGGCCCGGGCTCCGATGGCAGCGGTTCGCCTTCGACCAGGATGCGTCCGCCGGTCGGCTGTTCCTGGCCGAGCAGCAGGCGCAGGAACGTGCTCTTGCCGCAGCCGGACGCACCGACGATGGTGACGAAGCTGCCAGAGGCGATGTCGAGATCGATCGCCTCGATCACCGGGAGGTCGTCATAGGCTTTCCACAAGCCCTCGATGATGACCGCGCTCATGACTCGGCCCAGGGAAACAGCCGCCGCGACAGCTTGGCGAGCGCCCAGTCCATGAGGAAGGCGAGCAGGGTGATCCAGACGACATAAGGAAGGATCACGTCCATCGCCAGGAAACGGCGCACCAGGAAGATCCGGTAGCCAAGTCCTTCGGTCGCGGCAATCGCTTCCGCGGCGATCAGGAACAGCCAGGCAGGACCGAGGGAGAGGCGAAGCGCGCCGATCAGGCGGGGGAAGATCATGGGGCCGGCGACGCGCAGGAGAATCTGCCAGGAGGAGGCTCCAAGCGTCTGCGCCTTGACCAGCAATTCCTCCGGCAGCTCTCGCACGCGAAAGGCGACGTCCCGGATTAGGAATGGGGTGATGCCGACGATGATCAGGACCACTTTCGAAAGCTCGCCGAGACCGAACGTGATGAAAAGAATCGGCAGCACAGCGAGGGGCGGGATCATGGAGACCACCGCGACGAACGGGTCGAGTGTCGATGTCACATACGGAAAAAGGCCGATCGACAGGCCAATGGTGAGACCGAACAGCGTCGCCACGGCGATGCCGAGCCCGAGCCGCCTGAGGCTCGCGCCGGTATCGGCCCAGAACAGGACCTGGCCGCTCCGTTTGTCCTCCTCGAACGCCATCTCCGCCATCGCTTCGACGAAGCTGGACGGAGCCGGCAGCAGCTTGTCCTTCGGATTCACCTCAAGGCGTGCGCCCGACGCGGCGAGGTAGACGGCGGTCAGCAGGAGGAAGGGCAGGGCTGCCAGAAGCAGCCCCACCTGCCTGCCGGGGCGGCGGTTGATGAAACGGCGCATGCGCCGGCTTGGCGGCTAGAGCGCCCCGTCCGCCGCCATCTTCATGTACTCCTCGGTGAAGCGGAGCTTGACATTGGCCTCGTCGCCCAGAGTCTCGCCGCCGGGAAAGGCGATGCCGACGAAGTCCATGCCGCCCTCGATCAGCCCATGCTCGTCCGAGAATTTCCGGACATTGTCCATCGTGGTCACGAGGTCGGGGCTGAGCGTGAAGGCGACGGCGTCGCCGGGCTGATAGAACATCTCCGTGCTGGCGAGCTGGGCGTCGTAGCCTTCGAGATCGGTGCCCGCCGCCTCGCCCATGGCAGTCCGCGCAGCGACCGCGTCGCCGTCGTCGCTCTTCATGATGGCCATGGTCTCGTACCAGGCGCCGACCAGCGCCTTGCCGAAGTCCGGATTTGCCTCCAGCACCTCCGTGTTGACCACCATCATGTCGATGATTTCGCCGGGGATCTGGCTCGAGTCGAAAAGCTTGGTTGCATCCGGATAGGCCGCGACCTCGGCGAGCAGCGGGTTCCAGGTCACGACATGCTCGACATCCTCGGTCGAGGTGAAGACGGAAACCAGATCGGCGTCCGACGTGTTCACCACGGTTAGATCGCGCTCGGCGAGGCCGGCCCCTTCGAGCGCGCGGGCAAGCAGATAATGGGAGACGGAGAGCTCGACCAGATTGACCGTCGCCCCCTTCAGGCCCGCGACATCGGTCGCCGTCTTGGACACGATCCCGTCATTGCCGTTGGAAAAATCGCCGACGATCAAGGCGGTGCTGTCGACGCCGCCGACCGCAGGGATGGTGAGCGCGTCCATGTTGGTCATGACGCAGCCATCGAAGGCGCCGGCGGTATATTGGTTGATCGATTCGATATAGTCGTTGATCTGCACGACCTCGATTTCGATGCCGTATTTATCTGCCCATTTCTTGACGATGCCTTCGTCGGCCGCCCAGCCCCAGGGCATCCAGCCGACATAGATCGACCAGGCGATCTTGAAAGTCTTTCGTTCCTCGGCCTGGGCGGTGCCGGCCGTCATAAGCACAAGAAACGAGCAAAGCGCAAAAAAGATGGGCAGTCGACGCATCGGATCCTCCATTTGCCCTGGGGGACCCGAACAGGGACGGCATGGAGGCTCGTCATCACCGGTCTGCACCGGCCGTTCGAGTCTCCCGGGTTTTTGTCCCGCCGTGGCTCCGCGACCTCCGTGGTCCGCGGGAGTGCACCTCTCGGACCAGACGCCTCGATCGCACCTGACGACCGCTGCCGGAACCCTAGGCACATTATGGTCAGGAAAGAAGCAAGGATGATGCCAAGCCAAATAGCGCCATGCCCTTATGCTCTCCCATTCGACAACGACCTTCGGAACCGAAGCGGCCCTTCGGGGTTTCATCGACACCGCCGTGTGAAATCTTTCATGATGACAAGCTGGATGCTTTGATGAATGCCATCCCGGATCGGATTGCCGGCCAGCTCCACGGCTACGTCAACGGCTTTCGGGAGGTGCTCCCGCTCCTGATCATGGCGTTGATCATCGTTGCGCTGACCTTCGGCGTCTCCAGGGGCGGCAGCCTCGTGATCGGGCGGGTTCTGGGTCGAAGGCGGCTTCGGCGCTCGTTGATCGACGTTCTGCAGTCGATATCCGTCGGTCGCGCGACCAGGTGGTGGCAGCGGTGAAACGCGCTCTGGACGAGGCCGACATCGAGATACCGTTCCCCGACCGCACATTGACGTTCAAGGAACCACTCCCGATAACACGACCGAAGGCCATTGCCGCCCCAGCAGAGTACGCTGATGAGTGAGCAGACGATCGACAAAAGCGCCGATGTCGACCTCGATGCACAGGAGCGGGCGGTGGTCGAGGAACGTCAGCGTCTTCGAGCGCCTGTCGTCTACGAGATTATTTGTCAGCAAGGCGTGGAGGAATTGGAGCGGCCGGCATCGTCGCTCTGGTGGTCGGGCGTTGCAGCCGGCATCGCGATCAGCACGTCGGTTTACTGCGAAGCGTTTATCCACGCCCATCTGCCCGACGCGGCATGGCGTCCGCTGATCGAGAATTTCGGTTATTGCGTCGGCTTCGTGATCGTCATCATGGGTGGCTTCCAGCTGTTCACCGAGCAGACCGTGACCGCCGTGCTGCCGGTGCTGGCCAGTCCCACCAAGAAGAACTTTCGGGGCACCGCACGGTTGTGGTCGATCGTCTTCGCCGCCAACATGGCCGGAACGTTTTTCGCGGCACTGATGGCCTTGGTGATTGGCTGGGTCGATGCGAAGCAGCTTGAAGCCACACTCGAGGTCGCGCGCCATTTCGCTGAAAACGATACGCTCGCCATCTTTCTCCTCGGCATGCCGGCGGGCTTCTTCGTCGCCGCCCTGGTCTGGATCCTTCCGGCCTCGCGCGGCAGCGAGTTCTGGCTGATCGTGCTGCTCACCTACATGATCGCGCTCGGCGATCTCACCCACGTGGTCGCCGGCTCCACCGAAGTCTTTCTGCTGTTGCTGGTCGGCGAGCAAAGTCCGACAAGAGCCGTCTTCGGCATCATCATTCCAGCATTGATCGGCAATGTCATTGGCGGCACGGTCCTCTTTTCGATGATCGCCTACGCCCAGGTCAAAGAGGAGATGTGACCGCGATGCAGGATGACGGCGGCTATACGGGAGACTGGTCATGTCGGTAGCGCCCAGGTCCTTCGTGGTCATCGGCCTCGGCACCTTCGGCAGCACGGTGGCGAGCGAGCTTACCGACTATGGTAATCCGGTGCTTGGCATCGACATCGACGAGCAGGCGGTTGCCGACATGGCCGACGTCCTGCACGAGACCGTGATCGCTGATGCGCGCAATGAAAAAGCGCTGCGCGAAGCCGGCGTCGGGCAATGCGACATCGCCGTGGTCGCGATCGGTGAGGATCTGGAGGCCAACATCGTCTGTGCGATGAACGTCAAGCTGATCGGCGTCGACCAGATCTGGGCGAAAGCGATGAGCCGAACGCATCACCGCATCCTGTCCCGCCTCGGCGTCGATCGCGTGGTGCATGCGGAGCGCGAGATGGGCCAGCGCGTCGCCGAGATGCTGCACAACCCGATGGTCAGGGACTATCTCAGCATCGGCAACGGCTTTTATGTGGTCAACATCCTGGTCCCCGGGGATACAGCCGGGCAGACGCTGTCGTCGCTGCGACTGGAGGAGCGCTTCCAGCTGCGATGCCTCGGGGTCATGCGCGGCAGTAAGTCGATCCTCGAGCATGACCGTGATCCCGAACTCGAAGAGGATGATCACCTGCTCGTGCTCGGCCGGCGCGCGAAGCTTCGCGAATTCAGCGACAGCCTTTGACGGCCGGAGCGTGAACGCTGCAGCTAACAGACCGAGCGTCGATTGACCATGTCGGTCCGTCTGAACCCACCGCTCTTGCTGATGGCGCTCTATGCAGCACTGGTGCTGATCGGCAGCGCCTTCCTGATGCTGCCGGGTGCCACGACCGCGCCGATCACTTGGTCGGACGCGCTGTTCACGGCCACATCCTCGGTCACGGTGACCGGTCTAGTGGTGATCGATACCGGCAGCATGCTGACGCCGTTCGGCCAGACGGTCGTTCTCCTCCTGATCCAGCTCGGCGGGCTGGGCCTTATGACCTTCGCCGTCTTCATCCTCTCGGCGCTCGGCCAGGAGATCGGCATCGCCCATCAGCTCGTGCTGCGCGCCGATCTCGATCGCACGTCGATCGGCGACCTGATCACGCTGGTGCGCATGATCATCCTGGTGGTGTTCGTTTGCGAGGTGGTTGGCGCTGCAGTGCTGGCCCTGGTGTTCGTGCCGGCGTTCGGCTGGCGGCACGGCCTTTGGAGCGCCGTCTTTCATGCGATTTCCGCCTTCAACAATGCGGGATTTTCGCTCTATCCCGACAGTCTGACCGCCTGGGCGGAGGACCCGATCATCAATCTTGCCGTGCCTGCGATGTTCATCACCGGGGGGCTCGGTTATGCGGTGCTCGCCGAGCTGATCGCACGCAAGCCCTGGCGGCGCTTCTCCCTGCACAGCAAGCTGATGCTTACAGGCACGGCATTTTTGATCGTTCTTTCGGTTGTGCTTTTCGCCCTTTTGGAATGGACCAACCCGAGAACGCTCGGCGCCGAGGACTCTCTGGCGGCGAAGCTCTGGATCAGCTGGTTTCAGGGTGTCACCACGCGCACCGCCGGCTTCAACACCACCGACATCGCGGGCCTGCACGAGGCAACCGCTTTTCTGTTCATCCTTTTGATGTTCATCGGCGGCGGCAGCACGTCGACGGCTGGCGGCATCAAGGTGACGACGGCGATCGTGCTGATCCTGGCGACCATCGCGTTCTTCAGGCGCAGCCAATCCCTGGCGGCCTTTTCCCGGCGGATCGACTTCGAGGATGTTCTGAAAGTCATGGCCCTTGCCACGATCAGCGCATTCTTCATTGCGATCGGCACGTTCGCTCTGATCGTGCGGCGGGACGGTGTGTTCCTGGACAGCCTGTTCGAGGTGGTCTCCGCCTTTGGCACGGTCGGCATCTCGCGGGGGGTGACCGGCGAGCTCGACACCCTTCAGCGTGCCGTGATCATGGTGATCATGTTCTTCGGCCGCGTCGGGCCGCTAACTCTCGGCTTCTTCCTCGCGACCCGCACGCCGCCCAGGATTCGCTATCCCAAAGGTGAGATCTATCTCGGCTGAGCGCGGCTGCGATCCACAGCCCTTGCTGACCTGCGCCACGTCATCGCCGATCAGACCCTCGTCGTGACAGATAGCTTTCAGTGGCAAGCGTTCAGTAGGAAGGCAACGGCTGTCGGACACAGCCGATGTCCCGAGCCTGTCATGAATTGCGTTGAGCAGGAGCCTGCGCTATTCAATTCAACCTCTAAATGAGCATTCATCGCGCGACAATCATGTCGCCACCATGCAGGCCTTCAGGGAAGTCGATGACACCGCCTTGTCGGCGCGTCGAGCGCGCCCTTTTCATCCTCACGATTCTTCTCTCCGTTGCCGGCGCTTCGATCGTCAGCCTGCCCTCCTGGGCACAGTCATCGGGCTCCGCCGATGGGAATGCCTCGGCTGAAGGCACCGACGCCAAGCTGAGAGCCCTGCTTGACGTCCTGAAGGATGACCAGGCGCGCGGGGCGCTGATCGACGAGCTGAGTGCCATGGTCGGTAAGGCTGATCAGCCCGCTGAGCCATCGGAGGCGGCGCTGCAGACGTCCTTTGCCCGTTATGTCGCCGAGACCACGCAGGGCTTCGTCGCATCCGGCTCGGACCTGTTCGGCAGGATCTGGCAGGGCGTGCACGGGCTCGGCGAACATCTCGGGCAGGGCGGACTCGACGTGGCCGATTTGTGGGCCACCAATACCGGGCTGATCGGCACGATCGTCGTCACGATTCTGGCGCTGATCCTCCTACGTCTGATGGCGCGGCCGATCTTCGCACGCATGGCCAAGCACACCGAGGATCTCGGCTGGGCCGGAACCGGCCTCTGGCTGCTCGGCTCGGTGGTGATCGACATCGTTCTGGTGCTGCTCGCCTTCGCCGTCGGTTACGGTGGCGCCATCGGATTTTTCGGCGAGCTCGGACGGGTGACCGTCAACCAGTCCCTCTATTTGAACGCCTTTCTCCTGGTCGAGCTGGTGAAAACGTTGCTGCGTGGCGTGATCGCCCCCGGCTTCGCCGACCTTCGCCTGCTGCCGATCCGGGATCAGACCGCACGCTTCGCCTACGGACGAAGCGCGTCGATCGCGTCGATTCTCGGCTATGGCATCATGGTGGTGGCCCCGATCATCAACACCCAGATGTCGCCCGCCGTGGGCCGCAGCGTCACCGTGCTCGCGATGCTGATCGCGCTGATCCTGGCGCTGACCGGCATCTGGCGTCTGCGCGGACTGCTGCGAACGGAGGCGGCGTCGAACAATGGCGGGGAGGACCTCACCAGCCAGGCGCTCGCGATCATCGGTTACCTCTGGCCCTGGCTTGCGACCCTCTACGTCATCGCCGTCTTCGTGATCGCTGCGTCGCGTCCGGTCGAGGTCATGCCCTTCGTGCTTGCAGCTACGGGAAAATCGGTGCTGACGATCGCCGGCGCCGTTGCCCTGGTGACCCTGATCGGCCGCACCATCCGCTCCGGCGTGCCGCTGCCGGCGAGACTCAGGCAGGACCTGCCGCTGCTCGGCCGGCGTCTCAACAAGGTGGTGCCGCGCTTCCTCCAGATCCTGCGCTTCGTTCTGCTGATCGCGGTCATCCTGATGGTGCTGGATTTCTGGGGACTGCTGAACGTTTCAGACTGGCTCGCCTCGCCCGGCGGCGAAGCCTTCATCGGCGGCCTGATTTCGGCGCTCGCCATCGTCGCGGTCGCCTATCTGATCTGGCTTGCGGTGATGTCCTGGATCGAATATCGCCTCTCCGAAACCGTCGGACCCCATGCCGGCGCGCGCGAACGCACGCTGCTCTCGCTGCTCGGCAATGCGGTGACCATCGTGCTGGCCGCGCTTGGCATCATGCTCGCCTTGTCCGAGCTCGGCATCAATATCGGTCCGCTGCTCGCCGGCGCCGGTGTCATTGGCCTTGCGGTCGGCTTCGGCGCACAGTCCCTGGTGCAGGACATCATCACCGGCGTGTTCATCCAGTTCGAGAACGCGATCAACACTGGCGACGTGGTCACCGTCGCTGGCGTCACCGGCGTCGTCGAGCGCCTCAGCGTGCGCTCGATCGGCATTCGCGACGTCTCCGGCACCTATCACCTGATCCCCTTCAGCTCGGTCGACGCGGTCGCCAACTTCAATCGCGGTTTCGCCTACCACGTCGCCGAGATCGGCATCGCCTACAAGGAAAGCGTGACGGACGCCAAGGAGGGCATGCTCGAAGCCTTCCGCCGTCTGAAGGACAGCGATCTCGGCAGCGGAATCATCGCCGATCTCGACATGCAGGGTGTGACCGCGCTCGGCGACAGCGCCGTCATGGTGCGCGCGCGCATCCGAACGCAGCCGGGCCAGCAATGGGCGATCGGCCGCGCCTATAACGAGCTGGTCAAGGAGGTGTTCGACGAGCGCGGCATCGAAATTCCGTTCCCGCAAATGACCGTCTTCTTGGGAACCGACAAGGCCGGCAAGACCCAGATCGAGCCGCTGCTGCAGAATGGATAACGGACCTCGGGCCTGAGAACCGCGGCACCGGGTCACGCATCGAACCGGCCCTGCTCGACATTCTTGTTCAGCGTCTCCGCCGGAAACACGCGCCCGTTCATCACACCCCACACGCCCGGAGCGAGCAGCTGGGCGGCAACAACGGCGCCCCCAAGATTGAACTCGCCGTCGGAGGCGTAGAGCGAGAAGGGACGCATCGCGCCGGTCAGGACGACTGTCTTGTGGCCGACCCGCCCCTCCAGGAAGCGCGCCGTCTCGCCCATAGTGCCCGTGCCGTGGGTGACGACCACGGCTGGCTCGGGCGCAGCCAGGACCGCATCGGCGATCGCGTTCCTGTCCGTGTCATCGAAATAGAGACTGTCCTTCAGCATCAGCAGTTCGATCGCGGGAAAGTGGCAACGCCCTATCCTGAGCATCTCGGGAATGTGGGTCGAGCCATCCGGCGCGAAGCTTAGTCCCTCGCTTCTCGGATCGTGCACCTTGTCGATGGTGCCGCCGGTGACGATCACTCTCAGATCCTTCATCGCTTCATTCCTCCGCTCTTCCTGCTCCATCTGCACCGCCCATTCGCCGAATTTAACAGATGACATTTGCCAATGGGGCAGGCGGCACTATCGTTACATAGTGAGGGTCCGACTTCAGCATGCCTCGGAAAAAACAATAAGGAATCAAAGGTATGGGATATCTGGAAGGCTTCTTCGGCGTCATCGGCGATCTCACATGGGGGTGGTCGCTCATCCCGCTCCTGGTGATCTTCGGCATCTTCATCACCCTGCTCACCGACTTTGTCCAGTTTCGCTACTTCAAGCGCATGTTTCGCGTTCTGTCCGCCGCGAGCGAATCGGAGGACCCCAACGCGATCTCGGGACGCGAGGCGCTCCTGGTGTCGGTCGGCGGGCGCGTCGGCGGCGGCAATATCGCGGGCGTCGCGGTCGCGATCACCCTTGGCGGCCCGGGTGCCGTCTTCTGGATGTGGGCGATCGCGCTGGTCGGCATGGCGACCAGCCTGGTCGAATGCTCGCTCGCTCAGCTGTTCAAGCGGCGCGAGCCCAATGGCGACTTCCGCGGCGGCCCCGCCCGGTCGATCATCCACGGCCTCGGTGAGCATTATCGCTGGCTGGCCGTGGTCTATGCGATCTGCCTGATCGCGGCCTTCGGTCTCGGCTTCAACGCCTTTCAGGGCAACACGGTCGCGGGCGCGGTCCAGGACAGCCTCGGCATCAGCCGCATCGTCACCGGTGTCTTGCTCGCGGTCGTCTCCGGCTTCATCGTCTTCGGCGGCATTCACCGCATCGCCAAGGCGGCGGACGTGGTCGTGCCGGTGATGGCGATCGGTTACATCCTGATGGCGCTGATCATCATCCTGATCAACATCGGCTCGCTTCCAGGCGTGCTCGCCGACATCGTCGCCAACGCCTTCGGCATCGAGGAGGCGGTGAGCGGCGGCATGGGGGCGGCAATCGCGCAGGGACTGCGCCGCGGCCTGTTCTCGAACGAAGCAGGCCTCGGTTCCGCCCCGAACGTCGCCGCGACCGCGGATGTGCGCCATCCGATCAGCCAGGGCATCACCCAGTCCCTGTCCGTCTTTATCGACACGATCTTCATCTGCTCCTGCACCGCCTTCGTGATCCTGCTGGGCGACGTCTACGTGCCAGGTACGGAAGGAGTCGACGGCATCGCGCTCACTCAGCAGTCCTTGGTCTCGCATCTCGGCGCGTGGTCGCAATATTTCCTGACGTTCATGATCCTCCTCTTCGCCTTCAGCTCGATCATCTACAACTACTATCTCGGCGAGAACGCACTCACCGTGATCACCGAAAATCCGATGGCAGTACAGGTGCTGCGTGTGGTGATCATCGCGATCGTGTTTCTGGGCGCTACGGCACCGGGGGCCACCGCGGTGTTCTTCTTCTCCGACCCGATGATGGGCGTGCTCGCCTTGGTCAATCTGATGATGATCATGATGCTCCTGCCGACCTGTCTCCGCATCCTTCGCGATTACCGCCGTCAGCTTACGGCGGGGGTCGAGCGGCCGGTGCTGAACCCGGACGATTTCCCGGATCTCGATATCGACCGGACGGCATGGAGCGGCAAGGCGCTTGATTGAAGCCGAGGCGTGAAGGCGAGGGCGGTCAGGCCGGCCCCGGGTAGCCGACCTCGATCATGCCCTCGCGGAACGCGCTCAGCGACTGCACCCAGGCGGCGCCCGGCCACGCATAGCGGGCGTCGCCGCTCAGCGGCCAGTACACGGCGGTATAGAGCGTGCCGAAGCCGCGCGCGAAGGCCAGGGAGTAGAGGGGCGGTTTAAGGAAGGCGGCGATGAACTCCTCCGCCGGCTCCTCGTGCAGGGTCAGGCGCTGCAGAAGGAAGCGCTCGCGCTCGACCGTCGCGGTGATGCGCGCATGCCGGCGCCAGGACACGTTCTCCTGGTGGTTGGTGGCAACGGCAGCATGGGTGATCACTGCCTCGCGGCCGGGGCCGAGATAGACGGTGGCGTGTCCGCCCGCCTTGTCGAGTACTGTCACGTTGTAAGCCATATGCGAGGGGATGCGTGCAAGGGCGAAAGCGGCCTCCTTTGCGGTCTCGCAGATCTCGAGCACGTAGCGCATGATGATGGGCACGCCGAAGCCGTCGCCGACGGCTCTGCTTCCTCCAAAAGTGAGAGACGCGCAAAGGCCTGCATCGTTCTGGCCGTCGACCAAGCCGATCATGCCGTCGCTCATGCCCATGACCTCGCGGCCGAGCCAGCGGGTCTTCAGGAGCACGGCGTCGAACAGGTCGGCGCTGTAGTCATAATTCCTGACCAGCATCGGTGGCTCGCCCGGCCAGATCGCCTGCGAGCAGCCGGTGAGATAGGCGGGCGGGCGATAGTGGCTCAAGAAGCGTGCCTCGACATCGCCGCCGCCGGCGAACGCCACCAGTTCCTCATAGGCCGGCGCCAGCTCCGGCATATGCGCACGCAGCGCCCGCCGGCATTCGAGATAGGTCGGGCGATCGAGCAGGCTGTCCCGGAGATACCAGCGCCGATACGCAGGCCAGAGCCGGTGGAACAGGGCCTGCCATTTCGGTCCGGGCTTCGGCTCGTCGATCGCCCAGAAGGGTAGCATGGAGCGGGGTCGATCCTTCCGGCTAGAGAATCTTGAAGGCGGGCTCGCTGCGCTCGGTGATCGCGGCGAGCGGCTTGGCCCTGAATTGGGAGCGAATGCCATCGATCCAAGCCTTGGCGCGCGCGGTCAGCGCGAATTTGTCGGTCATTGACCGGCCGCGAGTGACCAGAATACCGAGATCTGCACCCTCGTAGCGATAATCGCCGGGCTTCAGAATGCGCAGGAAGAAGGCTTCTGCCTCGCTCTCCACGGCGCGGCGGTGGTAGTCGAAGCGGTCAAACTCGACCCGCCCGTCCTTCAACAGGCGCCAGATGCCGCTCTCCGGCGCCTGGGTGACGATGTCGACCGAATCGTCCACATGTTTGATCACCATCTGCGACCAGCTGTCGATATTGTCGGCATCGGCCCATCGGGCGTTCAGCTCCTCGATGTCGAGATCGAAGGGGACATCGGAAAACTCGAGGAGGTGGAACAGAAAGAGTGGCGCGTCTGCATGGGCGAAAGCCGCGTGGTTGGTCATCGAGGACGCGCCGGTGATGCGCGGGTTGAGCTCGCCGAGATAGATGTCCTTCGATTTGGTGTCGATAAGGAAGTCGAGCTCGAAATAGCCGCGATAGCCCTCCTGCATGAGCTGCTCACCGAACTTGAAGGTGTAGTCGCGCGCCTGCTCTCTGACCTTGGGCGTGAACGCAGTCGAAAAAATTTCGTTGCCGCACCAGCCACCGCGATAGGGCGTGAGTTCCTTGAAGCCGACCAGCTCGGTCATCAGCGGGCCGACGATCGTGCCGTTTTTTGTGGCGCAGGCCTCGATCGCGGAACCACGGCAGGTGATGCGCTTCATGATCTTGATTTCACCCTGCCCGACGATTTCGTGCTCGTGGCGCTTGAAGTCCCTCTCCGACGCGATGAAGAAAGTGGTGTGGCCGCTGTCGCCGAAAGCGGACTGCAGGACGAGGTCGTCGCCGAGCTTCGCTTCCTTGGCCAGCTCACGCAGCTGTTCGTAGCTCTCGACCTCGGCGAGCGTGTTGGGAACGCTCGGCACGCCCGCCTTGTTGCCGATGCGCACGGTCTCGATCTTGTTGTCGACGGTGTTTCTGAGCTTCGCCTTGGGAAACCAGACCTTGCAGCCGAGCTCCTTCGCGAGCTGCTCGGTCTTCTCGTCGAACATCAGGAACACCAGCTTCGGCTTGTCGCCCCTATTCTCGACATAGTCGACCACCTCCTTGTGCTGCAGGAGGTAGTTGTTGATGTCCTCGATCGACTGAAATTCGTCATGCGGAATCTCGTCGGGACAGAAGACATTGGGATGTCGGCCGTCATAGCAGTCGAGATAGTTGATGTATTTGAAGTTGCGCACCCATTCGTCGATGCCAAGCAGGTTGAAATTGGTCGCGCTCACGAAATAGATCGGCTGCTCGTTGCTCGTTGGAAGACGACGTTCTCGAAGTCGCTGTTTACCAGCTTTTCGCGTTCGTGAAGCGTAACGATTCCTGTTGGGCGACTCTGATCATGTTGGCGGGCGTTATTCTGCAGCTTCGAGAGCAGGTTCGATCAGCGCTTCGAGCGCGGCCTCGGTGAACACACGAAGGCCGAGTTCGGGTCTGAAGCCGTGAATTTCCTTCACGTCGAGCGCACGCATGAAGTCAGGATCTCCTGCGAGATCACCTGGCCAGGCACCAGGATCGAGGAAGCCGGGCAGGTAGGGGATGATGAAGGAGCTGGAGACGATCTCCCGGCCCTTCTGCATCTGATTTTCCAACCCCTTGCCGTGCAGCGGGAAATACTCGCATTTCTCCTCGTCATAGGCGAGGAAGAAGGCGCTTCTGATATCGCCTTCGGGCGTGGTCTGTGCGTCTCCGGCACAGCGAAACGCATCGTGAAAGCGGCTGAAGTCGGGAAGCGGCGGCAGCTCCTCGGTTAGGGACTTCACCTTCTTCGCGAAAGCCCGCTGCTCCATTCGGCTCGCATCTTCGAGCACGCCGTCGAGGTCGTTGGCGATCTTGACCAGCACCTCGATCAGATAGGCGACCGAGGAGCGTGTGGTGCCGATATTGGTCATGAACAGCACGGTGTTGCGCGAGGTCTTGTTGATCTGGATGCCGTATTTGTCCATCAGCTCGACGTTCTTGAACGTGTCGCCGTCATAGCCGGCCTGGCCCACGGCGAGCGTCACGCGGGTGGCGTCGAGCGTGAACTCGTCCTCGGCCCAGGCACTCCAGATGTCAGTCCAGCCATGGTCGGGATCCCAGTAGGACTCGATGCCGGACTGGCGATACTCCTTGGGGATCATGTCCCCGACCTTGAGCACCTGGAAATATTTGGACAGCAGCGGATGGGTGGCGATCGCCTTCCTCATCGCCATCGCCGCCTCGACCTGGCGCTGGATCAGCTCGAAGCCTTCCAGTTCCACCTGTCGCCGGCCGACGTCGAGCGAAGCAATGATCTGGTAGTTGGGCGAGGTCGAGGTGTGGGTCATGTAGGCTTCGTGAAACGCCTGCTCGACCAGGCCTTTGAAGTCCTGGTCATGCACATGGATCATCGAGCCCTGGCGCAGCGAGGTCAGCGTCTTGTGGGTCGACTGGGTGGCATAGGCACGCACGCGCACCTTGTCCGGATCGGGCATGAGCCGTGTCTTCAACAGCGTTTCGTCGTCGGCATCCTCGATCTGCTTTTTGTGCTCGGAATAGGCGTCGCGATAATCGTCGCTGTGATAGCGCCGGCGCAGGAGCTCAGCGTTGTGCATGGCGGTGCGCTGACGGTAGATCGGCCCGAAGCGGGCGAAGGCGAACGCCACGCCTCGTCCCAGAGAAACACCAGGTCCGGCTTGATCGCCAGGCATTCCTCCATGACCCGCTCGACATTATAGACGACGCCGTCGAAGGTGCAGTTGGTGAGCAGCAGCATGCGCACGCGATCCAGTTTGCCGGCGCGCTTCAGCTCCAGCAGGCGGTGCTTGATCTCCTTAAGCGGCACCGCCGTACATCGAGTATTCGGAGAGCGGGTAGCTGTCGAGATAGACCACATGGGCGCCCGCCAGCTCGCTGCCGTAATGGTGCGATTTGTGGCAGTCGCGGTCGACCAGCACGATGTCACCGGGCTGCACGATCGCCTGCACCACGATCTTGTTGCAGGTCGACGTGCCGTTGGTCGCGAAGAAGGTCTGCTTGGAGCCGAAGGCGCGCGACGCCAGCTCCTGCGCCTTCTTGATCGGACCATGGGGCTCCAGGAGACTGTCCAGGCCGCCCGAGGTCGCGGACGTTTCGGCAAGAAAGATGTTCATGCCGTAGAACTCGCCCATGTCCTTGATCCAGTGGGAGCGGGCGATCGACTTGCCGCGGCTGATCGGCATGGCGTGAAACACGCCGGTCGGCTGGCGTGCATAGTCGCGAAGGGCATTGAAAAACGGAGTCTGATAGCGCGCATCGACACCGCGGAGGATGTTCAGATGCAGCTCCAGATAGTCCTCCTGATTGTAGAACACGCGCTTGCAGCCGCCGAGATCCTGGCCGGCGATCTCCTCGACCGACTGATCCGTCACCAGATAGACGTCGAGTTCCGGGCGCAGCCTGTGGATCATGCGCGCGAGCTCCGGGCCGTAGGCTTCGGGCTCCAGCTCCTGCAGATCGTCCTCGTCGATGGCGCTGCGATAGCGGGTCGGCAGCGGGAAGCGATGCTCCGCTTCAAGGGTGAGGCCGCTGCGGATGACCACGGACTGGATGCTATGATTGAACAGCACCGCGATGCGCGCATCCTCGATGCTCGGCACGAACACGGGCTCGTAGACGAAGCGATCTTCGGGGCGGCGCAGCTTGCGCAGCGCCTGGCGCTGCAGCTCTTCCTTGTTCGCGCTCAGCTGGTCGACGATCAGCACTTCGAAATAAGGTTTGCGGCCACCGGCGGCACCCTCCGGCTCGTCCGCAAGCTCGTCCTCGTCCTCCTGCTTCTCGCTGTCGGTGCGCTGCGCCAGATGGCGAAAAGTGTCGCTCAGCATCAGCCGCACGGTGGTCGACACCGTCTTGGCGAGTTCCGGATAGCGCTCCTCGTCCAGCAGATGGCGCAGACGATCGAAGGCGCGCGCTCCCGGAAAGGCCCAGTAGAGTTCGATCGGCCGGAGAGACGCGATCAGGCTCTCGGCGCGCTCGTGCAGCTTGTCCTTGGCCTTGCCGTCTGCCGCACGTCTGAGACGCTCGGTCGTGCTGCGCAGCGCGCTCCAGCGATCCGTGCGCAGCTGATGCGCGCTGTAATACTCACTGAGTGCATGTTTTGATTTTTGCGCCGCACTCATGCCTTCCGCCTCCCGCTCTAATCCTGGTCTTTGTGCCTGGTCGTCGTGTGTCCGATCGTCAATGATCCGTCGGTAACGTCTGTGCTGTCCGGCCGGGGCGCCATGCGCACGGGCTCGTCACGACGCGCCGCACGCAGCGGACCGAGGGCGGCGAGATAAGGCGAGGTCGCCGCATGGTCCTGATAGACGCCGAAGTTGACGGACCGGTCGCGAAAGCTCTTGTGCAGCTGGCCGAGCCCGCGGATGCCGACCTCGCGCTGGCGCCGCACCATATCAAGGTCGATCTCGAGCGCCAGATATTCCTCCTGACCGCCGGTCTCGATAATCACCGAACCGGCGGGATCGATCACCGTCGATCGTCCGACGCCGCCTGCTCCGAGGCCGTTGACGTCGAACACGTAGCATTGGAACTGCGCCGCGGTCGCACGCGCGATGCTGAGCTCGATGTCGCGATCGATCGTGCCGGTCAGCACGGGATGCAACAGCACCTCGACGCCTGCCGAGGTCAGCGCGCGCGTGGTCTCCGGGAACCAGATGTCGTAGCAGATCGAAAGCCCGAAGCGACCGACCTCGGGCACGTCGAAGATGCAAAGCTCGGTTCCCGGCGCTACCCCTTGCTCATAGGGGTAGAAGGGAAACATCTTTCGATAGCGGGTGACCACGTCGCCGGAAGGGGCTATGACCAGGGAGGTGTTGTAGACACGCTCGTCCTCCGTACGCTCGAACATCGAGCCGGGTATCAACCAGATGCCATGGCGTTCGGCCTTTTCGCGAAACGCCGTCTCGTCGTCGTTGGGAAAGCTCTGTGCCGTCCTGACCAGGGGACCGCGCGGCGCGAGTTCGCTGAACAGCACCATCTGCACCCAGGGAAAGCGTGCCATCACCAGATCGACCCGGTGCAGCATCGCATCGACATTGCTGTCGAGCGCGCCGATGTGCATCTGAACACCGGCGATCGCGAAGGGGGTCATGCACCGATCTCCTGCATCGCTTCGTCAAGCCATTTCCAATGTAGAATGACTTGTCGCTCCTCGCCAACAGTTCACGCCGGTGAAGTTTTACGCCTCAGGGTTGCTTCGATGCCGTGAGTTGCGTGATGCGTGCGATGCCTGACCTGTCGATGCCTGGCAGACTTACCTCGCGGCCCAGAGCATGCCGCGCTTTACGATCGTCGCCATCTCCGGCACGTCGAATTCGCTGGCGACATGACCGAGCGAGGAATAGAAGACGCGGCCCTCTCCATGGCGCCGCTTCCACACCACGGGCATGACCACGCCGTCGATCCAGGGCGCATGGTCGCCATTGAAGGTGGTGGTGGCGAGGACCTCGTTGGAAGGATCGACGTGCATGTAATATTGCTCGGAGTGATAGGCGAAGCCCGAGAGGCCCTCCATGACCGGATCGTCCGGGCGGGTAATATCGATGCGGTAGTCGATGACGTTCCCTGGATGTGCGACCCACTGGCCGCCGCACATGAACTGATAGGCAGGCTCGTTCCGAAACGCGTCGGCCATGCCGCCGTGATAGCCTGCGAGCCCGACACCGCCGCGCACGGCCGCTTCGAAGGCGGTGAGCTCCTCCTTTGCGATCTTGGACATGGTATAGATCGGCACGATCAGCGAAAGCTCGGCGAGCGCCGGATCGAGGAAGGCGGATGTCTCGGTCCTGACGTCGACCGCGAATCCCTCGGCCTCGAGCATGGCGGTCAGGATGTGGGCGCCCTTTTCGGGCTCATGGCCCTCCCAGCCGCCCCAGACAATCAGTGCGCGTTTAGCCATGGCGGCCTCCCCAAGGGATCAAAGAAAAACCTGCTCATCTACGCCTTCGGGCAGCGGCGCTGGACGCTCCGGCCGGCTTTCGATGTCGAGATGGCGCCCCTTGTCCGAGGAGCGCCCGAGCGCGTCCATCACTTCGAGCACATGCAGCGCAAGAGCGCCGCTTGCCCGATGCGGCCGGCCGGTCTGAATGGCGGCCGCCATGTCGAGCAGGCCAATGATGCGGTGATCGGCGACGTCGCGTCCCTTGCCGTCCTTGCGGTTGGGCATGCCGAAGGCGAAGGCGTCGATGCCAAGGCGCTCCCAGTCCCCGCGCTCGATCGCGACCTTGGGATCGCCGCCGAAGAAATTGGGGTCGGGTACGATCATCGAGCCGGTCTCGCCGTAGATCTCGATCGGCTGGCGGTCGTGAGCCCAGACATCCCACGACGTGCTGATGGTCGCGGTCGCACCATTCGCGAAGGCGAGCACGCCATGCATGGTGGTGGCCACCTCGACCGTGATGTCTTTACCGGTCATCGGTCCTTCGCTGATCACCGTCCGCTTGGGAAAGGTGGTTGAGGTGATCGAGGCGACGCGCGCCACCGGCCCGATCAGGTTGACCAGCGTGGTCAGATAATAGGGCGCCATATCCAGAATCGGTCCGCCGCCCGGCGTGTAGTAGAAGGTCGGGTTGGGATGCCAGTGCTCCATGCCGTGATTCATGAAGCAGGCCGCGGCCCCCACCACCTTGCCGACTCTGCCGGCATCGACCGCCTGACGGCAGGCCTGGTGACCGGCACCCAGAAAGGTGTCCGGCGCGCAGCCGACGCGCAGGCCGGCGGCGTCGGCTTGTTCCATAATCGCCAGGCCATCCTCGAACGTCGCGGCGAGCGGCTTTTCCGAATAGACATGCTTGCCCGCAGCGATGATTGCCTGGCTGACCTCGGCATGGGCGAGCGGCACGGTGATGTTGAGGACGATCTCGATGTCGGGATCGGCGAGCAGCTGCTCGACGTTCATCGCCAGGACGCCATAAGTCTCGGCCCTGGCGGCCGCAGCCTCGGCGTTCAGATCGGCGACGGCCTTGACGGTGATGATATCGGAGCGCGCAGCGCCCTTGAGGTAGGCGTCGCTGATGACGCCGCAGCCGATGATGCCGATCGTGGTTTTGTCCATAGGCGTCTCACACCGTCATGCTGGTCAGGAAATCGTAGCTTCGGCGCGCGCAGCCTGCGGGGTCGGCGGGCTTGTCATGCTCGACCACCATCCAGCCGGCGCCGTGGGTGCGGCAGGCCTCCCAGAGCTTCGGCCAGTCGAGAACGCCATGGCCGACATCAGCCCAGCCGTCTTCCTCGGCGTTTTCACCCTCAGGTGCCATGTCTTTGACATGGGCGGAGCGCAGCCTGCCGGCGTAGCGCGCGAGCCAGGTCTCCGGCTCGACACCGCCGCGCACCAGCCAGGCCACATCGGCCTGCCAGGTAAGCGGACTATCACCGGCGGCCTCGAAGATCAGCTCCAGTGCGGTCTTGTCGCCGTCCTTCCGCTTCAGCTCCCAATGGTGATTGTGATAGCCGAGATGCAGGCCCTGAACCTGAAAGTCCTCGGCCATGTCGCCGAGTTCCGTGCCGAGCGCGCGCCATCCGGCGGCATCCATGTCACGGTCTTCCGGCGGTACGGCAGGCATGTACAACTCGTCGATGCCAAGCTCGCCCGCCGCTTCGATAATCGCATCTTTCTTGCTGCGCAGCTGGGCCAGGCCGACATGGGTGGACGACGCCTGGAGACCATGGGCTTCGAGCCGGCGGCGTGTGCGCGCAGGATCCTCCAGATGGGAGCCGATCATCTCGACATGGCGATAACCGGCATGGGTGACGGCTTCCAGAATCCGATCGAGATCGCCGAGTTCGCGAAGGGTATAGAGCTGGATCGACAAGACATCCGCGGGCCGCATTGCTTTCCTACCTCGTATGGCTATAGACGCGCGCCGGTTTCGGTCGAGAAAATCGATAGCTGGTTGACGGGCAGCGTGAGCGGTGCCGCTTCGCCTTCCCTGAGCACGGTCTCGCCGGACAACCGAACGCCGAGCGAAACATGATCATCGCGGAACCAGACGAGGCTGTCAGCACCCATCGGTTCCACCATGTCGACCGTGAGTCCGTCGAGGCGGCAGTTGCCGCCGTCGCCGACGATCAGATGTTCGGGACGAATGCCGAGCGAGACCTTCATCGTCGGTTCGGGGCGGCGTTCGAAGGCATAACCATTCAGGCGCAGGCGTCGATCGCCGGCGACGAACACGGTCTCGCCACCATCCTTTTCCAGATGTCCGTCAAGAAAATTCATGCGCGGCGAGCCGACGAACCCCGCGACGAAGCGGTTGGCGGGGCGGTTGTAGATTTCGGACGGCGTGCCGAGCTGCTGGATCGCCTGGTCCTGCATGACCGCGATGCGATCGGCCAGCGTTAGGGCCTCGATCTGATCGTGGGTGACGTAGATCATGGTGGCATCGAGACGCTGGTGCAGGCGTTTGATCTCGACCCGAAGCTCGTTCCTGAGCTGGGCATCGAGATTGGAGAGCGGTTCGTCGAACAGGAACACCTTGGCGTCGCGCACCAGGGCCCGACCGATCGCCACGCGCTGGCGCTGGCCGCCCGAGAGCTGGTCGGGCCGTCGGTCGAGCAGCTGCTCGATCTGCAGCATCGCCGCCGCCTGCTGCACGCGGCGCTCGATCTCGTCCTTGGGCGTCTTCGCCATCTCCAGGCCGAAGGAAAGATTGCGCCGCACCGTCATGCGCGGATAGAGCGCGTAGGACTGAAACACCATGGCGATGCCGCGATCCTTTGGCTCCTCCCATGTGACGTTGCGATCCCCGATCCAGATCTGCCCCTGGTCGACCTCGAGCAGACCCGCAATCGAGTTCAACAGGGTGGACTTGCCGCAGCCCGACGGCCCGAGCAGCACGATGAACTCGCCGCTCGACACTTCGAGATCGAGCCCGTCGAAGACCCGAACCGCACCGAAGGCGACACTGACATCCCGAACCGAAACTTCCGCCATCGCTAACGCGTATTCCCCGCCATCAAAACCATCTTACCTGTCCTCTGCACAAACCTGGTCGCGTACCGATAGGTCCAAGTCCACGCCGCGCTAGCCCTTGACGGCGCCGGCGGCGATGCCGCGGACGAACCATCGGCCGGAGACGAAATAGACCACCAGCGGCACGATGCCGGTGAGCATGGTCGCCGCCATGTTGACGTTATAAAGCTTCTCGCCTTCCTGCGAGTTGACGATGTTGTTGAGCTGCACCGTCATCGGCAGATTCTCGCGCCCGGCGAACACCAGGCCGAGGATGAAGTCGTTCCAGATGCCGGTCACCTGCAGGATCACCGCGACGATCAGCATCGGTGTCGACATCGGCAGCATGACCTTGGTGAAGATCGTCCAGAACCCGCCACCGTCGATGCGCGCCGCGTTGAACAGCTCCAGCGGCAGGGACGCATAGAAATTGCGGAACAGCAGCGTCATCACCGGCATGCCGAAGATGGTGTGCACGAGCACGATGCCGAAGAGCGTGTTGTAGATGCCGACGGTCGAGAAGATGCGCACCAGCGGGTAGATGAAGACCTGATAGGGAATGAAGGCGCCGATCAGGAGGATGCCGAACATCAGATTGGCACCCTTCACCCGCCAGTAGGTGAGGGCATAGCCGTTCACCGCGCCCACCAGGATGGAGACGATCACCGATGGTATCAGGATGCGAATCGAGTTCCAGAAGCCGACGCTGATGCCCTCGCAGGTGAGCCCGGTGCAGGCCGACGACCAGGCGGCGATCCAGGGCTCGAACGTCATGACATCGGGCAGGGCGAGGATGTTGCCGAGCCGGATCTCGTCCATGGTCTTGATTGAGGTGAGCAGCATGATCCAGAGCGGCAGCAGGAAGAAGAGCGCCACGCTGATCATGAAGGCGTAGAGCCCGATCCGGCCCCAGGTGACATGCTTCGGGCGGCGGCCGCTCGGCGACATCTTCGGGGTCGGGACCGATGCCGCGGCCACGGCGCTCATCGACCCTTCGCCTGGCTGTTCGGCCCGTACTGCGCGTAGAGCCAGGGGGTGACGACGATAATGACGGTGACCAGCATGAAGGTCGCGCACGCCATGGCGAGGCCGACATTCTGACGCTGGAACAGGTGGTCCATGACGAACTTCGCCGGCACTTCGGTGGCGATGCCGGGGCCGCCGAGAGTCATGGCGACCACGAGGTCGTAGACCTTGACCACAGCGAGGGCCAGGAGGACGGTCGCGGTGATCACCATCGGACGTATGATCGGTAATACGATCGAGACATAGAAACGCCAGGTGGGAATGCCGTCGACGCGCGCCGCCTTGTAGATCTGGTCATCGACACCGCGCAGGCCGGCGAGCAGGATCGCCATGATCAGGCCGGATGAATGCCAGATGCCGGCGATCACGATGGTGTAGATCGCCATCTCTCGGCTCACCAGCCAGTCGAAGGTGAAGCTTTCGAAGCCGGCATCGCGCACCAGCTTCTGCAGGCCGAGGGTCGGGTTCAGGAACCACTGCCAGACCAGGCCGGTGACGATGAACGATAGGGCGTGCGGATAGAGATAGACGGTCCTGAACACACCTTCCGCCCGCACCCGCTGATCGATGAACACCGCGAGCAGGAAGCCGAGCACCAGGCAGCCGGCGAGAAAGAGAAAGCCGAACACCAGAAGATTTTCGATCGAGATCAGAAAGCGGTTGTTGGCAAACAGACGCTCATATTGGGAGAGGCCGGCCCAGTCGAGCTTGGGCAGCAATTTCGAGCTGGTGAAGGACAGGCGTACGGTCCAGACCATGCAGCCGAGATAGACGACCAGCACGATCACGGCTGCGGGCAGGAGAGCGATGGCCGCCGGCAGCTGGCGCCAGGCGAGCCGACGGCGAGCCGCCGTCTCGGCTTTCGCGGGGATTGCTATGGCCATCGCCCTGCTTTCCTGGATGCCCAGATACTACGGGCGGCCGCATCCGCCCGTTGCATCTTATGTCAGCCGGCAGTTTCCATCGCCGAAACCGTATTCTCGATGAAGGTGTCGACCGACATGTCCGGGTTGTTCCAAAACTCGGTGATGACGTCGGTGTACGCGCCCGTGAAGTCCGGCGTGGCGATAAAGTTGATCGACGGAATCTGCTTGGCGTCGTCCTGCATCAACTCCATGCCCTTCTGGGCGCAGGCATCCATGCCCGACACGTCGATGTCGAGGAGCACTGGCACCGAACCTTTCTTCTCGTTGAAGGCGAGCTGGACCTCGGACGACATCATGAGATGCGCGAGCTTGTCCTGACCGGCGATGTGGACCGGATCCTGAACCACCGGCATGACGAAGACGTCGCCGCCGAGAATGAAGCCGTTGTCCTCGCTGATCACGTTGCAGCCATATTCCTGGCCCGGGGTCTGGCCGGCGGCGATGAACTCGCCTTTAGCCCAGTCGCCCATGATCTGAACCGCGGCCTGGCCGGTGATCACCATGGAGGTGGCGTCGTTCCAGTTGCGTCCCGGACTGCCTTCATCGACCAGCTCACGCAGCGCCGCGAAGGTCTCAGCCACATGGCGGAACTCGTCGGACTGCGCCGCTTCCGTATCGTTCTTGCCCAGAATCGACATGTAGAGCTCAGACCCGCCCTCGGCGAGCAGCGCGGCGTTGAAGGTCAGGCGCTCCTGCCATCCCTGGCCGCCGAGCGCCAGCGGGATGATCCCGGCCGCCTGCAGCGCCGGCGCGGCGGCGATCAGGTCGGGGATGCTCTTCGGCGGCTCGACGCCGGCGTCCGCCAGGACCTTGGTATTGTAGAACATCCAGTTCTGGCCATGGATATTGACCGGCACGGCGAAGAACTTGCCGTCGCGCACGGTGGCGTCGATGATCACTGGAGGCAGCCTGTCGCGCCAATGATCCTCCTCGGCGATGGCATCGACGTCCCTGAGCAAGCCTTCGGACACCAGCTCGTCGAACTGCTTGCCGGTGTTGAACTGCATCACGGTCGGCGGCTCGCCGCCGATGATGCGGTTGATGCCGGCATTGCGCGCATTTTCGCCGATGGCGATCGCAGTGTCGATCCACTCGCCGCCGGCGTCGGTAAAGGCATCGGCAAACACCTTGACAGCCGCCGACTCGCCGCCGGACGTCCACCAGTGCAGCACCTCGGCTTTTTCCTGCGCAACCGCCGCGCAGGAAAAGGCGACGGTCAGTGCGGTGGTCTGGATGAGTGTGCGAATCCTGATCATGGTCAAGCAGCCCCCCTGATTGGTTAACACAAACCGTAACCGCTGCGGCGCGCGGCTGGCAAGGACAAGATAGGAACCGTTTTTGATTTCAGCATGATGGCGCTGCAGCGGCGCTCTTTGATGGCGTGTTTTTACGCCCTGGAACGTCACCTCCCGGTCGGGCATGAGCGCATCGGGAGATGGCCAGCACTGCTCTTTCGCGCGGATGAGTAAAACCTGCCTAAAAAGTAGAAAATCTGCTCAAAAAGTCATCACTCCGAGAATCCGACAGGTCCTTTGAGCGGACCTAGTTATGCTGGAGAAGCGTTTCCCGAATGACGCGCTGGTTTTTAGGTCTGGTAACTGCTAGGGCTTTGCGTACAACAAAGGAATCAGGCTTCATGGTGGAGGCGCGTATCGTCGAACGGCAAGGCATGTTCAAGGACTACGATCCCGCCGGCTTCTATTGCGAAATGCTGGGTGCGGCCGGCACGGGCCTCGCGCATACGGAGGCGCTGCGCCAGCGTATCGATCGGCTGAAGCTGAAGGCGCTGCAGCGTCGGGCCGCCGACACCGAACGCGAACTGTACAATCTCGGCATCACCTTCACCATCTACTCGCAGAAGGACTCGATCGACCGCATCCTGCCGTTCGATGTCATCCCGCGCGTGATCGCGGCTCACGAATGGGCGGCCATGGAAGAGGGGCTGGTGCAGCGTCTGACGGCGATGAACCTGTTCCTCCGGGACATCTACCACGATCAGAAGATCCTGAAGGACGGTGTGGTCCCGGCAGAGCTGGTGCTGAAGAATACCAACTACCGCCCGGAAATGGAGGGTGTCGACCTCAGGCACGGCACCTACATCCACATCTGCGGCGTCGACATCATCCGCGATCAGGAAGGCCAATTTCGTGTGCTCGAGGACAATGGACGCACGCCGTCCGGTGTCTCCTACGTGGTCGAGAACCGTCATCTGATGTTCCGCGCCTTTCCTGATCTGGTGGAGGGCTTCGGCATCCGCCCGGTCTCGACCTACGGGCTGCATCTGCGGGACGCCATGGCGGAGATCGCCCCGGAGGGCATCGACGATCCGCAGATCGTGCTGCTCTCGCCCGGCGCCTTCAACTCCGCCTATTTCGAGCATGTGTTCCTCGCGCGCGAGATGGGTGTGCCGCTGGTCGAGGGCCAGGATCTGATCGTCGAGGACGACCAGGTGATGATGAAGACCACGGCCGGACGCAAGCGGGTTGACGTCATCTACCGGCGGATCAACGACGATTTCCTCGATCCGGAAGTGTTCGAGCCGAGCAGCCTGCTGGGCGTGCCCGGGCTGATGCGGGTCTATCGCAAGGGCAGGGTGGCGCTCGCCAACGCGGTCGGCACCGGGGTCGCCGACGACAAGGCGGTCTACGCCTACATGCCGCGCATCATCAAATACTATCTCGACCAGGAGCCGATCCTGCCCAATGTCGAGACCATGATTTGCCGGGAAAAGGAGGCGCTCGCCTACACCCTCGACAATCTGAAGGATCTGGTGGTGAAGCCCGTCGGCGAATCCGGCGGCTACGGCATCACCGTGGGCCCGAAGTCGAGCGCCGAGGAGCTGGAAGCCTGCCGCAAGCAGCTCCTCGCCAAGCCCGAAAATTTCATCAGCCAGCCGACCATCGGCCTTTCGGTCTGCCCGACCCTGACCACCAACGGTCTCCGGCCGCGGCATGTCGATCTCAGGCCGTTTCTGATCACCGGCTCCAGCACCTGGGTGCTGCCGGGCGGTCTGACGCGGGTTGCGCTGAAACGCGGATCGCTCGTGGTGAATTCTTCCCAGGGCGGCGGCACGAAGGATACCTGGGTCCTTGAGTAACGGAAGCCTCCTCTCCCGATTTGCCGAGCACCATCTCTGGCTGGCGCGCTATGTCGAGCGCACCGAAAACCTCGCGCGCATTCTCGACGTCAACGAAACTTTCGCGCGGGACAATACCGGCGTTCAGGACTGGCTGCCGATCGTTCACCTCCACGCCGATGACGAGGCCTTCTTCGCCGAGCATCAGGAGGCCAGTGCCAAGGCGGTGGTCGAGTTCTATATCGCCGATCGTGACAATCCGAATTCGATCATCGAGTCCATACGTGCTGCGCGCGAGAACGCCCGCAGCCTGCGCCATCTGATCTCGATCGAGCTCTGGGCGCAGCTCAATGTCTTCTACGGCTGGCTCACTGACCTGAAGAAGCGCGATTACGATCTGCGCAACCTCTCGAAACTGTGCTCCAGGATCAAGGAGCAGTGCCAGCTTCATACCGGTATCGCCGAAGGCACGATGTTCCGGGACCAGGCCTTTGCCTTCTACAATCTCGGCAGGCAGATCGAGCGCGCGGACCAGCTGACCCGGCTGGTGGACATCAAGTATCACCGGCTACTCCCTAAAGTCAGCGACGTCGGCTCGGCGATCGACGTCAGCCAGTGGAACGCGCTGCTGCGCTCGGTCGCCGGCTACCAGGCGTTCCGGCGCACCCATCCGAGCGGCATGACGCCGGCCCTGGTCGCCGGCTTCCTCCTGTTCAATCCTGGCTTTCCGCGCTCGCTCGCGACCTGCGTCCGCGAGATCAGGCGTCTGGCCGATGCTCTCGCGGACGACCCTGGACTGGAAGGCAAACGCCTGCCTCCAGGGCCTCTCGAGCACCTGCAGGAGCAGACGATCCAGCCGATCGATCAGGTGATCGACCGGGGTCTGCACGAATTTCTGGACAAGGTGCAGCTCAACCTGATCGAGCTCGCCGAAGCGATCGGCAACACCTATTTCGACCAGTCGCCGCTCGACACCCAGACGCAAACCCAGACCCAGGGCGTCGCCTAAAGCGCTGCGCTACCAGTAGCGTGTCGGGCCGCTGGTCACGCGCCGCTGGCGAGCGCCGATGACGGCGTGCAGCATTCGCCGACTCGTCCTATAAGGTGTCCGCCGTGCGGGGGAAGAGCCATGCGGCTGCCACGATGCGTTTTAGGTGAGACGGCATGGACTATCAGCGCGTGCTCGACGAGATTGCCGATCAAATCCGGCCCGAGTTCGGCAAGGGTCAAGTCGCGAGCTACATCCCTGCGCTGAAACGCGTGTCACCCAAGAAATTCGGCATGGCGGTGGCGACGGTGGACGATCAGACCTTCACGGTCGGCGATGCCGAAGAGCTGTTTTCCATCCAGAGCATCTCCAAGGTCTTCACCCTCTCCATGGCACTGAACGCGCTCGGCGCCGATCTCTGGCGGCGGGTCGGGCGCGAGCCGTCGGGCGATCCCTTCAACTCGTTGGTGCAGCTCGAGCATGAAAAGGGCGTGCCGCGCAATCCCTTCATCAATGCCGGTGCGCTCGTGGTGACCGACTGCCTGGTGTCCACCGCCGTCAACGCCAAGCGCCAGATCATCGACTTCGTGCGCAAGCGCTCCGGCAATCCTGATCTGCGCTACGATCTCGAAGTGGCGCGCTCGGAAAAGGCGCATGGCAACCTCAATGCCGCCATGGCCTATTTCCTGAAGAGCCACGACAATCTCGCGGCCGATGTCGAGGCCGTGCTCGACGTCTATTTCCATCAATGCGCGCTCGCCATGTCCTGCCTCGATCTGGCGCGCGCCTTTCTCTATCTCGCCAATGAGGGCTGCTGTCCGGCTTCCGGCATCAAGGTGCATCAGGCCAGGCGCGCTAAGCGGATCAACGCGCTGATGATGACATCAGGGCTCTATGACAGCGTCGGCAATTTTGCCTTTCGTGTCGGCATGCCGGCAAAGAGCGGCGTGGGCGGCGGCATCGCCGGCGTGATCCCGCGCAAGCTGTCGGTGGTCGTCTGGTCGCCGGAGCTGGATCCGTCCGGCAATTCCCATGTCGGCACCAAGGCGCTCGAACTGTTCACCACCAAGACGCGGCTCTCGGTGTTCTAGGCGTTTGGCCATCTCAGCCCCGGCCGTTCTGCCTGGAACTCTGCAGCGGGCGCACGTCCACCGCCACCTTCACCTCGTGCTCGCCGCCGCCGACCATCACACCGTTGACCGGGCTGACGTCGCCGTAGTCTCGCCCCCAGGCAAGCGTGATATGTTCGTCACCCGGGATGAGATCGTTGGTCGGGTCGAGATCGACCCAGCCATGGCCAGGGCACCAGACCGACAGCCAGGCATGGGACGCATCGGCACCGGTCAGCTTCTCCTTGCCCTCGGGCGGATGGGTGAGGAGATAGCCGCTGACATAGCGCGCCGGCAGGCCGAGTTTTCTGAGGCACGCGATCTGCAAATGAGCAAAATCCTGGCAGACGCCGCGCTTCAGACGCATCGCCTCGTCGACCGGTGTCGACACGTCGGTGGCGCTGCCGTCATAGGTGAAGTCGTTGAAGATCCGCTTGGTGAGATCGCGCGCTGCGTCGAGCACCGGACGGCCCGGCGCAAAGGACTCTCGCGCGTAGTCCTCGACCTCGTCGCCCGCCTTGGTGAAAGGTGAGACGAACATGAACTGTGCAATGTCGAGCATCGGCTTCGAGCTGTCGGCTCTGACCGCGGCCGCGACCTGATCCCAGGGCATGGTCGCGGCGGGCTCGGGCGGGGTCACGGGTGCCACATCGATCAGGCTGCGCGCCCTGATCGTCAGTTTCTCATGCGGGGCCTGGACCACGATGAAGGTGGTGGGATTGCCGAAATAGTCGCTGCCGGCCTGATTGACCGCTGGCGCCGGATCGATCACTAGGCGGCTCTGGTGACTGATCTGGAAGGTGCAGGCGCGGGGCGTCAGATGCAGCAGGTGATGGGAGATCGACACAGGCTGGCTGTAGTCGAACTCAGTCACGTGGCTGACGTCGTACCTCACGCTGATTCTCTCACCTCTCGGCCTTGTCGGCCGCGCTTCGTTGTCAAACGCTCAAGGCGCCGAGCCAAGCCAGATCGGTCCGGAGCGGCCGAGCGGTTCGGCATGGCTGAAATAATGCCGGGTCACGGCGTCCGAGATCGCGCCCAGGTCCGATTCGACCGCGGCCATCAGTTCGATCAGCGCCTTTCTCTCGCGCCGCCGATCCACCGCCTGACCGAGCTCCTTCAGATCTGCGAGATCGATCTTCGCCTGCAGTCGGTTGAGCTGCTGCTGCTCGTCGCTCAGCCCGGCCTGCTCGGCGGCACGCGGCAAAGCTGCCAGGTGATCGGTCAGACGGTCGAGCTGGAACACCACCGAACGCGGATTGGTGTCGTCGATCAGCAGCAGGTCGATCACCAGAAAAGCCTGAGGATCGGCGAGGTAGCGGGTCTGGTAGGTGATGCTGCTGTCGGCGAGCTGCAGCAGGATGTTGAGCGCGGTGCCCTCCGCAGGTCCGCCGCGCCCGGCGAGTCCCTCGATCAGCTTCGCCAGAAGCCGGGCGCGCTCCAGCCGTCGGCCCATGTCGAGCAGGCGCCAGCCGAAGCCGCGGGTCATGTTCTCCATCTGCATGCCCGACAGAGCGGCCAGCATCCTGAGCGCCTGGCTGAGCAGATGCAGGGTCGCATCGACCTCGTGGTTCGATTGCTGCCGATAGCCCTCGATCCTGGACTGCAGATCCTGCAAAATGCGCCAGGAATCGCCGGACAGCCGCTCGCGCACCGAAGCCGCGGTGCGCCTGAGATTGCTGACCAGCGTGCCGATGCCGTTGATCGCCTCGGGATCGAACACCAGGAACGAGAGGTCGCGCTCGCTCATGTCGCTGCCGCGTCCGCCGACCCTCTTCGCTGTGGGCTTGGCGAGATGGCCGTGGTCGACCATCAGGTCAAGCAGCGCTGCGCGCACCGTGGCGTCGTCGTCGGCATAGTCTCCGACGATGCGCATCAGCAGTGCGCGCAGCAGGCGCACGCCGCCCTCCATGCGCTCGGCGTAGCGTCCGAGCCAGAAGAGATTGTCGGCCGCGCGGCTCGGAACGTCCTGGCCGCCGCGCTTCGGTGCCTGGCGCTGCTCTGCCTGGGAGAGGCGGCTGAAAGCGGTCATGGGGCCGTCGGTGAGGATCCAGGTGTCCTTGCTCGCCTCGCCCTGACGCATGAACACCGCCTGCGCGTCCGGATGTTCCGACGTCCGGGTCAGGCCACCTGGCATGACGCGGTAGCTGTCGCCATGGGCGGCGAGGTAGACGCGCAGCGCGATCGGCTGCGGCTGCAGCTGCCCGTCCTGCCAACCCGGCGCGGTCGAGAGCGTCACCAGATCCTGGCCGATGAAGTCCTCGCCATGCCGTCCGATACGCTCGGCGAGATCGGCGCGCGCGTCAGCGTCCAGATTGGCGCCGATCACCTGCGCCGGCATGTCCTGCATGATCGAGCGCGAGGCAAAGGTCGGCCGGATGACCAGCTTGTCCATGTTGCCGAGCACGAAGGACCTGCCGTCCTCGGAACCGCACCACCAGGTCGCGGTCTGCGGCAGCATGAGATCTTCGTCGAGCAGCTTGCGCGACAGGTTGGGCAGGAAGTTCATCAGCGCGTCGCATTCCATCAGGCCGCTGCCGAGCGCGTTGACGATCGTGACCTGGCCGGCGCGCAGCGCCTCGACAATACCCGGAATGCCGTTGAGCCCGCCCGACTGCAGGGACAGCGGATCGTAGTTCTCTGCCTCCACCCGGCGCCAGATCATGTGCACCGGCTGGAGGCCGGTCAGGGTCTTCAGGAACACGCGCTGGTCACGCACGGTGAGATCCGCAGCTTCGACCAGCGGCAGGCCGAGATAGCGTGCGAGATAGGCGTGCTCGAAATAGGTCTCCGCGGTCGGGCCGGGCGAGTGGATGACGATTCGTGGATCGTCGCTCGCGATCATGCCGATCAGGTCGTCGCGGAAGGTCTGGAAGAACGCCGCCAGCCGCTCCACCCGGCAGTCCCGGAACAGCTCGGGCAGGGTGCGCGCCATGATCACCCGGTTCTCGAGCGCATAGCCGGCGCCGACCGGCGCCTGGGTGCGGTCGCTCAGCACCCACCAGCGGCCGTCCGGTCCGCGCGCGAGATCGATCGCGAGAAAATGCAGATAGATGCCCTTGGGCACCTCGATGCCGTGAACCGGCCGGAGGAACTGGTTGTTGCCGAACACCAGGGCCGGGGGAAGCGCCCCTTCGGTCAGCAGTCGCTGCTCGCCATAGAGATCGGCGAGGATCGCGTTCAGCAGCCTCGCCCGCTGAATCAGCCCCTCCTCGAGCTGACGCCACTCGGCAGGGGCGATCACCAGCGGGATCGGATCGAGGCGCCAGGGCCGGTCCTCGCCGCTCGGGTCGCCATGCACGTTGTAGGTGACCCCGTAGTCGCGCACCAGCCGCTCGGCCGAGGTCCAGGCCTTGGCGATCTCCGCGTCCGACATGGTCGCGAGACCCGCGAGAAACGTCCTCCAGTGCGGCCTTATCCTGCCATGGCCGTCCACCAGCTCGTCATAGACCCGATCGTCGCCCTCATAATTCTTGTGCAAGCGATCGTTCGCCTCATCGGCTGTTGGAGAATTGACGTCGGTCGACTGGTTCAAGGGGGCCATCCATCATCGGTCTGCCGCACGCACGCTATCGGAAGACCATCTTAAATCCAACGTCAAAGGAAATTCATCCCTTGATTGATTGCGCGGCTCATTATAGCGCCCAGGTGTGTGCCCGATGCCAAAGAATCGGGCAAGCCGCCGGCTCTCGGCTTCATAGGCGTTGACCGGGAAATGTTCGAAATTGCGTCCGCCCGGATGGGCCGCGTGATAGGTGCAGCCCGCGACCGCGCGCTTGTTCCATCGATCGTAGAGATCAAACACCAAAGGCGTGTTCACGCCGATGGTCGGGTGCAGGCAGGACGGCGGCTGCCAGGCGCGAAAACGCACGCCCGCCACCGCCTCGCCCTCGCGCCCGGTCGAGCGCAGCGGCACCCGCTCGCCATTGCAGGCGACGATGTAGCGCTGATCGGTCAGCCCGCTCACCTTGACCTGCACCCGCTCCACCGAGCTGTCGACGAAGCGCACCGTGCCGCCGACCGCACCCTCCTCGCCGAGCACGTGCCAGGGCTCCAGCGCCTGGCGGATCTCGATCTCGACATCGCCGAATTCGACCTTGCCGTAGACGGGAAAACGGAATTCGAAATGCGGGAGGAACCACGCTGCATCCAGGTCATAGCCGTGGGCCTGCATGTCGCCGATCACGTCCTCCAGATCCTGCCAGACATAATGCGGCAGCATGTAGCGGTCATGCAGCGAGGTGCCGAAGCGTACGAAGGACCCCTCATAGGGCTCCTTCCAGAAGCGCAGGATCAGGGCGCGCAGCAGAAGCTGCTGGGTCAGGCTCATGCGCGCATGCGGCGGCATCTCGAAGGCGCGGAACTCGATCAGCCCGAGCCGGCCGGTCGGCCCGTCGGGCGAATAGAGCTTGTCGATGCAGATCTCCGCCCGGTGGGTATTGCCGCTGACATCCACCAGCAGATGCCGAAACAGCCGATCCACCAACCACGGCGGCGGTGGCGGGGCGCCACGGCCTTCACTTTGGGTTTCGTCACCTCCGGGCGACGGGACCTGGGCGATGGCGAGCTCGAGTTCGTGCAGGGCGTCGTGGCGCGCTTCGTCGATGCGCGGGGCCTGGCTGGTGGGACCGATGAACAGGCCGGAGAACAGGTAGGAGAGGGAAGGGTGGTGCTGCCAGTAGAGGATCAGACTCTTCAACAGATCCGGGCGGCGCAGGAAGGGGCTGTCCGCGGGCGTCGCGCCGCCGACCACCACGTGATTGCCGCCGCCGGTGCCGGTATGTCGGCCGTCCAGCATGAACTTTTCCGTGCCCAGCCGGGTGAAATGCGCGTCCTCATAGATCCCCTCGGTGATCGCCTTCATCTCCTCCCAGCTATGCGCGGGCTGGATGTTGACCTCGATCACCCCCGGGTCCGGCGCCACCTTGATCACGTTCAGACGCGGGTCGTTGGGCGGGGAATAGCCTTCGATATGAACCTTCAGACCCAGCTCCTCGGCGCTGTCCTCGACCGTCGCCAGCAGCTCCAGATAGTCCTCCAGCGTTTCGGTCGGCGGCATGAACACGCAGAGCTTGCCGCCCCTCGGCTCCACCACTAGCGCCGTGCGCACGAAACCGTGGCCGCGGCCGCCGACCGACTGCGGCGTCAGCGCCTGACGTGGCGCGTGAGCGCTGTTGTCCTCACGCCGATAGGCCTGATGCATCGCATCCGGATCGGGCAGGTCGCCCCGCTCCTCGAACGGATCGGTCGGGATGATATAGGGGTAGTCGCTGGACGCGATATAGGGCAGCGAGTCCAGCGGCAGGCGCAGCCCCACCGGCGAGTCGCCCGGTGTCAGCAGCAGGCGGCCTGCCCGCGTCGACCAGGCTTCGGACAGCCAGCCGCGCCCAGCCTTCGCCTGCCAGCGCTGCACCGGCAAGACATATCCCGTGGGATTGCCGAGCCCATGCTTGAACACCCTTGCCAGCCGCGCCCGTTCCATCGGATCGTCGAGCTTGGAGTCTAACGGATCGAGATTTTCCGGAAGCTGATGCTCGCGCGTGATGAAGTGCATCGGGTCCTCGAAGGCGGAATGCACCGCCTTCGTCTCCAGCCCGAGGGAGGAGGCGATCGTCTTGGTGAGCGTTTCGGCTTCATCGATGCTCGCCTGCTCCTCCGACTTCTCCCCGGCGACCAGATCCGGATTTCGCCAGATCGGCTTGCCGTCGCGCCGCCAGTACAGGGAAAAGGTCCAGCGCGGCAGCTGCTCGCCCGGATACCATTTGCCCTGGCCGAAATGCAGAAACCCGCCGGGCGCGAAACGTTCTTGAAAGCGCCGGATCAACTCCTCGGCGAGCGGGCGCTTGGTCGGACCGACCGCCGCGGTATTCCACTCTTCCCCGTTCGGATGATCGATCGCGACGAAGGTCGGCTCCCCGCCCATGGTCAGGCGCACGTCCTCGGCGACCAGATCCGCATCGATCGCGGCCCCGAGTTCGTCGATCGCCGCCCACTGCTCGTCGCTATAGGGCTTGGTCACCCTCGGTGTCTCGCGCAGGCGCGTGATCGCCATCTCGACGTCGAACGCGACCTCGGAGCGCTCCACCGCACCGGTGATCGGCGCCGCACTCCTCGGTTCCGGCGTCGCCGCGAGCGGAATATGCCCCTCGCCCGCGAGCAGACCCGAAGTCGGATCCAGCCCGACCCAGCCCGCCCCCGGCAGATAGACCTCGGTCCAGGCATGCAGATCGGTGAAATCCGTCTCGGGGCCGGAGGGCCCGTCCAGCGATTTCACGTCTGGCGTGAGCTGGATCAGATAACCGGAGACGAAGCGCGCGGCGAGGCCGAGATGGCGAAGGATCTGCACCAGGAGCCAGCCGCTGTCCCGGCAGGAGCCCTTGCCCAAGGTGAGCGTCTCCTCCGGCGTCTGCACGCCCGGCTCCATGCGGATCAGATAGGCGATCTCCTGCTGCAGCCTGGCGTTCAGCGCCACCAGAAAATCCACCGTGCCCATCGCTTCGCGCGGCACGCTGTCCAGCCAGGCCTGCAGCTTCGGCCCGGCCGGCAGCGGGGCCAGATAGGCCTCGAGATCGTCCTTCAGATGCTCGTCATAGGTGAAGGGAAACTCGGTCGCATCCGGCTCCAGAAAGAAATCGAACGGGTTCTGCACCGCCATGTCGGCGACCAGATCGACCTTGATGTGGAAATGCCGGACCGGCTCCGGAAACACCACGCGCGCCAGAAAATTGCCGTAGGGATCCTGCTGCCAGTTGATGAAGTGGGGCTCCGGCGTGATCTCGAGCGCATAGCTCAGCACGTCCGTGCGCGCATGCGGCGCCGGCCGAAGGCGAATGACCTGCGGACCGAGCGTGACCACGCGGTCGTAGTCATATTTGGTGACGTGATGAAGCGCAGCGTGAATGCTCAATCGATCGGCCTCCGGTTAGCTCTCGATCTTAGCCTAGTTGCGTTGGGGTGGGACGCAAGATGGCGCCCGAGGTACCAACTGCCCCAGGAAGGCTCATGCCTGTGAATTCCATGCAAAAACGGCACCAGGGCAGCGCAACGGGCCGGCGTCAGGCGAGCGGCGATGTCGGCCGGGATAGACCTTTCGGTTGGTCTATATGCCGATCTCAATCAACGGGTATGCATAAAAGTACTTCTCGAGCGGCTAGAAATGCGAGAACAAATATTGTTGCTTCATGTAATGGATCATCCTAAGTCTTTCTTGCGGGGGTAGGCCGGAAGCTTCGGGCTGGCTGCGGTTTTTCGGATGTCCTCGCGCTAAAATCCTAACTATACGTTGCAATGGGCGTTCTGGTGACTGCTAGGCGACTGTCAACAAGCTTAACAATTTGGCCGTCCGAACGCCCTCCTTGCATTGTTCATTGGCATCGGGGAGCGCAAACCAATGGCCGAGACGACCAGGAATTCCAATAAGATACGAGTAGCCGTCATTCCAGGTGATGGCATCGGCAACGAGGTGGTGCCGGAAGGCATCCGCGTGCTCGAAGCGGTCGGGCGGAAGCTCGATCTCGACTATGCCTTCACCACCTATGACTGGAGTTGCGAGCGCTTCGCCAAGACCGGCACGATGATGCCCGAGGACGGGCTCGATCAGATCCGGGACAGCGACGCGGTGTTTCTCGGCGCCGTCGGCTTTCCCGGCGTGCCGGACCACGTCTCGCTCTGGGGCCTGTTGATCCCGATTCGCCGCCAGTTCGAGCAATATGTCAATCTCCGGCCGGTGCGGCTCTTCAAGGGCCTGGCCTCGCCGCTCGCCGGCCGTGAGCCCGGCGATATCGACTACTGGATCGTGCGCGAGAACAACGAGGGCGAATATTCCTCGATCGGCGGGCGCATGTATGAGGGCACGGAATACGAGGCCGCCATCCAGCAGGCGGTGTTCACCCGCCGCGGCTGCGACCGGGTCATGCGCTACGCCTTCGATCTCGCCAGGGCGAAAGGCTTGAAGAGCGTCACCTCGGCGACCAAGTCCAACGGCATCTCGATCTCCATGCCCTACTGGGACGAGCGCTTTGCCGCGATCGCGGCCGAGTATACGGAGTTGAAAACCGACAAATACCACATCGACATCCTGAGCGCCCACCTCGTGCGCAACCCGGACTGGTTCGACGTGATCGTCGGCTCCAACCTCTTCGGCGACATCCTTTCCGACCTCGGCCCGGCCACCACCGGCACCATCGCCATCGCCCCTGGCGCCAACATCAACCCGGAGCGCAATTACCCCTCCATGTTCGAGCCGGTCCACGGCAGCGCCCCGGACATCGCGGGCCAGGGCATCGCCAATCCCATCGGTCAGATCTGGTCTGGCGCCATGATGCTCGAGCATCTCGGCCATCCCGAGGCCGCCGATATGATCGTCAAGGCGATCGAACGCGCCATCGAGGACAAGGACGTGCTCACCCCCGACATGGGCGGCAAGGCGACCACCACCGACCTCGGCAAAGCCATAGCCGAACTCCTCTAGGTGGCGCGGCCACCTCGTGGACTTGGACCGGTGTAGCCCGGACTCACGGTTTGCGGCCTGGTTTTCGGGCGTCGGGGAAGAGAAGGGAGAGTTGGGGAGGGGCGCTGGCTTGCGTCCTGGCGTTGGCTCGGTTAGGCCGGAGAGGCGAGGGCGGCTGGCGTCCTCGTCACGCCCATGCCAGGGGCAAAAAATGATGTCAGGGGGCAAACATACCATGACGAATCCGCCAAGTGCCGGCTGGCGACCTTATCCCCGCTATCCCGACCCCCTGATCGAAAGCCTCGATCCGCGCTTCGACAAATATATCATCTTCAGCGCCGCGGTGGAGCGTCTCTACACCGGCTGTCGCTGGTCGGAGGGCCCGGTCTGGTTCGGCGACGGGCGCTACCTTCTCTGGAGCGACATTCCCAATAACCGCATCCTCAAATGGGAGGAGCAGACCGGCGAGGTCTCGCCCTATCGCAGCCCTTCGGACTTCGCCAACGGCAACACCCGCGACCGGCAGGGCCGCCTCGTCACCTGCGAGCATGGCGGCCGCCGCGTCACCCGCACCGAGTATGACGGCAGCGTCACCGTGCTCATGGACAGCCACGGCGGCAAGCGCCTGAACTCGCCCAACGACGTCGTCGTCAAGTCGGACGGCTCCATCTGGTTCACCGACCCGCCGTTTGGCATTCTCGGCCACTATGAAGGCCACAAGGCCGAGCCGGAACTGCCGCAGGCGGTTTACCGCATCGACGGCGAGAGCGGCGAGATCACCGTGGTCGCGGACGACATTCTCGGCCCGAACGGCCTTTGCTTCTCGCCGGACGAAACGCTGCTCTACATCGTCGAATCCCGAGGCCAGCCCCACAGAAAAATTCTCGCCTATGACGTCGGCGCCGATGGCCGCACCATCACGGGCAAGCGCGTGCTGATCGATGCCGGACCCGGCGGCACGCCCGACGGCATGCGCTGCGACGTCGACGGCAATCTCTGGTGCGGCTGGGGTATGGGCAGCGAAGCGCTGGACGGCGTCCTCGTCTTCGCCCCTGACGGCACCCCGATCGGCCGGATCGCGCTGCCCGAACGCTGCGCCAACGTCTGCTTCGGCGGCGCCAAGCGCAATCGCCTGTTCATGGCCGCGAGCCAGTCCCTCTACGCCCTCTACGTCAACGCCCAGGGCGCTCCGGGCGGCTGATTCGGCTTGACGTTCAAGATGTTGGAAAGGGACCGAGACGGCAGGTCCGGGCCGTCAGACGGCGCATCAAATCAGTAGACAACCGATCGCCGCGCGATCAGATTGCCGGCCATGCAATTGGGTCCAGCAAGTCCGTCAGCGATGTCAGATCGTTCAGAAGTCGATGCCTTCGTCTTTGACGGCGAGGGCGTCGGAAAGCGGCTTGGTGCCAACGATCCGGCAGAGCTCCCGCATGACGGCGCGTCGCCTGCCTTCACCTGGACTCACCTCTACCTGAACGGCCAGAACACGATCTCCTGGCTGGAGCAAAGCGGTCTCGATCGCTTCGTGCTCGACGCGCTCACCGCCGCGGAAACACGGCCGCGCTGTACGGTGCATGGCGATGGCGTCCTCCTGAACCTGCGCGGGGTCAATCTCAATCCCGGTGCGGAGCCCGAGGACATGGTCTCGATCCGCCTCTGGATCGAGAAGACCCGCGTGGTCAGTGTCTGGCTCAGGCCGCTGCTCGCCGTGCGCGACCTGTTCGAGGCGATCGAACGCGGCCATGCACCGGCGACGCCGGGCGAACTGGTCGCGCGTCTCGCCCTTCGCCTCGCGGACCGCGCGGAGCCCACTATCGCGACCTTCAACGAGCGCATCGACACCCTGGAGGAGGCGATCGTCGACGAGGCGGCCGAAATACCGCAGCAGCATCTGGGCGATGTCCGCCGCGTCTCGATCGTCCTTCGCCGCTACATGTTTCCGCAGCGCGACGCGCTCACCACGCTTGAGGTCGAGGACCTCTCCTGGCTGACCGACCGGGACCGCAGCCGCCTGCGTGAAGCCGCGGAACGCGTCACCCGGCTTGCCGAGGACCTCGACTCGATCCGCGACCGCGCCCAGGTGATCCACGATCAGGTGATGGAACGCCGCGCCGAGGTGATGAACAAGCAGATGCTGGTGCTGTCGATCGCCGCCGCCGTGTTCTTGCCGCTCGGTCTGCTGACCGGCCTGCTCGGCATCAATGTCGGCGGCATGCCCGGTATCGACAACGCTTGGGCATTCTGGATCGTGTGTGCGCTGCTGGTGGCTATGGCAGGCGGCCTGATCTGGTCTTTCAGACGCCTGGGGCTGCTGCGGTAGATCCTGGCCTGCATCGGTTCCGGACGGCGAGCCTTCCGCCAGTCTCAGGCGGGCGCGACCGCGCTCCGATCCAGCCGGGCAACAGGCTGCTCCATCTCCGGCGCGGCGACCTCCCGTTCAAGGGTGAAATTGAAGCTGCTGCCGTTATCCCCCTCCGAACGGCACCAGATGCGCCCGCCGTGGTTCTCGACGATGCGCCGGCAGGTGGCAAGGCCGATGCCCGAGCCTTCGTAGCGGTCCTGGCTGTGCAAACGTTCGAGCATCTCGAAAATTCGCGCCTGATCTTCACGGGGAACACCGATACCGTTGTCGCGAACGGTGATCTCGACCGTGTTCGCGTCCGCGCGCGGACAGGCGATGCTGATCATCAGCTGTCGTTCCGGATGTCTGAACTTCAGCGCATTGCTGATCAGGTTCTGAAAGAGCTGCATGAGCTGGGATTTGACACCGATGACATCGGGCAGGTCTTCGATCTGCGTGATCGCGCCGGTCTCGCCAATCTGGTCCGCGAGATTGGCGATGGCATCGTCGACCGCAGAGCGCAGACCAACCTGCAGGCGTGCCTCGCCCTCCCTCCCCAGACGGGCATAGGCCAGCATGCCGTCGATCAGATTGAAGGCCCGATCGGCGGCGCGCTCGATCGTGCGCAGCAGTTTCTGGCCATCGTCGTCCAGGGCGTTTTGATAGTCCTCTCCTAGAAAGCCGGAAAACGCCTTCATCTGACGAATCGGCGCTTTGAGGTCGTGGGCGACAACGGAAGCAAAGCGGCTGAGCGCCTCGTTCGAGCGTTGCAGCTCCTCCAGCGCCTCCCTGCGCTCGCGCATCAGCCTGACCTTGGCGAGTGCATTCGAGACGGAGCGCTCCAGGCTTTCCGGGCCGAGATCCTGCTTCGGCAAATAGTCGAGAATGCCGAGTTGCAGCGCCTCGCGTGCCAATTGTTCGTTGCCCACGGCGGTCAGCATGATCAACGCCGTCTCGGAGCCGCCCTCCGCAAGAAAACGCTTGGCGAAAGAAAGGCCGTCGCCGTCTGGCAAGCGAAAATCCAGCAGGATACAATCGAAGGTCTGATCGATCAGAGCCCGTTCCGCTTCGGCTATGCTGGCCACTTCATGCAGCATGAAGTCTTGCACGCACTCCTTGAAGGCCTGGCGCAGCACCTTTCGATCGAAGCTGTTATCCTCGATGATCAGACAGCGGATCATGACGTTCGGCCTCTCTTCTTGACCAGATAGGCGACGATCGGATCGGTCATCTCCTTCTCGTCGCCGGATTTTCGGACATAGCCTTCGATGCCGAGCTTCAGCGTTTCGTCACGGTCGCCCGGCAAGCTGGAGGTGGTGACCACGAAGACCGGCAAATGGGCGATCGCCTCCGTGCTGCGGATCGTCCTCAACAGCTCGATCCCGCCCATGCGCGGCATCTTGAGATCGGTCACGATCAGCATCTCGGCACCGGCCGGATCACGTTGCAGAATCTCGAGGGCATGCACGCCGTCACGCGCCACCTTGACCGGCAGGTCGACACCCGCATCCCGCAAGGCATAGCGAAACACCTTGGCATCGAACGCGTTATCTTCGATCAGGAGAATGGTGTCTGCCATGGTCAGGCCGCCGAACGGATGGCGGACGGCATGGTGAAGCGAAAGGTGGTGCCGCGCGCTTCAGCCGTCGACAGCACCTCGATACGGCCGCCCCAGCGATCGACGATCTTCTTGATCAGGGCTAGCCCCATACCGCTGCCTTCGACCTCGTCGCGCGACTTGAGCGTGCTGAACATCTCGAAGATACGCTGGTGATATTCCGGCGCGATGCCGGGACCGTCGTCACTCACCTCGAACACCACCGCGTCGCGCTCACGCCCGCCGCGGATGGTGATCTGCCCATGACCGCAATCGTGATGTTTGATCGCGTTCGAGATCAGATTGCGCAGCACCAGCTCGAATTCAGTCGGGATCGCTTCGATCGCGGGAAGCTCGCCGTCGACCGTGACCACGAAGCCTGGGGGCGGCTGCAGCAACGCACGCAGATCGTCGACCACTTGCCTCGGATCGATGCTGGTCACCGAGCCTGGGGCGCGGCCGATGCGCGAATAGTCGAGAAGGTCGGTCAGTAGACGATCCATGCGCTCGACCTGAACCTTCATGTCGGACAGATGCTCGTCGATATCCGGGGTCACGCCGCCCGCCTTGTCGAGGTCGCGCCTGAGCCACTTCGGCAAAATCGACAAGGCGCGCAGCGGTGCCCGCAGATCGTGCGAGGCGATGTAAGCGAACTGTTCGAGCTCCTGATTCGAGCGTTTCAGCCGGTCCACCAGATCGTCACGTTCGGCGTCACGGCGCTTCCTTTCGGTCACGTCGCGCAGCACACCGCTGAACAGCCGCCGGTCGCCAAGCTTGATCTCGCTGATCGAGAGATCGAGCGGCACCGTCGATCCATCCTTCCGGCGTCCTACAACCTCGCGTCCGATACCGATGATCTGCGCTTTG
This sequence comes from Alphaproteobacteria bacterium, assembly GCA_041398025.1. GTDB lineage: Bacteria > Pseudomonadota > Alphaproteobacteria > Geminicoccales > Geminicoccaceae > JANQPX01. Next base: position 141,445 of record JAWKVM010000005.1, read on the forward strand.
CCGGTCGTGAGATATTGCTGCAGATAGCGGTCATGGTGCTTGGCATCGACGTCGGTCATCAGCTGCTTGACATTTTTGCCGACGGCCTCGCCGACGCTGTAGCCGAAGATCTGCTCGCAGGCGGGGTTATAGTCCTCGATCTGGCCACGTTCATCGATCGTGATCATCCCGTCGACGGTCTCGTTCACGATGGCCTGCAGGCGCAGAAGGGCGCGCACATATTCATCGTTGATGATCTCCAGCTTTTCATTGGCTTCGTGCAGCTGCAGCGTGCGGTCGGAGACCCGGCGCTCCAGCTCGCGCTGCGCTACGCGCAGCTCATCTTCGATGCGCTGTCGCTGCAGAACCTCCCCTTCGAGGTGCTCGTTGGTCTCGCGCAGCAGGACAGGGCTGGGGAAGGCCAGCGCTTTGGGAAGCAGGGGCCACACCAGGATGGCGGTGACGACCGAAACGCCCGCGGTCGCCAGCTTGACCAGACCTTCGAGCCCGTAGACCGGTTGCCATAGCGTCATGAGACCGATGACATGGGTCAGGCCGCAGAGGCTGATGAAGCTGATGAACAGCCAGGCAAGCCAGGTGTATTGGAGATCGCTCCGGCGGCGGATCACCATATGAATCGCCATGGGGATGGAAAAATAGGCGAGCGCGGTCAAGGCATCCGCCACCCCATGCATCGCCACCAGATCTGGCCGCCAGAGGAGGCAATAGCCATGGGGCATGAAAGATGCGGCATTGAAGAGATAGTCCAGAATGGAAGGCATCGCTCCGCCATCTATCAATTGAAGATAGAATTATCTACAGAATGAATCGCGAATTGAGAATAGGGAGGTTGCGAAGAGGGCAGAAGCGGATCAAGTCGGTCTTTGCGTCGACGTTGGTTGCGAGATCTCGAAACATGTGAACGCGGTGCGCAGGAGCGTCTCCCCGCATGGTCGATGCGCTTCAGGGCACGGCTTTCTTATTGCGCTGACAGAGCTCGCCGGTAGAACGTCGAAACATCGTTGGCGATGGCATCGAAATCGGGATTGTCGCGATCGCTAATCAGGGCGAGGCTGAGGTCGCCCTCGATCCAGATCTTCACCATGGTGCGCTTATCATCGGCCAATTGCGGCAGTCTGATGGCCTGCGCCGAACCCTGCCAGAAGAACAGCCCCAGGCGCTGCTGATGGTCGTTCTCGAACTGAAACTGCGCGACCGGTATCCTGGCGGACGGCACCAGGCGGCCGCCGGCATAGGTGAAGTGGTACCGGGCAAGGTCCGGCGGCGGCAGCGACCGCGTGAAGGAGCGGCTGATCCACCCGTCGAAATCCTGGACACGGTCGGCGGCAAAGTCGATCGGGTAGTCACGCTCGCGATCGTAGAATTCATAGGCATAGACGATCTGCGAGGTCAGGAGGTCGTCGTCGCTCGGCAGGGGATTGATCTTGTCGTGCAGGAACCAGCCGACGGCGCCGCCGACGATGAACAGGAGGATGGCGGCAGCGGCTTCGAGAAACGGCCGGCGCTGCAGTCGCGGCGCGGGCGGCATCTCGGCCGCGGGCACGGAAGCAGGGGAGGTGCCGACCTTTGCATCGCCGATCACGGAGCGCAGGCGCTCCGGCACGGGCTCGTCCAGGATCTCCTGACCCATCGCTTTCAGCGCTTCGTTCTGCCGGCGCAGCCTTTCGACCGCGGCGCCGACGTCCGGATTGGCGAGCAGATAGGCGGCGACACTGGCGCGATCACGCTCGTTCTGGCGATCGTCGATATAATCCTGGATCCGGTGCTCTTTCAGGATATCGGTGTCAACCATGCGTTCCGTCGGCTTGAGTCCTGCCTTCTTCCGGATCACCGTCGACCGCTTGCCGAAGGGCACTGCGCGCGCGTGAGGCACGCGAACGCACCGTGCCGATCGGAACGCCGATGATGGCGGCCGCCTCTTCGTAGGCAAGGCCTTCGATCGCCACGAGAAGCAGGACTTCGCGATGTTCCTCGGAGAGCTGCAGGAAGGCCCGCCGGACCTCCTGCAACGCGATGTGCGCTTCCTGATTGCCGGGCGAGACGGCGGGCGTCGCCTCGCTGTCCGCGATGATCGGAGAACGGCTCTTGCGTCTGAGCTCGTTGAAATAGCTGTTGCGCATGATCACGAACAGCCAGGCCCGCATATTGGTCCCCGGCTGCCAGCTGTCGATCTTGGCAATGGCACGGGTCAGGCATTCCTGGACGAGATCATCGGCGCGATCCGCATCGCCAACCAGAAAGCGGGCATAGCGCCGCAATCTGGGTATCTCGGCTTCGATGAGTTTGATCGTCGCGTCCACCAAGCGCCTCCCCCCAGAACACCTCTAGGGCGACCCAGGTCAAACGTTCGAACAGCATACAGGATCAGCTGACGATAGAAACCGGATAGCATGACTTTTGCCGATATCTGCACCATCGAGCGATCGTGATCATATCGAGATATGCCTTTCCAACATGCAGCCACCGGCTGCGTAGACAGGCGATTTGGGGCGCGATTTCGCTTTCCTGTCGAAAGCGGCATGTCCCCACCAGCCTAAGACGAATCCCAGCAGGAAGAGAATGAGAAGCAACAGAACGCGCACCGAACAGCCCTGATATCCGTGACAGAGTCTGGAAACCCTTAGAAGGAATGCGGCTGGCGCAAGAAAGTTCCCAAATTTGCGTAAAAAGCCTGACAATGCCGGGATTCCGCAGGAATTTGGTCGCTCATCGACGATCAAGACGGGCCAGACCTATCAGTCAGCGATACCAGGACGGCTTTCTGCGCAGCGAGTCGACCAACCGATCCGGCACCGGCTCGCGCAGCATGTCGTCCCCCAGGCGTCGCAGGGACTGAAGCAGCGGATCGGCCACAGGCCAGTCATCCCGGAACGCCGCCCGTTCAAGCACGGGCCCGTCATGAAGGCGCCTTTCGAGCGGTAGAACGGTTGCTTGCCGCCGCTCGGCCTTTTTGCTGTCGCTGTCAGCCATGAACGAGATGCTCCTGTCGGATCGAACGACATGCCGGACATGTGTGGACAACGCCGATCTGCGCATGGCGTTCCCCGGGGATGGCAGACGATGTCAGAAGGCCGGTGCCGAGCATCGAGTCAGCGCGCCGGAGGAGCGAAAGCGTGTTTTTTCTCATTCATTGCGTTGATCGCGGAACCGATCATGCACTTGAGCGTTTCCGTGGATGTCAGCGAAGCCATTTCCCGGCGACGCTGGCGCTGGAGAGCCCTGGGCGGCCGCCGTTCTCATCCCCCGCATCTGACGGCGGTCGCCGCAGGGAGCTCACACAAGGGGCTCACAGCCAGCCGCGCCGCCGGAAATACCAGAGCGGCAGGAGGGCAGAGAGTATCATCAGCGCAATCGCCAGCGGATAGCCGAAGCGCCAGGACAGCTCCGGCATCAACTCGAAATTCATGCCATAGATGCTGGCGATAAGGGTCGGCGGAAGGAACGCGGTGGCGGCGACCGTCAACGTCTTCACGATGTCGTTCTGCTCGCGATCGATCAGGCCGAGCGACGCGTTCAAGAGGAAGGTCGCGCGCTGGGTCTGAAAGTCGGCATGATCGGTGAGCGAGCGGATGTCGCGGGTCGCGATCTTCAAGAGCGCCTTTTGGTCATGGTTCAGCCTGATATGCGATACGCTCAGATAGGGGATGATGCGCGCAAAGCCGGCAAGGCTGTCCCGCGACTTCGAGATGAGGTCGCCGGCCCGGCCGACTGCCTGCACGATCTGCTGCAGGTCCGGCTGAGCTTTTTTGTCGCCAGCGCCATCGACGAACACCTCGCGCGACAGGGCATCGATGCGCACGGCCACCGCCTCGAGCACGTCGGCGCTGCGGTCGACCAGGGTATCGACCAGACCGACGAATGCGTCGAGAGGGGTGCCGCAGAGCCCCGGATTGCGCTCGGCGCGTGTGACGAACAGGTCCATCGACCGCGGATGGATATAGCGGATGGTGATCAGTGCCTTCTCGGTGAGCACGAAGGTCAGGGGGCCGATGACCGGAGTCTCGGTCTCGGCCTGTGCCAGGACGGGCGTGGTCATGAACAAGGCCTGATCGGCGACGAACAGACGGCTTGACGCCTCGATCTCCAACATGTCCTGATAGCTCGGAAGCTCGACGCCAATGAGGTCTTCGACCAGGCGCCGCTCCTCGGCAGTCGGCTCGACCAGGTCGATCCAAGCGGCACCGCTTGCCTGCTCGGGTCCAATCCAGGCGACCTGTTCGAGATGACCTTCGGCAATACGAAACAGCTTGATCATGAGCCTGCGTTCCTTCCGTCCGACATCGTCAGACGCTCAGGACCATGATCGCGCAGGCCTTGCAAGGCCTAAGTCACGGAACGTGATGCATCATCAGCTGACGATCGCGCGCAGCATCCAGATCGCCTGCTCGTGAAACGCCATGCGCTCGGTGAGCAGGTCCGCGGTGACCTGATCATGCATCTCATCCGCAGCCTCGGTGGTCGCGCGCAGGCGTTGCACCACGATTTCATGATCGCGCACCAGATTATCGATCATTTGCTCGGCCGTAGGATGGCCCACGTCCTCCTGGATCCCGGTGAGCGGGATCATCGCGTTCATGCTGCCGGGTGCTGGATAACCGAGCGCGCGGATGCGTTCCGCGATCTCGTCCGCAGCCTCGAAAAGGTTTTGATACTGCCTTTCGGTGAGTTCGTGGATGCTGACGAACAATGGGCCGACCACGTTCCAGTGATAGCCCTGCGTCTTGATCAGCAGGACGAAGGTGTCGGCGAGCAGGCCGCTCAGTCCGTTCACCATCACCTTGCGATTTTCGATGCCCGTGTCCGGGTGCTCGATATCAGCCTTTGCGTCGAGAACATGGTCGTTCATCGCGATCCTCTCTCCTTGCAGATAGGGTGGGACATGGCGTGCGAGTGCAGCCAAAGAAACGGCCAGCGCCGCTCAGGGCGACGCCGGCCTGAGGATGTCGGTGGCAACCATGCCCGGCGGGGAGACCGGCCTTGGAAGCCGGAAGGGGGCGTTGCGCTAGAGCCTGGCCTCCCAGTCCTTCACCTGCTTATCGGCTTCTTCACGAGCGATGCCGTAGCGTTCCTGGATTTTGCCGACCAGCTCCTGGCGATGGCCGTCGATCTGGTCGAGTTCGTCATCGGTAAGCTTGCCCCATTGCTGCTGGACATTGCCCTTGAACTGCTTCCATTTGCCTTCGATTTGGTCCCAATTCATGATCGTCTTCCCTTGTTGGTGACTACGGACAATAGAACGCTGATGACGTTCTTTGGTTCCTTGATGCTCGACTTTTAGGGCGTGCGTCCGCGCGCGAAATGCATCACCAGGCCGGCGACGAACAGGATGAGGAAGATGAAGAACAGAATCTGGGCGATTCCAGCTGAAGCCGACGCGATGCCGCCGAAGCCGAAGACTGCGGCGATCAGGGCGACGACGAAGAAAATCACGGCCCAATACAGCATGATGACACTCCCTTGTTTGACGCGTGCCGCTTCGGTTCCTCGCCGAGCCGCATCGTTGACCTAATGCGAGCTTTGCGGTCGAACCTCGTGCATCGCTATGGGTGTAATGTCCCGATCCAGGATTGGTTCCATCGCGGCCGCCATTGGGTTACGAGGTCCTCGCTTCAAAAAGCGCCGAGCTTGCAGGCCGGCGCCTGGCCACCAACACCTGTCTTGCGATGGGATGCGCAGTCCTATGAATGCCTATCTGCTCTACCTGAAGGACAGGCTGCGCAGCAGTTTCTGGGTCATTCCCGCGGTCATGACCCTGCTCGCGATCCTTCTCGCCGGCGCCATGCTCTGGCTGGATTCACAGCCCTGGTCGCTCAGCTTCTTCTGGTGGATGACGATCGACGCCACTGGTGCAGAAGGTGCCCGTCTCGTGCTTTCGACCATTGCCGGTTCGATGATCACGGTGGCGAGCCTGGTGTTCTCGATGACCCTGGTCGCCCTGACCCTGGCCGCCGGCAATATCGGTCCGCGACTGATCGACCGCTTCATGGACAATCGGGTCAACCAGGCGGCGCTCGGCCTGTTCCTCGCGACCTTCGTCTACGCGCTGATCGTGCTGAGAGCGATCACCGAAGGCGATGCCCCGTTCATCCCGCATGTCTCGATCAGCGTCGCCATGCTGATGGCGCTGTTCAGCTTCGGCTGGCTGATCTACTTCATCCACGATCTGTCGCGCTCGATCCTGGTCGACAACGTCGTCGCCAAGGTCGCGGACGAGCTGACCGCATCACTTCGGGATCTCGCCGATCGGTATCCCGACACGGTGATGGTGCCGGTGAGCGACGCGCCGATGGGCAGCGCCATCGCCATGCATGACAACGGCTACATTCAGGCAATCGATGTCGACAGCCTGCTCGATCTCGCCGTCGAGAAGGATGTGCTGATCCGGCTTCCGCAGCGCCTCGGCGACTTCGTCCTGTCCTCGACCACCATCGCCGATATCACCGGCGCCTGCACCGGCCTCGAAGACGACGTGCGCAAGGCCTTTGTCCTCGGGCCGAAGCGCACCGCTACCCAGGACAGCGACTACGGCGTGGCCCTGATCGTCGAGATCGCGGCGCGCGCCCTGTCGCCGGGCGTCAACGATTTCCCGACCGCGATCGCCTGCATCGATCACCTGACCACGGCGCTCAATCTGGCCTTCCGGCGCGGGCTGCCGGCCAATGGCTTTCTCGACGAGAACGGCAAGCTGCGTCTGGTGCTCAACCCCATCACCATCGAGGGCCTGGCCGGTGCCGCCTTCCACCCGCTTCGCCAGATGGCGCGCAACAACCTTCCGGTCATGCTCCGTCTGCTCGACGGCCTGTCGCTGCTGGCCGAGGGCGAGGTCTGTCCGGAGGCGGTCGATGCGCTCTGCCGCCACGGCCATCTCATCCATCAGTCAGCACTCGGCGCAAATCACGACGACGTCGATCGACAGGCGATCGACGAGCGCTACCGGGCGCTGCAGACAAGGTTGAGCCAGTTCGGACGGTCGGGCTGCAGCTAATAGCCCTTGTCGCGATTGACCAGCGCCTTGAAAGGGGAGCCGGCCAGAAACCGCTTGAGATTCTCCACCAACAGCGCGCTGACCAGCACATTGCGCTCGGGATGCAGACCGCCGATATGCGGCAGGATGGTGATGCCTGGGACGGACCAGAGCGGATCGTCGGCGGGCAGCGGCTCGGTGCGAAAGACGTCGAGCACGGCGCCCCGGATGACACCGTTCGTCACCGCGTCGATCAGATCTCGATCGACCACCAGCTCGCCGCGCGCGAAGTTGAGCAGCCAGGCGCTGCGCTTCATCTTGCCGAGACGATCGGCATCGATCAGGTCGACCGTCGCCGGTGTCACCGGGGCCAGCAGCACCACGAAGTCCGCCTCGGCGAGCATCCGGTCGAGCTGATCTGGAGCGTAGACCCGATCGACACCGGCCACCGGTGCGGGCACCGCTCTGGTGCCGATCACGCGCATGCCGAACGCGCCGGCTCTCGCCGCGACCTCCGCGCCCACGGCGCCGAGCCCCACCAGGCCGAGCGTCTTGCCGGCGAGCGGCTCCGCGACCACACGCGTCCAGCGCCGTTCGGCCTGATGCGCGGCGATCTGCGCGAAGCCGCGGGTGATATGCAGGAGAACGCCCAGGATGTTCTCCGGCATCTGCACCGCATGCACACCGCGCGCACAGGTGAGTGCCACGTCCGACGAGAGATCGTCGCGTCTCAGCCAGCCATCGGTCGCCACGGTCAGCGCCTGGATCCAGCGGAGCCTCGGCATCTGGCGCAGCGCACCCGGCGGCACCTTCCAGGCGAGCAGGGCATCGGCGGCAGCGAGCAGCTCAGGGGCGGGCGTCTCGCCATCCGTGCAGGCGGCGAACGTCACGGCGTCGTCCAGGCCCGCCTCGATGATCGCATCTCGATAGATGCCGGCATCGTTCAGCCATGCCAGGACCGTCACATCGGCCACATCGATATCCTCGGATCAACGTTCCACGTCACGACAATGAGGCTCTCCGATGGCTGCGGCAACTCCCTTCGGCGACGATGTCCGAGATCGCGTGACGCCGGCGTGGCCTTTACCTTTCCGGTCCGATGGTCAATCCTGAGAAGAACATGTCCGAGCGCTGATCGCCGTCCGCAGGGCCAGCGTTCAGGACGGCCCGCATTTTCCAGGGGAGAGCCCGATGCGTCGACTGGTCCTGTTCGCTGCTGCCGCCCTCACTGCGCTGGGGGGCATATCCGGCCAGGCCAGCGCGGTCAATCTCGCGCTAGTGCTGTTGAACGATGTCTCCAACAGTGTCGACGAGCTCGAATATGGTCTGATGAAGGACGGCTATCGCGCCGCCTTTTCCGACCCCGACGTGGTCGCCTCGATCATCGGCAACAGCGGTGGCGTCGCGGTCGCCTATGTCGAATTTTCGGATGCCGACAAGATCGACCTGGTGCTGGGCTGGAGCGTCCTGACCGACGAGACTTCAGCGCGCGCCTTCGGCGAGGCCGTCGCGCTGGCGCCGCGCAGCAGCGCCGGCAGCACGTCCATGACCTCCGGTCTCCTGGCGGCGGCCGACCTCCTGAAGACCAGCGACTACACCAGCTCGCGCATGGTGATCGACGTGGCCAGCGACTTTCACGGTGAAGGCGCCAGGGTCGCACGCGTGCGCGATCAGATCGTCGCCGACGGCATCACCATCAATGCGCTGCCCTTGCTCGACGATCGGCAGATCGGCACCTTCGATGGCCGCCACGCCTACAGTGCCGCCACCAATTGGACGCGCATCCCCATCGCCGAGTTCTACGCGCTCAACATCATCGGCGGCGAAGGCAGCTTCGTGGTTGAAGCCAAGGATATCGGCGTGTTCGGCGAGGCGCTGAAGCGCAAGCTGCTGCTCGAGTTCATCGCCACGGGCGACGGCGTGCTGCCCTGGTCCCTGCGCGATGCCGAGAGTGCGACCTTGTCGGATGATGCGCCGCGCGTCTTGCGTTGAGCCCGGCTGGCACGACCAGTGCGCAATCATCATGACGAAGATGGTGCAGCCTTGCACGCTGTCGCCTGCCTGGTGAAGCGTGCGGAAGAAACTTAGCGCGCGACCAGCATGAACCCGTCGAAGAAGGCGGCGAGCTCGGCATGGGCGGTGAGCGGCAGGACATGGGCGACATACTGATCCGGCCGCACGATCACCAAACAGCCGCGGTCCCGATCGATGCCGCGCATCTCGAAAATGTCCTGGCCGCTTTTCAGGTCCGGGCAGAAGATCTTCTCGTAGTCACGAAGGCTGAAGCGACCTTTTTCAGGCAGGAGCAGGGCAGGCATGGCCTCGATCGCGAGCTCGCGATGTCCCTGCTGATAGACCGCGCGGACATCGATCACGCTGTCGATATCGGCCCTCTCGGGTGTGTATTTCATGACCGGTGACGTGGTCGCATTTGTCAGAAAGTCACAGAGCGTCTTCACGCCAGCATGGTCCGCGCCGGCAAACGCAAAAAGACGCCAGCGCCCGTCCGCCTCGATGACATGACCGAGATGCATCGGCTTGGCATCGGCGAGGCGAATCACGGGTGCGGAATGAAAGCGCATGCCGATCGTGAAGCCAGTCGCAAGATGCTGGTGGACGGGCTCGGCAGTGATCGGCGACGGCGCGTAGCGGGTCTCGGTGCCCGCAGTGAAACGGCCCTGCTTGACGAAGTACTTTCGAAACGCCTCGGGATCGACCCCGTCGCTGCCGGCGCCGTCAGCACCTTTCGGCGGATCGCTGAACATCTTCGCCCATTCGCGATCGAAGTCGATCAACTCCTTGGCGATCGCCTGGCGCTCCGCCGAGTAGCCCTGCAGGAGGGCAGGCGCGCACTGCCCGCGCAGGACGGCGGCGAGCTTCCAGCCCAGATTGAAGCTGTCCTGCATGGACACGTTCATGCCCTGGCCGGCCTTCGGACTGTGGGTGTGGCAGGCATCGCCGGCTATGAACACGCGCGGCATGCGCGCTCCCGCGTCCCCCTGCGGCAGGTCGTCGAACCTGTCGCAAAGGCGCTGACCGATCTCGTAGACCGACCACCAGGCGACGTCCTTCACGTCGAGCGTATAGGGATGGAGGATGCGCCTTGCCGCAGCGATCACATGGTCGACGGTGAGCTTGCGGCTGGCGACCCGCTCGTTCGCGTTCAGCTTGTCCAGCTCCACATAGATGCGGACCAGATAGCCGCCCTCGCGCGGGATGATCAGAAGATTGCCCTCGTTGGCCGACTGGATCGCCGCCTTCAGCCGGACATCCGGAAAGTCGGTGACCGCGAGCACGTCCATCACGCCCCAGGCCTGGTTCGCGGAATCGCCCCTGAGCGTCAGCCCGAGGGACCGGCGAACCGCGCTGCGCGCGCCGTCGCAGCCGACGACGTAACGCGCCTTCACCGTCTCGATCTCCTTCCGACGCTCCGGGTGGTCGCGCTCCAGCCTGACCGTCACCGGGTGGGAGGGCGATGCCTCGTCGATCGCAAGATCGAGCATGCGCAGGCCATAGTCCGGCTGCAGCCGGCCTGGCGCGCGGCGCATCACCTCCAGATAGAAGTCATGCACGCGCGCCTGGTTCAGGATGACATGCGGCTGTTCGGAGAGCCCGTCCTCGACATCCTGCACCCGACCGCTGCGCACGATCCGCCGTTGATCGGAGTCATCCGGCTTCCAGAAAACGGTCTCGTTGACCCCGTAGGCCTCTCTCGCCACGCGCTCGGCGAAGCCGAAGCCCTGGAACATCTCCATGGTGCGGCAGGCGATGCCGTCCGCCTGACCGAGCAGCAGCGGGCCAGCTTTCTGCTCGACGATACGCGTGTCGATGTCGGGAAAGGCGGCGAGCTGCGCCGCAAGCGTAAGGCCGGCCGGGCCGGAGCCGATGATCAGGACGTCGACCTCTTCCGGCAGGCACTCCGGCGATCGCGGGGCGAGACCATAGCCTGCAGGCTCGGACAGAGCCGGGTCGCCGGGTCTGAACCCGTTCAGATGAAATTGCATGACCCACCCTTCCTGCGTGTTCCCGTTCGCGGCCCTGCCGTTCCCGCTGCCGCCATTTTAAACATGCAGCGACAGCAGGACCATCCGGGCCTGCTCATCAGGTGCTGCGGGCCAGGGACGGTTTCTCGCCACGCTTTTTCCTTGCATCGATCCAGGTCGGCCAGCGGTGCCGAAACACGATCCGCCGGCACGGGCAGCCCTGGACCTCGGTGCAATCCTTGCCTGGACGAGCCTGGCCATACGAAAATTTTTCGGTGTGCCATAAGAACTTTGTTAATTCACCCAAATACAGATGCTGGTGATTTTTAAGTAAAATTCTGATGAATTTCTTTCTCCAATCTTGTGGCGTTGATCGTGGCGGTCGCCGACAGTCCGCCATGCGCGATGCGCAAGCCTTGTGGCGGCTGCCATCGACATCATTCTCTTCATCATTGATTAAGGTGCCGTGGCTATGCTCTGAGCGGAGTCGGCTGAGCAAAGCCCGGCAGATGCGAACGTAGGAGCCCGGACCCTGGATGCGCGCCCTTCTCATCGACGATGACAGCGTTGATCGACAGCTGATTTGCAAGCTGCTCAAAAGCACGGGCCTGCCCGTGGACGTCACCGAAGCCGAAGACGCCATTGCAGCCTTGGATGCGATCTCGTCCGAGGACTTCGATTGCTTGCTGGTCGATCAGCGCATGCCCGGCATCATCGGCACCGAATTCATCCGCGCTTTTCGCGACATGAAGGGTGACGGCGCTCCTATCGTCGTGCTGAGCGGCGAAGACGCCAATTCGCTGACCGCTGAACAGGCGGTGGGGGCGGGCGGTGATTTCTTCCTGGCCAAGCAGGACATGACCGCTGGCAGGCTGAAGGCGGTGCTCTCCTGTTTCGAGCCGAAGTCATAGCTCCCGGATCGTCGGGGCACATGACCGCTGCCAGAGCTGGTGCGACCGCGCATTGAGGGCGCGCGCTCATCGGGAACGCGCCTCGCCCTGAGTTACGGAAGAACGAACATCGAGAAGGCGCGATCGTCGCCTCTGGTGAAAACCGTCTGGCAATGGCAGCTTGGCCGGACTGACCGGAGGACAGCCGACATGACCGTGACGATCCATCGTGTGCCCGACGACATCCTGACCCCTGAGGAGATCGAGCCCTGGCGCGTCGTCTCCGTGGCGGTCGCGGTCGATCTCATCCCGGAGGAACAGCTCGACATCGGCATCCGGCCGATCAATCCGCCGGGTCGGCAGCCAAAGCTGTTCGGCCGCGCGGTCACTGCACAATGCGTGCCGCCGGACTTCGGCGCAGTGCTCCACGCTCTCGATCGGATCGCGAAGGGCGACGTCCTGGTGATCGCCGCAGACGGCAAGGACGAGGCGGCAATGATCGGCGAAATCTTGGGCGGGCATCTTAGAAATCTGGGCGGCGCCGGACTGATCTGTGACGGCGCCATTCGGGACGTCGCGACGCTCGCCGGGTGGGATGATGTCTCGGTCTTCACCCGCGCCGTCAACCCGCGCGGTCCGACCGGAGCCGACCAGGGAGCCGTCAATCTGCCCGTCGAGATCTCCGGCCGCCTGGTCAGCCCGGGTGATCTGATCATCGGGGACGACGACGGGCTGGTGGCCCTGTCTCCATCGAGCGTGCGCTCGCGGCTCGCCGATGCCGAAGCCAGGCTCGGCGTCGAGGCGTCATGGGTGAAGGCGCTGGCGAGCGGTCAGTCGATGGCCGAGACTTTCGGTCTTCCACGAGCCGAGGTGATCGCGTCGTCGCGCGTCGGCCCGCTCGCTGACGTCAGGGGCGACTAGCCCAGTTCGATGAACACGCGTCCGCCTTCGACCTTCACCGGGTAGGTCTTGAGATCGACGCAGACCGGCGCTCCTTTGGCCTCGCCGGTCATGTAGTCGAAGCGGCCGTTGTGCTTCGGGCATTCGATGATCTCATCCATCACCAGCCCGTCGGCGAGGTGCACCTGCTCGTGGGTGCAAAGCCCGTCGGTCGCGAAATACGCGTTGTCGGACGAGCGGTAGATCGCAAACGTCCTGCCGTCGTGATCGAAGCGGATCACGTCCTCCTCGTCGATGTCATCCGCAGCACAGGCCTCGACCCAGTTGCTCATTGTTCCGCGCCTTCTCCTATTCGGCCGGCACCGCGAGCGGCGCTGACACCGTCGGGCCAATGTTCGATGGCAGGCGTCGACGCACGAAGTGGGTGGGATCGCCGAGCTGCCTGAGGATCGCCGGGACGATCTCCTTGTAGGCCGCCCAGATGCCCGGATAAGGCGGCGGGCAGTCCGCCTTCATGTCCGCGTGCAGGTCTGGCAGGCGGTAGTAGGGCACCATGGGGAACATATGATGCTCCACATGGTAGTTCATGTTCCAGTAGATGAAGCGGCTGAACGGGTTCATGTAGACTGTGCGGCAGTTCAGCCTGTGGTCGAGCACGTCCTCGGCGAGCCCTGCGTGCTGGGTGAGGCCGCACCAGAGATGGTGCCAGGCGCCGTACATCCTGGGCAGGCCAATCAGCATGGCGGGCAGGATCGAGCCCAAGGCAAAGCAGGCGATCAGGGTCAGGGCGAAGATCGCGGTCCACACCCGGGCGACCCGGTAGACCTTCCAGCGCTCCGTCTCCGGCACGTAGTCCTTCTCATCGGCGGAAAGCTGTCCGGCCGCATGTTTCAGCATGGTCCAGATGCCGAGAGGGAAGTCCACCAGGCCGACGAAGTTCAACAGGATTTTCGCGAGGCGCGGCGGACGCATGGCGACGATCTCGGGATCGCGGCCGACGATGATGGTGTCGGTGTGGTGGCGCGTGTGGCTCCAGCGCCAGGTCACCGGATTGCGCAGCATCATGAAGCTGCCGATCTGGTAGATGACCTCGTTCTTCCACGGAGTCTTGAACGCGGTGCCATGGCCGCATTCGTGCCAGCGGCTGTCTCCGCCCGAGCCGTAGAGCACGCCATAGGCGGCGAAGAAGGGAACGCACCACCAGGTTCCCCACGTGGCCGCGCCGAGTCCGCCGAGAAGTACGAGAAGACCCAGCCAGAGCAGGCTGTCACGCGTCGCAGGACCATCGTCCCGCTTCATCAGCTCCTTCATGCGCTTTCTCGGAATCGGCGTCCGATACCAGTCGGCGCCGGCAAGGCCAGCCTCGACAGCATGGGCGTTTTCAGGGCCGGTCAAGCTGTAATCACGGGACTGCACACTGCTCATGGCACGCTCCCATCGTCTCGAGACGGTCGATCAGGCGGCAACAGCAGGAACGCCTGAGCCCTGCCGTCGACTGGCGGCGGACGTCCTGGAGGCCGAAGGCCCGCCGCACGCACGACCGGCTCGTTTCCCCCCTTCCTGAAAAGATAGGGCGCTATCCGGCATGATCTCAAGCGGCGCCCGACGGTTTCTTTGACGTGGTCACCCATGTCACAGGCGTGGAGGCAGGTCTCGATGAGCAGGCAGGCGCCGCTTGAGCGGCGTCGGGCCTCAGAGATTTTCTGCCGTGTGGATGTCGAAGGGCAGCAGCACGGTCTGACCGGCCATGGCGTCGCCTGCGGATCGCGCCTGAACCATCGCCGCGATGGTCTTGGCCGCAAGCCGCTGCAGCGGGTGGGAGATCACCAAGGTCAGTGTGCCGTCCATGAGGGCTGCCTTGGTGGTCTCCATCAGCTCATAGCCGATGCTGACGAGCTGGCTCACGCGACCGCTCTCCCTCAGCGCCGCGAGCGTGCCGGTGATGCCGCCGCCGGAAATGAACAGGCCCCGCAGGTCCTGGTGATCGGCCAGGAGCTTTTCGGTCATCTCGCGGGCGATAGCCGCGGACTCGAAGGTGGAAAGCGGCTCCAGCAGCGCGAAGCCCGCGCCAAACTCGCGAAAATAGGAGCGAAAGCCGCTCTCGTTCAGCTCCTGGCAGCGATAGCGATGATTGCCCACCAGGATGCCGATCTTGCCGGGCATCCTGCACATCCTGTCGAAGGCCCAGGCCGCGGTGCGTCCGACCTTCCAGTTGTCGAGGCCGACAAAGCCGATCTTGCCGCGCGCCGAGAGCGGCGAGATCAGGCTGAAGACCGGGACGCCCCGCGCCAGCAGATCATCGATCGCCTCGGTCACCAGCGGATGCTCGGCGGCGACCACGGCGAGGCCGTCCGAAGCCGCGCCGAGCTTCGCGATGCGCGCCGCGACATGGTCCGGGGAGAGATCCTCGATAAAGGACAGCCTCACCCGGACATCGGCATCGAGGACGCCGGCCGCTGCCTGGTCGAGCGCACGGGCGAGGGCCTGGTAGAAGCGGCGATTGCGCTGCAGCAGGATGACCGCGAATTCGTAGCGCCGCGTCGTCACGGTCATGCGCTGCTGGATGGCGCCGAGCCCGTAGAAACCGATCGTCTCGGCGGCGGCCAGCACCCGCTGGATGGTGGCTTCGCGCACCTTGCCGCGTCCGCCGATGACGCGATTGACCGTCGA
Source organism: Alphaproteobacteria bacterium (assembly GCA_041398025.1). Classification (GTDB taxonomy): domain Bacteria; phylum Pseudomonadota; class Alphaproteobacteria; order Geminicoccales; family Geminicoccaceae; genus JANQPX01. Next base: position 156,852 of record JAWKVM010000005.1, read on the forward strand.
GACGGACACGTCGGCGGCTTCGGCAAGATCCCGGATCGTCGGACGTCCCATGGCGCCAATCCTGTTTCATTTTATATCATTTCAGCGTCCATTTCGTGGCATCATTTGAGACGAAATGGTGGCTGACGGTACGATGCCGCTTGATCTTCAGCGGATCAAGCCTGTTATCTTCGGGTGAAGAACGAGGGCTGCGCAATCAACGTCGAGCCGAGAAGGCCGAGCGCAGAGGGAGGCTGCCATGAATGACATGCTTTATGGTGTCCGCGACAAGCGCGGCGATTGGAAGCCGAACGCGCCGGCCGAGATCGCCCCCTTCTGGCGTCGTCCGCTCGACCTCAAGGCGATCGGCCACTGGTTCGTCGAGTATCTCTGGCCGTGGAACGCATTTCACATGGCGACGGCGCTGCTCTACTGGGCGTTCGTCATCCCCGATGTTCAGACCCTGCAGACCCTGTCTTGGGGCTGGGCGCTCTGGCTCTTTGCGGTAAACGGCCTCGGCATCTTCCTGATGTATGGCGCGGTCGAGTTCTTCTACTACATCAAGCGGAAGCAGGGCACGCGCTTCAAGTTCAATCATAAATTCCCGGCCGAGCACCCCTCGGATGTGTTCTGGTTCAAGAGCCAGAACCTCGACAATTTCCTCCGCACCTATCTGGTCTCGATTCCGCTCTGGACCCTTTCTGAGGTGCTGGCGCTCTGGGCCTTCGCCAATAGCTGGGGCAACTGGGTGAGCTTCGAGCAGCACTGGCTCTGGCTCTCGGCCCTGGTGCTGCTGGTCCCCGCCATTCACGAGGTGCACTTCTTCTTCATCCATCGCCTGATCCACACCCCCTTCCTCTACAAGTGGGTGCATTCGGTGCACCACAACTCGATCAATCCGAGCCCGTGGTCATCGCTGTCCATGCATCCGGTGGAATCAGCCCTCTATTTCGCCGAGATCTTCTGGCACATCCTGATCCCGTCCAACCCGATCGTCGCGCTCTTCCAGCTGCACGGCACGGGCTTCGGCGCGATCAACGGCCATATCGGCTTCGACAAGCTTGAGCTTCAGGACGAGAAGGCGCTCGATAGCCACGCCTTCGTCCACTATCTCCACCACAAATATTTCGAGGTGAACTACGGCGCCGACGGACTCGTGCCGCTCGATAAGTGGTTCGGCACCTGGCATGACGGCACGCCCGAAGGCGATCGCCTCATGAAGGAGCGGTTCAGGAGGAAGAAAGAGCGCGCCAACGCAAAAAAAGCGCAAACGGTCTCGGCGGCCTGAGGGCGAGACGATGGACGACACGCTCTACGGTTCGCGCGACAAACGGGGCGACTGGCGGCCGAACGAGGCGCTGCAGGTGGGCCCGCTTCTCGACTTCCCCTGGAACCCGCTCCGCGTCCTCAAATGGCTGCCCGGCTACTTCCTGCCCTGGAACGTGATGTTCATGGCGCTGGGTGCGGTGCTCTGGTTCTGGCTGACACCCGCGCGCGAGACCATGCAGACGCTGGCGCCGGGCTGGGTGCTCTACATCTTCGGGCGCAACTCTTTGATCATCCTCTTGCTCTATGGCGCCCTCGAGCTCTGGCTCTATGTGCGCCGCAGGCAGGGCAACCACTTCAAATACAACAGGAAATTCCCGGCGGATCATCCTTCATCGGTCTTCTGGTTCAAGAGCCAGAACATCGACAACGCGATTCGCACCTTCGGCTCCGGCCTGCCCATCTGGAGCGCCTACGAGGTCGGCATGCTCTGGGCCTGGGCCAACGACATCGGGCCGTGGACGACCTTCGGCGACAACCCGGTCTGGCTGATCGCCTTCATGCTGATGATCCCGCTGATCCACGAGCTGCATTTCTTCTGCATCCACCGGCTGATCCACGTGCCGATCCTCTACAAGTGGGTGCATTCGGTGCATCACAATTCGATCAACCCATCGCCCTGGTCGTCGCTTTCGATGCATCCGGTCGAGCATCTGCTTTACTGGTCGGACATTCTCCTGCACCTGATCCTGCCTTCGCACCCGCTCCTGGTGCTCTACCACCTGAACGTCACGGGCACGGGCGCGGTGATCGGCCATGTCGGCTTCGACAAGGTCGAGACTGGCGACGAGGGCGCCATCGATACCCATGCCTATGCCCACTATCTCCACCACAAATATTTCGAGGTGAACTACGCCGACGGCACGCTGCCGCTCGATAAATGGTTCGGCACCTGGCACGACGGCACCAGAGACGGTGACAAGCGGATGCAGGCGCGCTTCCGCAGGAAGAAAGAACGCATGAACAAGAAGACGAGCGCTGCGCCGACGGCCTAGCGGCTCGACAAGACGTTCGCTCCCGGTGTCGGCCGAAGGCTGGGGCCAGGCCGTCACCGGGGCGACATTCGGGGAGGCGAGAGCCATGCATTCAAGGGGCTCGCGCGTCCGCTCACGCAAACGCTGATCAACCTTGTCAGCACATAAGCAAGATGAAGGAGCACGACATGAAGACACTCAGACATGTGATGATGGCCACGGTGGCGGCCGTCATGACGACCACGGGCGCCATGGCCGCGGACATCGCGGTGATCGCAGGCTCGATCGAGGACGGCTTTTTCAACCTGATCAAGAAGGGGGTCGATGACGCGACCCTGGTGGTCGAGGCCAATGGCGGCTCGGTCAACTATCTGCGCACCCAGAACTACGACAATTTCGGCCCCGATCTGGTGCAGCTGATCAACACCGCCGTCAGCCAGGGCGTCGATGGCATCGCGATCCCCGTCTGGGTGCCGGAAAGCCAGGTGCCGGCACTGCAGGCCGCCGCCGAGCAGGGCATCAAGATCATGATGTACAACTCCGGCGCCGACGTGCAGAAGGACATCAGCGGCATCAACTACTTCGGCTCCGACGAATATACCGCCGGTGTCGCCGGCGGCGAGTATCTCGCCAAGAACGGCGCCAAGAAGATCATCTGCCACATCCAGGTGCCGGGTGCGGTGAACCTGGAATCCCGCTGCGCCGGCGTCAAGGAAGGCGGCGAGGCGAACGGCGCCGAGGTGATCAACCTGCCGCTGCCGGCCAACCTCGATCAGAACGTCACCGGCACCTCCGAGGCGCTCAAGGCGGAGCTGTTGAAGGATCCCTCGGTCGATGCCGTGATCACGCTCGCTGCCTGGGCGTCCGATGCCGCCTCGGTGGCCATCCAGCAGTCCCGCCCGACCGTCATGCTCGGCACCTTCGACATGAGCCCCGCCGTGCTTGATCGCATTCAGAACGGCACCCAGACCATGGCGATCGACCAGCAGCCCTATCTGCAGGGCTTCCTCGCCACGACCATGCTCGCCGCCAACATCGATTTCGGCACCGAGCTCGCGACCGATCCGGTCCTCACCGGTCCGGCGATCGTCGATGCCTCGAACATCGAGAGCGCGCTCGCCGGCGTCGAGAAGGGCGCTCGCTAGTGGTGGTGTGACCACATCATTTGGTTTCCACCGCTTTCGCTGGAACCGTCGGTATGCGGCTCCTTTCTGGTGACGGTGGTGGCGACCTTTTGAGCCGGACATCCGACGAGCGGTGTGACCTCCAGCCAGCCCGGCGCCTTTGACGCGCCGGGCTGATCCGGAGAGGCTCCGACGAATGCCTCCACCCTTTCAACCGAGAGGCCAGGTGAGAACAAAACCATGGGCGCGATTTCATTCGACAGTTTGATCAGAAGACCGGAGGCGGGTGCGTTTCTCGGCATGGTCTTCGTCTTCGTTTTCTTCGTCATCTTCGGCGGCAAGAACTTCATGTCCTTCGCCGGTGCCGCGAGCTGGCTGAACGTCGCCGCCAATCTCGGCATCATCGCCATCCCGATCGGCTTTTTGATGATCGCCGGCGAGCTTGATATCTCGATCGGCGCCATGGTGCCTGCAGCGTCCATGTCGATGGGCATCATCTCCGGCTATTACGGCCTGCCGATCCTGGTCGGCGTCGGCCTCACCCTCGGCTTCGCCGCCCTGGTCGGCTGGATCAACGGCATGCTGGTGGTGCGCACCAACGTGCCCTCGCTCATCGTCACCCTGGGCACCCTTTTCGCGGTCGCCGGCCTGACCCTCTTCCTGTCGATCATCCTGACCGACACCACCGCGGTCGCCCTCAAGGCGCCGGCCTGGGCCAAGGCGCTGTTCGGCGACTTCTACTTCGGCTCCTATCAGGTGATCATCGCCTGGTGGCTGATCCTGACCGCCGCCTATGTGTATTTCCTGCATCTTTCGCCCTGGGGGAACTGGCTCTTCGCCATGGGCGGCGACAAGGAAAGTGCCCGCAACGCCGGCATCCCGACCAACCGCTTCACCATCATCCTCTTCATCCTCTCGTCGGTGAGCGCCGCCTTCGTGGGCTTGTGCCAGACCATCCTGTTCAACTCCGCCCAGGTGTCGACCGGCATGTCGTTCATCTTCAACACCATCATCTCGGTGGTGATCGGCGGCGTGCTCCTGACCGGCGGCTTCGGCTCGGTGATCGGCATCTTCTTCGGCACGCTCACCTTCGCCATGGTCAACCAGGGCATCTACTTCACCGATTTCGATCGCAACCTCTCGAGCCTGATCGTCGGCGTGATGCTGCTGATCGCGGTCCTGATGAACAACACCTTCCGGCAGATGGCGGTCAGCTACGCCGGCCCCAAGAAGAAAACGGCGTGAGGTCCGATATGTCAGACAAGAAACCGGTTCTGGAACTCAGGAGCGTCGACAAGTCCTTCGGCCCGATCGATGTTCTCCACGACATCTCGCTCAAGGTCGGCGAAGGCGAGGTGCTCTGCCTGCTCGGCGACAACGGTGCCGGCAAGTCGACCCTGATCAAGACGCTCGCCGGCGTGCACAAGCCGACCCGCGGCGAGATCATGATGGACGGCGCGCCCGTCGCGTTCGACCGTCCGCGCGACGCCGCCGATCGCGGCATCGCGACGGTGCATCAGTTCGGCGGCACCTTCCCGCTGATGTCCATCGGCCGCACCTTCTTCGTCGGTGCGGAGCCGTGCAGGAAGGTCGGACCGTTCAAGGTCTATGACCGCAAGAAGGCGAACGCGATCGCGGTCAAGGCGGTGCAGGATTTCGGTATCACCCGGATCGACGACGGTGATCGCTTGGTGGGCGGTCTTTCCGGCGGCGAGCGCCAGTCCCTCGCAATCGCGCGCGCGGTGCATTTCGGCGCGCGCGTGCTGATCCTGGACGAGCCGACCGCAGCGCTCGGCGTCAAGCAGGCCGCCCATGTCTTGAGGATCGTGAACGAGGCCAAGCGGCGCGGGCTCGCGGTGATCTTCATCACCCACCAGGTGATGCATGCCATGGCCGTCGGCGACCACTTCGCGGTCCTGATCAGAGGCGCCATCGCCGCCGATTTCAGGAAGGGCGAGAAGACCCGGGAAGAGATCACCGATCTGATGGCCGGCGGCGAGACCATGGCCGATCTCGAAGCCAGCATCGAAGGCTATATGGAGACCCATGAAGGTCACGCGCCGCCGGTCAGCGAGCTGCGGTAGCTGAAGCGACGACGCTCCCTGCAACGACAGCACGAGGTCAAAGAAGAATGCCCTGGATCGACGCCTGTTCCACGGACGATATCGAGGCCGAGGAGGTGATCCGCTTCGACCATGACGGCCGCAGCTTCGCGATCTATCGCGGCCCCGCCGATGATTTCTTTTGCACCGACGGACTATGCACCCACGAGGAAGTGCACCTCGCCGACGGGCTGGTGATGGAGTACTCGATCGAGTGCCCGAAGCACGCCAGCATGTTCGACTACCGCACCGGCGAGGTGGAGACGCCGCCGGCTTGCGAGGATCTGAACACCTATCCGACGAAGGTCGAGAACGGCCGCGTGATGATCGAGATCTGAGCCATGGCCGGGATCGTCATCATCGGTGCCGGCGAATGCGGAGTTCGCGCCGCCTTCACCCTGCGCGACAAGGGCTTTTCGCAATCGATCACGCTGATCGGGGCGGAGGCCGCCCTCCCTTACGAACGGCCGCCGCTTTCCAAGGGGCAGACGGACGAGCTGAAGCCAATCCGCGCCGAGGCGGCCTATGACGATGCGGCAATCGACCTTCGTCTGAATACTGACGCGCAGTCGGTCGACGTCGGAGAAAAGACCGTTCACCTCAGCGACGGATCGGTCCTCGACTACGGCAAGCTGCTTATCGCGACGGGTGCGCGCGCCCGCCTCTTTCCCGGCATGGACGGTTGTCTCACGCTGCGCACCCACGAAGATGCGCAACGGATCGTCGCCGGGTGCGGCAGCGGCAAGCGCATCGGCGTCATCGGCGGCGGCTTCATCGGGCTGGAACTCGCCGCGACCGCGCGACGCGCGGGGTCGGCGGTGACCGTGATCGAGGCGGCGCCCGAGCTGATGGCGCGCGCCGTGCCGTCCGAGATCGCCCGCTACGTCCAGTCGCGCCATGAAGACGAAGGTGTCGCCCTTCGGACCGGCGTCAAGGTCGCCTCGGCAAACGCCGAGACGATCACGCTCGACGGTGGCGAGACGCTGAGCTTCGACGTTGTCGTCGCCGGCGTCGGCGCGCTGCCCGACACCGACCTTGCGGAGGCCGCGGGGCTCGACGTCGACAACGGCATCGTCGTCGATGGCAGTTTTCGCACATCGGCATCCGACGTCTTCGCCGCCGGCGATTGCTGCAATTTTCCCTGGCGCGGCGGGCGCGTGCGTCTGGAAAGCTGGCGGGCTGCCCAGGATCAGGGTGAGCATGCGGCGTGCGCCATGCTCGGCGAGGCCGGCGACTACGCCAAGGTGCCGTGGTTCTGGTCCGACCAGTTCGACCTGTCTCTGCAGGTCGCAGGGCTGTTCGATCCGCGCCGGGAAACGGTGCGCCGCGATCTCGACGGCGACGCCTTTCTTCTTTTCCAGCGAGACGTCGATGGCCGTCTCGAGGCTGCGGCGGGCGTCGGCTTGGGCAATACGGTCGCCAAACATATTCGCCTCGCCGAAAAGCTGATCGAACGCGAGGCCACGATCGAGCCCGCCGATCTCGCCGATCCGGGCGTCGATCTGAAACGCCTTTTGAAAGCCGCGCAAAGCTGAGGGTGCGAAACATGCTCGATAGAAACCGAAAGAGCGTCGCCGACATCCGCGCGATGAAGGCGAACGGTCAGAAAATCTCGATGCTCTTCGTCAGAACGCCGGAGGAAGCCGCCGCCGCCGACCGGGCCGGCATCGACATGCTGTCGATCGAGGGCCGTTATTTTTCGACCGAGATGCGGGAAGCCGCCGGCCGCTGCTTCGTCCAGGTGGGCCTGCCCTACGGACCCGCGGGCGACCTCGCGACCGCAGAGGACTATCTGCGCGCCGCCTTCCACTTCATGGCGCTCGGCGGCGACTGCTTCTACTGTGCCGCTTCCCTCGACATCCAAAAAACGCTCTGCGACAACGCCATCCCCACCGTCGCCCATGTCGGCCTCATCCCGTCCCAATGCACCTGGACTGGCGGCTTCGTGGCGGTCGGCAAGACCGCGGCAAGCGCGCGCATGGTCTACGATCACGTGAAACGCCTGGAGGCGATCGGCTGCTTCGGCGCCGAGCTCGAAGTGGTGCCCGACCGGGTCGGCGAATTCATCTCGAAGAACACCTCGATGATCATGCTCGGCATGGGGGCCGGGCCGGGTGCCGATGCGCAATATCTTTTCGCCGAGGACGTGCTCGGCCACACCGCCGGCCACCGCCCGCGTCACGCCAAGGTCTATCGCAACTTCGCCGCCGAATTCGAACGCCTGCAGCACGAACGCATCGCCGCCTTCGAGGAATTCATCGACGACGTGCGCTCCGGCACCTACCCTGCGTCCGAACACACGGTCAGTATCAAGGACGGCGAATTCGAAGCATTTCTCGCCGGTCTGAAGGGTTGATGTTCGTGATACAGACTGCGTCGTCGGCAGGCGCTCAAACGTTGAGGATGGGAGCATGAGCATTCGCGTAGCCGTTGTCGGCGCCGGGGTCATGGGGGCGGATCACGCGAGGATCATCGCCGAGGATCTGCCAGGTGCCGTGCTGCAGGTGGTCTGCGACGCCTCCGAGGCGCGTGCCCGCGAGGTCGCGGACGCGACGGGGGCCGCGAACATCGCCACCGACCCGGAGGCGGTGATCCGGCGGGACGATGTCGACGCCGTCCTGATCGCTAGCCCCGACCAGACCCACGCGCCGCTGACGCTCGCGGCGCTGGCGCTGGAAAAGCCGGTGCTTTGCGAAAAGCCGCTGGCGCCGGCCTCCGCAGCCTGCCTGGAGGTGATCGAGCGCGAGGTGGCGATCGGCCGGCAGCTCGTCCATCTTGGCTTCATGCGACGCTTCGATCCGTCCTATCAGGCGATGAAACGAACGCGCGACGACGGCACGATCGGCAGGGCGGTCATGATGCACAATGTTCACCGGAACGTGCAGGCGCCCGCCAGCTTCACCGGGCAGATGGCGATCACCAATTCCGCCCCCCACGAATTCGACATCGCCCGCTTCGTCCTCGGTGCGGACTACGTCGCGGTCTCGGTGTACCAGCCGAAGGGCATCGACAGCGGGAAGGCCGGCGCTCCCGTCTTCATCGTGCTGGAGACGACCGGCGGACAGCTGGTCAACATCGAGATCAACAACAATGCCGCCTACGGCTATGACGTCCGCGGCGAACTGGTCGGCGAGAGGGGCGCCGTGTCGCTGAACGCGGCAGCGCCGGCGCGCGTCGATCTCGATCTGCGCTCCGCCACCGCCTACGCCGCCGACTGGCGCCCACGGTTTGCCGAAGCCTATCGCTTGCAGAACAAGGCCTGGATCAGAGCGATCGAGACCGGAACGCCATCCGGGATCGCTGCCAATGCCTGGGACGGCTACTGCTCTTCGCTGGTCGCGGAAGCCGGCGTTCGAGCACTTGAAGAAGGCCGCAAGGTGACTATCGACTTGGCCGACATGCCGACGCTCTACGCCGGCGGCGCGGCTGCATAGCTCGCGACAACTAGGGAAAAAACGCGCATGAAACTGGGGTTCGTCTCCGACAGTCTGGGCTCCATGAGCTTTGAAGACCTGCTCGACAATGCCGCCCGCATGGGCGTCGACGGTGTCGAGATCAATACCGGCGGCTGGTCGACGGCGCCGCATGTCGATCTGGCCGACATGAAAGCAAGCGCCGAGGCGCGAAGAGCCTTCGCGCGCGCGTTCGAGGAGCGCGGGCTCGAGATCATCGCGCTCAACGCCAACGGCAACCCGCTGCATCCAACCGATCCTGCCCAGGCTGCCTGCCTGAAGGACACCATCCGCATTGCGGGCGAGATGGGCATCAGGAAAATCTGCACCATGTCCGGCCTGCCGGCGGGCCGTGCCGAGGACAGCATGCCGAACTGGGTGGTGTCCTCCTGGCCGCCCGAGACCCAGGCGATCCTCCGCTATCAATGGGAGGGCGTGCTCTTTCCGTTCTGGAGCGAGATTGCGGCGCTCGCCAAAGAAAGCGGCGTCGAGCAGATCGCGCTCGAACTGCACGGCAATCAGTGCGTCTACAACGTGCCGTCACTGCTGAAGCTGCGCGGAGAAATCGGCCCGGTGATCGGCGCCAATCTCGATCCCTCCCACCTGTTCTGGATGGGCGCCGATCCGCTGGTCGCGGCGGAAGCGCTGGGCGAGGCCGTCTTTCACGTGCATGCCAAGGACACCCTGCTCAACGCGCCCGTCCAGGCGACCACGTCCCTTTTGGAAAACGGCTCGCTGATGGACATCCCGGCGCGCTCCTGGAGCTACATCACCCTCGGCTTCGGCCATGGCGAGGAGTGGTGGCGGCAGTTCTGCTATCGCCTGAAGATGGCGGGCTATGACGGCTGGCTCTCGATCGAGCATGAGGATGTGCTGCTGAACGCGCTCGAAGGGCTGGAGAAGTCCGTGGCGCTCTTGAAGGCCGTCATGCCGATTGCAGTCTCGGATTTCAAACCGCAGGCGATCTGATACAAATGTTTCGTTTCAGTGCCAGCGGGCTGATGTCATGACGAAAAGACTCGATCTCATCACCATCGGCCGCTCCTCGGTCGACCTCTATGGCGACCAGGTCGGTGGGCGGCTGGAGGACATGGGGTCGTTCTCGAAATATATCGGCGGCTCGCCGACCAACATCGCCGCGGGCACGGCCAGACTCGGGCTGAAGTCCGCCGTGATCACGGCGGTCGGCGACGAGCATATGGGGCGCTTCATCAAGGAGCAGCTCCTCCGCGAAGGCGTGGATATCCGAGGCATCAAGACCGATCCCGAGCGCCTGACCGCGCTGGTGATTCTCGGCATTCGCGATGACGAGCAGTTCCCGCTGATTTTCTACCGAGAAAACTGCGCCGATATGGGGCTCTCGGAAGACGACATCGACGAGGGTTTCATCGCCGAGGCGCGCGCTGTGCTCGCGACCGGCACCCATCTCAGCCATCCCAGAACGGAAGCGGCCGTGATCAAGGCGCTGAAGCTCGGGCGCAAGCACGGTGCGCGCACGGCGCTCGATATTGATTACCGGCCGAACCTCTGGGGCGTCGCCGGCCATGGCGAAGGCGAGAGCCGCTATGTCGAGAGCGAGGCGGTCACCAAGAAACTGCAATCGACGCTCCACCTGTTCGACCTGATCGTCGGCACCGAAGAGGAATTCCACATCGCCGGCGGCTCCATCGACACGGTCGAAGCGCTGACTGCCGTCCGAGAAATCTCCGACGCGACGCTGATCTGCAAGCGCGGGGCGGCCGGCGCGGTCGCCTTCGAGGGCGCAATCCCGAAAAGCCTCGACGACGGCAAGACCGGTCCCGGCTTTCCGATCGAGGTGTTCAATGTGCTCGGCGCGGGCGACGGTTTCTTTTCGGGGCTCCTGAAGGGCTGGCTCGACGGCGAGGACTGGCCGACGGCGCTGAAATACGCCAATGCCTGCGGCGCGTTTGCCGTCAGCCGCCACGGCTGCGCGCCCGCCTATCCCTCCTGGCAGGAGCTGCAATTTTTCTTTGGGCGCGGGATCGTCAGGCCCGACCTTCGCCACGACGTCGAGCTCGAACAGGTGCATTGGGCGACCAACCGGCCGGGCGACTGGCCCGAGGCGCGCATCTTCGCCTTCGATCACCGTGCCCAGTTCGAGGAGATGGCAGGTGCAAGCCCGAAAAAAATCGCTGCCTTCAAGGAGCTTTGCCTGAAGGCGGCGCTTGCGGTGCAGGACGGCCGCCCCGGCTATGGCATCCTCTGCGATTCCAGGCTGGGGCGGGATGCTCTTTTCCAAGCCGCCGGCAGCGGCCTCTGGATCGGCCGGCCGGCCGAGCTTCCGGGCTCGCGCCCACTCCGCTTCGAGCCTGAGCTTGGCGAGGATCTCGGTCAGCTCCGCGAATGGGCGCGCGAGAACGTGGTCAAGGTGCTCTGCTTTTGCCACCCGGGCGACTCTTCGGACTTGCGCGCCGAGCAGGAAGGGTCGGTCAGGCGCCTGTTCACGGCAGCGCGCCGCAACGGCCTGGAGTTTCTCCTGGAGGTCATTCCCTCCAAGGTCGGCGAGGTCGACGACCAGAGCACCGCGACACTGATCCGCCAGTTCTACGCCGCCGGAGTCTACCCGGACTGGTGGAAGCTGGAGCCCTTCAGGACCGAGGCGGCCTGGGCGAACGCGATCGACGCGATCGAGACCAACGATGCGCACACCCGCGGCATCCTCGTCCTCGGCCTGGACGCGCCCGAGGACGAGCTCAGCGCATCCTTCGAGATCGCTGCGTCCTTCCCGTTGGTTCGAGGCTTCGCCGTCGGGCGCACGATCTTCGCCGATCCGGCGCGCGCCTGGCTCAAAGGCGAGATCGACGGCGCGGCGGCGGTCGAGGCGATGGCCGGGCGCTATCGCCGGCTTTGCGACATCTGGGACGAGGCGCGTTCCCGTGTGCAGGAGAAGACAGCATGACCCACACGGTCCGGCTGACTGCAGCCCAGGCAATGGTGCGGTGGCTCTCGGTGCAGATGACCGAGGACCATGAGCGCTTCATCGAGGGTGTGTGGGCGATCTTCGGCCATGGCAATGTCGCCGGCCTCGGCGAGGCGCTGCAGGGTATCGGCGACGCCCTGCCGACCTGGCGCGGCCAGAACGAGCAGACCATGGCGCACACCGCTATCGCTTATGCCAAGGCGAAGAAGCGGAGGCGTGCCATGGCGGTGACGTCCTCGATCGGCCCTGGCGCCACCAACATGGTGACCGCGGCGGCGCTCGCCCATGTCAACCGCCTGCCGCTGCTCCTCATTCCGGGCGACGTCTTTTCCAACCGCGCCCCGGACCCGGTGCTGCAGCAGATCGAGGATTTCGACGACGGCGCGGTCAGCGCCAATGACTGCTTTCGCCCGGTCAGCCGCTATTTCGACCGGATCGTCCGACCCGAACACATCATGACCGCGCTACCGCGGGCGATGCAGACCTTGACCGATCCCGCCAAATGCGGACCGGCGACGCTCGCCTTCTGTCAGGATGTCCAGGCGGAGGCCCATGACTACCCCGCGAGCTTTTTCGCGCCGAAGGTCTGGCGCATCCGCCGGCCCGAGCCCGATCGCACCGAACTCGCCGAGGTGACGAGGCTGCTGCAGGCTGCGATGCGCCCGGTGATCGTCGCCGGCGGCGGCGTCATCTATTCGGACGCGGAGGCCGATCTCCTCGACTTCGCAAAGCGTCACAACATCCCGCTTGCCGAGACCCAGGCGGGCAAGGGCGCTGTCGACTGGGAGGAAGACCTGAACCTCGGATCGCCTGGCGTCACCGGCAGCGACGCCGCCAACCAGGCACTCGCCGAAGCCGATCTGATCCTCGGTGTCGGCACGCGCTTTCAGGATTTCACCACCGGATCCTGGACGGTTTTTGCCAACCCCGAGCGCAAGCTCGTGTCGATCAACGTCACCGGCTATGACGCCGCCAAGCACGGCGCCATCAGCCTGGTCGCCGATGCCAAGGTGGCGATCGAGGCACTGAGCGCGGCCCTCGGTGACAAGAGCTGGCCGGATCGCGACGGCGCTGCGCGAACGACCTGGTATCAGACGACCGACGCGGTCATGGCGGCACCCAACGCCCCAGGCCTGCCGACCGACGCCCAGGTGATCGGTGCCGTGCAGCGCCAGGCGACGCCCGAGACCGTCGCCATGTGCGCAGCGGGCACCATGCCCGGCGCGCTGCACACGCTCTGGCGCGCAAGCCAGGGCGGCTACCACATGGAATACGGCTTTTCCTGCATGGGCTACGAGATCGCAGGCGCGATCGGCATCAAGCTCGCGCGCCCCGACGCCGACGTCATCTGCTTCATCGGAGACGGCTCCTACATGATGGCCAATTCCGAGCTCGCGACCGCGGTCATGCGTCGTGTGCCGTTCATCATCGTGCTTACCGACAATCGCGGCTATGGCTGCATCAACCGCCTGCAGCGAGGCTGCGGCGGGGCGGAGTTCAACAATCTCTACGCCTCCGCCAATGTCGAAGCGCAGCCCGAGATCGACTTCGTCGCCCATGCCGCCTCGATGGGTGCCCATGCCGAGAAGGCCGACGACATCGCCGATCTTGAAGCGAAGATCGCCGCGGCTCGCGGACGCGACGTGCCGAGCGTCATCGTGATCGACACCGACGCCTATCCCGGCACCGGTGCTGGCGGCCATTGGTGGGACGTCGCCGTGCCCGAGGTCTCGGTGCGCAAGGAGGTGCGGGACGCGCGCGAAGCCTACGAGAAGCAGACCGCGCTGCAGCGAGCGGATTGAGGACGGGAAAGGATGGATCGGTGGCTGATCTCCTGAAAAAGCCCTTCGGCCGGCACGGCAAGGTGCATGACATCACGCCGGCCTCCGCGGGCTGGCGCTATGTCGGTTTCGGCCTCTATCACCTGCGCGCCGGCGAAACCGCGGCCGAGGCCACGGGCGATCGCGAGGTGATGCTGGTCATCGTCGAAGGCAAGGCGCATCTCCGAGGTGCCGGGCAGGACTGGGGCGTCCTCGGCGAGCGCATGGACGTGTTCGAAAGGATTCCGCCGCATAGCCTCTACTTGCCGAGCGGCACCGACTGGCAGGCGACGGCTGAGACCGACTGCGTGCTCGCGCTCTGCTCCGCCCCGGGCAAGGGCGGTCACGAGCCGCGAAAGATCGGCCCGGACGGCATCCAGCTCACCGAGCGCGGTAAGGGCACCAACACCCGCTATATCAACAACATCGCCATGGAGAACGAGGACTTCTGCGACTCGCTTCTGGTGACCGAGGTGTTCACGCCTGCCGGCCACTGGTCCTCCTATCCGAGCCACCGCCACGACGAGGACGATTTCCCGCGCATCACCTATCTCGAGGAAACCTACTATCATCGCCTGAACCCGAAGAACGGGTTCGGCGTCCAGCGGGTCTACACCGACGACGGCCGTCTCGACGAGACCATGGCCGTGGCCGACGGCGACGTCGTCCTGGTGCCGCGCGGCCACCACCCCTGCGGCGCGCCCTACGGCTTCGAAATGTACTACCTGAACGTCATGGCCGGCCCGCTCAGAAAATGGCGCTTCGTAGCCGCACCCGAGGTGAAGTGGATCATGGAGCGCGACGCCTGAGCGGCAATCCGCAGGGGCAATGGACGTTGCCAATGCCTTCGAAGCCGGGATGACGTCGTCTCATCGTCGTGAGGCGATCCTATCCGTCGACTCCCGCGCTGCTGCGATCCTGCGCATCCGTGCATAGGCCGCGACAGCTTCGGCCGCCGAACGGACTCTCGGGATTAGATGTCGGTGGCGGTCTCGGTCGGTCCAGGCGCGCTGCCGACATCGGAAGGCCGTTCCGCCAGCGGGACCCATTCGATGTCATCGGTCGCCGCCTCGCCCAGAGATTTCTCCGTGGTCATGGCGGTCCAGAACATCTTCATCGAGGTGAAGGGCATCAGGAGGAAGGGCAGGGGATCGCGTCGGCGCCAGGTGACGTCCCGTGATCGACAGAGGCTTTTCAGATGTCGCCAGAAATCGGGCCAGCAGAGGATTCTCGCCTGCGTTTCGGTGAGACAGGGCCAGAACTGCTGGAACTGGCGGTCCACCCGAAGGCGCGGCGGTGTGGCGCGGTTGGGGTAGAGCATCATCGGTGCCAGGATGTCAGTGGCGACGAAATGAAGGCCGCTGGTTGCCCTTGGATTGCACTCGATGGCGAAGGGCTTCCCGTCTCTGTCGATGATGAAATCGAAGGCGATGAAGCCGCTATAGCCGATGTGTGCGACGAAGGTGTCGACCCACTCCTCGATACCGGTGCGCTTATCGACACGTTCGAAGCCGACGGCGACGGTGCCGCTCATGATCGTGCCGCGATAGACGACGGTCAGCATCACCCGGCCTTCATGTGTCATGGAAAAGCTGCTTGCCGCCCAGCCCTCGACATGGCGCTGGACGACCGTCGACGTCCCGGTCGTCCCATCCGGCAGCGCGGTGCCCTGCTTTTCGATTCTGACGCCTCTGCCGGCACAGGCGTTGATCGGCTTCAGCACATAGTCGCCGGTTTCGGCGAGCCTGCCCGCGCGCGGATCATCGAGGCGGTAGGTCTCGGGCACGGACAGACCGATGGCGGCGGCGGTCTCGATGAAGCGGAGCTTGTCATGAAGCGCAAGCAGCGTCTCCTGAGACATGCCGTAGATGTCGACGCTGGATCCCAGTCGCTCTTTCAACGCGGCGACATATATCGACTCCTCGGAAACAGGCACGACGATCGACACGTTCTCGCGCCGGATAATTCGTTCGAGTTCGTTCAGATAGCGTTCTGCATCGACATTGGGCGCCGTGACCAGATAGCTGCGGCTGACCGCTCTCGACACGCGCATCAGATGCCAGCGAAACGGATCGGCCACGATGACGCGATAGCCGGCGCGCCTGAAGCTGCGGGCGAGATCCAGCCCCTTTGGAAGACGGCCCAGCGTGAGAAGAACGGTGTCGGGCATGTCCATCAATCGGTGGCGATAAAGACCGAGACTTTATGGCCATCGCGCAAAAAGGAAAGACCGGGCAGTGAACCGCG
This sequence comes from Alphaproteobacteria bacterium, assembly GCA_041398025.1. Classification (GTDB taxonomy): domain Bacteria; phylum Pseudomonadota; class Alphaproteobacteria; order Geminicoccales; family Geminicoccaceae; genus JANQPX01. The sequence continues at coordinate 172,817 of JAWKVM010000005.1, forward strand.
CCCGGTCAAATCCTTCCGGGTGACTGATGGTACGCTCTCTCAGGCGACCTGGCGCTTGAGTCCGCAAGCGGCGAAGATGGATTTGAGCGCGGTCGTCAGATCGTCGATATCGGCATCGGAATGCAGAGGGGAGGGGGTGAGACGCAGACGTTCGGTGCCGCGCGGCACGGTCGGGTAGTTGATAGGCTGGACGTAGATGCCGAAGTCGTCCATCAGGCGATCGCTGATCATCTTGCATTTCACCGGATCACCGACCATCACCGGCACGATGTGGCTCGGGTTGGGCATGTGCGGGATGCCGAGATCGTCGAGGCGCGCACGCACCTTGGCGACCCGCTCTTTCTGACGCGCACGCTCGATGCTGCTGACTTTGAGATGGCGGATGCTCGCGATGGCGCCGGCAGCGGCGGCAGGCGGCAGGGCAGTGGTGAAGATGAAGCCGGACGCGAAGCTTCGCACGAAATCGCAGAGTGCTGCGCTGCCGGTGATGTAGCCGCCGACCACGCCGAAGGCTTTGCCAAGCGTGCCTTCGATGACGGTCAGGCGATCGCACAAGCCTTCGCGTTCGGCGATGCCGCCGCCGCGCGGCCCGTAGAGGCCGACCGCGTGGACCTCGTCCAGATAGGTCATGGCGCCGAATTCGTCGGCGACATCGCAGATTTCCTTGATGGGTGAGATATCGCCGTCCATCGAGTAGACGGACTCGAAAGCGATAAGCTTGGGCCTCCCGGTGTCGATAGTCGCAAGCTTGGCGCGCAAGTCGTCGACGTCGTTGTGTTTGAACAGGATCTTGTCCGCGCGGCTGTGGCGGATGCCTTCGATCATCGAGGCATGATTTTTCTCGTCCGAAAGGATCACGCAGCCCGGCATCTTGCCGGCAAGTGTCGACAGCGCCGCCCAATTGGAGACATAGCCGGAGGTGAAGAGCAGGGCCGCTTCCTTCTGGTGCAGATCGGCGAGTTCCTGCTCCAGCATCACATGGTAGTGGTTGGTGCCGGAGATATTGCGCGTGCCGCCGGCGCCCGCCCCGCAGCGATCCAGGGCCTCGTGCATGGCGGCGAGCACGCTCGGATGCTGGCCCATGCCGAGATAGTCGTTCGAACACCAGACGGTGACCTCGCGCTTGCCGCTTCCATGATGATGGGTGGCGCGGGGAAAGGTGCCGGCTTTCCTCTCGAGATCGGCGAAAACACGATAGCGGCCCTCCTCGCGCAGACTGGCGAGCTGGTCCTGAAAAAAGCCTTCGTAATTCATCTCATCTCTCCAGTCCTGAGCTCCGCGGCAGCGTCAAACCGATACCAGCCCGGCACCGGTGGCAATTCTCTCCAGAAGCGGGCGACGGCGCGATGCGTCAAATGAGCCGACCAGGGCCGTGCTCCGAGACCTGAGCCCAGACACCTCATATCCGGACGCCGCCGGGACCTCCGGTGTCGTAGGGTCCGAGGACGATCTGCGTGCCTGGATGATCGACAATGAAGCCTTCAGCCCAGGGACGCGCAGGCGTCAGGTCGAGGACAAGCAGCATTCCCTCTGGACTCGATCCGCTCCCTCTAGAGCTGAACAGCTACCCACCGGACCCGTAGAGCATTGTCCTTCACCACGGTCAAGGACGAGAGACCGCAGCTTTTTTCTATCTTGAGTGATGCGGTCTGAAGAAGGTTGTGGTTGATGGCGTGCACGCGACAGGCGTTTCTGCGGGGGCACTTTTCGGACTCCCTGCCCGCCGTTCTCGCAATCGGCGAAGGCTGCTTCGCGCGCACCGGCACGGTCTGCCGCGTCTGCGAGGAGTTCTGCGAGGCTGATGCGATTCGTTTCCGGCTGCTCGGCCGCGGACGAAGCGAACCGGATGTCGACCTCGATCGCTGCACGCTCTGCGCAGCCTGCGTCGCGGCCTGTCCGGCCGGAGCATCCGCTGGAAAAAGCGGCCGCCAACGCTGCCGATGCCAACGAGTCCGATCCGATCGACTTCGAGCACTATGCCGCCTTCGTCGCCGACTACACCGTCGACAAGGTGAGCGAGCTTTCGGGCGTGCCTGCCGACAAGCTGGAGGCGCTGGCCGAGCTTTACGCCGATCCCGAACGCAAGGTTGTTTCCTACTGGACCATGGGCTTCAATCAGCACGCCCGCGGCACCTGGGTGAATAATCTTTGTTACAATGTGCACCTGCTCACCGGGAAGATCAGCGAGCCCGGGAACGGGCCGTTCTCGCTTACCGGCCAGCCGTCCGCCTGCGGCACCGCGCGCGAGGTCGGGACGTTCGCCCACCACCTGCCGGCCGACATGGTGGTGATGAAGGACGAGCATCGGGCGAAGGCGGAGGAGCTCTGGCAGCTTCCGGCCGGAACCATCCCGGCGAAGCCCGGCTTCCATGCGGTGCTGCAGAACCGCATGCTCAAGGACGGCGTGCTCAACGCCTATTGGGTTCAGTGCAACAACAACATGCAGGCGGCCCCGAACCTGAACGAGGAGACCTGGCCGGGCTATCGCAATCCGGACAATTTCCTCGTGGTCTCCGATCCCTATCCGACGGTGACGGCGCTTTCCGCCGATTTGATCCTGCCGACCGCCATGTGGGTCGAGAAGGAAGGCGCTTACGGCAATGCCGAGCGACGCACCCAGTTCTGGCGGCAGCAGATCAAGGCGCCGGGCGAGGCGCGCTCCGACGTCTGGCAGGTGATGGAATTCTCCAAGCGCTTCACGGTCGAGGAGGTCTGGCCGGAGGAGCTGATCGCGCAGAAGCCGGAGTATCGCGGCAAGACCCTGTTCGATGTCCTGTTTGCCAATGGCGTGGTCGACCGATACGGCCTCGACGAGCTGGAGAAAGGCTTCGGCAACGACGAGTCCGAGCATTTCGGCTTCTATGTGCAAAAGGGTCTGTTCGAGGAATACGCAACATTCGGCCGCGGCAAGGCGCATGATCTCGCCGATTTCGACACCTACCACCGTGCGCGCGGTCTGCGCTGGCCGGTGGTCGACGGCAAGGAGACGCTCTGGCGTTTTCGCGAGGGGTACGATCCCTATGTGAAGGAAGGCGAAGGCGTGAAGTTCTACGGCAAGCCCGATGGCAAGGCCTGGATCTTCGCGCTGCCCTACGAGCCCGCTGCCGAGCCGCCGGACGAGGACTTTCCGTTCTGGCTGGTGACCGGGCGTGTGCTCGAGCACTGGCATTCCGGCTCGATGACCAGGCGCGTGCCCGAGCTGCATCGCGCCTTCCCCGCGGCCATGCTGTTCATGCACCCGGACGACGCGCGGGAAATCGGCCTGCGGCGCGGCGAGGCCGTGCGCATCTCGACGCGTCGTGGCGAGATCGAAACCCGTGTCGAGACCAAGGGCCGCAACAAACCGCCCCAGGGTGTGGTGTTCATCCCCTGGTTTGACGAGAGCCAGCTTGTCAACAAGCTGACCCTGGATGCCACCTGCCCGATCAGCAAGGAAACCGACTTCAAGAAATGTGCCTGCAAGGTCGAGGTCGCGTAGCAGGGCGGCTTGGACTGGCATCGTGTCGGGGCTCTCGGCCAATCGTCGACGCTTCTTGGAAAGCGCCGCCAAGGGCGGGGCGGCGATCGCCTGCGCCGGGCTTGCCATCGGCCTGCTCGCCGATCGCAGCCGGGCGCTGCCGGCGACCGCGATCCGTCCACCCGGCGCGTTGCCCGAGGACGATTTCCTCGGCGCCTGCGTGCGCTGCGGCCTTTGCGTGCGCGATTGCCCCTATGACACGCTGAAGCTCGCCGACCTCGCTGACGGGCCGGCCGCCGGCACGCCGTTTTTCGAGGCACGCGCCGTGCCCTGCGAGATGTGCGAGGACATTCCCTGCGTCGCCGCCTGTCCCACGGGCGCGCTCGATCCCGGCCTCACCGAGATCGAGAAGGCGAAGATGGGCCTCGCCGTCCTGATCGATCAGGAGAACTGCTTGAACTTCCAGGGCCTGCGCTGCGACGTCTGCTACCGGGTCTGCCCGCTGATCGACAAGGCGATCACCCTGGAGCTCAGCCACAACCAGCGCACCGAGGCCCACGCCTTCTTCATCCCGACGGTACATAGCGACGAATGCACCGGCTGCGGCAAGTGCGAAAAATCCTGCGTGCTCGAAGAGGCGGCGATCAAGGTGCTGCCGCTGCACCTCGCCAAGGGCGAGCTGGGCGCTCACTACCGCTGGGGCTGGAAGGAGAAGGAAAAGGCGGGCGAGGCGCTGATCGACGACATCATCGATCTCCCCGATCGCGGCTATCAGGGCATGCCGTCCGAACAGCGCCTGAAGGGGTTCAAGCCATGAGCCTCGACGATCCGGGCCGGGAGGCGATCGCCGAGAAGGGCTGGCTCCTCGCCCATAAATGGCTGCTGCTTCGTCGCGGCGCGCAGCTCTTCTTTCTCGGCATCTTCCTGGTCGGACCGCTCACCGCCTTCTGGCTGGTCGAGGGCAATCTCGCCTCCAGCCGGACGCTGGACCTGCTGCCGCTCACCGATCCGCTGCTCGTCCTGCAATCGCTCGCCGCCCGGCATCTGCCGGAGACGACCGCGCTGCTCGGTGCCGTCATCGTGCTCGCCGGCTATCTCGTCGTCGGCGGTCGCACCTATTGCAGCTGGGTCTGTCCGGTCAACGTCGTGACCGACGCCGCCCACTGGCTCCATATCAAGCTCGGCCTTGCCAAGGGCTGGCAGCCCAAGCCCGGAACGCGCTACGGCATGCTCGCCCTGGTGCTGCTCGGCTCGGCGGTCACCGGCACGATCTTCTGGGAGGTCGTCAATCCGGTGACCATAGTGCATCGCGCCCTGGTCTTCGGCCTCGCCGGCGCCTGGCTGATCATCGCGGCGATCTTCCTCTTCGATCTCCTGGTCAGCCGCCGCGGCTGGTGCTCGCATCTCTGCCCGGTCGGCGCGTTCTACGGCCAGATCAACCGTGCCTCGCTCCTGAAGATATCAGCCGCGAAACGCGAGACCTGCGACGACTGCATGGACTGCTTCGCCGTCTGCCCGGAGCCGCAGGTGATCACACCCGCGCTCAAGAGCAAGGGCAGTCCCGTGGTCAGCCACTGGGCCTGCACCAACTGCGCCCGCTGCATCGACGTCTGCTCGAAGGACGTCTACCGCTTCACCCTGAGAGGCATGGAGACAAGACCGTGAAGCTCACTTTGTCCGTCGCTGCATGTGCAGTCGGCCTTCTGATGGTCAACGCCGCTGCCAGCCAGGAGGTCAAGTCGCTGCACGGCGATCTCGACATCGACCAGGAGAACGGGGCCGTCGACATCGCGCAGCAGAACACGGCGGGCCGCTTCGAGCGCGCCTATCGCCAGCAGCCTCCCCTGATCCCGCACCGCATCGAGGGCTACGAGATCGACCTCAAGGTCAATCAGTGGCTCTCCTGCCATGACTGGCCGAACAATGTCGAGCAGGGAGCACCCAAGGTCAGCGAGACCCACTATGTCAGCCGCGACGGCGTGGCGCTCGATCGTGTCGCGCGCACGCGCTGGTTCTGCACCCAGTGCCATGCGCCCCAGGCGAACACGCCGGAGCTGGTGCGCAATTCCTTCAAGAACGCGAACGACGTCGACTAGAAACGGGGAAGGTTGTGACGATGATCGGACGCTTATGGCGCTGGTTCTGGAGCCCGAGCACCGGCTGGGCGCTCGGCACGCTGCTCATCATCGGCGGCATTGGCGGCATCCTGTTCCGGAGCGGCTTCAACTGGTCGATGGAGCTGACCAACAACGAAAAGTTCTGCATCACTTGCCACGAGATGCGCGACACGGTCTTCCAGGAATATCGAGAGACCGTGCACTACAGCAATCGCAGCGGCGTGCGCGCCTCCTGCCCGGACTGCCATGTGCCCAAGGAGTGGATTCACAAAGTGGTTCGAAAAGTCAAGGCGACCAACGAACTGTACCACACCTTCATCACCCGCTCGATCGACACGCCGGAGAAGTTCGAGGCGACGCGCATCGAGCTCGCCCGGAACGTCTGGTACGCGATGAAAACCACCGACAGCCGGGAATGCCGCAACTGCCATCAGTTCGACTTCATGGATCTGAGCAAGCAGGGGCAGCGCTCGGTCAAGCAGCATCAGGATGCGGCCGACGCCGGCAAGACCTGCATCGACTGCCACCGCGGCATCGCCCACGAGCTGCCGCAGGATGGCTTCGACGTCGATCTGGATCAGCTCGTTACGGAGCGAAATGGCGACACCGAGGCGGCGACGCGGTAGCGATCGGCCGACTTGACGCAACTCGCACTCCGCGAGCCTTTTCAATGGCTACAATGGCCAGCGCTACAGCCCGCTGGAGGCGACCGGCAAGACGGTCTGGCGCAAGACCATGAACGACGACAAGGCGGGCTACTCCTGCACCGCCGCCCCCTGGTGATCGACGGCAAGGTGATCGTCGGCGATTCCGGCGGCGCGTTCGGCATCGTCGGCACGGTCACGGCCTACGACGCGGAAACCGGCGAGGACGTCTGGTGCCGCCCGGTGCTCGAAGCCATAGGGGCCGGCTGAACGGCCAGGAAAGCTCGATGACCGGCGAGAAGGGCGCTTCCTGGCGGGACGACATGGCGGAATTCGGCGGCGGCGCCACCTGGCTCGGCGGCACCTACGATCCCGAGCTGAAGCTCGTCTTTTTCGCCACCGGCAACCCAGCACCCTGGAACAGCTGGATCCGGCCCGGCGACAATCTCTATACTTCCTTGACCATCACGATCGACCCGACCTCGGGCGGGATTGTGTTCGAGGTCAAGACCACCGCGCCGCTCGGGGGCGGCGTGCTGACCACCGCAGGCGGCCTCGTGTTCTATGGCACGCCCGAGGGCTATCTGCAGGCGGTGGACGACGCGACCGGCGAGCTGCGTCGCCTGGTCGGGACATTCGGCGCAGGGCCAGCGCCACAACACCATCTTTCTGTTCGCCGCTGCCTGCCCCGAAACCAGCAGCGTCGCGGCCTTGGTGCTGTTGAAGGTCAACATCCCCCGAAAATCGCCGGGGCTATGATCTCGATTTGCCCGACAACATCTCGCTGCGCTTCCTGCCGCCCCGCTCGCCGGCCCTCAACCGGCCGTGGCAGCCTGGCTCGACGGGGTTTCGTCGTCGGAAAACTCCATGCTCGAAGCGAGCAGGATGTCGGTGGTCGTCCGCAGATGATTGGTGATCAGTGCCGTGGCTTGCTTGACGTCGCGGGCGAGGACTGCATCGGCGAGTGTGCGGTGCTCACCGTCGACGTCGCGGTCATAGTCCGCAAAGGGTCCTGAAAGCCGGCGATATCGCTCGGATTGCATGTAGAGCTGCCGGCGCAGGCGACGCCACCACCGATTGGCGCAGCCTGATGTCAGCTCGTCATGGAACTGTTGATGAAGCTGGTGCCAGCGCCGGGCCTCCGGGCTTCCGGCCTTCTTGTAGGCGCCGGACAGTGCGAGGAAGCGATGGCGGATCGACAGGATGCGGCCCTCCCATTCGATGTCACCGGCCCTGATCGACTGCTCGAGACAGCGCTGCTCGATATGGACGCGCACCTCGGTGAGATCGATGAGATCGTGGCGCGAGATCGGTGCGACCACGAAGCCTTTCTGCGGCAGGGCGACCACCAGGCCCTCGGCTGTCAGCCGCGACAGCGCCTCGCGCACGGCGCTCGAGCTGCCTTCGAGCTCGCTGCACAGATCGTCGATGCGCAGCTTTTGCCCCGGCGCATAACGCGCCCCGACGATCAGCTCGCGCAGCAGGTCGCCGATGCGCGCCGTCTGGCTCTTGTGCTGTGGTGCTCGGTCCATCGCGGTTCCGCATGAAACATGCCTGAAAGCAAAAAATATGCATTTTGTATTGCAAAGTGAAGTTTTATTGAGGAGGCTGAGCAGTGAGGTCATGTCACCGACGAGGTCAACATGCCGGTCTACCCAGCCGCCGGTGCGTGTGACGTCGGCGATGTCTGCGAAATCGAAAAATCGGTAACGGCCGAAGACCTTGATACCCGGGAGGCGGAGGTGGCGGGCAGTTCGCAGCAGGTGGATGTGGTGATCGTCGGAGCCGGCCCGGTCGGTCTGGCGCTCGCCACCGAGCTGGCGATGCGCGGTCATACGGCTTGCATCGTCGAGAAGAACGAGCGAATCGGGCTGCAGCCGCGTGCCAAGACCACGAATGTGCGCACCATGACCCATATGCGCCGGTGGGGCCTCGCGCCGACGATGCGTGAGCGCTCGCCTCTGGCGCCGGACTTTCCAAGACGCGTCCGTTTCGCGACCGCGCTGTTCGGCAAGGAACTCTACAGTTTCGACAATGCGTTCTGTGCCTCGCCGGCCCGCGATCCACGCTACCCGGAACATGCCGAGTTTATCCCGCAATATGTGGTCGAGGGTATTCTGTTCGACCATGTCATGGCTGAGCCGCGCGTCGAGGTGCTGCTGCAGCACGAGCTCACCGATTTCACGGCGACCGAAGCGGACGGCGTCGCGGCGGCCGTCAAGGACCTCAGAGACGGGTCGACCCGGACGATCACCGGCCGCTTCCTGGTCGGTGCCGACGGCGGGCGCAGCACGGTGCGCCGCGGGCTGGGGATCGCGATGGCGGGCGAGCGTTCGCTTTTGAGCTGCGTCACGCTGATCCTGAGGATGCCCGGCCTGAAGGACGATCCGACCCTCCATCACGCATTGTTCCACTGGCTGGTCAGCCCCGAGGCACCCTGCGTCATGGGGCCGATGGACCGGGATGATCGCTGGTACTGGATGAAGACCATCCCGCCGGGGACGGAGCCCAGCGACGGCGAGCTGCTCGAGCTCATCCGAAAAGCCATGCGCAAGGACTATCCGATCGAGATCCTCGCCCGCGACTATTGGACCGTGCACAAGCTGATCGCCGATGCCTATCGCCGCGGCAACGTCTTTCTCGCCGGCGATGCCTGCCACCTGCATTCGCCCTTCGGCGGTCACGGGATGAATCTCGGCGTCGCCGATGCCGTCGATCTCGGCTGGAAAATCTCGGCCGTGCTCGATGGCTGGGCGGGCGAGGCACTGCTCGACAGCTACGAGACCGAGCGTAAACCCGTGCACCGGCAGGTGATCGAGACGGCGACCGAGAACGTGGCGGCGCTGAGCGAGTATTTTCTCGCACCTGCACTCGAGGATGAAACGGCAGAGGGGCAGGCGCAGCGCGGGCGCACGGCCGAGGCCATCGCGGCGATCAAGGAGCCGGAGTTCCGTTCGCTCGGCATCGTTCTCGGCTACCGCTACCGCTCGCCTCATATCCTTGCCGAAGAAGCCGGCGACCCGCCGCCTTTTTCGATCACGACCTACCGTCCGGAGTCCTATCCAGGCTGCCTCGCGCCCCATGCCTGGCTTGCCGGCGGCGGTTCCCTCTACGACCACTTCGGCGACGGCTTTACGTTCCTGGTTTCCGGAAAGGAGGTCGATGACGAGGAAGGATCATTCCTGAAGGCGGCCGCAGAGGCCGGCATGCCGCTCACCTGCCTCGCCCTCGATGCGCTCGACGAGGAAACGCTCGGCAAGCTTTACCCCCGCCGCTACACATTGATCCGTCCGGACCAGCATGTCGCCTGGCGCGGTGACGTACTGCCGGCGTTCGAGGCGCTGTTCGACACGGTCGTGCGCGGCCGAAAGGCGGCTGCGGAAAACAAAATGGGGACGATCAGGGCTTAGGAGGAAATCCATGAACATGAACAGACGGACATTTGTCGCCGCGGCAGCGACCACGCTCGCTGCGCCCGCGATCGTTCAGGCGCAGACGCGTAAGCTCAAGCTTTCCCACTATCTGCCGCCCGTGCATCAGGTGCATGCTGAGTTCGTGCGCTGGACCGACGAACTCAGGGAGAAGACCGGCGGCCTGCTCGATATCGAGGTGTTTCCGGCCGGACAGATGGGACCGCCGCCCCGCCAGTTCGACCTTGCGCGCACAGGGGTTGCCGACCTCTCCTTCGTGTTTACGGCCCTGGTGCCCGGCCGGTTCCCGCTGACCGACGCGACGTCGCTGCCCTTCCTGTTCGCCGATGACCAGGCGAAGCCGATCAGCACCGCCGATGCGTCCTATATCGGCACCGCGATCCGCGACCATACGACCGAAGAATTCGCCGGCACCCAGCTCCTCTACGCCGTGGTGAGCACGGCGCTGGGCTTCTTCATGAGAGACAAGCTGATCGAGACCCCGGATGATCTGAAGGGACTGCGCGTGCGGCCGACCAGCGCCGCGGTCGCCGATCAGCTCACCGCGCTTGGCGCGTCGCCCGCCACCATCCCGCCGACGGAGCTGGCGGATGCCATCGACAAGGGCGTGGTCGACGGCGCGATCTTCAATTTCGAAGGCGGCAAGGTCTTCCAGCTTCACCAGGCCGTCGGCAAGGTCAGCACGCTCGCCTGCGCAACCGGCTATTTCTGCCTGGTCATCAATGCCGATACCATGAGCGGCCTGCCGGACGAGGCGAAGCAGGCGATCCTGGAGACGACGGGGCCGGAAGCCGGGCGTCGGGTCGGCGGTCTCTACGACGCCGCGGAGGTGGCCGGCCGCGCGTTCATGGAGGGCGAAGGCGTCGAGATTCTCGACCTCGTCGGCGATGCCGCCCAGCCCTTCCGCGAGGCGCTCGATCCGGTAAGGCAGGCGCAGATCGAAGCGCTTCGGGGCGCCGGCAAGGATGTCGACGGCCTGATCGCCGCGATCACCGAGATGAAGGCAAGCCTCTGAGCCATGCTCGAGCGCGCCATGACCCTGCTCGCGCGAGCCTGCACGGTCGGCGGCGCGCTCGCCATCGCGGTGATGATGATCGCGACCTGCTGGGACATCGCCGCCCGCTGGATCGCCAACGCGCCGCTGCACGGCGTGGTCGAGATGGTCGAGATCATGGTGCTCGCGAGCGCGATGCTCGGCCTGCCGGAAGCCTTCCTGCGTGGGGATCAGATCACGGTCGACGTCATCGACGGTCTGGTGCCGCCATCCATCCTGGCCATCCTGAAGATCGCGGCGACCTTGCTGAGCGCTGCGTTCCTGACGCTGCTCCTGATCGACGTCTACCGTCCGATGGCGGATGCCATGCTGTTCGGCGACGTCAAGCCGGATCTGGGCGTGCCGGTCTACCCGCTCTACGGCGTGATCATCTTCGGCTTCGGCGCGTCCGCGCTCGCCTGCCTCGTCACCTTGCTGCGCCAGCTCGGCGGAGGCAGGCGCCGGTGAGCCCCATTGCGATCGGCTGGGTGGGCATCGGCGTGCTGGTCTTGCTGATTTTTCTGCGCATTCCTGTCGCGGTCGCGCTCGGGCTGGTCGGCTTTGCCGGCTATGCGGTGCTGGAAGGTGCCGGCCGCGCCCATCTGACCGTCGGCGGCACGCCGATCGAGCTTGCCCAGGCCTACACCTTCTCGGTCGTTCCCCTGTTCACGCTCATGGGTGCGGTCGCTGCCGGTGCCGGGCTCTCGGCGGATCTGTTTCGCGCCGGCCATGCGGTGCTGCGCGGTGTGCGCGGCTCGCTGTCGATCGCCTCGATCTTCGCCTCGGCCTTGTTCGGAGCGGTCTGCGGCTCGTCGGTCGCGACGGCCATGACCATGGGCAAGGTGTCGATCCCCGAGATGCTGGCCGCCGGCTATCGCCCGAGCCTCGCCGCGGGCTCGGTCGCGGCCGGCGGCACGCTCGGCATCCTGATCCCGCCGTCCTTGATCCTGATGATCTACGCGATCATCGCGCAGCAATCGGTGGCCGAGCTGTTCGCGGCAGCGCTTACGCCGGGTCTCATTTTGACCGTGCTCTATTGCCTCATCGCCTTCGTCCTGTCGCAGCGCGGGGAGGGGAGTGGACACCCCCCTGGCGGCGTCGGACAAGCCGCTGCCCCGATCAGGATGCTGCCAGCACTCGCCCGCGTCTGGCATGTGATCGGCCTTTTCACCGTAACGCTCGGCGGCATCTATTTCGGCTGGTTCACGCCGACGGAAGCGGCTGCCATCGGCGCCCTCGGCGCGGTGCTTCTCGGCCTGGCCCTTCGCCGCCTGTTGCTGCGCGAGCTGGCGGGCTGCTTCATCGAGACCGTGCGCCTGGTCGCCAGCGTCATCTTCATCGTGATGGCGTCTACGATGTTCTCCTATTTCATCGTGCAGACCGGAATCGCCCGGGGCATTTCGGAAGGCCTGCAGACCGCCGGCGTCGAGGGGACGGCCGTGGTGCTGCTGCTTTGCGTCATCTATATCCTGATGGGCTGCTTTCTCGAGGGGATCGCGATGATGCTGATCACCGTGCCCATCACCCTGCCCCTGATTGTCGCGTTCGGGTTTGACCCGGTCTGGTTCGGCGTCCTCCTGGTGATCCTGATCGAGATCGGCCTGATCACGCCGCCGATGGGCCTGAACCTGTTCGTGATCCGCGCGGTAAGCCCCGAGATCTCGATCCTGGACATGTATCGCGGCGCCCTGCCGTTCCTGGCGGCACCGCTGGTGCTGATCGCCATGATGATCGTCTGGCCGGAGCTCGCGCTCTGGCTGCCGTCCCTGCTCAATTAGCCAAGAAGGAGCTCGACATGCCCAAGGTCTTTCAGCTCGGCTACATCGCTCTCGCCGTCGAGGATTTTTCGCGGACGCGCGACTATTACGTGGAGACGCTCGGCACCACCGAGATCGACCGGGATGAGGACGGCCATGTCTATCTCAGCGTCGGCTACGCCCATCACGACATCGTGCTGCGCCCGGCCGACGAGAAGGCGCTGCTGCATCTCGGCTTCCAGCTCAATCCGGAGACGGACCTCGAGGACTTTGCCGAGGCGGCCCGGGCGTTCGGCCTGCCGGCCTCCCTGAAATCGGATTCCCAGCCCGGCATCGCCGAGTTGGTCGAGGTGGAAGGACCGGGCGGCAATGTCTTCCAGTTCTACGGTGCGATCGATACGCCGGCCCCCGGCTATAGGGGCACGGGCATCGCACCGCTCCGGCTTGGCCATGTCGCGATCATCTCGCCGGAGGCCGACAAGCTGGTCGCCTTCTATCGGGATTTCCTCGGCTTTTGGGAGACCGACTGGATCGGCGATCTCGCCAATTTCCTCACCTGCAATCACGACCACCATGTGGTCAACATCGTCAAGGCGCCGCCGTCGAAGGTGCACCATATCGCCTTCGAGCTGCATGAGTCGGCCGATCATGGCCGCTCCGCCGACAAGCTGCGCGCCGCCGGCATCCCGACCCGATGGGGCCCGTCCCGGCACACGGCGGGCCACAATCTCGCAGCTTACCACTATGACCCGGACATGACGCTGATCGAGCTCTACACCGACATGGACGTGTTCGTGCCCGAGCTGAACATGTGCCAGCCGCGCCCATGGCACGAGCATTTCCCGATGCAGCCGAAACGCTGGGGTCTGGACGAGCTCAGCACCTGGGGCGTCGACTTCCAGTTCGATCTCGCCCAGGGGTGATGCGCGGCGGCGTTCGGATGGTCTCGGGGCTGCTCTTTCGCCCGGCGACCATCGTCGACGTCGCATAGGGGCGACAGCCAGGCTGGCCGATCCGGCTTTCAGATCGTTCACCTTCTCCTCCCTCGACGTTTTCGAGCGAGGCGCAACGGTGGGAGAGGGTAGAATGACGGCTGGAGCCGATCATGCGGAGAAATCGTTCATCTCTCAGATTAACATGCTAGCGTGTCGAACTGGGCTGTGTAACATTCCCACCTGTTCGCCGCGCCGCAATTTGGTGGCGGGCAAGGAGACAGGCGAGGACGCGCAAGCCTTCTTCGACAGCGCACTGTCCGTCGCCCATCCCGTTACAAGCTGAGGAGACTTTTCCGTGACCAAAATTCTCGTTCTCTATTATTCGTCCTACGGACACATCGCCACCATGGCCGAGGCGGTGGCGGAGGGCGTGCGTGGCGAAGGAGCCAAAGCCGTCGTCGCGCGGGTCCCCGAGACTGCGCCGGCGGAGGTCGTCGCGGCCATGCATTTCCAGCACAATCCCGACCATCCCGTCGCCGAGCCCGACGATCTCGCCGCCTATGACGGCATCATCGTCGGCACGCCGACGCGCTACGGCCGCATGTCTAGCCAGATGGCCGCCTTTTGGGATCGCACCGGCGGGCTCTGGCAGCAGGGTGCTTTGGTGGGCAAGGTCGGCGCGTCCTTCGTTTCCACCGCCACGCAGCATGGCGGACAGGAGACGACGCAGTTCTCGGTGCTGACCAACCTTCTGCATATGGGCATGACGGTCGTGGGCCTCGATTACGGCTTCCAGGGGCAGATGGCGAACGAGCAGGTCCATGGCGGCAGCCCCTATGGTGCCTCCACGGTGGCCGGCCCTGACGGCGCGCGCACGCCCCACGAGCACGACATCGCCGCCGCCCGATATCTGGGCGCACGCGTGGCGCGCACCGCAGCGAAGCTGGCCTGACGGGCTCTCCCCCAAGCCGATGAAAAAGGGCGGGACCGATCCACGATCCCGCCCTTTTTTTCCTTCGTTCCGTCTGTCGTTCTCAGCCGTTGGGGGCCGGGATCAGCCGGTGACGCATCATGATCTCGCGCATCACCGCAGGGTCCGGCTTGCCGGTGCGCACCTGTTCGGCCAGCTCGCGGAAATATTCGGGGCCCAGGACGCCTGGCGTGAGGATGCACAGGCATTTGGCCACGTCGTTCGTGCGGTTGTCGAAACCGTGGACGACATTGCGCGGCACGAAGACCTCGTCGCCCGGTCCGAGGTGATGGTCCACCCCGCCGATGGTGTAGGTCACGGTGCCGCTGACACCGTAGACGGACTCCTCCCACGCCTCGTGGTAGTGCGGCATTGGCATGCGCCCTTCGGGTTTAAGGGTCAGTTCGAACATGTCGAGCGCGCCCTTGGTGCCATGCTTGTCCTGCAGGAAATTCACGCTGAACGCGCCGAAATCGATGAGTTCCGCCATGATGTCGTTCCTCCCTTCGCGTCGTGATCAAATCATGCGATGCACCGCTTATGCGCCGGCTCCGGGTTCGGCCTTCGCAATGCCCATGCCGGCGTTCCATTGGGGGATGTCCTTGTAGAAGACGTTGGTCGCCTCGATGGGAACGTCCGGGCTGGCGGCGGCCGTCGCCGCATAGGCCGCGACCCAGGTTCGAACCTCGTGCCCGCCGACACCGGCGGCGGCGGTGATGTCGGGGTCGGGGGTGGCGTCGAGGGTTGCGTAGTCGCGGCCGGCAAGCGCGTCCATGAAGGCGCGGTCCCAGCCGGGATTGAGGGGTTTGGATTTGCCCTCGCCGCGGGCGAGCTTGCGCGCGGCCTCGTAATTGGCCTCCTCGCGGGCCCGGCGCGCCTCGATCGGCGGGTTGCGGCCGGCGATCAGCATCTCGGCCACGGGCGGCGGCGCGGTCTCGATATTGGGGATGGGCGGATCGTGGGAAAGCCCGCCCGAGCCCAGGATCAAAACGCGCTTGCCCAAGGTTCCGGCCCAGGTACCCACGGCCTCGCCCAAAGCGCGCACGCGGGCGAAGGTGGGCAAGGGCGGGCCGGCGCAGTTGATGTGCACCGGCAGCGTCTCGTAGCGATCCACGCTGCCGGTGAGCAGCACCAGGGGCTGGGCGAAGCCGTGATCCGCCTGCATGCGGTAGGAAACGGCGACGTCGATCTCTTTCGCGCGCACGGCCTGGACGCAATCGAGGGCGGTGCGTTCCGGGACGCGAAAATCGCCGCTGCCGATGTCGTAATCGCCGATGGCCTCGGCGCGGATGCCCACGGTGAAAGACGGCATCATGTCGTAGAAGACGCCCTTGAAGTGGTCGGGTCCGAAGACGATGACCAGCTCCGGATCATAGGCTTCGACCTCGCTGGCGAGTTCGGCGAAGCGGGCGCGGACCTCGGCGTCGACCGCAGGATCGGCGTCGACATGGTCCATGAGGGGGGTGTGCGAGGCGCAGATCATGCGAACGGGCATGGGCATCTCCTGTGGGGGGGGTATCCCCTGTGCGGCGGTTCACGCACTGGCTCTGGGGTCGGCGAGGAAGGCCAGATGCATGGCATTGAACGGGTCGGGCTTTTCCCATTGAGGCCAGTGGGCGCAGTCGGTCATCACCTCCATGCGGGCGATGGGAATGGCATCCACGAAGCGCTGTCCCGTGGCGAGCGGCGCCGTCGGGTCATGATCGGTCCAGACCACTAAGGTGGGCGCCGTGATCGCCGTCAGGCTCTCGTCGGTCAGCACGTTGCGCATACGGATGTCCATGTCCTGCAGGCAGAGGATGTGCTCCATGGCGCGCAGGAAGCCGGGCTGGGTGTAGATCGCCAGGCGCAGGGCCACGAGATCGTCGGTGACGCGGGCGGGGTCGTTCATCAGCCATTCGAGGCGGGCGCGCACGGTCTCGGGCGAGGCCTCGGCCACCGCCTTCATGGTGACGTCGTAGACCCGCTTCATCACCTTGGCGTCGGTGTTGAGCCCGCCCGCGGTGTTGAGGGTGAGCGAGGCCATGCGCTCGGGATGGTCAATGGCGACCTGCGCCGCGATCCAGCCGCCGAGCGACTCGCCGTGCAGGTGCAGCCGCTCGATGCCGAGCGCGTCGGCCACGGCCAGGACATGGTCCACATAGTGGCGGATCTCGTAGTCATGGTCCGGCTTGTCGGAAAAGCCGTGCCCAATCATGTCGAAGGCGACGGTGCGGTAGGTCTCGGCGTGCGGCAGGATGTTGCGCATGAAGGCCTCGAGATGGCCGCCGGTGCCGTGGAGGAAGACGACCGCCTCCGAGGCAGTGCTGTCCCCGGCCTCGAGCACGCGCGTCCGGATTCCGCCAGCCTCGATGAAGTGCAGCCGGGCCTCGCCCTGGGCGAGGGTGTTCCACAGATACATCATGCCTCCTCCGACCATCCTACTTATATGTAGAATGCTAGCATGTTAATGATCGGAATGTAAAGCTCAAATCGGAAGCCATTTGCAAGCGACCGGTACTTGACGCTACGTCTAGCGCCTGTGCCGTTTCGTCAGTCGCGTCCTGGCGAGTTCTGGAGATATGAGCGTTGAGTAAGAAAAACGTCATCTACAACATGATCGTGGAGCGCCTCATCTCGGCCCATTACCGGTTCGGAACGCCGATCCTGGTGAAGGATCTCGCCGCCGAGACCGGGATCAGCCGTCAGCCCATCATGAGCGCGCTTGGCTATCTCAGCGCCGATGGCTTCGTGCGCATAGCACCTCAGGTCGGCTGTCAGGTGATCGATCCCGATCCGCGGTCGATCGCCGATTTCTTCCTGATGTTCGCCAAGATGGAGGGGTTGCTGGCACGGCTCGCAGCCGAGCGGCGCAGCGACGATCAGGTGGTACGCTGCGCGCAGCGCAGACCGACATCATGGCCCTCAATCCCGAGGACCCCTCCGCTGCGGAACGCTATGCCAGACGGAATCAGCGCTTTCACGTGGTCATCCAGGACATGGCCGATTCCGCGTTGGTGGCCGAGCGGCAGCGGCTCAACTTCAATATGTCGGATTTTTTCATCGCGCAGACGGTGGGCTTCGACCGCCTCCTGACCGTCGCCGCCAGGGATCATGACGATATCATCGATGCCATAGAGGCCCGCGATGCGGACCGCGCGGAGCAGGTCACCTTCAGGCACATCGCCCGCGTCGCCGACGAAATCCGGAGGGCAGAGTCACTCTGAAACCAAAAATCACTACTGACATGCTTGCATGCTAGCATCACTCGTGTAAAGTTATCCCTAGCCGACCGGCAGGCTGGGGGCCTTCGACGGCGTCCCGCCCCGAGGTTGTAGAAGAGGATCACGGGAGGATGCGCGATGTCTGGCGACAGGCCGACGACGAACTATGATCCCGCCGCACTCAAGGAAAAATATCGGGAGGAGCGCGACAAGCGCCTGCGCGCCGATCGGGACGCGCAGTTCCAGGACGCGACCGGCGTCTTCGAGCATTTCGCCGACGATCCTTTCATCAAGGAGCCGCTGCAGCGCGCGCCGGTTTCCGAGCAGGTGGACGTCCTGGTGGTGGGCGGCGGCTTCGGCGGGCTGATCAGCGCCAGCAAGCTGGTGAAGGCCGGTGTGACCGACTTCCGCATCGTCGAGCAGGGCGGCGATTTCGGCGGCACCTGGTACTGGAACCGCTATCCGGGCATCCGCTGCGACATCGAATCCTATGTCTACATGCCCATGCTGGAGGAAGTCGGCACCATACCCTCGGAACGCTACGCCAAGGGGGCGGAGATCTTCGGCCATTGCCAGGCGATCGGGCGCCATTTCGACCTCTATGATCGCGCCCTCTTCCAGACCAGGGTGACGCGCATGGACTGGTCCGAGGAGGAGGCGCGCTGGATCGTCGGCACCGATCGCGGCGACAGGATCGAGGCGCGCCATGTGATGATCGGGCAGGGCCCGCTGATGAAGATCAAGCTGCCCGGCATTCCCGGCATCCAGGACTTCGAGGGCAGGATCTTCCATTCCAGCCGCTGGGATTACGACTACACCGGCGGCGACACCGAGGGCGGGCAGACCAGGCTCGCTGACAAGAGGGTCGCCGTGATCGGCACCGGCGCCACCTCGATCCAGATCGTGCCCAAGCTCGCCGAGCATGCCGAGCGGGTCTACATCTTCCAGCGCACCCCCTCCACCATCGCCGCGCGCAACAACGGCCCCACGGACGTCGCGTGGTTCAAGAGCCAGCCGAAGGGCTGGCAAAAGGCGCGGATGGAGAATTTCCTGACCATCATCTCGGGCCTGCCCCACAAGGAAGATGTGGTCGGCGACGGCTGGACGGACTTCTGGACGCGCTTCGCCAAACGCATGGCCGAGCAGGCGGCGTCCGGTGCCGATCGGCCGCCGCCGGAGATCATGCAGGAGGTCGACTTCGAGAAGATGGAGGAGCTGCGCGCGCAGGTGCGCGAGCTGGTGAAGGACCCGAAGACCGCCGAGGCCGCGATGCCCTGGTACAATTACCTGTGCAAGCGGCCGCTGTTTTCGGACAACTACCTGCAGTCGCTCAACGAAGAGAACATCACGCTGGTGGATACGGAGGGCAGGGGCGTCACCGGGATCAGCGCCCATGCCGTGCATGTCGGCGACGACCGCTACGAGGTGGACTGCATCATCCTGGCCACCGGCTTCGACGTGGGTGCTCGGGCGCATGAGGCCGGCGGCTACGAGGTGACGGGGCGAAATGGCGTGACCCTGTCAGCCTACTGGTCCGACGGGGTGAAGTCGCTGCACGGCACCCAGGTTCACGGCTTTCCCAATTTTCATATCGTCGGCGGCACCGCGCAGGGAACGCTCGCCTTCAACTACACCCATGTTCTGGAGATCCAGGGCGAGCACGCCGTGGATCAGATCGCCTGCGATCTCGCAGAGGGGATCGACGTCAGCGAGGTCTCCGAGGAGGAGCAGGCCGAATGGTACGCGCTCCTCAAAGCCAAGAAGGTGGACAAGCAGAAGTTCTACGAGGAATGCACGCCGGGCTTTCTCAACAACGAGGGCAATTTCCGCGACAAGCCCACCTTCGTGGGCTCGGCCTATGGCGGCGGGCCAGTCGAATACACCGGGATCATCGCCGAATGGCGCCAGGCGCGCAAAGCCCGGCGCTGAGGCCACCATGCATCCACAGGACATCACGTCACGGAAAACCAAGTCATGACCAGGCAGGACGCAGCCCTCATCGCCGAACGTCTCCGGAGCGCCTATGGCGGTCGTCCCATACCGTCTTTGCGGGACGCCGTCGCGCCGACGGATGAGGCCATGGCTTATGCCATCCAGCAGGCCAATACCGATCACTGGGTCGCCGAGGGCCGTCGGATCGCCGGGCGCAAGATCGGGCTGACGGCGAAGGCGGTGCAGGCGCAGCTCGGCGTGGATCAGCCCGACTATGGTGTCCTGTTCGCCGACATGGAGATCGCCGATGGCGGCGCGCTCGATCCGGGCCGGGTGATCCAGCCCAAGGCCGAAGCCGAGGTCGCCCTGATCCTGGCCCGCGACGTCGACGGGCCGACGGCCACGGCCGAGGACGTTCTGGCCGCGGCTGACTGCGCGATGGCCGCCATCGAGATCGTGGACAGCCGCATCGAGGATTGGAAGATCACCTTCGCGGACACCGTCGCCGACAACGGCTCCTCGGCCTTCTACGTTCTGAGCGGCGACCGCCGGCCGCTGGATGGGCTCGACCTCTACACTTGCGGCATGGCGCTGGAAGTGAACGGCAAGGTGGCCTCGGTGGGGGCCGGTGCCGCCTGCCTCGGCCATCCCCTCAACGCCGCCGCCTGGCTTGCCCGCGCGGTGGGCCTGAAGGCGGGTGAGGTCGTGCTGACCGGGGCGCTCGGTCCCATGGTCCCGATCACACCGGGCGATCGGGTGACCGCCCGCGTCGGCGGGCTCGGCGCCGTGTCCTTCAGCTTCGGCGATAGGATGCCATGACCGTCGACACGGCTTCATATCCGAATAGACAAGCAAACGGAAAACCAGGCTGAGGAGCGACGATGGATCTGGGAATTCGAGGACGCACCGCGATCGTCTGCGCCGCGAGCAAGGGGCTCGGGCGCGGCTGCGCCATGGCGCTTGCCGGCGAGGGCGTGAACGTCGTCGTCAACGGCCGCACCGAGGCCACGCTCGAGGCGACCGCCGCCGAGATCCGTGCTACGGCGCCGGAGGTCACGGTCACCGCGGTGCCGGGCGACGTGAGCCTGGAGGCCACCCGCGAGGCCCTGATCGAGGCGGCGGGCGGGGCACCCGACATCCTCGTCAACAATGCCGGCGGCCCGCCGCCAGGAGACTTCCGCGACTGGGACCGCGAGACCTGGATCGCCGCGATCGACGCCAACATGCTCTCGGCCGTCGACCTGATCCGCCGCACGGTCGACGGGATGGCGGACCGGGGCTTCGGCCGTGTGGTCAACATCACCTCATCCGCGGTGCGCGTGCCGATCCCGGTCATCGGCCTCTCCAACGCCACGCGTGCGGGCCTCACGAACTTCGTCCTCGGCCTCGCGCCTTCGCTTTCCGGCAAGGGCGTGACCATCAACAACATCCTGCCCGGCCCCTTCGACACCGACCGCCTGCGCAAGTCGAAAGAGATCACCATGCATCTCACCGCCAACCCCGTCGCCGGCCGCGTGGGCGATCCGGCCGAGCTGGGCGCCACCTGCGCGTTCCTCTGCAGCCTGCAGGCCGGCTACATGACCGGCCAGAACCTGCTGCTCGACGGCGGGCTCTATCCCGGCAGCTTCTAGGGTCTGTTGATCGCTTTCACGCTTCGACCGATGCGCAGGGCGATGCGTTTGCACGCATTCGGCGTCCGATTGATGCCATCGTCATGAGCGCAAGCACGGGCTAAAGTGAACGAGGCCGCAGAGTCGAGGGAGGAGAGCATCCATGACGAAGTCGACGGGAAGGGCAGTCGTCACGATTTTGGCGATCATGGGATCGGTGGCGGCCACGGCAGCACGGGCTCAAAGCGATCCAGCAGAGCGTTGCGAGGCGCTGCGCAATTTCGGGATGGATGCAGCCTATGTCACGTCTACACGGGTCATGGCCGCAACCGAGGCCCTGCCAGCCTATTGCGAGGTGCGCGCGACCGCTTTGCCGTCCATTTCCATCGAAACCCGGCTGCCCTTGGAGAATTGGAACGGCAAGTTCTACCAGACCGGATGCGGCGGGTGGTGCGGCGTTCTCGGGCGAGCCGACGCAGGAGGCCGCTTTGTGAACGCGATGGGCCCCGGGCTGGCTCGCGGATACGCCACAGCGACCTCCGACAGCGGCCACCACGGTCTGTCGGTGGTCGATGCGGATTGGGCCGATGCGAACCCCAACGCCGAACGTGACTGGGGCTGGCGCGCCATCGGCGAGACCTACCGCGTTGCCCATGCGGTGATCGCGGAATTCTACGGCGAAGCCAGCGGCGACTCGATCTTTCAGGGGTGCTCGACTGGCGGGCGTCTGGCCCACATGGCGACACAGCGCTATCCCGAGAACTACCAAGGCATTATCTCCGGCGCGCCGGCCATGAACGAGACGGGTCTGGCCGGCGCCGCTCTGGCATGGCTCGTCAAGGCGAACACCGGCCCGGGTGGCGAGCCGATCCTGAAGCCGGGGAAAGACGGCTTGATCGGCGACGAGGTGATGCGGCAATGCGACGGCCTGGATGGGGCCGAGGACGGCCTGATCGCCGACCCCCGCATGTGCAAGCCCGATGCCTCGACGCTTCTCTGCAAAGGCGACACAGACAGCGGGCAATGCCTGACCCAGGCCGAGATCGACGTCGTGACGACATGGTATCGTCCCCCCGTCAATGCCGCGGGCGAGGAGCTCTATCCGGGCGGAACTCCGGCAGGGTCGGAGCCCTTCTGGTGGCTCTGGCTGACGGGCAAGGAAGGGGGCGCACCGCCGCTCAATCCCCAGTTCGCCAAGTCGTATGGCGCCTACCTGGCTTTCGAACACGACCCCGGCCCGGAATGGGATCCCGCCGACTTCGATTTCGACAAAGATCCGGCGCGCATGGCCAAGGCCGAGGCGATGTTCAACGCCGACTCTCCGGACATCGCGAAATTCCGGGAGGCAGGCGGCAAAATGATCGTCTGGCACGGTTGGGCCGATGCGATCGTGACGCCTTTCCAGACCGTTGCGTGGCATGAAGCAGCCCAAGCTGCGGCAGGAGGGCCGGAGGCCCTGGCCGAGAATGTCCAGCTCTTCATGATCCCGGGGATGGACCACTGCGGCATCCTGCCGGGCCCTGGCGGTATCGTCATGGAAAGCATCGATCCCCTGACCGCGCTCGAGCATTGGATGGAAACGGGCGAGGCGCCGAAGTCGATCATGAAGGACAACTGACCGTCGATCTGCGGCATTCTTCGCTTTTCAGTTTAGCCCTTTCCAAAATGTGGGGACCGGCATGGACTATTATCATATCGACGTTTATTCGCGTCAGGTGACGACGACCTCGGCCGAGGCGCAGCGCTGGTTCGATCGCGGGCTCGTCTGGTGCTTCGCCTATTTTCACGACGAAGCTGTCGCCTGTTTCCAAAAGGCGCTAGGCGCCGACCCGAATTGTGCGATGGCGCATTGGGGCGTCGCCTATGCGACCGGCCCCAATTACAATCTGCCCTGGGAACGGCGTGACGCGAGCATGCAGCGCGATTCGCTCGCGACCGCCTTTGATGCCACCCAGGCTGCGCTTGCACTGATCGAGCATGTGAGCCGGCCGGAGCGGGCATTGATCGAAGCCTTGCCGGCGCGTTTCCCTCGACGCGAGCCTGATGAACTCGACGTTATGCGCGGCTGGAACGATGCCTTCGCCCATGCCATGAAGGCGGCGCATGAAGCCTTTCCCGACGACCTCGATCTGAGGGCGATCTACGCTGAGGCGATCATGAATCGAACGCCTTGGCAAATGTGGGATCAGGCCACGGGCGAACCGGCGACGGATGCTGGCACGCTGGAGGCCCAGGCGATCCTGGAGGCGGCGCTGGATCATGATCCCGAGGCCATGCGCCATCCGGGTATCCTGCACCTCTATGTCCACCTGATGGAGATGTCCCCATTTCCGGAAAAAGCGCTCAAAGCGGGCGATGTGTTGCGCGAACTCGTGCCGGACGCCGGGCATCTCATCCACATGCCGACCCATATCGACATTCAGTGCGGGCACTACCGGGATGTCGCCTACTGGAATTGGCAGGCGACAAAAGTCGATAGAAAGGCGCTGGATCGAACCGGTGTGTTCACGATCTACACCGGATACCGTATCCACAATTATCATTTCGCCGTCTATGGCGCGATGTTCCTCGGCCAGTTTGCCTCGGCCTGGACGGCGGCACGTGAACTTGTCGATGTGACACCGGAGGCGTTGCTGCGCGTGTCCTCGCCACCGTTCGCCGACTTTTTCGAGAGCTACATGGCGATTTGGGTGCATGTCCTCATTCGATTTGGCCGATGGCGGCAAATCATCGACGAGCCTTTGCCCGACGATGCGGCGCTGTATGCCAATCTCACCGCTACACTGCACTACGCCAAGGGCGTCGCTCACGCCGCCCGTGGTGAGGTGGACGATGCCGAGCAGGAGAGAACGCGTTTCCTCGCGGCCCGTGATCGGATGCCCGAAACGCGACGGCTGCACAACGTGCTCTGTCTCGAGCAGCTCGCCGTGGCCGAGGCCATGCTGGACGGCGAGATCGAGTATCGAAAACGAAACTTCGAGACCGCATTCGCGAGATTGCGCGACGCGGTCGCGCTGGAGGATTCGCTGCCCTATGATGAGCCCTGGGGCTGGATGCAGCCCTCGCGGCATGCCCTCGGCGCCCTCCTGCTCGAACAGGGACGGATTGACGAAGCCGAGGCCGTCTATCTCGAGGACCTGGGTCTTGGCGGGCAGCTGAGCAGGGCGCAAATCCATCCCGACAATATCTGGAGCCTGCGAGGACTTAACGACTGCTTGCTGGCGCAGGGGCGTGACAAGACGATCGAAGGCCGTTTGATTGCGCAGCGGCTGGCCCTGGCCGAAAGCCGAGCCGACCGTCCGGTCGGCGCATCATGCTTCTGTGCACAGGCGGCCGAATAGAGCGCCGCCCGACCACGTTGGATGCCTGCTGCGGGCTCTTTTCTGGGCCGGTTCGCGTCTAGCCATTCAAACGGGTTCGCGTCAAGCTGGTCTGACCAAGGCATTCACTGAGGTCACCACCGTCATGATCCGAAACCCGATCCCCTGGCCCAACGGTGCACGCTGTGCTGCCGCGATCACCTTCGATATGGACGCGGACAGCCTCCTGCATATCGACCATCCGACGAATTCACTGACCAAGATCTCAGCGATGTCGATGCTGCGCTACGGTCCGGAGGTCGGCGTGCCGCGCATCCTGGAGGGGTACCGGCGCTTCGGGTTGCGCCAGACCTTTTTCATTCCGGCCTGGTGCATCGAGCACTATCCGAAGGCGGTCGAGGCGATCGTTGCCGACGGTCACGAGGTCGGCTTTCACGGCTATATCCACGAGGCGCCGAACAGCCTTTCTCGCGCGGACGAGCGCTACTGGCTGGAGCGCAGCATCGAGGTGATCGAGCGTTTCACCGGCAAGCGGCCGCGCGGCAATCGCTCGCCGCTTTATCATTTTTCCGACAACACCGCCGATCTCCTGATCGAGCAGGGTTTCCTGTACGACAGCTCGCTGATGGGTGACGACATTCCCTATCTGCTGAAGACCGCCGACGGCGAGCTGGTGGAGCTGCCGACCCATTGGGGCGTCGACGACTGGCCGCCCTATGTGCACAGCCTGGAGCTCGACTATGTCATGCAGGTCATGTCGCCGACGCGCGCCATGGAGGGATTTCGCGAGGAGTTCGAGGCCGCCTACGAGGCGGGCGGGCTCTGGATCGGCGTCTGGCATCCTTTCGTCAGCGGGCGGCTCGCGCGCTGGCGCCAGGTGGAAAAGCTGATCGAGGACGTGGTCGGCCGCGGTGACGTCTGGTTGGCTCCGCTGGAGGACATCGCCCGCCACGTTATCTCCTGCCGTGAGAGCTGCCAGCTCAGGGTTGACGAGCTACCCTACTATGATCAGCCGGTGATGCCGATCAAGCGCTGAGCCAAAGTGGATGATGTGGCCCCGCCACCCATGCCACTAGGGCATCACGGCGCCGCCGTTCACCTGGTAGCACTGGCCGGTGATGAAGGAAGCGTCCGGGCCGGCCAGGAAGGTGACGACCTTGGCGATTTCTTCGGGCCTGCCGATGCGGCCGAGCGGGATCGCTGTTTCCTTGGCACGCCATTCCGGCGACATGGCCCCGATGTCGAGCATGGCAGTATCGGTCGGGCCGGGAGCGACGGCGTTGATCAGGATGTCCGGCGCGAATTCGCGCGCCCAGGAGCGGGTGAGGCCGAGCACGCCCGCTTTGGACGCGCAGTAGAGCGAAAACGCCTCGCGGCCGAGATAGGCGAGCTCGGAGCTGATGTTGATCATCCGGCCGCCTTCGCCCTGACTCACCATCATGCGGATAGCTTCCCGGCCGACCAGGAACGTGCCGCGCAGATTGACGCCGATCACCCGATCGAAGTCGTCGAGTGAACAGTCGAGCAGGCCGCGCTCCAGCAGAACACCTGCGTTGTTCACGACGATATCCAGCCCACCAAATTTTTTTCGGACTTGGGTCAGAGCGGCTTGCACGTCCGCTTCGCTCGACACGTCCGCCTGCAGAGCGAGCGCGTTTTTTGGGACATCCGTTATGGCCATCCGGTCGAGCATGGCGACGCTGGCGCCCGCCTGCAGCAACGCATCAGCGGCCGCCCTGCCGATGCCGCGAGCCGCGCCCGTCACCAGCGCGCGCCGGCCTTCAAGTGCGCAGGTCATGCCATGAGCTCGCCGCGGTCAATGTTGAGGGCCTGGCCGGTGATGTTGGCGGCGGCTTCGGAGGCGAGGAAGAGGTAGGGGGCGGCGACGTCGTCCGGTTCCATCAGGCCGCCGATCGCCTGCGTCGCGACGATGTCGTCGAGGAGCGCCTGCTCGTCGCGGCCATGGCGTGACGCCATCCTGCCGAGGGAGCGCATCGAGGCGACGGTTTTGACCCAGCCGGGGCAGACGGCGTTGACCGTGATGTTTCTCGGGCCGAGTTCCTTGGCGAGGGTGCGGGCCAGGCCGATGACTGCGTGCTTGGAGGCGCAATAGGCGGCGAAGCCGGCCTCGGCGCTCTTGCCCCAGACCGAGGCGGTGAAGATGATGCGGCCGCCGTCCGGGATTCTTGGTACTGCCTCTCTCGTGACAAAAAAGCTGCCGTTGACGTTGATGTCGACGATGCGGCGGAAGGTGTTTTCGACCTCGTCGCCCTCCTCGTCGAACGGCGTGATCAGCTCGAGGCCGGCATTGTTGATCAGCACGTCGATTTTTTCGAACCCGCCGACGCTTGCCTTGACGGCGTCACGGTCTGCGATGTCGGCGACCAGCGCGCCGACGGGCCGGCCGCAAAGCTCGCTCAGCGCCTCGGCCGCTTTCTCCGTTTCGGGATCGTCGGCGAGGATGGTGAGATCGGCGCCGGCGAGCGCAAAGGCCTTGGCGATGCCGTAGCCGATGCCGCGACTGGCACCGGTGACGAGAACGGATTTGCCGCTGAAGTCCATGTCGGGCTCCTTCTACTCTTGTCGCGCAGGGGCGGCTCGCCCCGCCTCCTTGCGGGTAATGTGCAGGATGCGGTTTCTAAGTTGAAAAAAACGATCGCTTTCCTTGGTCTCGATGCTGCGCGGATCGTCGCCGAGCGTTTTCGCGACGGCGATGTCCTCGATGATGCGCGCGGGCCTCGCCGAGAACAGGATGATCCGATCGGCGAGCAGCACGGCCTCTTCGACGTCGTGCGTGACGAAAATCACGGTTTTCTTCTCGGTGCGATTGATGTCGAGAAGCTGGAGCTGGAGGAATTCGCGGGTGAGCGCATCGAGCGCGCCGAAGGGCTCGTCCATCAGCAGGATGTCCGGATCGGCTGCGAGCGTGCGCGCGATCGCCACGCGCTGGCGCATGCCGCCGGAGATCTTGTTCGTGTAGAAGTCCGAAAAATCGCCGAGACCGACGAGCTGGGTGTAGTGCTCCGCTCGCTTTTTCTTGTCGTCCGCGCTCAGGTCGTACCTGTAGCGCATGCCGAAAAGAACGTTTTCGTGGACTGTGAGCCAGGGGAAGGAGGAGTAGGACTGGAACACCATGCCCTTCCGCCGGTCCGGTCCTTCGACCTCTTCGCCGTGCAGCAGGATGCGGCCGTCGCTCGGAAAATCGAGCCCACCGGCCATGCGCATCAGCGTGGTCTTGCCGCAGCCAGAGGGGCCGAGAAACACCACGATCTCGCCCTCGTCGATGGCGAGGGTGGTGTCGCGGATCACCTCGATATCGCCGCCGCCCTGGTCCGCAAATTTTTTCGTGACCCGGTCGAAGCAAAGAAAGGTCGAGGTCCCGGTCATCGAGCTATCCGAGATAGCGGAAGTAACGGCGGTGAGCGTAGCGGATCGCCTGGTCGGTCGCGAGGCCGATGATGCCGACGGTGAGGATGCCGGCCATGACCTCAGGCGTCTTGACGAAGCGGCGCATGGACCAGATGGCGTGGCCGATGCCGCTGTTCGCCGCGACGATCTCGGCGACGATCAGATAGGTCCAGCACCAGCCGAGCGTGATGCGCAGATTGTCGATCATCGAGGGTGCCATGGACGGCACCACGATGTCGCGGATGATCTGACGCGGCCTGGCGCCGAGAGTGTAGCCGATCTCGACATATTCCCAGGGCACGCGCTTGGCATCGTCGGCGATCAGGAGGACGAGTTGGAAGAAGGTGCCCATCCAGAGTACGGCGATCTTGCTCTCCTCGCCGATGCCGAACCAGATGAGCAGGAGCGGGACGAGGGCCGGCACGGGCAGGTAGCGGATGAAGTCGATCACCGGCTCGGTGAGGGCGCCGACCAGCCGGTAGCTGCTCATCCAGATGCCGAGCGGCACCGCCATGATCACGGACAGTAGAAACGCCACCCAGACGCGCGCGATGCTGATGCCGATGTCGCCGAGAAAATCGTTCTGGAAAAACATGCGGCCGAGCGCTTCGAGCACGGCGAGCGGTCCCGGCAGGAAGCGAGCCGGCATCAGCTCGAAGGCAGCGATCATCTGCCAGAGCAGGATCAGCCCGACGAAGGCGCCGATGCCAAGGAGCGTTTCCGTGCGCGCCAGCACCTGACCGCGAAAACGCAGCAGCTCCGATCCTTGCCGGCGTCCAGCACTCACCGCGAACCACGGCGGCAGGCGTACCGCGGCCGGCCCGCCTGCCCCCTCATGTCCGCCAAACTCGGCGCTGGGTTTTCAGCGAGGAAAGCAGGCGGCCAACGTCGAAAGCTTGGGCGCATACCGTCGATCCCGGCAATGGCGGTCTGGACCCGATGAAGCGGCCACGCCACTAGCGCTTGGCGCCGTCGAACAGGGCGTCCTGGATGCTTGGGTCGACGTGGTTCTCGTAGGTTAGGCTTTCGTCCTGGAGGTCGAGCGACAGGTTGATGTCGTTCAGGTCGGAAAACACCTGGCCGAGCTTGCCGGGGCTGCCTGACGCGCCCAGAAAGTCGACGCTGTCCTCGTAGGTCGTGTACTGCACGCCGCCGAGGTCGGCTGCCATCTCTTCGGGCGTGACGTCGAAGGCAGGGGCGGCTGCGGCGAGGAAGGCGTCGGGGTCGGTCTTGTAGAGGTCGACCGCGCGATAGATGCCGCGCAGGAATTTTTTGTATTTTTCCGGGTTCGCCGCGAGGTCGTCGTCGTGGACGATGATGACGTCGGTGATCAGGCCGTTGAAGTCGGCGGAGGAGAGGAGGATCTTCGAGCCGGTGCGCGAAGTGTTGTCGACGATGTTGCTCATCATCGGCTCCCAGGTGGCGACGGCCGCGACCTCGGGATCCTCGAACACCGCGATCGAATCATCGGTCGCGATCAGGCGCAGCTCGACATCGTCCATGCTGTGGCCGAGCTTGGACAGCGCATACTGGGTCATGACCGTGCCGGGATGATTGATCTCGCCGGCGAACACCTTGCCGACCAGATCCTCGACCGTCTCGATCTCGGGACCGGCGACCACGCCGTCGGCACCGACCGAAACGTCGATCGTGCCGATGATGGTGCCGGGCGTGTCCGGGGTGCGCGGCCTGGACATGTATTCACCGATGGTGCGCATGGTGCAGTCGAGATCGCCGCTTTCGAAAGCCGGCAGGACATTGGCGCGGTCGTTGTCGAAGACGGTGGTGACCTCCAGATCCTCTTCCGCGAAATAGCCGAGCTCGATCGCGACCGGCACCGGCGCGAAGCCGAACCAGAACGGATAGACGCAGCGGATCAGGTCGGCAGCGCTCGCCGGCGTGGCGAAGGCAAGCGCGGCGCCGAGGGTCAGTCCGCCTAAAGTCAATCCGGGTAGCGTTCTCGCAGTCTTCGGTTTCATAGCTGTTTCCTCTCTTTGGTTTCTTCGTTGTTGGCCGCCCTAGGGCAATCAGTCGTCGGCCAGGCCGCGCCTGCGCGCCGATGCCAGAATGCAAAGCAATTCATATGCCATCGTGGCCCCCGCTAACGCGGTGATACCTGCATGGTCGAAGGGCGGCGACACCTCGACGACATCGGCACCGACCAGGTTCAGGCCGGCGAGGCCACGCACCAGGGTCTGCGCCTGGACCGGGGTGAGGCCGCCGAATTCCGGCGTGCCGGTGCCGGGTGCGAAGGCGGGGTCGAGGCAGTCGATGTCGAAGGTGACATAGGCGGGACGGTCGCCGACGACGGCTCTCGCCTCCTCGACGATCGCCTGGCAGCCGCGCTCGTTCAGCTCCTCGATGAAGACGACGCGCATGCCGTTTTCCTCGGCGTAGCGCCAGCCCTCGTCGGCGTTCTGGGCACCGCGTATGCCGATCTGGATGGTGCGCTTCGGATCGAGCACGCCGGCTTCCACGGCCCGGCGGAAGGGCGCCCCGTGGGAGAACCTGGTGTTCAGAAACTGGTCCCAGGTGTCGGTATGCGCATCGATATGCACGAGGCCGAGCGGGGCTTCGGCACCGAGCGCCTTCAGGATCGGGAAGGTGATGGAGTGATCGCCGCCGATGGATAGGGGAGTCGTGCCCGCAGCGGCGAGCTTCCGATAGAAGCTCTCGATGTCCTCGACCACGCCGGCGTCGTCAAAGAGGTGAGGAAGCGGCACGTCGCCGAGATCACCGACCTTGCACAGGCTATAAGGATTGATGCGCGTGACGTGATGGATGGTGCGCATCATGGTGGAGGCGTTTCTGACTTCGCGCGGCCCGTGGCGCGCACCCGGCCGGTTGGTGACGGCGTTGTCGTAGGGCACACCGATCAGCGCGATGTCGACCTCGGCAGGATCGTTCACCATCGGCGTGCGCATGAAGGTGGGGATGTTCATGTAGCGCGGCGCCAGCATCGGATCGTCGCCGAAGGTGCCGGTCGTTTTGCTCATGTCACCTCCCTGAGTAGGCCTCGACGGCGGACGTCGTTCCCGCCCGTATCACCGGCCAATCATGGACCTGCGCGTGGCTTTCAGCATCCGGTCAATCGGACCAAGACACAAGATCCCGCCATGGCGCACTTTTCGCTAGCCGACGTTGATCGGCTTCGCCTCGCGCTTGAATGGCGTATCCTCGTGCACGTCCCGGTCGAGCACGAGAGCGCATTAGCTGTGTCCGGCCTCCACCAAAGCAGGAGCGACCAGGTGAGGCTTCCAAGATCATCCACTGCTGGTGGTCAGATCGATGGCCGCAAGGGCAGCGGATGCGAGGTAATCGCAGCTTGACACTCGGGCTTCGCAGGGGGCGCCGTCGCAGAAGGCCTGACAGAGCGATGCCGCTGCTGCCAGGCCTGTTGAGCGTCGAGACTTGAGCAGTTTCACCTGACTGCTACGGACCGTCTCCTATCCGATCCGCCTGCGCATGCCGGGCAAGTCGGAAGTGGGATCGGCGGGCAGACTGGAGATAGTTCGCCTCAGCTAGCGCTTCCGCAGCGCTACATTCACGTAGTCCGAGGGAACGACCAGCGTGCCGTCCTTGGCGACGTTGAAGTCCCTGAGCAGCGAACGCAAATCCTGCTCCAGCTGGCCGCTCCGATCGCCCAGCGCCTCGAAAGCTTTGTTGATCGGTCCGTAGAAGGTGCGAAACACCTCGATGAAATGGTCGACGGACAGGTAGCGAAACACGAACTGCCTGGTCTCGAGCGTGACGCCCGCGCGGTCGCCGAAGAGTTCGGCCAGGCCCTGTTCGGTGCCCCAGCGCGAGGGCGGCTTGAGACCCGGCGCCGGTGGAATATGGCCGCCGATGGTCTTGAAGACCTGGCCGATGAAGCCCCCGGGCGTCCAGTTCGCGAGGCCGATCACGCCGCCTCGGCGGCAGACCCGTAGCAGCTCGCTCGCGGCCTTGGCCTGATCGGGCGTGAACATCACGCCGAAAGTGGAGAGCACCGCATCGAAGCTGTCGTCCGGGAACGGCAGGGCCTCGGCATCGGCAGTCCGGAAGGTGACCCTCAGACGCTCGGCCGCGGCGCGCTCCTCGGCACGTTCCAGCAAGGCGCCGACATAGTCGGTCGAGGTCACCTGGCAGAAGCGTCGCGCTGCAGCCAGCGTGGCATTGCCATTGCCGGCAGCGACGTCGAGGACCCGGGAACCGGGCGCGAGGTCGATGTCCTCGCAAAGCTGCTCGCCGACGATCTGAAGCGTGGTGCCGACGACCGCATAGTCGCCCGATGCCCAGGTCGCCTGCTGCTTGGTTTTGATGGCGTCGAAATCCGGGGTGTCCGGTCGTGTCGCAAGAGCCGTGTCCATCCTCTTCTTCCTCTCGCTGTTGAATGCGTGCAGAGCGTTTCCGAAGCTCTGATCACCGTTCTATCGGCAGGAGCGCCCGGGTGCTTGACGACGGCCTGGATGTATCCTGGAGATTTCAGGGAGATTTCCTGAAGATCTGCTAGGATCTCCTCTCATGATCTACCGGTTCGAACAATTCGCGCTCGATGCGGGCAAAGTTGAGCTCCGGAAGGACGGCGAGGCGGTGGCGATCGAGCCGCAGGTCTTCGCCCTCCTGCTGCTGCTGATCGAGAACCGGGAGCGCATGGTCTCCAAGGACGAGGTGATCGAAAAGGTCTGGGACGGCCGGATCGTTTCGGACTCGGCGATCGCCAGCCGCATCAAGTCGGCACGCCGCGCCCTCGACGACAGCGGCGCAGGCCAGCGCCTGATCCGCACCGTCCACGGCCAGGGTTTTCGATTCGTCGGCGAGGTCAGGCTGGAGCCGGTGCAACCGGCCGCCCGCGCTGCGGCCACGCCGATGGCAGCAGAGGCAGGCCACGCCACGCCCGATGTTCAGCTGTCGGGCGAGGCGAACGCCGATCTGGGCAGACAGGGGACCACGGTCAAGCCATCGATCGCGGTGCTGCCGTTTCGCTGGCTCGGCGATGCGGACGGCTATGCCGGTATCGCCGACGCGCTGCCCCACGATCTGATCAGCGCGCTCGCCCGGCTGCGCTGGCTGTTCGTGATCGCGCGCGGGTCATCCTTCCGGTTTCGCGGCGTCGACCCGGACATTGCCGGGCTCGGCCGGCTGCTCGGCGTGCGCTATGGCCTGACGGGCATGGTCGAGATGTTCGGCACCAGGATCACGATCGGCGTCGAGCTCGCCGACACCCGAGACGGCGGCGTGCTCTGGGGCGACCGCTTTACCGCCTCCCTCGACGACATTCACGAGATCCGAAGCCGCATCGTCGCCAGCATCGTCGCCGCTCTCGAGCTCCAGATCCCGCTGAACGAAGCCCGTCTCGCCCGCCTGGCCACCCCGGACAGCCTGGACGCCTGGTCGAGCTACCATCTCGGCCTGCAGCATCTGCTCCGCTTCGCCAGGGACGACAATGCCGCCGCGGCGAGGCTGTTCGAGCGCGCGATCCGGCAGGACCCGGGATTCTCGCGGGCCTATGCCGGCCTCTCTTCCGCCCATTTTCAAAACGCCTTTCTCAAATACACCGGGGATACGGCAGCCGAGATCCTTAAGGCCAAAGACACTGCCGCCCAGGCGATCCAGCTCGATCCCATGGACCCGTTCTCCAACTTCGCCATGGGCCGCACCTTCTGGCTGGAAGGCGATCTCGACGCCAGCCGCGGCTGGCTCGACCGGGCGACCTCGATCAGCCCCAACTATGCCCAGGGGATTTATGCCCGCGCCTGGACCGACACCCTTTCAGGCCATGGCCACGAGGGCTCGGCAAATGCCGAAGTCGCCATGTCTCTCAGCCCTCTCGATCCCTTTCTCTACGCTATGCTCGGCACCCGCGCGCTGGCCTGCATGATCGAGGGCGATGAGGCCAAGGCGGCGGAATGGGCGGAAAAGGCGGCACGCTCGCCGGGCGCCCATGTGCTGATCGCGATGATCGCCGTGGTCGCGCACAGCCTGAACGGCGACACCGCCGCGGCGGCATCCTGGGCGGAGAATGCGCGCTCACGCCGGACCGATGTGACCAGCGATCATTTTTTCCAGGCCTTTCCGTTTCGTGACGAGACCATCAGGCAGCGGATTGCAGAGGCCTTGCGAATGCACGACTTCTGACGACAGATGCCGTGAGGGCGATCCCGCATGATTGGAAGAACGTGGCGTTGCCGAAAACCTCGCTGCTAGGCAGTTGGTCGAAGCGATCGGCTCGGACATCAAAGTCGCCATCTCCTTGGCTCGGGCGTGTCGGGATCCCGACGCTTCTGGTCATGCTCGCTGTTCTTTGCCTATCGCCGGTCGTCTGTGCGGCTGACGAGCCCTTGGTGCGCCTGGCTCGTCCCGGTGTCTGGCCAGCCGTCAAGGGGCTGATCGTTTTCGATGGCCGGGTCTGGCTGACCAACAGCCAGCCCTTCGAGGACAACAATGCGGCCGACATCTACAGCTACGATCCCGAGAGCCGGGAGCTTCGGTTCGAGCGGGGCCTCTTCAGCCAGGATGTCGGCGTGCCGGCCGTCGTCGATGGCCGCTTGTTGCTGCCGCTCGAAGATCCGCGCTTCAATCTGAGTGCCGGCGAATACGCAATCACCGATGGTCAAGCCTGGCGTTGGCATCGCCTGCCTGAGGGCCTGGCTTTCCATACCCACGCCATCGGGGCTTGCGGTGACGATCTGCTCGCGGTGACCGGCGCCTGGGAGGGGCAGCTTCATCTGTCGTCGGACGGCGGCCGGACGTGGCGCTTGGCGCGCAGCTATCCGGCAAACGAGGCTGCATTCAGCCGTCTGGTCGCGGTCGCCGCCTTCAAGGAGCGCTGCTTTGTCGGCGCCTCGGCCTTCGGCCGGCGCGGCGCCAAGCTGCTCGAATGGCAAGGCGGCGCGCTCCACCCGGTGACCGGCTGGCCGGAGGGCAATCGCACGGATCGCCTGACCCCGTGGAAGGGGCTGCTTCTCGGCCTGAA
The DNA here is from genome assembly GCA_041398025.1 of Alphaproteobacteria bacterium. Taxonomy (GTDB): domain Bacteria; phylum Pseudomonadota; class Alphaproteobacteria; order Geminicoccales; family Geminicoccaceae; genus JANQPX01. The sequence goes on from JAWKVM010000005.1 coordinate 207,589, forward strand.
CGACACGAATGCGGGCGCAAGCCTCCATGCCTATGATGGCGAGAACGTCCGCCGGATCGTGCTGCCGACGACGGACCGCGTGCGCAATCTCGCCGCCGACGGCGAAACGCTCTGGATGGTGGCCGGCAACAGCCTCTGGCGGACCGCCGATGCCGTTCGATGGCAGGAGGTCCAGCGCTTCGACGAGACGCCGATCGCCGTCGCCGCGTCCGGCGGCAGCGTGTTCGTCGGCACCTTCGCGAAGAAAGGTGGCAGCCTCTTCGGCCCGAAGCGGGCGATCGACATGCACGGCGCTGCAGCCGCCAAGCCGTTGGCGCCGCAGCCGCGACGACGCGTCGACGCCACGATGTGGGCTGATGTCGAGAAGAAGATCGGTGGCTATCTCGAGGCGAGCGGGCCGGGGGATGATGCCGGTCGCCTCGAGGCGCTGAGCAGGTCACTGCGGCGGCTGACGACCGTTGCCGACCCGGCGATCGGCGAGCGTTTGGCGGCGCATATCGATGCCCTCGATCTCCGAAGCGGTCTGTGGCGGTTTGTCAGCCCGCGCAGCAGGAGGTCCCAGATCCTCGGCTGGCACCTGCTGAGCGCGATAGCCGTCAATGGCCACGGACATGTGCCGGTCGATCTGCTGGCGGCGTCACTCTCCTCCTGGCGCAATGCCACCAAGAAGAACCTGGACCCACCCATAGCCGCGCTGGCCACCGTCGGATGGCTCGATCAGCATAACGGCGACACGCTCGACGCCTTGATCCGACGTCTCAGCCGCACGGGGATCGAGCCTTGGGAAATCGGGGATATCACCGCCGCCCTGACGGCGCTGACCGGCCAATCCTTCGCCCACGACGTTGACCGCTGGCAGGCCTGGTGGTCCGAAAGGAAGCGGCGTTGAAGTCGGGGTCATTCGTTGAACCACCATGCGGGCGTGTCCGTCGACCCGTATCTCAGCGTGAAGCTCGCGCCCGCCTGTCGTCCCGATCCGCGGAGGTCGGTCTGCTCGGACCGTGGAGACGACAGCTTTCGGCACCTAGCCGCTCGATCAGGGCATCGATCATGGCTCGGATGTTGGGCGACAGGTTACGGACGCTGGGAAAGACCGCATAGCACGCTGCCGGCGGCGGGGCGTGGTCCGGGAGAACTTCGACCAGGTCGCCTGCCGCCAGGGCGTCCCGGACATAGAGCTCCGGCAGACGGGCGATGCCGAGGCCGGCAATGGCGAGATCGCGGAGCACGCCCCAGCTGTTGATCGCCACCTTGGGGCGAACCACGACCGATTGCGCGCCTTCCTGGCCGTGAAGGCGCCAGGTCGATGCATCCGTATGAGCGGTCATCACGAGGCAGCGATGGTCGACGAGGTCCGCCGGCGTGGCGGGTGCGCCGTGGATGCGGAGATAGGCGGGGCTGGCATAGAGCCGCTTGGCCTGCGGCTCGGAGATCCGCCGCGAGACCAGGCTGGAATCGCGAAGCGGCCCGACCCGGAGCGCGAGATCGAAGCCCTCCTCGACCAGATTGACCTGCCGGTCGGTCAGCTCGACATGGACGTCCACCTCGGGGTGACGCTCTGCAAACCAGATCAGCGCATCGCCGAGGACGGACTGACCGAGTTCCACCGGCGCCGTCAGGCGCAGATTGCCCCGCGGGCGCTGCTGCAGATCCGCAACCAGATTGTCGGCAGCCTGAAGGGCGGCGAGCGCCGGCGCGATCGCCTCGAGATAGCTCTCGCCGACATCGGTGAGCCGGACCGTGCGCGTATTGCGCGTGAGAAGCCGGGCACCAAGCCGCTCCTCGAGCTTGGCGACGCGCTGGCTGAGCGCCGATTTCGACAGGCCCAGCGCGCGGGCGGCGCCGCGAAAGCTCTGCGCTTCCGCCACCTTGGCGAAGGCGGTCAGGCCGTTCAGGTCCTGATCGATCATTGTCCTCATAGAAGGACAGTCTATCCGTCTTTTTGCCATTGTCCAGCGAATGGCGGCCAGTAAATACAAAGCTCGACAAGCCGAAGCACGCCCCCCCGAAGCACGCCCCTAATCAGCAGGAGCCCGCCGATGTCTCTCTTTTCGCCCTATGAGCTTGGACCGATCTCGCTTGCCAACCGCGTCGTCATGGCGCCCATGACCCGAAGCCGCGCGCTCGACAACCTGCCGAACGCGCTCATGGCCGACTATTACGCGCAGCGCGCATCGGCCGGACTGATCATCACCGAGGGCACCGCTCCGTCGCCGAACGGTCTGGGCTACCCCCGCATTCCGGGGCTGTTCAGCGCCGATCAGGTCGAAGGCTGGCGGCAGGTTACGGACAGGGTTCACGCGGCAGGCGGTCGGATCATCGCGCAGCTGATGCATGTCGGCCGAATCGGTCATCCGCTCAACCTGCCGGCGGGCGCCGAGATCCTCGCGCCGAGCGCGGTCGCCGCCGCTGGCGAGATGTTCACCGATCAGGAAGGCATGAAAGCCCATCCGACACCGCGCGCGATGACCGAAGCCGACATCGAGCAGGCTCGAGGCGAATTCGTCGAGGCAGCGACGAACGCGATCGCGGCCGGCTTCGATGGCGTCGAGCTGCACGCCGCCAACGGCTATCTGCTGGAGCAGTTCCTGAGTCCGCACACCAACCAGCGAACCGATGGTTATGGCGGCTCGGTCGCCGCGCGCGGCCGTTTCGTCGCCGAGACCGCGGAGGCCGTGGCGAAGGCGATCGGCGCCGATCGGGTCGGTATCCGGCTTTCACCCCATAGCGGCTTCAACGACATGCCGGCCTATGACGAGACGGTGCCGCAATATGTTTGGCTGGCCGAGCGGCTGAAGCAGGCGGGCCTTCTCTACCTGCATCTGGTGCTTGGCGCGGAACGCATCCCGGAAGCCTCGGTCGAGGCCATCAGCCGGGCCTTCGACGGCCGGCTGATCCTGAACGGCGGCTTCGATCGGGAAAGCGCCGAGGCGGCGCTCACGAGTGGCCAGGCGGATCTGATCGCCTTCGGTGTGCCGTTCATCGCCAATCCGGACCTGGTGGCGCGGATGCGCCAAGGCAAGGACCTCGCAGCCCCCCGCCAGGAGCTGTTTTACAGCCCGGGTGCTGAAGGCTATGTCGATTATCGCGCTGCGGCCTGAGCGAAGCGCAGCATCACGCGTCCAGCCCTTTGCGGGTGTCGGGTCGGTCAGAGCAGGCGCCCCTGGCGCGCGGCTCTGACCTTTCCGCCTCCGCCGGTGGCCCGGGCCCGCCAGTGGCGCTGCATGATCGCCGGTCCCTGTGCGGCCATCAGGCCGGCCAGCACCAGGAGGGCGCCGATCCACTGTCGGATCGACAGGGATTCGCCGAGCACGCTCCACGCCATGATGGCCGCCGAAAGCGGCACCAGATGGAAAAATTGCGAGGCGGCCGTGGGTCCGACGATTTCGATGGCCTTGTCCCAGAGCCAATAGGCGAGCGCACTGGCGGCCACGCCGAGATAGAGCGCGGCGATGAGCGCTTCCGGTGACCGCTCCAGAATCTCATGGGGCGATGTGCCATAAGCGAGAAAGAACGGTGTCTGCACGACCAGGCCCACCAGGATCAGGCTTTGCAGGAGCGCCAGCGCAGGCACGTCGGCTGGCCGAATCTTGAGCAGAACGGTGAACAGCGCCCAGATCGCCACCGTGACCAGCATGATGCCTTCGCCGTGGTTCAGGCTGAACGTGATGACCCCGTTGCTGATCACCAGCACAGCGCCCCCGAAGGACAGCAGGCAGCCAGCCAGCTGGCGTCCGCAGAACCGATCCCCAAGCAGGATCAGGGCGAGGGCCATGGTGACGAGAGGCGTCGCAGCATGCAGCAAGGCGCCCTGAGCCGACGTGGTCATGGTCAAGGCGGTGTAGACTAGCGTGTTGAAGGAAACGACGCTGAGGAGGCTGAGTGTGAGCACCCATCGCCAGCGCCTGACGATCGACCGCCAGCAGCCCCGCAGGGCCGGCCAGCTCATCGGCGCCAGGACGACAAAGGCGATCAGCCATCTGTAGTAGTTCAGCGAGAAGGGATCGATCGTCCCGTGCACGGCCCTGCCGATCACGAAGTTCGATCCCCAGAGGATCGGCGGCAGCAGCAGGCAGACCAGCACCTGACAGAGCCTGGCCATCGCATGCCAATGGCCGCCCGTGCTGGTCTCCGCCGCGCGATACCGAAATGTTGGCTGCGTCACGGCCATCGGACGTCAGGTCGAGCCGTGCCGGAAACGGAGGAAGCGAGAAATCCGTTCGCTCATCTGCCTTGTCCATATGAGGAGGCGATTTGCAAAGCCGTTTGGCTCTCCTGGGTTCTGTTCGGGATAGACGTGGCAGAAAGGAGCGCAGGATTCGCGCAAACGGTCCGAAGACCGGGGCGGCCGGGCAGCCGAAGGCGGCCTGTCCTTGGCGGGCGTTCGATGGTTTCGCGTTGATGACCGAGCTGATTGAAATGACGCTACTCGATAGAATTCAACGAATGGATCGACCAGGTGCGACATCGCCATTCCCCTTGCGATGATCTGTGTCCTTCACCCAGGGCCGATGGACGTCGAGGCGCGCGATCAGATCAGCCGCCGTTATGGGCTAGCTGGGCAGCGCCGCGTGGAACGAGACAATTTGGACGAGTGCGAAAGGTGGTGGCGCGCTTAACCTCGCGACTATCTAGGAACGTTACCATCAGCATCTCCTGAATGGATGTCTTGATGGTACGGCGCGTGCGCGGCGGTGACTTTGAGAAACCCTTGACAAAACGCTGAGATTTGCCGGATTTCCAGGCGGTGGGCAGCTCCTGTCGCTGTCTGTTCGGACTACGGCCTAGGTCAGACCGGCTTTTTGCATGCCTTTCAGGAATTTTCGCATCGGTTCCGCGGTGTAGGGGACGGACTCCTCGATCCATGCCAAAGATATCTTGGGCTGCAGCTCGCGCAGCTTGTTCAGCACCGCCCGCGCTTCGTCCATCTGACCGGCCTGGGCCAGGCTCGCGCAGAGAATGCGATAGTAGCTCGACGTTCCGGATCGCTGCCGGACGGCGTCGCGCGCCCATCGAATCGCCTCGTCATAGCGACCGGCAAGATAGTGCGCGACGGCGCACGCACCGGCATTCAGCCCCACGAGGTCCCGCGGGTTCATCTTCATCGCCTGATCGAGATGAAGCAGCGCTGCCTCCGATCGACCGTCCATGGCGAGCGCACCGCCAAGCGCCGTCTGCGCCAGCGCGAAATTCGGATTGAGCTCGAGGGCGTCGTTGAGGGAGCGAACGGCCTGAACCGGCTCTCGATACATGAAGGCGAGGAACCCGAGGGCGAGATGCGCCCATGGATCACGCTCGTCCAGTTCCGTGGCCTGGTGCGCGTGCATCATGGCGAGCCTGCCGACATGCTGAAGGGGCTGCCAGTCGGTATAGGCGGCGAAAGCGAGCACGATCGCCAGGGTGCTGTGGGCCGGCGCATAGTCGGGATGCTGCTTGACGGCCCGCGTGAGCATGTCGATCGCGGTCCTGCCGCCGACGTCGGTCAGTCTCCAGAAATGCGACAAGGCGCGCGCCACCAGATCCCAGGCGCCGAGATCGTCGATCTTTCGCGCCTGGATGCGCAGCGCTTCCGCAGCGAGAAGGCGCGGCTCGATCGTCGCGGCCACGCTGGCGGTGATCTCGTCCTGAAGCGCGAACATGTCGGCGACTTCGCGATCATAGCGCTCGGACCAGATGCAGATGCCGGTGGTCGCATCCATCAGCCTCGCGGTGACGCGAATGGCCTGGCCGCTTTTGCGGATGCTGCCGTGCAGGATGTAGCGCACGCCGAGCTCGCGGCCGATCTGCCGCATATCCAAATTCTCGCCCTTGTAGACGAAGCTGGAATAGCGCGCGATGACGAAGAACCAGCGCAGGCGCGACAGGGCGGTGATGATCTCCTCGCTGATCCCTTCGGTGAAATACTCCTGCTCGGGATCGCCCGACATGTTGACCAAGGGCAAGATCGCGATCGAGGGTTTGCCGGGCCAGGTCTCGGGCGCGGCACTCGGCGATGATGCATCGCCGCCGCCGGCTTGATCTGTCGGCGGGCCGGACCGGTCGCGGTCGCCGCTAGGGGGCGCGTGTTCGACCACCTCGCCGACGAACAGAAATCCCTGCCGCGCCTTGGTGCGAATCAGGCGCTGCGCCTTGCCGCTGTCGCCGATGGCCCGGCGTGCCGCGGTAATTCTGCTGGAAATCGTCGATTCGGAGATATATTCGCGTCCGTTCCACACCTCGAGGATCAGGTCGTCCCTGGTAACCAGGCGATGACGGTTTCGGATGAGACAGAGCAGGATCCTGAAGACTTGGGGTTCGATCGATACCAGCTGCCCATCACGCAAAAATTGCCGTCGATCGACATCCAGATGACAATCGTCAAAAGAATAGATCACGATGAACTCGCTCTTAGTGATATTACACTGAAAATTTCAACCCAAAGGCGCTCATCGCAGATATTCAGCGATTGTTATGCTTGTTCGAATACATCCTCGCCGGCAATTACGCACGAATATTTTGAGAGCAAGGACTGGCGCAGTCGAGCTGTCCTCGGACATGCCGATACGTCGAGCCAAGGCAAAGTTGTGGCCCGGAAGGCAAGCTGGTGCACAAACCAGCCATCGCCGCGACATCTGGAGGAAGCTTGGAGCTAAAGCAGGAAAGAGCTCGATTTACGATGCCGACGGCTTCGAGTCCTCGGGCCGGCTAGGCCTTCAAATAGGCATCGAGCGTCGCTTCGACACCGTGCTCGTACAAGGCCGCGAGCCAGCGGGTGAAGGCCGCCTGCAGGCGTTCATCACGGCCGACATCGCCATAGACCTTGTCCATCGCCAGCCAGGCCGCAGGCTTCGAGCGCGCCTCCGCGGCGACAGCCGTCAGGCGGTCCCAGCTGGGATCGTTGGGCTCGATCGCCCTGCCGTCTTCGAGCTTGCCCGCGCAGTAGCGGCACCAGAGCGCGCTCGCCAGCGCCAAGCCGTCGAAGGAGGCACCTCGGGCGATCGCATCCTGGATCGAGGGCACGATGAATTTCGGCTGGCGGTTCGAGCCGTCGAGGCAGAGACGGCGTGTGGTGTCAGCGACGTTAGGGTTGGCGAAGCGCCTGCGCACCACCTCAAAATAGTCCGCGGGGTCCGTGCCGGGCACGGCTGCGACGCCGGGAATGACCTCGTCCTGCTCGATCTTATCGAGATAGCGCGGGATCAGATCGTGACGCATGGCGGCGTCCGCGAACTCGATGCCGAGCAGGGCGGCGGGATAGGCGATGATCGCATGGCCGCCGTTCAGGATCCTGAGCTTCATCAGCTCATAGGGCGTGACGTCCTCGACGAAGGTGACGCCGACCTCCTCCAGCGGCGGGCGGCCCGCCGGAAAATCGTCCTCGAGCACCCACTGGATGAAGTCCTCGGAGAACACCGGCCAGTCGTCGGCGATGCCATAGGTGTCGCGGGCACGGCTGCGCTCGCGGTCGGAGGTCGCCGGCGTGATGCGGTCGACCATGGCGTTCGGGAAGGAGACGGCCCTGCCGACCCACTCGGCGAATGCGGGGTCGGACAGCCTGGCGAGGCCCATCATCGTGCCGCGCGTGACGTGGCCGTTGTGAGGAATGTTGTCGCAGCACATGACGGTGAACGGCGGATGGCCCGCAGCCTCGCGCATCCGAAGGCTCTTCAGCATCATGCCGAAGGCGGTGGAGGGCGCGTCGGGGTTGGCTGCATCCTTCCGGATCGCGTCATGGGTCGGATCGAACTTGCCATCAGCATCGAGAAAATAGCCGCCCTCGGTGACCGTCAGCGACACGATGCGGATGTCGGGCAGCGCCATGCGCGCGCAGATCGCTTCGCCGTCGGCGGCCGGCAGGTAGTCGATCATCGCGCCGGTGATGCGCGCGTCCGCATCCTCGGCACTCTGCTCGACCAGCAGCGAGAGGTAGTCCTGGCCGGCCAGGATCTCGCGGGCGCGCGCATCCCCCGGCATGACGCTCGCGCCCACGATCGCCCAGTCCCGGCCGCGGCCCCTGGAGAACAGGCGGTCGAGATAGGACGCCTGATGGGCGCGATGAAAATTGCCGACGCCGAAATGCAGGATACCGGCCGAGAGGTTTTCGCGGGCATAGCCGGGGCGCCCGACACCTTCGGGAATGTCGCCCAGCGTCTTCAAGGATGGTTTCACGGCCATGTCTTGTCTCCTCGGCCCTTCGGCCGGCAATCTTCAGCGCGCGTGTCGGCAGCATACTCCGCGGTGGCCGGCACAGCGGGGCCCCGTCCGCAGACAGCACCGACTTCGAGCGCTGCAGGTCCCACTAGGCGAACACGAAGTAGATGACCGTACACCAGATGGTCACGTCATAGAACATCTCCGGTTCACATAGGAGGCGTAGAGATCGGGGCTGTTGAACAGCACCCGCCAGGCGAGAATCGCCGGCACCAGGAGGCCGATGACGAACCAGACCGCACGGATGATGCGGGTGAGCGTCGAGGTGCCCTTGACCGGCGCGTGGCCATCGCCCTCCTTCGCCGCGAGCTCGGCATGATAGGCCGCGACCTGCCTGTTGAATTCCTCCTCTCTTTTCTCCGCTTCCGGATAGCTTTCCTCTGCCCCGTACCTCTTGGCGAGGAAGGTGTAGCAGACGATGGACACGACCCATGTCGGCAGGAACAGGTAGAAGAACGGCATGACGTTCAAAAAGTTCAGCCCGAAGCCGAAGGTGAGAGACCGCCCAGGTGATCAGCGTCGGTACGTTGTCCTTGACGCCCTTCAGGCGATGCCAGTTGCTCTTCATGCCAAGCCTAGGAGAGAGGTGCTGTTCGGCGAACACCATGCCGCCGATGGGTACGAGAACGAGACCCGCATAGGCGAGAATGGGCAGGATGCTGCGGTAGATGAACGGGAAACAGCTGCCGACCACGACCAAGTCGCCGACGGCGAGCGTCACCTTCTGGTGTGAAATTCTTGGGAAGACGGCCTGGGCTGCAAGACCGGCGCGATAGAGCTTGGGGTTGGCCGTCGTCCAGCCCGCGACGCTGACGATCACCTCCCACAATCCGATGCCGGGCTCGCCCTCGGCGTTGATACCGGCGAACACCGTGGTGCCGACGAGCAGACGGCAACGGCGCTGTTGTCGAGCTGAGCTCGGCGATCACGAGCCGGGTCCGACGCTATCGCCCCTGGTTTCCTGCCGACGAGGCCATGCCGATAGGTTCAGCGCTCCGTCCCGACCAGGATGACATCTGCTTCATGCGCATCATCATGACCGGTCATCCTCGAACAGACCGACAATCTGGTGCCGCATCCAGGCACAGGCCGGATCGTCGTGGGTGCGCGCATGCCAGCCGAGTGCCACCGTCGACGTCGGCAGCGCCAAAGGCGGCTTGAACAGCCGCATGGTCTGCTTGCCGGCGAAGAAGTCGGCAAGGCGGCTCGCGATCGTCACCACCATGTCGGTCTCGGCGACGAGCAGGGGCGCCAGTAGAAAATGGGGCAGGGTCAGCACCACCTTGCGCTGCAGGCCGAGCTGCGCCAGCGCCTGGTCGACCACGCCCGGCACCCGACCGCGATAGGACACCAGCGCATGGTCCTGGGCGACATATTCCTCAAGCGTCGGCTCGGGCGAGAGGCCGGGATGGTCGGCCCGCGCGAGGCCGACATAGGTTTCGCGATAGAGCGGCCGGCGATGCTCGGTCATGCGCAGCCACCAGGCTTCGCCGACCGCCATGTCGATCACGCCGGAGGCAAGGCGTTCCTCGACCCGCTCGTCCAGCGGAAAGATCTCGATCAGCGCACCCGCACCCTGGCTCTGCAGATGGCAGATCAGCGGTCTGAGCACGATCAGCGAGGCGTGATCCGAAGCGGCGATCCTGAAGCGACGTTCGTCCCGGCCGGGATCGAAGCGTTCCGGCGTGCCCAGGGTTTCGTGGATGCTGTTCAGGATGCGGCTGATTTCCGGCCGCAGCTCCTCCGCCCGGGGCGTGAGCACGAGGCCGTTGCCGCGGCGCACCAGAAGCCGGTCATCGAGGGCGCTGCGCAGCCGGCCGAGCGCCGCGCTGACCGCAGGCTGGCTGAGATTGAGGCGGGCCGCGGCCAAGGTGACGTTCTGCTCGGTCAGCAGGGCGTCGAGGGTCCGGAGCAGGTTGAGGTCGAAGCTGCGAATATCCATGATATTTATACCGCATATCAAAACTATCGATTTGTCAAATGGCATGACCGTCGCTAGCTTTTCTTGCAGCGCAGCAAACCGGCGACGTCACCGCCGCCGGAAAGCGAGGATAGGCAAGGAGATTTTGTCGATGGCCCTGAATTTCACATTGAACGGCAAGGCCGCCAGTGTCGATGTCGATCCGGACACGCCGCTTCTCTGGGTGATCCGCGAGGAACTCGGCATGACCGGGACGAAATTCGGCTGCGGCATGGCGATGTGCGGTGCCTGCACGGTGCACCAGGACGGCGTCCCGATCCGCTCCTGCGTCACCGCGGTTTCGGACGTCGAGGGCACCGCTATCACCACGATCGAAGGGGCCAGCGGCAAGGTCGCCGAGGCGGTACAGGCCGCATGGGTGAACCTGGACGTGCCCCAATGCGGCTACTGCCAGTCCGGCCAGGTGCTGGCGGCGGTGGCGCTGCTCGAAGACAACAAGAAACCCAGCGACGACGACATCGATGCGGCCATGAGCGGCAATCTCTGCCGCTGCAATACCTATCACAGAATTCGCGGCGCCATCCACGAGGCCGCCAAGATGCTGGAGGCGTGATCATGCTGGCACAACGACTTGCCCGACAGCTGACGAGCCATCTGCCGACGCCGTCGCGCCGCCGCTTCCTCCTGGGTGCGGTCGCGACCGGTGCCGGCTTCACCGTCGGCTTCCATCCCGTGCTCGCCGCGGGGACCAAAGGTGACGAGACGGCACAGCCGAGCCCGTTCGAGGGCTATGTGCGCATCGGCGCTGACGGCAGGGTCACCGTCATCTCCGCCCATATGGACATGGGCCAGGGCTGCTATAACGGCATCGCCACCCTGGTCTGCGAGGAGCTGGACGCAGACTGGTCCACGGTCGACGTGGTCGGCGGCTTCGGCAATCCGACGCTCTACGGCAACGTCATGTGGGGCGGCGCGGTGCAGGGCACCGGCGGCTCGTCGGCCATGACCTCCTCCTTCGAGCGCTACCGCAAGGCGGGGGCCGCGGCGCGCGCCATGCTGGTCGCGGCCGCCGCCGAAAGCTGGGGCGTGCCCGCCGGCGAGATCACGGTCGAGAACGGCGTGATCAGCCATGCAGCCGGCCAGAAAGCAGGCTTCGGCGAGCTTGCCGAGGCGGCCGCGGCGCAACCGGTGCCGGGCGAGATATTGCTCAAGGACCCGGCTGCCTGGACCCTGATCGGCAATGCCGACCTGCCGCGTTATGACAGCCTGCCCAAATCCACAGGCCGTCAGGACTTCACCATCGACGTCCATCCCGAGGGCACGCTGACCGCGGTCATGATCCACCCGCCGAAATTCGGGGCGACGGTCAAGTCCTTTGATGCCGCCGAGGTCAAAGGGATCAAAGGCGTGGTCGACGTCGTCCAAGTGCCGCGCGGCATCGCGGTGGTCGCGGAGCGCATGCATATCGCGCTCAAGGCGCGGGATCTGGTCACGGTCGACTGGGACGAGACTGCGGCCGAGACGCGCAGCTCCGCGGATCTCCTGGCCGAATACCGCAGCCTCGCGGCCGGGCCGGGCGCTGCCAATGCCAGGAATGACGGTGATGTCGAGGCGGGCTTCGCCGGGGCGGCGAGCGTGCTCGAGGCGACCTACGAGTTCCCCTATCTCGCCCATGCCGCGCTCGAGCCGCTGAACGCGGTGGCGCGCATGAACGAGGACGGCACGCTCGAGGTCTGGGGCGGTCACCAGATGCCGGATCTCTACCAGGCGGTCGCCGCCGAGATCGCCGGTGTCACGCCGGACAAGGTCCAGCTCCACGTGATGAAGACCGGCGGCGGCTTCGGGCGGCGCGCCTGCCCGGACAGCGACGTCATCGCCGAGGTGGTCTCGATCGCCAAGGCCCTCGATTGGCGGGCGCCGGTCAAGGTGCAGTGGACGCGCGAGAACGACATGCGCGCCGGCCGCTACCGGCCGATGTATGTCCATCGCCTGAAGGCCGGTCTCGACGGTGAGGGCAGGGTAGTCGCCTGGGAGAACCACATCGTCGGCCAGTCGATCCTTTCAGGCACGCCGTTCGAGGGCATGGTCACCAACGGTGTCGATCTCACCTCGGTCGAGGGAGCGTCGAACCTGCCTTACGCGATCCCGAACCTGAAAGTCGATCTCACCACCACGGATGTCGGCGTGCCGGTGCTCTGGTGGCGCGCGGTCGGCTCGACCCACACCGCCTATGCGGTCGAGGCATTCATGGACGAGCTCGCCGAGGCCGCAGGCCAGGACCCGGTCGCCTATCGTCTCGCCATGCTCGCGGATCATCCCCGCCATGCCGGCGTGCTCGAGCTCGCCGCGGAGAAGGCGGGCTGGAACGAGCCGGCGCCGGACGGCGTGTTCCGCGGCGTCGCGGTCGCCGAGAGCTTCAGCACCGTCGTCGCCCAGATCGCCGAGATCCGCATGGGCGGTGACGGTGCGATCAAGGTCGAGCGCGTGGTCTGCGCGGTCGATTGCGGCATCGGCATCAATCCGGATCAGATCGCGGCTCAGATGGAAGGCGGCATCGGCTTCGGCCTCGGCGCCATCCTGAAGTCCGAGATCACGCTGACCGGCGGCGAGGTCGATCAGGGCAATTTTGACGGCTATGAGGTGTCTAGGATCGAGGACATGCCGAAGGTCGAGGTGCATATCGTGCCGTCGAGCGAGGCGCCGACCGGGGTGGGCGAGCCGGGCGTGCCGCCGATCGGCCCTGCCGTCGCCAACGCCGTCGCCCAGGCGACCGGCAAGCGCATCCGTGCCCTGCCGTTCTCGAAGGCTGATCTGACGTCTGCTTGAACAAGGGGAGCAGCGATCCTCCCGACCGGGTCGAGCCCAGGCTAGCGGCCCGTGTCGGCGAGGATCGCCTCCGAGCCGGTGACCACGTCCAGTAATTCCGACGTGATGGATTCCTGACGCAGGGCCAGCTCGGTGCGCTGCAGCTTGTCCAGCTTGTCGCCGATATTGTGGTCCGCGGCGCTCATGGCCTGGAGCCGGGCGCCGTTTTCGCTGGCGAGCGACTCCATGATGGCGCGCGTCAATTCGGCGAAGAAGTATTCCTCGGCCAATTGCTGCAGCAGCGCGGCCGGCTCCAGATGGTGTAAAGGCGGGTTCGCCGCCTCTCGTCCTTCCAGCAACGCCGGGTCCAACGGCAGCAGGCGCTTGCTTCTGGGCTCGAAGCTTCCGCCTTTCTGATAGCTGCCGAACACGACATCCGCGGTCGAGACCTCGCGCAGATAGGCCGCAATATGCCGTGTGATGCCGAGGACGCCGCCGACATGCGTGGCCATGGCGAAACTCTGGCGGACATCCAGCCCCATCTCCTCGGCGAGCATGGCGCCGCGCCGTCCGATGACCACCAGTTCCTGGCCCGGCTTCCGCTCGGCCACGGCGTGATCGAGCAGGCGTCGGCTGAACGCGCCGGCAAAGCCATGCTCGCCGGCGACGACGATCGACAGGCTGCCCACGGCCTGCGTCGATCTGGCGAACAGGCGCTCGGCATCGTCGAGCAGCGAGGCACCCTCGGCGATGGCTTTTTCCACGACCTCGACATAGCGGCGAATGCCGCCGAGCGCGCTCTGCGCCTCCTGCGCGTGGGAGGCGGCCAGCGCGCGCATGGCCCTGACGAGATTGCGCAGCTCCTTCAGGCTCGCGATGCGCGCTTTCAGTCGCGGGAGCTGCTCCATGTCACGGGTCGTTTGCGCTTGCCGGCGCGAGCGTGCCGACAAAGCCATCGATGCCGGCGGCCAGATCCCGCCGGTCGTCATCCGCGAGATCGGCGCTCGTCTCGATGCGTGCCATCACGCGCGGGCAGTGGTCCGACAGCCAGGCGCCGAGATCGCTTTTCACCTTGTCGACGTCCTGCAGCGAAAGCCCATCGAGCTTGCCGTCGTCGAGTGCCACCAGCAGCGCCACCTCTTCGGCCAGAGGCAGCGGCCGATATTGCGGCTGGGCGAGGATGGCGCGGATGCGTCGCCCATGCTCGATGGTGCGGCGTGTGCGATCGTCGACCATCGAGCCGAAACGCGTGAACACCTCAAGTTCGAGGAATTGGGCATATTCGAGCTTCAGCGTCTTGGCGATCGCCTTCATGGCAGGCGCCTGGGTCTGGCCGCCGACGCGCGACACGCTCATGCCGACATTCACCGCCGGCTTCTGTCCTTCGTAAAAGAGCTTGGGCTCCAGGTAGATCTGTCCGTCGGTGATCGAGATCAGATTGGTCGGAATATAGGCCGTGAGGTTGCCGGCCTGCGTCTCGGCGATCGGAAGGGCGGTGAGCGAGCCGCCGCCGAGGTCTTTCGAAAGCTTGGCCGCGCGCTCCAGCAACCTGGCATGCAGATAAAAGACGTCCCCAGGATAGGCTTCGCGCCCGGGCGGCTTTCTCAGCAGCAGCGAAAGCTGGCGATAGGCGATGGCGTGCTTGGTCAGATCGTCGATCACCAGCAGCACGTCGCGGCCGTTGTCCCGGAAATATTCCGCCATGGTGCAGGCGGTGTAGGGTGCGATCCACTGTGCACCCGGAGGAGCGTCGGCCTCGCCGACGACGACGATGCAGCGCTCGATCGCGCCATGCTCGCGAATGGCCTCGACGACGCCGTTCACCGTCGACGCCTTTTGCCCGACGCTCGCATAGACGGAGATGACGTCGGTCGAACGCTGGTTGATCATGGTGTCGACGGCAAGCGCGGTCTTGCCGGTCTTGCGATCGCCGATGATCAGCTCGCGCTGGCCGCGGCCGAGAGGGATCATCGCATCGACCACGGTAAGACCGGTCATGAGGGGCTCGGTCACGAGGTCGCGATCGACGATGCCGGGCGCCGGCCGCTCGATCGGATCCTGGCGCTCGGCCGCGATGGGCGGGCCGCCATCCAGCGGCGCACCGGTGGAGTCGACGATGCGTCCGAGCAGCGCCTCGCCGACCGGTGCGCGAATGATGTCGCCGGTGCCGCGCACCCGGCTGCCGGCGACGATGCGATCGCCGCGCCCGAGCAGAACGCAGCCGACCGAGTCTTCGTCGACGCGAAGGGCAAGCCCGGGGGTGCCGTCCTCGAAGCGCAGCAGCTCGTCCAGCCTGGTCCAGGGGAGGCCCGAGACGGTGGCGACGCCATCGCCGACATGATCGACCATGCCGACATGGTCGAGCCTGGGTGCGACCTCCAGGTCGCGGAGCCGCTGCCGCATGTCCGGCAGCAGCGTCTCAAGCTCGTGGCGAAGGGGCTGCATCGTCGAGGAGAAGCTCCTTGGCTTTGGCCAGCTGATCCTGCCAGGTGAAGGTAATGACGGCGTGGGGTAGGCGAAGCTCGGCGCCATCCAGAATGTCCGGTTCGGTCACGAAGGCGGCCTTGCCTTTCCGGCCGAGGCAGCCGCCCAGGCGGTCGGTCCACTCGGCCTGCTCCTCGGCGCTCAAGGGCGAGGTGGTCACGATCGTCATCTCTGCGCCGTCAGCCGCGAGATCTTTGGCGAACCGCTCGCGTTCCGCGGCCGGCAAAGCGTCGATCTGCCGTTCCAGCCTTTCCAGGATGGAGCGCTTGGACGCGTCGACACCGGCCTTTTGCAGCAGCGTCGAGGCGAGATCGACGGCGAGGGTCGCCACCTGGTCCCGGATGTCCTTGAGCACAGCTTCGCGTTCCTGCGCGATCGATGCGCGCGCCGCCTGCAGGAGCTGATCGGCGTCTGCGGCGGCCTTGTCCAGGCATTGACGACGCTCGGCTTCGAGGTCGTCGTGGATCTTCTTGAGCATGGCCTGGCGCTCGTCCGCGAGTTTCGCGCGGTCGTCCTCGAAACCCTGGCGTGCCGCCTCGGCCGCTTTCTCCCGCTCTTGCGCTTCGACGATCGCGTGCTCGGCACGTTCCTCGCGTTTCCTGATGACCTCTTTGACCGGGAGAAAGAGGAAGCGCTTCAGCAGCCAGACGAGGATCAGGAAATTGATCGCCTGAAACGCGAAGGTCCACCAGTCGATCTGCATCGTCAGCCGACGAACGGATTGGCGTAGAGCAGAAGCAGGGCGACCACGAGACAATAGATCGCCATGGTCTCGATCATGGCAAGCCCGACGAACAGCGTGCGTGAGATGGTGCCTGCCGATTCGGGCTGACGCGCGATCGCGTCCATCGCCGCCGCAAGGGCGCGGCCCTCGCCGAGGGCAGGGCCTATCGCGCCGAAGGAGACGGCGATGGCGGCGCCGAGGATGCTCATCATTTCGATGCTCAGGTTCATGATCTCTCCCTAGTCGATCGCGACGCTGCCGATGGCGGCACCGATGAACACGGCCGCCAGAATCGTGAAGATATAGGCCTGAATGATACCGATCAGAATGCCGAGCAGCATGAAGGGGATCGGCAGCAGCAGCCCGGCCAGAAAGGCGACGATGGCGATCACGAACTCATGGCTCATCATATTGCCGAAGAGGCGGATCATCAGCGAAAAGATCCGCGTGAGTTCGGAAAGGACGTTGAGCGGCAGGAGGAAGGGGCTGGGGCGCACATAGTGACGCAGATAGTTGACGAGGCCTTGCGTGCGGATGCCCAGATAGTGCACCGAGAG
Organism: Alphaproteobacteria bacterium; assembly: GCA_041398025.1. Classification (GTDB taxonomy): domain Bacteria; phylum Pseudomonadota; class Alphaproteobacteria; order Geminicoccales; family Geminicoccaceae; genus JANQPX01. The sequence goes on from JAWKVM010000005.1 coordinate 224,270, forward strand.
AAAGACGATCACTGCAAGGGCGGCAGGGGTTTCGATGTGGCCGGTCGGCGGCTTCATGCCGGGCACGATCGCCGACAGATTGGCCACCACGAGAAAGATGAACAGGCTGCCGAGCAGGGGCAGGTAGCGCCAGGGGTCCCGTTGGATGATCTCCTGGATCTGCGAGGCGATCGTTTCCACCACGATTTCGAGAATGGATTGCAGGGCGCCCGCATGGATGCGCGCATGGCGCATGCCCAGCCAGGACACCGTCACCAGCAGCAGCACGATGCCCCAGGTGGTCACCACCGGGCGGCTGATCGGCACGGGACCGAGCTGGAAGAGGATGTCGGGAAGGAGCGGGTTCGCCTCCATGCCTAGCCCGCCTCGATCCGGTTCTGGACGGCGTAACGCGCCAGGATGAAGCCCGCCAGTGTCAGAAGAAGTGCTAGCGCTCCCCATTGCGCCGCCAGCCAGAACGCCGGGACAGCGATCGCGAAACGAAGCAGATGGAGAGGGATGAGCCATTCTGCGTTGTCTTGGGACGCGTGCAGGCGGACGGTCTTGAGCATCAGGGCGAAATACAGGAGGCCGAGCGCGATTCCCGCAGCGAGCGGCAGCGCAACGGTGATGGCGCCGATGTCGCTCATTCCCGATCGATCCGTTGCCAGGCGAGATAACTTCCAAGCGCCGCGCCGAGCACGATCAGGGCGCCGCTGAAGAAGATGCCCGAATCGAAGGTGCGATCAAGCCATTGCCCTAGAAGCACGCCGAGCAGGATCGGCGTCACGATCAGCCATCCGATCGCCCCGAACATCGAGAGATTGCGCCAAAGCGAACGCTCGCCCTGCTTTTTCCATTGCTCACGCCGCTGCTCGCGCAAGCGAATGGCTTGCTGCATCTTCTTTTCGCCCTCGTGGTTCGGGGTTGTCGTCACGACAGATCAGCCTCCTTGTGCGACGGGAGCGATGCATCGATCATCGGCGTCTGCGGGACGGCCTGGCGACCGGACTCGAGATAGCGCTCAAGCTGCCGGATGGTCGCCAGATGCAGCCTTGTGGCCGAAACCCGCGCCTCCTCCTCGGCCTCCGTTTCCTCCCGGAACCGCTCGAGGGCGGCAACGCCGAGCTGGTGCAGGGTGTCCTCGCCGACCGCATCGCGCGTCGCGATCTCGACCAGGTCGCCGTCCTTCACGGTGAGCACGCCGCCGCGTAGCGCGACATGATGCTCGTCGCCCTTGCCGTTCCGCCATGTGAGCACCGAAATCGGCAGCACGGTGAGAAAGTCGGCATGGCCCGGCAGGATACCGAAAGCGCCGGTCTCGTCCTCGGCGCGGATGTAGCTGATGTCCTCAGCATCGATGATCACCGATATCGGCGTGGTCACGAGCAGTCTCATGACGCTTGCGCCGCCGCCGCAGATGCCTGTTCCTTGGCGCGCGCATCGTCCAGCGTGCCGACCATGTAGAGCGACCCCTCGGCCCAATCGTCCGCCGCCCCGTCCAGGATCATGCGGCAGCTTTTCAACGTGTCCTCCAGCGAAACGGAGGCGCCTTCGAGCCCGGTGAACTGCGAGGTCACGGCAAAGGGCTGGGTCAAAAAGCGGATCAGCCGGCGCGCGCGCCCGACCGCTTTCCGGTCCGCCGCACTCAGTTCCTCCATGCCGAGCAGCGAGATGATCTCCTCGAGTTCGCGGTAGTGCTCGACCAGACGGCGGATCTCCTCCGCAGTTTCGTAATGCTCGGCACCGACCACGCCGGGATCGAGCACGACGGAGGTCGAGGCCAGCGGATCGATCGCGGGGTAAAGCCCCTGGCTTGCCATGTCCCGGCTGAGCACGATCGACGAATCGAGGTGGGTGAAGGTCTCGGCGACGGCCGGGTCGGTGAAATCGTCGGCCGGAACGTAGACCGCCTGAATCGACGTGATCGCCGCCCCTTTGACCGAGGCGATGCGCTCCTCCAGCTCGGCGATCTCGGTCGCCAGCGTTGGTTGATAGCCGACCCGAGACGGCAGCCGGCCCAGCAGGCCCGAGACCTCACCGCCTGCCTGCACGAAGCGAAACACATTGTCGATCAGGAGCAGCACGTTCTGATGCATGACATCCCGGAAATGCTCGGCCACGGTCAGCGCGGTCATGCCGACCCGCCAGCGCGCACCCGGCGGTTCGTTCATCTGGCCGAAGACCAGGGCGGTCCGCTCGATCACGCCGGAGCGCTGCAGCTCCAGCCAGAGCTCGTGCCCCTCGCGCGAGCGCTCGCCGACGCCGGCAAAGACCGAAATGCCGGCATAGCGTTCCACCGTGCTGCGAATCAGTTCCATGATCAGCACCGTCTTGCCGACGCCGGCGCCGCCGAACATCGCCGCCTTGCCGCCGCGCGCCAGTGGCGCCAGGAGGTCGATGATCTTGATGCCGGTGAGAAACAGGTCACCCTTGCCGAGCTGCTCGCTAAGCTTGGGCGGATGGCGATGGATCGGCTCGCGCGGCACGTCGGGGCCCAATTCGGGACCGTGGTCGATGGTCTCTCCGACCACGTTGATCATGCGGCCGAGAACCGGCTCGCCGGTCGGAACCAGGATGGGCGCGCCCGTGTCCCTGACCGCGACGCCGACCCGAAGCCCGGCCGTTTCCTGCATCGCGACGCCGCGGATGGTGCCGGCATCGAGATGCTGCTGGACCTCCACGATCAAGCGGTGAGACCCGTCCCACAGAACCTCCAGGGCGTTGTTGATCGGCGGCAACGCGCCGGCTTCGAAGGCGATGTCCACGACCGAGCCGCTGACTTGAACAGCGCGGCCGAGACGGTGACCGTCACTGTCGATCGCGTCAGCAGAATGAGATTGTCCAGCATCTGGGTTCATCGTGACTCAGGCCATCGTGACGAGCATGATGGTGCGTTCTCCGCGCATCGATCCCGGCATGCCGCAGCCATCAACCCGCCACATTCCGTTCATGACGCAGCCACGTCACGAGCCATGTCTTCGTCCAGCCGCTCGACATCGGCACGCCTGCAGAGTTCCGTGCCCATGGTCATGATGGCCGCGGTGCCGGCGGCGACCGCCAGGCGAAGCGCACCCCGAACGTCGCGGCCTCTCACCAGCCCGAGGGTCATGCCGGCGACGAAGCTGTCACCGGCACCGACCGCGCTGTGCATCACGGCTGGCGGGGCCGCCAGGTCGAAACAGCCATGCCGATCGGCGACGAACGCCCCCTCGGAGCCGAGGCTGACGGCGACCAGCTCGGTGTGCCCTTGCTCGATGATCGCCATGGCGGCGGCGTGCTGCGCCGCACGTGTCGACAGATCCATGCCGGCGATGTCCGCGAGTTCACGGCGGTTGGGTTTCAGAAGATAGATCCCCTCGGCAAGCGCCGTGTGCAGAGGCTCGCCCGACGTGTCCAGCACCAGGCGCATTTCCCGCTTGGCGGCTATGCGGGCGACGCGCGCGTAAAAGTCCGTCGGCATGGAATGCGGCAGACTGCCGCTCGCGACGACATAGTCGGCGTCCTGCTGTTCGAGGACAGCCAGGCAAGCCTGCCACTCTGCCTCGGTGATCGCCGGCCCTTCCGGTACGAAACGATATTCCTTGCGCGTGCTGCGCTCGAACACCGTGTGGCTGATCCGCGTGTCGCCCCGGATCTGAATGCTGGTTCGCGGCAGGCCGATCTGGTCGATCATCTTGTCCAGGGTGTGGCCGGTCAGACCACCCGCGAGGTAGATTGCGTGCGCAGAGCCGCCGAGCTCCTTCACCACCCGCGCGACATTGATCCCACCGCCGCCGGGATCGAACCGCTCGTTGGAAATGCGGTTCTTGCTCATCGGACGCACGTCGTCGGTTTCCGACGACGCGTCGATGCAGGGGTTCAGGGTGAGCGTGACGATGGGCTTCATATCGTCTCCGATATCCTTCGCGAAGGATCGATCCGCGTCTCATCTTACCGCATGAATGATCTGCTGCGATTTGATCGAGTGCAAAGACAGCGCTAAATGCTTTGGACGATAATCGGCGACGAGCCTTCTGCTCAGGACGAAGCGTCGGTCGAGTGGGCGATGCTTGGGAGATCAATCATCGAAAACGCCTCGAAGGAACATTCTGGTCGTCATGTCGTTTTGCGCGCCGATGGGCTGGGCGGTCTGATCGCCGGCCTGCGCGATCAAGGTTTCCGCTTGATCGGTCCGACCATCAGTGATGGTGCGATTGGTTATGACGACGTCGAACGCAAGGAGGACCTGCCGGTCGGCTGGACCGACGAGCAGGAGGGCGGGCACTACCGGCTGAAGCGACGGGACGACGGTGCCGTCTTCGGCTATGTGGTCGGCCCGCATGCGATCAAGCGCTTCCTGCATCCGCCCGTGCAGCCGCTCTGGCAGGCGGTCAGGAACGAGGACGGCTACGCCTTCGAGGAGCCGGCAGCCCCCGATCGGCCGTTCGCGTTCATCGGCGTCCGGCCCTGCGACATCCGCGCCATGGCCATTCAGGACCGCGTCTTCGAAGGCGGCACCTTCAAGGACGCGCACTATCAGGCGCGGCGCAAGGACGCCTTCATCGTCGCGGTCAATTGCGCCGAGGCCGCACCCACCTGCTTTTGCACCTCGATGGGCTCGGGACCGAAGGCGGAAAGCGGTTTCGACCTCGCGCTGACCGAGCTCGATCCTGCCGGCGATCATCGCTTCTTGCTGGAGGTCGGGTCCGAACGTGGACGGCGGCTGCTCGACAGCGTGGCGCACGAAGCCGCCAGTGCCGCCGACATCGAGGCAGCCGACAGCGTCTCCGCGACGACCGCGGCCAGCATGACGCGCTCGATGCCGGACAATGTTCAGGAATTGCTGGCGCGGAATCTCGATCATCAGCGCTGGGACGAGGTCGCCGAGCGCTGTCTCACCTGCGGCAACTGCACCATGGTCTGCCCGACCTGCTTTTGCACCAATATCGACGAGGACATGACCTTCGATGGCGAGGTGATCGGCAGGACGCGACAGTGGACCTCCTGCTTCGGCATCGATTTTGCGTATATCCATGGCGGCAGCGTCCGGCATTCCGCGCAATCGCGCTATCGCCAGTGGATGACCCACAAGCTTTCCACCTGGCATGACCAGTTCGGCGAGAGCGGCTGCGTCGGCTGCGGCCGCTGCATCACCTGGTGTCCGGTCGGGATCGACATCACCGAAGAAGCCAACGCCATTCAAGACAGCGAGACGACGTGACATGCAGCAGCAGGGACTTGGACCATTCATCGCCGAGCATCGCTTCTTCAGGGATCTGGAGCCGGCCTTCACCGAGCTGGTCAGCGGCTGCGCCAAGAATGTGCGCTTCGGCGCCGGCGACTATCTGTTCCATGAGGGCGACGAGGCCGCGGAATTCTTCCTGATCCGCCACGGCCGGGTGAGCCTGGAGATCAAGGCGCCGGGACGTCAGCCGATGCAGTTCCTGACGGCCGGCGAAGGTGACGTCGTCGGCATCTCCTGGCTGGTGCCACCCTATCGCTGGAGCTATGACGCCAAGGCGCTCGAGCTGGTGCGCGCCATCTCACTGGACGCCACCTGCCTGCGCGGCAAATGCGAGGCGGACAACCATCTCGGCTACGAGCTGATGAAACGCTTCGTCCCGGCCCTCGCCGAACGGCTGCAGAATACCCGCCTGCAGCTCCTCGACCTCTACGGCAAGCCGGCATGATGGCAGAAGCGTCCGCCACCACCGTCCCCAGTCATGCAGATGCTGCCAGCACCGCGGGCACCGATCCCATGATTCCCAGCCTCGCCAGGGTCGTGGCACGGCGTCAGGAGCTGGGCGACACCTGGACGATCGATCTCGAGGTCGACGATCCGGGCCTGCTCGCCTTCGCGCCCGGCCAGTTCAACATGCTCTACGCGCCCGGCGTCGGCGAGGCGGCGATCAGCGTCAGCGGCGACGCCCATGGGGCGAGCAGGCTTACTCACACCATCCGCGACGTGGGCATGATCTCGCATGCCCTTGCCTCACTCGAGCCCGGCATGACCGTCGGCGTGCGCGGGCCATTCGGCACGGCCTGGCCGGTCGAGGCGGCCGAGGGCACGGATGTCGTGATCATCGCCGGCGGTCTCGGCCTCGCGCCGCTCCGCCCTGCGATCTACCACATCCTCGCCAACCGGGAACGTTATGGCCGGGTCGCTCTTCTGTGCGGTGCTCGCGGCGTCAAGGGGATCCTGTTTCCGGGTCAGCTCGCGGCCTGGCGCAGCAATCTCGATCTGCAGATCGAGATCACCGTCGATCACGCCGACAGCGGCTGGCGCGGCCATGTCGGTGTCGTGACCGGCCTGATCCCGCGTGCCGATTTCGATCCCGCCGACACCACTGCCCTGGTCTGCGGCCCGGAGATCATGATGCGCTTCGCCGCCCAGGCGCTCGCCGATGCCGGGGTCGACGAAAACGCCATCCACCTCTCGATGGAGCGCCATATGAAATGCGGGCTCGGCCATTGCGGCCGCTGTCAGTACGGACCCTATCTCATCTGCCGGGACGGGCCGGTGATGAGCTATGACCGCCTGAAACGCCTCCTGACCGTCAAGGAGCTCTGAGATGGCCGATGCCCGGAAAAAACCGAAGCTCGCAGTCTGGAAATTCGCCTCCTGCGACGGCTGTCAGCTCTCGCTGCTCGATTGCGAGGACGAGATCCTGGCGGTCGCCGGTGCCGTCGAGATCGCCATGTTTCTCGAAGCCACGCGCACCGAGATCGAAGGTCCCTACGACGTCTCCCTGGTCGAAGGTTCGATCACCACCGCGCACGACGCCGAGCGCATCCAGGAGATCAGAAGACAGTCGAAGGTGCTGATCACCATCGGTGCCTGTGCCACCTCGGGTGGCATCCAGGCGCTGCGCAATTTCAAGGACGTCAAGGACTTCGTGAACGTCGTCTATGCGCGCCCGGACTATATCGACACGCTCGCCACCTCGACGCCGATCAGCGATCACGTGCCGGTCGATTTCGAGCTGCGCGGCTGCCCTCTCAACAAGCGGCAATTGCTGGAGCTGCTCGCCGCCTTTCTCGCGGAACGGAAGCCCGCAATCGCCAATCACAGCGTCTGCGTCGAGTGCAAGCAGCAGGGCAATGTCTGCGTGATGGTGACCAAAGGCACGCCCTGCCTTGGCCCCGTCACCCATGCCGGCTGCGGCGCGATCTGCCCCGGCGTCGATCGCGGCTGCTATGGCTGCTTCGGGCCGATGGAAAGCCCGAATGTCGAGGCGCTCCGGCCCTGGCTAAAGAATCTCGGCATGGATCAGCGCGCCCTCAACCGTGTCTACGGCACCTTCAACGTCAATGCCGAGCCCTTCCGGGAGGAGAGCCAGCGCTCGTGACGACGAGAGCGGCTCCACAACGATGAGATCGACCTCATGACCACCAGAACCATCAAAGTCAGCCAGCTCGCCCGGGTCGAGGGTGAGGGTGCGCTCAAGGTCACGATCCGCGACGGCGAGGTGAAGAACGCCGAGCTCAACATCTTCGAGCCGCCGCGCTTCTTCGAGGCCTTCATGCAGGGCCGCGCCTTCACCGAAGCGCCCGACATCACCGCACGCATCTGCGGCATCTGCCCGGTCGCCTATCAGATGAGCGCGGTGCATGCGATGGAAGCGGCGATCGGTGCCGTGATCACGCCCGAAATCCGCGCCCTTCGCCGGCTGCTCTATTGCGGCGAGTGGATCGAGAGCCATGGCCTGCACGTCTACATGCTGCACGCCCCCGACTTCCTCGGCTATCAGAGTGCGATCGATCTCGCCAAGGACGCGCCCGACACCGTGAAGCGCGGTCTTGCCATGAAGAAGGCGGGCAACGACATCGTCGCCGCGGTCGGCGGCCGCGAGATCCACCCGGTCAACGTCAAGGTCGGCGGCTTCTACAAGGCGCCCTCGAAAAAATCGCTGCGGGCATTGGTCGACAAGCTGGAAGAGGGCCGCGACATCGCCCTCGACACGGTGCGCTGGGTGGCAGGCTTCGATTTTCCCGATGTCGAGCGCGACTACGAATTCGTCTGCCTCGGCCATCCGGCCGAGTACCCCTTCAACGAAGGCCGGATCGTCTCCAGCAAAGGGCTCGACATCGAGGCCAGCGCCTACCCGGATCACTTCGAAGAAGTGCATATGCCGCAATCGACGGCGCTGCACAGCCGCATCAAGGAGCGCGGCTTCTACTTCTGCGGACCCATGGCGCGCTACAGCCTTCACTTCGAAAAACTGCCGGCGATCGCGCAGGACGTCGCCAGGGAGGTCGGCCTCGGCACCACCTGCCGCAATCCCTATAAGAGCATCATCATCCGCAGCGTCGAGCTGGTCTTCGCCTTCGACGAAGCGCTGCGCATCATCAGGAATTACGAGGAACCGGACGCGCCGGCCGTGCCGGCGGAGCCTCGCGCCGGAGTCGGTCATGCCGCGACCGAGGCGCCGCGCGGCATGCTCTATCACCGCTATCAGCTCAGCGCGGACGGCTCGATCGAGCGGGCGGTGATCATCCCGCCGACCTCGCAGAATCAGGCGACCATCGAGGAGGATCTGACCGCGTTCATTCCGCAGTGGCTGAACATGAACGACGACGATCTGCGCTGGCGCTGCGAGCAGACCGTGCGCAACTACGATCCCTGCATCTCCTGCGCCACGCATTTCCTGAAGCTCGACATCGACCGTGGCTGAGCTGCGCACGCTGATCATCGGCGTGGGCAATGCCGATCGCGGCGACGATGGCGCGGGGCTCGCCGTGGTGACGCTGCTGCGTGAGCGCTCGGATCACGCTGACGGCGTCCGTCTGATCCAGCATTGGGGCGAGGCGAGCGGGCTGGTCGAAGCGATGGCGGGATGGGATCGGGTCCTGATCATCGACGCGGCAGCCTCCTGCAAAGCGCCCGGCGACCACCATGTCTTCGATGTGAGCACGACGCCATTGCCGTCCGATCTCACCGAGACCTCGTCCCACGGCTTCGGCGTCGCCCAGGCGATCGAACTCGCCCGCGCGCTCGGTTCCCTGCCGCGAGACTGCCGCGTCTACGCGATCGAAGGCGAGAGCTTCGAGGCCGGTGCGGCATTGTCCGACCGCGTCCAGGCTGCTGTCGGCACAGTCGCCGAAGCGATCATGCAATCGCTGGAGCTCGCGCCTGCATGAAGCCCCTCGCATGAATGGGCGGATGGACTAGGCCACTCAACCAGCCGTCGATGCTGGGTGCGGCGCCCCGCTCGCGCATCCGTCAGCCGCGCGGCGCCCGCCCGAGTTTTTTCTCAAGATCGAGCACGGCAAGCGTCGTTTCGATCACCGTGTCGGACGTCAGGCTCATCGACTCGATGCCGATGCGCACCAGATATTCGGCGATCTCGGGATAATCGGACGGCGCCTGGCCGCAGATGCCGCAATGGCGGCCATTGCGCTTGGCGCCGTCGACCGCGAGCTTCAGCATTTCCAGAACGCCGGGATCGCGCTCGTCGAACTCGAAGGCGACCATCTCGGAATCGCGATCCACGCCGAGCGTGAGCTGGGTGAGATCGTTCGAGCCGATCGAGAAGCCGTCGAACAGCTCCGCGAACTGATCGACCAGAATGACGTTGTTCGGGATCTCGCACATCACATAGACTTCGAGACCGTCCACACCGCGCTCGAGGCCGTTCCTGGCCATGACGTTCAGCACCTTCTTCGCCTCATCGATGCGCCGGCAAAACGGGACCATGAGCTTCAGGTTCTTCAGACCCATGACGTCGCGCACGCGGCGCATCGCCTGGCATTCCAGCGCGAAGCCGGGCTGGTAGGCGGGATGCGCATAGCGGGCGGCGCCGCGAAAGCCGAGCATCGGGTTGGCTTCTTCGGGCTCGAACCAGCGGCCGCCGATCAACGCCGCATATTCGTTGGTCTTGAAGTCGGACATGCGGATGATCACCGGCTTCGGATGGAAGGCGGCGGCATCGTGCCGACACCTCGGCGAGCGTTTCGACGAAATAGTCGACCGGTGACGCGTGATGCCGGGTCAGGCGCTCGATCTCGGCGCGCTCGGCCGCATCCTCGACCTTCTCCGGCTGGATCAGCGCCATGGGATGGATCTTGATCGACTCGCTGACGATGAACTCCATGCGCGCGAGGCCGACGCCGTCATTGGGAAGCTGGCAGGTCTGGAAGGCGAGATCGGGATTGCCGAGATTGATCATGATGTGGGTCGCGGGACGCTGGATGCCGCTGAGATCGGTGGTCCTGCGCTCGAAGGGCAGGGCGGTGTCATAGACCCGGCCCGTATCGCCTTCGGCGCAGCTCACCGTCACCACCTGGCCGTCCTTCAGACGCTCGGTCGCGTGCTCGGCACCGACCACGGCGGGAATGCCGAGCTCGCGCGAGATGATCGCCGCATGGCAGGTGCGCCCGCCGCGATTGGTGACGATGGCGCCGGCGGTCTTCATCACCGGCTCCCAGTCCGGCGTGGTGATGTCGGCGACCAGCACCTCGCCCGGCTTGAAGTCGCCGAGCTTGTGCACGTCCTTGATCACGCGCGCCTCGCCGGTGCCGATCTTGGTGCCGACCGCCCGGCCGGTCACCAGCACCTCGCCCTGCTGCTCCAGCCGGTAGCTTTCCATGACTGCGGCCGAGCGTTGCGAGACCACCGTCTCCGGGCGCGCCTGGACGATGTAGAGCTTACCGTCCAGGCCGTCCTTGGCCCACTCGATGTCCATCGGACGATAGCTGCCGGCGGCCTTGCTGTAGTGCTCCTCGATGGTGATCGCCTGGCCGGCGAGGGCGAGCACGTCCTCATCGCTCACACAGAAGCGCTGGCGGTCGGCCTTCGGCGTCGGGATGTTGGTCACCGGCTCGCGGGTATGGCCGCTCGCATAGATCATCTTGACCTGCTTGTCGCCGATATGCCGGCGCAGCACGGCGCGGTAGCCGTCCTGATAGGTGGGCTTGTGCACGTGAAACTCGTCTGGATCGACCGTGCCCTTCACCACGTTTTCGCCGAGGCCGTAGGCGCCGGTGATGAACACCGCATCCTTGAAGCCGGTCTCGGTGTCGATCGAGAACATCACCCCGCTGGAGGCGAGATCCGAGCGCACCATCTTCATCACGCCGGCGGACAGCGCCACCTTGAAATGATCGAAGCCCTGATCGGTGCGGTAGGAAATCGCGCGGTCGGTGAACAGCGACGCGTTGCAGCGACGAACCGCATCCAGGAGGATCGCCTCGCCCTTGATGTTCAAGAAGGTGTCGTGCTGGCCGGCGAAGCTCGCGGTCGGCAGGTCCTCGGCGGTCGCGGAGCTGCGCACGGCGACGCTGAGTTCCTCGCCATACTCGCTCTGCAGCTGCTGATAGGCCTGCAGAATCTCCGTCATGGCGTCGTCTGGCAGGCCCGCTTTGTACACCAGCTCTCTGGCCTGAGCACCGCGCGCCTGCAGCATGCGCACGTCGTTCTTGTCGAGATCGTCGAGGAGCGCGTGCAGCTCGTCCCAAGCATCGGCTTCGGTGAGCGCATCGCGAAAGGCATCGGCGGTGATCGCAAAGCCGTTCGGCACGTTCAGCCCGAGACCGGAAAGCTCGCGATACATCTCGCCGAGCGACGCGTTCTTGCCGCCGACCAGGGGAACGTCGTCCAGACCCAGATCCTCGAACCAGCGCACATAGCGTCCCGTCATGCTGCCCTCGTCTCTTGCTTGATTGGCCAGAACCGCCTGCATCAGACCACGCTTGCGCGCCAATGGGGTTGATGAAGGTCAAAGGCCTGTCGTTCTGCCGTGCTTAACTAGAGGGGCTGGTTCCTCAAGTCGCGAGCTCAAGAAACGGTGATGCATGTCCCTCCTGCCGCTTAGCCTCGATCATGTCGATGCCGTCCTGTTCGATCTCGACGGCGTGCTCACCGACAGCGCCGCCCTGCATGCGAAGAGCTGGAAAAAGCTGTTCGATGGATTCCTGCGCGACAGGGACGGCGAGGGCTTCCGGCCCTTCGACGCGGATGCCGACTACCGCGCCTTCGTCGACGGCAAGCCCCGGTTGGACGGTATCAGAAGTTTTCTGGATTCGCGCTCGATCGAGCTGCCGGAAGGAACGTCCGATGATTCGACATCCGCGCGTACCGTGTGGGGTCTCGGCCGCCGCAAGAACGGCTTCTTCCTCGATGCGCTGGCGGAGGAGGGGATCATCACCTTTCCTGCGGCGATCGCGTTTCTCGACGCCGTGCGCGCAGCCGGGTTCAAAACGGCGCTGGTGTCCTCCAGCCGGAACGCGCGGGCGATCGTGGAGAAGGCCGGCCTTCGTGATCGCTTCGATGCCTGGATCGATGGCGACGATGTTCAAGGAAGGGGTCTGGCTGGCAAGCCGGCGCCCGACATGTTTCTTGCTGCTGCAAAGGCGCTCGGCGTCGAGCCTGGGCGGGCCGTCGTCGTCGAGGATGCGATCGCCGGCGTCGAAGCCGGTTTGCGCGGCAGGTTCGGTCTGGTGATCGGCGTCGATCGCACCCATCACCCGGAGGCGCTGGCGGCGGCGGGCGCCCATCTCGTGGTGGCACGTCTCTCCGATATCCCGCTCGCCTGGCGTCAGATGCAGGCGATCGACGACCTGCCTTCGGCCATGGCGGCGATCGATGACATTCAGAGCCGACTCGAAGGCAAGCGCCTCGCAGTCTGCCTGGATTACGACGGCACGCTCACGCCGATCGTCGATCGACCGGAGCTGGCGCTGTTGTCCGATCGCATGCGTCAGACCCTGGCGCGTCTCGCCGATGTCGCCACGGTCGCCGTCATCAGCGGCCGTGACCTCAAGGACATCAGGCGGCTGGTTGCGCTGGACGGCCTCTATTATTCCGGCAGCCACGGCTTCGAGATCGCCGGCCCTGATCAGACCGGGCAGGCGGCGGAGCACGGCGCCGAGTTCCTGCCGCTCCTCGATTCCGCGGAGAACGCCTTGCGCGAGCGCCTCGCCGGCATCGACGGTGTCCTGGTCGAGCGCAAGCGCCTGAGCGTCGCCGTGCACTACCGTCTGGTCGCCGAGGCAGACCATGAAAAGGTCAAAAAAATCACCGACGAAGTCGTGGCCGCGCATTCGGGGCTTAGGCGTACGCTCGGCAAGATGGTCTACGATCTGCAGCCGGATATCGACTGGCACAAGGGCAAGGCCGTGGCGACCCTGCTCTCGACCCTCGGCCTCGATGGCGACGACGTCCTGCCGCTCTATATCGGCGATGACGTCACCGACGAAGATGCCTTTCGAGAGCTTCGGGATCGGGGGCTCGGCATCGTGGTGCGCGGCAGCCGCCGATCCACATCTGCCACCCTGGCGCTTGACGACACCGACGAGGTCCAGGCTTTTCTCGAAGCGCTCATGCGACGGGTGCCGAGCCATCGAAACAGGACGGGAAACGCTTCATGAGTGAATGGTCCCTGATATTCGACGGCTTCGATCCCGATCAAGAGAAGCTTCGGGAAGCCCTTTGCGTGCTCGGCAACGGCTATATCGCGACGCGTGGTGCTGCCCCCGAAAGCGTTGCCGGCAAGGTGCATTATCCCGGCAGCTATCTCGCTGGCGGCTATAATCGCCTGACCACCGAGATCGCCGGGCGCTTGATCGAGAACGAGGATCTGGTCAACATTCCGGACTGGCTGCCGCTGCAGATCCGCATCGACGGTGCTGGCTGGTTCGACCTGCACAAGGTGGAGATTCTGAACTACCGCCAGGAGCTGGATCTCAGGAACGGCGTGCTGCATCGCTGGGTCCACTGCCGGGACGCCAAGGGCCAGGAGACGCGCATTGATCAGCGCCGCCTGGTGCATATGGCCAACCCGCATCTCGCCGCCTTGGAAACCGTGGTCGAGGCGGTCAACTGGTCCGGGCGGATCGAGGTGCGCTCCAGCCTCGACGGCAGCGTGGTCAATGGCGGCGTCGCGCGGTATCAGACGCTGAGCAACCGGCATCTCGAACCGCTCGGTACCGAACGGCAGAGCGACGACGTGACCCTGCTCGCGGCGCGCACCAGTCAATCGCGCATCGAGATCGCGGAAGCCGCGCGCACCCACGCCTTCCTCAATGGCGAGCGGCTCGATATCGGCCATGAGATCGAGCATGCGAAGGATCTGATCGTCAACGCATTCGCCGTCGATCTGGAGATCGGCGATCGCCTGACCATCGAGAAGGTGGTCGCGATTCACAGCTCGCGCGACCAGGCAATCGCGAGCCCGGCCCTGGCCGCTTCCCAGGCCGTGCGCCGCGCCCCGGAATTCGCGGGGCTTCTCGCGAGCCATGCCAAGGCCTGGGATCGGCTCTGGCGCCAGTTCGAGATCGACGTGGTCTACAACGATCATGAGCAGCGGGACCTGGAGGCGCGGCGCATCCTGCGGCTGCACACCTTTCATCTCCTTCAGACGGCCTCTCCACATGTGATCGACGGCGATGTCGGCGTGCCGGCGCGCGGCCTTCACGGCGAAGCCTATCGCGGCCACATCTTCTGGGACGAGCTCTTCATCTTTCCGGTGATCAATCTGCGCATCCCGGCGATCACGCGCGCGCTGCTGAAGTATCGCTATCGCCGCCTGGAAGATGCGCGCCTCGCCGCGAAGGAAGCCGGCTTCGAGGGCGCGATGTTCCCCTGGCAAAGCGGCAGCGACGGGCGCGAAGAGACCCAACAGGTTCATCTCAATCCCAAATCCGGGCGCTGGCTGCCGGACAACTCCCATCTCCAGCGCCATGTCAGCGCGGCGATCGCCTACAATATCTGGCACTATTACGAGGCCAGCTGGGACCTTGAGTTCATGGCCTATTACGGCGCCGAGATGCTGTTCGAAATTGCACGCTTCTGGGCATCTACGACCAGCTACAATGAAGCGCTTGATCGTTATGAGATCAAAAGCGTGATGGGACCGGACGAATATCACGACGGCTATCCCGATCGCGAAGAGCCCGGTCTAGACAACAATGCCTATACCAATGTCATGGTCGCCTGGTGTCTCGGCCGCGCCCTCGACATCATCGAGCGCCTGCCGCCCTTTCGCTTTGATGAGCTCTGCCGAAGCCTCGCGCTCACCACCGACGAGACCGAGCGCTGGCGGGACATCAGCCAGAAGCTGCGGGTCGTCTTCCACGAGGACGGCGTGATCAGCCAGTTCGAAGGCTACGAAGCACTCGATGAGTTCAACTGGGACAACTATCGAAAGAAGTATGGCGACATCCAGCGTCTGGATCGCATTCTCGAAGCCGAAGGTGACAGCACCAATCGCTACAAGCTTTCCAAGCAGGCGGACGTGCTGATGCTGTTCTACCTGTTCTCGGCAGAGGAGCTGGAGAGGCTGTTCGGTCAACTCGGCTACGACTTCGATCCGGATACGATCCCCGCGACGATCGACTATTACACCAAGCGCACCTCTCACGGCTCGACGCTTAGCCGCGTGGTTCATGGCTGGGTGCTTTACCGCTCCGACCGCGCGCAGGCCTGGCGCCTGCTGCGTGAAGCGCTCTACAGCGACGTCGCCGACGTGCAGGGAGGCACCACGGCCGAAGGCGTGCATCTCGGCGCCATGGCCGGCACGGTGGACGCGATGCTCCGCGTGTTCACCGGCATCGAGACACGCGACGACGTCCTCTGGCTGAACCCCTTTCTGCCGAAGGACTTGAAGGAACTGCGGCTGCGCCTTCGCTATCGGGGCAATTGGCTCAAGATCACGATCGGTCAGAAACGAGCCGTCGTCGAAGCCGTCGACTGCCCGGCGCTGCCGATCCGGATCGGCTGCAAGAACGATCTGTTCGAGCTGATGCCGGGAACATCAAAGGAAATCAGTTTCTGACGCCAAAGCCGGGCCTGGCATCGGGATTCGACGCGCACGCCGCCGCGCGTCAGGCGCGGCGCAAGGCCAGTTGGGAGACGTCGGTCCAACCGGCTTTGAAACCGGCTTCGCAGTAGGCCAGATAGTACTGCCAAAGCCTTTTGAAGCGTTGGTCGAAGCCAAGTTGCAGAAGGTCTGGCCAGGCCGCCTGAAAGCGTCGATTCCAAGT
This sequence comes from Alphaproteobacteria bacterium, assembly GCA_041398025.1. Lineage (GTDB taxonomy): Bacteria > Pseudomonadota > Alphaproteobacteria > Geminicoccales > Geminicoccaceae > JANQPX01. Next base: position 240,212 of record JAWKVM010000005.1, read on the forward strand.
CGCCAGTGTTCTGGCATAGTCGAGGCCAAAGGTCGTTTCCGTGAGCTTTTGCAGACCTGCTTGTTCCAGTTGCTGCTGCAGGGCCGCGGGCGAAGGAAGCATGCCGCCTGGAAAAATATGACGTTGAATGAAGTCTGCGCCACGTCGATAGGCTTCGAAATATCGATCGGCGATCGTGATGATCTGCAGACCGATCATGCCATTGGGCTTGATGAGGTTTGCAAGCTTGCCGAAATAGACCGGCCAGTAGGATTCGCCGACAGCCTCGAACATCTCGATCGATGCGATACGATCAAAGCGCCCTTCGACATCGCGATAATCCTGGAGGCGGATCTCGACTTTGTCATTGAGTCCCGCAGCCTGTATGCGCTCAGCTGCAAAGGTGTGCTGCTGATCGGAAATGGTAATCGCGGTAACCTTGGCGCCAACCTCGCGTGCGGCAAATTCGGCAAAACCACCCCAGCCGCAACCAACTTCAAGCAGATGATGATCCGGCTGCAGTGATAGCTTCCTGACGAGGCTGCCATATTTTGCAGCCTGCGCATCTTCGAGGGAAAGATCCCGCTTCTCGAAACGAGCCGACGAATAGGTCATGCTTGGATCGAGCCACTTCTGATAGAAAGCGTTGCCCAAATCATAGTGGGCAAGAATATTGCGTCGGCTGCCGCGTTTGGAATTTGGGCGAAAAAGATGGCGCACCCTTGCCATCCAGCGAAACCACGGGCGTCCATAGAACTGCTTTGTGTAGGCGCCTTCGTTCAACACCAGAAGCTCGAGAAGGCGCGCAAGATCCGGGCTATCCCAGTCACCATCGAGATAGGCTTCAGCGAAGCCAAGTGATCCACCGACGGCAATTCTGCGGATCGCACGCAAAGAATGCAGCTGAAGAACGGCGTCTGGTCCTTCAGCCTTGCCGTCGAAACATCGCGACGTTCCATCCGGCGCGATAATCGTCAGCCGGCCGCGTTGCAGATTGTCGGCGATACCATGGACCAGCGCCATGAGACGACCATCGATGGGGGTGCTTTCGCGGCTACGAATCGATTGGGCCATCGACTGAGCCTCCCTGCTCCTTCCGGTCTCCATCGACCTCGGCAATCGGACCCGTTCCGCCCCCGAAGGCTAACCGTCCGAATGCTGCTCCCCGGTTTGACGAGGTTGCAGGCTTGTGCCTTTCGGCCATAGTCTCAAAGCCTCGAAGTGGATCGATGCGATGACCTTTTGCTGCAAAAAGGGGTATTTAGGAGCTTGAATGACGAATTGGCGGTCGGTCAAGGGTCTGTAATTGCCCGGCATCATGGTGACGAGCAGAGGACATTCTCGATATGTACCAGAATGCGAACGTGTAATTAGTTATATCGGTGGTTTTGAATAAACCTATAGTCTGCATCATTTCAAATGATTGGAGAAACACAGAAGTTCTTGCGGCATCTATGGTCGAAAACTCCTGATTTGCTGCGCAGCAAAGCGTTTCGTTGCCATATTGAAGCGGATGTTGTCCGCATGCTGGCGATTAAGGACTGGGCGAAGGGATTGCTCTTTGGGACAAGCCATGTTCTTCGAGTTTCGCTGCGTGAATACTGCAACGGATATAGCCGGCTTCATCGGACATCATCATCCTGCAAATATGTCAGGACGACCAGGATGGACTATCGGCATTTGCGTGAGCACTTAGCTCGCCGAGCGTTCTATTTGGCGTCTCGCCACCATGTGCAGCCGATCGTCGCCGAGCAGGTAGGCGCGATAGTCGTCTGGAAACAGAGCGCTTACGGCGGGATTCAGTACGTTCAGACCGCCCGTATAGGCGCCGAAAGCGGGCAGCAGCACACGGCGGTGATCGGAAACGAAGCAGGGACGCGACACCCGGCGTCCGCGTGCGCTCACGCTCGCCTTTGGATGGAGGTGGCCGGCAATTTCAGCCTGTTCGCAGCGCTCGTTCGGCAGATGACGAAAGACGACTCCCTTGATCGCGACCTCCGAGGCCGAGGCCCCGCCCAGATCCTGCGGAGGGGAGGGGTCATGATTGCCGGAGACCCAAATCCAGTCATGGCTGGACGTCAGCGTCCTGATCTCCTCACGGACTTCGGGCGACAGGCGCTCACAGCCTTCGGGATCGTGGAAGCTGTCGCCCAGGCTGATGACGCGATCGGGCGACCATCGGCGCAGCACGCTGGTCAGCCTGTCGAGCGATGCCCGGCTGTCATAGGGCGGGATGGCCGATCCGCGTCGCGCGAAGAACGAGCCTTTTTCCAGATGGAGATCGGCGATGACGAGCAACTTCTCGCTCGGCCAGATCAGGGCGCCGGAACAGTCGGCGACCAGGCCTTCATGGGGCGTGCCGAGGGGGAGGCTTTGCACGTTCCGCTCGTCTTCCGTTAGTTCTGGCCACGGCCAGTGACGCAGGGGGCATAGCACGTTCGACGATCGATTTCATCGCGTCACCAAGCACCCGCCCATCGCCCGCGCACCGATCAGCTGAACGCCTCGGCGATCAGTTCGTCGGCCGCTGCGGCAAGCACGGCTTCATCGGCCTCGCCCGGGACGACCTCTTTACCGATCTCCAGCATGACGGGCAAGGCGAGCGGTGAGAGCTTGTCGAGTCGGTGATGGCGGATCTTTCCCTGAACGCTGGTCAGCAGGTCGGCGAGACGTCGGACGTCCAGAAGGCCGACCGAAGCCTCGGCATAGGTGGCGCGCAGCAGGACGTGATCGGGCTGATATTTGCGCAGCACGTCGTAGATCAGATCCGAATTGACGGTGACCTGACGGCCGGACTTTTCCTGGCCGGGGTGACGGCGCTCGATCAGACCGGCGACGACGGCGACGTTTCTGAAGGTTCGCTTCAACAGGCTGCTGTCCGCCATCCAGTCCTCCAGCTCCTCGCCGAGAATGTCGATGTCGAACAGGGCTTCCGGATGGTCGATCGGCTCCAGGCCCCAGATGCAGAGAATGTAGTCGCTGGCATTGAAGCCGATCGGCTTCAGGCCGAAGCGTTCCATGCGCTTGGTCACCAGCATGGCGAGCGTCTGGTGGGCGTTCCAGCCGACGAAGGCGTAGACCACCATGTAGAACCGGCCGCGTCTCGGGAAGGTCTCGATCAGGAGCTCGTCCGCGGCCGGCAGCGAGGAATGCTCCTGCTGCGCTTCGAGCCATTCCATCACCTGGACCGGAAACGCATCCCAGCGACTGGGATCGGCGAGATAGCCGCGCACGCGGGATGCCAGATGCGTGGTGAAGGGCATGCGCGTGCCCATGTAGCTCGGCACGGTCGGCTCGCGGCCCGCGGGCGCCAGGGTGACTTCCGCCGTGGTCTCGCGCATGGCCTGGAAGACGAGCGCACGGCCGGCGAACTGAAAGACATCGCCGGGAGTCAGCCACTGAACGAACCATTCCTCGACCTCGCCCAGACTCTGGCGGCGGCCTCTGAGCCGAACCTTGACCATCGGCTGCTCGACGATGGTGCCGATGTTCATGCGGTAGCGCTGCGCGAGCTTGGGATGGGTCAGGCGCCAGCGTCCGTCGGCATCCTGCCGGAGCTTTCGGTAGCGATCATAGACCTGGAGCGCGTAGCCGCCGGTGGCGACGAATTCGAGCACGTCGTCGAAGTCCTTGCGCTCGAGATGGCGGTAGGGATGGGCCGATCGCACCTCGTCGAAAAGTCGATCCGCGTCGAAGGGCGTGGAGCAGGCGACACCGGTGATGTGCTGCGCGAGCACGTCCAGGCCGCCCGGATGCGGCGGCACGCCATCCAGCGTCTCTTCGTGAATCGCATCCATCGCCGCCCGGCACTCCAGGACCTCGAAGCGGTTTCCCGGCACGAGCAACGCGCGGCTCGGCTGATCGAAGCGATGATTGGCACGGCCGATGCGCTGCAGGATTCTGGAAACGCCCTTGGGCGCACCGATCTGCACCACGAGATCGACATCGCCCCAGTCGATACCGAGATCGAGCGAACTGGTGCAGACGATCGCTTTCAGCTTGCCACTGGCCATGGCCGCTTCGACCCGGCGTCTCTGCTCGACGGCGAGCGATCCGTGGTGCAGGGCGATCGCCAGATTGTCCTCGTTCTGGCGCCAGAGCTCGCGAAACATCACCTCGGCCTGCGCGCGCGTGTTGACGAAGACCAGGGTCGTGCCAGCGGATCGCAGGGTCTGATAGAGCGAGGGGGCAGCGTAGGTGCCGTAATGCCCGGCCCAGGGGAGCCGCCCTTCGGGAAGCAGGACGGAGACATCCGGCTCGGGACCGGCAGCGCCGCGCACGAGCTCGGCGCGTGGACCGGTGTGGGAGAGATAGGACAAGAGCTCGTCGGGATCCTCGACGGTCGCCGAGAGCCCGACATGGCGCGTCGCGGGCGACATTGCCGAAAGTCGCGCGAGGCCGAGAGCCAGAAGCTGGCCGCGCTTGTCTCCGGCCAGCGCATGCAGCTCATCGATGACGACCGTGTTCAGGCCTTTGAAGATGGTCGGTGCATCGGGATAGGAGAGCAGGAGCGCCAGAGATTCGGGCGTCGTCAGCAGCATGTCCGGCGGGTCGGTGCGTTGGCGCTGACGCCGGTTTTGCGGCGTATCGCCGGTCCTCGTCTCCACCCTGATATCGAGGCCCATCTCGTCGATCGGCGCACGCAGATTGCGGGCGATGTCCGTGGTCAGCGCTTTGAGCGGCGAGATGTAGAGCGTGTGCAGCCCGCGATCGCGTCCCTGCCGCTCGTCGAGGTCGACCAGGCTCGGAAGAAAGCCGGCGAGCGTCTTGCCGCCGCCGGTCGGCGCGATCAGCAATGCGGAACGGCCGGCCTTCGCCCTATCGAGCATCGCCAGCTGATGGGCATGAGGCGTCCACCCATTCTTTTTGAACCAGCGTCGGAATTTGGCCGGCAGCGGCGCGTTATTTTTAGGAAGCGTTGCCAAGGGTGCCTCATCTCTCCAGTGTTGGCGCGCCGGCTGATGGCGGCGAGGCTGTGCAGCAGGTTCGCTCGCTCGCCGAATGATCAACATCCGATAGGAAAGAGGATGGGCCAACTCGTCAACGGTGTCTGGAAGGTCGAGAAGCTCGTCGCGGATCGGGGCGACGGCAGCTTCAGGCGCGCCGATGCATCGCTGCGCAACTGGGTGACGGCTGACGGCGGTCCCGGGCCGTCGGGGGAGGGCGGCTTCAAGGCGGAAGCCGGACGCTACCATCTCTACGTTTCGCTGGCCTGTCCCTGGGCGCATCGCACGCTGATCCTGCGCGAGCTCAAGGGGCTGGGGGCGATGATCGGGGTCTCCGTGGTCCATTGGCTGATGGGTGACCATGGCTGGACCTTCGAAACCGGCGACGGCGCCACCGGCGATCACCTCTTCGGCCTCGGCCATCTGCACCAGATCTATACGCGCGCGCATCCCGACTACACCGGCCGGGTCACCGTCCCTGTTCTCTGGGACAAGGAACAGGGAACGATCGTCAGCAACGAGTCCTCCGAGATCATCCGCATGCTGAACAGCGCGTTCGACGGTATCGGCGCGATCGAGGGCGACTTCTATCCGGAGGCGAGGCGCGAGGCGGTCGACGAGATCAACGCCGAGGTCTACGACAACGTCAACAACGGCGTTTACAAGTCAGGTTTCGCGACATCTCAGGAAGCCTACGAAGATGCGGTGCTGGCGCTCTTCAGGACGCTGGAAAGACTGGAGGCGCGCCTGAGCGAGTGGCGCTATCTCGTGGGTGAGCAGATCACCGAGGCCGACTGGCGGCTGTTCACGACGCTGGTCCGGTTCGATCCCGTCTATGTCGGCCATTTCAAATGCAACCTGAAGCGGCTCGTCGACTTTCCGAGCCTGTTCGCCTATGCACGCGAGCTCTATCAGTGGCCGGGTATCAAGGAGACGGTCGATTTCCATCACATCAAGAATCATTACTATGCCAGCCACACCTCGATCAATCCGACGCAGATCGTGCCGAAAGGCCCCGTGATGGATTGGGCAGAGCCGCACGGAAGAGACGGTCGGGAAACACGTACAGACTAGCGCCATCGCTGCAAAAGAAAGAAATGCGCCGCTGCGGCGCCGTTCGACTGGAGGACACGATGTCAACACGCTTGAAACTCGCCCTGCTTGCTATCGGAGCCCTTGCCGTTCTTTCGCCGGTCGGCGACGGGGCCAACGCGCTCGATCTCGAAAAGGCGCATGCGACGGCCATTCAGAACTGCATGAACTGGAACGGCGAATCGCGCGACTATTGCACCTGCGTTCAGGACAAGGTCCGTGCCGGTCTGCCCGGCGAAAGCTACATGGCCATGATGGAATTCGCTCAGGCTTATGAAGAAAACCGCCGTGCCGATCTCGCGGCCATGCAGGTCGATGCCAAGCTGTCCAAGGCGCTCGAGCCGGTCGACGCCGTGGTCACCGGCGCGAAAGAGGCTTGCCAGGGCTGAGGGCCGGGCCTCGAGGCCCATCGTCTTTCTGCTGCACTGCACCGACGTGTGATGAGCGGGCAGGCGGAGGTCAGGAGACGGCGGCCACCATCGTCAGATCGTCCCAGACGACCTGGATGGCGTGGACCGAGCCGCCGTGGGCCTGGTGGATATGCTCGACCTCGCCAAAGCTGCCGCCCAGCCTCTCATAGAAGGCGCGGGCGCGATGGTTTTGTGCGGCGACGTAGAGGGACATCGTCGTGTAGCCGTCCCTGATCAGGCGGGACGCGGTTTCCTGCATGAGGCGCTGTCCGATCCCCTTCGAGCGCAAACCTGGTTCGACATGAAGATTGTCGATAAAGGGATCCGGCTGACACCAGACGGTGACGAAACCGAGGATGACGTCCTGCACGGCGACCAGCACCTTGTCATTGCCGCTGGGCTGGAGCGCCGCCCAGCGCTGCCGGAAATCTTCATCCATGTCATCGTCGAGATAGGCATCCTGCAGGATGCCGCGATAGACATCCCGCCAGCTTCTCGCTTGCAGCGCCGCCAGTGCTGGAAACTCGGATCGCTCGGCATCGCGGATGATGATCGGTGTCGTCGTCATGAAGTGAACCGCTCGCAGCTCTCGAGGGACGAGGCGTCAGGCGCCGCGCCGATCATGACGATGCCGGCCTCATCGAGCAAGCTCAGCCGTGCCCGACCCATGCGCTGCCACCCTGGGAAGGCTGGACGATCGTGCGAAAAAGGAAGCCGGCGGCCTGGCCATGGCCCTCGAATGCAGTGCGCGGGCGTGACGTTCAGCGCTCTTTCAGGAGGGCATTCAGGGCTCCGACCACCTCTTTGGTCTCGGCCGCGGTGCGGCGGGTGGCGGTTGCGCGCGGAACGCCGGGATTCAGGAAGGACGGGAACCAGCCGAAATTGCGCACGTTCCAGAGTTCAGTCGGAAGGACATCGGGATCGACCGGAGCATCGATGCGAGTCGTGCGCAGGAGATCCATCTCGCGCCGCGTCTCGGTGTGGCAGCTGACGCAATCCGTATTGAAGAAATGGGCCCGGGCGGGATCGGCGATGACATCGACGATCTCGCGCATGCGCGTCGCATCGCCGTTCGGGAAGAGCTCCGCGGTCGAGACGCCGCGCGGGGTCGCAGGCGGCGTGGCGCCCGAAGGATGGTCCGCGCCGACCTCGAACGCGCAGGTGACGGCATTCAGATTGTTCGCTCTTGCGGCCGGCGAAACGCTCGGATTCGACGAGGCCGAGCGTCGCGCATCCAGCATCTGCGCGAAACGCTGACTGTCCTGCGCCAGGGCCGGGGCGGGCAGGGGCACGAAGCGCTGCAGGCGCGGCTCCATCGCCATGGCGAGGAAGATCCAGGGCTCCGGCTGCCCGCCGCCCGGCAGCCCCATGATCGCCATGGCGCGCAGCTTGGTCGGATCGAGATGGGCTTCGAGAAACGCCTTGAGCTCATCCATGAAGGCCGCCCGAGTCACGCGTCCGGTCTTCGCCGGATCGGCTGCGGGGTGAACGCCGAGCGGGCCGCCGGTGTCCACCGTCTCGTCGCCGATCTCGCCGGCGGCGAGCCGCGACTTGATCGAGGCAAGGTCGTCGACGACGCGCTGGAAGCGGTCCCGATCCGGCTCCAGGCGGGGCAGGGGGCAGCCGGGAACCAGCGCGGCGCCGGCGGTGTAGCTGTAGATCAGATGCGCGGCGACGTCGTGCACCTTGGCGCCGGCGGTCACTGGCTGCAGCACGAGGCGCAGCTGCGGCGCCTGGCCGAAGGCGGCGGCGATCTCCGGCGACAGACCCGGCGCGCCCGGATCGACGCGAATCGCCGCGACATGCCAGACGGCCTTGTCGGCGAACGCGCTGATGTCGATGCGGGCCCCGTTGGGGTTGTTGGCGACATCCGCAGCCGCGACGGCGCCCGCCTCGCTGTTGGCGATCGCCTGGAACTGCGCGAAAGCGTCGTCAGGCCAGACCGAGCTGCCGTCGAAGCCGAGATCGGCGATCGACAGGATGGGATCGTCCGGTGATGTCGGAGGCGGCAGGAGGATGGAGACGTCGTTGAGGTCGAACGCCACCGGCTCGGACGGCGGGTTCGGTTTGGCCCCGTCGGTATCGGTGATAGGAGGCTGGCAGGCCGTCACTGCCAGTGAGACGAGCCAGAAGACGATGATGTGACCAAAAGCACGAAACACGGGAGCAACCCTCCAGGCCGAAAACCACGTCAGCCGATCGCTCGCGGGCTGCGATCAGCTTTGGCGTAGTTAAGTCAGTTTCCGGCGGAGGCGCTGTGAAGCCATTCACAGCCTGACGAAAAAGCTGCGCGGGAACGGACGAAGTGCCAGACGTGGCCTTCGGTCACGATGGGTGAATGATGGTTCCTGCCCTGGCGAGGCGCTCGATCTCGGCGCTCGCGTAGCCCAGCTCCTCGAGCAGCGCGATCGAATGCTGGCCGATCGCGGCAGTCGAGAAGTCGGGCACGGGCGGCTCGCCCGTGAACTTCAGCGGGTTGCCGATATGCTCGAAGCCGCGCTCATCCTCGACCACCATGTCTCTCGCGCGTGCCTGCGGATCGTCGAGGGCTTCACGCAGGTTCTGCACCGGCGCGAACGCGATGTCCTTGTCGGCCATCCAGGCGATCCATTCGGCCTGAGTCCTGGTGAGGAACAGGTCCTTCAGGAACGCGCGCACCGGAGCCTGCGGCTTGCCGGGCGGGAGCTTGCACAGCTCGATCAGATCAGGGCGATCGAACGCGTTCAGGAGGTTCGCCGCGAACTTGATTTCGGCGCCGCCGAGGACGATGAAGCGGCCATCCTCCGTCTCGTAGATATTGAGCATCGCCTGGCCGCCCCAGATGCGCTCGTCCTTCACCACCGGCGGGCGCTTTTCCACCATGGGCGGGCCGAGATTGTTGGGGATGGCGGCGAGCAGCGCGTCCATCATGGCGAGATCGAGCGTGTCCCCTTCGCCCGTCTTCTCGCGGCGATAGAGCGCCATCATGATCCCGGCGAGACCCATCTGCGCGACCAGCATGTCGGCGACCGCGACCCCCGCCATGGTCGGCTTGCCGTCCATACCTTCATTGACCGAAAGCGTGCCGGCCATCGCCTGCACGGCGGGATCGTGGGCGGCGCGGCCGGCATAAGGACCGGTCTGGCCATAGGCGGAGAGCGACGCGTAGATGATCCGCCGGTTGCGCGCACGAACCATGTCGGATCCGATACCGAGGCGGGCGGCGACGCCGGGGCGAAAGGCTTCGACGAAGACATCAGCGGTATCGGCCAGGCGCAGCAGGGCTTCGACACCGGCTTCGTGCTTGAGGTTGACGCAGAAGCTCTTCTTGCCGCGATGGGTGCTGGCGAAATAGACGGAGACGCCGCCCTGCTTCAGGCCGATCTCGCGGTTCGGCTCGCCGCCCGGCGGCTCGACCTTGATCACCTCGGCGCCGTGGTCGGCCATCATCTGGGTCATGGCCGGGCCGGGCAGGAACAGTGAGAGATCGACGACGCGAAGACCTTCGAGCTTCATGGTTTCCGTACTCTTCTTGGACCGGGTGCCGTTCGAAGCGTTGCTTGGCGATATTGATTCACTGGATCTCGTCGGTGCCCACGCCGATGCATATTAAGGACGCATCGGTCATGGCGTGGTCTCGTCCATCGGATCCTGGTAGACGAAACCGAGCTCGAGTTCCATGCGGACTGCGGCGGCGAGGACCAGCGCATCGGCACCGTGGCGGCCGACGAGCTGGAGACCGACCGGCAGATCGACCGAGGGGATCGGCAGGCTGATCGCCGGCGCGCCGGCAACGCTGGCAAGCACCGTGAGGTCTGCCTGGTTTTCCGGTGCGGTTTCGCTGAAGGGAAAGGCAGTCTGCGGGGCCGTCGGCAGGGCGAGCAGGTCGATCTGGTCGAACAGGGTGTCGACACTTCGCTCGGTCTCGTCGATACGCCGTTCGGCGTCAGCGAGCCGGGAGCGATCCGCGTGCGCGCCGTAATCGAGGAGTGCGGTGAAATCGCTGGAGAAAGCCTCTGGATGATTGAGGCGATCGGCGGCGAAATGGGCGGCCGCCTCGGCTTCGGCAAGGAGCAGTCCGGCGCGCCGCACCTTGCCGGGCTCGAAGCCTGCGATCGACACATCGCGCAGCTCGGCGCCGGCCTGTTGCAGCCGATAGAGGCTGTTCTCGAACGCGCGCCGGACATCGTCGTCGAGCGCCACCTGGTCACACTCGGCCAAGCACCCGATGCGCATGCCTTCGATCTCGGGCAGGCGTCTGTGCGGTGACTGGCCGGTCAGTGTTGCGAAGACGACGGCAAGATCGCTCGCGCGTCCTGCCAGCGGGCCGACCTGATCGAGACGGCGGCAAAGCGGTTCGACGCCGCCATTGTCGATGAGGCCGCGCGTCGGCTTGAAGCCAGCGATGCCGCAATAAGCAGCGGGCAGGCGCACCGAGCCCATCGTGTCCGTGCCCAGTGCCAGCGAGCAAAGGTTGGCCGCGACCGCGGCGGCGGAACCCCCAGAAGAACCGCCGGGCGTGCAGCCGTGGCGCCTCGGATTGTGGGTGCGGCCGTCATGCGGGTTGTCGTTGGTCGCGCCGAGCGCGCCTTCGTGCATGTTGGTGTGACCGAGGATGATCGCCCCTTCGGCGCGCAGCCGTCCAACGGCGGCCGCATCCTGCGTCGCCGGGTTCTTGCCGCGCGGCCCAAGCCCGCTTCGCGTGACCAGCCCCTCGACATCGATATTGGCTTTCACGGCGACCGGCACGCCGTCCAGCGGTCCGAGGCGCTGCGCCCGCCGATCGCTTGCCCGCGCCGCCGCCAGCGCTCCTTCGGCATCGACCTCGCGAAACGCGTTCAGCGCCGGCTGTGCCCGCTCGATGCGTGCAAGACAGGCTTCCACCACCTCGACGGCCGACAGCTCCCGCCGCGCCAGCCGGCCCGACAGGGTGACGAGGTCCAGGTTCATGCCGTCGCTCATAGCGACAGCAACCGGATTTTTTTTGAGCGGACCTCGATCTGGGCGGGCCCGGCTGTCCAGTCGGCAAACGCCTGCACGATCGGATAGGCACCCATCATCTCGGCGATGCGCGTTTCGTCGACACAGCCACTCATGAGGGGGAGACAATCATCAGGTCGACGAGATGGCTGACGTCATCGATGCTATCGAGATCATCGACCAGTGCGATCATCTCTTCAGCGCGACCGGCAGGCAGGGGACGAGCGGCGATCGACCAGTTATGCCTGAACTTCTCGAGTTGCGCCTTGCGGGTCATCGGCTTTTTCGGATTGCCGTAGACGACTTGCATGGTGATGTCGTGAACGCGGCCGTTCTTCAGGATGACGGCCACCGTGACCGGTGTCAGTGCGTTCCTGTCGGGATTGTCGTCGACCTCGACGGTGATGCGCCGGCCGAGCGCCAGACGCTTTTCATCGCGGAGGGCATCCGGGCGGAAGTCGTCGATGCCGACCGTACCCTTGATCAGGGCGGAGGCAAGCACGTAGGGGGCGGAGAGGCGGGCGAAGTTCGGCTCCATCAGGTCCTGGATGGGACGGGCCACGAGCTGGGCGGTGAGCGGCGGCACGCGGCAGGTCACGTGCTCGACGTCATCGGCGCCGAAGCCGTGGTCCCGCTGCAGGGTCAGGATTCCGTCGAGCATGCCGTGGGTGGCGCGGCCGGAGGGGAAGGGTTTGTGCGCGATCTCCTCGATGCGCCAGAGCTTGCCCAACTTGTCTAGACAAGTGCGGAGATCGTAGTCGCCTTCGAACAGCGGGAAGTAGCCGAACTCACCTTCGAGCACCGAGGCGGGGGCGGTGAGCCCGCGCTCGGCCATGTCGACGGCGGTGAGGGCGTTGCGCGCGTTGAAGCCCATCTGCATGGCGAGCATGACGCCGCCGTCGACATGCGCCTGCATGGTCCCGGAGAGCTGGGCGAGCGTGATGCCGAAGGCGTCGATCAGCGTCTTGCGATCGAAGCCTCTGATCTTGCCAAGAGCGGCGACGGCACCGAAGGCGCCGGCGGTGGCCGGGCGAAAGAAGCGGAGTTTTTCGCGCGAGGCGACGCCGAGATGGGAGGCGACGTCGACGCCGAGGACCGCCGCGGTGATCAGCGTGCGCCCGTCGATGCCGCCCAGGCGCTCGGCCTCGGCCATGGCAGAAGCGAGCGGCACCGTCATCGCGTGGACGACGGCGCCCTCATGCACGCAGTCGAACTCGGAAACGTGCATCTGATAGGCGTTGACCAGTGCTGCGGCGGAGGCGGGCAGGGGATCGCCGAACACCCAGACGCGCGCATCCTCGCCGTGGCCCTGCAGGCGGGCGCTCGCGATCAGACCATCGAGCCAGCGGCCGGCGCTGCCGGCGACGCCCACGCCGAAGCCATCGAGGATGAAGGTCTTCGCGGCCTGGACGGCTGAAGGCGGCAGGGCGTCGAACCCGGTGGCGATCACATGGTCGGCGAAGGCGCCGATGCCGTCTTCAGCCATTGTTCTCATACCTCCAGCGTCGGTGCGCTAGCGAAGGTCGCGTATGCGCTTGGCTTTGCCGACCGACCGTTCGACCTCGCCCGGTTCCGTGACGGTCACGGTGCCGCTGATCCCGATCCTGTCCTTGATCTGCGCGGACAGCGCGCTCGAGGAAGCGGCGCGAGTCCCCTCGTCGGCAGCGTCCGGTCGCGCCTCGACGATCACCTCGAGGACATCCAGCGGGCCCTGCTTGCGAAGTTCGAGAATATAGTGCGGCGACAGCTTCTGGTCTTCGAGGATCAGCTCTTCGATCTGTGTCGGGAACATATTGACGCCCCGAATGATCAGCATGTCGTCCGAGCGGCCCGTGATCTTTTCCATGCGGCGCATGCTGCGCGCGGTGCCGGGGAGAAGCCGGGTGAGATCGCGGGTGCGATAGCGGATGACCGGGAAGGCCTCCTTGGTGAGCGACGTGAACACCAGCTCGCCCTTTTCGCCATCGGGCAGGACCTCGCCGCTCACCGGGTCGATGATCTCGGGGTAGAAGTGGTCCTCCCAGATGTGCAGCCCGTCCTTGGTCTCGACGCACTCGTTGGAGACGCCGGGGCCCATCACCTCGGAGAGCCCGTAGATGTCGACGGCGTCCATGTCGAAGCGCGTCTCGATCTCGGCGCGCATCTTCTCGGTCCAGGGCTCGGCGCCGAAGATCCCGACCTTTAACGAGCAGTGTCGAGGGTCGACGCCCTGCGCCTGGAACTCGTCGGCGATCGCCAGCATGTAGGACGGCGTTACCATGATGATGTCGGGCTTGAAGTCAGTGATGAGCTGCACCTGGCGCCCGGTCATGCCGCCGGACATCGGCACCACGGTGCAGCCGAGACGCTCGGCACCGTAATGCGCGCCGAGGCCGCCGGTGAACAGGCCGTAGCCGTAGACGACATGCACGAGATCGCCGGCACGGCCGCCGGACGCGCGGATCGAGCGCGCGCAGACCTCGGCCCAGACGTCGATGTCGTTCTGGGTGTAGCCGACGACGGTCGGTTTGCCGGTGGTCCCGGACGAGGCGTGGATGCGCATCACCTTTTCTCTGGGCACGGCGAGCATGCCGAAAGGATAGTGCTGGCGCAGATCGTCCTTGCAGGTGAACGGAAATTTCCTGAGGTCGCTCAGCGCGGCGAGGTTGTCCGGATGCACGCCGGCTTCATCGAAGGCTGCCCGGTAGTGCGCCACGTTCTGGTAGGCGTGTGCGAGGCTCCAGCGCAGGCGGTCGAGCTGCAGGGCCTGGATTTCGTCGCGGGACGCCATTTCGATGGGGTCGAGTTCATGCTTCTCGGGGGGGCGTGCACGCATGGCCGGCCTCTGATCCTCGGTCGATGACATCAGCTTTTGTAGCGTGAGGCGGAAGGGCGCGTCGAGAAGATCAGACCAGGGAAACTGCAAGACCGGAGGAAACGCCCTATATCGGAAACATGGCCGCCCGACCGGCTTGGTCCCGTTCACCCTGGTGTCTCGCTGATGGTCTGCCGTTTCATCCTGTTCGCGGTCTGCTGCTTCGTCGGTCATGCAGCCCTGGCCGGGAGCGATCAGCCCGAGATCGCAGAGCAGGTTCTGCAGAACCAACTGAACAATCTCGAAAGTCAGGCCGTTCAGCGCCAGGGCCGGAGCCCGACGGCCGCCGATCTTCTGAGCCGCCAGGACGGCAAGCTTGCCGAGCAGGAGCTCAGGGCGCTGAAGACGAGGGATCCGAGAAACCGGAAGCTTCCCCTGCTCGAGCGGCAGCTCGATCGGACTCAGCGTTCCCCCGGCTCGCTCGCTCGATAGTCGATCCGACCATTTCGCCCGGCGGCAAGGTCGGCTTTAATGGCCGCGCGGCAAGACGCCATCGAGCAGGGGAGACTGGGAGTGGCGATCAACATCATCGATACGCATCAGCATCTGATCGAAACCGATCGGCTGACCTATCTCTGGCCGAAGAAGATCGAGGCGCTCGACGGGCGTGCGTTTACCTATGACGATTATCTGGAGGCGAGCGCCGGGACCGGGATCGAGGAGACGGTGTTCATGGAGGCGGACTGCGCAGACTGGCAGGCCGAGACCGACAGGGTGCTGGAGATGGTCGCCGATCCCTCGACCAAGATCATCGGCGTCATCGCCAATGCGCGGCCTGAGGATCCCGATGGTTTCGATGCGTGGCTCGACCGTGTCACCGGGACCGATGTCGTCGGCCTTCGCCGCATTCTTCACGAGACCACGGACGACGTGTCACAAGGCGCTGTCTTCCGGTCCAATCTGAAAAAGCTCGCCGATCGAAACCTGACCTTCGACATCAATTTCCTGGCGAGGCAGCTGTCGATCGCCGCCGATCTCGTGCAGAGCGTCGACAATGTGCAGTTCATCCTCGACCATTGCGGCGTGCCGGATATCAAAGGCGGAGACGACAGCCTTTGGCGCGCAGGGGTCAAGACGCTTTCTGGTTTTCCCAACGTCGCCTGCAAGATTTCCGGCATCACCGCCTACTGCGCGCCCGGAACCGCGACACTCGAGACGCTGCGTCCCTATATCGAGCACTGCATCGATTGCTTCGGCTGGAATCGCGTCGTCTGGGGCAGCGACTGGCCCGTCTGCACCATCAATTCGAGCATCCTGGACTGGACGGCCATCACGAAAGCGGTGGTCGCGGGCGAAGATCCTTCGAATCAGGAAAAGCTGTTCAGATCCAACGCCATACGGATCTACGGTCTCACCGGTCTCCATGGTGGCGAATGAGACCGCCGGCGCCTTCGCAGAATGCACCAGGCTCGCATCCGGCTGGTTCGCACGTCGGCCGGGCTACTCAGTGCGCGGCGCTCAGGGTGAGGAAGGCCACCAAGGCGGCGAAGATGATGAGGAGGACGAAAGTCCCGGCAAAAACCTGATATGGCGTCATGTTCGAAAAGCCCCACGCTGGCGTCGATACGTTCCCGCATCGATCTTAAGTTCTATCGCCGACCTGTCATGACGATCGACTGATCTCATGCCGCCAACGATCTTCTCTTATCTACAGAACCTTCGGCCGCCTGAGCAACCCTGAACTCGTGCGCTGTTGTCGCCCCTGATCATTCCAAGTTGTCGATCAGGCATGAAAGCGTCTATACCGACCGTGAGACGGCGCATCGTCGCCGGACGACGCCTGATTTTCAACCCTCACTCATGTGACTGCCGTGCTTGATCTCAAATGGTTGCGAGACCATCCCGACATGCTGGACCGGGCGCTCGCGCGCCGGGGCGCTGCCGCTGCTGCCGCGACGATCGTCGACCTCGACGAGTCCGTCCGGCAGCTCCAGACCGACATTCAGGAAAAGCAGGCGCGCCGCAACGCCCTCTCCAAGGAGATCGGCAAGATCAAGGCCTCGGGCGGTGATGCCGATGCGGTCATGGCGGAGGTCGGCGGTCTGAAGGATGCGATTCAGACGGGGGAGGACGAGCTGCGCACGCGCATGGCGGTCCTCGACGACGCCCTCGCCAGGCTTCCCAATGTCCTGGATGGCGATGTTCCCGACGGCACCGATGAAAGCGCCAATGTCGAGGTTCGGCGTCACGGATCGCAGCGCAATTTTTCCTTTCCGCCCAAGGAGCATGACGACCTCGGCGTCGCCCTGGGCATGGACTTTGCCCGCGCCGCCAGAATGTCGGGCGCGCGCTTCGTGGCCATGTTCGGCGATCTCGCCAGGCTGGAGCGGGCGATCGCGGCGCTGATGCTCGACATGCAGACCAAGGAGCATGGCTATCAGGAGGTGTCGGTTCCGCTTCTGGTTCGGGACGACGCCGTCTACGGCACCGGCCAGCTGCCGAAATTCGCCGAGGACCTGTTCAGGACGACGACCGGGCATTGGCTGATCCCGACCGCCGAGGTGGCGCTGACCAATCTGGTGGCGGGCGAGATCCTGGACGCGGAGCGGCTGCCGCTTCGCTTCACGGCGTACACGCCCTGCTTTCGCTCCGAGGCCGGTGCCGCCGGCAAGGACACCAAGGGCATGATCCGGCAGCACCAGTTCACCAAGGTCGAACTGGTCAGCATCACGCATCCCGATCGGTCGGCCGAGGAGCATGAGCGCATGACGGCCTGTGCCGAAAAGGTGCTGCAGCGGCTCGACCTGCCCTATCGCGTCATGGTGCTCTCCACGGGCGATACCGGCTTCGGTGCGCGCAAGACTTATGACATCGAGGTGTGGCTGCCGGGGCAGGGGCGCTATCGCGAGATCTCGAGCTGTTCCAATTGCGGCGACTTCCAGGCGCGGCGCATGAAAGCCCGCTTTCGCGAAAAGGGCGAAAAGGGCACGCAGTTCGTGCACACGCTGAACGGTTCCGGCCTGGCCGTCGGTCGCACGCTCGTCGCCATTCTGGAAAACTATCAGGAAGAGGACGGCAGCGTGACCGTGCCTGCAGCGCTCAGGCCCTATCTCGATGGATTGGAGCGCCTGGTGCCCCATGGCTGAGGGCACGCGGACATCGAGCGGCCCGCTCAGCCGATCGACCCGGATCCTCATCACCAATGACGACGGGGTCAACGCGCCGGGTCTGCGCGTGCTCGAACGGATCGCGAAGGCGCTGAGCGACGATGTCTGGGTGGTCGCTCCGGAGACCAATCAGAGCGGCGCTTCGCACTCGCTGACCTTGCAGCGGCCGCTGCGCATCAGAAATTACGGCCTGGACGACAAGTGGTACGCCGTCGACGGAACGCCGACCGATTGTGTCTTGCTCGCCGTGCGCTCGATCATCAAGGACAGGCCGGTCGATCTGGTGCTCTCCGGCGTCAACTGGGGCGGCAATCTCGCCGAGGATGTCACCTATTCCGGCACGGTCGCGGCCGCCATGGAAGCGACGCTGTTCAAGATCAAGGCGTTCGCGCTGAGCCAGGTCTTTCGGGGGCGGCAGGAGATCCAGTGGCAGACGGCGGAGCGTTTCGCGCCCGACCTGATCAGGAAGCTCTATGCGCTCGAATGGGCCGACGATCTGCTGATCAACGTGAACTTTCCCGATTGTCCTCCGGAGTCCGTAAGCGGCCATCAGGTGACCGTTCAAGGCCGGCGGGAAAGTCAGGGGGAGCCCCTGGAGGAACGCTTCGATCCGCGGGGTCATCCCTATGTCTGGATCGGGCTTCAGAGCTTCGGCAAGGCGTTCGAGCCGGGGAGCGATCTGCAGGCGATCATCGATCGGAAAATATCGATCACGCCGATCCACATGGATCTAACCCATCGCGACAGTGTCGGCCACATCGAGCGGGCTCTTGGACAACAGCCGCAACAGGAAAAGAAAGCATGAGCCTAGTTGTCCCGTTGGCCTCTTCGAAACAACGTGATAAGAGCGTATATCTAAGTACTGCATGAACAGCTTATGGCGACGTTCATTCCGAGTTCATCCTAGAACACGTAGAGGTCATGACCTTCCGTCGGGACGGGAACAATGAAGAAGAAGCCAGGTCAGGGTTTCATGCAAACTTCGAGGTTTGAAAGCGCCAGGCGGTCGATGTCATCGGGCATCGCGATCACCTTGGTTTCGTCGCTTCTGCTGTCGGCCTGCTCCACCTACCGTCCCCTCGATCAGGGGGCCACGGTCCCTTGGGCCAAGGCGCTGGCCAGCGCGCAAGGCGGCCCGATCGACGGCAATCGTTACAGGGTCGAAAAGGGCGACGCGCTCAGTGCGATTGCCGGACGCTACGATGTTCGCCTGTCCACGCTCGCCGCTGCCAACAACATCGAAGCACCCTATATCCTCTACCCGGGCGAGGTGCTGAGGATTCCGGAAGATGCGCCCCTGCCGGCGAGGCGTCCGGAGATCATTCAGACGGCGATACCGCCTGCCGAGCCGGCCGCTCCGGCCCCGTCATCCGTCTGGAAGCGGCAGGCCCAGCCCGAACCCAAGATCGAGGGGAAGCGTCATGTCGTCGCTTCGGGTGAGAGTCTCGCGTTGGTCGCCGTCCGCTACAAGCTGACGCTCGGCGAACTCGTTGCCGCGAATCAGATCGATCCGCCCTACAAGATTTCACCCGGCCAGACGCTGATCATCCCGATCCGGGAAAGCAAGCGCCCGAAAGCCGAGACCACCGAGGCGAGCGCGTCGTCCATATCGCCCGCACCGCCACTGAGCGCCGAAGGCTTCATGTGGCCGGTCTATGGCAAGATGATCGGAACCTTCGAGCAGCGCGGTGCCACCGGTCATAGCGGCGGCGTCAACATCGCCGCGAGAAAGGGAACGCCCGTGCGCGCGTCCGAGAATGGCGTCGTGGCGTATGCGGGTGAGGCGCTGAGCGGCTACGGGCGGCTGGTGATGCTGCGGCATGCCGAGGGCTATGTGACGCTCTATGCGCATAACGATGAGATCCTGGTGCGCGAAGGCGACGTGGTGAAGCGCGGGCAGACGATCGCCGAAGTCGGCGAGACCGGCGACGTCGACCAGAGCCAGCTCCATTTCGAGCTCAGAAAGGGCAAGGCGCCGATCGATCCGACCGAAGTTCTCGCGGGCCTGCCTGGACGTCAGGTCGGCCAGCTCTAGCGATCGGACGGCTCGGAAATCCACTCAGGCCGTGCGCCCGGCCAGATCCTGTACATATTGCCAGGCGACCCGGCCCGAGCGCGAGCCGCGCGTCGTCGCCCATTCCAGGGCATCGCGGCGCAGCTCGTCATCGTCGATCCGGATGTTCAGGTCTCTGCAATAGCCCCTGACCATGGCGAGGAAGTCGTCCTGCGAGCAGGGATGAAAGCCGAGCCAGAGACCGAAGCGGTCGGAAAGGGAAACTTTCTCTTCGACAGCCTCGCCGGGATGAATGGCCGTTGCGCGCTCGTTTTCGATCATGTCGCGCGGCATGAGATGGCGTCGATTTGACGTGCCGAACGGCGTTGTCCGGCCTGCCTTCGAGGCCGCCTTCGAGGACGGCCTTCAAGGACTTGTAGCTGCTCTGCTTGGCATCGAGCTGGATCGTCGCGTGCAGCCAGGGCAACCGGTCGGTGCCAGCCGGAGCGCCGAGCAGGACCAATGACCTCGTTCCTCGCGATGGATCTCGATAAGCGCCAGCGCGGATTGTCCTGGTTGATCTTTTGATGGATCGCCTTAACCAGCGAGCTCGCGCCCGTACCGCGGGCGCCCCAGGCGGCGTTGTTGGCGGGCTTGCCCACCGCGAAGCGCGCTCGGTGTTGCCTGGAGAATATCGCGGACGCGGCTGATCCCATCCAGCAGGTGGAGTGACACCGCCGCCACCTTGGTCACCGGCCGCAGCTGCGCGGTCGGCCTCCCAGACAAAGGCGTCGGCTGCAGCGAGATCGATCTCGCCGGGCGCCGGCGCCAGACGCTCGACGGCTTCGACCAGGCGGCCGAACAGGCTCAGGATTTTGTCGTTGCTCATGATGGGCTGCAAGCTATGGCCTCTTGATCCGTCGATCAACTGTCAAGTGGACGATGTGTTTTCGGTGGTGCGGCGACAGCGCTGATCTGTCAAGGACTTCCGCAGCGCCGGCAGTCGGCTTGCTTTCGCTCGACAAGCTGGCGCGGCCGCCCACCATCCGGCCAGGACAAACCGGGCTCGCCCGCAAGGGGATGTGCGGCGCGAGGTTCGTCGACGGCGGAGGCAAGCAGCGTGGTTGGCATTTCGTCCGGCCATCGTTATGAAGTCGCCGCCGATCAACTCGTTCGATTCCCAGAGGAACGCTATGTTCATCAATGAGGCCTATGCGCAGACTGCTGGCGCCGGCGGCGCCCGTTTTCTCGTATCGATGTTGCCTTTGATCTGATCTTCGTCGTGTTCTGTTTCCTGCTGATCCGTCCACCGCCAGCAGAAGATGAAGGCCACCGCGATGATCATGCGGTCAAACGCGGCGACAAAGTTCTGACGGCGGGCAGCATCTACGGCACGGTCATCAGGGTCGAGGAAGCGGAAGATGGAAATCACGGTGGAGATCGCGAAGGACGTGCGGGTGCGTGTCGCGCGGGCGACCATCTCTGATCTGGTGAACAAGCCCGGTCAGACCAAGGCCGCGAACGACACCGGTGCCTCCACTGTGTCGAGCGGCGAAAAAGACCGGGCTGATGTCCCAGCTCTTCGGCAAGAAAGAGGGCTGACCGAGCTATGCTGCGCTTCGTCCTGGTCGATCTGGTCGATCATCGCGGTCTGCATCGCCAGGGTGATTTTCCAGCCTTCGAACCTCTTCCCGCGAGCAGATGGCGCATATCACCGACTGGCTGCCCCATCCGGCGATCAATCTCGGCCTCGATCTGCGGGCGGTTCCGCATCTTCTCCTCACGAGGTCGGCGTCGATGACTGGTCATGACGCATGGAAGCCGTCGCCGACGACGTCAGACGGCTGCTGCGCGGATCAAATATCGGGCCGTAGGGGCTCGCGGCGATGCGTCCTTCACGCCTCGTCGTGCCGGGCAGGCGCCTCGGACCTGGAGCTGCTGCGCGATCTCAACACCAATGTAGGTCACGCCCGACTTCGAGATCACCCAAGGCGAGGCGGGCGGATCGGTCGTTGACCGGGCCGCGGCCGCGGATTCAGAGTTCCGCAGTGCAGCAATCGCTCGAGATCGTGCGGCGGCGGATCGACGGGTGGTACTGCCGCGAGCCCGCCATTCAGCGTCAGGGCGCCGCCCATTCTGGTGCAGGTGCCCAGCGAAAGAACCCGGACGCGATCAAGCGCCTGCAACCGGCCAGACCGCGAAGCTGAACTTCCATCTGGTCGATCTGGACACCAGCCCTGGTCAGGCGCTTTCGGGCAATCTGCCGGCAGGCTCGGTGCTGCTTCGACCGAAGAAGCTGAAGGTGCCGATCAGGTGGTCGTGCGCAAGAGGGTCGGGTCAGCGGCGGGAATCTGGTGGGCAGCGCCCAGCCGACTATCGGCAAGATCAGCCGGTGGTGAGGGCTTCACCTTCGACAATGCCGGCGCCAGTTCGGCAACGTCGCAAGGAGCATGTGGGCGAGCTTCTGGCGATCGTGCTCGACGGCAAGGTGATCAGTTCGCCGCGCATCAACGAGCCGATCCTCGGCGGCAGTGGTGTGATCTCCGGCAACTTCACGGTGGAAAGCGCCAACGAGCTGGCCATTCTTCTGCGCGCGGGCGCCTTGCCGGCGCCGCTGACCGTGGTCGAGGAGCGGACGGTCGGGCCGGATCTCGGCGCCGACTCGATTGCTGCCGGCAAGTGGGCGGGCGTGATCGGCCTCATCGCCGTCATGGTGTTCATGCTGCTCTACTACGGCCCGGTCTTCGGGCTCGCCGCCGACATTGCGCTGATGGTCAATCTCGTGCTGATCGCGGCCCTCCTGTCCATGCTGCAGGCGACGCTCACGCTGCCGGGCATCGCCGGCATCGTTCTCACCGTCGGCATGGCGGTGGACGCCAATGTGCTGGTCTTCGAGCGCATTCGTGAAGAAGCGCGCATCGGCAAGTCGCCCATCGCTGCGGTCGATACGGGCTTCAGGGAGGCCATGCGCACGATCATCGACGCCAATGTCACGACGCTGATCGCCGCCGTGCTGCTCTATGCCTTCGGTTCCGGACCCGTGCGCGGGTTCGCCGTGACCCTGGGCTGCGGCATCATCACGTCGATGTTCACGGCGATCATGCTCACACGTCTTCTGATCAGCACCTGGCTCAGGCGTTCGCGTCCAGCCATGCTTCCGGTCTGAGGTCTCTTGTCATGATGAGTTTCCGGCTGATTCCCGAGCAGACCAATATTCCGTTCATCAGCTTCTACAAGATCGCCATGGCGATTTCGGGCGTCCTGGCGCTGCTCAGCATCATCCTCCTGCCGACCAAGGGCCTCAATCTGGGCATCGACTTCCAGGGCGGCACCATGATCGAAGTGCGCGTGCCCGGTGAAAGCGCTGACATCGGCGCGATGCGCAGCACCCTGAACGGCCTCGGGCTCGGCGAGGTCGCGCTGCAGACCTTTGGCGCGGAAAACGATGTGATGATCCGCGTGGAACGGCAGGAGGGCGAGCAGGACGCGCAGCTCGCGGCCGTCGATCAGGTGAAGCAGGCGCTCACCGCGGAGTTCGGCGACGGCCTCAGCTATCGCCGGGTCGAGTTCGTCGGACCGAAGGTCAGCGGCGAGCTGTTCCGTGCCGGTGCCGAAGCGGTCCTGTTCGCCCTCATCGCGATCCTGGCCTATATCTGGTTCCGCTTCGAATGGCAGTTCGCCGTCGCGTCGATCGTGGCACTGGTTCATGACGTCGTCCTGACCCTTGGCGTGTTTTCGCTTCTCGGCCTCGAGTTCAATCTCGCCACCGTCGCCGCGCTTCTGACCATCGTCGGCTATTCGCTGAACGATACCGTCGTGGTGTTCGACCGGGTGCGCGAGAACCTGAGGAAGTACAAGAAGATGCTGCTTCCCGAGCTGCTCGACCGGTCGATCAACGACACGCTTGCACGCACCTTGATGACGTCGGGGACGACACTGCTGGCACTCGCCGCCCTCTTCATCTTCGGCGGCCCTGTCATCCGCGACTTCACCTTTGCGATGATCTGGGGCATCGGGGTCGGCACCTATTCGTCGATCTTCATCGCGTCACCGATCCTTTTGTTCCTGAACCTCCGCGCGGAGGCGGTGGCGCTGCCGTCGGCGGCCGGGCAGGCGAGGCCGTAGGGCCGGCGCGCAACGGCAGGCCGACATGGAGCTGACGAGGCAGGCCCCTGCCGGCAGCCTTCAGCTCGTCCAGAGCTATGGCAAGGGCGGGTTCAAGGTCTCGGGAGTCCGTCACCAGGGATCGATCCTGATTTTGCCGGACGCGACGTTGAGCTGGACGGTCGGTCGGTTCGACGATCTGTCCTTGCCAAGTCTCCAGCCGATCATGGATGCGGTCCCCGCCGTGGAGATCGTCATCGTCGGCTGCGGCCCGTCGCTGTCGCTGCTGCCCATCACGCTGCGCGAGGTCTTGCAGGCCAAGGACGTCGGCGTCGAAGCGATGGATACGGGCGCCGCCTGCCGAACCTACAATGTCCTGGCAGGCGAGGGCAGGCGGGTAGCGGCGGCGCTGATCGCGCTCTGATGGACTGCCGTGGATGATCGCGATCGCGTCTTAGAAAACCCCGGCGATCGATCGCGTAAGCCCGGCCACAAGCTCCGGTGCGGCATCTTCGAATTCGAGATTGGCCTGGTTGGCGATGCTCATCACGCGCGTGCGATAGCGCTTCCAGCCGCTGGTGCTGTCGGTGCGAACGATGCGCGAGCCTCCCGTTCCCTGACCGACGTCCTGCTCGAAGCTTTCGGTGACGACCTCGCCTTCGGCGGCCCGTTCGGACACCTGAATGTCGGTGATCGCCGAATAGGTGACGTCCTTGATGAACGCCCCGGCGGCGGTTTCGACCGCTGCGCCGATGAGGCCGCCGCCGATGATGCTGCCGGTATCCTTGGTTGCCACACGGGCACCCGCGGCACCGACGGCCGCACCGAAGAGAGCGCCGCCAAAGCCGCTGGCAAAGGCGTCTTCGGCTGCGGTTTCCGAGCTTTCACCCGCCTGAAGAACGTTGGCCTGCAGCATGTAATGCGCGCGTTCGGGGTTGTCGACCAGCTGGTAGCCGCGCTCCAGGATCGCTGCCTTGATGCCATCTTCAATGTCGAAGTCCGCACGGTCGGAGGTGTTCTTGACCTGGACGAAAACCGTCCGACGCGCGGGCGGCAGAGGATCGAGAAAAATCGAATCGGACATGCGCGTCTGGACGTCGAGCTCGCGCTTGCTGATCGCCGTGGTGGTGGCTGCGCAGGCGGCGAGCGTGAGACAACCGAGCAGCGACGTCGTCAAACGAATGGAACGAATGGTCATGCGGCAAACTCCTCGAGCGCCGATCAAGGGATCGATCGGTGCGTGGACCATGCCGACTGTTACGTTTCCAAGAAAAAAGAAGAGGAGCGGCCAAGCTGGCACGCCCCTACTCCCGTCGATCTTGTTGGTTGGCGCCCCGCTGATGCGGGCGCGGCCTTGGATGCTGACGTCAGCGCCGCGGCGCTGGACCCGGTCGCTGAACGCGGCTAGGCAATCGCCTTGTGCAGCTCCGCTTCGACTTCTTCCCAGTTCACCATGTGGTTCAGGAAGGCCGCGAGATATTCCGGACGG
Source organism: Alphaproteobacteria bacterium (assembly GCA_041398025.1). Classification (GTDB taxonomy): domain Bacteria; phylum Pseudomonadota; class Alphaproteobacteria; order Geminicoccales; family Geminicoccaceae; genus JANQPX01. The sequence continues at coordinate 265,145 of JAWKVM010000005.1, forward strand.
CGATTTTCGTAGTCCACGTAGTAAGCGTGCTCCCAAACATCAATACCGAGGATGGGAATCATGCCGGATGTCAGCGGGTTATCCGCGTTGGACGTCTTGGTGACCTTGAGCGTGTCGCCATCGAGGGCGAGCCATGCCCAGCCGGAGCCGAACTGGGTGACACCCGCGGTCTTGAACTTTTCCTTGAAGCTCTCGAAATTGCCGAAAGCGTCGTCGATCCGCTTGGCCAGCTCACCACCGGGCTGACCGCCGCCGCCCTTCTTCATGATCCGCCAGAAGAGGCAGTGGTTCCAGTGCTGACCGGCATTGTTGAAGATCCCGGCCTTGGCGGGGTCCTTTGCGGCGGCCTCGACGATTTCTTCCAGCGAAGCGTCCTTCAGATCCGTGTCCTCAATCAGATTGTTGAGATTGGTGACATAGGTCTGGTGGTGCTTGTCGTGATGAAGATGGAGGGTCGTCGACGACATGTAGGGTTCGAGGGCGTCGTAGCTGTAGGGGAGGTCGGGCAACTCGAAGGCCATGGTTGGTTCGCCTTTCCAAAATGTGATCCCAGAGGCGCGATAATACGGTAGATAATCGATCATCCCGGGAAAGCAAAGGCTGCGAAGCCCGCAGGCGGCAATCTGCCGTCGCTGTCCGGAACAGATATGGTGGAAAAAAGTCAGGGTTCGTCTCCTCGATCATTCATAGGTTGATAAGTGATCGCGCCTGCCGGTAGCTATCAGGGACGAACGACCATCGACATTGTGAGGCCGTGTGACGAGGTCTTCTGATGTTATCATGGGATAGTGATGACCGCAGCTTGTCGTCCATGAGCATCGCCGCGCGCGCCCTTCACTCGGCCGCCAAGAGATCGGGCAGATGAACGGAGAGATCGCAGTCCGGAACCGGGAGCGCCCTTCATGGCTGATGCGGGGACGAGCCCTGCTGCTCGGCGCCCCCTTGCCTGAGCGCCTGCCCGAACGCGTCGACCGCACCATTCAGCAGGAGCAGGAGCAGAGCGAGATCCTGGTCAGCGTCATCCAGCTGATCGCCATCGCGACCTTCGCGATTCTCTACACCTTCACGCCCAAGGCTTTCGGCGCCGACGTGATGTTCAAGCCGGTGCCGCTGACCCTCGCCATCTACTCAGCCTTCACGCTCCTTCGGCTCTGGCTCGCCTTGGAGCGCCTGCTGACGCGATGGTTCATCGCGATTTCGATCATCGTCGATGTCGCGGTGCTTCTCATCACGATCTGGAGCTTTCATCTGCAATATGACGCGCCGCCAGCGCTCTATCTGAAGGCGCCGACCTTGATGTACGTCTTCATCCTGATCGCGCTGCGCACGCTGCGCTTCGAGCCCGGCATGGTGATCCTGACAGGCGTGGCGGCGTCGATCGGCTGGCTCCTGGCGGTGGGCTACGCCGTCGGTCACGAGCAGGCCTGCGACATGATGCAGCTTCTAAAAGCCATAACCGGTGCCGATGCCTGCAACATCACCCACATGTTTCCGAAATATACCAGCTCGGATCGGATTCTGGTCGGCGCCGAGGTGGACAAGATCGTGTCGATGTTGATGGTGACGCTGATCCTGGCGATCGCCCTGGTGCGGGCGCGCAAGCTGCTGATCCGTGCGACCGCGGAGCAACAGGCGGCCGCCGAGCTCTCACGTTTCTTCGCGCCGGAAATCGCCGGGCGCATTCGCGATACCGAGGCGGAGATCAAGCCGGGCGATGCGGAACTGCGCGATGCCGCCATTCTCATGACCGATCTCCGGGGGTTCACGCCGCTGACCGAGAAGCTCCTGCCGAAGGAGGTGATGGCACTGCTGTCCGCCTATCAAAGCCGCGTGGTGGCGGCGATCACGGCGGAAGGCGGCAGCGTCGACAAGTTCATGGGGGATGGCATTCTCGCGAGCTTCGGGGCGGCCGTCCCAAGTGAGCAGCCGGCGGCGCAGGCGTTGAGGGCGGCGGACAGAATTCTGCGCGATTGCCGGGCATGGCAGAGAGAGCGGCGGGAAAGCGGTCTCGAAGCGCCGTCGGTCGGCCTCGCGATCACCACCGGGCGGGTGATGTTCGGCGCGATCGGCGATGCCAGCCGTCTCGAATACACGGTGATCGGTGAGCCGGTGAACGCGGCCGCGAAGCTTGAAAAGCACACCAAGAAAGAGGGCGTGACCGCGCTCAGCCTGGCCGAGGCCTACGAGCAGGCCCTGAAGCAGGGCTATCACCCGTCGAAGGACCACGAGAGACGGCCGGGTCGCGATGTCGAAGGGGTGCCGACGCCGCTCGATCTGGTGGTTTTGGACTGAAGGCGGCATCGCGTGCGTTCGAACGCTATCGAGACCATTTCGCCGCTCGCTGCGGATCTGAAAGCAAACGATCCGGACCGCTACATCGCCACGCTGTTCGCGCCGCCCGCATGCCGCGAGTCGCTGATCGCGCTCCATGCTTTCGATCATGAACTCGCCCGGCTGCAGGGGAGCCTGCGCGAGCCCATGGCAGGGCTGATTCGCCTTCAATGGTGGGACGAGGTTCTCGATGACATCGAAAGCCGCGGCGCGCTCAATCACCCCGTGGTTCGAGGGCTGCATCGCGCCGTCACCAGAGGTGATCTGGATGTCTCGCTGTTGAAGCGCGCGCTTGACGGCAGGCGGCAGCCGTTCGAGGAGGACAGGCCCAGCGACCTGGCGAGCTTCGAACGTTTTTTGCTCGACAGCGGCGGCAGCATGGCGAGGGCCGCCGCGGCGCTGCTGGGGGCGGATGACGAGACGGCGTCGGCGCTGGCCGAGCGGGTCGGGCTGGTCAGAGCGGCCTGGGAACAGCAACGGCTTGTCGCGACGCCTCTGTCCGATCAGCAGCCCTGGCTGCCGCCTGAATTGCACGGGGGACATGGAGTGGGAGGAGACGACCAGCAGCCGGTTGCTGGCACGCCTCTCGCAAGCTGGGCCTCGCAGCAGCTGGACGCAGCGCGACGGCAGAGCGGGTCCATCGCGCGATCGGCGCTTGCCGCGTTCTTTCCGGGGACGCTCGCCGGCATTCGCCTGCGTGATCCCGAGCGCAGCGGCCGTCAGCCTTCCCTGCCGACAGCCGTGCCGAGGCTGGCCTGGTGCTGGCTGCGCGGCCGTTTTTGAGGGGCGTCGGCGGAGCGCTCAGAAGCTGGGATCGAGGCGCAGATAGCGGTAGCGATCGCCGCTCTTCACCACTTCCAGGGACATATGGTTGTCGCGCACGACGTTGAGCGGGATGTCGACGCCCGGCTCGCCGCGCTGCCAGAGATCGCGGTAGAAATCGGCGAGGCTGCCGGCGATCTTGCCATCGATGCCCAGGATGAGATCGCCGACATCCATGCCGGCGTCCTGGCCGGGGCCATCCGGTGCGACGCGCGTCACGAAAATGCGGCCCCGATACTCCTCGAGATAGAGGCCGAGCCAGGGGTGTGCCGGCTCCTTGCGCCGGCCGTCGGCGAGCAGGTCCGCTAGGATCGGCTTCAGAGCGTCGACCGGAATGAACATGTTGGCAGGTCCCGGCTGCTGGCGCGGGTTGGCGTCTTTCAGGATCAGCGAGCCGATGCCGACCAGCTGCCCCTGCCGATTGATCAGCGCCGCACCGCCGAACTGCGCGTGGGGAGGTGCGGTGAAGATCGCATCCTCGAGAAGATACTCCCAGTAGCCGGCAAAGGGGCGGCGATCGACCATGTAGACGCCCGTCGCTTCCAGCTTGCCGACCTTGCTGGCGACCAGCAGCGGCTCCATCAGCGAGACGTCGGCGGCATTGCCGAGGGAAAGCGGTTCGACGTCGAGCGGGGTCGCGGTGCGGATCAGGCCGAGGCCGCTTTCGTGATCATAGGCAACGACATTGGCAGGCACACGTTTTCCATCCGGACCGCGAACGAACACGTCGATCGCCTCCAGGATGACGTAGCCGACGGTCAGCACGAGACCATCGTCATCGATGACCGCACCCGAGCCTACTCGCCTCGTGCCGAGGCCGTCGGCGGTGCGCGCGTTATAGGGGATGAGCGCCTCCACTTGAACGACCGCGGAGAGCCGATCATCGGACTGGGCAGATGCCGGAGACGACACCGCAAGACCGAGGGCAAGCAGAAGGACGAGAGCCAGGAAAGGCCAGGCGGTCCACGGTCGGCGCTGCTGCAGCTTGGGCACGGCTTGGATTCCTCCTTCGAGTTGGCGATCGCCTGTCGCCTGGAGAAATGCAGATCAATCGTTTCATATGGATCAAACGACAAAAGCGTCCACAACAGCCCCCAAGTGTTGAACCGCATTGCTCGGGATAAGCATTTGTTCTTGCTGACATGAGATTGGTTTCTCGTGGTCTTCATTTTGTTGGAAGCAGTCTTGCCGCATGCGCCCTTCAAGATCGTCGCGTTTCAGATCGTCAATCCGCTCATGATCGACGTTCATCGGCCTGGTTTTGAGCGCAAATCCGGCGATCGTTGCGCTGGATGGCACATTGCCTTGAAGCCCTGTCCGTGCGCTCGGGCACAACAAGCCGTTGCCGTGGGCATCGGCGCCTTTTAAGGTGCTATCCCGTCAATCCATCTCCAGAACATCGCATCGATGAGCGTCAATCCACCGATCGAAATTCAAAGGCCGGACCTCGGGCCCTATCGCGAAGGGTCTTCGGGCATTCCCTATGTCATGTCGTTCGACAGCGGCAAGGCGGGTCCGCATGCGGTGATCACCTCGCTGGTGCATGGCAACGAGTTCTCGGGGGCCTGGGCGCTGATCACCCTGATGCAGCAGCACATCAAGCCGAAGCGCGGGCGCCTGTCGCTCGCCTTCGTGAACGTGCAGGCGTTCAAATGCTTCGATCCATCGCAGCCCAAGGCATCGCGCTACATAGATCAGGACCTGAATCGCCTTTGGGACCCGCGGCGCCTCGACAGCATGGAGCGCTCGCGCGAGCTCGATCGCGCGCGAGAAATCCGACCCTTGATCGAAAGTGCCGACTGGCTTCTCGACCTGCATTCGATGCAGCATGCCGCGGAACCGCTCCTGCTGGCGGGCCTGACCTCGAAGGGCCTGGAGCTGGCGCGGGCCATGCGCTATCCGAGGCTGATCGTCACCGATGCCGGGCATCGCAACGGTGCCCGCATGCGCGACTTCGGCGCGTTTGCCGATTCCCGAAGGCCGCAGACGGCGATGCTGGTCGAATGCGGCCAGCACTGGGCGCGCTCCAGCATCGATATCGCGATCACCAGCTGCCGGCAGTTTCTCCAGGCGATCGATCTGGTCGACCCATCGCAGCTCAGCCGATTGGGGCAGGCGCCCAAGGCCGCGCCGCAGCAGGTCATCCAGGTCACCGATGCGATGACCGTGAAGTCCGGCCCTTTCCGGTTCTCGCGCACCATTCGTGGCCTCGACGTGGTGCCCAAGGCGGGAACGGTGATCGCCTTCGACGGTGATCAGCCCGTGTCCACACCCTATGATGATTGCGTGCTGATCATGCCGTCGAAGCGACTGACCCGCGGGCTCACCGCTGTCCGCTTCGGCCGCTTCGTGGACGCTTGACCAGCCGCGGTGGTTTTGAAAGCTGCACGATCGACGGAGCGTTTGGCATGATCACTATCCGAGAGGGGCAGATCGGCGATGCGGAGCGGCTCGCGCAGATGATCAGCGCTTTCAATGTCGAAGAGGGCAGCCCCGGACGTATCGCGCGCAGCGGCGTCGTCGAGCTCTGTTTCGGTGACGGATGTCTCTACAAGCCGCTGGTCGCCGAGACCGGGGGACGTCTGGTCGGCTACGCCCTTATCATGCGCTACTACGACACGGAACCCTGTGCCTGGTGCTCCTACATGCAGGATCTCTATGTCGAGCCCGATTGGCGCAGCCGGGGTGTCGGCCGGCGGCTGATGGCGCGTGCGGCCCGTCTGACCATCGACGAAGGACGGCTCGAGCTTCTATGGCATGTCCGTGATCACAACCGCCGCGGCCGTGCCTTCTATGCCAAGGTCGGCGGAACAGAGCAGACACCGCTTCCCGTCACGCTTTCGGGAGATGCGCTCAGGCAGCTCGCAGGTGAGGCGGATCAGCCGGTGTCTTGAAGAGGCCTGCCCTCGATCTCCGGTAGACGCTTTTTCGGGCCGAGGAGGCGATCGAGCGCCCGCTTGCCTCTATCGGCCGCCGGCTGCCGCCGGCTTCGCTGCGCGATGCTCACGATGTCGAGCGCGAGAGCGGGAGGATCTTGCGATGGGGGGTGTTGCCCGAAGGCGGCGCGCTGCAGCTCCTCGATCCGATGTCGGGCGGTTGCCCCAAGCCTCTGGCCCAGGTCTTCCAACGTCATGGGTGCGCTGTCGGGAAAGGCGGCATCGGCCCAGGCTGAGAGCGCCCTGACCGCGTGGACCGCGCTTCCGTCCCTGGCCAGCTCCCGTCGGAGTGCGCGATCTGCCGGCTTCACCTTTCGCGCTGCTCGTATCAGCCAGAAAGCCAGGACGATGACGAGTGCCGTGCCGCCGGCGGCGATGGCAATCAGACCATGCCGGCTTTCGTCCTGAGCGGCAGCCGCCTCTGCCATCAGCTCGGACACCAGCGCATCGACGTTGCGCGGCGAGGGCTCGATCCGCACGTCGGATGTCGCCGCGGTGCGCGCGATTTCGGTGCTGGTGTTCCACCAGGACACGCGCACCGGAGGGATCGTCATGGGCTGATCGGCGTCCACCCTGAAGTCGAAGGAGCGCTGGATCTTGCCGATCACGCCGCCGGGCGTGATCTCGGTGCTGCGCTCGCTTCGTCCGGGCAAGACCGTGAGGCCGTTCGGCGAATCCTGCTCGAGCTCCGGCAGATGCGCTCCGGTGGCGCCCGCCACGGTCAGGGTGACGGCGCGGGTGAACCTGTCGCCGACGTGAAGATCGGTCAGGGAGCGGGACCAGCCCTCGTCGACCTTGGCCTCGCGCGCGACCAGCCACCACGCGTCGCCGAAGCTTGCCGGCGGCGGCCTGACGGTCAGGGTCGTCGCGTCGCTGCTGAGCGCGAAAGGTCTCTTCTCGTCGCGGCTGACGCCGACGCTGCCGCTGACATGGACGGCCGGGATTTCGAGCTCTCCGCTTTGCTTCGGAAAGATCGCGCGGCTGGTTTCGTAGAGATAGCCTTCACTGCCATAGGTCTCGAAATGCCGGTTCTGCGGCCGCTTCAGCGTGATGATCTCAGCGCCCGCCACCGTCGGCAGGTCGAGGGTGAGCTCCTCGAAGGGATAGCGGGCGATCACCCGGATATCCTGCACGATCTCTTCCTGCAGATAGGGCTTTGCCGGGGTGATGCGGACGGTGATCGTCGGCTCCTCGGGAACGCTGTTCTCCAGTGCTGCGGCGATCCCGGGCATGAAGGCCATGACGACAAGAACCGCCCCCAGAGAGCGGCAAAGGACGGGTCGGCCAGCGTTCATCTCAAAGCCTTCTGCTTGCGCAGCGCCATGTTCAGGCGTGCTCTCAGAACGATCGCGGGGTCGTCCTTGATCCGCCGAAGGACGATCTCGTCGGCCATGGACTCCTCGCGGTCGTGATCGACCTCGCCACCCATCACGTCGCTTTCCTCAGGCGGCAGATCGTCCGTCGGTGGATCATATTGGTCCTCCTCTCCCTGATCGGCCAGACTGAAGACGGACGCATCGATCTGTTCGCCCTCGATGACGCGGCCGTTGGCGTTGCGTCCGGCAGGTTGCGGACTGCGGCCGGCGGTGTCGTCGGATCCCGTCCCTCCCTGCCGATCGTCGGACGCGCCCTCTTGCGAGCTCGATGGTTGATCGTCGCCGCTTGCGCTCGCCTGCTCATTGTTGCCGGGGCGCTCTTCGCCCTCATCCTCGCCCTCGGCCTCCTCGAGATTGGATTGCCAGTCGTTGGCGTTTTCGTTGCCGCCGGTCTCGTCGAGCTGCTCCTGTTCGCGTCTGGCGGCCCTGCGCACGAGGTCCAGATTGAAGCGGGCGTCGCCATGGGCCGGCCGGCGCTGGAGCACGGCTTCATAGGCTCCTGCAGCCTCCTGAAACAGACCGAGGCGTGCGTAGGCGTTCCCCAGATTGTAGAGGCCTTCGATGCTGCCGTCGGCGATGAAGGCGGTGATCGCCTGCTGATAGCGGCCGGCGCGGTAGTGGGCGACACCGCGCCAGATCGGCGCCTCGAAGACATAGGCGGCTTTCTCCGGCGCGCCGTTCTCCAGGAGATGCCGGGCGACCGCCTGACGCGTGAGCGGCGTCTGCGCGATCGCGAGCCAGCGGCCGAGAAGCAGGGCGACGGTCAGGGCGACGAGGAGCATGAGCGCCGACATGGTCGGCTGGCGCAGCAGGAGACGGCGGCAGTGCCCCAGCATCATTCGGCCCGCCTGCGAAAGAACAAGAGGAGCCAGATCGGCAAGGTGAGGCCGATCAGCCAGGGCGTGATGTCCTGACGCTCGCGGATCGGAACGGCCTTGGCCGCGGCCGCCCGGCGCCGCTGCTCGAAGTCGTCGAGCATGGCCTGCGACTCGCCATCGCCGATCACGGGCGCACCCAGGTCCTCGGCGACGCCCTGCCATGCCGCCTTGTCGGCGTCGGGCAGAACCAGCCAGACATTGTCGTCGGCATCCTGCTCGGGCGCTTGCAGGCGGTCGCCGCCAGGGGGCGCGCCGCCGGTGAACACGGCAATCTGCCGCGCCTGGATCTCGCCGCGATCCAGGATGGCGATGGCGCGTTCGATGCCGGTTGCGAGCGCATGGCCTTCGATCGGCATGATGTCCCTGGTCAGCACCTGAAGATAACGGTCGAGATGCGCCTGGTCGCGCGTGATCGGAACGACGTCGAAAGCCCGTTCGGTCACCGCGACCACGGCGGTCGGCACGTCCTCCGTGCTTTCGATCAGGTAGCGTGCGGCGGCCACGCGATCGGCAACGGCGTCCGGCAGGCCGAGGTCGATGACGATCACGCGCGCATCGAGATTGCGCATCTGCGGCATGTCGACATGGCCGAGGCTCACCCTGGCGAGCGCCGCGCCCAGGATGAGCCAGAGCACGAGGAGGACGATGCGCCGATAGGGTGAGCGCACCTCCTCGACGGTGGTCGCGAGGAAGGTCTGCAGGTCGCGCTGGATCGCCCGCCGCCAGGCGCCGGGCAGGTGCAGCTCGCACCTGCCGATCGCGATCACGGCGAAGGCCAGGAGCGGCGCCAGAAACCAGAGCGGACTGCCGGTGCTCGACATGTCAGATCCGTCCGAACCGGCGATCGAGCACCGTGAGCGCTGCGAGCGCGAGAAGGGCGACGACCAGGAGCTCCGTCACCCAGTCGCGCTCGGCGTAGCGCCCGCCCGCCGACGCTTCGGTCGGCTCCAGCAGGTCGAGCTCGGCATAGACCGAGCGCAGGGCGTCGGTGGTGCGCGCGAGGAAATGGCGCCCTCCCGTGATCTCGGCGACGTCCTTCAGACCTGCATAGTCATCGCTGGCGGTTTCGGAAGCGTAGCCTTCCGTGCTGACCTTGCCGAAGCCGATGGTGTGGATGGTGACGTGGTGCTCGGTGGCAAATTCGGCAGCGGTTTTTGGGCCGAGACTGCCTGCGTTGCTGTCGCCGTCGCTCAGCAGAATGAGCACGCGGCTCGACGCCGGCTGCGCTTCGAGCGTCCGGATCGCGAGACCGATCGCGTTGCCGATCGCGGTCTTGCGCCCGGGCATGCCGATGGTCACCTCGTCGAGGAAGCCCTCGACGGCCTGCACGTCATAGGTCAGCGGGGCCACGAGATAGGTCTCCTCGCCGAACACGATCAACCCGACCCGGTCGCCCTCGCGACCGCGGATGAAGGCGCCGGCGAGCGCCTTGATCGCGGTGAAGCGATCGACGCGGCGGCCGTCGAGCTCGACGTCGCGCGCCTCCATGCTCGCGGAAAGGTCGAGCGCCAGCAGCAGGTCGCGGCCAGTCGCTTCATGCAGAGGATCGCCTTTGGTGACGGGGGCGGCGAGCGCCAGGACGAGGGCGAGCCAGCCGAGTGCCGCGACGGCCAGCGGCAGACGCCGGGCAGCACCTGCGCCGAGCTTCGCCCGGCTCATGGCGTGCAGGAAGCCGGCGAGCCGATCCGGCACCAGGAGGGCGGCGCGGGGAGGATGGGCCGGCAGGATCTGCCAGGCGAGGAGGGGAAGCGGGAGGAGGAACAGCGCCCAGGGGCGGATCAGCTCGACCATCACGCCATCCTGAGATTGCGCAGATGCTGCCGGACCTCGGCGATGGTGGCTCTGAGCTGATCGGCGATGTCGTCCTGCTCCGAGGGATCAGTGCCACGATCCGCGCGATAGGGGAAAACGATGACGCCGCGCCCCGGTCCGCGGGAGAAGGCATCGGTGCCGAACAGCTGGTCGAGCTTCTCGAGCCAGGCATCGCCGATCAAACCCGCCACCGGTCCCTTGTCGGCCTTGGCTCCCCTGCCTGCGGCGCCCATGGCGATGCGGCGCAGCAGCGTCGCGAGGTCCATCCACCCTTCGCGAACGCGGCCTTCGCCGGCACGCTGCTCGATGGCATCGAGGTGCTGCGTGATATCGCGGCGCCAGCCCGATCGTCGCCGCCAGGCGAACCAGAGCGCGATCAACGTCATGACGAGGACAAGAGCGATCGGCCAGGAGACGAAGCCCGCATGCGCAGTCTCGGCGGCGGCGTCCGGCAGGTGAATGTCGCGAAGGTCCTTCAGGATCTCCTCTGGGGTCACCGGAAAAAGCCCTCATTGATCGACTGCGCATCCGCGTTCAGCACCTGACGCATGCCCAGGCTCAGAAGATGCGCCCTGAGCGCGCGTCGATGGCGTTGCGCTTCCATCCTGTAGAGATTTGCATCCCGCTTGCGCACGACAACCGCGGCCGGGTCCCGATCATGCTCGGCGCGAAGCGGATAGACGCCGGCGGGCGGCGGCAAGCTCATCAGTCCATCTTCGATGACGATGGCGCTGACCGAGCCGCGCGCATCGACTTCGCGCAGGCGCCGATCGAAATCCTCGCCGAGTGCGCTGAAATCGCTGACAACAACGGCCTCGACGTCGCCTGCCATGCGCGACGGCAGATCCTGGAGCAGATCGGCAAGCGGCGGTGAAGGGGCTCCGGCCCGAGGGAGCGCCTGCCGATAGGCGTCCAGGAGCCGCCGAAGATGCTGCAGACGCGCACGCCGCCCGCGGCGCGGCGGCACGAGCTCCGTCGCTTCGCCGTCGAGCAGCAGCAGTCCCAGCGGCTGATGGTCCTTGGAGGTCGACCAGGCGACCTTGGCGGCGGCCAGGCAGGCGGTTTTGGCCATGAGCTGATCGCGCGATCCGAACATCATCGATGGGCGCAGATCGATCGCCAGGATGATGGTCTGCTGGACGTCGTGACGAAACTGCCTGACCTGCGGCCGGCCGATCCTCGCGGTTGCGAACCAATCCATATGGCGGATGTCGTCGCCCCATTGATAGGGACCGATATTGTCGAGCTCGAGGCCGGTTCCGCGCCTGCGGCTGGAGAGGTCGCCGAAGCGGAACCCGTCGATCCGCTGGTTGCGTCCGAAGCTGGAATGGCGATCGCGCATGGCGACCAGCTCGTCGAAGTGGAGATGGATGGCCGGTGAGGCGGCGTGATCGTCCGGGTGCGCACTCCGGCGAGCGGCCGACCCGTTCAGGGCTCCCTTGAGGTCAGACCACGACCACATGGTCAAGAAGCGCCTCCACGAGTTCGCGATCGACCACGCCTTCGGCTTCGGCACGATAGGTCAGGCCGAGGCGGTGGGCGAGGGTGTCGACGGCGAGCGCCTGCACGTCTTCCGGCAGAACATGATCCCGGCCCAAGAGCCAGGCGCGCGCCTGGCTGAGCCGGGCGAGCGCGATGGTGCCGCGCGGGCTGACCGCATGGGCGATCTGGCTGGTGAAACGCTCCAGATTGGCGTGATGGCCCCGGCTGGCGCCCACCAGGCGGACGATGTAGTCCTTGACCGGATCGGAAAGATGGATGTCGAGCACGGTGCGGCGGGCGGCCTTGAGGTCGTCGGCGCTGACCCTCGAAAGGCCGCCGAGCGGCGCCAGATGGCCGCCGCCGGCTCTGCTTTCGACCTGCACCAGGTCGAGGATGGTGCGCTCGGTGGCGTTGTCGGGATAGTCGACGATCACCCGCATCATGAAGCGATCGAGCTGGGCTGCCGGCAGCTCGTAGGTGCCTTCCTCCTCGATCGGGTTCTGGGTGGCAATCACGAAGAAGGGGTCGTCCAGCACGCGGGTTTCGCCGCTCACGGTGATCTGACGCTCTTCCATCGCCTCCAGCAGGGCGGCCTGAACCTTGGCCGGCGCGCGGTTGATCTCATCAGCGAGAATCACGTTGTGGAACAGCGGCCCTGCGTGAAAATCGAAGCGGTGCTCGTGCGCGTCGTAGACCGTCGTGCCGGTGAGATCCGCCGGCAGCAGATCGGGGGTGAACTGAATGCGCTGAAAGGTGGAATCGATCGCGTTGGCAAGCAGATAGGCCGCCCTGGTCTTGGCGAGACCCGGCGGGCCCTCGAGCAGGACGTGACCATCGGCGAGCAGGGCTGTCAGCAGACGCTCGATCAGCGACGAGCGGCCGAGAACCAGCGCTTCGAGTTGATCAGCAAGGTCCGTGAACGTCTTGCGTAAGGCGTCCGTCATTCCCTCCCCACATGCCGTGGCCCGAGGCCGACATCCGCCCGCCGCTCAGCATGATCGACCGTCTTCGGCGGTCTGGTATCCGCTATCACTCTAAGGAGATCTTCTGCCGAATAGCAAGGTCCGCCGGGATGCATTCGATGCGATGCAGCATCACGATGCGACAAGCGGCGGATGGCGATGATGCCATGGCTCGGCGCGCTCCAGCTGTCCCGCAAGCTGCAGAAGCGTGGCTTCATCGCCATAGGAAGCGACGAACTGAACGCCGATCGGCAGGCCCTCGTCGTTCCAGTAGAGCGGCACGCTCATCGCCGGCTGCCCGGTGACGTTGAACTGATAGGTGAAGGAGGCGAAGCGCCAGAGCCGGTCGGTATAGGCATCGAGATCATCCATCATCATGTCGAGATGGCCGAGCGGCACGGGAGGCTGCGCGAGGGTGGGCGTCAGAAGCAGATCGTAGTCGTCGAAGAACCGGCAGATGTCCCGGCTGATCGCGTGCAGGCCATTGAGCAGCTGCACATAGTCGGTCGCGGACAGGCTTTTCGCCTTCTCCATCATCGCCCAGGTCACGCGCTCGAAACAGGCGGGATCGAGCTCCCGGCCGATCGCCTTGGCGCGCTGCCGGATATTGGCCGAGGCGCCAACGGCGAACAGCATGTTGTAGTCCTGGTCGAGCCGCTCGGCATCGAAGGTGGGGCTCGCCGGCTCGACGACATGACCGAGCCGTTCGCAAAGCGCGCCTGCCTTTTCCGCCGCCGTCACACAGTCCGCGTGCACCGGCGTGCCGCCGAACGCGCCCGTCGCGATTGCGATGCGCAGCTTTCTCGGTTCGGTCGTGACCTGATCGAGAAAGGGCGTCGTCTGCGGCGGTGCCATACAAGGATCGCCAGGCGCTGGGCCTGCGGTCGCGTCCAGGGCGGCGGCGCTGTCCCGAACCGTGCGCGACACGACATGCTCGACCGAGCAGCCGGCCAGACTCTCGCCGAGATAGGGCGCCATGGTGTTTCTCGCGCGCGTGGTCTTGAGGCCGAACAGGCCGCAGCAGGACGCGGGAATGCGGATCGATCCTCCCCCGTCGCTGGCATGGGCGAGCGGCACGAGACCGGCGGCCACCGCAGCGGCGGAGCCGCCGCTCGATCCGCCGGGCGTCCTGTCCATGTCCCAGGGATTGTGCGTCGGGCCGAACAGCACGGGCTCGGTCGAGGCGTTCAAGCCGAATTCCGGGGTGTTGGTGCGGCCTAAGGGGACGAGGCCCGCGGCCTTGTAGCGCTGCACCAGGACGCTGTCGACGGGCGGGCAGACGTCCTGGAAAAAGCGGGAGCCGCCGGTAAAGGGCACGCCGGCGAGGGCACCGCCCAGGTCCTTCAGGAGAAACGGCACGCCGGCGAACGGGCCCTCCGGCTTTTGCCGCCTCGCCATGTCGAGCGCCTGGTCGTAGGCCTTGGCGACGACCGCGTTCAGGGCTGGATTATGCGCCTCGATCCGCTCGATCGCCGCCTCGACCAGCTCGGTGGCCGAGACCTCGCCCGATCGAACCTTCTCGCCGAGCGCCAGACCGTCGTCATGATCGGCCGCTGCCATCGCCCTCTCCCCCCCAGCAATTGATGCCCCGCGATGCCGCGGGCTGAACCAGGGAAAGGATTGCAGAGGCTCGGCTTCAGGTAAATCCCGAATGGACGCCGGTCACGAACCGCCGAGCAGCGGATCGATGATCTCGGCGAAGGCTTCGATGTCGCGGGAGCCGGCATAGGTCTCGCCGTCGATGACGAAGGTCGGCGTCGACTGCACCTTGTGCTCGTTCTGCCCCTCCAGCCGGGACTGCAGAATGTCGTCGACCATGCTTTCGTCGGCGAAGCAGGCGTCCATCTCGCCGTCGCTGAGCCCGCCAAGCTTGCCCAACTGCTTGAGCGCCGCGCGCGTATCACTGGCTTGCGACCAGCTTTCCTGCGTCTGGAAGAGGACGTCGAGGAAGCCGACATAGCGATCCGGGCCGGCGCAATGCGCCAGCACCGCGGCATCGACCGCGGGTTCGTTCAGCGGAAAGTCGCGGAAGATCATGCGCACCTTGCCGCTATCGATATAGCGCTCCTTCAGGTCGGGCAGCACGTCCTTGTGAAAGGCGGCGCAATGCGGGCAGCTGAGCGACGAGTATTCGATGATCGTCACCGGCGCATCGGCACTGCCGATCGAGCGCTCGCCGACCTCGGCCGCGGAGCTTTCGCCGAGCACCAGGGGCAGCGAGATCAGCACCCAGAACCCCAGGACCGCGGTCAGCGTTCCGGCCAGCCGCACAATCACTTTTCTCACGTCTCGTCTCCCAAGATCCGACCTTGCGGCCACGTCAAGCAGCGATGCCCTTGATAGAGCCGGCAAGGCATACCGGCAAGCGTGAACATGCTAGGTGGGCCATGCTTAATGTTCGGTGAACGGATCGGCGGCGGTATGGCGCTACAGCGCCAGGTCGACTCCAGCCGTGCCGTCGTCGGGGGTGGTCGGAAGGCCCAGCTGGCTGCCCTGCGCATAGGCTTTCCGGGCTGCGGCGTAGTCCTGGGCGGACGGATTGGTCGCGGCATTGGCAGCCGCTGCGATGCGCCCGGCCTGGCGTTTCGCCTCCTCGGGATCGCCACTGACCACCGAAGACCGGATGCCGACCGAGCCGCCGACGGCATAGTGCCGGCCGTCCGGACCGCGCTGGTAGACGTAGTTGATGGGCCCGGCGAGGTCGCCGGCGACGGCGGCGTGCGCTTCCTCTTCCTGCCTGACCTGCTGATCCCGCTGCTGCAGCTGGGAGATGGTCGCTTTTTCCGTGGGAGAGAGCTCGTTCGGCAGGCGCGCTACCGATGATGGGCGGCGCGCGGACGGCGCGGGCTCCCCTGCTGCGGCCGCCGGCCTCGAGGCCTTGCCGGGTTGATCAGCGGACCCCCTGGCGTCGAGGCCGGTGCCGCCGGCACGATCGCTTTCCCTGATCCGCAGAGCGACGAGCTGGCGGCCGTTCTCCGGCTCGCCGATGGGCTGGGCGCCGACCACCACGCCGGTCCTGCCTTGCCCGGCGAGCGTGCCTATCGATCCTATCGCTGGAAGCATAGGCTCGTTCCGCTCATCCCCTGCGTTCACCGCCCCGCAACCAGTCTAGCGGCGAAGGGTTCAGGAAAGGTGAACAAACTCCCGGCAGCGCCGGTCGTTATGATTGCGCAAGCAGTCGGAGGTACTAAGATCATTCTTAATGACGATTGGAAAGGGAGCGTTTTCATGGTGTTTGGAAAAGCGTTTTTGGCCGGCATATCGGCAGCCATTCTTCTCTGCGGTGCGGTGGAAGCGAAGACCTTCCGCTACTCGACCACCGGCGACATTCTCGGTCTCGACCCTCACATGAACAATGAGGGGCCGACCAACACCATGAAGAGCAATGTCTATGGCCGGCTGATCCATCGCCTGCCGGATCTGTCCCTCGAGCCCGATCTCGCCACAGAGTGGGAGCGCCTCGACGATACCACCTGGCGCTTCAAGCTGCGCGAAGGCGTGACCTTCCACAATGGCAATCCGTTCGCCGCCAACGACGTGCTCTACTCGTTCAGGCGCCAGGCCCAGGAAACGTCCGACATGGGCTTCGCCCTCACCTCGATCGAGGCGATCAATGCGATCGACGACTATACGATCGAGATCAAGACCAAAGGGCCGGATCCGATCCTCCTCCTGAACCTGCCGAACTTCTACATCGTCGATGAAGAATACATGGAGGAGAACGACGCCTTCGAGGTGATCCAGGCGGCGGGCAAGATCAATTTCGCCAATACCAACGCCAACGGCACCGGGCCGTTCAAGGTGGTCGAATGGGTGCAGGACAACAAGGTCGTGCTGGAGCCGTTCGAGGGCTGGTGGAACCAGGAGAACCGGACGGACAACGTCACCCGCGCCGAGTTCACGCCGATCGCCAACGACGCCACGCGCGTCGCCGCTCTCCTCTCCGGCGAGCTCGACCTGATCTACCCGGTGCCGCTGCAGGATATCGATCGTCTGAACGGTGATGGCAATATCGAGGTGCTGCAGGGGCCGGAGCTGCGCACGATCTTCCTCGGTTTCGACCAGCATCGGGACGAGCTTCTCGACATGCCGGGCAGCGGCAAGAATCCGTTCAAGGACGTCCGGGTGAGGAAAGCGTTCGCCCATGCGATCGACACCTCGGCGATCCAGCGCGTGGTGATGCGCGGTGCGTCGACGCCGACCGGCCTCATGGTGGCACCGGGCATCAACGGCTTTCAGGAGGACATGAACACGCCCTACGCCTATGATCCCGAGCAGGCGAAGGCGCTGCTCGCGGAGGCGGGCTACGCGGACGGCTTCACGGTCACCCTCGACTGCCCGAACGACCGCTACGTCAATGACGAGGCGATCTGCACCGCGGTCATCCCGATGCTGCAGCGGGTCGGCATCGACGTCACCCTGAATGCCCAGACCAAGTCCCTGCACTTCAACAAGATCGGCGAGGCCGAGGGCAACAACACCAGCTTCTTCATGCTCGGCTGGACGCCCGGCTCCTTCGACAGTCTGAACGTTCTGCAGAACATCATGACCGTGGACGGCGAAGGGCAGGGGGCCTGGAACTGCGGGCGCTACACCAATGCCGAGCTCGAGGAGCTCACCGATCAGATCGCGGTGACGGTCGATGAGGCGGAGCGCAACGAGCTGATCAGGAAGGCTTTCCAGATCCATCAGGACGAGGTCGGCCATGTGCCGCTGCATCAGCAGGCGCTCGCCTGGGGTATTCGTACGGATACCGTGGAGAGCGTGATTCAGCGGCCTTTCAACGACGTCGACCTGCGCACGGTCGTCATGAAGTAGGCTGTGGACGATGCTCCGGGGTCGCAGGTCAGACTCCGGAGCGAAGTCCGCCAAGTGCTGGCAGCACCTTGATCGCGTTTATCATCCAGCGCCTGTTTCAGGCCGTTCTGGTCATGCTGGTGGTGGCGCTGATATCGTTTTCGCTGTTTCAGTTCGTCGGCGATCCCATCAACAACATGCTGGGTGTCGAAGCGACTATCGAGCAGCGCGAAGCTCTGCGCGAGCGCCTCGGCCTCAACGCTCCGATCCCCGTGCAGTTCGCGACCTGGGTCGGCAATGCGGTTCAGGGCGAGCTCGGCAAATCCTACCGCATGGGCAAGCCCGTCGCCGAGCTCATCGCCGAGCGGCTGCCGGCGACGCTGGAGCTGGTGGCGCTTTCCGCGGTGATCGCGCTGATCGTCGGCATCCCCATGGGCGTCTATACCGGGCTGCATCGGGAAAGCTGGCTCTCGAAATTCTTCCTGGCCGCGTCCCTGATCGGCATCTCGATTCCGACCTTCCTGATCGGCATTCTCCTGATCCTGATCTTCGGTGTCTGGCTCGGCTGGCTGCCGACCTTCGGGCGTCAGGGACTGGTCGACATCGGCCTTTGGCAGACGAGCTTTTTGTCACTCAAAGGCTGGAGCCATATCATCATGCCGGCGGTGACGCTGGCGCTGTTTCAGCTCACCCTGATCATGCGCCTGGTGCGCGCCGAGATGCTGGAGGTGCTGAGGACCGACTACATCAAATTTGCCCGCGCGCGCGGGCTTTCCAACCGCGCCGTGCATTTCGGCCATGCGCTCAAGAATACGCTCGTCCCCGTGATCACCATCACCGGCCTCCAGATCGGCTCCCTGCTCGCCTTTTCGATCATCACCGAGACGGTGTTTCAGTGGCCGGGCATGGGCCTTCTGATCATCCAGGCGATCTCCTTCGTCGATATCCCGATCATGTCCAGCTATCTGGTGCTGATCGCGCTGTTCTTCGTGGTGATCAACCTGATCGTCGATCTTCTCTACTACGCCGTCGATCCCCGGCTTCGGATCGAGCGGACGTCGTCGACGGGCGGAGCCTGATGCAGACCATCGAGAGGACCGCCCAACCCGCTCATCGGCAATATCGGCTTGCGGATGCTGTCCGCCGATTTCTGGACGGCGACGTTTTTTACAGCTTCAAACGCTCGCCTGTGACCATCGTCGCCTTCGTCGTCACCGTTCTCATGTTCCTCGCCGCCATCTTCGCCCCCTGGCTCGCGCCGCACGACACCAGTGATATCGCGAGCCTCGATCTGATGAACGCCTTTCGCCCGCCCGCCTGGGCGCAGGGCGGCGATCGGCTGTTTCCGCTGGGCACGGACGATCAGGGGCGCGACGTGCTCTCCGCGATCATGTTCGGGCTGCGCATTTCGCTGTTCGTCGGATTCGCCGCAGTGATCGTCGCCGCCGTGTTCGGCACGCTGCTCGGTTTGCTCTCAGGCTATGTCGGCGGCGTCCTCGACAGCATCATCATGCGCATCGCGGATATACAGCTTACCTTCCCGGCGATCCTGATCGCGCTGCTGTTCGACGGCATCGTGCGTTCCCTGATGTCCTCGGCCATGCACCGGGAGTTCAAGCTGATGGTCCTGGTGCTCGCCATCGCCGCCTCCCAATGGGTGAACTTCGCGCGCACCGTGCGCGGCTCGACCATGGTGGAAAAGAACAAGGAATATGTGCAGGCCGCGCGCGTCATCGGCATTCACCCCGTGCTGATCATGCTGCGCCACGTGCTGCCGAACGTCACCGGTCCGGTCCTGGTGATCGGCACCCTCAGTCTGGCGATCGCCATCCTGACGGAAGCGACGCTCTCCTTCCTCGGCGTCGGCGTGCCGGTCACGCAGCCCTCGCTCGGCACGCTGATCCGGATCGGCAACGACTTCCTGTTTTCCGGGGAATGGTGGATGACCATCTTTCCCGGTGTCGCGCTCGTCGTCCTGGTGCTCGCGGTCAATCTCCTCGGCGACTGGCTGCGCGACGCCTTGAACCCGAAGCTGAGATAGCGGCATGGCACTTTTGGAGGTCGAGCATCTCAGAATCGAATTCCCGACCCGCCGGGGCACGCTGGTCGCCGTCGACGATATTTCCTTCACGATCGAAGAGGGCGAGGTGCTGGGCGTCGTTGGCGAGAGCGGCGCTGGCAAGTCGCTTACCGGGGCGTCGATCATCGGTCTTCTCGAACCACCCGGGCGCATTGCCGACGGCATCATCCGCCTGAACGGCAGACGCATCGACAATCTGTCCTATGAAGAGATGCGCCGCATCCGCGGCCGCGAGATCGGCGCGATCTTTCAGGACCCGCTCACCAGCCTGAACCCGCTCTACACGGTCGGCCGTCAGTTGGTCGAAACGATTCAAACACATACGAACCTCGGCACCGGCGCGGCTCGCACCCGCGCGGTCGAACTCTTGAGCGAGGTCGGAATCCCGGCGCCCGACCGTCGGATCGACGGCTTTCCGCACGAGTTCTCCGGCGGCATGCGCCAGCGCGTGGTCATCGCGCTTGCGCTCGCTGCCAATCCCAAGCTGATCGTCGCGGACGAGCCCACAACTGCCCTCGACGTCTCGATCCAGGCGCAGATCATCGCGCTTTTGAAGCGCCTTTGCCGCGAGCATGGTGCTGCCGTCATGCTGATTACCCACGACATGGGCGTGATCGCCGAGACAGCCGACCGCGTCGCTGTCATGTATGCCGGCCGCATCGCCGAAATCGGTCCGGTGCTGGATGTGGTCAAGCATCCAAGTCACCCTTACACCGAAGGCCTCATGGGCTCGATTCCGATCATCGGCCACCGCCTCGAACGTCTCACGCAGATCGACGGCGCCATGCCGCGGCTCAACCAGATCCCCAAAGGCTGCGCCTTCAACCCCCGCTGCCCCAAAGCCTTCGATCGTTGCCGCGAGGAACGCCCCGACCTCCTGCCCGCCGGCCCCACCCAATCCGCCTGCTGGCAGGCAGCGCCTGCAGGCTTGACTTGGACCTCGACACCTCCCGCAGCGCCGGTGAGCCAGCATGACTGACACAGCCGCAGCGCGGGGTGTCGAGGTCCAAATCAAGCCCGTCGGCGCTGCCGACCTGGTGGTCGCCGATGACCTGGGGAAGAAATTTGATATTTCGCCGCCGCTGCTGAACCGGGTGATCGAGAGGCAGGGGCGGGTCGCGCTCAAGGCGGTGGACGGGGTGAGTTTTTCCATCCCCAAGGGCACGACCTTCAGCCTGGTGGGCGAGAGCGGCTGCGGCAAGTCGACGGTGGCGCGGCTGCTGGTCGGGCTTTATGCGCCGACCTCGGGACGGATTCTGTTCGACGGGGTCGACATGGCGGCGGCGCGCTCGCGCGCGGAGGACAAGGCGCTGCGGTCGCGCCTGCAGATGATCTTTCAGGACCCCTATGCCAGCCTCAACCCGCGCTGGCGCGTGCGCGACATCATCGCCGAGCCTATCCGCGCCTTCGATCTCGTGAGCGCCGAGGCTCTGGACGAGAGGGTAGGGGAGCTGCTGACTCAGGTCGGCCTCAGCCCCGCGGATGGCGAGAAGTTTCCGCATGAATTTTCCGGAGGTCAGCGCCAGCGCATCTCGATCGCGCGCGCGCTCGCCGGTGAGCCGGAGTTCCTGGTCTGCGACGAGCCGACCTCGGCGCTCGACGTCTCGGTGCAGGCGCAGATCCTGAACCTGATGAAGGACCTGCAGCGCAAGCTCGGCCTCACCTACCTCTTCATCAGCCACAACCTCGCCGTGGTCGACCACATCTCGGACCGCATCGGTGTGATGTATCTCGGCCGGCTTAGCGAGGTTGCGAGCCGGGACGCGGTCTTCATGCGCCCGCGTCACCCCTATACGCGCCTTCTTCTCGATACGATCCCCGATCTGGACATGACCGGGCGCGAGCGCGTGCCGGTCGCCGGCGAAGTGCCGAGCCCGATCAACCCGCCCACGGGCTGCGCCTTCCACCCGCGCTGCCCCTTCGCCAATGACCGCTGCAAACAGGAGCGCCCCGACTTGCTGACCGCCCCCGAAGACGGCGCCCAGATCGCCTGCCACGCCTTCCAGGAAGGCCGCCTGCCAGCGGCAGGAGGCCGGACTTGACCTCGACACGCGACGAAGCGCTGGCGGCAGCGCGTGCCCATTTCGATGGCGGAAACTTTCAGGCCGATCTGACCAGGCGCATTGCGATGGCGACGGAGAGCCAGGAGCCTTCGCAGCGGCAGGAGCTCTATCGCTATCTGCTGTCGGAGATCGGACCCTGGCTTCGGCGCTACGACTTCGCGATCGAGCTGTTCGACAATCCTGATCCTGCCGGCGGGCCATTTCTGCTCGCGACCCGTCACGAGGACGACGACGCCACCACGCTGCTCACTTACGGCCATGGCGACGTGGTGCGCGGCATTCCAGAGCAATGGCGGGACGGGCTCGATCCGTGGACCATTACGGTCGAGGATGATCGCTGGTATGGGCGCGGCACCGCCGACAACAAGGGCCAGCACAGCATCATCATGGCGGCGCTCGCCCAGGTGATCGAGACGCGCGGCCGGCTCGGTTTCAATGCGAAAGTGCTGATCGAGACCGGCGAGGAGATCGGCTCACCCGGGCTCCGCACGTTCTGCGAGCAACAGAACGAAAAACTCGCCGCCGACCTGTTCCTCGCCTCCGACGGTCCGCGCCAATCGCCGGGCAAAGCCGACATCTCCCTCGGCAATCGCGGCGGGATTTCCTTCGACCTGATCGTGAATCTCCGTGAAGGCAGCCGCCACTCTGGCCACTATGGCGGTCTGATCGAGGACCCCGGCATCACGCTCGCCCACGCGCTCGCCACGATCACCGATCGCCGGGGGCGAATCCTGGTGAAGGACTGGCTGCCGACCTCGGTCCCGGACAGCGTGACCGAGGTGCTGCGCGCACTCGCGCTCGATGCTGGCGACGCGTCGCTGGTCGGTCCGGCCGATTGGGGCGAGCCGGGGTTGACGCCTGCCGAGAAGGTGCTGGGCTGGACCGGGTTCATCATCCTCGCCTTCATCACCGGCCGGCCCGAGAATCCGGTGAACGGCGTCCAGCCCGAGGCACGCGCGCGCTGCCAGATCCGCTTCACCGCTGACGTCGACGAAGCCGACCTGCTGCCGGCGCTCCGCCGTCATCTCGATGAGCAGGGTTTTCCCCAGGTCGAGATCAGACCCGCCGGCCACGCCAGCTTTCCCGCCTGGCGCACCGATCCCGACAATCCATGGGTCGACTGGACCCTGACCTCATTGACCGAGACGCTCGACTACCGGCCGAACCTCATCCCCAATTCCTCGGGCGGCCTGCCGAGCGGATTTTTGCGGACGCTGGAACTCCCCGTGATCTGGATTCACGCACTCCTATGGCGGCTGCCGTCAGCACGGACCGGACGAGCATCTCCTCGTCGGTGCCACGCGCGAAGGGCTCGAGATCATGACGGGGCTTTTCTGGGACCTGGGCGTCTCGCGTTAGACCTGCCGTTGTCCGTCGATCATCCGCGGCCTTCGAGCTCGGCGATCAGCGCGTCTGTCGTGACCTGACGGCAATAGCCCTTGATCGTGCGGATGGAATTGTCGTGCCGTTCCTGGCTGAGGCTGGCGCAGGCATCGGTCACCTGCGTGACCAGATAGCCGAGATCGCAGGCATCGCGGATGGCGCTCCACGCACTGATCGGTGAGCAGGCCGGCGATCACCAACTGCTTCACGCCAAGATTGCGCAAGATGTAGTCGATATGGGTCGAGACGAAGACCGAGGACGAGGTCTTGGGCAGCCAGATCTCGTCTCCGGCGGGTGCGATCGCGTCGATCACGCGGCCGTCCCAGGACCCCTTCGGCACATGGAAGCCGGTGATCTTGTAGTCGAGGCTGCGGTCCCGGCCGTCGGCGGTCAGGCTCTCGATCGTCGTGTACAGGACCTCGACGCCGGCCGCGCGGGCAGCGCTTTGCAGCCGCCGCATGTTCGGAACCGTGCTTTGCTCGAGCATCCGGAAATGCCAGCCATAAGTTGCTTCGAATGCCTCGTCGGTCAGGCCTGCAAACTCGCCTCCTTGTCGATGCGCACAGAAATTCTGCACGTCGATGAACAGCAGGGCCGACTGCTCCGGCTGCAGGGGAACGTCGCGCGTCAGGGTCATGTCAAAGCGTCTCCGCGAAGCTGCCGATCGCATCGGCCAGGATCGATGCCCATGCGGCGATGTCCTCGTCGCTCCTGAGGTGATTGTTGCGCACTTCGATCAGGCTGTGCGGCAGGTCTCGCGTCTCGGCATGCTGCGGGATGAACCAGTCCGACTCGTCCTCGATCTGGTAGGGCTGGTCGAAGCCGATGACCAGATCGCCGTTCCTGCGGCCGACATTCCGAGCCAGGACCTTCGACGTCACACTGTCCCGACGGCTGAGAAAGCTGACGTCCCAAGGCCGAACCACGCCCCCGAAGACCGGTGTGAAGCTGTGGATCGAAAACGCGGCCTTGCCGTGCCCCCGATCGAGCACGGCGCCGACGGTGCGATCGAACGGCATGAAGATGGCCTCGATGCGCGCCCGCCGCTGGTCATCGGTGAGGCCTCTGTTCCCTGGAACTGTGACCTGATCGCTGATCTCCGGCACGGAGTCGGGCGCGTCGAGCGGGCGGTTGCAGTCGATCACCAGGCGGCTGTAGCGCTGCAGTACCGTGGTCGTGCCGAGCCGTTCCGCAAGCAGTCTCGACAGATGGCCCGCACCGATGTCCAAGGCGATGTGATCGTCGAGATGGGGCGCATGGAGACCGAGCGACCCGAGGCTTCGGGGGATGACCCGCCCGGCATGCTCGCAAACCAGGACGACCGGATAGTCCGAGGCCTCGTTCACGATCTCGACGGGTGGCGGATCATCCGGCCCGAGAAGCGTTGCTGTCATTCGCCCACCTCCGATCGCGCATGGCTTCAACCTTCCGTCGACGGTTGTCTGGATCTCATGCGCAGAGCACCGTTGATCCGTTCGATCTCTCATGGGCTATAGTGAGCAGCGATCGAGATCATGCCAAGGGTGGGCGAAGATGGAATGCGTCGGACGGGCGGGAAGGAAAGAACAATGATCAACGAGCCGCTGATCTTCGTGGCGACCTCCGACATCGCCGGCAAGCTTCGAGGCAAAGCTCTGCCGACGCGCTTCGTCGAGGACGGTGCAGCGCCGGAAGTCGGCTGGACGCCCACCAACGTTCAGATCACCTGCTTCGATGCCATCGCCGAGAGCCCCTTCGGCGCGCTCGGCGATCTCCTGCTGGTCGGTGACATGGCGACCCGCGCCTGTCTCGATTTCGACGATGGCGGTCCGATCGAGGACATCGTTCTCGGCGACGTCACCCACCTCGACGGCAAGCCCTGGGCATGCTGCACGCGTTCGATCCTGAAGATGGCGCTGGACCGCCTGAAGGCCGCTGCCGGCGTTTCGCTCTACGGCGCCTTCGAGCATGAGTTTCACCTGCCGCAGCGCCAGGGCGGCAGGGGCGAGGGCTACGCGTTGTCGGCCTTTCGCGGCGAACGCCGGCTGCTGGAAACGCTCATGGCCAGCCTCGGCCAGGGCGGGCTGGAGCCGGATACCATCATGAAGGAATACGGTCCGAACCAGTATGAGGTGACCGTCAGGCCGGTGAGCGGCGTCACCATCGCCGATCAGGCGGCCTTGCTGCGCGAGATCGCCCGCACCGCTGGGGAGCGCCTGGACAAAAAACTGTCGTTTGCCCCGCTGGTCGAGCCGGGGGGTATCGGCAATGGCGTGCACATCCATCTGAGCTTTCGCGACGGCGACGACCGGCCCGTCACCTATGACGCGTCCGGCCCGCACCGGATGAGCGCGCTTACGGGCGCGTTCATCGCCGGCGTGCTCCATCATCTTCCCGCGATCATCGCCTTCCTCGCGCCGAGCGTGGTTTCCTACAGCCGGCTCGTCCCCCATCGCTGGAGTGCCGCGTTCAACAATCTGGGCGCGCAGGATCGCGAAGCCGCCGTCAGGCTCTGCCCGATCCGCACGACCGGCGGGCGCGATCCGGCGAAGCAGTTCAATTTCGAGGTCCGGGCCTGCGATGCCGCCGCCAGCCCGCATCTGGCGCTCGCCGCCGTGGTGCTCGCCGGTGTCGCCGGCATCGAGGCCGGCATGAGCGCACCCGAGGCGACGGCGGAAGACCTGTCGCTCCTCTCCGATGCCGATCTCAGGGCGCGGGGGCTCCGTCGCCTGCCGAACGCACTCGAAGCAGCCCTGCGGGAAATGGATGCATCGGAGGCGGTTCGATCCTGGTTCCCGGAGGGTCTCGTCGACATCTACCTCGCGCACAAGCGGGGCGAGATCGCTTTTCTCGAAGGCAAGGACGAGGCGGAACTCTGCGCGGCGTATCAGGCCGCCTATTGAATTCCACCTCATCGCGAAAGATGCCGCAGACAATCTCCCAGGCATGGAAATTGCAATCACCAGAAAACGGTGTAGCTTGATTCCAAGTCGTCGCGATCTGGCTCTGAAGGCGGCGACGCCAGGGAGAACCAAACGATGAATGCCTCGAGAGTGTCCAAGGCTGCGCTTGCGGCCGCTTTTCTTGTCACCACGGCGGCCCAGGCCGCTGATGACAAAATCATCTTCGGCGGTGCGCTTTGCCTAACCGGCGTGCAGGCCCCCCTCGACACCCCCGGCTACCGCGGCGCCCAGGTCGCGGTCAAGGCGCTGAACGACGCCGGCGGCCTGCTCGGCAAGCCGGTCGAATTCATCAACATCGACGGCAAGTCCGATCCGGTGACGGTCGGCAACGCCGCAGTCGAGCTGATCGACGAGGGCGCCGACGCCATCCTCGCCCCCTGCGATTTCGATTTCGGCGGCCCGGCCAGCCGCGAAGCCCAGAACGCCGGCCTGGTCGGCATCTCCCTTTGCGCCTCCGACCCGCTCTACAGCTCCTGGTCGCTCGGCGACAAGCAGTTCACGCTCTCCATGTGGAACACCACCATGGGAGCGACCGCCGCGGAATACGCCTTCAACGAGCGCGGCTGGAAGACCGCCTACGTGGTCACCGACCAGTTCATCGCCTACACCAAGTCGCTCTCCAAATATTTCGTCGAGCACTTCCAGGCGCTCGGCGGCGAGATCCTGCTGGAGGACACCTACACCAACGGCGACAACGATTTCTCCGCCCAGCTCGCCCGCCTGCAGGCACTGGACAAGAAGCCCGACGTGATCTTCGTCTCCTCCTACGGCCAGGACATCGGCGTGATCATTCGTTCTCTGCGCGAGGTCGGCTACGATGCGCCGGTGCTCGGCGGCGATGCCTATGACGACCCGGCGATGATCGAGGCGCTCGGCCCCACCCTCGGCAACGACGTCTACTTCGTCACCCACACCTGGATGGGCGCGGAAGCCCACCCGGACATGGAAAAGTTCATCAGCCTTTACACCGAGATGTTCGACGAGGCGCCGGACACCGCCTTCGTCGCCACCGGCTGGGACACGGTGATGATGCTGGCGCAGGCGATCGAGGCCGCCGGCAGCACCGAGGGCGATGCGGTCGCCAAGGCGCTGGAGGACGGCCAGTTCAAGCTCCTCACCGGTGACCTCGACTACCGCACCGCCGACGAGGGCCACGCCCCGGACAAGGCCGCCGTGCTGGTCGAGATCAAGGAGGGCAAGACCAACTTCCTCGGCTGGCGCACCCCCACCAACCCACCCGCTCCCTAAGTGCAGCGTGCACTTCGTTGACTTGACGGTGTCTGGCCACGGGCGTGGGTGACCTCACGTTGAACGCCGAGGATGTCTCGGTCGAGTTTGCCGGGCTGAAGGCGCTCGACCGGGTCAGCCTCACCTTGGCGCAGGGGGAGATTCTCGGCCTCATCGGGCCGAACGGCTCGGGCAAGACCACGCTGGTCAACGCCATAACGGGGCAGGTGCCGCTGGCGGGCGGGCGGATTGTCATCGGCGATGTCGACCTGACCGGCAGGCCGCCGCGCGAGGTGGCGCTCGCCGGCATCGCCCGGACCTTTCAGATCGGCCGCCATTTCGACGGGCTGAGCGTGCTCGAAGGCGTCGCCACCGCGGCCCTTGCCCAAGGCGACGGCATGGGCGTCGGCAGGGCAAAGGCGGCGGCACTCCTCGGCGAGCTCGGCCTCGCCGACCGCGCGGACGATCTGGCAAGCGCGCTCAGCTACGGCGACAAGCGGCGCCTGGAGCTGGCCCGCGCCCTTGCCGGCGCACCCGCCTTCCTCCTGCTCGACGAGCCCGCCGCTGGCATGAACGACGCGGAGACCGAGTCCCTGCTCGATCTCCTCGTCAAGCTGCCGGCGGCTCGCCGGGTGGGGCTGTTGATCATCGATCACGACATGAGCCTGATCATGCGGCTTTGCCAGCGCCTCCAGGTGCTCGCCTCGGGCAAGACCATCGCCTCGGGCGACCGTGAGCAGGTGCGAAAGAATCCTGCCGTGATCGAAGCCTATCTCGGGTCCGAGGCCGGTCAGGCGACCGAGACCGCCGATGCTTGAGGTCCAGGACCTCGACGTCCGCTACGGCGCCGTGCAGGCCGTGCGCGGCATCTCGCTCCATGTCGGCGAGGGCGAGCTGGTCACCCTCCTCGGCGCCAATGGTGCCGGCAAATCCTCCACCCTCATGACGATCGCCGGCGCGCGACCGGCGGCCGCGGGCCGGATTTGCCTGAGTGGAGAGGACGTGACGGCTGCCAGTCCCGAACGCATGGTGCGCCTGGGCGTCGCCACGGTGCCGGAGACGCGGGATGTTTTTCCGGACTTGACCGTGTCGGAGAATCTGAGGCTCGGCGCCTTTATCCACCGGCGCGACGCCGCCGGCGTCGCCGAACGCCTGGACGGACTCCTCGGGCGTTTTCCGATTCTCGCCGAGCGGGCAGGGCAGGCGGCGGGCACGCTGTCCGGCGGCGAGCAACAGATGCTGGTGATCGCCCGCGCCCTGATGTCCCGCCCCAAGGTCCTGCTGCTGGACGAGCCCTCCCTCGGCCTGGCGCCAGTGATCGTCGATCGCGTATTCGAGATGATCCAGGGCCTGAAGGCGGACGGCCTCACCATCCTCCTGGTCGAGCAGAACGCCCGAAAGGGCCTGGCCGTCGCCGATCGCGCCTATGTCATGCGCCTCGGCCGCATCGAGGCGGAAGGCACCGCCGACGAGATCGCCGCGGCGCCGGAGCTGCGTGCGCTTTATCTCGGGGCGGATGCATGAACGGCGTGCAGTTCCTGATCGATGTTTTGTCCCTCGGCAGCGCCTACGCTTTGATGGCCCTCGGCCTGGTGATCGTCTACGGCATCCTCCGCCTGGTGAATTTTGCGTATGGCGAGCTGATCATGGTCGGCGGCTACACCATGTTCCTGGTGGGCGGCTCCGGTCTGCCCTGGCTCGCCATGGCCCTTTGCGCCATTGTCATGGCCGTGGTCTTCGGCATCCTCACCGACTACGTCGCGTTCCGCCCGGTGCGCGAAAAATCCGTGACCGCCGTGCTCATCACCTCCTTTGCCTTCTCCACCCTCCTGCAGAACGCCGCCCTTCTGTTCATCTCGCCGCGCCCGCGCACCGTGCCGCTGCCGGCGATCTTCTCGCAGACCGTCGAGATCGCCGGCGTGATCACGCCCATGCGCAATCTGATCACCATCGCCGTCGCCGTCGTTTTTCTCGGACTTTTCACCTGGCTGATGCGCGCCACCGTGCTCGGCATCGCCATGCGCGCGGCCGCCACCCACTTCACCATGGCGCGCATGCTCGGTGTGCCGGCGAACCTGATCATCTCGACGGCGTTTGCCATTTCCGGCCTGATCGCCGGCATCGTCTCGCTGCTCTGGATCGGCCGCATCGGCACCGTGGTCCCGGCGATTGGCCTGGAGCCTCTCCTGATCGCCTTCATCGCCACCGTGATCGGCGGCATGAGGAGCCTGCCGGGCGCGGTCCTCGGCGGCTTTCTCCTGGCGCTGATCGACACCAGCCTCAATTACAGCCTCCCCCAGGACCTCCTGAAATTCCGCGACGCTTTCACCTTCTCCCTGGTGATTTTGATACTTCTCTGGCGCCCCGAAGGCCTGGTCAAAGGCCCGGCTTCCGGTCAAAGAACATAGTGGTATGACCACCTCATTCACTTTGCTCGGCGCTTGGCCATGGGTCGGAGAATTCCCATGACGGACTCCGCGCCCAGCAAATCCTCCGACGCGGTCGTCCCGAAAAGCATGACGCGTCATGCCGCGACATTGCTGATCCTCGGCGGCCTGATCGTCGCGCTAGCACTCGGTGCCGAGCTCCTCGGCGCCCGTCTGTTCGACCGCATCGCCATCAATCTCTGCATCGCGCTCGTTCTGGTGCTCGGCCTGCAGGTGTTCATGGGCAATTCCGGCATTCTGTCCTTTGCCCATATCGGCTTCATGGGCATCGGCGCCTACGCCTCCGCCGTCCTCACCATCCCCGCCCAGATGAAGGGCATGGCGTTGCCGGACCTCTATCCGATCCTGGAGAGCGTCCAGCTCTCGCCCTACCTCGCGATGCTGATCGGCGGCTTGATCGCGGCCCTGGTCGCCGCCGTGGCAGCCTATCCGCTGATGCGCCTGTCCGACGCCGCCGCGGTCATCACCTCCTTCGCCCTCCTGGTGGTGCTGCACACCGTCATGACCAACTGGAGCGCCGTCACCAACGGTCCGCGCACGCTGTTCGGCCTGCCGAATGCGACCACCCTGCCGCTCGCCGCCGGCGTCGCCATCGCCGCTCTGATCGTCGCTCTCTGGTTCAAGGAAAGCCGCATCGGCCTTCTCCTGCGCGCCAGCCGGGACGACGAGATCGCCGCCGCCGCCATCGGCGTGCACATCCCCCGGCTGCGCTGGCTCGCCTTCATCCTCTCCGCCTTCCTCGCCGGTATCGGCGGCGCCCTCTGGGGCCACTTCATCACCTCGTTCTCGCCCAAGGCGTTCTATCTGAAAGAAACCTTCGTGGTGCTCGCCATGCTGGTGATCGGCGGCCCCAACACCGTGACCGGCGCCGTGCTCGGCGCCTTCCTGGTGACCGCGGCCTATGAAGGCCTGCGCGCCCTCGAAGGCGCCATCAACCGCGCCGGCATCGCCAACGAGCCGGTGGTCGGCCTGACCGAGCTGGTGCTCGCCGTCGCCATGATCCTCATCCTGATCCTCCGCCCGGGCGGCCTGTTCCCGACCCGCGAGATCGGGTTTTTCTTCACCCGAAGATCGAGAGACACGCCATGAGCTGGAAGACCGCCTACCGCTCCTTCTACTACGAGCACGCCGAGGAGCCGGAGGATATCAAGCTCGACCCCGCGACCACGGCGCTCCTGGTGATCGACATCCAGAACCTCAATATGGCGGATAAGGAGACACCCGGAGAAACCGCGCGCTGGCAGCCGTTCTATGAGCGCATGCGCGAGACGGTCATCCCGAACATCCGAGCCATGATCGACGACTGCCGAGCGAAAGGCGTCGAGATCGTCTATGCGCGCATTGCCTGCCACAAGCAGGACGGCCGCGACCGCTCGCTCAGCCAGAAGATGCCGGGCTTCAACAACCTGCTCGTGCCCAAGGACACGGAAGAGGGCCAGATCGTCCCCGAGCTCACCCCCGACGACGACGACATCGTGGTCATCAAGACCACGGACAGCGCGCTCACCGGCACCAATCTGCGCCTGATACTGACCAATATGGGCATCAAGGATGTGATCACGACCGGCATCTATACCGACCAGTGCGTCTCCTCAACCGTGCGCTCGCTCGCCGATGAGAGCTTCGGCGTGGTCGTGGTCGAGGACGCCACCTGCGCCGCCACCATGGAGCTGCATGAGGCCGAGCTGTGCATCATCAACATGATCTACTGCCACGTGGCCTCGAAGGCGGAGGTGCTGAGCTTCTTCGATCCGTGACGAGATCGCGGATCGGCCTACCTGGCCTCCAGCCAGCCGGGTTCGAGACGCACATGCTTGATCGTGCGTCGATGGTAGGTGTAGGCGAGATCGAGCGTGCCACCGTCACGCTTGACAAGGGACGGATAGGACAGCTCGTGATTGCGCCCATCCAGGCTGTTGTTGGTCAGGCATGTGCCGGGTCCGTCGTCGATCACGATCCGCCGCGGAAATGTCGGCCGCCGTCTGCGGAGACGCAGATCGCCATGGGTGCGCGCGCACGCCCCAGATCGGATCGCACCCGCCGGTGGCATTCGGGCGCGGGTCGTGCCCAGCTCGTCATAAAGCGATGCGCCGAGCCGGATGCATGGCGGCGTTGACCGGATTGCAGGCGACGGCGATCCGTCCGTCGCGAAGCCTGATGGCCGAGAGCGACGAGTTGTTGCTGGGAAGGTCGGTGGGGACGGGGGCGGACCAGCTTTCGCCGCCGTCCTCGCTTTGACTTCGATGGATGAGGTCCGCCTGGCGGCGGCGAAGAAGGCGGCGAAGCGGTCGTCGCCCAATGGCACCAGCGTCATGTGCACGCAGCCGATCGATGCCGGGACATCCACCTGTCGCCAGGACGCACCGCCATCCCTGCTGATACCGAGCGCCGCCGTGTCATGGCTGCCGGTCCACCGCCGCCCAGGCCTGGTGACACAGCGAAACAGGGGCAGCAGCCAGGCGCCGTCTCTTCGCTCATGGATCGGCCCGCGAATGAACGTGCCCGTGGGCAAGGGCAGGGTGGTCGGTGCCGATCCGGCCTCGCTCATGCGAATGACGCACGCATCCTGATCGCCGCCCGGCTGCGCGGTGTGGAAGAGGAGGGTTCGTTCCTGCGTGACAAACTGGACGGGATTCTGCTCGGACAACACCGCATCGTCGGTCAGCCGCTCGGCTTCGCTCCAGCCGTGGGCGCCAAGCGTCGCACGAAAGATGGAAATATCGGATTTGCCTTCGAGCGACCCACCGAACCAGAGGCAGTCGAGCGCGCCGGAACGCCACGATAGAAAGGCCGCATGGTTCTGGACGCAGGGCGACGGCAGGAACGCTTCCAGCCTGCCATCGTCGGCCTGTCGCAAGCGGCCATCCATGCCGGCTGCGATCTCGCGGGGTGAGGCTGGCGACCCATCACTCATTCGATCGATCCCCACGCCGGCTTCATGCGCCGCGGCCAAAGGCCGGACCGTGCGGGCCGAGGCGAAGGCCATCGCGCAATCTTGCATAGGGTATGCGGTCGAGCTGGCAGGGATTGGCGCCCGGACTCTCGGCGAAGATCACATCCGCCGCGATCGGCTCGAAATCGGCCATGAAATGCACCGTGCTCTTGACCACGACGATGGCTTGAGCGGCGGGGTCGATGCCGAGATGGGAAAGGATGGCCTGATCCGCCGTCTGGGTGCGGTTCGAGCCGACGATGACGGTGACGTCGGAATTTGCCTCCTCGATATGGAGTGCTGCCATCAGGCCGAGATTGGCTTCGGCGCCGCCGAACATCGGGCCGGTGAACGTGAACCGCCCATCGGAGAGGGCGACCACACGGACCGTGGCCTTGTACGGTCCGGGGCTGAATTCGGAGAACCGGCCGCCGATCGCCGCCTCGAAGGTGGCGTGGAGGCCAGCGGCATGCGCCTTGGCTGCCATGTCCGGATCCCAGAGCATGCTGATCACCGCCCGTTCGGCGCCGCCGCGAACGAGAGCTGCAAGCAGGCCCGTGGTTTCGCCTGTGGCGCCCGCCCCCGGATTGTCCTGGGCATCGGCGATGATGACCGGACGCGACGCCGTAGCGGCCAGGGTTTTGGCCTTCGCGACCGCCTCGTCTGCCTGCACGAGCGGGTTTTGCAGATCGTCTTCGGCAGCCTGGAGTTCGCCGAGCATGGCATCGGCCGCAGCGTCGACGGCGGCCTGCTCGGTGCCGTAGGCGAAGACCGAGCAGCCGCAATGGGGGATATCGGCGGGCGGAAAGCCGAAGACGAAATCTACGGAGCGCACCGCACCTTTTTCCAGATCGGGCAGCATGCCGTAGAGCTGGGCTCCGGGCTGCCGTCGGGTCGACTGTGCCTGCAGTGGAATCAGGAAATCGAGCTGACGCCAGGCGCGGGCGAAGGGCTGGCCGCGTGCCAGCTCCTCGCGCAGCAGATGGCAGGCCCGCGCCCCAGTCGCTGCCATGTCGATATGCGGATAGGTGCGATAGATCGTGACCGAGGATGCCAGCTCCGCGAAGGCAGGCGAAAGATTGCCATGCAGGTCGAGGCTGACCGAGATCGGCAGGTCCGGCCCGACGACCGCGCGGATACGGCGCAGGAGTTCCGCTTCACCGTCGTCATGGGACTGGGTGACCATGGCGCCATGCAGATCGAGATAGACGCCGTCGAGATGATGGGCGCCAGCGATCGCGTCGACGATCATGCCGGCGATGCGATCGAAGGCATCGTCGCTGACATAGCCGCCTGGCTCGGCGAAGGTCCAGAGGATGGGGAGGAGGTCGAAATCGCCCGCCTCGGCCAGAAAGCCGCCCATGGGAAGGTTGAGGCCGGTCAGCCCGTCGATGACCGCTTCGCCGCGCTGCAGCGCCGGCCAGGCTCCGCCCTTCTCGAAGATGTCATAGGTGGTGGGGAGCGGTGCGAACGTGTTGGTCTCATGCTGAAATCCGGCGATTGCGATCTTCGGACGTGCCATGACGATTGTTCCCCATCGCGCTCTTGTTCAATCGACGAAGCGGCCGAGACGCACCGCCGTCTGGCCCTTCCAGAGACGGCGCGACGGCATGATCAGGACGCAGTCGTCATAGGGCGTGACCACGGGTTCGCCGCCGTCATGACCGATCAGCGTGCCCGCCTTCGCCAGCACCTCCATGCCGTTGAAGTCACCCGCGAAGGTGAATTTTTCCGACTTGATGGTCACCGGTCCGGTCACCTCGATCACCCGCTGGCCAGGCGGCAAGGGGCGATCGGCAAGGAAATCCGCGCCGAAATCGGCGTCGACGACATCGAGCAGGTGAAGGAAGCGCAGGGCGACCTCGATCGAGCGCGGGCCGGAGATCGCCTCCCAATGCTGCCCCGCCTCGAACAGGGTGGCGTTCTTCGCGCTCGCCGGGTCGCCGAAGCCCTCGAAATCGCGCATGCGCTTGCCGGCGGCATGGCCCGGATCGCTGACGATATGGGCGGGCGTGCCGAGCTGCCGGGCGAGCGCTCGTCCCTTGTCGAGCGGGCCGGAGATCATCAGCGGCGTCTGGCAGCGCTGCATGGAGTGGAGATCGAGCAGCATGTCGACCGTCTCCATCCAGGGCCGCACTTCCCGCGCCCGCGTCAGCTCGCTGGATTGCCGATCGCCGTCCAGGGTCGAGAGATCCCAGAGCCGGTTGAAGTCCTCGTCGATCCAGCGCGTCGCCGTCGGGTTTTCTCTGTCGAACGCCTGATAGGCTGCGATGTTCATGAAGCCGAGGCTGAGTTTTCCGCGCACCGGCCGGACATCGTTCCGAAACAGCCAGTCGAGCGCGACGGCGCCGCAGGGCTCGTTGCCGTGGACCACGGCGCTGATCATCACATGGGGGCCGGCAATGCCCGAATCGAAGCAGGTGATGCCACTGATGCCGCTATTGCCGGCGAGATAGGGCGCGATATCGGGATTGTCGATCTCGACGGGAAAGTCGGTGGGCGTTTCCGGCGTCATGGGGCGTCTCCGCTTGCGAAGGCTCTGACGGCCAGTAAACTCGAAGCTGGCGAGGCAGCACCAGTGCCATGAGGTCGGGGAGGACGAAAAAATGACAGGTCCACGCGTTGCCCTCCTCGGTCTCAGCCTCGAAAGCAACCGCTTTTCGCCGACCGCGACCGCAGCGGATTTTCTCGGGCGCTACTGGTTCGAGGGCGACGAGATGCTGGTGGCTGCGCGCGCGCCGTCGAGCCCGATCGCTCAGGAAGCGGGCGCCTTCATCCGCATGATGGACGCCACCGGCCCCTGGCAGCCCCTACCGCTGATCCTGGCCTCCGGCTATCCCAGCGGTCCCATCGACGGTGGTTTTTTCAGGCAGACGCTTGATCGCATGACCGAAGGTCTGCAAGCGGCGTCACCGCTGGAGGCGGTCTATGTCTGCAATCACGGCGCCATGGTCGGCACGGACGATCTCGATCCCGACGGCACCATGCTGGCCGCGATCCGGGACGCCGCCGGTCCGGCTTGCCGAATCGTGGTCAATCTCGACCTGCACGGCAACATCTCGACGCGCATGGTCGAGAGCGTCGATCTGATCGTCGGCTATCGCACCAACCCGCATGTCGACCAGATCGAGCGCGGCGAGGAGGCGGCTTCCTCGCTCCGCCTGATGCTGGCCGGCCAGGCCGACCCCAAGCCGGTCCTGGTCAAGCTGCCGCTCGCCCCTGCCTCGGTCACCCTGCTCACGGCAGCCGGCCCCTATGCCGATCTGATCGATCTCGGCCAGCGCCTTCAGGCGGAGCTTTCCGGCGCCATCCTGAACGTCTCGGTGTTCGGCAATTTCGTGTTCTCCGACACGCCCGACAACGGCATCGGCGTCGTGGTCACCGGCCGGCGCGAGCGCGCACCCGCGGAAACGCTCGCCATGGAGATCGCCGAACGAGCCTGGGTGGATCGCGCGCGCTTCAAGAAAAGCCTGACCTCGCTCGACGACGCCGTTCGCCTGGCGACGACAACTGACAGAAAACCGCTGATTTTTTCGGACGCCGGCGACAATCCCGGTGGCGGCGGCTCCGGCCGGACGACCGAGCTGCTGCAGGCCCTGGTCGAGGCCGGCACGCCTCGTGCCCTGGTCGGCTCGTTCTTCGACATCCCGCTCGCAGAGGAGGCGCATCAGCTTGGCCTCGGCGCCTCCTTTCGCGCGCGCTTCAACCGCCATCCAGGGACGCCGTTCGACAAGCCTTTCGAGGCGGACGCCGAGATCGTCGGCCTGCATGACGGCCAGGTGACCGGCAGGCTCGGCCTTTTCGCGGGGCGCGAATTGACGCTCGGGTCATCGGCCGCGCTCAGGATCGGAGACGTCACGGTCGTCGTCATCAGCGAGCGCTCGCAGACCGCCGATCCGGTTTTTTTTGAGATGTTCGACCTGGATATTGGCGGGGCGCATACGGTGGTGGTGAAATCGCGCGGCCATTTCCGCGCCGGGTTCATCCCTTGGTTTCCGCCGGAGCAGGTGATCGAGGTCGACACCGCCGGCCTGACCTCGCCCGTCCTCGAACGCTTCGACTGGCGGGGCCTGCCACGGCCGGTCTACCCGCTGGACGACGATGCCGAATGGCGCCGGTCTTGATGGTGCTCTGCGCGGCGTGGCGAAAAAATCAAAGCTTGTTCCAAGCGGCGATCTGTGGCGACAATTCGGAACGGACGCCTGGCAGTCAACCAAGCAAGGAAAAGCGTCATGAAACGAGCCCCCCTCCATCTGGCGACGATCGCCGCGGCCTCGATCGCGATCGCATCCCCCGTCCTCGCCGAGGATCTGACCATCGGCCTCGCCTCCGAGCCCACCTCGATCGATCCCCACTATCATAATCTCGGACCGAACAACGCACTTGCCGATCACATCTACGGCAATCTGATCACGCAGGACGAGAACCAGCAGCTCGAGCCGGGTCTTGCCGTCTCCTGGAAGGCGATCGACGATCTGACCTGGGAGTTCAAGCTGCGCGAAGGCGTGACCTTCCATGACGGCAATCCGTTTACCGCCGATGACGTGGTCTTCACCTTCGAGCGCGCGCCCGACGTGCCGAACTCGCCGTCGAGCTACGCCACCTACATCACTGGCAAGACCGCGGTGAAGGTCGACGACCTGACCGTGCATATCAAGACGGAAACCCCCTATCCGCAGATGGCGAGCGACGTCTCGACCATCCCGATCATCTCGGCCGAGGCCGGCGAGGGGGCGAGCACCGAAGACTACAATTCGGGCAAGGCCGCGATCGGCGCCGGGCCTTACAAGTTCGTCGAATATGTCCCCGGCGACCGTATCGTGCTGGAGCGCAATCCCGACTATTGGGGCGAGGCGCCGGCCTGGGACAAGGTGACGTTCAAGCCGATCAAGTCAGCGCCCTCGCGGGTCGCGGCCCTGCTCGCCGGCGATGTCGACGTCGTCGCCGAAGTGCCGACCACCGATATCGCCACCCTCGAGGCCGACGAGAATGTCAGCTTGTTCCAGGGCGTGTCGAACCGGGTGATCTATCTCCATCTCGACCATTTCAGAGCCGACTCGCCCTTCGTCACGGCGAAGGACGGCAGCGCCATCGACAATCCGCTTCAGGACCAGCGCGTGCGAACGGCGATCTCCAAGGCGATCAGCCGCGAGGCCATCGTCGAGCGGGTGATGGAAGGCGTGGCACTCCCCGCGGGGCAGCTTCTGCCGGCAGGCTTCTTCGGCGTCAGCCCCAATCTGAAGCCGGTCGAATTCGACCCCGAGGGAGCGAAGGCGCTGCTTGCCGAGGCCGGCCTGCCCGATGGCTTCAAGCTCACCATCCACGGTCCGAACGACCGCTATATCAACGACGCCAAGATCGCCGAGGCGGTCGCGCAGATGCTGACGCGCGCCGGCATCGACACCGCGGTCGAGACCATGCCGCGCTCGGTGTTTTTTTCGCGCGCGTCTTCTGGCGGGCCTGATGGCACGCCGGAATTCTCCTTCATCCTGGTCGGCTGGGGAGCAGGCTCGGGCGAGGCGTCGTCGCCGCTGAAATCGCTGATCCACACCTATGACAAGGAGGGCGGCTTCGGCGCCTCCAATCGCGGCCGCTACTCCAATCCTGAGGTGGACGCCCTGATCGAGGAGGCGCTTCGGACCATCGACGACGCCGCGCGAGAAGAGCTTCTGGCCAAGGCGACCGAGGTCGCGATCAATGACGGTGGGATCATCCCGCTGCACTACCAGGTCAACACCTGGGGCACGAAGAAGGGGCTGAAATATATCCCGCGCACCGACGAGGCGACGCTTGCCATGAGCGTGGTTCCCGAGTGAGTCCTGCCGACGCGAAGGCGCCGGCCTAGCGCCGGAGCCTTCCGTCGGACCGGATCATGTCGGTTTATATCATCAGGCGTCTGATCCAGAGCGGCCTCGTGGTCGTGGCGATGTCGCTGATCGTGTTTCTCGGCGTCAACGTCATCGGCGATCCCGTGCATATGTTCGTCAGCCCCGAGGCCGATCAGGCGGAGATCGAGCGGGTGATCCGCGATCTCGGCCTGGATCGTCCCCTGCACGAGCAATATGGTTTTTTCGTGCTGGGCGCGTTCGAAGGCGATCTGGGAAGAAGCTTCGTCTTCGGCGAGCCCGCCTTGAAGCTGATCCTGCAGCGCATGCCGGCGACCCTGGAGCTCGCCTTCATGGCGCTGCTCATGGCCGTGGTCATCGGCATCCCGCTCGGCCTCTATGCCGGCCTCAAGCCCGAGGCCTGGACCTCCAAGACCATCATGGCGGGCTCGATCCTCGGCTTCAGCCTGCCGACCTTCTGGGTCGGCATCATGCTGATCATGGTGTTCGCGGTGATGCTCGGCTGGCTGCCCTCCACCGGCCGCGGCGAGACGGTCGCCGTCTTCGGAATCGAGATCAGTTTTTTGACGCTCGACGGCCTGCGTCATCTGTTCATGCCGGCGCTCAATCTGGCGCTCCTGAAAATCTCCCTGGTGATCCGCCTGACCCGCGCCGGTGCCCGGGAAGCCATTCACCAGGACTACATCAAGTTCGCCCGCGCGAAGGGGCTGAGCCAGCGCCGCATCGTCTTCGTCCATCTGCTGCGCAACATCCTGATTCCCGTCGTCACGATCCTCGGCCTGGAGTTCGGCTCGCTGATCGCCTTTTCCGTTGTGACCGAAACCGTGTTCGCCTGGCCGGGCATGGGCAAGCTCCTGATCGAATCCATCCAGCAGCTCGACCGCCCGGTGATCGTCGCCTATCTGATGATGATCGTGTTCCTGTTCGTGGTCATCAACCTGATCGTCGACGTGCTCTACTCGGTGCTCGACCCGCGCGTCCGCCTGCAGGATCAGACGTCATGAAGGCGACGCTCGACGAAGCCGCCCCGGACACCGCGACCGTCGAGTCAACGCTGCCGTCGGACGGCCCGTTCAGGCGCTTCTGGAGCGACTTTTTCGAAAGCCGGATCGCGACGCTCGGTCTCGTCGCCATCATCCTGATCGTCATCGCCGCCTTCTCCGCGCCGCTGATCGCGCCGCAGGACCCCTATGATCTTGCCCAGGTGAGCGTGCTCGACGCGCGCCTGCCGCCGGGCGAGGTCAGCATGGACGGCTACACCTTCTGGCTCGGCACCGACGGCGCCGGCCGCGACCTCTGGTCCGCCATTCTCTACGGCCTGCGCATCTCCTTGTCGGTCGGGGTGATGAGCGGCTTCATCGCGTTGCTGGTCGGCATGGTGGTCGGTCTGACCGCCGCCTATGCCGGCGGGCGCACCGATGCGCTGATCATGCGCGTGGTCGACCTCCAGCTCTCCTTTCCCGCCGTCCTGGTGGCCCTGATGCTGCTGGCGATCCTCGGCAAGGGCATCGACAAGATCATCATCGCGCTGATCGTCGCCCAATGGGCCTACTACGCGCGCACTGTGCGCGGCTCCGCGCTGGTCGAGCGCAGCAAGGACTATGTCGAAGCCGCGGCCTGCCTCGGCCTCTCGCACAGCCGCATCGTGTTTCGTCACATCCTCCCCAACTGCCTGCCGCCCCTGATCGTGGTCGGCACGGTGCAGACCGCGCACGCGATCGCCCTCGAAGCGACGCTCTCCTTCCTCGGCGTCGGCCTGCCGCAGACCGAGCCGTCCCTGGGCCTGCTGATCGCCAACGGCTTCGACTACATGCTCTCCGGCCGCTACTGGATCGCGGTCTTTCCCGGCGTGGCGCTGCTGGTCACCATCGTCTCGATCAATCTCGTCGGCGACCAGCTCCGCGACGTCCTGAACCCGAGGCTGCAGCGATGAGCGCAGCGGTGCTCGAGGTTCGCGACTTGCAGACCCACTTCTTCACCAAAGCGGGCATCGCCAGGGCGGTCGACGGTGTCAGCTTCACCATCGGCAAGGGCGAGCTGGTCGGTCTGGTCGGCGAATCCGGCTCCGGCAAGACCGTCACCGGTTTTTCCATCCTCGGCCTGGCCGACCCGCCCGGGCGTATCGTCGGCGGCTCGATCACCATCGGCGGCGCCGAACTCGTCGGCCGCAGTGAGGAAAAACTACGGCCGATCCGCGGGCGAAAAATCGCGATGATCTTTCAAGATCCGATGATGACCCTGAACCCGGTGCTGCGCATCGACGCCCAGATGATCGAGACGATCAAGGCCCATGAGGACGTCTCGGCGGATGCCGCGCGGGAGAGGGCGCGGGCGGCGCTTGGCAAGGTCGGCATCGCATCGCCGGACGAGCGCCTCGCCGCCTATCCGCACCAGTTCTCGGGCGGCATGCGCCAGCGCGTGGCGATCGCGATCGCCATGCTGTTCGAGCCCGAGCTGATCATCGCCGACGAGCCGACCACCGCCCTCGACGTCACCATCCAGGCGCAGATCCTCCATGAGATGCAAAAGCTCTGCGCGGACAGCGGCACGGCGCTCCTTTGGATCACCCACGATCTCGCGGTGATCGCCGGCCTCGCCGATCGTATCCTGGTGATGTATGCCGGCCGCATCGTCGAAGAGGGGCCCGTCGACGACGTGCTCGATCACCCGCTCCACCCCTACACCAAAGGCCTGATCGGCTCCGTGCCGAGCCAGAATGTTCGCGGCCGGCCGCTTGCCCAGATCCCCGGCATGACGCCGTCGCTCCTCCATCTGGGCACCGGCTGCGCTTTTGCAGCCCGCTGCCCGCGCGCCGATGCCCTCTGCCGGAGCGAAGCACCCGCCCTGACCTCGCACGGACCCGATCGCGCTAGCCGCTGTCACCACCCGCATCTCGACGTGGCGGCGGCGTCATGACCACCCCGATCGTCGCGCTCGACAAGATCGACAAACGATTTACCAAGCGCCTCGACGTTGCCGAGAAGCTGGTCAATCTGATGGGCGGCAGGCGGCGGGAGCAGACCGTGCATGCGGTCGACGATGTCAGCCTGGCGATCGCGGAGGGCGAGGTGGTCGGCCTGGTCGGCGAATCCGGCTGCGGCAAGTCGACCCTCGGCCGCATCGTCGCCGGCATCCACCCGCCGAGCGGCGGGGCGCTGACCTATCGCGGGCGCGCGGTCGGTGAACTAAAGGGCGAGGAGGCGAGGGCATTTGCGACCAAGGTGCAGATGATCTTTCAGGACCCGATGTCGTCGCTCAACCCGCGCTTCCGCGTCCGTGACATCATCGGCGAAGCCCCGCGCGTGCATGGCCAGGTCGCCGCTGCTGACCTCGACGACTATGTCGACCGGATGCTGCTGCGCGTCGGCCTCGATCCCAGCTACAAGCGCCGCTACCCGCATCAGTTCTCGGGCGGTCAGCGCCAGCGCATCGGCATCGCCCGCGCGCTTGCGGTCAAGCCCGACTTTCTGGTGTGTGACGAGGCAGTGGCGGCGCTGGATGTCTCGATCCAGGCGCAGGTGCTGAACCTGTTCATGGAACTTCGAGAAGATCTCGGCCTCACCTATCTGTTCATCAGCCACGATCTCGGCGTAGTCGAGCATCTCGCTGATCGGGTCGCCGTGATGTATCTCGGCCGCATCGTCGAGATGGCGGACACGGAAAGCCTGTTCGAGCGGCCGAACCACCCCTACACCC
This sequence comes from Alphaproteobacteria bacterium, assembly GCA_041398025.1. GTDB lineage: Bacteria > Pseudomonadota > Alphaproteobacteria > Geminicoccales > Geminicoccaceae > JANQPX01. The sequence continues at coordinate 307,158 of JAWKVM010000005.1, forward strand.
AGGCCCTGCTCGCCGAAATCCCGCGCATCGACGCGCGAAAACGCCGCTTCCAGCCGATCAAGGGCGAGATCCCATCCCCGATCGATCCGCCCTCCGGCTGCCATTTTCATCCCCGCTGCCCGCACGCCATGGATCGATGCCGCGTGGAGCGCCCCAGCCTCAAACCTGTCGAAAGCGGACATCTGTCGGCATGCCACCTGAACGCGTAGCGATCAGTTCGATCCCAGATGTCCTCGACGTGCTCGATGCTGCTGGCGACTTGAGCCCGCTGGTGCTCGACTCGCCCCATTCCGGCGAGATCGCGCCCGACGATTTCCATCCGGCCGTGCCGAAGACTGCCTGGCTGCACGCGGCCGACCGCTATGTCGACCAGCTTTTCGACGACGTTCCCGCCCTCGGCGTGCCGCTGCTGCGCGCGCATTTCCCACGCATCTATCTCGACACCAACCGCGCCCCCGACGATCTCGATCCCGCCTGCCTCGCCGACGGCTGGGACGCGCCGCTCGCCCCGAGCGCCAAGGCGCGGCTGGGCAAGGGCCTGGTCTGGATCAACGTGCCGCCGAACGCCGAGCCGCTCTACGATCGCCCGCTCACCGCCGATGCCGTCAGACAGCGCCTCGCGCGTTGCTACCACCCCTATCACCGGAGCCTGACAGCGCTGATCGATCGTGCCCACGACCGTCATGGCTACGCGCTCCATCTGGACTGTCACTCGATGCAGTCGGTGTCCCACAGGATGCACGAGGAAGGCGCCGGCGTGCCGCGCCCGGATTTCATCCTGAGCAATCGAGAAGGAACCACCTGCGCGCTGGTGATGGTCGAGACGGTGCGCGACCATCTCGCCGGGCTCGGCTACTGGGTCGAGGTCAACACGTTGTTCAAGGGTGCGGAGATCGTCCGTCGGCATGGCCGTCCGCAGGAGCACCGGCATTCGCTCCAGATCGAGATCAACCGCGCCCTCTACATGGACGAAACCACGCTCACCCGCACCGATGGTTTTCCGACGCTGAAATCCCACCTCACCAGCCTGGTCGCCCGGCTCACGACCCTACGAACGACAGAATAGGCAAGTTCGAAAAAAGAGGAGAAAAAGAGATGAAGCAGCGGTCAGTTCTTTGGTCGGAGCTGCGGGCACCGGAGTTGAGAGATCTGGCATCGCCTGAGACGATCGTCATCGTCCCGATCGCAGCGATCGAGCAGCATGGGCCGCATCTGCCGGTGGTCACCGACACCATGCTCGCGCGCGAGGTAGCGAAGCGTGCAGCCGACATCGTCGTCGAGACCACGCCGGTCCTGGTCACGGAATGCATCTGGACCGGCCTTTCCGAGCATCATATGGCGCTCGGCGCCACCTTCACCCTCGATTTCCCAAGCTTTCTCGCGGTGATCGGCGGCGTGGTGCGCTCGCTGCATCGCCATGGCTTTCGAAAAATGTTTTTGATGAACGCCCATGGCGGCAATATCGCGGCGCTGCATACGGTGGTCGAGGAGCTGACGCGCGAGCTCGGCCTCAGCCTGGTGACCGCGACCTACTGGACGCTCGGCGCAGAGGAGCTTCGCCCTCTGCTCGAGCGCCAGCGGGGCATTCGCCATGCCTGCGAAGCCGAGACCTCGATGATGATGGCCGTCGCCCCGGAGCTGGTCGATGCAACGCGCTTCGAGGAGGCCGCCTGTCCGGATCCGCGCGACCAGCAAGGCGCTCCGGACGACCATTCCTACCGATGGGTGAGCTTCGCCGACAAGACGCCCTCCGGCGCTCTCGGCGATCCCCGCGTCGCCAGCGCCGAGAAGGGCGAGGCCCTGCTGGAGACCGCGGCCGCCTGCGTCGCGCGCAAGCTGGTCGATCCGGGCTTCTGGTAGGAGTCTGTTTAGGGGCGCTCAAATCGACGCAGGGGGTGGCGGGGCGCAGGCTTCCTGACGGTGACCTGAATGCGCTTGCGCTGGCGATCGGCGCCAATTTCAGCTCGCTGAGCTCAACCTTCACGATAAGCGTCTGGCCGCCGGGCATCTGCTCTTCGACCTGATCACCGGTGCGATCCCGGTCGCCTTAATCCGCCAGCCGCTCTGGGCGGTGGACATTGTGGCGGCGGCGGTCGGCATCGCGGTGGACGAGGAGAGCACGGTGACGTCGGGCGGGCTCGATGATCTGCTTCGCGAGGGCAGGGTGACGCCTGTGATGGCGACGTCGCTGATGAACGATCACGCCTATGTCCACGATGCCGTCTGGCAGCTCACCGACATCGCCAGGGCCTTGTTCGGCTCCAGGGACATCGCGGACATGGAGGCCGAGGAGCTGGTGGGCCTGGACGAGGACGATGTCGACGAACTGTCACAAACTCGTGATAGCGCTTAGCGGGTAGGGTTTTCTGCGCATGAAACTCATGAAAATCTTCAACAGAGACGACTGGAAGCGCTCGAAGAAGGTCAAGGCCTTGAACAAGGTCCTGGACAAGCTCAGGAAGAAGAAGCATGTGCTCGAAGATGCGCTCGAGGACGAAGGCTCCGAGAAGAAGGCGCAGAAGCTGAAGGTCAAGCTCAAGGCCAACAGGCGGCATCGGCACAAGGCCGAAAAGCTGATCCACGAGCTCGACTAGGCCGACAGAGCGCCCCCGCACGCGGCCTGAAGGGCGACGGCGTCAGCGTTCGCCGATCCCATCGACACAGTCCGGCACCAGATTCTGATCCTCCTTGGGCGGACGCACATAGTGGCTGCCCTCGGCCCGCGGCGGCAGCCTGATCGGCTCGGGCGTGAGATCCTCATACGGAATCAGGCTCAGGAGATGGCTGATGCAGTTCAGCCGGGCGCGCTTCTTGATGTCGGCCTCGACCACATACCAGGGGGCCTGCTTGATGTCGGTGTGGGCGAACATGACATCCTTGGCGCGGGAATACTCGACCCAGCGGCGGCGCGACTCCAGATCCATCGGGCTCAGCTTCCAGCGCTTGGTGGGATCGGTGATCCGGCTCTGGAAGCGGCGTTCCTGCTCGGCGTCGCTGACCGAGAACCAGTATTTGAGCAGGATGATGCCGGAGCGCACCAGCATGCGCTCGAACTCCGGGCAGGAGCGCATGAACTCCTCATAGTCCTCATCGGTGCAAAAGCCCATCACGCGCTCGACGCCGGCGCGGTTGTACCAGCTGCGGTCGAACAGCACGATCTCGCCGGCCGCGGGAAGATGCGGCACGTAGCGCTGAAAGTACCACTGGGTCTTCTCCCGTTCGGTCGGCGTGCCGAGGGCGACGACGCGGCAGATGCGCGGGTTCAGGGACTCGGTGATGCGCTTGATGGTGCCGCCCTTGCCGGCCGCATCCCGGCCCTCGAACAGCGCGACGACCTTGAGTCCTTCGGCCTTGACCCACTCCTGCAGCTTGACCAGCTCGATCTGCAGGCGCGCCAGCTCATTCTCGTAGACCTTGGTCGAGAGCCTGCTGCTCTCCGCCCTGATGTCGGCACCGAGACTTTTTGAACGTTCGGCGGGGGCGGCGTCTTCGGCCTCGGATGCGCTGCCCGGCTCCGCCTCACTCGGCGGCTCGGACGAGATCTTCGGTTGCTTCGGCTTCTTGCTCATGATCAGCCTCCCCCTCCTGCGTGACGATCCTTGTTGTCAACGACTCGTCTTTGTCCCTGGCATGGTCGGTCGCTCCAGCGTGCAGCATCCCGACCTCTGCATCAGCCGTTGATGGCAGCGGCTCGGAGTCCTGCGATAGCCTGGTCTCCGCATCGGCCTCAGGCTCGATCCGATGCGCCCACAGGGCACGCTCGGCGGCCGCCGCGACCGTCAGGCGATACCCCGACTCGACGATGTCGTCGCCCACCGCCGGAATGCATTGCCGCCGACCCATCACCAGACCGCCCGGCGTGTGAAACTCCCCCGCAGGAAAATGCAGACCGAGCATCAGTGCTTTTGCCTGTTGGTCATTGTCATCCTCTTCATCCTCCGCCAAACGCCGTTCTGCGCGGAAAAGGGCCGAGAATAGTCTACGAGATTTTGTTTCTAAACCGTTGATATAAGTCAATCACCGTTTGTCACCATGTTGTCATAATTCCCTTGGGCCGAACGGCAGAGAACAACATGAGAGGTCCGAAGGAAACCGACTTGGGGGAGGTCGAGTAGATCGCCGCCGTTCAGGAGCTGCTGCAGCAGCAATCGGCAGCCAGCACTGAAGCCACGGCCGTAACGCTCCTGGTGCCGGCCGAGGAGGTGAAAGCCAGGAAAAAAGCAACGAAGAAATCGAAGAATAACAGGAATTCCTGGTCACCATTTCACGAATCCCAGGGGACGCAATCGGGGTCACGCGCAATCCAGCTTTCGCCGCAGAGCGAGTGTCACGACAAGGGGGAGGCAAGCCATGGCACGAGGCAGCACCTTTGCAGGCTTGTTCGGCCGTTCGCCGTTCAAGCCGATGCAGGAGCACATGCGCACGGTCAAGAAGTGCTCGGCGCAGGTCACCAAGCTGTTCGAGGCGCTTTGCGAGGGTGATCAGAAGAAGGTCCTGGCGATCAAGGACAAAATCTTCGATCTCGAGAACGAAGCCGACAAGATCAAGAACCAGCTTCGCTCCCATCTGCCGAAAAGCCTGTTCATGCCGGTGGATCGGCGCGACCTGCTCGAGGTTCTCGATCTTCAGGACAACATCGCGGACACCGCGCAGGACATCGCCGGCCTTCTGGTGGCGCGCAGGATGGATGTCGCCGATGGCATGCGCCAGCCGCTGATGAACCTGGTGCGCCGCTGCGTGGATGCCTGCGATCAGGCGGCGCGGATCATCGAGCGCCTGGACGAGCTGGTGGAAACCGGCTTTCGCGGGCCCGAGTCCGAGAGCGTGATCGAGATGGTCGATCAACTCAACAACATCGAGTCGGACACCGATCAGATGGGCCTGGAGCTGACCCAGAGCCTGTTCGCCCACGAGGACGACATGAACCCGGTGTCCGTCGTGTTCTGGCACGATCTGATCGAGATGATCGGCGAGCTCGCCGACTATGCGGAGAAGGTCGGAAATCGCCTGCGGCTGCTGCTGGCGCGCTAGGACGGAAGCAAAACATGGACATCATCCAAAATCACGGGACGATTTTCGTCGCCCTGGCGGTCATCTTCGGCCTCTACATGACCTGGGGCATCGGCGCCAACGACGTCGCCAATGTCATGGGCACCTCGGTCGGCTCGGGGGCGATCACGGTGAGGACGGCGATCATCATCGCCGCGATCTTCGAGTTCGCCGGCGCCGCGCTTGCCGGCGGCCATGTGACCGACACGATCAGAAAAGGCATGGTCGACGCCGACGCCATAGCCGATGCGCCCGAAGTTCTGGTGTTCGGCATGCTTGCGGCCCTGCTGGCGGCGGGCATCTGGCTGATGATCGCGTCTTCCCGCGGCTGGCCGGTCTCGACCACCCATTCGATCGTCGGCGCGGTGGTCGGCTTCGCCGTCGCCGCCCTCGGCATGGAGGCGGTGCATTGGGACAAGATCACCGAGATCGTCCTGAGCTGGATCGTCTCGCCGGTGCTCGGCGGCGCCATCGCCTTCGTCCTGATGCTGAGCATCCGCAAGCTGATCCTGAACGCCGACAACCCGTTTGCCTCGGCCAAGCACTGGGGGCCGGTCTACGTCTTCCTGGTCGGCTTCATCATCGCGCTGGTGACCCTGTTCAAGGGCCTGAGCCCGCTCAAGATCCACCTCAGCGTGGCGGCAAGCTTTGTGATCGCGTTGATCATCGGCGTGATCGTGGCCGCCATCGGCTATGTCCTGATCCAGAAAGTCGAGGTGGACGAGGAGGCGGACAAGGACTTCCACTATGCCAGCGTCGAGAAGGTGTTCGTTCCGATGATGCTGTTCACCGCCTGCGCCATGGCGTTCGCCCACGGCTCCAACGACGTCGCGAACGGCGTCGGCCCGATGGCGGCGGTGGTCGGCCTGGTCAAATCCGGCGGCGAGGTCGCGCAGAAATCGGACCTGCCGCTCTGGATCCTGGTGCTCGGCGGTATCGGCATCGTGATCGGGCTTGCGACCTACGGCTTCCGGGTGATGCGCACCATCGGCTCGCGCATCACCGAGCTGACGCCGACCCGCGGCTTTTGCGCGACCATGGCGGCGGCGGCGACCGTGGTGCTGGCATCACGCACCGGCATGCCGGTGTCCACCACGCACATCGCGGTCGGCGGCGTGATCGGCGTCGGCATGGCGCGCGGCATCGGCGCGATCGACATGCGCGTGATCGGCGGCATCGTCATGTCCTGGATCATCACGCTGCCGATCGGCGGCATGCTCGCCGCCCTGTTCTACTTCACCATCCGGGGAATTTTTTCGACCTGACGGGTCACCTGCCGCGCTCGGCCTCGAGCAGGGCCGCGGCCCGATCGGGGATGAGCTCCAGCGGCCATGCCTCACCGCCGCGCGCCACGAACACGGCGAGGCGGTGAGCGTGGGCCGAGTAGACGATGTGATGCCCCTGGATGTCGCCGACATTCATCCAGATGGTGTCCTTCCTGGACATCGGCGTGTGGCCGACGATCACCGGCGCATGCTTGGGCAGATCCAGCGTGCGCCGAAAGCGCTTGACGCTGCCCTTGCCGTAGCCGGCCGGGCGGCTGCTCTGCCGTAGCCGGTTCCACACGATCTCGTGCCGCAGCCCCGGATAGCGCCGGATGTTGACCAATGTCCGGCGATCCACCGCCGAACGCACCGGCGCACCGTGACAGGCAGCAAAGCCGTTGCCCTGCACGACGTAGGCAAGACTGTCGAAAAGGGCTTCGACCTCGCTCACATAGGCTTTGCCGCGCCGCTTCCTCAGATATTTTCGAAACAGAAGCCCCTGCGGCACGCCGCCCTTGGAGACCTCGCCGGAAAAGCTCTCGTGATTGCCGTGGATGTAGAAGACGTTCTTCGGAAAGCGCAGCTTCAGCAGGCAGAACAGGTCGAGGACGAACATCGACGACGTCATGTCCTCCAACTCGTCCGAGGCTTCGCTGTGCGGCAGGTCGCCGAGAAAGATCAGGCAGGCCTGGTCGGCCTCCAGCGCCGCCAGAATCCCGCCCTCGCTGATCACGCGCAGAATATTGTCTGCCCGCGCGTGCACATCGCCCATGATCACGACCGGCATGTCGTCGGGAAACGCGATGATGCCGCCGGCGACGCCGTCGTCGTCCTGCTCCCGATAGGCTTCCCGCGCGATGATCTCATTGACCTCGCGGATCACCTCGAGCGCTTCGGCATCGTCGACAGGCGCAATCGGGCGGCCGACCACGATCGGCAGACGCATCAGCCGCTCCCGCCTGGCCGCCCAAAGCGCGCTCGGCTGCTCGAACGCCGACAACGAAGTCTGCCTTTCGGAATCGAGCGGCTGGATGAGCAGCGAGCCCGCCCGGCAGTCGATCCTGACATGCCGATCGGCGACGGAAAGGTCGTAGGCGAAGAGCAGCGTCTGCAGGTCGTCTTGGCGGCCCAGCAGGGCGGTTTCGTTCGACCTGATGCGGATGAAGCGCGGCAGGGGATCGCCGGCTGCCGAGCGCGCCCGGACGATCCATTCCCGAAGGCCGTTCTGGTCCTCCCCGCCGAGAGCGAGATCGGGATGGACCTCGAGGGCGACATTGCCGAGCGTCATCAGAAAGGGCTTGCCGTCCCAGACCAGCTGGACCCCGGTGGTCAGGTTGACCGGCACGGCGGTCAGCCGGATCGGCTCGGCCTTCGGTCTGCGCTGCAGAAGCTCGCCCAGGCGTCTCAGCAGCGAGGGCTTCGCTGCCGTTTCCCGGGACTGGTCCGTCATATGTCCGGGGGGTTGTTGCAGGCGACGATCCGCATCGGTCTCCCCTCATGCTGCACACGCAGATAGACATGCATGCCCGAATGCCAAAAGTACCAGGCGATCGAGCGGTAGAAGGCGATCTGACGGTCGACGATCTCGGGCGTGATGTGCCGGTCGCGCGGGAACAAGCCGGTCTTGGCCCGCTCGATGCGAAAGGCATAGACGTCTTCGGTCGGCGGCAGGATGAACTCGAAGACGTAGCGTGATCGCCAAGCCGTGCCGAAGAACCAGGTCTTTTCCGGCGGAATGAGGATCCTGCGATAGTCGATGTCGAGGCTTTGGCGGTCCTTCACCCACGCCTCGTCGAGAACCGACAGCGCCTCTCGATGGCCTTTGCACGGCGCACCCAGATGGATCTCGCGCGGTCTGAGGGTCAGCGTCCGCACCCGCCACCAGCTGCGCACCGAAATATCGACATAGCCTTCATAGGGCCAGCCGCGCATCCTGCTGACCAGCGTGCTCTTGCCGGCGCCCGGTGGACCGGTGATCAGGAACTGGCGAAATTTGGGCTCCTCGGGAAACGGGATCCCGTGAATGTCCTGGAGATTCTCGATCGGCGCCAGCGTCAGATCGGCTGCGGCGAGCATGTCGTTGACCTAAGGGCAAGCTGTATGAATGATCTGATCACGCACAGCATGCCGTTGTCTCTTCCGGGCGCCCGATCTGCAACATTGCCGAGAGCGATCACCTCGCAGGTCGCCTTGCGATCGCTCTCGGTCTGAGAAGCCGCGTCTTCAGGGCCTCCTGCTGTCGCTTGTCCGCAGCCTCGATCATCGCCTGCTGGCAGCCGATGCCGTCATGGCCCTGTTTCGGTCTGCGCTGCACATAGCTGCCGTCCGGCAGCATGTCCCAGACATTGCGCTGATTGTTCACCTGCGCATCGAGGCAGCGGCGCAGCTCGTCGCGAAGCTGCCCGTCCTCGACGGCGACGATGACCTCGGCGCGGCCTTCGAGATTGCGCATCATCAGATCGGCCGATCCGATATAGAACTCCTCGTCACCGCCGTTCCTGAAATAATAGAGGCGGGCATGCTCGAGAAAGCGGCCGACCACGCTGATCACGCTGACGCTGTCGGAGAGCCCCGGAATGCCCGGACGCAGGCGGCAGGTATCGCGCACGATCAGCTCGACCTTCACGCCGACCCGAGCGGCGCGGTAGAGCGCTTCGGTGATGTCGGGGTCCTCCAGCGCATTGGTCTTGAGCCGGATCAAACCCGGTGATCGCGACGAATGCTTGGAGATTTCCCGGTCGATCTTGCTCAAGAGCCGCGCCTTCATGTTGCGCGGCGAGACCAGGATCTTGGAATAGCGCCTGAGCGGCTGGCAGCCCGAGGTCAGGAAGTTGAAGAACTCGATGAGATCCGCGCCGATGTCCTGATCGGAAGTCAAAAGCCCGAAATCCGCATATAACCGGGCGGTGCCGACGTGATAGTTGCCGGTGCCGATATGCGCGTAGTGGCGAAGGCCGTTGAAGTCGCGGCGAATGGCCAGAATCAGTTTCGCGTGGGTCTTCAGGCCGACCACGCCATAGGTCACGTGGATGCCGGCCTCTTCCAGGCGGGTCGCCCATTTGATGTTGGCGGCCTCGTCGAAGCGCGCCTTCAGCTCGACCGCGACCGCCACCTGCTTGCCGTTGCGTGCCGCTTCGATCAGATAGTCGACGATGCCGGTGCTCTCGGTGGTCCGATAGAGCGTCATCTTGATCGCCAGGACCTTGGGATCGCGGCAGGCCTCGCGCACGAAGCGGATCACCGAAGTGCTGAACGATTCGTAGGGATGCTGCAGCAGGAACGGGCCCTTGTTGCGGATCGCGTGAAAGATGTTCGGCTCGCCTTCGAGATCGACATGATCGATGCCGTGGTGATCGAGATCGTGCAGCTCCGCGATATCGATCGCGACGATCTCGAACAGATCGCGCATGCCGAGCAGCACGTCGCTCTCGAACACGTCCTCGTCTTCATCCAGGCCGAGCTCGGCGGCGAGCATGCCGCGATGCAGCGGCTCGATATCCTCGATGGTCTCGAGGCGAACGATCGGCGCGAACTTGCGATCGCGCACCTCGCTCTCGATCATCGCCATCAGATCGTCGGCCTCGTCTTCGTCCTGCTCGGTGTTGGCGTTGCGGGTCACCCTGAACAGCTCGCAGCTCATCACCTCGACATCGGGAAAGACGACGTCGAGATTGTTGGCCATGACGTCTTCGAGCGGCACGAATTTGTTGGCTGACCCCACCCGGATGAAGCGCGGCACGGCAAAGCCGGTCGGGATCTTGACTCGCGCCAGGATCGGGGTCGCCTCGCCGGGAGCCCTCAACGCGACCAGCAGGTTCAAGGAGAGATTCGAGATGTGCGGAAACGGATGCGCCGGGTCCATGGCCAGCGGCGTGACCAGCGGAAAGATGTTTTCGAGGTAGTAGGCGCGAACGCCGGCCTGCTCTTCCTCCAGCAAGTCGGCATAGTCGGCGATGACGATGCCATGGCGGCGAAGCTCGGCCTTGAGGTCGAGCAGGATGGTGCGCGCCTTGGCCTGGATCTCGCGGACCAGCGCCACGGCATCGCGAATCTGCTCCTTTGGCGTGCGCCCGTCGACGGTAAGCTCGTGCATGCCGGCGCCGACCTGCTGCTTCAGGCCGCCGATGCGCTTCATGAAGAACTCGTCGAGATTGCCGCCGACGATCGCCAGGAACTTCAGCCGCTCCAGAAGCGGCGTGCGCCGATCCTCCGCTTCGTGGAGGACCCGCTTGTTGAAGTTCAGCCAGGTCAGCTCGCGGTTCAGATAGAGATCGGGTGCCCGCAGGTCCTTGCCGGTCTCGGCCTCGGAGCGCGCGGCCTTCTCGGCGGCGGCCCGTGCGCGTTCGGCGGCGCGCTCGGCTTCGGCCTTGGAAGCAGCGGCAGCCTCGGCATGGGCCTGGGCGGCCTCGGCTTCGAGCTTCTTCGCGGCCTTGGCCGAGGCACGGGTCTGCTCCACCGCGGCCTTGGTGGCGCTGCGCGCCTCGCCGGCGGTCGTCTTGGCGACGCTCAACGACTGCTCGGTCTTTTCGCGGCAGCGCTTGGCCGTGCTCTCCGCCTTGCGCGCCGCCATGTCGGTGCGCTTCACCGCGCGCGCCGCCTCCTCGACCTTCTTGGCGGCGGCCACCGCTTCCGCCTTGGCCTCGCTCGCGAGCGCAGTCACCTTGAGCGCGGCCGCTTCGGCCTCGGCTTCCTTGGCCTCGGCTTCCTTCTTCATCCTGGCGAGATTCTGCGTCGCCGCCTTGATCGCCTGCGCCGACGGTTTCGCAGCGCGTTCCGCCTGCGCCAGCTCGATCTCGGCGCCCTTGGCTTTCGCGGCCGCCTTGATCGCCTGGGTTTCATCCTCGCGCGCCGCCGCCGCGGCATGCTCGCTCTCCGCCGCCAAAGCCGCCGCCCGCGCTGCCATGTCATTGGCCGAAGCCGCCGCCTTCTTGGCGACCTTGGCCTCCCTGTCGGCTGCAGCGATGGCGCGGCTGAGCGCGGTGCGCGGATGCTCGCGCTCGGCGTCGGCGAGCGTCGCCTTGGTCGCCGCCTTGGTGTCGGCCACCGACTGCGCCGCCTGTGCGGTCTGGTCGGCCGCTCTCGATGCTTTCCTGCTCGATCGCCGCGCCGCCGCCGAGGCCCGGCTGGCGCTGGTCGTCGCCTGCCTGGTCTCCGGCGACAGAAGATGATCCTCGACCTCTTCAGGGGTCATCCTGGCGGGCACTCGAGTGCTGGACTTGTCCACGACCGCTCCCGTTCGGCAGGCACGAAAGTGAGGCATTTAAGAAATTTTGGCCTATTTTAGCGAAAAATTCGCCCGGCGAATTAATCCAGATCAAGCAAATTGACCTGACGCAATCATCCCATCCGCAGACCTGCCCTATTTTTCATGGGTGGCTCTATCGGCCACGCTTGGTCGAGGGCCCTCGGCGGCTCGGCCGGAGGCCTCCATATCGTCACAAAATCCGATGGCGAGCGAAGACCGTGGCCAGGCTGTCACCGCGCAGCAGCTCGTCACGTACCGTGGTTTCGAGGCGAGCCTTGGCGAGGGCGGCGTTGACCGTCTCGAGAATGCGCGCTGCCGGGACGATCACCACGCCGTCGATGTCGGCGAACACCAGATCGCCGCTTTCGACGGCGACGCCGCCGATTTCGCCCGGCACGTCATACATCATCATCTTGCCGCGATATCTGGTGTCGACGGGGCTGGTGGCGGCACTTGCCACCGGAAAGTTCATCGCCCGGATCTGACGCACATCGCGCACGGCGCCGTCGGTCAGGCAGCCGGCGGCACCGAGATGACGCGCGCGGGTCGAAAGGAGCTCGCCCCAGGGCGCGATCCTGGTGTTGCCGTGGCAGACCAGCACCGGCAGCTCGTCCGGTTTCAGGCTGTCCACCAGCTCGATCTCGATGCCGTAGACATCGAGCGCTTCGTCGTCGTGATAGACCGGCATGTAGAGGCCGACCCGGGCGAGTCCGCAAAGCACGGTTTCGGGATCGAGCAGGGCGAGTGGCGCTGCCGGCGACTGGCGGCGAAAGCCGAGGCCGTCCAGCGTGTCGGCGAGCACCGGCGAATAGAGTTCGGCGCGGCAAAGGGCGATTGCATCCTTGATGGTGCTCGCAGTCTCTCCGGTCCTGTCGACCATCGTCCGTTTCCTCGTCAAGATGAAGGGGCGTCCTTTCGCCGGACGGCGTCCGGCTCGAGGGGGAAGAGCGGCCGCGGTCGGCTCTTGTAGTCCAACCGGGCAAGATTGGCGGGGCAGACACCCGGGCAATCGATCAGGATGGAGCGTGCGGCGATAGCACCATAGGCGGCGCGCCAGGCGATCGCCGACTTGACCACGATGATGCGCTGATCCGCGGGCTCGATGCCGACGGCACGCAGCTGCTCGATGTCGAAGGGCATGGTGCGCAAGGTGGTCAGCACGATCCTGACGCCGCCCGCCTCGCCTTTGCCGGTCTCGCCGTTGTCGGTCTCCCCATCGTCGGTCTCGATGACCGCGCAAAGCCCCATGTCGGTAACGAAGCCGGTCATGTAGCTGCCGCTATGGCGAAAGCGGGCAGGGGCGGCAAAGGTGACCCTGCCGTCGATCATGACCGGCGTGCCGTGCAGGCGGTCCGCCTTGGCGCCGACCTCACCTCGAAAGCGCCCGCCGACCCCGACCGCAGCTGCAGCCGCTGCGGCCTCGGCGTCGGCGAGGACGACCACGGCGCCTTCGGCTCCGGCCTTGAGGAGCGCCTCCAGGATCACCGTGCCGTCGCCGGCGCTGCCGCCGCCGAGATTGTCCGCGGGATCCACCAGCACGAGCGGCGCCGGCGCATGCTTGCCGATCAGGTCGGCGATGCCGTCGGGCGGTGTCAGTGCCGGCGTGAATTCCTTGCGCGTCCGCCAGATCGTCTCGGTCATGGCGTCCGCGGCGCGGTCGACCGCGGCCTGATCCGTGCCATAGGCGAGCACGGCGGCGCCGAGGTCCGGCACATCGGCATAGGCGAAGCCCATGGCGGTGGTCATGGTGACGACGCCGGGCTCGTGCTCGAGGTCGTGCATCGCCGCCAGCAGGCCGCTCATCGGGTCGTCGTCGGTCGACTGGCAGGGCGGCACGGTGACCAGCGGCAGCTTGCGGTAGGCGCTGTGCAGGTGCTCGCCGTCCAGCAGGCGGCGCAGGCAGCCGACCGCCTCGGCGCCGCGCGCGGCCATGTCGACATGCGGGTAGGTGTCGTAGCCGACGATGACGTCGGCCGTCTCGACCATGGCCTTCGAGATGTTGGCGTGGAAATCGGTGGTGGCGACGATCGGGCGGTCCGCACCGACCGTCTGGCGCAGCGCCGCGAGCATCGCACCGTCGGCATCAGGCGCACCGTCCGCGACCGCAGCACCGTGCAGCACGGCGAGGACGCCGTCGAGCGATGCCGTCGCGGCGAGGCCTGCCGTCAGTTTGGCCATCAGCAATTCGAACGCCTCGGCGGTGATCAGCCCGGAGGGCACGGCAGCCGCGAACAGGATCGGCAAGAGCTCGATGTCCGCCGCGTCGGCCGCCGCGATCATGCCGCCGAGCTCCGTGCCGGTGCCGCGATAGCGTTCGATCACATCGCCGCCTTCGGCATATTGATAGGCCTGGAAATCCGCGAACGTCGTCCTGGTCGCGGCGAAGCTGTTGGTCTCGTGATAGAAACCGAGCAGGGCTATTTGGGCACGCATCGACTCTGTCTCTCCATCAGCTCATCTCCCCGTACATCTCGACCGAGGAGCAGATCGAGGGCTCTTGCAAAAGCAGGTCTCTCATCGCGGTTGCTCGCTCCCGCTCAGCGATTGCAGAGCTCGGCACAGAGCTCGGCGGCGCGCGCTTTGAGCATGTCGCGATAGCGGGGGAGGTGGCTGGCGACGTCGTCTTTCGGCACCACCAGGCAAAGCGTGGCGATGCAGCGCCGGTGCTCGTCATGGATGGAGGCAGCGAGGCAGCGGATAAAGCTGTCCGCGCCGACGAAGTCGAAATAGCCCGCCGCCTGGGCAGCACGCGCCTCGTCGACGAAGGCGTCCAACGCCATCACCGAGCCGTCCGGCAGGTGAAGGTCCTTTCTGGGGATCAGGGCCCCGATCTCGGCATCGCTGAGGCCTTCGGTCAGGAGGCGGCCCGAGGCCGTCCAGGGCAGGGGAAAGCGCTCGCCGACCGCAGCGCTGATGCGGAACTGGCCGCGTCCCTCCTGCATCAGCACGGCGGTGTTCTTGTCGCCGTCCAGCATGCACAGCTGCGACGTCTCCCCGGTCTCGCGGGTCAGCCGCTCCAGATAGCGCTTGGCGATGCGGGTCAGGCTGAAGCGGGCGAGATAGGCGCTGCCGAGGAAATGCAGCTTGCGCCCAAGAAAGACCCGGCCCTCGTCGTCGGCGGCTTCGAGAATGCCCCGCTCCAGCAGCAGGCCGACAAGCTCGTAGATCGAGGACTTCGGCGCGTCCATGCCGACCGCGATTTCGTTCGGCCGCTGCGGTGTTCGGGCGCGCTGCAGATAGTCGAGCATGTCGAAGGCACGTTCGAGGCCGCGCATGCGGTTCTGTTTCACGGGGCGGGTCATGATGGCAGGGCAGTCTCGTCCTGAACGAATGATCAGAATTTGGCGTTGCGCAGGAAATCGGCGAGCCGTTCGGTCTTCGGCTGGCGGAACATCTCGGCAGGGGCACCCTGTTCGCCGATGCGGCCCTCATGCATGAACACGACGGCGCTGGACACGTCGTGGGCAAACTGCATTTCGTGGGTGACCAGCAGCATGGTCATGCCGTCGTCGGCGAGGCCCCGCACCACGTTCAGCACTTCGTTCACCAGCTCCGGGTCGAGGGCGGAGGTGACCTCGTCGAACAGCATCAGCTTCGGCGCCATGGCGATGGCGCGCGCGATCGCGACCCGCTGCTGCTGGCCCCCGGAGAGCTGGCCCGGATAATGATGGCGCCGATCCAGAAGGCCGACGCGCTCGAGCCAGCGTTCGGCCAGCGCTTCGGCCTCGCTCTTGTCCATGCCCTTCACCTTGGTCAGGCCGAGCATCACGTTCTTCAGCGCAGTCATGTGCGGGAAAAGGTTGAACTGCTGAAACGCCATGCCGGTCATGGCGCGCTGAAGCGCGATCTCCTTTTCGCGCCGGCGCACCCGTCTGCCGCCGTCCAGCCGGTAGCCGATGGTCTCGCCGTCGATCGCGATGATGCCGTCGTCATAATCCTCCAGCATGTTGATGCAGCGCAAAAGCGTGGTCTTGCCGGAGCCGCTCGATCCGATGATGCTCACCACCTCGCCCTTGTTCATGGCGAGATCGACTCCCTTGAGCACCTCGATCTCGCCGAAGCGCTTGTGCAGGTTCTCGATCTTGAGCAGCGGCTCGCTCATCGTCTCTCCTTCTGCCCGGCGTTCCGTCGCTCAGGTGGGCAGCGCCACCTTGCGCTCGAGATAGCGTCCGAGCCTCTCCAGCGCGAAATTGATCAGGAAATAGAGAAAGCCTGCGAGGAAGAAGAATTCGAGGCTCATGAAATTGCGCGCGATCACCTGCTGCACCGCGAGCAGCAGCTCGACCACCCCGATGATCGACAAGAGCGTCGAGCCCTTGACGATCTCGGTCGCGACGTTGACCCAGGTCGGCAGGATCTGGCGAAGGGCCTGCGGCATCAGCACATGCAGGAAGGTCTGGGGGAAGGTGAGGCCGATCGACTTTGCCGCCTCGACCTGCCCCTTGGGAATCGCCTGCAGCGCGCCGCGCAGGATCTCGCCGACATGGGAGCTGCAGAAAAGGGCGAGAGCGAAGGTGCCCGCCTGAAAGGCCGTGAGCTGCACGCCGATGACCGAGAGGATGTAGAAGCAGGCGAGGATCAGCACGAAGACCGGCGTGCCGCGCAGGAAGTCCGTGTAGAGTCTGGTGATGACGCGAAGGGCCGCATGCCCGTAGGTGGCGGCGAGGCCGACCAGGATGCCGAGCAGCGTGCCGGCGACGATGGCGAGCGCCGAGATCGCGAGCGTGTTGCCGAGGCCCGCAATGAGCGCGTTGCGGGCGATCCAGACTTCGCTCAAAAATTGCTGCAGCTCCATGCCGTCAGCTCCGTCGTCGCGGCGGTGACAGCCTGCTCATGCCGGGATCGCGAGCCTGCGCTCGGCCTGGCGGAGGAGGGCGGCGATGACGTAGCAGGTCAGGACGTAGAGAAGGCTCGCGACCAGCCAGGTCTCGATCACGCGAAAGCTCTCGACGTTGATTTTGCGCGCGTAGAAGGTGAGTTCGGGGACGGCGATCGCGGCGGCGAGCGAGGTGTCCTTGAACAGCGAGATGAAGTTGTTGCTGAGCGAGGGGAGCACGTTTCGGAGCATCACCGGCAGGGTGAGATAGCGCCGCGCCTGCATCTCGGTCAGGCCGATGGCAAGCCCTGCCTCCCTGAGCCCCGCAGGCAGCGCGACCAGCCCTGCGCGAAAAACCTCGGTCAGATAGGCGCCGGCGTAGATCGCGAGACTGGCGACGAAGGATTCGATCTTGCCGAGACGCACGCCGAGCTGGGGCAGGGCGAAATAGGCAAACAGGATGATCACCAGGATCGGCGTGTTGCGGATCGCGGTCACGTAGATCGAGGCGAGCGCCCGCAGCAGTCGGTTCCTCGAGACCATGCCGAAGGCCAGGGCCAGGCCGATGACACAGCCGATGGCGATCGAGACCAGCGCCAGGCCGAGCCCGAGGGCCAGGCCTGACAACAGGAGATCGAAGTTTCGCCAGACGACGCCGAAATTGAAATTGTAGTCCATGGACCCAGCCCCGGCGTCGCGACCGCCCTACTGGAACTCGACCGGAAAGCCGATCTTGGGCTGGGGCAGGTCGATGCCGAACCAGGTCTTGAAGGAAGCGGCGTAGGTCCCGAACTCCACGCCCGACATAGCCTCGTGCAGCACGGTGTTGACGAAGTTCAGCCAGCGCTGATCGCCGGGCTTCACCGCGCAGCTGTAGCTGTTCGGACCCCACGCATAGCCCGCACTCTTGTAGCGATCCGGGTTCTGCACGATCAACCAGTTGACCGAGGCCTGGTCGGTCGCCGCGGCATCCGCACGTCCGGAATTCAGCGCCTGATAGGAAAGATCGGTGCTGTCATACTGATCGACGGTGGCCTCCGGCAGAGCCTGATGCACAAGGTCCTCGGCATAGACGTTCTGCAGGATCGCGATGGTGACGTCGCCGCCCGCCGCCTTCAGCGCCTCGTAGTCCGCATAGTCACCGTCGGCGAGCAGCAGCAGGCCGACGCCTTCGCGGTAATAGGGGATGGTGAACTCGACCTGCTGGGCGCGGCCCGCGGTCACGGTCATGAACTGGCAGGTCAGATCGACCTTGTCGGTGACCAGATTGGGGATGCGCGCATCGCTCGACTGCTGCACGAACTCGATCGCCTCCGGGTCATCGAACAGGCCCTTGGCGACCAGCTTCGCGATGTCGACGTCGAAGCCGACCAGATTGCCGTCGGCGTCCTGAAAGTGCCAGGGAGGGTTGGTGCTGCCGGTGCCGACGATCAGCTTGCCCCGATCCAGGACCTGCTGCAGCCGGTCCGCCTCCTGCGCCTTGCCGCTCATGGCGCCCAGAAAGACGCCGGCGATCGCCACCGTTGATAGCGTTGCCATTCTGCCGCTTGCCACAGCCTTTCTCCCTTTTCTGATCGTCATTGCCGGCCATCGTATGATGTCCGCTATTATGGAATGATGTGCGGAATACCGGATCATTCCACTATCGAGTCCGGTGTTTCGATGTCAAGCGCTTTGCCCGCCGGCGGAGCTTCGCCGTCCGGCCATCACGTCCATGGGCCGCGTCTTCGGAACTGTCACAATTCATCGATAGGCATGATGGCTGGATCCATGCTGGCATTGGGGGAGCGTACCATGGGCCAACAAGATCAAGGCCTCGCCTTCGAGCAGCACGAGCGCAGCTGCAACGCCACCCATCGGATGTTCAAGGCCCGTATCGGTCGCTTCGACGATCCCGCCGACCGTGCGCTGATGGATGAACTCGCGGCATGGGTCGAGGAGACCTATCGCGAGGAGCTGAAGGCACGGCCGTCGAAGCATGTCTATCTGCGACGGCTGCCCGCTGGCATTCAGGCGAAGATGGATCGCCTGCGCGACAGCGAGGTGATCCGTTCGGCCATCCTCGAGCAGGTCGGTGCCGGCACCGTGATCACGCCCATGCAGAACACCGACGAGCTCTACATCTCCCACTACAACAGGGACTATGGCGGCGACCATGGCCTGTTCACCAGGCATTACGACGGCAATCTGCGCTTCATGCCGATCGGCGCCGTGGTGCGCGCGCTGATCTATTTGCAGTCGGATGCCACCTACCGGGTCGTGTTCGCCGACAGCGGCGTCGAGAAGGCGTTCGAGAGCTACGACTTCGGCCTGCTCGACTTCCACAAGGAGCTGCACTGGGTCGAAGGCGACTACAATCCGGACGACCAGCAGCGGATCCTGCTGAAGTGCAACTACCTCCTGGCGCCGAGAAACGCCGTCTGGCTGACCAAGGCGCTGCTCGGCGCCAATACCGGCGTGTTCTACGTCGTCAAGGCGGCGATGGAATACTCGAAAAGCCCGAGAACGCCGCTGCAATATGCGGTGGGCTATCTCTGCAACGTCATGCGGCTTTTGAACAACATCCACCCGCTCGTGCCGATCCTGCTGATCGCCGCGATCGTGCTCGGCATGGCGCTCGGCTTGCCCGGGGGCTGATCAACCTCGTCGAGCGCAGTCCCGAGGCGTAGCGCATCGGCCACAGTCCTAGGGTGCGCACGGAGTTGTCACGGGAAGGTCACGCCTCTGTCCCGATCGTCCGGCTTGCTGCACGAGCTTCGGATTCCTCGCTCGGATGACGCTCATGAGCATGCAGGCTCGAACGGTCGAACGACGCATGGCCTCACGACCTCCGTCGACGCCGCCGGCGCAGCCCAGGGTCACCGTCCTGTTCGGCACGACACGCGGCGACAACGCTCAGCTCCTGATTCTGGCGCAGGCGCTCGGCTGGCCGTTCGAGGTCAAGGGCGAGGTCGATTCCGTGCCGATGACGGTGGTCGACCGGCTTGCCCACGCGGCCGGCATTCGCCTCAGGCGCAGCAAGCCGCTCTTGTCGAGCCTGCTCTGGCCCGATCTCATCCTGGTCACCGGCGGCCGGCGGGTGATCGATGCCCTGCGCATCAAGGCGATGTCCGAGGGGCGAAGCCGGATCGTCTGCGTCGGTCGGCCCTGGGCGGATCTCGATCTGTTCGATCTGGTGATCACCACGCCGCAATACCGCCTGCCGGCGAGGCCGAACGTCCTGATCAACGCCATGCCGCTCAACCAGCCGGACGAGGCGGCGCTGGCCATGGCGGCCGACGCCTGGCGGGACGATGTCGCGCATCTGCCGAAGCCCTGGATCGCGGTGCTGGTCGGCGGCGACAGCGGATCCTGCCGCTTCTCCGCAGAGACCGGCAGGCGGCTGGCGGCGGAGGCGAACAGGCTCGCCGAGAAGACCGGCGGCGCGCTCCTGATCAGCACCAGCGGGCGCACGCCGAAAGCCGCCGCTGACGCCCTGCTCGAGAATATCCGGGCGCCGCATGTCGCCTTTCGCTTCGACAAGGCGGCAAGGCGCAACCCGCATCAGGGCTTCCTGGCGCTCGCTGACCGCTTCGTCGTCACCAGCGACAGCGCCTCGATGATCGCCGAGGCCGTGTGCACGGGCCGCCCGGTCTCGATCTTCGACGTGCCGATCCGCCTGCGAAGCCGCTGGATGACCCGCCAGCACGATCCCGATGCCGCCGGTGCCCGCCTGCGCTCGCGGCTGACGGTCAAGGGGCTCTGGATTCCGGCGCGGGACATGAGTGCCTATCATCGAAACCTCGTCCAGCGGGGCTATGTGCAGGCACCCCATTCTACGGACCAGCTCTTCACGCCGAGCCGGCCGGACGATCTCGCACGCGCCGTCGGCGCCATCACCGATCTCTTTCCGGGCCTTTCGATCCCAGCGCGGACGAAGGCAGCCAACAAGCCCAAGAGGAACCGTGTTCATGGCCTTGCGATTGCCGGCTGAGGCCGGCCATCTCGACGTCGATCGACTTCAGTCCATCCCGACCGACAGCTTTCGAAACGCCGATCCCTTTCCCTGGATCAACCCGGAAGGGCTGATCACCGAGGAGAGCTATCGGCGGCTCATTGCCGATCTGCCCGAGCCCGAGCGCTTTCGCACCTCCTTCGGCAAGCGGCGGCGCCACGGCCAGACGAGCCATGACCGCTTCGTCCTGAACTACAACGACAAGCTCGACCTGCCGGCCTCCTGGCGCCGCTTCGTCGCCGAGCTCAAGGGGCCGGCCTACCGGCGCTTTCTGCAGCGGCTGCTGGACGTCGAAAAATTCGACCTCACCTTTCACTGGCATTACACGCCCCGCGGCTGCTCGCTGTCGGCGCATTGCGACGCCGAATGGAAGCTCGGCTCGCACATCTTCTATCTGAACACGGCGGACGACTGGGACGAAAGCTGGGGCGGGCAGACGCTGATCCTCGATGACGAGGGCGCCTTCAGCCATCGCTCGGCGCCGTCGATCGGCGATTTTTCGCGGGCCATACCCTCGAAGGCGATGGGCAACAGCAGCCTGCTCTTTCAGCGCACCGACCATAGCTGGCATGGCATGTATCCGCTGCAGCAGCCGGAAGGCGTGCTGCGCAAGGTCTTCATCGTCGAGCTGCGCAAGATCGACGTGACCACGCGCATTCGAACGCTGTTCCACTGAAGGCGGAGCTGACCATGGCGATGCAACTGGCGACCGTGATCGACCAAGCCGCTCCCGATCCTACCGACGCAAAAGTCAACGACCCGCGCGCCGTGGACGCGCCGCGTGTCGCGGTGGTCGTGGTCGGCGCCGGGCGGAGCGGGACCAGCGTGCTCACGGCAGGTGTCGGCGCGCTCGGCGTCGATCTCGGTGACCGGCTGAAGCCGGGCGGCGTCAAGAAGAACCCCAAGGGCTTCTTCGAGGATGTCGAGCTACTCGAGGTGAATCACCGCGTCCACAAGGCTTTCGGCCTGCGCGCCAGCGGCGCCAATGTCCGGCTGGTGGACGATCGCGCCTGGCAGACGGTGGGGCTCGAAGCGCTGCATGACGAGGCGGTGGCGATCATCGAGCGCCGCTTTGACGGTGATCGGCCCTTCGGCCTGAAGTCCGGTGGCCTTTTGCGCCTGATGCCGTTTTGGGAGCGGGTGTTTGCGAGCGCTGGGGTCGAGCCGCGCTACGTCATGGCGCTGAGAAACCCGCTCGGCGTCGCCGACAGCCGCGCCAATCTCGAGGTGTTTCGCGGCTACCAGGAGAAGAGCGATCTCGAATGGCTGGCGCAGGTGCTGCCCTATATCGATCGTCTTGAGGGACATCCACTGGTCGTGGTCGACTATGATCTCCTGATGCGTGATCCGAAAGCGCAGCTCCATCGCGTCGCCGCCGGTCTGGACCTGCCGCTCGGCCGCGAGGTCGAAGCGGGCATCCGCGCCTATGCCGAGGGCTTCGCCACCCGGGACCTCTATCACCACCGCCACGACCCGGCGGCGCTGGACGAGCGGGAGGAGCTCAATCCGCTTACGGTCGGAACCTATCTATGGTTGCATCGGCTGGCGACCGACGACATCGGCCCGAACGATCCCGAGCTCTGGTCGGCGATCAAGGACCTGCAGGAGCGCTTCGCGGCGATGGCACCAGTGCTGCGCTATGTCGACTTTCTCGAGGAGGAGCTGAAGCGGCGCTATTTCGGGCTCGCCGGTCTCTGGCAGAAGCTCCAGCCGCGCATCGGCGTCGGCGGCAAGCGCAACGCAAGCCGGGCGGGATGACGCCGGCGGCACCGGCAGGCGATCGCGCAACCTTGCAGCTCCGCCGTCTGGCGGCTGTCGCCGATCCGCTGAGGAGTCTGAAGCAGCCGCTCAGGAACGGCGTCGGCGACCTCGTCGCCTTCGCCAGGATCACCGCGGCGAGACGTCGACGACAGGCGGCGGGCGATCTGGAAGGCGCCGTCCTCGACTATGCGAAGCTGGTCACCAGCGTGCAGTTTTCGCGCGAGTCGCTAGAGACCTATCGTCGGATCGACGCGCTGCTCGAAGCCCATGCCGAAACCCTCGGGCATCATCTGCCGGACGAGCGCCTGCCGGAGACGCTGGTGCTGTTCGTCGGCCAGTCGCGCAGCGGTCACTCGCTGGTCGGCTCGCTGATCGATGCCCATCCCGACGCGGTCATCGCCCATGAGATCCACGCGCTCAAGCATCTCCTGCGCGGCGCCGCGCTTGCCGAGGTCAGCCGCGCGATACGCCTGAACGCGCATCTGTTCGACCTGCTGGGCCGTGCCTATACCGGCTACGACTATCAGGTCCCCGGGCAGTGGCAGGGCCGCTGCCGCGATCTCCTGGTGATCGGCGACAAGAAGGGCAACGGCACGACCCGGCTGCTGCGCCGCCATCCCCAGGGGCTCGCGCGCGTCGAGGCGAGGCTCGGCCTGCCGATCCGCTTCATCAACGTGATCCGGCATCCGCTCGACAATATCGCCACCAAGGCGATGCGTACCGGCGTGTCGCTGGCCGAGGCCGCGCGCCGCTTTCTCGCCAACGCCGAAACCCTGGCGACGCTCACCAGAGACCGCCCCGATCAGGTCAGGACGGTCTATCTGGACGCGCTGACCGCCGAGCCGAAAGCGGTGCTCGCCGACCTGGTCGGTTGGCTCGGCCTGTCGCCGGACGTTCCGGGCTATCTCGACGCCTCCGCCGGTCTGGTGTTCGCGCGGCCGAAGCGCACGCGCGATCAGGTCGACTGGCCGCCCCGGCTGATCGACAGCATCCGGAGAGATCTCGCCCGCTATCCCGCTCTCGCGCGCTTCGCCGACGAGGCGGCATGACGGCGCTGGCCTTGGCGACGGAACGCGAGGAGTTGGCATCGAGCTGGCAGGGAAGACGCGTCGCGATCCTGATCGGCGCGCTCGCCCCCGGCAGCCGCGAGCGCGTCGTTCTCGACATGGCCGAGCGCCTGGCCGAGCAGGGGGCTGCGGTCGACCTGCTGATCCCCGGCGCGAGTGCGCTGGTCGAGCGTGACCGATCGCCATCGATCAGCCATGTCGACATCAGCGGAAGATGGCAGCGGCCGCTCCCGAACATCGCCCGCCTCGCTCTGTCTCCGCCTCGCCTCGCCGCCTATCTGCGCGCGGCGAGGCCGGACGTGGCGCTGTCGCTCTCGATTCCGCCGAACCTGGCTCTCCTCGCGGCGAGACGGCTTGCCGGCACGGGGACGCCGGTCGTCGTGCGCCAGAGCAATGTCCTCAGGGTCGATGGCTCGCCGGTCTATGGCGCGATCGACCGCCGCTGGCGCGATCGTCTGGTCAAGCGGCTCTACCCGACGGCCGACGCGATCATCGCGGTCTCGAACGGCGTCGCCGACAATCTTCATCATGCGGTCAGGGTCGAGCCTGAAAGAATCCATGCCATCGCCAATGGCATTCTTCTCGAACGGATCGATCGCCTGGCGGCAGCACCATCACCGCATCCCTGGCTCGACGATCGAAGCCGGCCCGTGGTGGTGGCGCTCGGCCGGCTGGTCAGGAAAAAGGACTACCCGACACTCCTTCGCGCCTTCGCCCGGCTCCGTGCGCGCCGCCCGGCGCGCCTGATCATCCTCGGCGAGGGGCGAAAGCGCCCCGCGATCGAAAGGCTCCGGGCCGAGCTCGGGCTCGACGGCGCGGTCGATCTGCCGGGGCGTGTCGAGAACCCGTTCGCCTATCTCGCCCGCGCCTCGCTCTACGTGCTGTCCTCGACCTTCGAGGGCATGCCGAGCGCCTTGATCGAGGCACTCGCCTGCGGCTGCCCCGCGGTCGCGACCGACTGCCCGAGCGGACCTTCGCAGATCCTGGACGACGGCCGCTACGGCCGGCTGGTGCCGGTCGGTGATGTCGGCGCTTTGGCCGAGGCGATGGACGCGGCCCTCGCCGACCCGCCGCCGCGGGCACGGCAGAACGGGCGTGCACAAGAATTCTCGGCGGACAGGACGATCGACGGCTATCTCGACGTGCTTGACGGCGTGTGCCGCGCTTGTGTGTCTTCGGATTATTCGGCGGCGACCGCCCGACGCCCGCTCGGCAGGGGCGCAAAGCCGAGCGCATCGAGATAGCCGTCGACCGCCGCCGAAGCGGTGAAGCCTGCAGCGCGTCTGCGAGAGACCTCCATGTCACCTGGCGAGTCGAGGCAGGCAGCGAGCGCAGCGGCAAGCGCCCTGTCGTCGCCGACCGGCACCAGCCGGCCGTAGCGGCCACCGTCGAGAATTTCGCGCGGACCGCTAGGACAGTCGGTCGCGACCACAGGACAGCCTGCGGCCAGCGCCTCGACCAGGACGTTGCCGAAGCCCTCCCGAACGGAGGTCAACGCGAACACCGCGGCATGGCGCATATAGCCACCGACATCGTCGACCCAGCCGACGAAGCGGACATCGGCCTGAACCCCGAGAGCGCGTGCCAGACGTTCGAGCTTTCTCCGCTCCGGCCCCTCGCCGAGGATCAGCAGCCGCGCATGCCGTTCGGCATGCAGGCGGCCGAAGCCGCGCAGGAGTGTGGGATGGTCCTTGACCGCGGTCAGCCGGCCAGCAGTCAGAATGACCGGCGGTCCCTTGGGTAGCAGCCAGGGGTCGGGGGGCTCGCTGGTCGCCCTCTCCAGCCTGCCGGTCAGGACCGGATTGTAGATGGCGCGAACCGTGCCTTTCGGCAGGGCGGCGAGATGTTCGAGATCGCGTGCGGCGCCGACGGACACCGCGGTTACGGCATCGGCCATCGGATAGGTGCGGTGGAGCAGGGAGGGCAGATAGCGCCAGCGCCAGGCGCGCGCCGAGCGGCCGCTGCGCAGGCTCTCGGAAAGATGGGTGCGTTCGCTCACCAGCACGCGAGTCGGCACGTCCGCAAGCGTCCGCGCCCAGATCGCGGCGAGGTTCATATAGGTGGTGGCGGCGATCAACCCGTCCGGGCGTTCCTTTCGAAGATAGCGGGCGAGCGCCGGGATCAGGCCGAGCTGGCGCGCGGCGAAGGGAGCGAGCAGGACCGGTTTCAGCATGGCATGAAACCCTCCGGGATCGGCGCGCAGCGCCAGCACGCGCCCGACCGATCGCGGCAGCGCTCGAAGGCGGATCACACGAAGGCCGTCCGGCGTCTCGGCATCCGAGGATCGGCCACCCGCGACCAGCAGGTCGACGCGAAAGCCGCGCGCCAAAAGCTCATCCGCGAGATGACGCATCATGCGCTGCACGCCGCCGCCGTCGAGGCCGCGGCTTAAAAGCGCGATATGGGCGGCCTCCTCGCGGGCGGCCTCAGGCGAAGGCATGCTTGAGCTCGGAGGTCACGCGCTTGATCAGATTTCGCGCCCAGACCCGCGCCGTCCGCCGATCATGGCGGCGCGCCAGAAAGCGCGAGGCCTCGCCGAGGGCGAGGAGCCCGTCCGCACCGATGATCTCGTGAACGAACGCGGCGACCGCCGGGCGTTTGAAGATGTCATGGGCGACATCGACATAGTCGTAGAGCAGCGCCAGAAAGGCGAGTCTCAGAGACGCCTTGACGCCTGCCTCGGAGCCGTCGTCCAGGCTCGCCGGATCGCGCAGGAACAGGACGTCGCCATGCACCATCTGCCCGCGTGAATAGGGGATCGGCCCCTTGACCTTCCTCGGATGCTTGACCCCGGTGAGCGAGCGCCAGCTGGCGAGGTAGAGAAAGCCCATCGGCATCAGATGAAAGCGCCTGAGATAGCCAGCGAGCTCGCCGAAGTCCGGCTGGTGCTGGCGGGTCGGCAGGAAGGCGACCTCCGATCGAAGGGCGAGCAGGCTCGAGTCGAGCAGCTGTTCCGCGCCTTTCAGAATCTCCAGCTCGAAGCCCTCGACGTCGATCTTCATGTAGACGGGGCTGACCACGCCATGCTCGTCGATCACGCGATCCAGCGGCGTGGTCTCGATCTCGATCGACCTTTCGACGTCGAAATAGGCGCTGTGCTCCGCGAACCGGCCGGCGATCTCGGCATTCGGCGGCAGCAGCGACGACGCGCCCGCGTGACGCATGATGTGCAGCGCTCGCCGCTCCTCCCTGGCACCGAGCCCCACCGGCAGGAAGCGAAGCGACGCAAAGGGATGTGGCTCCTTGTCGATCGTGCGGTTCAGCCTTGCGCATTCCTCTCGGTCCGGCTCGAAGCCGTAGACCTGGGCGGCCCGTCCCAGCGGCCGGATGTCCTCGACCACGCCGCCGCGCGCGCCGATGTCCAGGCAGCCGAACGGAGCGACCCGCTCCAGAACCGCGGCGAGATCTTTTGAACCGAGAAAGCTTGCAGGCATGGTGTCGGCCGCCGCGTTCGGCATGACGGTATCCAGATCCGATCGACAAAGAACGCATCACCATGCCCGGCAATTCCGTCAGTTCCGTGACAAGGCCGACAGCGCCCCGCCGCTTGTCATCGAACTGACCCATCGATTCGCTAGACTGGTGCATACCGCCGCGGGAAAGGACCGGACGAAGACCCATGCATGGGATGAAGGGGCCATGTCAGCGGATCGCGCTTTTCGTCGATCGCCTGACCCAGGGTGGCGTGCAGCATTCCTTTCTGGGCCTCGCGCAGGCGTTCCTGGATCGCGGCCTGGATGTCGATCTGGTGGTGGGCGAGCGCAAGGGACATCACGGCCATGCCCTCCCTCCCGGCCTTCGCCTGCGCTTCCTGCATGACGGCGGCGTCGCAGCGCTTGCCGTCAATGCCCTGCGCGCGGAAGGCCGGACCCTCGTCGACCAGGACCGGCGCCTCGTCCATGGCCTGCCGCTTCGCTATCGAAGCTTTCTTCCGGCTCTGGTCGCCTATCTCGCATCGGAGCGGCCCGCCGCCATGCTGTCCGCGAAGACGCTCGGCAATCTCACCGCGATTCTCGCCAGACGACGCGCCGGCGTCGCGACGCGCCTCGTGATCAGCGAGCGCGGCCACGTCTCCGAATCGATCCGGCGATCAGGCAAGCGCTGGAAGGCGGCAGGCCTGCCGTCCCTGATGCGCGCGCTCTACCCGCTGGCCGACGGCATCGTCGCCATCTCCAGCCAGGTCGCCGACGATCTCGCCGACCTGGCGAAGCTGGAACGCAGCCGCGTCGTGACGATCCACAACGCCCTGCTGCGCCCGGACGGCCTCGATCTGCCGCCCGCCGAGCATCCCTGGTTTGGAGACGGCCCGCCGGTCATCCTGGGCGCCGGCAGGCTGGGCAGGCAGAAGGATTTCCCGACGCTCCTGCGCGCCTTCGCCCTCCTGCGTGCCAGGCGGAAGGCACGGCTGATGATCATCGGCGAGGGCGAGGATCGGGCATCGCTGCAGCATCTGGCCAAGTCCCTCGGCGTCGGCGAGGACGTGCTTCTCCCCGGCTTTCAGGAGAACCCGTTCGCCTTCATGAAGGCTGTGGATCTGTTCGTGCTGTCCTCCACCCATGAAGGCTTCGGCAATGTCCTCCTGGAAGCGCTCGCCGCTGGCTGCCCCGTGGTCAGCACCGACTGCCCGGCGGGGCCTGCGGAGATTCTGGACGGCGGCCGTTTCGGCCGGCTCGTCCCCGTCGGCGATCCGGGCGCGTTGGCCGAGGCCATCGTCGACATGCTCGATCGGCCGCCGGCGGCCGATCCGCGTCGTGCCCGCGCCGCGGATTTTTCAATGGAGCGGACCGCCGAGCGCTATCTCCGCTGCCTTCTCCCCGAGCGCGCCGACGGCACGGTCGCCGCTCAGCTCGGCCTCGGCCTGCAGGGCGATCAGGCCACCGACGACCAGGCCTCGGCAGACCTGCGCCAGATCCTTCCTGCTGGTCCAGCGGTCCGGCGCGATGGGGTCGTGCCAGCGCAGGCGAACCGTGACGCCGGGCAGGCCGAGCACGGTCCAGAGATGCGGCAGTAGGGTCATGTCGCCATACCAGGCATAGAGCCGGCGACGCTCGCCGCTGACCGGCGCGCCGTCCTTGAGCCCAGCATAGTGGATGGTGACCGGCTGGACGGTCACGCTGCTTGCGAGCCGGTCATCCTCGAGCGCGCCGAACAGGCTGCTCTTGAAGGGCAGAACTTGGCGGCCGTCGCTGCTGGTGCCTTCGGCGAACAGGACGAGGCTGGCGCCGGACGCCAGGCGCGCCTGCAAGTCGTCGCGCTGCCGTCCGCTGCTCTGCGCCTTGCGCTCGACGAACACGGTGCCGATGAGCCTGGCGAGAAAGCCGATCGCAGGCCAGCGGCTCACCTCCGACTTGGCGATAAAACCAGCATGCAGTCGGGAGCCGAGAAGGAGGATGTCGAGATAGGAGACGTGATTGGCGACGACCAGCGTCGGCCCTGCCGCATGAACCCGGCCGGAGACATGAAGATCGAGCCCGACGATGCGGCAGGCGAGGCGATGCCAGAGACGGATGACGGCAGGCGACGTGCTGTCCGACAGGGCCTGGCTCATCAGGGCCGGCGGCAGGAGGAGCAAGGTGAGGAGCATGAGGGCGAGCGCGCGGACGAGTGCTCGCGGATGCGATGCGTCCGCGCTCATCGAGCGGTGCGGTCAGGCAAGGGCGAGGCCTTTCGGCTGCCGGCTGTAGCGGTCGAGATAGCGCGTCCTGATCGCTTCGGTCGGCAGCATCACGCAGACGTCGACGGTGTTGAAGTTGCGGTCGATCACCGCGCCGTCGCCGATCACCGCGCCCAGGCGAAGATAGCCCTTGAGCAGCGGCGGAAGGGCCGCCCAGGCGCGCTTCGGATCGATCTGCCCGACCGGCAGGCGCGCCATGTCGACATAGCGATGATCGAGCGCCCGCGGGCGGCAGCTCGACGCGGCGCCGTGAAAATGCTGCAGATAGCTGAGGCTCGCCGCATGGGCGTCAGGGTCGGCGCCGGGCAGGCTGGCGCAGCCGAACAGCATGTCGACCTCATGCTCGACCACATAGCCGGCGATCGCGCGCCAGAGGCGGTCGATCACCGCGCGCGAGCGGTAGTCGGGATCGACGCAGGAGCGGCCGAGCTCCAGGCAGCGCGCATAGCGCGCCATGATCGGCGCAAGGTCGAACTCGCCCGCCGAGTAGAAGCCGCGATGGCTGAGCGCGACCTCGCGGCGCATCAGGCGGAACGTGCCGACGACTGCGCCGGAGATATAGGGGACGAGACGCCGGCGTCTGGGCGCGATCACCAGCAGGTGATCGCAGACGCGGTCGAAGCGGTCGACATCCCGGCGCAGCAGCCTGTGCTTGAGCGACGACGTCGCCCCCATCTCCTGATGGAAGATGCGGTAGCGAAGGGCCTGGGCTTGCGCCACCTCGCGCCTGTTCCTGGCCAGCCGGACCAGCAATGTCGCCGTATCGACCTCGGTCTCCCGTTGCCGCAAGACCCTGCCTCCGATGATGAACTCCGATCACCGGGAGATTGATCGACGATCGGGATGGAGTGATGACAGGGACGTGCCGGTTCGATGACAATCCACGCGCCGTCAGTTTTGACCTCGATGTCTTCGATCGGCGGAGACGAAAGCCTCGTCTCGATGCCGGCCCCCGAACGCTGAGCCGAAGACGCTGTGTCCAGCCTGCCAGATGTTCGTCAAAGCCTGCGCCGAACGTCGACGGTCGGCTCAGGGTTCGTCGCCTTTGAGTGCGCGCTGCTTCGTGATGAAATCGACGAAGGCGCGCAGCGTCGTTCCGGATAGCCGGGCGATGCCGCGAGCACCCCCGATTGCCGGCGCGGGCCGATCGGCCCGGCGATCATGTCCTGAGCCAGATGCTCGCCATAGCGAACAAGTTCTTCGCCGAGCCCGTGGTTATCAAGCAATGGCCGATCAGCCATATCGCCGTAGGAAAGGAGATGTTTCCATGACCACGCCTTCCCCGCTGCGGCCGCCGGCCGGTTCACCTTCCCCGGCAGCTCGATCTCGGTCAACCGCATGGGCTATGGCGCGATGCAGCTTGCCGGGCGGCATGTGTTCGGCGAGCCCAGGAATCCTGCCGAGGCGCGCGCCGTGCTGCTGGAAGCGCTGGAGCTTGGCGTCGACCATATCGACACCAGCGATTTCTATGGCCGCATGTGACCAACCGGCTGATCCGGGAGGCGCTCTTTCGCTATCCCGACACGCTCACGATCGCCCCCAAAGGTCGGCGCCTGGCGTAACGACAAGGGCGCCTGGATCCTGGAGCGCGGCGCCGACTTTCTGAAAAAGTCGGTCGAGGACAATCTCGGGCGGCTCGGCCTTGGGAAGATGGCCATCGTCAGTCTGCGCATGGGCGGGCCCGAGGAGGACATCGCCGCGCCGATAATGAGCGACAGGACCAGGCAGGATGACGACGCGGCCATGCCGGTCACGCGGCGGCAGGTCGTCGAGGGCGGCGCGCTGGTGATCGGGGCCTCGCCGTTAGCAAGGCGTTCGCCGCCAAGCATCGCTTTGAGCACATGGTCTATGGCGCGATCGCCTTCAGCACCATCGCCAGGGGATGCCTTGCCTCGCTGGACGTGTCGGCGGCGGAGGCAGCCCCGGGGGTGCTGTTCGTCCTGACCCACAGGAACGCGCCGCGGATGGCGCCGCCCGAGCCGTTCCTGGCATCGCCGACAGGTGCTGCCGGCAGCGAGCTGCCGGTGATGCAGGACAACGAGATCCACTGGAACGGGCAGCCGATCGCGCTGGTACTGGCGGAGACCCAGGAGCAGGCCGACCATGCGGCCAGCCTGATCCGTGCGACCTAAGACCGGGCACCGGCGGTGACCAGCTCTGCCGCGGCCGCCCTGGCCGCTGCACCGGTCTCGGCTTCGGCGGCAAGACGATGCGGCACTAGCATTTTCTCGCCGTCGCGGCGTCGAAAGTTTCCGGGCGACCCGTCCAGCTGAACCTCAGCCGCGAGGGCATGTTCCGGATCTGCGGCGGGCGCGCACCGACCGAGCAGCGCATTGCGCTCGGCGCCGATCGCGACGGCCGCCTCAAGGCGCTGATGCATACCGGCACCACGGTCAAGATCGAGCAGAACGCGATGACCGAGCCGTTCATCGAGGCGAGTCAGCACATGTATCGCTCGGAGGCGACCCTGCTCGAGGTCAGCGCGGAGGCCGAGGCCCCGCCGCCCGTCGAGGCGGAGAGCTGGTCGATGCACAGCTACGGCGCGGTTTTCTGCGAAGCCCGCGTGCATGCGGTCACCGGCAAGCGCATACGGGATCTGCCGATCACGCTCGACAAGCTGCTGTCATACTGACCCGCTTAGACATCGGCCGCTCTTGTCCATGAGCTTGGAGTCAATGGAATTGCGCGGGCCTTCGACAGACCTTTGTCGAGAAGAGCCTGCATACCCCTCAACCTCTTGGCGCTGCTCTCGAAGGCGGTCCAAACCCCATGCCGTGGTCACACCACCACCGCTAGATCAGGCCGTCTTCCACGAGGCATTCGGCGATCTGCACGGCATTGAGCGCGGCGCCTTTTCGGAGGTTGTCGGCGACCACCCACATGTTGAGGCCGAAAGGCACGGTGTCGTCCTGACGGAGCCGCGAGACCAGGACGTCGAACTCGCCGACGCTGTCGATCGGGGTCGCGTAGTAGAGCTCGTCCGGCTTGTCGATCAGCTGCACGCCCGGTGCCTCATAGAGGGCGTCGCGCGCGTCCTCGACCGTGAGTTCGTGCTCGAACTCGACATTGACCGCCTCGGAATGGCCGACGAACACGGGCACACGCACGCAGGTCGCGGTGACCTCGATGGCGGGGTCGAGGATCTTCTTGGTCTCGACCGCCATCTTCCATTCCTCCTTGGTCGAGCCGTCCTCGAGGAACACGTCGATCTGGGGAATGACGTTGAAGGCGATGCGCTTCTGGAATTTCTTGGGCTCGACCTGGCGCGTCTCGTAGATGCCCTTGGTCTGGTTGAACAGCTCGTCCATGCCCGCCTTGCCGGCTCCGCCCGCGGCCTGATAGGTGGCGACCACCACGCGCTTGATGCGCGCCATGTCGTGCAGCGGCTTCAGCGCCACCACCATCTGGATGGTCGAACAGTTTGGATTGGCGATGATGTTGCGCTCGCGGAAACCTTCGAGCGCCTCGCGGTTGACCTCCGGCACGATCAGCGGGACGTCCGGCTCCATGCGAAAGTGCGAGGTGTTGTCGATCACCGTGCAGCCGGCCTCGGCGGCGCGCGGCGCATGGATCTTGGACACGGAGGCGCCGGGGGAGAACAAGGCGACGTCGAAGCCCTCGAAGTCGAACTTCTCCAGGTCGCGGACCTTCAGCTCGTCCTTGTCACCGTAAGATACTTCCCTGCCGACCGAGCGGCTGGAGGCGAGCGCAACAACCTCATCGGCGGGGAAATCCCGCTCGGCGAGGATGTTCAGCATTTCGGCGCCGACCGCTCCGGTCGCGCCGACGACGGCTACTTTGTAACCCATGGTCTATATCCAGATTCGTTTTCAGTGGCTCGATCGCATCCAGGATCGAGCGAGGTCTAAGTCGACGCTAAGCCGAGGCGGCTTTGTCGAGCTCGCGGACGATGGTCTCGCCCATGACCGAGGTCGACACCTTGGCCATGCCGTCCTGCATGATGTCGCCGGTGCGGAGACCGCCTGCGAGCACCTTGCTGATGGCACCATCCAGGAGGTCGGCATCGTCGTCACGATCGAAGGAGTAGCGGAGCATCATCGAGAAGCTCTGCAGCATGGCGATCGGATTGGCGAGGCCCTGGCCCGCGATATCCGGCGCACTGCCGTGCACCGGCTCATACAGCGCCTTACGCTTGCCGCTTTCGTCGGGGGCGCCGAGGGAGGCGGACGGAAGCATGCCGAGGGAGCCGGTGAGCATGGCGGCGCAGTCGGAGAGGATATCGCCGAACAGATTGTCGGTGACGATTACGTCGAACTGCTTGGGCGCGCGCACCAGCTGCATGGCGCAGTTATCGGCGTACATGTGGCTCAGCTCGACGTCGGCGTAGTCGGCATCGTGCAGCTTCTGCACCTCTTCGCGCCAGAGCACGCCCGCTTCCATGACGTTCGCCTTCTCGACCGAGCACACCCGGCCCTGGCGCTTGCGCGCAAGCTCGAAGCCGACCGCGGCAACGCGACGGATTTCCGAGGTGGTGTAGACCTGGGTGTTGATGCCGCGGCGCTCGCCATTGGGCAGCGTCTCGATGCCGCGCGGCTCGCCGAAATAGATGCCGCCCGTCAGCTCACGCAGGATCATGATATCAAGCCCTTGGACCAGCTCGGGCTTGAGGGACGAGCTGGAAACCAGGGCGTCGAACACCTTGGCCGGGCGGAGATTGGCGAACAGGCCGAGTTCTTTCCTGAGTTTCAGCAGGCCGCGCTCGGGCTTCTTGTCGAAGGGCAGGTCGTCATATTTCGGGCCGCCGACCGCGCCGAACAACACGGCATCCGACTGCAGCGCCTTCTCCAGGGTCTCGTCGGCGAGGGGGGTGCCGTGCTTGTCATAGGCAGCACCGCCGACCAGATCCTCGTCCAGCTCGAAGGACACGCCGCGCGCGCGATCAAACCAGTCCATGACCCGGCGGACCTCGCGAAACACCTCGGGGCCGATGCCGTCGCCCGGCAGGAGCAGGACGCTACCGAGCACGCCGTCGTTACGCGGGTAGGACATCAGGCGGCCTCCCCGTCGCGGTAGAGCCAGGGCTCCGCCGCCTTCTGGCGGCCCTCGAAATCGTCGATCCTGCCCTTGCGCTCCATGGTCTGGCCGATGTCGTCGAGACCGTTCAGGAGGCAGTGCTTCTTATGCGGGTCGACCTCGAACTTGAAGACCTCGTTGCCCACGGGGCGATGGATCTCCTGCTTCTCCAGATCGATGGTGAAGGTCGGGTTTTCGGCATCAGCCGCTTCCTGGAGAAGGATGTCGACCTGCTCCTTGGGCAGAACGATCGGCAGGATGCCGTTCTTGTAGCAATTGTTGTTGAAGATGTCGGCGAAGGAGGGTGCGATCACGCAGCGGATGCCGAAATCGAGCAGCGCCCAGGGCGCGTGCTCGCGCGAGCTGCCGCAGCCGAAATTGTCGTCGGCGATCAGGATCTCCGCGTTTCGATAGGGCTCCTGGTTGAGGATGAATCCCGGCTTCTCCGTCGTACCGTCGTCCTCAGCGGGAGCGTTTTGAACAGGGCGACGCCAAGCCCGGTCCGCTTGATCGTCTTCAGCCACTTGGCCGGAATCATCTTTGTCGGTGTCATTGCTTCGACCAGCCAGCGGCAAGGTGCAGCGATACCGGTGAGCTTCTGTTGTAAACGGCTCCATCGGTCGATCCTCGGTCGTACCACGACTCTGGTTGACTTGGACTCGACACCTTGGGACGGGTCTCAGGCCAAGGAATTGTTCTCAGGAGAGTTTCGACGCCCGTCGATGGTCATGAGGGCAGCGGCAGCGGCCATGGCGTGGAGACGAGATGGGTGCGCTCCGCCCTTGCCCTGGCGGCCCTCGAAATTGCGGTTCGAGGTCGACGCGGCGCAGTACTTTCGCCCGGGCCTGAGCTGGATCCGGTTCATGCCGAGGCACATGGAGCAGCCGGGGCTCGCGCCATTCGGAAGCCAGACCCAGAAAATCTTGTCCAGGCCTTCCTCTTCCGCCTGGTGCTTCACCAGACCGAGCCGGGGACGATCATGTCTGGCAGGCCGGCGATGCGCTTGCCCCTGACTACCCGGCGGCGGCGCGCAGATCCTCGATGTGGCCATTGGTGCAGGAGCCGACGAACACCTTGTCGATCTTGACCGAAATCGGCGTGCGCCAGCTCGAGGCCCATATAGATGAGCGAGCGCTCCACATGCGCGGCGGTTCGGGTCGTCGACCGACTTCGGAGCTGGCACGCGGCGCCGCTAACCGGCGCCACGTCCTGCAGTTGGTGCCTCAGGTGACCTTCCAGGAAAGCTGATCTCCTTGGCCTTGAGCACCACTTCCTTGTCGTAGGTGGCGCCTTCGTCCGAGGGGAGGGTCTTCCAGAACCTGCACGCCTGCCTCGAACGCACCGGCCTTGGTGCCATGGGGGCGACCCTTGATGCACCGGAGGTGGTCTCGTCGGGCGCGATCAGATCCATGGCACCTGCCTTGATGGTCGCTGGCGGCAGATGGTCATGCGCCCGGCCATGCCGAGTTTTTTACGACGTCACCGGCACACTTGATCACGTGGCCGGTGCCGCCTGCCGTGCCGATCTTGCCGACGATCGCCAGCACCACGTCCTTGGCGGTGACGCCGGGCAGCAGGTCACCCTCGACAGTGATGCGCATGTTGGCGGGACGCTTCTGGTAGAGGCCCGGGGTGGTTAACACGATGCTCGACCTCGGAGGTGCCGATGCCAAGCGGCGAAAGCGCACCGAAAGCACCGTGAGTCGAGGTGTGGCTGTCGCCGCAGACGATGGTCATGCCGGGCAGGGTGAAACCCTGCTCCGGGCCGATGATGCGCACGATGCCCTGGCGAATACCGTCGACGTCGAACAGCTGGCACGCCGAAGTCCTTGCAGTTCTGCTGCAGGGTCTCGACCTGGATGCGCGACTGCTCCTCCTCGATGCCCTTGGAGCGATCGGTGGTCGGCACGTTGTGATCGGGCACGGCGAGGGTGGCGTCGGGCCGGCGCACCGGGCGTCCGGCATTGCGCAGGCCTTCGAAGGCCTGCGGGCTGGTGACCTCATGGACGAGATGCCGGTCGATATAGATCAGCGCGGTGCCGTCCTCCTGCTGATCGACCAGATGCTGCTCCCAGATTTTGTCAAAAAGCGTCCGTGGCATTTTTTTCACTTGGGCTTGGCGCCTGCGTCAACGGTATGCCGTTGCAATCGACGACGCCTGTTGTGCGGACCCGGCCTATCGACCGGGTCTCAGGCAAGTCAGCGCACTGAGCCGCGCTCAGTCGGCGGCGGATTTGTCGACGTCGTTGGCGGCCTGAGCTTTCGGGCGGTCGTCGCGGCGCTCGGTGATGCGGGCCGCCTTGCCGGTACGGCCACGCAGGTAGTAGAGTTTGGCGCGACGCACGCGGCCGCGGCGCATCACCTGGATGTCGGCGATCTGCGGGCTGTAGAGCGGGAAGATACGCTCGACGCCCTC
The DNA here is from genome assembly GCA_041398025.1 of Alphaproteobacteria bacterium. Taxonomy (GTDB): domain Bacteria; phylum Pseudomonadota; class Alphaproteobacteria; order Geminicoccales; family Geminicoccaceae; genus JANQPX01. The sequence continues at coordinate 343,479 of JAWKVM010000005.1, forward strand.
GCCATAGCTGATTTTCCGAACCGTGAAGGCGGAGTTGATGCCGCGATTCTTGCGCGCGATGCACACGCCCTCGAAGGCCTGGATGCGCTCGCGGGTGCCCTCGACCACCTTGACGTTGACCCGAAGCGTGTCGCCGGGCCCGAAATCAGGAATCTGACGCTCCTCGGTGAGCTGGTTGATCTGCTCCTGCTCGAGCTGTTGAATGACGTTCATGGCAACCTCACTTCGTCTCCGCTCCGGCCGGCTGTTCCCCGGCCTCGGAGCGTGCATGTCTAGACATATAGCGTAGCCAGAGATCTGGACGCCTCGCTTTGGTGACGGCCTCGGACTGGCTTTTCCGCCATTCTCGGATCCGCGCATGGTGCCCCGACAATAAAATGTCGGGAACGGCACGGCCTTCCCATATGTCGGGCCGCGTAAACTGGGGGTACTCGAGAAGATCCTCGTTGAAACTTTCTTCCGCCAGCGACGCCGACGCTCCGATAACCCCCGGGAGCAGGCGCACGCAGGCATCGATCATGGCCATGGCGGCCAACTCGCCGCCGGACATGACAAAATCGCCGAGACTGACCTCTTCCAGGCCGCGCGCCTCGACAACACGTTGATCCACACCCTCGAACCTTCCGCATAAGACCACAAGTCCGGGGCCTTTCGCAAGTGATTCGATGCGTTTTTGGGTGAGCGGCAGGCCGCGCGGCGTCAGATAGAGCGCCGCGAGATCGGATCGGTCGGACAGGGCGGAATCCAGAGCCGAGGCGACCACATTGGGCCGCATGACCATGCCCGCCCCGCCACCAAAGGGCATATCGTCGACAGATTTGTGACGATCTGTCGCAAAATCCCGGATATTCACCGTTTCAAGCTGCCAGCCCTGCCTGTCGAGAGCCTGGCCGACCAGCGAATGGCCGAGCGGCCCGGGAAACATTTCCGGGAAAATGGTGAGGACCCGGGCGGTCCAGGGAACGGAGGCCGGTGCGGGCGCGCTCATGCCTCGCCTTCCACCACGACTTCGGGACGCGGTGCCACCTCGATCCGGTGATTCTCGAGATCGATCAGCGGCACCGAGGCCTTGTCGAAGGGAACGATGTGCAGCGCGCCTTTGCTGTCGGCGATTTCGATCAGGTCGCCCGCCCCATGGTTGACCACGCGCTTGACGCTGCCGAGCCTGGTGCCGTCACGGCGGAAGGCGTCCAGACCTTCGAGATCGCTGTAATAGAACTCGTCATTCTCGGGATCGGGCAGAGCGCTTCTCGGGACATAAAGCTCGGTGCCGCGAAGGGCTTCCGCGGCCGTGCGGTCCCCGATGCCCTCGGCGTTGGCAATCACGCCGCCTTTAGCGGGGCCGACGACGGTCAGATCGAAGAGGCGGCGGCCCCGAGCGTCATAGACGGGGCCGTAGGCGGCGACGTCTTCAGGACGTTCGGTGAAGCAGCGCAGCTTCAGCGCGCCACGGATACCGTGGGCGGTCGCAACGGCCGCCACGCAGACCCATGTTTCCTCG
>JAWKVM010000006.1:0-88677 GCA_041398025.1 Alphaproteobacteria bacterium
GGCATCCGCAGGATCGGCACCGTCCCGAAGCCCATCTCGCGGCCGACCAGGCAAGCGATGCCGAGAATCGCATCTGCGTCGCCGAGGATGATCGCCGCCGGCGGTCTGCCGAGATAGAGGAGCTCCAGCAGCTGCTGGCTGGACGAGCTGGAGCCGACGATGCGCGGGATGGCGAGCACCTTACCGCTGATGTCGGCACCGTGATCCGGATGCCTGGGATCGGCGATGCGTCCGGTCTTGGGATCGAGGCCGCCCCAAAAGCAGATCGGGGCGCCGAGCTTCAGGATCTTGCCCTCGGCGCTTCCGTCCACCAGCGTCTCGGCGTCGAGCGTCACGACCATAGCCGATCGTCCCGCTCGACGCGGCCGCTGACCGCGGAGCGCACGCAGTCGCCAAGCGATCCGAAGACGACATCGTGATTGATGGTGGACGGGCTGTAATGGGCGAATTTTCCTGAGTTGGTCATGAGCACGCCGCTAGCCTGCTTCAGGATTGGGGTCACGACCACGCAGGTGCCGATCACGAAGATGGCGCCCGACGCTTCGAGCTTTTCTCGCATGCCATTTGCTTCCAGGATCTGCAGCACCGCATGGCGTGTGCACACATAGACTGGCTTCCTGAACGTCTGATCTTCCGCCAGCGCTGCCAGCGCCCGGCATTCGTCCAGCGAGAAATGGGGGCTGCCGAGCGCCACGCAGTCGATCTCCACCGACGATGTGGTCGACAACGCATTGCGCGCGGCCTGCATGTCGGCGGGCGACGGCGTGATCACCGCCTCGGGCGGCTCGCCCGCGAAGGCTTCGGTCTCGGTCCGCGCCTCAGGCGTGACGCCGATGGCGTGGAAAAGAGCGACGGCACCGGTTGACGCGGCAGCAGCACCAAGCGCCTTCAGCCGGTCCTCGCTGACACCAGCCGGCAGGCCCTTGATGGCGGCAACCGTCGAGCCGAGCGTCCTGCCGAGCCAGGCGCCGAGGACCGGAAAAAAGCTGTCATCGTTCAGCAGGGCAGGGGAGAGGGCGTTGAGATCCACAAGGATTTTCGCCACCCGCGCTTCGTCACGATGTAGACCGACATCGGGGGCTCGTGCGGTAAGGGCCGCGCAGATGTCGAAAAAATCGCCATAGCGATTGGTGCGCGCACCCAGGACGGAATTGGCGAACACGATCGCATTGCTCTCTGCCCAGGCGATCTGTTCGCCGAGCCTGGGGCGATAGCCCGCTTGATAGGGAGCGCAGGTCCAGCTCTGGGTGCAGCCGAGCGCCACATAGGCATCCATTAGGCGTCGGCTCATTGTCTTGGCGTGGGCATCCGCCAGCACCAGCTCCGGATGCAGGATGTCGAGGGCGCCGACATTGAGCGATGAGGGGACCGCCACATGACCGCCGAGGTCCCTCAGCCTCTCCGCGAACAGCACGCCCGCATCACCGAAATAGACGCAGCCGTCGATGTGAGCGGACGTGATCGGCACCAGCCGGTCAGCACCCATCATCCTCGCCGTATCGACCAGAATGCGCATTGCCATCGTGGTGGCCGGAGGCGCGTCCGGCGCGAGGAGGTCTCTTTCGTCCGGGCTCAGATACATGATGTGCTGGTGATGTCCATGACCGTTTGCGTACTGATTCTCGACGACCAGAACAGACGCCTTTGGCCATGGATGCAAGATCCCGCTGAAGGATCAGTGTCGGTCGTCTGCAGGTAGGCGCCTTCCGACAGACGTCTTCGACCGCCGTGCCTCCTTATCTCCGCCGTGGGAAGGGTGTGATCTGCGCATCCGTGACCGCTGACGTCTGCAGTCTTTGTCCTGATCCAGCAGCAATCTCCGCTAGATGAGAGTGTTCTCTCTTTCCGAGCCAGCATTGCCGGCAAGCAGATCGCGGGCGTGCGGCTTGCGCGAGAGAGCGGGGGCTGGAGCTTTGGATGCGATGCTGTCGCGCAGTTTAAAAAAGGCCATCAGGTCGGCGAGTTTGCCGGCCTGATCGCTCAGCGACCTGGCGGCGGCCGTGCTCTCCTCGACAAGGGCGGAGTTCTGCTGGGTCATCTCGTCCATGCCGGTGATCGATGTGTTGATTTCATGAACACCGATGGCCTGTTCCTGCGAGGCGTCCGAAATCTGCCCGACGATCGTCGTCACCTTGCCGATCGATTCGACGATCTCCGTCAGAGCCTCTCCGGCTTGATTGACCAGCCGCACGCCATCCTTGACCTGATCATTGCTGTCCTTGATCACTTTCTTGATGTCGGACGCGGCCTGGGCGGACCGCTGCGCCAGCTGGCGGACCTCCTGAGCGACGACGGCGAAGCCCTTGCCCGCCTCGCCGGCACGCGCTGCTTCGACACTGGCATTGAGTGCGAGCAGATTCGTCTGAAAGGCGATCTCGTCGATCACCGTGATGATATCCGTGATTTTCTGGGCGGAGCCTTCGATGCCGGACATGGCGCTGACCGCCTGTCTGACCACCTCGCCGCCGGTCTTCGCGGTCTGATCGGCGCTGCCGGCAAGATGGCTCGCGGTCTTTGCGCTTTCGGCATTCTGCCGAACCGTTGCGGCCATCTCTTCGGTCGAGGCCGCGGTCTCTTCGAGATTGGCGGCCGCCTGCTCCGTGCGCGATGACAGATCCTCGGTGCCGACGGTAATCTCCGACGCTGCGTTCTTCACTTCCTCCGCCGTCGACTGGATGTCGGACACGATGCCGATCAACCGACGGGTCGTGTCGTTGGCATGTCGCTTAAGCTCATCGAAGCGTCCGCGATAGTCTTTCGTGATCTCGCGGCGCAGATCGCCTTGAGCCAGAGCCTCGAGCGTTGCGCCGACATCGCTGGTCACCTCGTCGACCATGCTGATCAGCTCGTTCATGCCACTAGCAAGGCTGAGCATGAAACCCTGCTTGTCTTCAAGGGGCAGGCGCCTGCTGAGATCACCCTGATTGGCAGCGGCGACGACGTTGCTGACTTCCTCCTCGATAGCGATCTCCGAGGTTCGATCCCGCCACTCAACCACCGTTCCGAGCGGCGCGCCAGCCTCGCTCCGGATCGGACTCACGGCAATCGTCAATGTGTGCCGACCCAGCTTGATGTTGGCTCGGTGCACGGCGTTCAGCCCATCGAGCACGCCATCCTGACGAGCGGCGTTCCGATGGAAGACACTGATGTTCGCGCCGAGCAACTCGTCCGCCGAAAATGTGGGCAGGACGCGCTGAATTTCGGGTTCCATCGATTTCAGCAGGGCGCGCAGGCTGGGATTGACATAGACGATTTCCTGCCGGCGATTGGCAACCATCACATTGGTCTGTGCACCGTCCAGAGCTGAGCGCAGGCGCGCGGCTTCCAGACCTTTTTGATAAACCTGATCAAGGGATCGACCAAGCTCGCCGAGTTCGTCCAGACGATTGCGGCCCGGGATCTCGACCTGATCGCCTTTGGCGAGCTTCGCGACCGCGGCAGCGTAGGCGCGGATCGGGGCGATGGTCGTCCGTCCGATCGCCGTGCCGATGATGATCGCGAAGATCAGGGTGGCGAGCACGATGCCGATGGTGAGGTTGCGCGCCCAGACCGCAGTCGCAACGGCGCCGGCCGCGGCGGCATCGGCCTGCGACGTCACGAGATCGCGAAAGATGGCGAAGGAGTGCTGGGCTTCTGCTCCGAGCCTTTCGACATCGGCAAGCCGTGCGGTCTCTCTGTCGATCAGCGCCTGAAAGCGCGGCTCGACAACCTTGCGGAGTTCGTCAAGCGCGACCGTCACCCGTGCTGTGCGCCGTGCTTCCATGCGCACGAATTGCGATTGCTGCCGGTCCTGTGGAGCCCCCAAGACCTTGTCCTTGGCGTAGACATAGGTCGCCTCTTCGGCCTTGCCCAAGGTATCAAGACGTTCGGCCAGTTCCGGCTCGTCTGGAGCGAAGTTTCGATGCCAGCGGGCAAAGGTGGTTTGCTCGGGGTCCAAATTGCCGGCGAAATCCGTGCCGAAACGGACCGCTTCTTCGACCGAGCGCAGCCAGCCGGAGAACTCGACTTCGATCCGATCGAGCAGTGCGCTGACGCCGACGATTTCACCGTCGATGTCGAAGATCAGGTCTTCACTTTCGCCATGGCCCGCGATCACGGCGGCGACGCTTTCCTGCAGCGCCGGCACGCGCTCGGCGACCTGTCCGAAAGCCGATATCAGTCCGTCCCGGTTTTCCGAAGGCGGCAGCTGCTGCAGCTGGCGGTCGAGGCGTGCGATCGTCGAAGCAAAAGCTCCCATCGCCGACGTCACGTCGGCCTCCGCGCCTTTCAGGTTCCCATGCGACAAAAGCGCGCTCTTCAGGGCGACGAGTGTCGTCAGGAGCTCGATCTCTGCGACCCGCGCCTGATCTTTCAGAGCGACTTCCTGCTCCATGACCTGATCGATCCGGACAGCGGTCTGGCTGACGAAGTAGGAAGCAACCACGCCTGAGATCGAGGCAATCGCGGTGATCAGACAAAAGGACAGGAGAAGTCGTGCTTGCAGCGAGCGGCGAATCATTGTCTGTCTCTCATGAGGTGGTAGCCGGCAGATCCCCGACTGGCTGCGGACGGTCTAGCTCGTCGCCGTGTTGCCGGCAGACGAGCTCGATCGGCGGCCGATCTGGCTGCCATCTAGAGGTGGCTGATATGTTCGATCACCTCTGAGAGTTCCTCCTTCACCTGGTGAAGATGCGCGCGGTTGCGGTCCTTCTGGTATTGCTTCAGAAGGATGTAGGCGGTTGCGGGATGAACCACGCTGTCCATATGCGAGACGACCGGTCCGAAATGATCGAGTTCCTCGAAGTCGATGCCATGCTCGGCGAGGACACCGCCTTCGTGCCAGGCCTCCTCGATCTCGTCGAGGTCCATCCGCTTCATGGTTTCGGCACCGTCGATGACCAGGCGCATCACTTCGGCGGCATCAGGATCGCTCGCCATCAGCTCGCGGCATCCCTCGACGCCGAGGGCGACGAGCTCCTCCTGGCGCGCGATCAGCGCCGCGATGTCGGCATTGCCGGCATTCAGCTCCTGCACCGTCTGCGACGCCAGGGCGTTGAAGCGCGCCACATCCAGGGCATCGGCGGGGGCGGCGGCCAGCAGCAGGCACAGAGCGGAGGGAACGAGAATGGAAAACTTGCGCATCGGGATCCCCTTAGATCAATGACTCGTCCCGAAAGCTCGCAGACAAAAATCAATTTTTGGTTAAGAAACTCATGGATTTCTAAAGCTTGTCGTTCTCTTGTCGAAAGTGGTGCCGGGGCCGCGCGCAACGCAGCGTCCGCTTGCGGGCATGCGACCAGGTGCAGCCCGCACTGCCGAACGTCACCGGGACCAGCGTTTGCGTTGGCGGGAAGTCGGTCTCGAGCTGCCGTCGTCGACATGCCAAAGCGCGACCATGGAGCGGCGTTCAGCCTGGTCCAGACAGCTGCGCTCAGAGCCGGCCGACGGGGTGGCGTTTGGCGCCTCTCTTCTCGGCGAGCAGGCAGAGCCAGTCATGGGCGACGGTGGCGGCGGCGAGTGCCGTGATCTCGGCGTGATCGAAGGGCGGGGATACTTCGACCACGTCCATGCCCACCAGGTTCATCTCGCCAAGGCCGCGGATCAGCGCCAGCGCCTGCCAGGAGGCGAGGCCGCCCGCAACCGGCGTGCCGGTCCCGGGGGCGAAGGCGGGATCGAGGCCGTCGACGTCGAAGGAGATGTAGAGCGGTGCCTCGCCCGCGCGCTCCCTGATCACGTCGAGGGCGGCGTCGATGCCGTGCCGATGCACCCAGGGGCTGGTCAGGATCTCGAAGCCGTGATCGCTGTCATTATGGGTGCGCAGGCCGAGCTGGGTGGATCTGGCGACGTCGATCACGCCTTCCGCCGCAGCGCGTGCGAACATGGTGCCGTGGTCGAGCTTTTGCCCGTCGTCCTCCCAGGTGTCGCAATGGGCGTCGACCTGGAGGAGGGCGATCGGGCCGTGCTTCTTGGCATGCGCCTTGATCAGCGGATAGGCGGTGAAGTGATCGCCGCCGAAGGTCAGCATCTTCGCGCCGCTTTCCAGGATGTTATCGGCATGCGCTTCGATCGCCGCGGGCACGGTCTCGGGATGGTGGGGATCGACGAAGCAGTCGCCATAGTCGATCACCGCCAGATGCTGGAAGGGATCGAAGCCGAAGGGGAAGGCCGTCAATTCGGCGAGCTGCACCGAGGCCGCCCGGATCGCCTGCGGACCCTGCCGGCAGCCCGGGCGAAAGGTGACCGAGGCGTCATAGGGAACGCCGCTCACCACCACGTCGACACCCTCGAGCTCGCGCGTGTAGCGGCGCCGAAGGAAACTCAAGGCGCCGCCATAGGTCATTTCCGGCCAGCGGCCCTTGGTCTCGCTTTTCCTGAACGCCTGATCGCCCCGTTCCGTGGTCATGGTTCTTGTCCCGATATCCGATGTCGTCACCAGCCTGAGGAGAGCGCCCACCGAGCGCTCTCCCTTCGGCTGCCCTCACTCGGCGGCGGCCTCGACCTCGCCCCTGTCGCCGGTGAGCGCTGCCGGCCCGAACCAGTCGCCGGTGTCCAGCGGCTGCCGGTCGATGTCGACGATCGGCTGCGGCGGGTCGATCCGCTGGGTCAGCAGCGAGAACACCACCAGGCAGACGATCGAGGCGAGCAGGCCCCAGATCGAGGCGATATAGAGCGCATCCCACATCGCCCAGTCGAAATACACCCCTTCGACGCCGGGCACCACGTCGGTATTGGCAGCCATGGTCGCGGGCAAATAGAGGTAGTAGGCGAAGATCCAGACGGCGAACCCGGCGATGAAGGCGGCAAGCGCGCCCATGCCGTTCGCCTTTTTCCAGAAGAACGCGGCGACGTAGGGCGCGAACAGCCCCACCAGCAGCACCGTCCAGGCGACCACCATCAGATTGTAGATGGTCTCAAAACGGAGGGCGAGCACGAGGGCGGCGGCGGTGATGATCGGCACGCAAAGGCGGGTCACGAACAGCGTGGTCTTGTCGCTGACCTCGGGGTTGAAGGTGGTCATGCCGTTATAGCCGATGATCGAGGCGGCGGCGAGGATCGCGGCCGCTGCACTGGACATCAGCGCCGCCACCAGGCCGCAGACGAACAGCACTACCCCGATCAGCGGCAGATGCTCGGCCGCCATGATCAGCAGCACCTTGTTCTTGACGTCCTCGAAGCCGAGGTCCGGGTAGAGCTTGAAGGCGATCATGCCGAGGATCACCGGCACCAGGCCGAGCACGAGATAGAGCACGCCCGCGATGATGCAGGACCAGACGCTGGTGCGCTCGTCCCTGGCCGACAGCATGCGCTGGGCGAGGTCCTGGGCGGTGATCGAGCCGAAGCCGATCGCCATCAGGGCCGCCGCCCAGTAGAACCAGCCCATATGGCCGGTGTAGTAGAGAAAGCCGGCATTGCCGTATTCGGGATCGGCGTTCGCCGCCGAGGTCGGGAAGAAGTCCCACTGATTGAGGTTCAGCATGTTGTTGGCGGCACTGGTGTCGAACACCGCGTCCCAGCCGCCGGCGAGCGGCACCGCGATCAGCAGCATCACCACCATGCTGAGAATGATGATCGCCATCTGCAGGGCGTCGGTCAGGGTCAGCGCCCACATGCCGCCGAGATAGGTGTAGATCACCAGAACCACCGTGCCGAGGCCGATGCCCCAGCCGAGCGGCAGGCCGGTGAAGAACTCGATGATCGTGCCGAAGCCGACCAGCAGCGCTCCGACCCAGCCCATTTCCGCGATCACGATCGCGAATCCCGCCGCCAGGCCCATATGCTTGCCGTAGCGCAGGCCGAACAGGTCGACCATGGTGAGATAGCGCCCGCGGCGCACCAGGCGCGCGAACACCAGGCCGACCACGATCAGGCAGAGTGCCGCGCCATAGGGATCGAACAGCACGCCCTGATTGCCGAAGGTGAAGGCGGCACCCGCGGCCCCCATGGTGGTGCCCGCGCCATACCAGGTGGCGATCAGGGCGCCGGTGCTGAGCACCAGGCCGAGACGCCGGCCGGCGACGAGGTAGTCGGACTCTGAAACGACCCGTTTCGAGGCCCACCAGCCGATGCCGAGAAGAATCACCATATAGGCGCCGAGGCCGATCAGCACGATCGTCCCATATTCGTAACCAGTTCCAGTCGCTTGTTCCATCACAGCCTCCCATGGGCTTTGCTTGCTTTGCTTCGACCGGAGCGCCCTTCGCCCGGTCGAGCGGGAGGGTTCAGACGCAACTTGGCGTCCCGCCCCTCCGAAAGCGGAAAGCGAGGCTTTCCGCTTTGTTCCGTCTGACTAGCGCGCCTGCCTGAAAAAGGTCGCGATCCGCTCAGCGATCGCGGGTGACACGGTTTCCTGATCGAGGTTCCGCCTCGCCTCCTCGGCGATCTCGGCCGGGAGGACGTCGCCGCGTGCCACGATCAGATCGGCGAGAAACGCCCGGGAAAATTCCGGATGCGGCTGGATGGTCAGCGCCCTGTCGCCATAGGCGAGCGCCGCGTAGCGGCAGAAATCGGTGGACCCGACCACTGCCGCCTCTGCCGGCAGCGCGGTCACCTGGTCCTGGTGCCAGGCGTGCAGCCTGGCACCGTCGGGAAAGCCGTCGAGGCGATAGGTTACGGGCCCGACCGACCAGCCGCCCTCGAATTTCTCGACCTTGCCGCCGAGTGCTTGCGCCAGGATCTGGTGGCCGAAGCAGATGCCGACGATCGGGACACCCGCCGCGTAGACACGCCTCAAGAAATCCTCGAGCGGCGGGATCCAGGCGTGATCCTCGTAGGCGCCGAATTTCGAGCCGGTGATCAGCCAGCCGTCCGCGTCTTCGGGACGGTCGGGGACGACGCCGTCCAGCACCGGCCAGGTCTCGAAGGTAAAGCCGTGGCCGGCGAGGAACCGTTCGAAGATGGCGTCATAGTCGCCGTGCGTCGCCTGGAGCTCGTCCGGAACCCGGCCGGTCTGCAGGATGCCGATCTTCATGGCCGTTTCTCCCTCAGACGCCCAGCGCGTCGCGCAGGCCGTACCACCAGGACCCGACCATCGAGTAGGGCACGCGGAACACGCGGCCGCCCGGGAACGGGAACCAGCGGATCTTGGCGAACACGTCGAAACGGCCGAGATCGCCGTCCACGGCCTCGGCCAGGATACGGCCGAACAGATGCGAGCCGGTGACGCCGTGGCCGCTATAGCCATGGGCGAAATAGGTGCTGGGGCCGAGACGGCCGAGCTGCGGCACGCGCGAGAAGGACAGGGCGAAATTGCCGCTCCAGGCATAGTCCACCTTCACGCCCTTCAATTGCGGGAACACCTTTTCCAGATGCGGCCTGAGCTTGCCCTCGATATCCGCGGGATCGGTGCCGCCATAGACCGAGCCGCCGCCGAACAGCAGGCGCTTGTCCGCGGAAAGCCGGTAGTAGTCGAGGATGTAGCGCAGATCCTCGACGCAGAGATCGCTCGGCAACAGCGCGTTCGCGCGCGCCTCGCCGAGAGGCTCGGTCGCGATGATCTGGGTCGAGACCGGCATGACCCGCGGGGTCAGGGTCTTCACCACCGAGCCGAGATAGGCGTTGCCGCAGAGGATCAGGGTCCTGCACCGCACCTCGCCGGTCGCGGTCCTGACCACGGGGCGCTCGCTGCCCTCGTCGACCGAGAGCACCGGCGACATCTCGTGAATCACGCCGCCGTTCCGCTCGAACGCCGCGGCCTCGCCGAGCGCCAGGTTCAGGGGGTGCATATGCCCGCCGGAATGGTCGATCATGCCGCCCGCATAGACGTCGCTCGCCACATGGCGGCGCATGGCCTGCTTGTCGATCAGCTCGTGATCGTCCATGCCGTGCTTTCGCCAGAGCGCCTGCTTGTCTTCCAGCTCCCGCATCTGCTTGGCGTTGCAGGCGGCGAACAGATTGCCGTCCTTCAGATCGCACTGAATGCCGTAGGTGCGGACGCGCTCGCGGATGATCCGGCCGCCTTCCTGCACCATCCTGCCGATATAGCCGGCGGCCTCGGGTCCATAGCGCTTCTCGATGGTGGCGAGGCTGGCGTTCAGGCCGTTCACGATCTGGCCGCCATTCCTTCCGGACGCCCCCCAGCCGACCCTGGCGCCTTCGAGGATCATGACCTTGTGGCCCTTCTCGGCGAGGTGCAGCCCGGCGGAAAGCCCGGAATAGCCGGCACCGACGATGCAGACGTCGATCTCATGGCGCCCTTCGAGGGCGGGGCGGGCAGGGGCGGGGTTGGCGCTCGCGGCGTAGTAGCTGCCGGGATAGGCGCCGTCGCCGGCATAGGAGCGCATGGCGGCATTCATCACACGGCCTCCAGATAGCTTTGATATTCGAACTCGGTGACCTCGGCGGCGAAGCGCTCCATCTCCTGGCGCTTGGCCGCAACGATCATGGATCGAAGCGTCGGGTTCAGGATCTCGTCGACCAGCGCGGTCTCGTCGAAGGCGAAGGTCGCGGACGCCCAGTCCGGCGGCAGATGGGGCAGGTCGAGACCGTAGGTGTCGCCCGTGACCGGTGCGGGTGGGGCGACCTCGCGCTCGATGCCGATCAGCGCCGCCCCCAGGATCGCGGCCAGCACCAGATAGGGATTGGCATCGGCGCCGGCGACCCGGTGCTCGATCCGCCTGGCCGCGGGCGCGCCGCCCGGAATGCGAAGGGCGGTGGTGCGGTTCTCGTAGCCCCAGGCTTCGGCCACCGGCGCGTGCGTCCCCTTTCTCAGCCGCCGATAGGAGTTTTCGTGGGGCGCGAACAAGAGGGTGGACGGCCCCATCGCCTGGATCAGCCCGCCGACGGCGTGGCGAAGCTTCTGGCTTCCCCGATCCGAGCCGTCGTCGAAGACGTTCCGTCCGTTCCGGTCGAGCAGGCTGAAATGCACGTGCAAGCCGTTGCCGGAGCGGTCGCCATAAGGCTTGGCCATGAAGGTCGCGGCCAGACCGTGATGGCGCGCCACCGCCTTCACCAGGCGCTTGAAGAACAGGGCGTCATCAGCGGCCTTCAGCGGGTCGGCGACATGCAGGAGATTGATCTCGAACTGGCCGCAGCCATTCTCGGAGATCGCGGCGTCGGCCGGCACGTCCTGGGCTTCGCAGGCGGCGTAGACATCGTCCAGGAAGGGCGAAAACGCATCGAGCTCGTCCGTGGACAGCACGCCGTCGAAGGCCATGCGCCGGTCCGAACCTGGAAGCAGCGGCGGCTTCGGCCGTGCCTCGCCCGGGTCCACCAGATAGAATTCGAGCTCGGTCGCGACCACCGGGGTCAGGCCTTTTTCGGCAAAGCGTGCGGTGATCGCCGCGAGCGCCCGCCTGGGATCGGCGGCGTAGGGCGTGCCGTCCTCATTGGCCATCCAGAGCGGCAGCAGCCCGGTCGCACGCTCGCCCAGGACCATGGGCAGCAGGCCGCGCTCGGTCGGCTCGAGAACGCCGTCGGCATCGCCGGTCTCGAACACCTGGGCATTGCCGAGCACGTCGCAGCCCCAGATATCGACACCGAGAGTCGAGAGCGGCATTCTCAGACCGCCGTTCAGCGCCTTCTCGATCTGGGCGCGCGGCAGGCGCTTGCCCCGGAGATTGCCGTTGATGTCGGCGACCGCCGCGGTGACATGGCCGATCTCGGGATGCGCCGCGAGCCAGCGCTCCGTCGCTTCCCTCGCCGTCGGTCGATTCCCTGACACCACGTCCTCCTTGCATTTGTGATAGAGTTAGATATAATGTGATCACATTTTTTGTGTCAACAGGAATTTTTGATTTTGTGATATCATTTTTCTGGCCTATGGTTCCGGCCGCATCCCGTTGTCGACAAGCCTGTGCGAGGTGGTTTGATGTCCCCATCCCTGAAGTTGTCCGATCTGCCGGCATCCGGCGGCGAGACCCTGCAGGAGCAGGTCTACCAGCGCCTCAGGCGGTCGATCATGATCGGCGAGGTGCGCCCGGGCGTGGCGCTCACCATCCGCGGCCTGGCCGAAGCCCTCGATGTCAGCCCGACGCCGGTGCGCGAAGCGCTCAGGCGTCTGTCCGCCGAACGCGCGCTCGCCGTGCTCGACAATCGCCGGGTGATGGTGCCGGAGATGACCGTGCAGCGCTTCGAGGAGCTCCTTGCGCTGCGCGTCACCCTCGAAACCCACGCGGCCGAGCGCGCGCTTCCTTATATAAGCGACAGTCTTGTCAGCATGTTGGTGTCGATCGACGGTTTGATCGACACGGCCCTCGATAATGACGACTACGAGGAGGTGATCGTCACTAACCAGGCCTTCCACATCCGCCTCTACGAGGCCAACCCCCACCAGCAGGCCCTGCCGATGGTCGAGAGTCTGTGGCTGCAGTTCGGCCCGTTCCTGCGGCTCGCCGCGCTGAACCTGAAGGAGCATTACCGCTTCGACCGGCACAAGGAGGCGATCGAGGCCCTGCGCCGGCGCGACCCCCTGGCGCTCAGGGTGGCGATCGAGGCGGATATCCGCGACGGCATCGGCCATATCGGCCGCGACGGCCTGCTCCAGGCCTTCGTCGACGCAAAGGGCGCGCTGCGCTGACCGAGCCGAGGATAGAGGTCTTGAGAAAAGTGATCACATTAATAAAATGTGATCACGATTGATGCGGCATCGCCGCCCTCCATTCGTAGCGCCCGTCCGCGGCCGCTCCCCGTTGGGCAGCCCCTGTCACCTGCTCGCTCCACCGATCCGGATCGATCGATCAGATTCCAGCTGGAAAACCTGATGCATCGTCAACGAGGTCGTGCCGCCGCGCCTGAATCGCGAAGAGGGCGCCGCGGCAGCAGGCCGCTGCGAGCCAGTCACCGGCATGGGCTTCCTGCCGTTAACGCTGCTTTAACCTCCAGCGACTACTTTTCTTAAATGGTCCATGCGACCGTGGGAATCCGCGCGGCCGGGAAGAGAAGGTGGGGCGGGGCGCGGACTCCCAGGATCGCATGGACCAGATCGACGAGATTGGCACCAGCGGGTTAAGATTTTCTTTCACATGCGCCCATAAGATCGACGCTGTCGTCACGGTCGCGTCCTACACGGGCCGTCGTGCCGATGGGGTGACGGCGGGGAAAAGGGCGATGGGCGGCACGGCCAGAAGGGCGGCTGCCGCCATCACCAGCATGGCCGTCTCGATCCCGAACCGATCGCCGACGAGACCGAACAGCCAGGGTCCGATGGCGGCGGCGAAGCTCGTCAGCGAGTACATGATCGCATAGCCGCGCGCCATGCGCCGGGGGTGGATGAGATCGGCGACCAGCCCATAGGTGATGGACGTCGATCCCTGGGCGACGACGCCGAGCGGCAAAAGCAGGATGAAGGCCAGCCAGGCGGGCGCCATGACCACCGCGACCAGCCCCAGGCACGTCAGCAGCTGAACCAGCGCGAAAGCCGGGCGCACGCCGAGATGCTCCGCGAGATAGCCGCATCCGGCCTTGCCGAAGACACCGCCGGTCAGAAGCGCCACCGTCGCCATGGTGGCGAGATAGAGCGGCAGGCCCTTGGCGATCATCAGGAAGGCGATGAACACCAGCACGCCCGCCTGCACCAGGTTGTCGATGGATATGACCACCAGCAGCGTGCCGAAGGCCCGCCAGCTCAGGACGCCCCAGCCGACATCGTCGCCCTGGCGACGCTCCGGGCGACGATCGCTGCCGCCGGTCGGCCGCGGCCTGAGCCGCCTCGTGGCGAGAGCGACGGCCGCCGCTGCCAGAATCGCCGTCAGCCCGAAGACGATCGAGATCTGCTGCCAGGCGAGGCCGGCGCCCGCGGCCAGGCTGAAGAAGGCCGAGAAGCCGAGCTTGCCGACATCGCCCGAGGAGTTGTAGAGCCCGAGCGCGCCCCGCCGCCCTCCCTCCGCATAGGCCGTGCTGACCAGCGCCGACGAAGGAGAATGCTGAAACGCCGTGCCCGCGCCGACGATCAGCAGGCACGCCATGACCAGCGATGGATGGGATGCCGCCGCCAGCGAGGCGTAGCCGAGGCCGGACAGGATCAGCCCGAAGACGAGCGTGCGCCCTTCGCCGATCCGCTCGGCAAGGATGCCGGAATACATCTCGAGAACGGCCTGCGTGAGGCTCTTCAGGCCCTTGACCAGCCCGGCCTGGGCATAGGTGAAGCCAAAGGCCTGTGACAGGATCGGCAGCAGCACATAGGTCGCCGCGGTCAGCCCGTCCTGGACCGCATGCGCCGTGCAGCCGACGGCGAGAGCGGTTCGAGGATGGGAGGGCGAGGCGGGCATGCGGCTGCTCTATCACACAATTTTTCTCATGTCCGCTTCATGTCGGCTTCAGGCACGCGGCCGACGACCTCTGCCTGCCTGAACCTCACATCACGGCTGTCGATCGATGACAGGCGAAGTCTCGATTGCCGGAAGGGCGGGCCCGATCATGGCCCGACACGCAGCGAGGTCTATTCTTCCTTGACCTTCCAGTAGCTGGAATGACTATGTCTCCTGTCCGACAGAGGACGGAGGTCGACATGGCTGTCTCCAAGGCCGCAAAGGCCAGCACCATCTTGCGCGATCCGGTCTGCGGCATGACCGTGGACCCGGAGGCCGGCAAGCCCTTCGCCGAGCATGACGGCCATCGCTATCACTTCTGTGCCGAGCGCTGCCGCGAGCGGTTTCTGGCGGACCCCGAGGCATTCGTCAGCGCCGAAGACCCCGTCTGCGGCATGCACGTCGATCGGGCGAGCGCCCGCTTCATGGCGAAGCATGCGGGCGAGCGCTTCTATTTCTGCTCGGCGCACTGCCAGGAAAAGTTCGAGCAGGCGCCCGAGGTTTTTCTCGGCGATCGGCCCGCCCCCGAGCCGATGCCGGCAGGCACGCAATATACCTGCCCGATGGACCCGGAGATCATCAGGGACGAGCCGGGCGACTGCCCGATCTGCGGCATGGCGCTGGAGCCGATGATGCCGTCGGCGGATGCCGGCCCCAACCCGGAACTGGTCGACTTCAAGCGCCGCCTTTGGATAGGGGCACCCTTGGCGCTGGCGGTGTTCGTGCTCGAGATGGGCACCCATGTCGGCATCCCGTTCGACCGATGGCTCGGCCATACCGCCTTCCTGTGGCTGCAGGCCCTGCTGGCAGCACCGGTGGTGCTCTGGGTCGGCGCGCCGTTCTTCAAGCGCGGCTGGTCCTCGATCGTCAACCAGAGCCCGAACATGTGGGATTCTGGATCGCGCTCGGCACCGGCGCCGCCTTCCTGTTCAGCGTCGTCGCCCTGTTCCCGAGCGTCTTCCCGAGCGATGCGAACCGAGGCCGGCGGGCCTCTGCCTATTTCGAGGCGGCCGCCGTCATCATTCTCGTCCTCGTCGGCCAGATCATGGAGCTCAGCGCGCGCGAGCGCACCGGCGATGCCATCCGCGCGCTCATGAACCTCGCCCCAAGACCGCACGCCGGGTGACCGATCGCGGCGGAGAGGACGCTGCTCGACGAGGTTGAGACCGGTGACCGACTGCGCGTGCGTCCGGGTGAGAGCGTGCCGGTGGACGGCGCGCTGATCGAGGGCCGCTCCTCGGTCGACGAGAGCATGCTCACCGGCGAGCCGCTGCCGGTAGAGAAGGCCGAGGGCGATCAGGTCACCGGCGGCACGCTCAACAAAGCCGGCAGCTTCGTCATGCGCGCGGACAAGGTCGGCAATGAGACCATGCTCGCGCGCATCGTCGAACTGGTCGCCAAGGGCGCAGCGTTCCCGCGCCCCGATCCAGGCGCTGGCCGACCGGGTCGCCGGTATTTCAGCCGACGGTGGTCGGGATCGCCGCGCTCGCTTTCCTCGCCTGGCTCCCGATCGGGCCATCGCCGGCCTTTGTCCCACGCCCTGCTCGCCGCCGTCAGCGTGCTGATCATCGCCTGCCCCTGCGCCCTCGGCCTGGCGACGCCGATGTCGATCATGGTCGCCACTGGCCGTGGCGCCCAGGCGGGGGTGCTGATCCGCGACGCCGAAGCGCTCGAGCGTTTTTCGCATGGACGCCATCGTGGTCGACAAGACCGGCACCCTCGCTCGAGGGACGGCCGACGTTGACGGACTGCGTGCCCGCCAAGGATGTCGAAGAAAAACGCCTGCCGCAGCTTGCGGCCAGCCTGGAGCAAGGGTCCGAGCATCCGCTGGCCGAGGCGATCGTCGAGGGGGCTAAAGGGCGCGGCATCGACCTGCCGTCCTCCGAGGGCTTCGAGGCGGTCATACCGCGCGGGCGTGCGCGGCAAGATCGACGGCCGGGACGTGGCGCTGGGCAATGGCGCGATGATGTGGATCTGGGCGTCGACATCGAGCCGATGAACGATGATGCCGAGCGCCTGCGCGAGTCCGGCAAGACCGCCATGTTCGTCGCGATCGACGGCAAAGCGGCGGGCATCGTCGCGGTCGCCGACAAGGTCAAGGAAACGACCTCGGAGGCGATCCGGGCGCTGCATGAAGCAGGGCTGCGCGTCATCATGGCGACCGGCGACAACCGGCGCACGGCCGAGGCGGTGGCCGGCCCGCTCGGCATCGACGACATCCGCGCCGAGGTCAGCCCCGAGGACAAGGCCGCGCTGGTCAAGGAGCTGCAGGACCAGGGTCTCAAGGTCGCCATGGCCGGGGACGGCGTGAACGACGCGCCGGCGCTGGCGGCGGCCGATGTCGGCATCGCCATGGGCACCGGCGCCGACGTCGCGGTCGAGAGCGCCGGGTTCACGCTCGTGACAGGGGCGATCTTTCGGGGATCGTGCGCGCGAGAAAACTTGCAGAAGTGACCATGAACAACATCCGCCAGAATCTTTTCTTTGCGTTCGTCTACAATGCGGTGGGCGTGCCGATCGCTGCGGGCGTGCTGTATCCGCTGTTTGGTCTGCTGCTGTCGCCGATGATCGCGGCCGTCGCCATGAGCCTGTCCTCGGTCTCGGTGATCGGCAACGCCCTCCGCCTGCGCCAGGCGAGAATTTGAGGAGAGGAGGCATGAATATCGGCGAAGCGGCGGAACAGAGCGGCCTGCCGGCGAAGACCATTCGCTATTACGAGGATATCGGCCTGGTGGCGCCGAGCGGGCGCAAAGCCAACGGCTACCGGGACTATGACGAGCAGGACCTCGCCCTTTTGAAATTCGTGCAGCGTGCCCGCTCCCTCGGCTTCACCGTCGAGGAATGCCGCGAGCTGCTCGACCTCTACCGCGACCGCAGCCGGGCCAGCGCCGACGTCAAGGCCCTGGCCGAGAGCCGCATCGCCGACATCAGGCGCAAGATCGCGGAGCTGCAGAGCATGGAGGCGACGCTCAGCGAGCTGGTCCGGCATTGCCACGGCGACGCGCGCCCGGACTGCCCGATCCTCGACGATCTGGCGGGTCGGCAACGGGAAGGACGGCATTGAAAGTCGTGCCTGTACCTGCTCGCCGAGAACAGATGCGCGGCCTTGCGACGTGCTATGGGATGAGCGTGGTCGCGGTCTTTTGAACCTATCCTTGCCTGCGCCGCAGGCTGCGCAGCCCCAAGCGTCCATCGAGGAAAGAAGACGGAGGATTCCCGGAGATGAACACGACTATAGATATCAGGCGCCGCAGCTTTCTCGGCGTGGTCGCCGCTATCGCCCTGACACCGGCCCTGCCGGTGCGCGCGGCTGAGGGTACGCTCGTCAAGGTCTACAAATCGCCGACCTGCGGCTGCTGCTCGATGTGGGTCGAGCATCTGCTGGCGAGCGGCTTCGAGGTGGAGGCCGAGGACGTCGCCGACCTCGACGCCGTCAAACGCATGGCCGGCGTGCCCGGTCACCTGCTCGCCTGTCACACGGCGATGGTCGACGGCTACGTCATCGAAGGCCATACGCCGGCTGCAGCGATCGAGAAACTTCTTGCCGAACGCCCCGCGATCCGCGGTCTCGCGGTGCCCGGCATGCCCGCGGGCTCACCCGGCATGCCCAGCTCCGAGCCGGAGCGCTATGACGTGATCGCCTTCGGCGGCGGGGAGGACCACGTCTTCATGAGCTTCGTCGAGACCGATCCCGTCTGAAGGCGGCGACGTAGCCCCGTAGACCAAGCGCCGGCGATCCGGTCGTGGTGTCGAGGCTCGGGTTTCACAATTCCTTAACCCTCGTCGGATAGAACCTCACGATAGGAAAACTTAGAGTGAGGACTTTTCTTATGGTTGAGGGCATGTCGACGCTGCGCAGCAGGCTGGCGGCAAGGTCAGTCGTGTATCCTGTTGAAAACACGTTGAAAGCCTTTCCATACGCGCCCTCACCAAGCTATCCCGGGCTTGTCGCCATCCTGCCTTGCAACAACGTGATAAGGAGAACGAACGAGCAACGCTGAGATCCTGATCGTTGCCTGCCGGTCGAATGGACCGTCTGGAATCAGGAGGTTGGCGCCAGTGAGGTCAGTGTCGCGAGAGAGGCATCATCGCCGGGTCCTTGCGCAGCTTTCGAGACGATCGATGCTGCGCGGCATCGCCCTTTGCGCTGCCTTTTCGTCCTCCGCGCTGGGCCTGGTCGGCAGTGGCTACCGACCGGGCACCAAAGCGCGTGTCGATCGCTACCCCTTCACGCTCGGCGTCGCTTCCGGCGATCCGGCCGCCGATGGCGTCGTCCTCTGGACCCGGCTCGCCCCGTCGCCCCTGGAGGGCGGGGGCATGGCGCCGGTCCCGGTCGAGGTCGGCTTCGAAGTCGCCCATGATCCCGGCTTCAGGAGCATCGAACGTGTCGGCGCCGTCCTTGCCCGGCCGGAACTCGGCCACGCCGTCCATGTCGAGCTCGAAGGCCTGTCCCCCGCCCGCGACTACTGGTTCCGCTTCCTCTTCGGCGAGGCCGTGAGTCCGGTCGGCCGCACCAGAACCGCGCCAGCGTCCGGCGATCAAACGGCCCGTTTGCGCTTCGCGTCCTGCGGCTGCAGCCATTACGAGGCGGGCTATTTCACCGCCTATCGTCACATGGCCGAGGAGGCGTTCGACTTCATCTATCACTGCGGGGACTACATCTACGAAGCCGATCTCGGCGGCAAGGATTGCAAGGCTGCGATACGCCGCCATAGGGGAGGGGAGCCCTATACGCTCACCGACTATCGAAAGCGCTACGCGCTCTACAAATCCGATCCCGACCTCATGGCCGCCCATGCCTCCGCCCCCTTCATCGTCTCCTGGGACGATCACGAGATCGACAATGACTGGGCCGCCGACCACGATCAGGACGGCACCCCGCCCGAGATCTTCCTCTTCCGGCGCGCCGCCGCCTTCCAGGCCTATTACGAGCACATGCCGCTCCGCCGGCGTTCGCTGCCGACGCCGATGCATCTGCAGCTCTACCGCCAGATCGCCTTCGGCCGGCTCCTGAGCCTGAACGTGCTCGACACCCGCCAATACCGCTCCGACCAGGTCTGCCACGGCGGCTATCTCCAGGAATGCGAAGAACGCCGCGATCCCGAGCGCTCCCTGCTCGGCCGAGAGCAGGAGGCCTGGCTGTTCAATGGCCTGGGCTCTTCGGCCGCCACCTGGAACGTCCTCGCCCAGCAGGTGCCGATGTTCTCCCTCGACCAGTCGGCGGCTGGCCTCGGCCGCTACCACATGGACAAGTGGGACGGCTACGACGCCACGCGCCAGCGCCTGTTCCAGGCCATGGCCGAACGCGGCACGCGCAATCCGGTGGTGCTCTCGGGCGATGTCCACACCCACTGGGCCGCCGATCTGCATGCCATCTGCGAGGACCCGTCATCGGCGATCATCGGCACCGAGCTCACCACCACCTCGATCACCTCAGGCGGCGACGGCACCGACAGCCTCGGCATCTGGCCAGCGATTCAGTCGGACAACCCCCACATCCATCACCACAGCAACCATCGCGGCTATCTCGTCTCCGAGGTGACGAACGGCGAATGGGCCGCGACCTTCAAGTCGGTCGACCGGGTGACCGATCCAGCACGCCCGATCCGCGCCGAGCGCACGCTCGTGATCGAACGCGGACGGCCGGGGCTGCAGATCTGAGCGGGGCGGCTTCAACCGGTCGGTGCTTCGGCATCCAGCCATTCTGTTACCACCGGCAGGATCCGCTCGACGATCGCCGCCACGCCGTCAGCGTTCGGATGCAGCTGATCCGGCTGGTTGAGCGACGGATCGGCGGCCACCCCGTCGAGGAAGAACGGATAGAGCGGAATGTCATGCTTTTGCGCAAGGTCTTGATAAACTTTGGAAAAGGCGTCGCCGTAGTCCTGGCCGAGATTGGGCGGCGGCAGCATGCCGGTCAGCAGAACCGGCAGATCTTCCGCGCGCAGTCTCGTGATGATGGCGTCGAGATTGGCTTCCATCTGCTCGGTCGGCAGCCCGCGAAGCCCGTCATTGGCCCCAAGCTCCAGGATCACATGACTCGGCCGGTCGGCCAGCATCCAGTCGAGCCGCGCCAACCCGCCCGCCGTGGTATCGCCGCTCACCCCGGCATTCAGAAGCTCGCAGTCATAGCCTTGCGCTCGAAGGGCGCGTTCGAGCTGTGCTGGAAAGCCCTGGTCGATCGGAAGGCCATAGGCCGCGGTCAGCGAATCGCCGAGAACGCTGATCCGGCAGGCGAGTGCAAGCGCAGGCATGGCCATGCCGACCACCAGAAAGGCTGTCAAGGCAGTCGCAAGGACCTTGAGAATCCGACACTTGTGAACCATGTGATGCCCCATGACTGTTGAGCCTGCACTCTCTCCGATGATCGCGCTTGCCGATGTCCACCTGACCCTGACCAGCGCCGCCGGCCCGGTCAAGATCCTGAAGGGCGTGGATCTTGCCATCGACGCTGGCCAATCGGTCAGCGTCATCGGCCCCTCGGGCTCGGGCAAGTCCACCTTGCTGTCGGTGGTTGGTGGAATCGAGCGGCCGAGCGCCGGCAGCGTCGGCGTTGCCGGCCAGGATCTGGGCATGCTCGACGAAGATCGGCTCGCTGCCTTTCGCGGCGAGACCATCGGCATTATCTTCCAGTCCTTTCATCTGATCCCGACGATGACGGCCCTCGAAAATGTTGCCGTGCCGCTGGAACTGGCGGGTGCCGCGGGTGCTTTCGAACGCGCTGCGGACGGGCTTCGGTCCGTCGGTCTCTCGGATCGGGCGTCACACTACCCGGGCCAGCTGTCGGGCGGCGAGCAGCAGCGTGTGGCGCTCGCCCGGGCACTCGCCAATCGTCCGAAGCTCCTCCTCGCCGACGAGCCGACCGGCAATCTCGACCAGGTGACCGGTTCGGCCATCGTCGAGCTGATGTTCGGCATCCAGCGCGAGCGCGGCATGACCCTGCTGCTGATCACCCACGAGCCTGACCTCGCGGCACGTTGCGACCGGCAGTACCGCATGGCGGACGGTCTTCTGCGACCGGTCCGGGCCCCTGCGCTGTCGGGCGAGTCGAAGCGCTCGGACGAGGTGGCATGATCGCCAGCCTCGGTCTCGCCTGGCGGTTGGCCGCGCGCGAACTCAGAAGCGGTTTCGTCGGCTCCTCCGTGTTCCTCGCCTGCCTCACGCTCGGCGTCGGCGCGATCGCCACGGTCGGCGTGATCAATGCCGGCGTTCTGGACGGCTTGGAAGAGGACTCGGCAGCGCTGCTCGGCGGCGATCTCAAACTGGAGAGCACCAACCGTCCGCTGGATGAGACGCTCCTTGATGAGATCGTGCCAGCCGATGCTCGCCGAAGCGATATCATCCGCACCAACGCCATAGCCCATGGTTTCGACGACCGGCGCGTGGTGGTCGGTCTCAAGGTCGTCGACGACGCCTACCCTCTCTACGGGCAGGTGCAGCTCGACCCGTCAAGCCTGTCCATGGACGACGCCCTGGCCGAGCACGGCGCGGTCGTCGAACGCGGCCTGCTGGCCAGACTGGGAGTCGATCTCGGCGATCGGATCAGGATCGGCGATGCCGAGTTGACGGTGCGCGCCGTCGTCGAACGGGAACCGGACAGGATCGGCGGTTTCGTCAGCATCGGTCCACGGGTGTTCATGCATCAGCGCGACCTCGCTGCCAGCGGCGTGATTCAGCGGGGCTCGCTCGCCCGGTTCGACTATCGCCTGGCGGTTCCGCCGGGGACCGACGCGGAAGCGCTGGTGCGCGCGCTGAAACGCGACTATGCCGAATCCGATTTTCAGATCAACGGTATCCGCGATATCCAGCCGCGGGTGACCCGGGTGATCGATCGGCTCTCGAGCTTTCTCACCATTGCCGGCCTCGCCTCTCTTTTGATCGGTGGCGTCGGCGTTGCCCTGGCGATTCAGCACTATCTCGCGGGCAAGACCAGGAACATTGCGACGCTGAAATGCCTCGGCGCCAGCAGCGGGCTGATTTTCCGCATCTATCTGCTGCAGGTGCTGGCGCTTGCCTCCATCGGCGTGCTTCTCGGGCTTGTCGTGGGCCAGATGCTGCCGATCGTGATCAAAAGCCTGACCGAGGGGCTGCTCCCGGTGCAGCTTCGGACCGGCTTCTATCCCTTGCCGCTGCTGGTGGCGGCCGGCTGCGGGTTGACGACGACCCTCGCTTTTGCCATCTGGCCGCTGGCACGCGCGCGCGACGTCTCGCCCGCGGGCATGTTCCGCGCGCTTCTGGCGCCGCCGAGGCATTGGCCGGCGGCGAGCATGCTCGCCTTGCTGGCTCTCTGTCTGGCCGGCCTGGTCGGTCTGGCGATTGCCGGGGTCAGCGACAGGCGCCTCGCGTGGATCTTCGTCGCCGTCGCCATCGGCTCCGCCCTTCTGCTCAGCCTTGTCGCGCGTTTGACGATTTGGACGACCAAATTTCTGGCGCGTCGAGGCAGCGCACGCTGGCGAATGGCGTTGTCGAATCTGCATCGTCCCGGCGCGCACGCCACCAGCGTGGTCATTGCCCTGGGCGCCGGGCTCACCGTCCTCACACTGGTCGGTGTGCTCAACCGCAATCTCAGCGCCGAGCTCGACCAGAGCTTCGCCGATCGTCTCCCTTCGGTCTTTTTCATCGATATCCAGCGCGATCAGCTGGAGACTTTCGAGGACATCGTCGCAGCGCAGAACGCGGCGGAAAGTCTCCAGCTTCTGCCGACCGTCCGCGGCAGGGTGGTGCGCATCAAGGATGTTCCGGCCAGCCAGTCCGGCGTCAATCACTGGACCCTTCGCCGTGATCGGGCGCTCAGCTATTCGCCGACCATGCCGCCCAATACGCAGATCGTCGACGGTGCCTGGTGGCCCGAGACCTATCAGGGGCCGCCTCTGGTCGCGATCGAGGATGACGTCGCCGACGCCTACGATGTCGGGATCGGCGACAGGCTTGCCTTCAATGTGCTCGGCCGCGTGATCGAAGCCGAGATCGCCGTGATTCGGAGCGAGATCGATTGGAGCCAGGGGCGTCTCGATGCGGCCTTCGTCTTCAGCCCCGGGACGCTCGAAGCAGCACCGCATACTTATGCCGCCGCGGTCGACGTGTCGGTGACGGATGAGGCGGCCTTGTTCGACGCGGTGGCGGAAAACCTGCCGAACGTCACGCCGATCTCGATGCGCGAAGTCAGCGCACGCATCAAGGGGATCGCCGATCAGGTGCGCCTAGCCGTGCTTGCGGTCGCCGGTGTCACCTTGATGTCGGGGCTTCTGGTTCTGGCAGGGGCGATCGCCGCGGCCCGACGTCGGCATCTTTACGAGTCGGCGATTTTGAAGGTGCTGGGCGCCAGGCGGGTGGACCTGCTCAAGATCTTCGCGATCGAATATCTGAGCCTCGGTCTGGTCGCTGCGCTCGTCGGCGGCCTGCTGGGCATGATCGGCGCCTATGTGGTGGTGATCTGGGTGATGCAGCTGCCTTGGGTGTGGGCGCCCGGGACCATGTTGACGATCGTGCTCACGGCACTTCTGCTCACCTTGTCCGCAGGCTTCATCGGCACCTGGCGGCTGCTCGGCCGACCGGCGGCGCCCGTTCTGCGCACGCCTTGACGATCCGAGACGGCCGCATCGATCGACGATCGGCAGCGGCTCGTCTTGTCACATAGCTCCAGCCTGGACCATACTCGCCTCTCGGCATCGAGGCTGAGCGGGGGGACAAGCGTGAGCGTTCAAGGCGGACTTTCGGACGAGGTCAAGGCACTGTTTGCGGCGACCACAACAGCGACCCTTTGCACCCAGCTCTTCAAGCGCGGTCTGCGCAATCAGCTCATCCAGGGCGTGGGCCTCGTGACTCCGAAAGCCGGCATGATGATCGGCGAGGCGTTCACCTTGCGCAACATTCCCGCACGCGAAGATCTGGACGGCCCCGGCATGTTCACGGGCCGCGAGCATCCCCAGCGCCGCGCGATCGAGGAGTGCCCTGCCGGCGCGGTCCTGGCGATCGATTGCCGGAAGGATACACGCTCCGGCGCGCTCGGCGACATTCTGGTCACGCGCCTCGCCGATCGCGGCGTCGCCGGCGCGGTTACGGATGGCGGCATGCGCGACATCGTGCCGATGGCCGATTTCACCTTTCCTGTCTACGCCGCCTGCGCAGCCCCGCCGGCAAGCTTTCACGTGCATCACGCGGTCGACCTTCAAGTTCCGATCGCCTGCGGCGATGTGGCGATCTTTCCCGGCGACATTCTGGTCGGTGACGCCGAGGGGGTGGTGGTCGTGCCGAAGCATCTGGCGGAAGAGGTCGCCCGCGACTCGGCGGAGCAGGAGCGCATGGAAAACTGGGTTCTGAAGGAAATCGCCAAGGGCCAATCGATCTTCGGACTCTATCCCCCGAACGACGACAACAAGCAGCGCTACGAGGCGGAACGCTCGAAAAGCTGAGAACGGGAGACCATCCAATGAAACTCCACTTCGCCATCGCCTCGCCCTATGTGCGCAAGGTGCGCGCGGTCGCGATCGAGCTTGGACTCGATGGCCGGATCGAGCTTCTCTCACGCGGCATGACGCCGATCTCGCCTGAGGACGAGCTCAACGCCGACAACCCGCTTGGCAAGATTCCCTGCCTGGTGACCGACCAAGGCGACGCGCTCTACGACTCACGGGTGATCGCTGCCTATCTCGATGATCTCGCCGGCGGCGGGCGCATGATCCCGTCGGGCGGCGCGGAGCGCTGGACCGCCCTTCGGCGCGAAGCCCTCGCTGATGGCATCCTCGACGCGGCCGTCGGCCGGCGCTACGAAACCTTCCTTCGCCCGAAGGAGCGTCAGTGGGATCAGTGGATCGACGGCCAGCGCGGCAAGTTCATCCGAGGCCTCGATCAGTTCGAGCGCGAGGCTGCGGACTTCGGCGACACCGTCGACATCGGCACGATCGCTGCCGCCTGCGTCTGCGGCTACATGGACTTCCGCTACGCCGACGAGAACTGGCGCGACGGTCGCCCGAACCTTGCCGCCTGGTTCGAAACCTTCTCCAAACGCCCTTCGATCGCGACGACGGCTCCCGAGTAGGAACCTGGCAAGTCAACGCCGACGCGCGTCGCGTCAGGCGGCGAGGTCGATGTCGAGATCGGTGCCATGAGGATAGACCTCCTTCTTTGAGGTCCACCCCTTGTTGTCCCGGCCGACGCGGTATTCGCCGGCAAAGGCGGGATGGATGCAGAAGGTATCGTCCTCGCTGAGCGCCATGGAGCCGGGCTGGGTGTATTCGAACTCGCCCTTGTAATAGACCTTGGTCTCGTCGACGACGATACCGAAGATCCCGAGTTCCTTGAACATCTGCAGGGCTTCGTAGTAGTCGCCGACGATGCCGCGTCCGTAATTGCGGTAGGAGAGCCGAAACTCGGACATGGTGAAGGCATTGGTCATGTGCGGCAGCATGCACTCGCAGAGCTCGCCGCCGGACGGATGGATCTGGCGATAGCTGCTGAGCACGCCGGCGCAGATCGAGTTCGCGGCCTGGCGCACGCCTTTGACGATGTCGTCCTCCGTGATCCGAAATTGATCGTCGTCGCGCAACAGTGCGTGGCGGACGATCTGATTGAAGATGCCGATGACGTGGCGCGGCAGAAGCTGGGTGTGCCTGAGAATGAAGGCGAAGCTGTCCTCCTGCTTGCCGAGATTGTTGACCACCTGTTTCGGCATCAGGCGCCGCCAGAACTGGTAGACGTCGTCGCGGTCGGGATTGTCCGGGAGGCCATTGTCCCGGCGGATGCGCACGCTGTGCAGCGTGCTCAGATATTTGTCCAGGCGAAGCGCGCTCATCTTCAAGAGCTCGGGCGCAGTCCACTGCAGCATCAGCATGCTCTCGAAGTCCTTTTCCGGATTTGCCGAGATGGTGGCGGCATAGTGATGGTAGAGCTCGGAAGGGATGCAGTAGCAGATGTGGATCGGCGAATAGGCGAGGCGCAACTGACTGATCAGATGCAGAAGCCCGGCGGCAGCAGCGTCCATACGAAAATCGTCGATCGGGAACTGCTCGACCGAATCGATCAGGATGATCACCTTTTGCCGATGGCTCTCGCAAAAGGCTTCGAGCGCGCCCGTCGCCTCGCCGACGCCGATCTGATTGATCAGGACATCCTCGAGATCGCCGCTGACGTCGAGGGAAGCTTGGGCATCATGATCGCGCGCCTTGCTCAGGAGCTTGTTCATGATGGTGCGCGCTGCGGTCTGGCCGTCGATGCCGATACGGTCGAGATAATCCTTCATCGCCAGGAAATAGGGATCGCCGTTGACGTCCGATCGGTAGCGATAGGTCTTGCACACCATGGCGATGGCCGAGGTCACCAGGATGGCTTTCCACAGCCGGCCGACGTTTTCGACGAAGGGGGCATAGTCCTTGTTGCTCTGGTCGAGCACGGCCTCGATGGTCAGCCCGATGGCACGAAAGGCCTGAGCAGATTCGATGCCGACCTGGTGCTCGTAGATGCCGCTGAAGCAGCGATGATAGAGAAAGGCGGTCTTGCCGGCTCCCCGCCTGCCGACGATCACCCAGGGGCGCAGATTGTCATTCCTGCGGCTGAGCGTGGTTCTGGGGTCGAAGAGGAGGTCGTGGAGGCGCTTGGCTTTTCTGGGCTCGCCTATCGGTGTCGAAATCGGTCCCAGAGGCGAGTCAACGGTGAACATATCGTCGATAAGGTCTAAATCATCGAACATATGACACTCCGATTTAATTGCCTCATTCTTGGTAAGAAACTTGAGATATCATTTCAAGGAAATAATATTCACTTTAAAATTTAAGAAGTCGCGCTATGAGCTTATCTCTAATTTATCAGGGGCGGATGAGGTTTGGGCGGATGCAGCAAGACGCTTTCCATTCGCCTTCGTTCGGCGCCGGCATTTTTCGAGCGTTGATGCCGCTGGCGTGATAGCGGTACGCCCAAGGATGTCCTACCGAGTTCATGGGACGCGGATCAGGACGAGGGGAGCGGGGGCATGAAGTCGCATTATCGGGTTGTGGTCATCGGCGGCGGCGTGGTCGGGGCCTCGGTGCTTTATCACCTCGCCAAGTTCGGCTGGACCGATGTCGCGCTGATCGAGCGCTCCGTCCTGACGGCGGGCTCGTCCTGGCATGCGGCCGGCGGCGTGCATGCGCTGAATGCCGACCCCAACATGGCGGCATTGCAGGCTTACACCATCGATCTGCTGTCGGAGATTCAGGAGGAATCGGGCCAGGATATCGGCCTCCACATGACCGGCGGCATCACCGTTGCCTCGGCACCGGCGCGCTGGGAATGGCTGCAGTCCGCCTATCGCATCTTCCAGACCATCGGCATCGAGGACTGCCATCTGATGACGCCCGACGAGATCCAGGCGAAATGCCCGATCATGGACGTCACCGGCGTCATCGGTGGTCTTTGGGCGGATCGCGAGGGCTATATCGACACCAATGGCGTGGTCCACGCCTATGCGCGCGCTGCTCGGAAGTATGGCGCCGAGGTGATCGAGCACAACAAGGTCGAAGCGCTGACCCAGTGCACCGATGGGTCTTGGGACGTCGTCACCGAACAGGGCACGGTGCGCGCCGAGCATGTGGTCAACGCGGGCGGGCTTTGGGCGAAGCAGGTCGGGCGCATGGTCGGTCTCGACCTGCCGGTCTCGCCGCTGGAGCACCACTATCTCGTCACCGAGACCATCCCCGAGGTCCAGGCGATGGACTTTGAAGTGCCGATGATGGTCGACCTCGAGGGCTTTTCGTACTTGCGCCAGGAAGGGCAGGGCGTGCTGCTCGGCATCTACGAGGTCACGCACAAGCACTGGAACATGGAGGGTGCACCCTGGGACTACGGCTTCGAGCTGATCCAGGAGGACATCGACCGCATCGAGGACGAGCTTTCGCTCTGCTATGAGCGCTACCCTTGCCTGCAGACCGCCGGTATCAAGCGCTGGGTCAACGGCGCCTTCACCTTTTCGCCCGACGGCAATCCGCTGGTCGGGCCGGTGCCCGGCATGCGCGGCTACTGGCTGGCCTGCGGCGTCATGGCGGGCTTCCTGCAGGGCGGCGGCGTCGGCAAGTCGCTCGCCGAATGGATGATCCACGGCGAGGCTGAGGCCGATACCTGGCCGATGGACATCGCGCGCTACGGACCGTTCGTCTCGAATCGCGAGTATATCAAGCAGACCACCGGGCAGTTCTACTCGCGCCGCTTCGTCATGACCTATCCGAACGAGCAGCTTCCGGCAGGCAGGCCGCTGAAGAAGGCCCCGGCGTACGACGCGATGAACGACGCAGGTGCGATCTGGGGGTGCAGCTGGGGGCTCGAGATCCCACTGGTGTTCGCGCCGAAGGGCTTTGAAGAGACGCCGACGCTCAAACGCTCGAACGCCTTTCCGATCGTTGCCGAGGAATGCCGCGCGGTGCGTGAGGATGTCGGCCTGCTCGACACCTCGGGATTCTCACGCTTCGAGGTGAGTGGCGAACGTGCCGCGTCATATTTGGATAAGCTGACGGCGGGCCGTCTCCCTGCAGCGGGTCGCTGCCGCCTGGCGCCGATGTTGGGCCTCGACGGCCGGCTCAAGGGTGATCTCACCGTCTTCAACTGGGGTGACGGTCGTTGGTGGATCATGGGCTCCTACTATCTCCGCCAGTGGCACATGCGCTGGTTCCAGGGCCATGACGATGGCGGCGTCGACATCAGAGATATCTCGGATGCCACTGTCGGCTTCTCGCTTTCCGGTCCCAGATCCCGCGACGTGCTCGCAGCCCTGACCCATCAAGACGTGAGCGATCAGGCCCTGCCGTTCATGGGCTGCACGGTCCTCGATGTCGGCCTGATCCGTGCCAAGGTCGGGCGCCTCTCGGTCGCGGGCGAACTTGGCTACGAGATCAATTGCGGCGCTGCCGAACACATCACGCTGCGTGAGATCCTGCTCGAGGCCGGTGCCGCCCATGGCATTCGCGAATACGGCTATTACGCGCTGAATTCGCTTCGCCTGGAAAAGAGCTTCGGCATCTGGAGCAAGGAATTCACGCAAGGCTACACGCCCGGCATGACCGGCATGGACCGCTGGATCGCCTGGGACAAGGGTGACTTCATCGGACGGGAGGCCGCGCTCGCCGAGCGGAAGGACGGCACGGCAAAGCAAAAGCTGGTGACGCTGGAGGTGGATGCCGCCGACGCCGACGGTTCCGGCTTCGAGCCGGTCTGGAAGGACGGCAAACGCGTCGGCTTCATCACCTCGGGCGGCTACGGCCACAGTGTGCAGAAGAGCCTGGCTATGGCGCTGCTCGACTCGGCCCACGCCGAGCCCGGGACCGAGCTCACGACGCACATCGTCGGCGTCGAGCGCGCGGCGAAGGTCATCGCGCCGAGCCCGCACGATTCGAAGGGAACGCGGATGCGGGCGTAGATCCTCATGGCCGACCTGCGCGGCGAGGGTAGACGAAGAGGCCGCGGCCGCAGGCAGGTTCCTGCATCGCAGGCATCCGGGCGCGCGGTCGACTATCGAAACCTGCAAAACCCGTTCGCGCCGGCCCGAATCTATTCCGACGACCAAATCGAGCAAATCCACGACACCTCGCTTCGGGTCCTCGAAGAACTGGGCGTCAAGATCCTGCTGCCGGCAGCCCGGCGGCTTTTGAAGGATGGTGGCGTCGACGTCGACGAAGCGTCGATGATGGCGCGCTTCGATCGCAACCTCGTGCAGCAGGCGATCGCATCCGCCCCGACGAGCTTTGAAGTGCACGGCGCCGTCGAAAGAACCTCGTTTGTCTGGGGCGGACACCGGGTGACCTGGAGCCCGGTGGGTGGTCCGCCGCACATCTCGGATCTCGACGGTGGCAAGCGTCCAGGAACGCTGGTCGATACCGAGAACATCATCCGCCTTGCCGAGCATTACGACGTCATGCATGTGCAAAGCCCGAACGTCGAACCGCAGGACGTGGCGCCAGAGGTCCGTCACTACGCCACCATGCGCGCGCAGCTGACCCTGTCGCAGAAGGTGCCGTTTCTGTTCAGCCGCGGCGCACCGCAGGTTCGAGACGGCTTTCGCATGATGCAGATCATGCGCGGCCTGTCGGAAGACGAGTTCGGGCAGACACCCTGCGTCTGGACGGTGATCAACACCAACTCACCGCTGATCCTCGACATCCCGATGCTGCAGGGCCTGATCGATTTCGCGAGAGCGGGCCAGCCCTCGGTGATCACGCCCTTCACCCTGGCGGGTGCCATGGCGCCGGTGACGCTCGCAGGAGCTCTGGTGCAGCAGCATGCCGAGTTCCTGGCAGCACTCGTTGTGACGCAGCTGGCGAAACCCGGCGCTCCGGCGGTCTACGGTGCGTTCACGTCGAACGTCGACATGAAGTCGGGTTCGCCCGCCTTCGGCACGCCGGAAAACGTGCGTGCTGCCTTCGCCAGCGGCCAGCTCGCCCGCTTTCTCGACCTGCCCTGGCGCTCCTCAATGCCGTCGGCCTCCAACTGCGTCGACGCCCAGTCGATCTACGAAAGCCAGATGGCGCTCTGGGGAGCGACGCTCGGCGGCGCCAACCTGGTGCTGCATGCGGCCGGCTGGATCGAAGGCGGGCTCACCGCTTCGATGGAGAAATTCATCATCGACATCGAAATGCTGCAGCAGATGGCGGAACTGATGCAGCCGGTGCGCTTCGACGACGCCGAACTCGCTTTCGAGGCGATCCGCGAAGTCGGATCCGGCGGCCATTTCTTCGGTGCTGCCCACACCATAGATCGCTACCGCACCGCCTTCTACGCGCCCTTCGTCTCGGACTGGTCCAATTTCGGCCAGTGGACGGAAGCAGGCGCCAAGACCGCGACCGAGCGTGCCAACACCATCTGGAAACAGGTGCTTCGCGACTTCCAGCCGCCCGCAACCGATCCGCCCAGGATCGAGGAACTGGACGCGTTCATCGCGAAACGGACGGAAGAGGGTGGCGCGCCGCCGGAGAGCTGATCGGAAATGAGCAGACGGCACGGGAAGGGATGAAACGATGACCAGGGATGCGGACGCGATCATCATCGGTGCCGGTGTGATCGGTGCGGCGACGGCATTCGAGCTTGCGAAACGCGGTTACAGGACGATCACCGTCGATCGCAACCACGACGCCGGCACGGGCTCGACGGGGGGCTCCTGCGCGATCATTCGGGTGCACTATTCGACGCTCGAAGGATCGGCGTTCGCCTATGAGGGCTATTTCTACTGGCGCGACTGGGCGGACTATCTCGAGATCGCCGACGAGCAGGGATTGGCCCGTTTCGTCGAATGCGGCTGCCTGGTGATGGCGACCGAAGCGAACGGCTTTCTGGAAAAGCATAAGCGCTTTTGCCGGGAGCTCGGCATTCCCTTCGAAGAGTGGGATGCGGCGGGCGTCGAGAAGCGTCTGCCCATCTACAGCATGGATAGCTTCGCCCCGCCGAAGCGCCTGGACGATCCGGCGTTCGGCGAACGCAATGGCAAGCGCCTCAAGGGCGGCGTCTTTTTCCCGACGGCGGGGTATGTCACCGACCCGCAGCTCTCTGCGCACAATCTGATGCGTGCCGCAGAAGCGAAAGGATCCGTGTTCCGCTTCAACGAGACGGTGGTTTCCATCTTGAAAGACGGAGGCCGGGCGGCAGGTGTCGAGCTTGCGAGCGGCGAGATCGTGCGCGCACCCGTGGTGATCAATGTCGGCGGGCCGGCGTCCGGGCGGATCAATGACATGGCCGGTGTGACGGGCGACATGACGATCACCACCAGGCCGCTTCGCCAGGAGGTCGCCCATGTGCCGTCGCCGGCTGGTTTCGACTTCGAGAAGCGTGGGCTGGTGGTCTCCGACAGCGACATCGGCTGTTACATCCGCCCGGAACATGGCAGCCACATTCTGGTCGGTTCGGAAGATCCACCCTGCGACGAGCATGACTGGGTCGACGACGAGGCCTTCAATCGCGAGTTCACCGAGCAGTGGACCACCCAGGTGCATCGCTATGCCCAGCGTGTCCCGTCGCTCGGCATTCCATCGCGCACGCGCGGCGTGGTCGACCTCTACGACGTCACCGAGGACTGGATTCCGATCTATGACCGATCGAGCCTGCCCGGCTTCTATATGGCCTGCGGCACCAGCGGCAATCAGTACAAGAACGCGCCGGTCGCCGGCAAGATGATGGCGGCGCTGGTCGACTACTGCGAGGGTGGGCGCGACCATGACGCCGAGCCGCTGCAGTTCAGGCTGCCCCATCTCGATCGTGAGCTCGACGTCGGCTTCTATTCGAGAAAACGAGAGATCAACAGGGAAAGCAGTTTTTCCGTACTGGGTTAGCAGCCGCAGCGCCGAACCTCGGGCCGTTTCGATGCTTTACGAGACGAAAACGCACCCCTATCGTTTTGTCAGACAATGACAAATGAAAAAGGGAAGGCTCATGAAACGGCTGCTGATCGGCGCTTTGGCCCTGACGGTAACGTCGGTCGGTTCGGTGCAGGCCGAGGAGGTGTTGAACGCCGTCCACGCTTTCCCGAAGCCGCTCGATTTCACCAAGAGCTTCCTTCGCTATGTCGACGAGGTGAATGCGGTAGGCGCCGGCGTTGTGCGTATCAACGTCCAGGGCGGTCCCGAAGTCATTCCCCCGCCGGAGCAGGGCGATGCCGTGCGTCGCGGTGTCGTCGACATGCACTACGGTCCGGCCACCTATTATCTCGGCGCCTTTCCCGAGGCGGATGCCATGGTCGGCAGCAATCTTTCACCCGCCGAGACCAGGGCGAATGGCGGGCTCGACATGCTGGGCCAGGCGTTTGCCGAGAAGATGAACGCGCATTTGCTCGGCCATTTCGATACAGGCATCCCGTTTCATCTCTATCTCGTCAGTGAGCCGAAGCGCACGGAGGCGGGCGGCATCGATCTCTCCGGTCTCAAGCTGCGCTCGCAGCCGATCTATCGCGAATTCTTCGAGAAGATGGGCGTGAGCACCGTCTCCATTCCGGTGCCCGAGGTCTATACCGCCCTCGAGCGCG
This sequence comes from Alphaproteobacteria bacterium, assembly GCA_041398025.1. Lineage (GTDB taxonomy): Bacteria > Pseudomonadota > Alphaproteobacteria > Geminicoccales > Geminicoccaceae > JANQPX01. The sequence continues at coordinate 33,190 of JAWKVM010000006.1, forward strand.
GCACGGTGGATGGTCTCGGTTTCCCCTTGGTCGGCGTGATGGATCTCGGCTGGCACGAGCATTTCCGCTATCGCATCGATCCGCCGTTCTTCCAGACCGACCTCGTCACCATCGTGAACCTGGAGAGATGGAACGCGCTTTCCGACGAGGCGAAGGCCATTCTTCAGGAGACGGCCATCGCCTTCGAGCCGTCATCGCACGACTATTTTCAGACCTACCAGGCGGAGCTCGATCAAAAGATGCGAGACGCCGGAATCGAGGTGATCGATCTCGAAGGCGAGGTCGGCGAGGCTTTCGCGGCGAGTGGCTACGAGACCGCGTGGGAACGCTTCGCCAGCAAGGACGCGGCGGCCGCGGCTGCGTTCAAGGAAAAGTTCTATCGCGAGTGACGCCTCATCTTGCTGCGTTTCTATGATCGCTTCATCGCCGCGCTGGCGGGACTAGCCGGCGTCACCTTGTTCGTGATCGCAGCGATGATCGTGCTTGACGTGACCATGCGCACGCTCGGTCTGCGCCCGCCTCAGGCGATCAGCGCGCTCACTGAATATGCGCTGCTGTACGCGACCATGGCTGCAGCCCCCTGGCTCGTGCGCACCGGCGGCCATGTCACCATCACGACACTCACCGACCGTCTGCCCTCCGGCATGCGAACGCTCCTCCGTCGCATCATCCTCGTCATGTCCATCGTTCTCTGCCTCGCCCTTTCGCTCGCAGCTTTCGGCATGGCGATCGAGAGCTTTGGCCGCGGCGACGTCGATGTGCGCTCGATCGATCTTCCCCGCTGGTCATTGTTCGCCCCGCTCGCAGCGGGCTTTCTGCTGTTGGCCAGTGAATTTCTCCGGCTTCTGATCCTGGGGACACCGGTATCGGAAGCGGCAGGCGAGGGGTTCTGATCCCATGGACTGGGCAGCGGCGGCCGCCTTGCTCCTGGGGTCGGTGATCGCGCTCATGGCGCTCGGCATGCCGGTCGCCCTGGCGTTCCTTGCGAGCAATGTTGTCGGCGTCTACATCTTCATGGGCGGGCTTCCGGGAATCGGCCAGCTGGTCGCCAACGCCACCGCCAGCGTGACCTCCTTCATCCTCGTCCCGGTGCCGCTTTTCGTGCTTATGGGCTCGCTTTTTTTTCATAGCGGTCTTGCGCGACGGGTGTTCGACGCGCTCGATCTCTGCATCGGTAATCTCCAGGGAAGGCTCGCCTATCTGACCGTTCTGAATGGCACGATCTTCGCAGCGCTCTCCGGCTCGAGCATGGCGAACACGGCCATGCTCGGCAGCCTCATGGTCCCGGAGATGCGCGCGCGCGGCTACAAAACCAGCCTTGCGGTCGGCCCGATCCTCGGCTGCGGCGGCCTCGCCATCCTGATCCCGCCATCGACGCTGGCCGTGCTGCTGGCGAGCCTCGGCCGGATCGACGTCGGCGCTCTGCTCATTGCCGGTATTCTGCCCGGCCTGCTCCTCGCCGTCCTCTACGCCGTCCTGATCCGGCTGCATCTTCGCCTGGACCCGAAGGCAGCGCCTGCCTACAGCATCGCCAAGGTCAGCGCCGGCCGGAAGCTGAACGCGATCGCCGTCAACATCCTACCGATGGGGCTGGTGGTCTTCGCCGTAGTCGGTCTGATCATCCTCGGCATCGCGACACCGAGCGAGGCGGCCGCGTTCGGCGTGCTTGCCGTTCTCATCCTCGCTCTGGTCTTCAAGAGCCTCACGATCCATTCCCTGCGCCAGGCCGCGATGGACGGCGTGCGCATCACCGGCATGACCTTTCTGATCCTGATCGGCTCCTCGACTTTCTCGCAGATCCTGGCGTTTTCCGGCGCGACCTCGGGCTTCATCGCGCTCGCGACCGGCCTCGACCTCACGCCGCTCGCCATGCTGCTCTGCATGCTCGCCGTTCTGCTGGTGCTCGGCATGGTTATGGACCAGCTCTCCATGATGCTGCTGACCCTGCCGATCTTCATCCCCGTCGCAGCAAGCCTCGGTTTCGATCTGATCTGGTTCGCCGTGATCATCCTCTTGGCGCTCGAGATCAGCCTGATCACGCCGCCCTTCGGGCTGCTTCTTTTCGTGATGCTGGGCGCAGCACCAGAAGATGTCTCGTTTGGCGAGGTCGTGCTGGCGGGGCTTCCCTATATCGGAAGCGCCATGATCGTTACGCTGCTGGTGGTCATCTGGCCCGAGCTGGCCCTTTTTCTTCCCGGCCTGATGCGCTGAAGGGCGAGCAGGCGTCTGGGAGTGTGCTGTTTCGTCCCCGGCGCGAAATTGACCGTAAATCCGAATGGCGCCAGTATTTTGTCACATGAAAGTCAAAGGTTCTGAACCTGGAACGTCCGAAGGGAAAAAGCATGCGTCTTCAATCGGGCTATGTTGCAGCCACCGCCATCGGAACGGCGCTCCTGGCAACGCTGTCACCGAGCTGGGCCGCCGAGGAGCTGAATGCGCTGGTCTGGTGCGACCATGCCGATCCCGACCTGCTGGCTCCCTTCGAGGAAGCCAATGACGTGCGCGTCAACGTCAAGGAATTCGAGGGCACGGGTGCCGGCCTCGCTATCGTCGAGCAGTCCCAGCCGGGCGACTGGGACGTGATGGTGATCGACTCGGTCGACGTGCCGCGCGTCGCCGACAGCGGCCTCTTCGCCGAGCTGCCGGAAGATCAATTGCCGTTCGGCGATCTCTTCCCCGAAGTGGTGCTCGACAGCTTCACCAAGCAGGACGGCAAGCGCTACGCGATCACGGAAAAATTCGGCTACAACTCGATCAGCTACAACAAGGACGCTGTCGATCCCGCTGCCATGACCTCGCTCCAGAACCTGCTGGGCGGGGAATATCAAGGCAAGATCGCGATCTACGACTACTATCTCCCGGTCATGGGCATGGCCGCACTCGCCCTCGGCAAGACCACCGCCGACCTCACCGCCGACGATCTCCCGGCGATCCGCGACCTGCTCGTGCAGCTCAAATCCAATGCCGCCCTGGTCGCCGATGTGGTCGGCAGCCAGACCGCGATTGCCACCGGCGAGGTCGATGTCCTGGTCGGCGGCGGCGAGTGGGTGACCGCCGGACTCGCCGAGGAAAACCCGGCGCTCGAATTCGCCATTCCCGATGAGGGCGGCATCCTCTGGTCCCAAGCACTCGCCATCTTCGCCGACAGCGAGCGTCAGGACCTTGCGCTCAAATTCGTGCAATATGTCATGAGCCCGGAGGGCCAGGCGCGCCTCGCCACATCCTCCTGCTATTGGGGCATGCCCGCCAACACCCAGGCCGCGCTTTCTGACGAACAGAAGAAAATCCTCCGCTTTGACGAGCAGTCGGATTTCCTCGCCAAATCCCAGCTCTACCCCGCGCCGGACGCCGCTCTCGACAAGGCGATGCAGGACGTCTGGACCGACATGCTCCAATCCCAATAGCCGGGGACGCCCGGCAGCGTTGACTTGGGGGCGGTGTCTTGAGTGAGCGGTGGTGTCTGTTTTGACCAGGTCTGGGGGAGTGACGGCCTGGGTGCTGTTGGCGCCGGCGCTGGGCTTCCTGCTGCTGTTCTTCGTCGCCCCCTTTCTTGCCATGCTGGCGACCAGCTTCTCGCGGCTCGGCGCTGATGGCATCGAGCCGCTCGCCGGGCTGCAGAACTACCGTCAGTTCTTCGAAAACGACTCCTACTGGCTAGCCATGGTCAACTCGCTCGAGGTCACGGTCATGGTGGTGGTGATCTCGGTGCTGCTCGCCTATCCCTTCGCCTGGATCCTCGCCGAGCGCGTGCCCGAGCGCTTCCAGCGCCTCTGCCTGATGCTCGCCGTGCTGCCATTCTGGACCTCCTACGTGGTGCGCTCCTACGCCTGGCTGCTGGTGCTGGCGAAGAAGGGTGCGGTGAACGAAGCGCTGCTCGGCCTGGGCCTGATCGCCGACCCCCTGGTGCTCGCCAACACGCGCGCCGCGACCGTCCTCGGCTTCACCCATTTCTTCGTCATGCTGCTGACGCTTACCATCTACGCCAACCTGAAGCAGCTCTCCCCCAACTACCGAAAGGCCGCGGTCGACCTCGGCGCCTCGGGCTTCCAGACCTTCCGCCACGTCATCCTGCCGCTGACGCTGCCCGGCATCATGGTCGGCGCCTTTCTCACCTTCGTCCTTTGCATCGGCGACTACATCACGCCGCAGATCCTCGGCGGTAACAACGAGCTCCTGATGCCGCAGCTGATCATGCTGCAGATCGGCCGGCGCGGCGACTTCCCGCTCGCCTCCGCTCTCTCCCTGATCCTGATGGTGGTGATCTCGCTCGCCTATCTCGCCACCGCGCGCTGGCTCAAACTGGAACGCGCCTGATGCGACGCCGCAACGTGCGCAGCGTCGATTTGCTGGCTGGGCTCTACGCCCTTCTGGTCTACGCCTTCATCTTCCTGCCGGTCGCTGTGCTGGTGCTGTTTTCGTTTCAGTCGAGCCGCTTCCCCGTGCCGCCCTTCACTGGCCCGTCGCTTCGCTGGTACGAGGAGGTGCTGACCGACAGGCGGCTGACCGAAGCGCTCGGCAATTCGATCAGCGTGGCGATCCTGTCGTCCGCCGTCGCCGTGCTACTCGGCTTCCTCGCCGCCTACGCGCTCGCCCGCTATCGCGTGATCGGCTCGCCCTTGTGGCGCGGCCTGCTGACGGCGCCGCTTTCCGTCAGCTACCTGATCATCGGCATGCCGAAGCCGCTGCTCGCTGCCGGCATCGGCCATGTGGTGATCAACATGCCGCTGTGCTTCGCCATCATCTACAGTCAGATGGGCGAGCATCAGGCCAATATCGAACGCGCCGCGCGCGACCTCGGTGCCCGCGAATGGCAGGTGCTGACGCTGATCACCGCCCCTATGCTCTGGCCTGCCCTGTTCGCGAGCTTCTTCCTCGCCGTCACCTTCTCCTGGGACGAATTCGTGATCGCCTTCCTGCTCACCCGTTTCGACACCACGCTGCCGGTCGAGATCTGGGCGCTCCTGCGCTCCGGCCTCAACCCCAAGACCAACGCCGTCGGCAGCCTGGTGTTCCTGGTGTCGATCGTCCTGGTGATCCTGGTCGAGCTTGCCGTGCTGCGCCGGGTCAGGCGATGAGCGCGCTGATCACCGTCGATCACGTCTCCCACGCCTTTGGGACCAACCGGGTCCTGGACGGTATCGATCTCGCGATCGAGGCGGGTTCCTATACCGTCCTCCTCGGCCCCTCGGGTTCCGGCAAGACCACGCTGCTCTCCGTCCTCGGTGGATTTTTGATGCCGGACCAGGGCCGCGTGCTGCTCGCAGGCGAGGACATCACATCGATGCCGCCGGCGAGACGCCCGACCGCCACAGTCTTCCAGGACTATGCCCTGTTCCCGCACATGACCATCGCCGCCAATGTCGGCTTCGGCCTGCGCATGCGCGGGATGAAAGCCTCGGAGCGCCGCGAGAAGGTTCAAGCCGCGCTTGCCTTGGTCGGCCTCGCCGATCTCGGCGCGCGCAAGCCGCACCAGCTCTCCGGCGGCCAGCGTCAGCGGGTGGCGCTGGCGCGCGCGCTGATCATCGAGCCCAAAGCACTCTTCCTCGACGAACCCCTCGGCGCTCTCGATCTTGCACTCCGCCGCCAGATGCAGGACGAGCTGAAGTCGACGCAGCGCCGCGTCGGCGCCGCGGCCTTCGTGCATGTCACCCACGACCAGGAGGAGGCGATGGCGCTCGCCGATCAGGTGGTGGTGATGAACGCCGGGCGCATCGAGGATGCGGGCCCGCCCGAGCGCGTCTACGCCCGTCCCGCGAGCCGCTTCACCGCCGCCTTCATGGGCGAGAGCAACGTGATCGAAGGCCGAGCGCTCGACGCCCGCGACGGGCGGGTCCAGGTGGAGACACCGCTCGGCAGGTTCGACGTCGCGGGCAGCGCGGCACCCGCAGCGCCGGTGGCGCTCGCCATTCGTCCGGAGTCCCTGACCATCGGTGCTGCAGGCGGCGACCGCTTGTCATTGGGCGAGGTGCGCGTCGAGGAGGTGGTTTTTCAGGGCAGCTTCAAGCGCGTTCGAACACGAACCGTCGACGGCCAGACGCTGCTGCTCAAGACGACGATCGACATCGTGTTTTCGGAGGGTGAAACGATCAGCTTGCATGCCCGCGAACAGGATCTCATTCTGCTCAGTCGCTAGAGGGAAAAAGACGATGACCGCACCGATCCCTGCCGCCGACTGGTACGAGACGCTGCGCTTCACCGATGACGTCACGCTGATCCACGAGCCCTGGATCCTGCCCTTCTATCGCTGCAATATCTGGCATGCGCGCGGACGCGACCGGGATCTCTTGTTCGACAGCGGCCTCGGCCACTTCAGCCTGCGTGCGCATGTTCCTTTGGTCACGGAAAAACCGCTGATCGCGGTCGCCAGCCACACCCATTTCGACCACATTGGATGCCACCACGAATTCCCTGACCGCGCGGTCCACAGCGCCGAGGCTGAGATCATCGCCGATCCGAGGAATGAACTGACCCTCGCGGATAAATACGCGACGGACGAAATGTTTCTCCGTCCTCCCGCGGGCTGGGACGCTGCCGGCTACTGCATCAAGCCTGCGCCGGCTCGGTGCCTCGACCATGGCGACATCGTTGATCTCGGCGATCGGGCGTTCGAGGTCGTGCACACGCCGGGGCACTCACCGGGCGGCCTCGGCCTGTTCGAGCGAAAGACCGGGATCTTCCTGTCAGGCGATATCGTCTATGACGGGCCGCTGATCGATGATGCCTACCACTCCGATGTCGAAGTCTACGCCGACACCCTCGAACGACTTCGAGCACTGCCGGTGACGCTGATCCACGGCGGACACTTCCCGAGCTTCGGTCCCGTCCGCTACCGTCAACTTATCGACGAGTATCTCGAAGGTCGGCGAAAGCCGGGCTGTCATCTCGGATGATCGTTGCGGACGAGCTGCGAAGACAAGGGGGCCGACGCCGGGCTTCTTTCGGTGGGCGGAGATTGCGAGCTTGATGAGCGAAAAAACATGAGCAGGCGCGTCAGGAACATTCTCTTCATCATGTTCGATCAGCTCCGCTTCGACTATCTGAGCTGTGCCGGTCATCCAAGTCTCGAGACCCCGAACATCGATGCGCTCGCGGCCCGCGGCGTTCGCTTTTCCAATGCCTACGTACAGTCTCCCGTCTGCGGCGCGTCGCGCATGTCCTTCTATACCGGGCGCTATGTGCACTCGCACGGTGCTGCCTGGAACGGGTTTCCGCTCAAGGTCGGCGAGATGACGCTTGGGGATCACCTTCGGCCGCTCGGCATGGACTGCTGGCTGGTCGGCAAGACCCACATGCGCGCGGATGTCGCCGGCATGAAGCGCCTCGGGCTCAGCCCGGACAGCGTCATCGGCGCCCGGCTTGCCGAATGCGGCTTCGACATATTCGAGCGTGACGACGGCATGCGGCCCGAAGGCCCGGACGGGTTCTACGACGAGCACGGCGCCGAAGCCTATAATGCCTATCTGCGCGCGAAGGGTTACAACTCCGAAAACCCCTGGCACGACTTTGCGAATGCCGGCGTCGACGAGGACGGCGAGATCGCGTCGGGCTGGTTCATGACGAACGCGGACAAGCCGGCGAACATCGCGGAAGAGGACTCCGAGACGCCCTACATGACCCGGCGCGGCATGGCGTTCATGGAGCAGGCCGGCGACAAACCCTGGCTTTGCCATCTGTCCTACATCAAGCCGCACTGGCCCTATATCGTGCCGGCGCCCTATCACGCCATGTACGGCCACAATCAGGTGCTGCCGCCGGTCCGGCATGAGAAGGAAAGGGAAAACCCGCACCCTGTCTTCGAGGCCTTCATGAACAATCAGATCGGCCGCGCCTTTTCGCGGGACGAGGTGCGCGCGAAGGTGGTGCCCGCCTATATGGGGCTGGTCAAGCAATGCGACGATCAGATGGGCGTGCTGTTTCGCTGGATGCACGAGACCGGGCGGATGGAGGACACGCTGATCGTGGTCACCTCCGATCACGGCGACTATCTCGGCGATCACTGGCTAGGTGAAAAGGACCTGTTCCATGCCCCGTCGGTGAAGGTGCCGCTGATCATCTACGATCCTTCCGAGAAAGCGGACACCACCCGCGGCACGGTCTCCGACGCGCTGGTCGAGAGCATCGATCTCGCCGCCACCTTCATCGAGGTCGCCGGCGGCGACGTGCCTGATCACATTGTCGAGGGGCGATCCCTGTTGCCACTGCTGCACGGGCAAGAGCCCGCCGGTTGGCGGGACTTCGTCATTTCCGAGTACAACTATTCGGTCACACCCATGGCTGCCAGACTGGGCCTGGAGCCAAAACAGGCCGTCCTTTTCATGGTCGCCGATCACCGGTGGAAGCTCATCCACGCGGAGGGGTTCCGTCCGATGCTGTTCGATCTGCAGAACGATCCGAACGAGTTCGAGGATCGGGGCGGGGATCCTGCTTTCGACGACGTCCGCGCCATGATGTATGACCGTCTGTTCACATGGTCCCGCCGCCACGCCCAGCGCACCACGCGCTCGGATGCTGAGCTTCGGGCCATGCGCGGCAAGTCGAGAAGGCGAGGCATCCTTCTCGGTGTCTATGAGGGCAGCGACGTGCCTGACGAACTGACAGCGAAATATCGTGGGAAGCTGCCATAGCGGCGCGGCGTCGGGGCTCAGTTCTGCCGCTCGGCGCCGACCGTGATCTGCACGCGCGTACCGGCAAAGCAGGTGATCCCGAGCCGAATCGGACGGCCGTCGGGATCGACGTCGACTGCCTCGGTAACCAGCACCGGCTGACTTGCCGGTTGTTTCAGATGGCGTGCTTCGTCTTGTGTTGGCATGCGTGTGAGAATGCGGGTATCGCGCCTGTGATAGTCGGCAAGGTCGTAGGTCGCGAGCGTCTTCGAGATCGAGCCTTTGTCCTGCAGCAGTTCTGCTAGACCGGGAAAGCGCGCATGCGGGAAGATGCTCATCGAGAGGCTCATGGGCACGCCGTCGGCTAGGCCGACCGCTCGGCTGACGACGATCTTCGCCCCGCGTCGCACGTTCAGGCCCGATGCTATGCGGGAGTCGGCACGCAGTTCGTCGACCTCGATGATCCTGTGCTCCGGTTCCCGGCCTTGCTCCAGAAGATTGGCGCTGAAGCTGGTGCGATAGCGAAGCGGGTAGTCGATGACCACGTCTTCAACGAAGGCGCCACGGCCCTGCTCGACACGCACCAGACCCTGCTCAGCGAGCGCGCCGATGGCGCGGCGCACGGTGTGCCGGTTCACCCTGAACCGCTCGGCAAGAACGGACTCGGTCGGCAGGCGATCATTGGCTCCCAGACGCCCGGCGGTGATGTCGTCTTCGAGGTGGCTGGCAAGCTGTCGCCAGATGGCGACGCCGGCACCGCGCTCGACGCGGAGATCGTCGCTCAAACCCGTCGCGGTCATGAAGTCGTCACCTTTTCATGATCTGTTTGATTCCGCTGTCGATTGCAGGACAGTAGCCAAAATTTGTCTAGACATCTATATAAGAAAAGCAGCGCTCACTTGCGAGGCGGGAGCGAACGTGGACGACACCAGTTCAAGACAGGCTTGGCTCTCCGTGCTGGCGCGATCGAAGCGTGCGGCGATCGAGGCGGCGCTCGCTGATCATGCGCTTCCCGAGACCGACATGCTCCGTCCCCCCGAAGTGGGGCTGGTCATGGTGCGCGGGCGGGCGGGCGGCAGCGGTCAACGCTTCAATCTCGGCGAAATGCCGGTCACCCGATGCACCGTGCGCAGCGCTACCGGCTATGTCGGGCATGGCTACGTCCAGGGCCGCGACAAAGCTCACGCGGAACTCACCGCCAGGCTCGATGCCGCGCTGCAGGACCCCGCACGGCGGGGAGCGTTGACCGAAACGGTGATCGACCCCCTGGCTGCAGCGCTCGATGCCGGAAAAAAAGCGATCGAGGCGAAAGCGGCCGCGACCAGGGTCGATTTCTTCACCATGGTTCGGGCGAGAGCGAATGATCGAGCCGACCGTGCTGACACCGGGCTTCGCCAATCCTCCTCTGCAGGCGCAGTCGGTGTTCCGGCTCGTCCTGGGTGCCATGGCGAGCCCGGGTCGGGTCAACATGCTCAGCGACGACGCACCGATAGCGCCGTCGCCACTGGAGGATGCGACCTTTGCCCTGGCCCTCACGCTCCTCGATTTCGAGACGGCGGTCTGGCTCGACGCGTCTCTTTCGACGCCAGATGTTCTCGCAGGCCTGCGCTTTCATTGCGGCTGTCCGATCGTCAACAGGCCCGAGGAGGCGGCTTTCGCACTGATCGGCGAGGCGGCGCATCTGCCCTCTCTCGATGCCTTCGATCATGGCACGCCGGACTATCCGGACCGCGCCGCGACACTGGTGATCCAGGCCCAGGGTCTCGTCGAAGGGGAGGGGTGGACGCTCAGCGGTCCGGGCATCAGACAGCGCGCCAAGCTTCGGGTGCTCGGCCTGCCGGATGCGATGATCGGTCAGCTGCAGGCAAACCGCGCACGCTTTCCCAACGGTGTCGATCTCGTCTTCACCTGCGGACGACAGTTCGCCTGTCTGCCGCGCACCACCGAGCTTGAGGGTTAGGCCATGTACGTCGCGGTCAAGGGTGGAGAGAAGGCGATCCAGAACGCCCATCGCTGGCTCGCCGACGAGCGGCGCGGCGATGCGGCGATCCAGGAGCTGACCATCACGCAGATCAGGGCGCAGCTCACCATCGCCACCGACAGGGTGATGAACGAGGGGTCGATCTACGATCCGGAACTCGCCGCGCTCGCGATCAAGCAGGCGCGGGGCGATCTGGTGGAAGCGGCGTTTCTGCTGCGTGCCTATCGCACCACGCTGCCGCGCTTCGGCCATTCCACGCCGATCGACACATCAGTCATGACGATCAAGCGGCGCATCTCCGCGACGTATAAGGACCTGCCCGGCGGCCAGCTCCTCGGCCCGACCTTCGACTACAGCCACCGTCTGCTCGACTTCATGCTCGCTGCCGAGGGCACCGAGCCGGAGCAGGCTTTGCGAAGAGAGCCTGACCAGGAGGCCATGCCCAGGGTCACGGACATCCTGAACTATGAAGGCCTGATCCAGGAGGAAGTCGACGCAGCCGGTGCCCGGGTCGGGGACGTCACGCGCGAACCGCTGCTGTTTCCTGCAGGTCGCGACATCCGCCTGCAGAGCCTCGCCCGCGGCGACGAAGGGTTTCTGCTGGCACTCGGCTATTCCTCCCAGCGCGGCTTCGGCCGCACGCATCCCTTTGTCGGCGAGATAAGGCTTGGTTTGGTCGCGGTGAGTTTCGCGCCGGAGGAACTCGGTTTCGAGATCGACATCGGCGAGATCGAAATCACCGAATGCCAGATGGTCAACCAGTTCGAAGGCTCCAAGACCGAGCCCGCGCAGTTCACCCGCGGCTATGGCCTCGTGTTCGGACATTGCGAACGCAAGGCCATGTCCATGGCGCTGGTCGACCGTGCGCTGCGCGCCGCCGAGATGGGCGAGGAGGTCACCGCTCCCGCCCAGGACGAGGAATTCGTCCTCTCTCACGCCGACAACGTCCAGGCGACCGGCTTCGTCGAGCACCTGAAGCTCCCCCACTATGTCGACTTCCAAGGCGAACTCGAAACCATCCGGCGGCTGCGGAGCGCAGCGCTCAGCCTTAACCTCGGAGCGGCGGAATGAGTTCCAGTGCAGACGCCCCCCCGACGGACGCCGTTGGCGAGAGCCTCGCGACTGGCACAGACACCACGTCAAGAAAAACAAACAATCCGTCTGACACAAACGCCAAGTCAACGAGGTACGCGTCGTACAATTTCGCTTATTTGGATGAGCAGACGAAGCGGATGATTCGGCGGGCGATTCTCAAGGCGGTGGCTGTGCCAGGGTATCAGGTGCCGTTCGCGTCGCGCGACATGCCGTTGCCTTACGGATGGGGCACGGGCGGCATTCAGGTGACGGCGGCGTGCATCGGGCCGGACGACGTGCTGAAGGTGATCGACCAGGGATCGGACGACACCACCAACGCCATCTCGATTCGCGCGTTCTTCCAGCGCACCACGAATGTGCGTGTCACCGAACGGACTACGGAAGCCACCATCATCCAGACGCGTCATCGCATCCCGGAGACGCCGCTGACCGAGGGGCAGATCTTCGTTTACCAGGTGCCGATACCCGAGCCGCTGCGCTGGCTGGAGCCGCGCGAGACCGAGAGCCGGAGGATGCATGCGCTTGCCGACTACGGCGTGATGCACGTCAAGCTCTATGAGGACATCGCGCGCTTCGGGCGGATCAGCACCAGCTATGATTATCCGGTGCTGGTCAACGAGCGCTACGTCATGGCGCCGTCGCCGACGCCGAAATTCGACAACCCGAAGATGGACAACTGTCCGGCCCTGCAGCTCTTTGGGGCCGGGCGCGAAAAGCGTATTTACGCGATCCCGCCCTACACAAAGGTGGTGCCTCGATTTCGAAGATCATCCCTTGAGGTGCAACGCTGGGATGATGTCTGCGCGCCATGCGGCGCGGAGGACGGCTATCTCGACGAGGTCGTGATCGTCGACAAGGGCGGGCGATGTTCACCTGTTCAGACACGGACTACTGCGCGACGCGACGCGCCGAGGACATCGCGGGCCGGCACCGGAAGACGTGCCCGAAGCGTTTCAACGCGAAGGGGAGGGAGGGACCTGATGGCTTGGGACGACGAGCTCCCGCTCCTCACTGTCGACGGCCTCTCGAAAAACTTCGGCAGAACAATTGCGGTCGACGATGTCAGCTTCGAGCTTTGGCCCGGCGAGGTGCTGGCCGTGGTCGGCGAGAGCGGATCGGGCAAGACGACGCTGCTCAATGGCCTCGGTGCCGGTCTGCCGGTGGATGCGGGACGTGTGCACTATCGAAAGCGCAGCGGCGAGGAGGTCGAGATCACCACGCTCGACGAGCCTGCGCGCCGGCTGCTCACGCGGACCGAGTGGGGCTTCGTGCATCAAAACCCGCGCGACGGCCTTCGTCTCGGTGTGAGTGCCGGCGCCAATATCGGCGAGCGGCTTATGGCCGTGGGTGCGCGCCACTATGGCAAGATCAGAGGTGAGGCGCTGGCGTGGATGGCCAGGGTCGAGATCGATCGCAGCCGCATCGACGATCGGCCCGCCACCTTTTCCGGCGGCATGCAGCAGCGCCTGCAGATCGCACGCAATCTCGTGACCAGACCGGCTTTGATGTTCATGGACGAGCCGACCGGAGGGCTCGACGTTTCGGTGCAGGCGCGACTCCTCGATCTGCTGCGTCAGCTGGTCACGGAGCTGTCGCTCTCGGTGATTATCGTGACCCATGATCTTGCCGTCGCCCGGCTGCTGTCCCATCGCATGATGGTCATGCAGCGAGGCCGCGTGGTCGAACTCGGGCTTACCGATCAAATCCTCGACGATCCGCAGCATGCCTACAGCCAGCTGCTGGTCTCGTCGATCCTCCAGGGCTGACCGATGACGCATGGCAAAGACGACGAGACGACGGCGGCAGTTCGACTGGAAGGGATCAAGAAGGGTTTCACGCTGCATCTGCAGGGGGGCGCTTCCATCCCGGTGTTCGACGGCATCGAATTCGAGGTCGATCCGGGAGAGTGCGTGGTACTGACCGGTGCGTCCGGTGTCGGCAAATCGACGCTTATGAAGCTGATCTACGGCAATTATCGAGCCCTGGGCGGAAGGGTGCTGATCGACCATGGCGGGCAGATGATCGACCTGGTGAAGGCAAACCCTCGGACGATCATGAGCATTCGCCAGCGAACGCTCGGTTATGTCAGCCAGTTTCTGCGCTGCGTGCCGCGGGTTCCGGCGCGCGATGTCGTGGCGGAACCGCTTCTGACGCTTGGTGTGTCCCGCCGGCAGGCGCGTGAGCGCGCGGACGCTTTACTGACGAGGCTGAACATTCCGGAACGACTTTTGAATCTGCCGCCCGCGACCTTTTCCGGCGGCGAGCAGCAGCGTGTCAACATCGCGCGCGGCTTCGTGCATGCCTATCCGATCCTTCTTCTCGACGAACCGACGGCATCGCTCGATGCCGACAATCGTGCCATTGTCGTCGACCTCATGGCGGAGGCGAAGGCACGGGGTACGGCGATGATCGGAATCTTTCATGACACCGACGTGCGCGATCAGATCGCCGATCGTCGCATCGCGCTCGAAACCGCGCGAGCGGCCGCATGAGATCCTGGCAGACGGAAGCGTCGTCCGGCGAGACCGGTTTCGCCAACGCGCGAATCGTGCTCGCCGATGAGGTCGTTCACGGCAGCCTGAAGGTCGAGGATGGTGCGATCGTCGCGATCGATTCGGGCAGGAGTGTCATGCCGGGCGCGATCGATCTCGATGGGGACTATCTCATCCCCGGCCTTATCGACCTGCATACCGACAATCTGGAGAAGCATTTTCAGCCGCGGAAGGGCGTGTTCTGGGATGGCGTGGCTGCGGCGCTCAGCCATGACGCTCAAGTCCTCGCTGCCGGCATCACGACGGTATTCGACAGCCTGACGTTGGGCGCAGCTGACGGTTGGGACAGCCGCACCGAGATGGTGCAGCCGATGATCGATGGGATGACCGAGGCGCATGAGCACGGTCTGCTGCGGGCCGATCACTTTCTCCATCTGCGCTGCGAGGTGACGCATCCGGCGATCACGTCGACCGTCGAACAGGTCGTCGATCATCCGCTCGTGCGCTTCATGTCGCTTATGGATCATGCCCCCGGTGATCGCCAAAGTCCCGACGTCGAGCGCTATCGCAGCTTCTACCTGCCTGCCTTCAACCACGATGAGTTGGCTCTCGATCGCCATATCGAAGACCTGGTGACCAAGTCGCGAACCATTGGCCCGGAAAACCGCCGAGCGCTCGCTGCTCTGGGACAAGTCCGCGCTGTTCCCCTTGCGAGCCATGACGATTCCAGAATCGAGCATGTCGAGGAAGCCGCCGAGCTCGGCTGTACCATGACCGAATTCCCGACGACCGTCGAAGCCGCGTCCGCAGCGCGCGCTCTTGGGCTCAAGGTTCTGATGGGTGGCCCCAATTTGATCCGCGGCGGATCGCACACCGGCAACGTCGCTGCGGGTGATCTCGCAAGCAGCGGGCATTTGAACATCTTCGCATCGGACTATATCCCGAGCAGCATGCTCGCCGCCGCGTTCAAGCTGACCGAAGCACCGTTCTCCTGGGCCCTGCCAAGAGCCGTGCAAACAGTGACCAGGGAACCGGCCGAAGCGACAGGCCTCGGCGCAAACCGCGGCACGATCGCGCCAGGACTGCGCGCTGATCTCGTGCGCGTTGCCTTGATCAATCGGAGGCCCGTGGTGCGGGCCGTCTGGAGGCAGGGGGCCCGGATTCTTTAGGGGCTGCCGGCCTTGTCTTCACGCGATCTCGAGGTTTCGGGCTTCGTCTTTATCAAAATCAATATGAATGTGATTGCCGTCCGGATCCCAGATATTGACCTGAACGATCGGAAAGTCCGGCACCTTGGCAAGCCTGCAGTCGATCCCCTCGGACTTCAGGTGTTCGAGAAACTCAACGAGTCCGCTCGCCGACAGTGCGAAATGCTCGAGGCGCAGATCATCCTGGTGGGCGGGCAGGGCGCGATCGACCCCGACCAGGTGGAGATAGGGTTTGTCGCCGACATACATCCAGGCACCGGGAAAGTCGAAGCCCGGCCGCCTTCCTTGCTTCATTCCCAGAATGCGGTCGTACCATTCGATCATCTCGTCCAGATTGCGTGTCCGGACGTTGACGTGATCGAGCGTGGCCAGCTTCATTCCTGCCTCCCTTTCGAGGAATTTTCGAACGTCTTCCGTTGAGTTTTTGTCGCCATGCGCTGGATTGCAAGCGTCAACGCCGGACCGATGATCGCGATCAGGCGGTTTCGAGTGCTTCGCGGCTGTAGCCCTGGCTTGCCCGGTAGAGCTGCTGCGCATAGCCAGTCTCGAAGGCACCGTCCTCGAGCACGGCGCCGTCCGCGAATTCCAGGATGCGGCCCTGCTGCATGACCGCGAGCCGGTCGCACATATGGCCGATCACGCCGAGATTGTGGCTGACCAGCACGAAGGTAAGCGCGAGCGACTGGCGAAGCTCGACCAGCAGGTTCAGGATTTCCGCTTGGATCGAGACGTCCAGCGCGGAGGTCGGCTCGTCGAGCAGCAGCGTTTCCGGCTCCAGAATCAACGCGCGCGCGACCGCCACGCGCTGGCGCTGGCCGCCGGAGAGCTGGTGGGGAAAGCGAAAGCGGAATTCCGGGCCGAGACGGACCTGGTCCAGCGCTTCCAGGATGCGGCGCTCGCGCTCGTCCATGCGGTGGATCGCGAGCGGCTCGCGCAGGGTCTGGTCGACGGTCTGGCGCGGGTGCAGCGAGCCGAACGGGTCCTGAAACACCATCTGCACTTTTTTGTGGAATGCCAGTTTTTGTCGACTTGCCAGGGCCTCACCATCATAAGTGATTGTGCCTTGCCAGTTCGGATTCAGGCCGGCGAGCGCTCTCAAGATGGTCGACTTTCCCGACCCGCTCTCGCCCACCAGCCCAAAGGATTCTTTTGACCCGACCTCGAAGCTGACGTCCTTGACCGCATCGACGCGGTCTGCGCCGCTGCCAAAGCTGATGTCGAGATTCGCAACGCTGATCAACGTCATGGCCGTGGCGCCTCGCCGCCGAGCCAGGCGGTGTCGCGCTGCATGACGCGTAGCGGCCGGCCGCGGGTCCTGGCGCTCGGCAGGCAGGCCATCAGGCCCTGGGTGTAGGGGTGCTTCGCCTCGTGCAGGTTGCTCGCTTCGAGAGTTTCGACGATGCGACCAGCATACATCACCAGGATGCGGTCGCAGAAGGTGGCGACCAGCTCCAGGTCGTGGCTGATCAGGATGAGGCCCATGCCGCGCTCCTGCACGAGCCGGTCCATGATGCGCAGCACGGTCTGCTGCACGGTGACGTCGAGGGCGGAGGTCGGCTCGTCAGCGATCAGCAGATCGGGGCCGGGGAGCAGCATCATGGCGATCATCGCCCGTTGCCCCATGCCGCCCGAGAGCTCGTGGGGAAAAGCGCGGTAGACGCGTTCCGGGTCGTCGATCTGCACCGCCTCGAGCATATCCAGGGCGCGGCGGCGTGCGTCGCTCGACGACACCCGTTCATGGGCGCGCAGCGCCTCGACCAGTTGCTTGCCGATGCGCATGACCGGATTGAGCGAGAACTTCGGATCCTGCATCACCATGCCGATCCCCCCGCCCCGAAGGCTGCGACGCGCAGCAGCGTTGACTTTAAGCAGGTCCATGTCCTGGAAGCGCAGTGTTTCGGCCTCGACCTTGCCGTCGGTCAGCCCGAGGATCGCCCGCCCGGTCTGCGACTTCCCCGATCCACTCTCCCCAACGATCCCGAGCTTCTCCCGCCCCATCGCGAACGACACTGCGCGCACCGCCTCGATCAAACGGCCGCGCTCTTCGAAGGTCACGCGAAGATTCCGAACTTCAAGCAGAGTCTCAGGCAAGTTCACGCCCCCGCGCGTCGCGGGTCGAGGACGTCGCGGAGGCCGTCGCCGAGGAGGTTGAAGCCGAGGGAGGTGATGAAGATGGCGAGGCCGGGCATGGTGGCGACCCACCATTGCTGCAGGAGATATTGGCGGCCCGACGAGATCATGGCGCCCCATTCGGGAAGGGGGGGCTGGGCGCCGAGGCCGAGGAAGCCCAGGCCGGCGGCGGTGAGGATGATGCCGGCCATGTCGAGGGTGAGGCGGACGATCAGGGACGACATGCACATGGGCACGATGTGGCGGCCAATGATTCTCGCGGGGGACGCCCCCTGGATACGCACGGCTGATATGTAGTCGGCCTGGCGGACGGTCAGGGTCTCGGCGCGCGCCATGCGGGCGTAGGGCGGCCAGACGGTGATTGCGATGGCGAGCACAGCGTTCTCGATGCCGGGGCCGAGGGCGGCGACGAAGGCGAGCGCCAGGATCAGGCGCGGGAAGGCCAGAAAAATGTCGGTGATGCGCATCAATATGCGGTCGACCCAGCCGCCCATATAGCCCGCGACCGTCCCGACCGTGAGGCCGACCGGACCGACCACGATCGCGACGATGAAGATGATGTAGAGGGTGAGGCGGGAGCCATGGACGATGCGCGACCAGATGTCCCGGCCAAGTTCGTCTGTGCCCAGCCAGTGCGCGGCGGACGGCGGCTGCAGGCGGTCGGCAAGCACCTGCACCGTCGGCGCGTGGGTGGCGAGGAGCGGGGCGAAGAGGGCGGTGAGCAACAGGAGTACAATGATGCCGAGGCCGATCATCGCGGTGATGTTGCCGCGGAAGTTCAGCCAGGCGGTATAGAAACGTCCCAGCCTCGCCTGGCTTGGCGAGGTCGGGGTCTCGCTGAGAAGCCAATCGCGCCAAGTCACATCCTGATTTGATGAGGTCGAAAGTCGACCATGTGGCGGCGCCACCATCAGCGAGCCCTCGGATCGAGCGTTCGATACAGCACGTCGGACAGGAGATTGAGTCCAATAAAGACCATGCCCACGACGATCGTGCCGCCGAGCACCGCGTTCATGTCGGCGTTCAGGAGGGAGTTGGTGATGTAGAGGCCGAGGCCTGGCCAGGCGAACACGGTTTCCGTCAGAACGGAGCCCTCCAGGAGGTTTGCGTAGGAAAGGGCGACGACGGTCACCAGCGGCACGGCGGTGTTACGCAGCGCGTGCAGCCAGATCACTTTCCACTCGGCGAGACCCTTGGCGCGCGCCGTGGTGATATATTCCTGGCCGAGCTGCTCGAGCATCAGGCTGCGGGTCATGCGGCTGATATAGGCGAGGCTGTAATAGCCGAGGATCGAGGCCGGCAGGATCAGGTGGGACAGCGCATTGCCAAAAACCTCCCAGTCGTCGGCGATTACCGCGTCTATCAGGATCACGCCCGTAACGGCAGGAACGAGGTCTTCATAAAAAATGTCGAGCCGTCCCGGCCCCGGTACCCAGTCGAGCCTGGCGTAAAACAGCAAGAGCCCGAGCAGACCCAGCCAGAACACCGGCATCGAATAGCCGACCAGCCCGAAAATGCGCACGAGATGATCCGGCCATTGCCCATGCCAGACGGCCGCCGCCACGCCTGCGGGAATGCCCACGGCCAGCCCGATCAGTACAGCCACTGTCGACAGCTCCAAGGTCGCAGGAAACACGCGAAAAATGTCCGAAAGAACCGGCTGTGCGGTCAGCACGCTCTTGCCGAGATCGCCCCTGAACACGTCGGCGACATAGAGGAAAAACTGCTGCCAGAGCGGCAGATGCAGCCCCATCTCGATGCGCACGCGCTCATAGACGTCGGGAGGTGCCCGATCGCCGACGGCGGCCAGGACGGGGTCGATCGGCACCACCCGGCCGATCACGAAGGTAACAAATACAAGGCCGAGGAACGTCAGCAATAGGGTGCCGACAAGTAGAAAAAAAGATTTGAGGGGCACGGCCCCTCACCCGTTGACGTTGCCGGAGACTGGCATGTTGCCGATCGCTTCGTGGCGGACGATGGCGCCGGGCTCGATGCCCAAAAGGCGCGTGGTGCCGGCGGGGACCTCCAGGACGTAGCGTACCGGACCGGCGGAGCTCACGATCGCCTCGGAATGGGGGACGGTGTCATGGGCGATATTCACCACCTCGCCGCCATTGGCGATGAACAGCATGTCCAGCGGAATGTAAGTATTGCGCATCCACATCGCGACCGGCTGCGCGCGTCCGAAATCGAACAGCATTCCGGCATCCGGCGCCATCTCCCGCCGATACATCAACCCAACCCGCCGCTCTTCAGGCTCCGCCGCCAGCTCGACGTTGAAGCGGAAGGTCCGCTCGCCTGACTCGAGGACGAGCTCGCTCTTCTCCAGCACCTGCGGCTGGCCTTCGGCTGCCGCCGTTGCCACCGGCAATTGGTTGACGGACAGAAGAACGAGCACCAGAAGAACGGCGCATCGCCCTATGCCTCGCCGAAGGGAAGTTGCTGCGCCATCCATCGCCGTTTCCATGCTTGCCTGTCCCGATCGAGAAGGCATCATGTTATGCAGAGACTTCGCGCCAACAACAAGAAACCTCTGCGAAAGGTGCAAGAGGTGCAGCTTTCATCCGAGATGCTTGATGGCGACGACCACCATGGGCATCAAGCCCAGCGAGCAATCAGGGAGGCACGAAACGGCTGCTGCTCATGGCCAGAGAAAATGCCGACAATGGCGCAAGCCGCAGCCAATCGCCGCCGGGTCGACCGCACTCAAACGTCGTGAGCCGATGGTCTGACCTGACCTCGGCGGTTCAGCAGCCGATCGGTGAGGCCGGCTGCGACGGCCATGCTGGCGAGCGCGATCAGCGCGGTCAGCGCCAGGACCGAACAGCCGGTCATGCCGGCGCCGACGGAGCAGCCGCCGGCGAGCATCGAACCGAAGCCCATCAGGGCGGCGCCGATCAGATAGCGCGGCAGGCCGACACCGGCTTCGAAGCCCTCGATCCTGAACTCGCCGGTCGCAAAGGCCGCCAGGAAAGACCCGGCAAAGACACCCGGAACCAGACCGATATCGAAGGAATAGGTCAGTTCGGGATTGTTGATCAGCGCCATCAGCGTGTCGGCGGACGGTCCGGAAAAGCTGAAGCTCTTGACCGGGATCACCTCGAAGGACTGGGTCGCGAGCAGGCTGGTGAACGCCCAGCCGGCGACGATTGCGAGGCCGACCGTCAGCGCGCAGACCCATGCGAGCGGTCGAAGACCGGCATGGAAGGCGATAGCGACGGCCAGGGTCAGGCCGGCGAGCGCCATGCCCAGGATGAGCCAGTCGGGGAGCGTCATCAGCGAGGCGCGCCAGTCAGTGCTCATGATCTGCAGCGAGGCGAGCTCGAGGCGGAGCGGCGAGAGGATGCCGCGCAGCGAGGCCTGGGCGACCACAGTCAGCACCAGGCCGGCGACCAGCGCCCGCAGATTGCCGGTCGCCGAGAGCACCAGAAGCCTGCCGGCGCAGCCGCGGGCCAGAGCCATGCCGACACCGAAGACGATGCCGCCGATCAGGGCGCCTGAAAGCGTGCCCGTGGTCGTGAGCTGGCGCACCGATGATATGTCGAGCACCCCCGAGACGCGCAGCCATTGGGTGCCGAGCAGGGCCGCGAAGAACGCCAGCATCCAGACGCCGAGCGCGCCGCCGAGCCGGCCCTGCCAAAGCTCGATCGAGGACGAGCGCAGGCAGAAGCGGCTTTGCTGGGCCGCAGCGCCGAACACCAGACCGATGACGAGCCCGCCAAGAGCGGCGGTTTTGAAATCACCGAGGGTGTCGATGACAAAGCTCAGATCGAGCATCGGCGGATCGTTGGACGATGAGCGCCAGGTTTCTTGCCGACCACTTTCATCGGCTCAGATAGTCCAGGTCGGGCCTGAACGCATGGCTGCGGCGAGGCGCTCGCGCACGCGCTCCGGGGCGGCCTCGATTGCCATCTGGCGCTGCATGAACGATCGATCGGGGGCTGCATAGAGGACGCCGGCCGGCAGCGGGAACGATGGCGGCGCGCAGCCGGCGAGCAGCCAGGCCTGGGTCCTGTTGGTCTCGTCATGGATCAGGATGTCGGCCTCGGTGACGCCGTTCCGGCCGATCTCGACCACCTCGAGCTCGAGCCGGGCGGGATCGAGCCTGAGGCCCCGCTCGCGATCGGCGCCGAAGACCATCGGCTGGCCGTGCTCGAGGATCAGCAGGGACTCCTTGGCGCTGGTCTTGTCCTCGACATTGGCGAACACGCCGTCGTTGAAGACCAGGCAGTTCTGCAGCACCTCGACGAAGCCGGTGCCGACGAAGTCACGCGCGCGGTTCAGCGTCGCCACCAGCAGCGGCATGCCGGTATCGACCGCGCGCGCGATGAACCGCCCGCCTGCGCCGAGCGCGAACTGGGCGGGATTGACCGGCATGTCCACCGTGCCGAACGGGCTCGAGGGCGTATGGGTGCCGAGCCGCGAGGTCGGGGAGGCCTGGCCCTTGGTGAGGCCGTAGATCTCGTTGTTCAGCAGCAGATAGGTGAGGTCGGCGTTGCGGCGCAGCAGATGCAGCAGATGGTTGCCGCCGATCGCCAGGGAATCGCCGTCGCCGGAGACCACCCAGACATCGAGCTCGGGCCGCGCGAGCTTGACGCCGGTGGCGACCGCCGCGGCACGGCCGTGGATGGTGTGGAAGCCGTAGGTCTCCATGTAGTAGGGAAAGCGGGAGGAGCAGCCGATGCCCGAGATGAAGACCGTGTCCTCGGGCCTGGCATCGGCATCCGCCAGCACCTTCTGGACGGCCTTGATGATCGAGTAGTTGCCGCAGCCGGGGCACCAGCGAACCTCCTGGGCGGAGGCGTAGTCCTTCGGTTTTCGCGCTTCGATGGTCATCGGTTCGATCCCCTTGGGGCAGCACCCGACAGGCGGTCGCGCACGGCGGCTTCGATCTCGGCGACCTTGAACAGCTGGCCGGTCACCTTGCTCAGGCTGTCGATGGGGCGAAGGCATTCGGCGCGCAGCAGCCAGGCGAGCTGTCCGGTGTTCATTTCCGGCACCAGGATGTGCTCGAACCCCTGCAGCAGCGCCTCGAGATTCTTCGGAAGCGGCCAGAGCTGCTCCAGGTGAATATGCGCGACCTCGGTGCCGCCGGCCTGAAGGCTGGCGACGGCATCGGCAATCGGGCCAAAGGTCGAACCCCAGCCGACGACCGCGATCCGTCCCTCTGAGGGGCCTGAGGTGACGGCCTGCTCGGGGAGCTGATCGGCAAGGCCCATGATCTTCCGCCGGCGCAGCTCGGTCATGCGCTGGTGATTGTCCGGGTCGTAGGAGACCTCGCCGGTCACGTCCTTGCGTTCGAGGCCGCCAAGGCGATGGGTGCCGCCCGGCGTGCCCGGCGGCACCCAGGGCCGGCCGAGGGTTTCCGGATCGCGGGCAAAGGGCGAAAAGCCGTCCGAGCCTGGCAGCGGCGCCGACGGCGGGGCGGGGGAGGGCGGGTCCGGAATGCGCCAGGGCTCCGAGGCATTGGCGAGATAGCCGTCGGACAGCAGGATCACGGGTGTCATGTGGCTGATCGCGATGCGCACCGCCTGGCGCGCCAGGGCGTAGCCGGAAGACGGCGTCGAGACCGCGAGCACCGGGATCGGCGCATCGCCGTTTCGCCCCATCACCGCCTGCCAGAGGTCGGACTGCTCGGCTTTGGTCGGCAGGCCGGTCGAGGGACCGCCGCGCTGCACGTTGATCACCACCAGCGGCAGCTCGGCCGCGACCGCGAGCCCGAGGGCTTCGGTCTTCAGCGCCATGCCCGGTCCTGACGTGCCGGTGATGCCGACCGTGCCGGCATAGGACGCGCCGATCGCCGCACAGACGGCGGCAAGCTCGTCCTCGGCCTGGAAGGTCCGGATGCCGGCCTCGGCGCCGAGCTTGGAGAGCACGTGCAGCATGTTGGAGGCGGGGGTGATCGGATAGGAGCAGTAGACGGGCCGGCGGCCCTGCTCGAGACAGCCGGCGACCAGCCCGAACACCAGCGACTCGGTGCCGGTGACGCTGCGGTAGAGGCCGGGCTCCGCCTCGGCGGCGGGCACGCGCACCGGCTCCAGCCCCTGCGGCAGGAGGGCGGTGGCACCGAAATGGTAGCCCTCCTCCAGGGCAGCGCGGTTGATGCGCGCGGTCTCCGGCGAGGTCGCGAACTTGCGGTCGATCCAGTCGAGCGTCGCCTTCGGATCGCGGCCGAAGAACCAGAGCACCAGCCCGAGCGCCCAGAGGTTCTTGGCGCGCGAGGCGTCCTTGCGCGAGGAGGTCGAGACATCGGGGAGGGCCGCGACGACCTCTCGGACCATTTTCGAGATGTCGAGACAAAAACGCTGATAGGCCTCGAGACTGCCGTCCTCATGGGGGTTGGTCTCATAGCCGGCCTTCTGCAGCGTGCGTTCCGTGAAGCTGCCGCAGTCGGTGATGATCAGCCCGCCGATCTTGACGTCGGCGAGATTGGCCTTCAGCGCCGCCGGATTGAAGGCGATCAGAACATCGAGCTTGTCGCCCGGGGTATGCACCGGGCCGGATGCGACCTGCACCTGATAGGAGGAAACCCCGGCCAGGGTGCCGGCGGGTGCGCGGATCTCGGACGGGAAGTCGGGGAAGGTCGACAGGGCATTCCCGGCTAGCGCTGATTCGATCGAGAACTGCGTGCCGGCTGCCTGAATACCGTCGCCCGAATCGCCGGCGAAGCGGATCACGACATGATCGACCTCACGCGCGTGGGTCGATGGTTCGGTCTGGTCGAGCGGTGCATTCATGGTCGGGCATACCGGTATGGGAAGGACATGTTACGCGTCATCCACTCTACCCATAGGCTAAAAATCTGCCGTTGTCCCATCGCTGTCTCATCCTGCTCTCCGCTCCAGCCTAGCCGGCAGATTGTCGTCGCACGGCCTTGTCCTCGACCATCGATAGCACAGGTCATGATAGCGGACCCTTGCTATCGCCAAAGATGGCGAATTGCTGCAGGTTTCTCTGGCCCGACCGATAAAGGCGCGCCGTCATGCCCAAGCTCGTCACCTACCTGGCCGGTCACGCCGCCCTCGGCTTCGCCATCGCCATTGCGGCCGTCGGCCTGATGATGATCACCGATTTCGCACAGCTTCGAACGCTGATCATCGGCTCGGATATGATGGTGCTTTCCCTGTTTCTGCTCACCTTTTTCCTCGGCCTGACCTTGGCGAGCGTGCAGATGGGGATCGCCGTGATCCTCCTGCGCGACGACCGTCCCGGCCGCGGCGGCGGGCCCGGCTCGTGACATCAGTGGCCGACAGGTCGCGGTGGCGAGGCGTGGAGCTGCCGGGCTCGACCTAGTGGTCGGCCTCCTGGCTTTCCGCGGGCGACGGCAGGAAGTACATGCGGGCGATGGTTCTGTGGATGTCCTGTAGACCGCGCTGCAGGCGGTCGATCAGGGCTTCGAGGGAACCGGGTTCGAGCGTCTCGACCTTGGTCTGCTCCAGCTCGTTGACCACGCCGCGCACGGCCAGGAGGCAAGGGTGGTTGTTGGTCAGCATGCCCAGGCTCTCCTCGACGGCATTCAGGCAGTGCATGAAGGAACGCGGGGACTCGTCGTCGTTGAACAGGAACCATAGGACGTGCTGACGCTGCACCTGGGCGCCCATCTTGCGCCGATACATGTGGTAGGCGGAGAGCGCGCCGAGGACGATGCCCCATTGAAGGGCATGACCTGACGACATTTCAGGCATGTCGTCGGCATCGGCGACCGCCAGGCGCATGTCGAGGAAGCGGGTGGTCATGTCCGCCCGCTCCAGATTGCGTCCGAGACGGACGAATTGGTAGGCGACGTCACGGGTCATCACCGAGCCGAGCAGCCCGATGCTCATCTGACAGGAACGAACGATGCGGCCCAGAAATTCGTGCCGGCCCTTCTTGGTCAGGCCGGACTCCAGGTTCTCGTCGACATAGAGCTGCACCTCGTTCAGATAGTGCCAGGCTTCGGGCGGCAGGATGTCGCGCACCGTCCGGCAGTTCTCGCGCGCCATGCGCAGGCAGCTCGAGACCGAGCTCGGGCTGTCGCGGTCGCCGAGAAGAAACTGGATCACAGAGCGTTCGCGATAATCCTTGTGGCGCTCCTCGAACAGGGTGTTGGCGCCGAGGGTGTCGATCAGCGGCTTCCACCCGGGATCGATGCCGCGCGGCAGGTCGAGCTGCAGATTGGCGTTGACGCTGACCACCCGGGCGATGTCCTCGGCGCGCTCGATATAGCGGCACATCCAGTAGACGTTCTCGGCGACGCGGGAGAGCATCTCAAACCTCCCCGCCGTCGACGATTCCGCCGTCGGCGCTCCCACCATCGGCGATCCCCCAATCGACGATCCAGGTGTCCTTGCTGCCGCCGCCCTGGGAGGAATTGACCACCAGCGAGCCCTTGCGCAAAGCGACGCGGGTCAGCCCGCCCATGGTCACATAGGTGCTGCGCCCGCTCAGAATGAACGGGCGGAGATCGACATGCCGGGGCTCGACGCCGTGACCGATCACCGTCGGCACGGTCGACAGGCGAAGGGTCGGCTGAGCGATGTAGTTGCGCGGGTCTTTTTTGATCAGCTCGGCGAAGCGCTCGCGTTCCGCCCTGCTCGCGGAGGCACCCATCAGCATGCCGTAGCCGCCCGACTCGTTCGCGGGCTTGACCACGAGCTTGTCGAGATTGGCGAGCACATACGCGCATTCCTCCTCGAACATGCAGCAATAGGTCGGGACATTGGGGATCAGCGGCTCTTCATCCAGATAGAAACGGATGAAGTCGGGCACGAAGGCGTAGACGACCTTGTCGTCGGCCACGCCGGCCCCCGGCGCATTGGCAAGCCCGACATTGCCCGCTTTCCAGGCACGGAGCAGCCCTGGCACGCCGAGCATGGATTCAGGCCGAAACGCCTCCGGGTCCATGAAGTCGTCGTCGATCCGGCGGTAGATGACGTCGACCCGCTGCGGACCGGAGACGGTGTGCATGTAGACGCAGTCGTCATCGTCGACGAACAGATCCCGCCCCTCGACCAGCTCGCAGCCCATCTCCTGGGCGAGATAGGCGTGCTCGAAATAGGCTGAGTTGAAGATGCCGGGCGTCAGCACCACGATCTCGGGGCGCTCGGTGCGTCTGGGCGAGAGATCGGCCAGCATGGCGTTGAGCCTCGCCGTGTAGGCGTCGACCGGAAGCGGCGCGTAGCGTTCGAACAGTTCCGGAAAGACGTGCTTCGTGACCTGACGGTTCTCCAGCATGTAGGACACGCCGGAAGGCACCCGCAGATTGTCTTCGAGGACATAGATCGTGCCGTCGTGGTCGCGCACCAGGTCCGAGCCGCAGATATGCGCCCAGACACCGAGCGGCGGCGACACGCCGACGCATTGCGGCCGGAAATTTTTCGACTTTGCCAGCACATGGGGCGGCAGGACGCCTTCGGCGATGATTCGCTGATCATGATAGATGTCGTCGATGAACAGATTCAGGGCACGCGCGCGCTGGATCAGCCCCGCTTCGACCCGCCGCCATTCCTCGCGCGGGATGATGCGCGGCAGGATGTCGAACGGCCAGGCGCGGTCGATCATGCCCTGCTCGGCTTCGGTATAGACCGAAAACGTGATCCCCATCTGCCTGATCGCCAGTTCGGCCGAGGCCTGGCGGCCGGCGAGCTCCTTGTCGTCCAGCGTGCCGAGCAGCTCTTTCAGCCCGAAGGCGTGCGGCCGTGCCTGGTCGGATTTCACCAGCATTTCGTCGAAGAAATCGTCCGCCGGGTAGCGATTGAAGTCGACTGGCATCGAGGCCCCCCGATAAGATCCGATGCCGAGGGATATGCAAGATGCAAGCCAGCACGGCCTGGTAGACCGTCCATTCCCGATGGGCGAGTCGTCGCATCAGGAGGCCGAGAGAGGCTATCGACCGGCGACCATGCTCATTGACTCAACCAACCGGTTCGTACAAACGTCCGGAAGACATGGCGAAGGCTGCGGCGATGACGCGGCGGGCGGGTCTGGAGGTCGAAAGAACCTCCGCATCGGGGAGCGATCTTGACGGCAGGCGCCAGATATGAGTCGGACAGGAGCGACGGCGCCTCCCCCTTGCCGCCGTCCGTCCTCGTCGGGCTGATCGGCAAGGGCATTCAGAACTCCAGAACGCCGTTCATGCATGAATGTGAGGGCGCCCGTCAGGGCCTCCGCTACGTCTACAAGCTTCTCGACACCGACATGATGGGCGGGACGCCGCCCGCGATCGAGGACATCCTCGCCTTCGCCCGTCGTTTCGGCTTTCGGGGCGTGAACGTCACCTATCCCTACAAGCAGGCGGCCATTCCGCATCTGGACGAGATGACCGCGGATGCGGCCGCGGTGGGGGCGGTCAACAGCGTGCGCTTCGAGGATGGCCGAGCGATCGGCCACAACACCGACATGCCCGCCTTCGCCGCGAGCTTTCGCCAGACCCTCGCCGGAGCGCCCCATGACACCGTGCTCCAGCTCGGCGCCGGCGGGGGCGGCGCTGCCGTCGCCGCGGCCCTGCTGTCGTCAGGCGTGTCGGCGCTCCTGATTCACGATATCGATCCGGCGCGCGCGGACCAGCTGGCGGCGTCCCTTGCGGCAACGTTCGACAAAGCCCGCGTCTCGACCGTGCCCAGCGCAGCCGAGGCGTCGGCGCGGGCGGACGGCATCGTGAACGCGACCCCGGTCGGTATGGCCTCGCTGCCCGGAACGGCGATCGACATCGGGCTCGTCCGGCCGGACATGTGGGTTGCGGACATCGTCTATTTCCCGCTGGAGACCGAGCTTTTGCGCCTCGCGCGGGCCAAAGGCTGCCGTGTCATGAACGGCAGGGGCATGGCGGTGCATCAGGCCGCCCTCGCGTTCGACTACTTCACGGGTCTTTCCGCCGATGTCTCGGCGATGGGTCGCGATTTCGATGCGCTGTCCGGAGGATCGTGAGGAGCGTTTTCCAGCCCAGGCAGAGCTTCCGGCATCATCGCTCCTCCCTGAACGGAGCCGTCGCCGCTCCGGGCGGATCCTGGGACTGCTGCCGTCGGCCCCAGCAACGAAGCCGCGCGCTCGATCCGCGGTCATCTGAAATCGATTGACATTGGCAATCGCGCATAACGCTCATCATTGAAAGCTTTACTTATGAAACCGGTTTTTCGACAATAACAATTATCGAGCTTATTGGAGCTTGCTTGTGTTAAATACAGCGGCGGCCGTGGCCACGATTTTCAGTGCCGTCATCGCGTTCGTGGCCCTGCTGCACCAGATTTCCACGCCCGGGGGATCTTCGAGACGACGACGCGGCCTGCGTCTCAACAGGAACGAGGTCCTTCTGATCCTCTCCATCCTCCTGTTCTTTCTGCTCGGACTTGCGGTTCCCCAGGCTATTCTGCCGGTCTTTCTGTGTCTGATCATCGTCGTCTACAGAAACATTCCGCGGTCGATCTACCGCGCGCGCTATACGCTGTCGGTGCTGGCCGTGACGCTGGCAGGTCTGGTCGGGGCCTATCTCAGCGCCTATCCCGTGGCCGCCGATGCCGGCCTTCCGATTTTCTACAGCCGCGCCTGGCGGGTTCTCGATATCTGGTATCTGCTCAATTAGGCACCTCAGCCCTGGCCGCGCCGCCTGCGCCTTTCCCGCCGCCCGCTCGCTTCCGGCTCGTCCGCCTGCTCCGGCAGGGTGACGATCTTTTGCAAATTCGAGAAATCGGCATCCGCATGCGGGATCGCCATGGCCTTGACGAAATGCTCCTGGAAGCGGGGCTCGACCGCGGTCTCGACCTTTTCGATGCGGCGGACCACGTCTTCGATCTCGCGCCGGGCATTGCGATTGAGAAGCGCGATGCGCGCGCCGGTGCCCGCGGCATTGCCCGCAGACGACACCTTGTCGAGGTCGCAGTCGGGGATCAGGCCGAGGACCATGGCGTATTTGACGTCGATATGGCTGCCGAAGGCGCCGGCGAGCGTGATCCGGTCGACCTTGTCCACGCCCATCTTGTCCATCAGCAACCGTGCACCGGCATAGAGGGCCGCCTTGGCGAGCTGGATCGCGCGGATGTCGTTCTGGGTGATGCGGATCTCCGGCTCGCCCTCCTGAATCAGGTAGGAGAAGGTGCGGCCATCCGGCTGGATGCGCGGGCTGAGCGCGGCCTTGGCGCCGTCGATCATCCCGTCCTTCCGGATGATGCCGGCGAGATACATCTCGGCGATCACCTCGATGATGCCCGAGCCGCAGATCCCCGTCGCGCCGGACGCCGGCTCGTCGACGCTGCCGCGGTCCGGGTCATGCCGTCCGAGCACTCCGGTCGACCACGTGTCGGAGCCGATCAGCTTGAAGCGGGGCTCCAGGGTCTCGGGGTCGATGCGCACGCGCTCGATGGCACCGGGGGCGGCGCGCTGGCCGCAGGAGATCTGGGCGCCCTCGAAGGCCGGGCCGGTGGGCGAGGAGGCGGCCATCAGGCGATCCTTGTCGCCCAGGATGATCTCGGCATTGGTGCCGACGTCGACGATCAGGGTCATGTCCTCGGCGAGGTAGGGCGTCTCGCTCAGGACCACGCCCGCCGCGTCGGCCCCGACATGGCCGGCGATGCAGGGAAGCACGTAGACGCGCGCGCTTGGATTGGTGGCATGGATGGCGAGCTCGCTCGCCCAGCAGACCACGGCCTCGTCGATCGCGAGCGCGAAGGGCGCGCCGCCGAGCTCGGTCGGATCGATGCCGAGCAGAAGATGATGCATGATCGGGTTGCCGACGAAGGTCAGCTCCAGGATTTCCGCGGGATCGACCATGGCCTCGGCAGCGAGCTGGCCGATCATGGCGGTGATCGTCTCGCGCACGGCAAGCGTCATCTCCTGATCGCCGCCCGGGTTCATCATGACGTAGCTGACCCGGCTCATCAGATCCTCGCCGAAGCGGATCTGCGGGTTCATCAGGCCGGCGGAGGCGACCACCTCGCCGCTCCTGAGCTCGATCAGGTGTCCCGCGATGGTGGTCGAGCCGATGTCGAAGGCGACCCCGTAGACCTTCTCCTGCAGCCCCGGCCAGAGCGCCACGATGCGGTTCTTTTCGTGCAGGGCGACCGTGACCTTCCAGTCCGCCTCGCGCAGCGTCTTCTGCACGAACTGAATGACACGCAGATCGGCGATGACGCCGGGCAGCCCCCACTGCTCCTCGAGCGCGCGTTCCAGGCGCAGGATGTCGCTCGCCTGGGCATGCATGTCCGGCGGGTCGACCTCGACATAGTGGAGGGTGACGACAGGATCGAGCTGGATATCGCGGACTTCGACGCGCTTCCTGACGAGCTGACGATGCACCTGGCTTTCGGGCGGAATGTCCACCACCAGATCGCCGCGGAGGGCGGCCTGGCAGCCGAGACGGCGTCCAGGCTTCAGGCCCTTCCGCCGGTCGTAGCGCGCCTCCACCTCGCCCGCGGCCGAGGCATGGCTCGCCGCCGAGACGATGCCGTGCTTGGCGAACTCACCCTCGCCGAGCGCCACCTGGCAGCGGCCGCAAAGCCCGCGCCCGCCGCAGATCGAATCCAGATCCACGCCGAGCTTCTGCGCCGCCTGCAGCACGGTCGTGCCGCGGGGAAAGCGGCCGCGCTTGCCGGAGGGCGTGAACACGATCAGGGCATTGTCACTCAAGGCTCAGCGTCTCCCGGGCCGGGTCGATCGAGAGCGCGGCGGCAGGCAGATGCCGCCCGTCTCCGTTAACCTCTTCTTAACCGCGATGGCGTAAAAAGCACACGCTTTCCTGGTCCATGCGATCCTGGGAGTCCGTGCGCTCGCCAACTATCCTCCCTGCCGGCGTTCCGATGATACATGTCGGCTACCTCGTCGGAGCGCCAGGCGGGACGGGACGGTGTCAGACAAGTTACGCCCGCCGCCGCCGGCCTTCACGACGACCCACGCCTTCGGCGGCGGGTTCGCGGAAGGTGCGGAGCCAGGTGCGGCAGTCGGGGTCGTGGCCCATGAGCACGTCGGCGCCTTTCACGCCGGTCATCTCCTCGGCGTGCAGCGGGTTCATGATCGCGGAGGTCATGCCGGCGCCGATCGCCATGGAGAGGAAGGCCGCGTTCATGCCGTGGCGGTTGGGCAGGCCGAAGCTGACGTTCGAGGCGCCGCAGGTGGTGTTGACCTTGAGCTCGTCGCGCAGGCGCCGGATCAGATGAAACGCGGCACGCCCCGCATTGGCGAGCGCGCCGATCGGCATGACCAGCGGGTCGACCACCACGTCGGCGGGCTTGATGCCGTAATCCTGCGCGCGCTGGACGATTTTTTTTGCGACCTCGAAGCGGACATCAGGGTCTTCGGAGATGCCGGTCTCGTCGTTGGAGATGGCGACCACGGCGCAGTCATATTTCTTGATCAGCGGGAGGACGACCTCCAGGCGATCCTCCTCACCGGTGACCGAGTTCACCAGCGGCCGGCCCTGGTAGGCGGCGAGGCCGGCTTCGAGGGCGGCGACGATCGAGCTGTCGATCGAGAGCGGCAGATCGGTCAGGGACTGCACCAGCTTCACGGTCTCGGCCAGGATCGCGGGCTCGTCGGCGAGGGGAATGCCGGCATTGACGTCCAGCATGTTGGCGCCGGCGGCGACCTGGGCGAGCGTGTCCGCCTCGACCGTGCTGTAATCGCCCGCCGCCATCTCGGCCGCGAGCTTCTTGCGACCGGTCGGGTTGATGCGCTCGCCGATCACGCAGAACGGCCGCTCGAAGCCGATCGCGATCTCCCTGGTCGCGGAGCTCAAAATGGTATCGGTCATCAACAACACTCCGCAAGCAAGGGTTGCATGCACAAACGCAGCAACAGGTTGACGTCAGGTAGACGCAGCCCCGCGTCGGGGCTAGTTGACGGCGGTGGTCATGTCGCCGGGGCGCTGGTTGTGGCGCCTGGACATGTACTCCTTGGCGGTCTCGACCGCGACCGCGGCATCGCGGCAGTAGCTGTCGGCGCCGATGGCGTTGGCGAAGGTCTCGTTCAAGGGCGCGCCGCCGACCAGGACGACATACTCGTCGCGCAGGCCTTTCTCCTTCAGCGTGTCGATCACCACCTTCATGTAAGGCATGGTGGTGGTCAGCAGCGCTGACAGGCCGAGGATATCAGGCTTGTGCTCCTCGAGGGCGGCCAGATATTTGTCGACGTCGCAGTTGATGCCGAGGTCGATCACGTCGAAGCCGGCACCCTCCATCATCATGGAGACCAGGTTCTTGCCGATGTCGTGGATGTCGCCCTTGACCGTGCCGATCACCATCTTGCCCATGGGCGGCGCGCCGGTCTCGGCGAGCAGCGGGCGCAGGATCTTCATGCCTGCCTTCATCGCATTGGCGGCGAGCAGCACCTCCGGCACGAACAGGATGCCGTCCCGGAAGTCGATGCCGACGATCGTCATGCCGCCGACCAGGGGCTTGGTCAGGACATCATAGGGCGCCCAGCCGCGTTCCAGCAGGATGTTGACGCCTTCCTCGATCTCTTCCTTGAGACCGTCATAAAGGTCGTCCTGCATCTGCTTGACGAGCTCGTCGTCATCGAGGGAGCGCAGATCCAGATCGTCGTCGTCAGCCATGAGCTCACCTACCCTCTCTGCCTTCGCCCCGCCGGCGATCCAGGCGCACGTGATGCAACGCTATAATTCTCCCTTAATTTTTTCCGGAACGCCGGCCTTTTTCCCCGACGACTCGCTCTCTTCGAATTGCGACAAAGGCAGGCGAGGGGGCCTTTTCACCCGATGCCCGGGACGGCTGGTCCGTCGGACCGCCCCTGCGGCCGGCGATGACCGCTCAGCCGTGACAAATTCATGACAAAGAAGCGGCAAACCAAGGCCTTGCCTTGCGGCGCGGGGCGACGCATTCTCTGGCTTCGCGACAGTCCTCACCAACGGTTCACCCTTTTTTATTTCCTTGACAAGAAATCAGCTGACCATAGCCCTCTGGGCGGCGCTTCTGGTGGTTGCCGGCCTGGTTCTCGGGGTGGCGCTCAGGATCGACGACGACCTCACGGTCTTCCTGCCGCATGACGGCGCGCCGATCGAGGACCTGCTGTTCACGCGTCTGCGCGAAGGACCGGCGGCCCGCCTGATCCTGGTCGCCTTCGATGGCGGTGAGGCCGAGGCACGCGTTCAGGCGAGCAAGGCCGCGGTCAGGGCGCTCGACGGCTGGCAAGCGCTGTCGCGGGTCAGCAATGGCGAGCAGCCGATCTCGCCGGACACGTTTCAGCGCCTGTTCGCCTATCGCTTTCTGATCGGGGAGGCCGGGCCGCTCGATGAAGCCGATCTCGAGGCGGCACTCGCCGTGCGCGCCAGGCAGCTCACATCACCCTTCGCCAAGATCTACGAGAAGGAAGCGGCGCAGGACCCGACCGGCGTCTTTCAGGAGCTGCTCCTGGGCTGGCAGGACGGCACCAAGCCGCCGCCGCGCGACCAGGGGGTCTGGGTTTCGCCGGACGGCGAGCGCACGCTGCTGCTGATCGAGACCGACAGTCCGGGCTACACCCTCGACCGCCAGATCGGCACGGTGGAGGCGATCGAAGCCCGCCTGACCGCGATCGCGGCCGAGCATGAGGTCAGGCTGCTGATGGCGGGCACGCCGGTCAACACGGTGAAGGCGCGGGGCGTCGTGCGCGATCAGATGGTCATCGGCACGCTGGTCGCGCTCGCGCTGATCGGCGGCTTTCTCTACGCGGTCTATCGGTCCGTCCGCCTGCTCGCCCTGGCGTCGCTGCCGATCGTGACCGGCATCGTCATCGGTCTTGCCGTGACCGTCCTCGGGTTCGGCTCGGTGCACCGCATCACCCTTGCCTTCGGCCTTACACTCCTGGGCGTGGCGATCGACTACCCGCTGCACCTGTTCTCGCATACGCATCGCGAGGAGCGCCTGCGCGACACCGCAAAGCGCATCCTCTCCCCGATGCTGCTGGGCGCCGCCACGACGATTGCAGCATTTCTCGTGCTCGGCACCGGCGGCTTCACCGGCCTCGCTCAGCTCGCCGCCTTCATCGGCTCGGGCCTGGCCGCGGCCGTGGTCACGGCGCTTTGGGTGGTGCCGAGCATGGCCGGCGACCGGCGGCTGTTCGCGGGTGCAGGCCCTGCGAGCGGACAAAGCTGGATGCCGCCGCGCGGGCTCTCGTTCGCTTTCGTCAGCCTCACCGTGCTGGCCATTCTCCTGGTCGGGAGCCGCGCCGATGCGATCTGGGAGCGCGATCTCTCGGCGCTGAGCCCGGTTCCGGCGGCGACCAAGCTCCTGGACGGCGCGCTTCGGGCCGATCTCGGCGCGCCGGATCTTCGCTTCCTCTTTCTCACCTCGGGCGACGATGCCGAAGCCATGCTGCGCGCCAGCGAGGCACTGCAGCCGAAACTCGAGGAGCTCAAGGAGAGCGGCGCCATCGGCGGCTTCGACGCCGTCCACCGCTACATCCCGAGCATCGCGACCCAGGAGGCGCGCCGGGACGCCTTGCCCGACGCCGAGCGGCTGCAGCGTGACCTGACCGTCGCCGCCGAGAAGAACGGTCTCGATCCGACGCTGTTCGCGCCGTTTCTCGAGGCGGTCGAGACGAGCAGGGGGCGGCCGCCGACTACGCCCGAGGATGATCCCTCGATCTTCCAGGGAACGCCGCTCTGGCCGAAGATCGCGAATCTCATGACCAGGCAGGACGGCCGCTGGCACGGCTTCATTCCGCTCAGCGCCGTGCAGGATCTGGACGCGTTGCAGGCGGTGGCGGACGGGGCCGATCAGGCCGAGTTCATGGATCTGAAGGCCGTGTCGGCTGCGTCGATCACCAGCTTTCGCAACGCAGCCCTGCTCCGGCTTTCGGTCGGCATGGTGGTGATCATGGCGCTCCTGTATGCGGCGCGCAGAGACGTCGTGGAGACGGCGAGGATCCTGTTCGCGATGGTCAGCGCGCTCGCCATGACCGCGGGTCTGCTGCTGCTGCTCGGCGAGAAATTCTCGCTGTTCCACATCCTGGCAAGCCTCGTGGTGATCGGCGTCGGCCTGGACTACGGGCTGTTCTTCAGCTGGAAAACCGATGAGCCCGACGATCGGCGCCGAGCCTTTCATGGCATCGCGATCTGCGCCATCTCGACGACGGTGGTGTTCGCTCTCCTGGCGATGTCCTCGATCTCCGTGCTGCGGGTCATCGGGCTGACGGTGGCGCTGGGCACCACGCTCACCTTCCTGACCTGCTATCTGTTCGTGGCTCTGCCCGGACAAAAGGCCGCCGGGCAGGGATAGGTTTGTCGCGCTTTGCCGATCTTGCTATGATTCGAAGGGCTTCTGCCGGCCGCGTTCGAGTGCAACGAAAGCTTTTCCCACAACCTGCGCTGGCGTAAAGAGGTCGTGGATGGGTTGGGCAAGGCGATAGAGCGGGCAGCATGGCAGAGACGACTTCCGTCATCGAGCGCATCGAGCAGGACGCGATACAGACCGTCGATTTCCGGTTCACCGACCTGCGCGGCCGCTGGCAGCATGTCGGCTTCGCGGCCGCCAAGGTGAGCGAACGGCTGCTCGAGGAGGGCATCATGTTCGACGGCTCGGCCGTGCCCGGCTGGCGCGATGCGAGCGAGTCGGACATG
This sequence comes from Alphaproteobacteria bacterium, assembly GCA_041398025.1. Taxonomy (GTDB): domain Bacteria; phylum Pseudomonadota; class Alphaproteobacteria; order Geminicoccales; family Geminicoccaceae; genus JANQPX01. The sequence goes on from JAWKVM010000006.1 coordinate 69,222, forward strand.
ATGCTCATTCCCGATCTGTCGACCGCGGTGAACGATCCGTTCAGCGCGCAGCCGACGCTCCTTTTGATCGCCAACGTCGCCGAACCCGGGTCCGGCCTCGCCTATGAGCGCTGCCCGCGCTCGATCGCCGCGAAAGCCATGACCCATCTCGAAGGCAGCGGCGTCGCCGACGAGATGATGACCGCGGCGCAGATGGCGTTTTCGGTGTTCGACGACGTCAGAAGCGAGGTCAGGAGCAGCGAGGCCTTCTGGCGGGTCGGCGCGGACGAGGGCAGGGACAGCAGCAATGCCCGCTACGACATCGGCAATTCCGGGCATCGCTTTTCCGGCACCGCTCCCTATGCCGTGCCGCCGGCCGACCATTTCGCGGACCTGCGCGCCGAGATCGTGAGCATGATGCAGGCGATGGGCCTCGAAGCGCAGCAGCAGCATCACAACCCCTCACCCTGCCAATGCGAGATCAACCTCTCCGCGCGCCCGATGCTCGCCTCGGCCGACGGCATTCAGATCTATCGCTATGTCGTCCAGAACGTCGCCCATTCCTACGGCAAGACGGCGACCTTCATGGCCAAGCCGCTGGCCTTCGAGCAGGGCGCCAGCTTCGAGATCCAGCAGGCGCTTTGGCACGACGACAAGCCCATTTTCGCCGGCCATGGCTATGCCGATCTTTCGGAGCTCTGCCTGCATTTCATCGGCGGCATTTTGCAGCACGCTCAGGCGTTGAACGCGTTCACCAACCCCACCACCAACAGCTATCGCCGCCTGGCACCCGGACAGAACGCGCCGCGCCATCTCGCCTATGCGGCGTTCAACCGCTCGGCGGCGCTGCGTCTGCCCTTTGCCGCGCGGCCGGAGGACAAGCGGGTCGAGCTTCGGTTTCCCGATCCCTCCGCCAACGCCTATCTCGCCTTTTCCGCCCTTCTGATGGCCGGTCTCGACGGCATCGCCAGGCGGATCGATCCGGGCGAGCCGATGGACCGCAACCTCTACGATCTGCCGGCCAAGGAGATCGAGGAAATGCCGACCGTCTGCCGCACCCTGGACGAGGCGCTCACCGCCCTGGACAGGGATCGCGCCTTCCTGACCAAAGGCGAGGTCTTCTCCGACGGCATGATCGATGCCTATATCGCGCTGAAACGCACCGAGATTCAGGCCCAGGAGGCGGTGCCGCATCCGGTGGAATACCAGCTCTACTACAGCGTCTGATCCGATCGCTTCCCGTCCCCATTCATGAGATCGGCAACCCCGCGCGGCGAGCGCGTCCGGGCACGGCCTTTCGCCGGCCGGGATTGACGAAGGCGGCGCAAAGCTTGATATCCTTCGGCTGGTCGAATGCCTGCAATCGCCCGATCGGGCGGTCCGGGGCGTCGGCGGGGAGGCAGATCTTGCGAGGAGACAACGAATGAAAATGACCACCGAAGAAGCGTTCGTCAAAGTCCTGCAGAGGCACGGCATCGAGCACGCCTTCGGGATCATCGGCTCCGCCATGATGCCGATCTCGGACCTTTTCCCGGAAGCCGGCATCACCTTTTGGGACTGCGCCCACGAGTGCAATGCCGGCATGGCCGCGGACGGCTACACCCGGGCGAGCGGCAAGATGTGCATGGCGGTCGCGCAGAACGGCCCCGGCATCACCAATTTCGTCACGCCGATCAAGACGGCGTACTGGAACCACACGCCGCTTCTCCTGGTAACCCCCCAGGCCGCCAACAAGACCATCGGCCAGGGCGGTTTCCAGGAAATGCCGCAGATGGCGACGTTTGCCGACATCGTCTGCTATCAGGAGGAAGTGCGCGATCCGTCGCGTATCGCGGAAGTGCTGAACCGGGTGATCGAGAAGGCCTGGCGCGGCTCGGCGCCGGCCCAGATCAACGTGCCGCGCGACTTCTGGACCCAGGTGATCGACATCGAGATGCCCGAGGTCGTGCGCATCGAGCCGCCGCGTGGCGGTGCCGCCGCCATCGCCAAAGCAGCGGAACTGCTGTCGGCAGCCGACTTTCCGGTGATCCTGAACGGGGCAGGGGTGGTGCTCAGCGGCGCGATCGAGACCACCGCCGCCCTCGCCGAACGCCTGGGCGCGCCGGTCTGCTGCAACTACCAGCACAATGACGCTTTCCCCGGCTCCCATCCGCTGTTCGCCGGCCCGCTCGGCTATAACGGCTCCAAGGCTGGCATGGAGCTGATCGCCCGGGCGGACGTCGTGCTCGCCCTCGGCACCAGGCTGAACCCGTTCTCCACGCTCCCCGGCTACGGCATCGACTACTGGCCGAAGGACGCGAAAATCATCCAGGTGGACATGAACGCCGACCGCATCGGCCTCACCAAGAGGGTCGCCGTCGGTATCCAGGGCGACGCCAAGCTGGTCGCCGAGCAGATTCTGGAGCAGCTCGCCGACACTGCCGGCGACGCCGGTCGTCAGGAGCGCAAGGATCTCATCGCGACGACCAAATCCCGCTGGCTGCAGCAGCTCGCCTCGATGGACCACGAGGACGACGATCCCGGCACCACCTGGAACCAGCGCGCCCGCGACCGCCAGCCCGAGCGCATGAGCCCGCGCATGGCCTGGCGCGCCATCCAGGCCGCCCTGCCGGAGGACGCCATCATCTCCACCGACATCGGCAACAACTGCGCGATCGGCAATGCATACCCGACCTTCGAGAAAGGCCGGAAATACCTCGCCCCCGGCATGTTCGGCCCCTGCGGCTACGGCTTTCCGGCGATCCTCGGCGCCAAGATCGGCTGCCCCGGCACCCCGGTGGTCGGCTTCGCCGGCGACGGCGCCTTCGGCATCTCGATGAACGAGATGACCTCCTGCGGCCGCGAGGAATGGCCGCCGATCACCATGATCGTGTTCCGCAACTACCAATGGGGCGCGGAAAAGCGCAACACCACGCTCTGGTATGACGACAACTTCGTCGGCACCGAACTCGACCTCGACGTCTCCTACGCCAGGATCGCCGAGGCCTGCGGCGTCAAAGGTGTCCAGGTCACCACCATGCACGCCCTGACCGAGGCCCTCGCCACCGCCGTCAAGGATCAGATGGAGAACGGCGTCACCACCTTCCTCGAGGTCGTCCTCAACCAGGAACTCGGCGAACCCTTCCGCCGCGACGCCATGAAAGCCCCCACCAAAGTCGCCGGCATCGACAAATCCGACATGCAACCCCAGCACGCAGCGCGTGCGGGCTGAACTTGCCTGAGCCTGGCCCCACAGTATGCGGCCCGGAGCCCGGGCGGGCCGGACTTGCATGGGCTTGGTCGTCCGGTTTCTGCCCAAGCCTTCGAACCGGGCGCCGGACCTAACTGTCTGGCTCACCTGGTGTTGGGGTGAGTGTCAGGCAAGTCAACGAGGTGCGCGCCGCACCTGAGAGGCGAACCACTCGAGGCTGGCTAGCGTCTTCTCCTGAGTCTCGCGCTGGAACTGGAGGAGGAGGTCGGTAAAGCCGAGTTCCTCCAGCAGCCCGATGTCGTCGGCGAGGTCGGCGGCCGACCCGGTGAGGATGTGGCGCTCGCCGGTGTCGGTGGTCTGAGTTTTGGTCTCGTCGTACCAATTGGCGTAGAAGGCCAGGCCGACACTGTTCGGATCGCGGCCTTCCTCTTCGGCGAGGCGGTGCAGGCGCTGGATGCCCTCCTTCAGGCGGGCGGGGGTGTTCAGCGGGTGGCGCGGGTTGTTGCCGATCGGGAACCAGACGTCGCCGAGGCGGACCGCGCGGCGCATCGCGGCCTTGCTCTCGCCGCCGACCCAGATCGGCGGATGCGGCTTTTGCACCGGCTTCGGCAGGAAGGTGATGTTCTCGAACTGGACGTGATCGCCCGCGAACACCGGGTCGTCCTCGGTCCAGAGGGTCTTGCAGGCCTGCAGATACTCGTCGGTGACCTTGCCGCGCGCCTCGAAGGGCGGGATGTTGAGGGCATCGAACTCCTCCTTCATCCAGCCGGCGCCGATGCCGAGCACCATCCGGCCCTTGGACAGCACGTCGATGGTCGAGACGATCTTCGCCGTATGCACGGCGCCGCGATGGGGCACCACCGCGATCGCGGTCACCAGCTTCGGGCGCTCGCTGATCGCGGCGACGAAAGCCAGCAGCTCGAACAGGTCGAGGCAAGCGCCCGAGGCCGAGCCGGGAAAGGCGCCGGTCGCGGAGTAGGGATAGCGCGAGTCGATGCTCTTCGGCACGATGACGTGATCGTTGACGCCGATGTGATCGAAGCCCAGCGTCTCGGCCTCGCGGACCTGGACGCGAATGTCGTCGGGATTGGCCAGCGGCCCCCGCATGGGCAGCGTCATGCCGATCTTCATGCTATTTTTCTCCATGTGTCGAGACGACCAGCGCCCGGTGCCTCATGCTAACCGAACAGCAGTGCCGATTTCTAGAGATGGAGCGCGTCGCGCGCCTGGCGACCGCCGATGCCGACGGGCAGCCGCACGTCCTGCCGATCTGCTATGCGCTGGTCGAGGGTGCGCTCTGCTTCACCATCGACGAGAAGCCGAAACGGCGGGGAAGCGGGCTGAAACGCCTCGACAATATCCGGGCCAATCCCAAGGTCGCCGTGGTGGTCGATCGCTATGACGAGGACTGGTCGACGCTCGGCTGGCTGATGGTGCAGGGCGAGGCCGCGATTCTTACCGAAGGCTCGGCGCATGATCGCGCTCAGGAGGCGCTGCGACGGCGCTATCCGCAGCTTCGCGCCATGCGCATCGACGACCTGCCGGTGGTCGCGATCCGGATCAGCCACGTCATGAGCTGGGGGAAGCTCGACGCGGTCCCTCGACAGGGGGCGCAATCCGCGCGATCCTGAAATCCCGGACGGCAGGAAAGGACGAGGGACGCATGGCAGCCGACAGCACGCGCGCGATTGCCGAACAGATGATCGAGGCGGCCTCCCGGCTGATCGACGCGCTCGATGCCGACCAGATCGAGGTTGCCTGCCGGCCCTTTCCCGACGATGCGGAGCGCCGGCTCTGGTTCTATACTCCGACCGACCATGGCGGCCTCGATCTCGGCCGCATGACCCCGACCCAGCACCAGCTGGTGCACCGCCTGGTCGCGACCGGCCTGTCGAAAGCGGGCTACGTCACCGCGGCGACCATCATGGGGCTCGAAAACATCCTGGATCGCGTCGAGAACTGGCCGCCCGGCCGCTCGCGCGAACGCCGGCGCGATCCGCTGCTCTACTACGTCACCATCTTCGGCGAGCCGGGACGGGCAGGGGCCTGGAGCTGGCGCTTCGGCGGCCATCACGTCTCGCTGCATCATCTGATCGTCGACGGCGAGGTGCTCGCCTCGACCCCGAATTTCTTCGGCGCCAACCCTGCGGACAGCCCGCTTCTCGGCCCCCATCTGCATCGCCCGCTCGCCGCGATCGAGGATCTTGGCCGCGAGCTGTTCAGGAGCCTGGACGGCGACAGGCGGCAGCAGGCACTGCTCGCCGTGACCGCGCCGAGCGACCTGATCACCGGCAATCGTGCCATCGTCACCGAGGGCGATCGCGAGCTGGTCGCCGCCGGCCACCGCGCCGGCGACGTCTCCCTGCCCACCGAGGGCAAAGCGGACGGGCTCAGATTCACCCGCAAGCCGGCTGGCATCCTCGCGCCTGCCCTGAACGACGGCGAGACCGAGATTCTTCGAACGCTGATCGGCTGCTATCTCGATCGTCTGCCCGACGCCCTCGCCGACCGGCAGGCCGCCCTGGTCGACCACGAATTCGAAAAAATCGCCTTCGCCTGGGCCGGCGGCGACGAGCGCCACCAGCCCCACTACTATCGCATCCAGGGCGACCGCCTGTTCATCGAATATGACAACACGCAGAACGACGCCAACCACATCCACGCCGTCTGGCGCGATCTCGCCAACGACTTCGGCGGGGACGTGCTCGCACGCCACTACGCCGACCACACCCACCATGACTGATGTACGACCCGCACCTGGGTGCTGCCAGCACCTGGTTCACCTGCCAGACACGGTTAGGGGCGTTTGGTGCGCTTTTTGACTGCTCGGCGTTTGGTGCGGTGGTTTTTTGCGGCTCCGGCGGGCGAATGTGGTGATCGAGCTGCGTCGAACGGTGCGTTGACGATGCATCGAGCGGCCTCGCCCGCCACCGTGTCTGGCCACCGCATCAGTAAAAGGGACCGGGAAAGGAAATCTTAACCCATTGCATGTAACATCTGCGATCTGGTCCATGCGATCCTGGGAGTCCGTCCGCGAGAGATTTTGGGGGCGAGGCGCGGACTCCCAGGATCGCATGGACCAGGCAAGAGAGTAGGGCATGGACGTTAAGACATCGCTAAGGGCCGGAGGATTGGGCGAAGGGGTGATGGAACGATCGTCCGCGGTCGTTCGTCGCGCTTCGGATTTCGAGGGCGCCGATCTCGACCAGCTCATGGCCGAGGCTGCGGCGGTTCGCGATCGCGCGTTTGGCAGGACCGTCACCTATTCGAGAAAAGTGTTCGTGCCGCTCACCAACATGTGCCGGGACAGCTGCGGCTATTGTGTGTTCGTCAAGCCGCCGAGTTCGCCCGAAGCGCGCATCATGACGCCGGACCAGGTGATGGACGTGGTGCGCGCCGGTGAACGCCTGGGCTGCAAGGAGGTACTTTTCTCACTTGGCGAGAAACCCGAGCGCCGCTATTCGGAGGCGCGCGAGGGCTTGGCCGCCCTCGGCTATGGGCGCATGACAGACTATCTCCGGGATATCTGTTCGCGCGTCGTCGATGAGACCGGGCTCATTCCCCATGTCAACGCCGGCACGCTCAGCAGCGAAGAAATCGCCATGCTGAAACCGGTCTCGGGCTCCATGGGCATGATGCTGGAGACGGTGTCGAAACGGCTGATGGAGAAGGGCAGGGCGCATCACGCCTGCCCGGACAAGGTGCCGCTCCAGCGCCTGCGCACCCTGGAGCGCGCCGGGCGCGCGCGCGTGCCGTTCACCACGGGCATCCTGATCGGCATTGGCGAGACCTTCGAGGAGCGCGTCCAGAGCCTCGAAGCGATCCGCGATGTGCATCTCCGCTATGGTCACATCCAGGAAGTGATCGTGCAGAATTTTCAGGCCAAGCGCGGCATCGCTATGGCGCATCATCCCGAGCCGACGCTGGACGACATGCTGCGCACTATCGCCGCCGCCCGCCTGATTCTGCCGGCGGAGATCAGCCTGCAGGCACCGCCTAACCTGGAAAAGCGCCATGCCGCCTATCTCGATGCCGGCATCAACGACTGGGGCGGGATCTCGCCGCTCACCATCGATCATATCAACCCGGACCACGCATGGCCGGCGATCGCTCGCCTGCGCGCGACCACGGAAGCCTGCGGCTTCAGGCTCGAAGAACGCCTCACCGTCTATCCGCGCTTCCTCGAGCCGGGCGCCGGCTTCGTCGACGAGGGCGTGGCGGCAAAGCTGAAGCCGCTCGCGCGCGCTGACGGCCTGGCGCGGGATCAGCGGGAGACTGCGGCTTGAGTGGCACCATCGAGCCCGATCTCGGCCAAGCCTCGCCCGACGTCGCGCGCATCCTGGAGCGACCGTTCGTTGGCAAGGAGATCGCGCCCGCGGACGCCGTCCGCCTGTTCGCCGCCGAAGGTGCCGATCGCGAGGCGCTGTTCCGCGCCGCCGACTGCCTCCGGCAGCTGGTGAACGGTGACCGGGCCAGCTTCGTCGTCTGCCGCAACATCAACTTCACCAATATCTGCTATATGGGCTGCCAGTTCTGCGGCTTCGCCAAGCGCCGGGAGGAGGAGGGCGCCGAGGTCCTGTCGCTCGACGAGATTGCGCGGCGGGCGCGCGAGGCGTGGGAGCGCGGTGCGACCGAGGTCTGCATCCAGGGCGGGCTCAATCCCGATCTCGGCTGGCGCCACTACCCCCGCATCCTCGACGCGATCAAGGCCGAGGTCCCCGACCTCCACATTCACGCGTTTTCGCCCTTCGAGATCTGGTATGGAGCCCGCCAGGCGCGCATGAGCTATCGCGACTACATCCTCGACCTGAAAGCCCGAGGCCTCGGCTCCATCCCCGGCACGGCCGCGGAGATTCTCGATACCACCATCCGAAAGCAGCTCACCCGCGACAAGCTCAGCACCGAGGACTGGATCACGATCGTCAAAACCGCTCACGAGGCCGGCGTCCCCTCGACCGCGACCATCATGTACGGCCATATCGACGGCCCCGAGCACTGGGCGGCGCACCTGGATCTGCTCAGGCAAGTCCAAAAAAACACGGGCGGCTTCACGGAGCTGGTGCCGCTCGGCTTCGTCCATTGGGACAGCCCGCTCTATCGCCGGCGCAGCGACGTGCGCGCCGGGCCGAGCGAGGACGAGAGCCTGAAGATGCACGCGGTCGCCCGCCTGATGCTCCATGGCTGGATCGACAATATCCAGGTCTCCTGGGTGAAGCTCGGGCCGGCGCTCGCCGTGAAGATGCTGCAATGCGGGGCGAACGATCTCGGCGGCACGCTGATGAACGAAAGCATCAGCCGGGCGGCGGGCGCGAAGCACGGCCAGGAGGTGACGCCGGCTGAGATGGTCCAGCTGATTCGCAAGGCGGGACGTGTGCCGTTTCAGCGCAACACCCTCTACGACGTGCTGGAGGTGTTCGACGACCACGATCCCGTCCCGATCGACCCGCTGGTGGCGCGTGGAGGGACGACGCCGATCGACTTTTTGCGACATGGTTGACGTCTCGCCGTAGAGACCCCATCAGTTGCCTATAAGCAGGTGATCGAGGTTGCAGCATTGATTTCGCCGTTCCGATTCGCATGGCCGTGGCTCTGTCTGGCGTCGTTCTCGGTGTCGATCACGCCCATTCAGGCGGCAGATCCGAAGCCAGCGGTGTGGATCGATGAGGACGATGCCGACGCCTTCGACGACGACACGCTGTTCGTCGTCGGCAACACCCTGTTCACGGTCTATCACGAGCTCGGTCACGCGCTGATCGACCTCCTGAAGCTGCCGGTGATCGGCCGGGAGGAGGACGCGGTCGACGGTTTTGCCGCGGTCACCATGATTCCGGAAACGCCGGATGACATCGGCGATGCCCTGATCGTCGCGGTCGCCGATGCCTGGAGCGTGCAGAGCGACCTGGCCTCCGAGGGCATGGACCGGCGCTACTGGGACGAGCACGCGCTCGATCAGCAGCGCCATTTCGCTGTTGTCTGCCTGATGGTCGGGAGCGATCAGGACGGCTTTTATGACTACGCGCTCGATTCCGGCCTGCCCGAAGAGCGCATCCGCACCTGCCCCTACGACTTCACGCGCATGAAGGAGGGCTGGCAGCACCTGCTGGAGCCGCATCGGCGACAGGATGACGCCGCGGACGGCGCTCTGCCGATCGAGGCGCCAATCACCGTGGTCTTCGACGAACCGTCGCCAGAGCAGGAGGGAGCGCGCGATCTTGCCCGGCGAGACGGTCTTCTGGAAGACGCGATCGCCGGCTTCGGCGAGACCATCGCCTTGCCGTCACCGGTGACCATACGCTTCACCGCATGCAACGAGGCCAATGCCTATTGGTCGCCGAGGGATCGGGAGGTGAAGATCTGTTACGAGCTGGTGGACGAGTTCGAAGCGACCCTCCTGGGTGCCGTCCTGCGCTGACCGGCTCTAGGCGTTCGGCGTGAGCACGAAGCCCTCATAGCCCCGGGCCGCGACCCGCGCGCAGGTTTCGACATAGGGCGGGAACCCCGGATAGGGCATGAACACGCGCGGCTTTCCTGGAATGTTGGCGCCGAGATACCAGGAATTGCACTGCCGATAGAGTGTCTTGCCGACGGTCTCGCCGACATGCTCGACCCAGGCGGCCTCGGCTTCGGCGCTCGCCTCGATCGACCCCACGTCATGCTCCTCGCAATAGGCCAGACAGTCGGCGATCCAGTCGACATGCTGCTCGATGGTCGGCAGCATGTTGGTCAGCACCGAGGGGCTGCCGGGTCCGGTGATGGTGAACAGGTTGGGAAAACCGGCGATGGCGAGGCCGAGATAGGTCGTCGGCCCGTCCGCCCATTTGTCGCGAAGCCGCTCGCCGCCGCGCCCGGTGATCAGGATGCGATTGAGCGCGCCGGTCATGGCGTCGAAGCCGGTGGCGAGGATCAGCATGTCGAGGGGGTGATGCGCGCCGCCGACCTCGATGCCGTCCTCGACCACCGTGTCGATCGGCTTTTCGTGCAGGTCGATCAGGGTGACGTTCGACCGGTTGAAGGTCTGATAGTAGCCGGTGTCGACGCAGAGCCGCTTGCAGCCGACGATGCTGTCCGGCGACAGGGTTTCGGCGGTCGCGGGGTCCCGGACGATCTCGGCGATCTTGCGGCGAATGAAGTCGGCGAGGGTGTCGTTGGCGTCCTGGTTCAGCAGGATATCGTTGAACACCGTGGTGAAGTTGAGCCCGCCCAGGGCCCAGCGTTCCTCGTAGACGGCCTCGCGCTCCTCCGGGGTAAGGTCGAGCGCCGAGCCGCTCGGAAGCGGAAAGTCGATGCCGTTGCGCCGCGTCCTGGCACGCGCGCGCAGCGCCGGATAGTCGGCCTTGACCGCCGCCTGCACCGCTGGATCGAGGGGCGCGTTGTGCGCGGGCACGGCGTAGTTCGGGGTGCGCTGGAACACGGTCAGATGCGTCGCCGTCTCGGCGATGATCGGGATCGACTGGATCGCCGAGGAGCCGGTGCCGATGATGCCGACCTGCTTGCCCGCGAAGCTGACCTCGTGATGCGGCCAGTCCCCGGTGTGCAGAAGCTCGCCCCGAAAGCGTGACAATCCCTCGACCTCGGGGCGGTTGACCATCGAGAGGCAACCGGTCGCCATGACGCAGTAGCGTGCCCGGAAGCGCTCGCCGTCTTCGGTCTCCAGCAGCCAGCGGCTGCCGGCTTCGTCGAAGCTCGCCGCGGTCACGGTCTTGTTGAACCGGATGTCGCGCGCAAGGTCGAAGCGTTCGGCGACGTACTCGGCATAGCGCAGGAGTTCGGGCTGCGCCGCATAACGCTCGGTCCAGACCCATTCCTGCTGCAGCGCGTCCGAGAACTGGTAGGAATATTGCAGGCTTTCGACGTCGCAGCGTGCACCCGGATAGCGGTTCCAGTACCACGTGCCGCCGACCCCGTCGCCGCGCTCGAGGACCAGGGCGGAGAGGCCTAGCCCGCGCAGCCGATGCAGCATGTAGAGCCCGGCGAAGCCCGCGCCGACCACCAGAGCGTCGACATCGACCTGCGCGCGCGTCGGCGCAGCGGCGCGTTCAGCCTTTTGATCCAACCCGCCCATGCAACACCTCGTGTCGAACGACGTCGTACCGTCCTTTGTTGATTTGTCATTGCTGCGGGACGGAAAGCAAGGGACCGGCCCCCTCGCGGCGATCATGTCATGGCAAGAAAAAACCCCCCGGCGATTCCGCCGGAGGGTTCTTGATGAGCTATGTCGCTCGGCGTCAGCTGAGAACCTTCAGGTTCTCGGCGGCGCTTTTGCCGTTTTGGCCGCGCACGAGCTCATATTCGATTCGCTGACCTTCCTGCAGGGAGTCGAGACCGGCCCGCTCCACCGCCGAAATATGAACAAAAGCATCCGAACCGCCGGTCTCGGGCTCGATGAAGCCATAGCCTTTGACGGCGTTGAACCACTTGACTGTTCCAGTATTCAAGACGAGTAACCTCATAGATTGGAGTAGCAGGTGCTGCACGTCATTGTGCGGCACCAGCCTGTCTCGGACGTTGGTTCGACGCAGGCGACAGAGATATCCGTCGGTTTCAGCGTCGACATCCGTGAACCAGGTGGCGACCACATAAGCAGATCTCACCGGGAACACAAGGGACCATCTCGACGAATATGCGCGGACCATCCGGAGAAATCTCTCGGGGAAGGCGAAACCCAACGGTGATTTTACCATCGATCAAGTGTTATTCTGGAAATGGACTTGCCTTTTCGCTAGGTTCTGCCGGACAAACCCCATTGGGGATTGAGAAACAGACGTCGGACAGGCCTGATCAGCCGATCTTGCCGAGCAGGGTGCAGGGACAGTCGACGATCAGGGAAAGCGTAGGTAGACGATGAGTTTGGCGACGACACTGAAACTTGGCCGTGTTTCCAACCTGCCGACCGTCTGGACCAATGGTCTGACCGGTCTGGTCCTCGGCGGCGGCGTGCTGCTGGATCCGCGAACCCTGCCGCTGCTGGTGGCGCTGTCGCTGTTCTATGTCGGCGGCATGTATCTGAACGATGCCTTCGATGTCGAGATCGATCGCGAGGAGCGGCCGGACCGCCCGATCCCGAGCGGCCTGATCGATCAGCGCACGGTGATGAATGCCGGCATCATGATGTTCATCGTCGGCCTTTGCCTGCTGCTGTGGATCGGCTTCGTCGCCGCTGATGGCACCGGCGGCTTTCCGAGCGTCGCCGGCCTCGTCCTGGTGACCGCGATCACCGTCTATGACTGGCACCACAAGGGCAACCCGTTCGGACCCTACGTCATGGGCGTCTGCCGGATGATGGTCTATGTCACCGCAGGCCTCTGTTTCCTGGTGCCGCCGTCGGCTTGGCTGCTGCTCGCCGCCGTGCTGCTGTTCTCCTATCTGATCGGCCTGACCGCCATCGCGCGCCAGGAAACGCAAAAGGAGGTCGACAGCCTCTGGCCGCTTCTCCTCCTGGCGCCGCCGTTGATCTACGGCCTCGCCTTCATCGGCAGCAATCCGACCTCGGCGCTCGCCTTCGTCCTGCTGCTCGGCGTGGTCGGCCTTGCCATCTGGATGCTTCGGCGCCGGCTGCCCGGCGACATCGGCCTCGCCGTCTCGGTGCTGATTGCGGGCATCTGCGTGCTCGATGCCGTCTTCCTGGCGAGTGCCGGCGAGATCGTTCTCGCCTGGTGGGCGATCGCCGCCTTCGTCCTGACCTTGATGCTGCAGCGCTTCATCCCGGGCACCTGACACCAGCCCGGAACGCACGCCGTCAGCGGTCGCCGATGAGCTTTCGGATCACCGGAAAATAGGCATCGCCATGGCCTGCGGCGATCGCCTGCTCGAACCGCTTGGCGACGCTCTCGGCACCCGAGGCGACCACGCCCTGCTCGCCTGCCATCTCGAGCGCATAGGCGAGATCCTTGGCGGCGTAGCGCACCGAGAACGCGCGCTCGGGATAGGTCTCCGGCAGCAGGCTCTTCATGCCGTGATTGCGAAGGGCGAAGCTGTCGCCGGAGCCCTTGGTCATGGTCTCGAACAGCACCTTGCCGTCGACGCCGGCCCCCTCCGCAAGCGTGATCGCCTCGGCGAGCGCCTGCACGGTCTGGAACAGCACCATGTTGTTCATGATCTTGATCACCTGGCCGGCGCCTGGTGCGCCGCAATGCATGACATCGGAGCCCATCGCCGCGAGCACCGGCTCGATCACGTCGAACAGCGCCGGCTCGGCGCCGACCATGATGGCGAGCGTGCCGTCGGCTGCGGCCTGGCGCGTGCGCGCGATCGGCGCGTCCGCAAAGAGCGCGCCACGCGCGGTCGTCGCCTCGGCGAGCTCGCGCATCAATGAGGGCGGTGAGGTCGACATGTCGATCAGGATCTGGCCCTTGTCGAGATGATCGATCAGCCTCTCCGGCCCGAGGAAGAGCTCACGCACCTCGCGTCCGCCCGGAAGGCAGGTGATCACCAGATCGACCGTCTCGATCAACGCTTTCGGCGAGGCCGCAGCCCTGGCGCCATGGCCCTGAAGGCGGGCAAGCGGCTCCGGCTGGCGGTCATAGGCGGTGACCCGCCAGCGGCCGGCATTGATCAGGTTGCGGCACATGGGCTCGCCCATCACGCCGAGCCCGATGAAGCCCAGCCTCTGGATCGTCTTCGGCGACATGAGCATCCTCCGATCGTCATGTGGCGTTTTTGCGCAGGTCCGCCAGGAGGCGCGCGCTATGACCTTAGGACCGATGGCCGGGATCGGCCAGCCGACCGCGCGCTTTCCCGATTGTTTCCACCTTGGCGGCGGGCGCGCGCTCTTCGCGCCATGCCCCAGGCGCTACCGATCGCCGCGGAAATTGCGCTTGCCCATGGCTCCGACAACCGTTAAACGGCGCATCAAAACACCGTGAATTTCAGGTGTTAGCCGATTTCAAGGCTTGGATGATTCGCGAAACTACAATGTTTGCTAGGGCAAAGCCTTGACCACGCGATCAGCGACATGGTGGCCATGACTGAAGACCGATATGCCGGACTGGAGGAAGACCAGGACAGCGCGTGGCGAGCCGACGTCGTCACGCGCAGCACGCCTGCCAGACCTTCCACAGGATCCGATCTTGATCAGCTCATCACCGAGGTTGCGGCTGCGCTCGAGTCCGAGCAGCGGCCGGACGGTCACTGGTGCTACGAGCTGGAGGCGGATGCGACCATCCCCGCGGAATTCGTCCTGCTCGGACATTTCCTGGACGAGATCGACCAGACGCTCGACGAGAAGATCGGCGTCTATCTGCGCCGGCGCCAGGCGGATCACGGCGGCTGGCCGCTGTTCGAGGACGGGGATTTCAACATCAGCGCCAGCGTCAAGGCCTATTACGCGCTGAAGCTGATCGGCGACGATCCCGCAGCGCCGCACATGCGCCGCGCCCGCGATGCGATCCTCGCCCACGGCGGTGCCGCGCGCTGCAACGTGTTCACCCGCATCACGCTCGCCTTGTTCGGCCAGGTGCCGTGGCGCGCCGTGCCGGTCATGCCGGTCGAGATCATGCTCCTGCCGCGCTGGTTTCCGTTCCACATGGACAAGGTGTCCTACTGGTCGCGCACGGTGATCGCCCCGCTGCTGATCGTCATGGCGGAAAAGCCGCGCGCAAAAAATCCCCGCGGCATCGGCATCGAGGAGCTGTTCACCACGCCGCCCGAGCAGGAGCGCCGCTACAACGTCAACCCGACCGGCAGCGCCTGGGGCAATCTGTTTCTCGGCCTGGACAAGGTGCTGCAGCGTGTCGAGCCGTTCTTCCCGAAAGTGTCGCGCAAGCGCTCCCTCGACGCGGCGCTCGCCTTCATCCGCGAGCGCCTGAACGGCGAGGAGGGCCTCGGTGGCATCTTCCCGGCCATGGCCAATGCTGTGATCGCGCTCGAGCTGATGGGCTTCGACAAGACCCATCCCGAGGTGGTCACCGCCAAGCGCGCGCTCACGCGCCTTCTGGTGATCGAGGACGACCAGGCCTATTGCCAGCCCTGCCTCTCGCCGGTCTGGGACACGGTGCTGGCCTGCCACGCCATGCTCGAGGTCGCCGACCGTGACCGGAGCGAGCCGGCGAGGCGCGCCCTCGACTGGCTGGTGGAGCGGCAGATCACCGACGTCGCCGGCGACTGGGCGGTCAACGCGCCCGCCGGCACGCCCCCCGGCGGCTGGGCGTTCGAATATGAAAACGACCACTATCCCGATGTCGACGACACCGCGGCCGTCATCTGCGCCATGCAGCGCGCCGACCCCGAACGCTATCGGGCGGCGATCCAGCGTGCGGTCGACTGGATCCTAGGCATGCAGTCCGCCAATGGCGGCTGGGGGGCCTTCGACGTCGACAACACCCACCACTATCTGAACAGCATCCCGTTCGCCGATCACGGTGCGCTGCTCGATCCGCCGACCGCCGATGTCACCGCGCGCTGCCTGAGCGCGCTCGCCGCCACCGGGCATGGTCGCGATCACCCGGCCGTCGCCCGCGCCATCGCCTTTCTCAAGAGCGAGCAGGAGCCGGACGGCTCATGGTTCGGACGCTGGGGCACCAACTACGTCTACGGCACCTGGTCGGTGCTGGTCGCCCTGAACGCGGCCGGCGAGGATATGGGCGCCGGCTATGTCGGCCGCGCCGTCGACTGGCTGCTCGCGCGCCAGCATGAGGACGGCGGCTGGGGCGAGAGCTGCGCCAGCTACTGGGACGGGCGCAGGGACGACCCCGTGCCGAGCCTGCCCTCGCAGACCGCCTGGGCGCTGCTCGCTTTGATGGCGGCCGGACGCACGGAAAGCGAGCCGGTGCGGCGCGGCATCGACTACCTGCGGAAGGCGGAACGAGCGGGGGGCATGTGGCAGGAGCGACTCTATAACGCGGTCGGTTTTCCCAAAGTCTTCTATCTTCATTATCACGGCTATCGTAGTTATTTCCCGCTATGGGCGGTTGCCCGTTACGCCAATTTGATGAGCCGCAACGATCGGCGTGTCGCCTACGGGATGTAAGCTGGACATGATTGGGATCGTGACCGGTCTGGTCGCGGAGGCGCGCTGTTTGCGCCAAGGCCAGAACCGTTTCATCTGCACCGGCGGCAATTCGACCCGAGCCCGCGAAGGCGCGGAACGCCTGGTCACCCAGGATGTCTGCGCGCTTTGCAGCTTCGGGCTGGCCGGTGGGCTGCATCCCGGCCTGCCGTCGGGCACGCTGCTGCTGCCGAAAATCGTGGTCCACCCGGATGGCGGCCGGATCGAGACCGATTCCGTCTGGCGCGAACGGCTGATCTATCTCTCGCGCACCGCCGGCTTCGATCCGCTCTCGACCACGGTCGTCGGCAGCGACGACCTCGTGGCGACGCCGGAGGCCAAGGCCGACCTGCACCGGACGAGCGCCGCGGCCGCGGTCGACATGGAGAGCCATGCGGTCGGCGATGTCGCACGATCGGCAAAGCTTCCCTTCGTGGTGGTGCGCGTCATCGCCGACACCCATGACGAGGCGATCCCCGAGGCCGCCCGCCAGGGGCTCGGCAAGGAGGGTCAGATCCGGCCGCTCGCCGTGCTCATGGAGCTGATGCGCCGGCCCCACCAGACCGGATCGCTGATCCGGCTCGGGCGGGGCAGCGGCAAGGCGCTGGGCGCCCTTCGCCGCGTCGCCGATCTGGCGCCCGACCTCGCTTTCGTCTGACCGGTCTCGCGCGCCGCATTGCCGGCTCCCGCGTTTCCCGACATGCTGTGAAAACGTAGTGATGTTCCCTCGCCGGATGTCGCGGCAGACGAGGCCAGGCCATGCAGCTTTCACCTATCGGGGACCGGCCGAAGCGCCAGGCCTATGACGTGGTCATCGTCGGCGGCGCGATCATGGGCTCGTCGGCGGCCTGGTTCCTCTCGGCCTCTGCCGGCTTCGACGGCAGCGTTCTCGTGGTCGAGCGCGATCCGACCTACGCCCAGGCCTCGACCAGCCACACCAACAGCTGCATCCGCCAGCAGTTTTCCTCACCGATCAATATCAGGATCTCGCAATTCGGCGTCGCCTTCCTGAAGTCCTTCCGCGAGCGCCTGGGCGGCGACCCCGAGGTGCCCGAGATCAGGCTGCAGAGCTTCGGCTATCTCTATCTCGCCGACAACGACGCGTTTGCCGATGTGCTTGAGCAAAATCAAAAAATCCAGGCCGCGTGCGGCGCCGGCACCAGGATCATGAGCCCTGCGCAGATCGTGGCCGACTATCCTTTCTACCATGTCGACGACATCGTCCTGGGCAGCCACAACCCGATCGACGAGGGCTATTTCGACGGCGCCACCATGTTCGACTGGTGGCGGCGAAAGGCGAGGGCGAACGGCGTCGAGTACGTCACCAACGAGGTGGTCGCGATCAGCCGCGTGGGGGATCGCGTCACCGGCGTCACCCTGAGAACCGGCGAGACCATCACGGCCGGCACCATCGTCAACGCATCCGGACCGCGCGCGGCCGTGACCGCGCGCATGGCAGGCTTCGAACTTCCCGTGGAACCGCGCAAACGTTTCAGCTTCGTCTTCGCCGCCGAAAAGCCGCTCGGCCAGGACCTGCCGCTGACCATCGATCCCTCGGGCGTGCACATGCGAAGCGACGGCGCCAACTATCTCTGCGGCTGCCCGCCGGACGATGGCGATCCCGCGGTGGCGTTCGACGATTTCGCCATGGATCACGACATCTTCGAACGCAGGATCTGGCCAGCACTCGCCCATCGCGTGCCCGCCTTCGAGACCATCAAGCTGCTGAACGGCTGGGTCGGCCACTACGCCTACAACACCCTCGACCACAACGCCGTCATCGGCCCGCATCCCGAGGTCCCGAACTTCATCTTCATGAACGGCTTTTCCGGCCACGGCCTGCAGCAGTCCCCGGCCATGGGACGCGGCATCTCGGAGCTGATCACCTATGGCGCCTTCCGCGAGCTCGACCTCTCACCCCTCGGCTACGAGCGCATCCTCAACAACGCCCCCATCCTCGAACAGGCCATCATCTAGGTGGCGCGGCCACCTCGTGGACTCGGACCGCCTGGGCCTGGAACGGCGGTTTGCGCCCAAGCTGTTGAGAGTTGGCAGGGCGCTTCGGTCGCGTTGACGTCAGGCGGACCCCGTTGCAAGCGGCCGTGCCGGCAGCGCCCTGAGCATCAGGACGATCGGCGGGAAGAGGGCGGTCGCCAGGGACCAGGCTGCAACGGAACGACCACGCGCTGCCGCCAGCCGTCGGGACCACCATGTGGCGGCGACGGTCACGACCAGCAGCAACAGCAACGACCAGATCATCGCTTCACTCCTGCAGGAACGACAGTTCCCAAGATATAGGACGCGCAGCGTGAAAAAAAACTAAATGGCGATGCCGCCGTCGATCACGATCGCCTGGCCGGTGGTGTAGGCGCTCTCGTCGCCGGCGAGATAGACGGCCAGCGCCGCGATCTCCTCCGCCGTGCCGAGGCGTCCCATGGGCTGGCGCGCGATGAAGTCCTTGCGCGCCTGCACCGGGTCGTCGAAGGCGTTGATGCGCTGATCCAGGGACGGGGATTGTACCGTGCCCGGGCAGATGGCGTTGCAGCGGATGCCCTTGCCGACGAAATCCGCGGCGACCGAGCGGGTCAGACCGATTACCGCCGCCTTGGTCGTGCCGTAGATGAAGCGGTTGGGGATGCCCTTCACGCTGGAGCAGACCGAGGACATGTTGACGATGCTGCCGCCTCCCGCCTCGATCATCGCCGGCAGGAAGGCACGGATCGTCCGGTACATCGCCCTGACGTTCAGGTTCATCGAGAAGTCGAAATCCTTCTCGGTGCAGTCGAGAATGGTGCCGTGGTGGACGAAGCCTGCGATATTGGCGAGCACGTCGACGGCGCCGCGTTCGGCTGCGAGCCGCTCGATCGCACCCGGGTCGAGAACGTCGAGGTCAGCGGTTTCGACGCCTGCCTCAGCCTCGATCTCGGCGAGGAGATCCCGATTGATGTCGGTCGCCAGCACGGCAGCACCCTCGCGCGCCATCATGACGGCGGTCGCGCGTCCGATGCCCTGTCCTGCCGCCGTCACGATGGCGGATTTTCCTTGAAGGCGGCCGGCCATGTTCGCTTCCCTTTGCTTTGATGAAGACGCCGTTCGGCGGCGTCCCGGCGGCGATACCGCCTCAGCAGGCCGGCTCGTCCAGGCGTTCGAACTCGGCGAGCGTCGCCTTCAGGCGAAAGTCGCCGTAGTCCAGAAGCAATTCCTGCAAAACCCCTTCCTCTGTCAACATGAACTTGGCTTCGAACTCGGGCACGTCGCTGTGATCCGCGATGCTGTAATAGGCCATGCTGACCGGCCAGGCTTCG
>JAWKVM010000007.1:0-70878 GCA_041398025.1 Alphaproteobacteria bacterium
CGCCATGCTCAGCGAGCGCACCGGACGCCAGGTCTCGACGCGCCGGCCCTTCTCGCCGGGGCTGCCGGAGGTCGACCGCTTCCCCTTCAAGGACTGGGCGCGGCTGCTCGGGCGCCATTGGCGGCGGCCGGCACGCGAGCATCTGATGGGCACCGCTCCCGGCGGCGATCCCCGTCTCTGCGCGGCGATCGCCGACTATTTGGCGACGGCGCGCGCCGTCTTCTGCCGGCCGGAGCAGGTGATCGTGACCTCGGGCTCGCGCCAGGCCCTCGACCTCGCCGCACGCGTGCTGATCGATCCGGGCGACCCCGTCTGGGTCGAGGAGCCGGGCTATGGCCCGACCAGCGCGGTGCTCGGCGCCGCCGGCGCCCGCCTGCTGCCGGTGCCGGTCGATCCCGAGGGCCTGAGCGTGCGCGCCGGACAGAAGCTGGAGCCGCGGCCGCAGCTCATCTGCATCTCGCCCTCCCATCAATATCCGCTCGGCGTCACCATGAGCCTCGGCCGCCGGCTGGAGCTGCTGGACGCGGCGCGCAAGGCCGGCAGCTTCGTGCTCGAAGACGACTATGACAGCGAATATCGCTATGCCGGACGGCCGCTCGCCGCACTGCAGGGCCTGGATCAGGGCGGCCATGTCATCTATCTCGGCACCTTTTCCAAGGTGATGTTTCCGGGCGTCCGCCTCGGCTACATGGTGGTGCCGGACCACCTTCTGGACGCATTCTTGAAAATCCGCTCACTGATCGACGCCCATCCCTCGTCGATCGCCCAGGCCGCCCTTGCCGATTTCATCGAGGAGGGACATCTCGCCAGCCACATCCGGCGGATGCGCCAGCTCTACGCCGCGCGTCAGGCGACCCTGATCGACGCCCTTGGCCCGGCCGGCGATCGGCTGACGCTGGCGCCGGCGGAGGCGGGCATGCATCTGGTGGCGCGGCTTAGGGGCGGGCTGGACGATCGCAGGATCGCCGACGCCACCGCCGCGGCCGGCATCCAGGCGCCAGCGCTTTCCACCTATTATCATGGCAAACCGACGGCATCGGGCCTGATGCTCGGCTATGCCGGCGTCGACGAGCCGATCATCCGGCAAACCGCCACGAAGCTGCTCGAGGTCCTCGACAGGGCCTGAGCGCGTTCAGGCTCCTTGGAAGTGGACCGCATCCATCGTCCGCAGTTCGGGCGAGACCGCCGGCCGAAATGCCATGCGCGCCAGCACGTCCTCGTCGAGGTCGACGCCATCCGCGATCTCGACGAGCTCGATGGTGTCGTCGCCGAGGCGAAACACCGCGCGCTCGGTAATGTAGATCACAGTCCGGCCATGTCGTCTGGCATAATCCGCGGAAAAGCTGATCTCGGCGACGTCGTCGACCAGCTTTCGGATCTGGCCGTGCTCGCACACCACGAGCCCTTTGTCCGTGATGTCGACACGCGAGCCCTTGGCCTCGAAGCTGCCGCAGAACACTACCTTCTTGGCGTTCTGGGTGATGTCGACGAAGCCGCCGGGACCGACCACGTTCGGGCCGAGGCGGGAGACGTTGACGTTGCCGTGCCGGTCCATCTCCGCCATGCCGAGACAGGCGACGTCGAGCCCGCCGCCACTGTAGAAATCGAACTGGGCGAGCGAGCTCACCATGGCATCGGGATAGCGCGCGGCACCGAACAGATCGCCATCCAGGAGCTGGCCGTTATGCATGCCCTGCTCGACGGTGATCCAGATGTCGTCGAGGGTTCCCGCCTCACGCAGCAGGGCGGGGATGCCGCCGGGAATGCCGAAGCCGAAATTGACGGAATTGCCGCTTTCGAGCTCCGCCGCTGCACGAGAAGCGATCACCCGGCGAATGCCTGATGGCAATGGCTCGGGAGCGAGCGCAGCGCCACCTTGCGGACGCTTGCTGCAAAGGCTGTCGTCATAGCCCGGCCCCGCATGGGTCTGCGGCTGATCGGGAGCGAGGAGCACGGCGTCGATCAGCACCCCCGGCACCGTCACCGACCGTGGGGGGAACGTTCCCCGCGCCACCCGGTTCTGGGCCTGCGCCAGAACGACGCCGCCGGAATTATGGGCCGCCAGCGCCACGCCGGTGACGTCGATGTCGGCAGCTTCGCGCGCGGTCGAAAGATTGCCGCGATCGTCGATGTCGCTGCCCCTCACGATGCCGACATCGACCTTGAAGGGCTTGTAGCGCAGCTTTTCTTCGCCATCAAAGGTCACCAGCTCGACCATCGGTACCGCAGCCCGCGCTCGCTCGTTGCAGGCCCCGCCGCCATGCCTGGGGTCGGCGAAAGTGCCAAGCCCGACATGGGTGAACAGGCCCGGACGGCCCGCCCCGATCTCGCGCATCAGCAGCATGATCGCACCGGCCGGCAGGGTGAAGGCTTCGATCTGCTCGTCGCGCGCCAGCGCCTGCATCTGCGGGGACCAGGTCCAGTGTCCGCCGATCACGCGCCTGACCATGCCGGGATGTGCAAGCCGGCTGACGCCGCGCTCGCCGCGCGCGCCGATGCCGAGCGCATGCACCACGGTCAGATCGCGTGGATGGCCGGTCGCAAGGAAACGCGCTTCGATCGCTTCGAGCACGGCATCCGGTTCGATCAGCCCGCCGCCCGATCCTGCGATCGCCACGACCGTACCATCAGGCACGAGCGCCGCACAGTCTGCAGCATTTCGAAACAGGTTCTTCATCGCCGGCGACCTTCGATCAGCTTGACTTGGGACATTCCAGAGTAACTATATGGTTACTAACTCGATGGCCGAGTCGCAAGCGATCGAGACGGGCGCTAAAAGCGAGGTGCGCGGCGCGTCACCGGGAGGAGCAGGGGATGCTGGCGACAACCAAGAGAAAATTCGGGCGGGTCGATCTCGAGGTCACGGCGATGGGCTTCGGGGCGGCACCCATCGGCAATTTCCTGAGGCCGATCAGCGAAGAGATCTCCAAGGCGATGATCGATGCCGCCTATGAGGCGGGGCTCAACTACTTCGACACCGCGCCGATGTATGGCCACGGGCTTTCCGAGCTGCGCATCGGCCATGGCCTGCGCTGGCGCGATCGGGACAGCTTTGTGATCTCATCGAAGGTCGGCCGTCTGCTGAAGCCGACGCCGCGCAAGGACATCGACTTCGCGCCCTGGGCGGATGCGGCCGCGTTCACCTGCGTGTTCGACTACAGCTATGACGGCGTCATGCGCTCCTTCGAGGACAGCCTGCAGCGCCTGGCGCTGGAACGCATCGACATCGCCTTCATCCACGATTGCGACGTCTTCACCCATGGCGAAGAGCAGCAGAAGGTGCACTTCAGAACCGCCATGGACGGTGCCTGGAAAGCATTGGAGAAGCTGCGCTCGGAGGGCCACGTCAAGGCGATCGGCGTCGGCGTCAATGAATGGCAGGTCTGCCATCAGGCTCTCATCGAGCGCGATTTCGACTGCTTTCTGCTCGCCGGCCGCTACACGCTGCTGGAGCAGGAGGCGCTGGACGATTTCCTCCCGCTTTGCGTCGAGCGCGGTGCGGCCGTGGTGATCGGCGGCGGCTACAACAGCGGAATCCTCGCGACTGGCGCTGTCCCCGGCGCAAAGTATAACTACGTTCCGGCGCCCGAGCCGATCATGAACAAGGTCGCGGCCATGGAGCGGGTGTGCAAGGCCCATGGCGTGGCGCTGCCGGCGGCGGCCCTCCAGTTCGTTCTCGCCCATCCCGCCGTGCCGACCATCGTTCCCGGCACGCGCACGGTCGACCAGCTCGAACGGAACCTGGATCTGATCAACGCGCCGATCCCGGCCGATTTCTGGGCGGAGCTGAAGCAGGAAGGCCTGCTGCGCCAGGACGCGCCCACGCCCTGACCAGGCGCAGTCAGCGGCGTGTCGCCACCATGATCACCGGATCGATCATCCGTTCGTCCAGGCCTTTCGCATAGTTCTGGAACTTGTCAGGCGTGTTGGCACCGGTCAGGAGATGTAGCCCGAGCGGCGGCGGACCATCCGCTTTGGCTGCCTTGGCGAAGACCTCGCGAAAGAATGCAATCGCGAAATCACGAAGACTTCTGCGCTCTGTGATCTCGAAGCCGGCGTCCTCCAGCAGCGACGCGGTTTCATCCGGGGTCTTCAAGAAACTGTTCGCTTCGACCTCGGCCCAGGGCACGGGGTAGTGCATGCCGGGCATGGAGCCTTTCATCACGTCGAACAGGCAAAGTGGAGCTCCAGGCTTGAGCACGCGTCCGAGTTCGCGATAGAAGCCCTCTCGATCCTCGATGTTCATCGCCACGTGAAAGCTGACGGCGGCATCGAAGCTTCGGTCCTGAAACGGCATGTCGAGAACGCTGCCTTCATGAAATGATACCGAGTCGGCGAGACCAACCCGCTCGCTCAACATGCGCGCCACCTGGACATAGTCCGGCGTGAGGTCGATGCCTGTCACCCGGCAGCCCTTCTCCTTGGCCAGACAACGCGCCGTGCCGCCGATGCCGGATCCGGCATCGAGCACCTGCATGTCCGATTCGATCGGAATCATGTCGAGAGCTTCCAGCGTCGTGAGGCGGCCGGCGGTGTGAAACTCGTCGACTGGCGCCAGATCTTCGATCGTCGGCGCTTCGGGGTCGACGCCGGCCCTCTCGAGACCGACGATGATCTTCTTCAGAAGATCCGGGTTGCTGTAGTGGGTTGCCACGCGGCTTTCCAATGAACTGGTCACGATATCGCTCCTTTGTCGGCTATCGATGGCAGTCTGGCGGGCGAGCGGACGCCGGCATAGTCCAGAAACTGTAGTTTTTTTCGACCGGCAGCCGCTGTAATCTGCGTCACAGAAGAGGGAGCTGCACCATGAAGAGCTACGGCCAATTCTGTCCGGTGGCGAAGGCTGCGGAACTGTTTTGTGAACGCTGGACGCCGTTGATCATTCGCGATCTCGCGACCGGTGCGACGCGCTTTTCCGAAATCCATCGCGGCGTGCCGCTGATCTCGCCGACGCTGCTGTCGCGACGCCTGAAGCAGCTCGAATCCGAAGGCATCGTCGAGCGTCAGCGCGCCGGCAAGACCTGGACCTATCACCTGACGTCAGCCGGCCGGGAGTTCGTGCCGCTGGTGGAAGCGCTCGGCGTCTGGGGACAGCGCTGGTCAAGGCGCGAGCTTGCCGAGAACGAGATCGATCTCGGCCTGCTGCTCTGGGCGATCGAGCGCAGCGCGAAAGCGGATGCCTTCGGCGACCAGCGGACTGTGGTCAGGCTGGAGCTCACCGACCAACCCGCGCACAAGAACCACTGGTGGTTCGTCAACGAGAACGGCGTCTGCCAGCTCTGTGTCCACGATCCCGGCTTCGAGGTGGACCTCTATCTCGCGTGCACGCTCCCGGATATCATCTACATCGTGCGCGGTGATCTTTCGTTGGCGGAGGCGCTGTCGTCGGATCGGCTGGAAGCGATCGGCGCCAAAGCCATCGGCGCACGCCTTGATGACTGGTTCAATCTCAGCCCGCTTACGGCAATTCCCTCGGAGCGCGCGCGCATGACAGGGGACGCCGCCTAGCGTCCCTTGCAGGTGGCTCCGCGCTTCTCCCTGACGAACGCCATTCCTTCCTTGCCGTCTTCGCTGAACGCCGTCCCGGCGGACGTGAATCCCTGAGCTGATCGAGCATCGGCTGGTAGAACGCGTTCAGCTTGTCCGGACGTGCGAGCGTCAGCGAACGATGTGTTCGGCAGGCTCGTCCCGTTTGATGCGAAGATCGGTCATTCAGCGATTGCCCCTGATGATGTCGGCCGCCTTCTCGCCGATCATGATGGTCGGCGCGTTGGTGTTGGAGCTCACCAGGCTCGGCATCACCGAGCTGTCGCAGACCCGGAGCCGATCGATACCGCGCACGCGCAGTTCGGGATCGACCACGGCGAGCCCGTCGCTCGCGCTCCCCATCTTGCAGGTGCCGACAGGGTGATAGCTGGTGCGGCCATGCTGGCGGACATAGTCGATGTGGTCCTGCTCGCTGGTGACGCCTTCGCCGGGATAATGCTCCTTCCTGATGAAGGGGGCGAGTGCAGGCTGGCCCATGATCTCGCGCATCATCTTCAGGCCTCTGACCGTCATCTTCAGATCGTAATCGTCCGCGATGTAGTTGGGATCGATCGCTGGCGGATCCTCGAGCCTGCCGCCGGTGAGCGTCACCGAGCCGCGGCTGCGCGGGCGGACGAAATAGCTGTTGAGCGTGCAGCCATGGCCGGACGGGACAGGTGGCACGCCCGCCTCGACGCCGGCGGCCGGCAGGAAGTGAAACTGGGTGTCCGGCGTCTTCGCCTTGCTGTCCGCATACCAGAACGCCCCGCCTTCGACGATGTTCGAGGCGACCGGCCCCTTGCCGAACAGCTTGTACTGCGCGCCTGCCCAGAGCATCCAGTGCCAGGCGTTGTATTTGTCGAAGCCGTGTGCGCCGGTGAGCTCGTAGACGATGTCGACGTCGAAGTGATCCTGCAGGTTTTTCCCGACGCCCGGGAGGTCACGGACCACGTCGATGCCATGCGTCTGCAGATGCTCGGCGGGACCGATGCCGGAGAGCATCAAAAGCTTCGGCGAGCCGATGGCGCCGGCGGTCACGATCACCTCGCGCGATGCGCGCGCTTCGCCGGCTTGTCCATGGTGGTAATAGGTGACGCCGGTGGCGCTGCCACCCTCGATGAGGACCCTCTCGATCAGGCAGTCGGTGCGCAGTTCCAGGTTCTGCCGCCCCATCGCCGGACGCAGATAGCCGGTCGCGGTCGAGCAGCGTTTGGCATGCCTCGTGGTCGTCTGATAGACGCCGGCGCCTGCCTGGTCGGGTCCGTTGAAATCGGCCGTGTGCGGAATCCCGGCCTGCTGGCAAGCCTGGACGAAGCGGCGGGTCAGCGGATGCGCATCCAGGGTCGAGACGCCGAGCGGCCCCTCATTGCCGTGATGCTCGCCGGCCAGTGTGTCGTTGCCCTCCGACTTGATGAAGTAGGGTTTGACCTCGTCGAAGGACCAGCCGGTGCAGCCTTCGTCGCGCGCCCAGCGGTCGTAGTCTTCCGGGCAGCCGCGCGTGAACACCTCGGCATTGATCGAGCTGCCGCCGCCGATCACGCGCGCCTGGGGGAGGGTGATCTCGCGGTTGTTGGCATGGCGCTGCGGCACGGTCTTGAAGCCCCAGATATGGGGCCCGGTGGTCATCTTGGCGAAGCCCACCGGCATGTGGATATAGGGATCCTTGTCCTCGCCGCCGGCTTCGAACAGCAGCACCCTGACATCGGGGTCTTCGCTCAGCCGCGCCGCCAGCACGCAGCCCGCCGATCCGCCGCCCACGATCACATAGTCGTACATCGACAGCGCCTCCCTCGATACCCGCGCCCGAACCCGTCACAGCGCGCCCTTGGCGCGCATGACGCTTTGTCACTATATGGTTACTTCTTTTAAAGCCCGGCGATGTCAGCGTGGCAAGATCGGTCGGAGCGACGGGGAGACGAGCATGCAGAACATCGGTGGGCCGCGCCCGCTGGCGCTGGTCACGGGAGCGAGACGCGGGCTCGGCCGTGCGATCGCGCTGGCGCTCGCCGGACGCGGCTTCGATCTCGCCCTGAACGATCTGGAGCCGGGCGACGATCTCGACGAGACCGCGTGCCGCGTCGAGACAGAAGGCGCCAGAGCCATCAAGCTCCCCGCGGACATCGCCGATCTCGACCGGCATGCGCAACTGATCGCTGATGCCGCCGCCTTCGGTCCGCTCACCTGTCTCGTGAACAATGCCGGCGTCTCGGTCCTTTCCCGCGGCGATCTCCTGGATGTCAGCGTCGAAAGCTACGATCGCTGCCTGGCCATCAACACCCGCGCCACCTTCTTCCTCTGCCAGGCCTTCGCCAGGCACCTGCTTTCCCCAGAAGGAAAGGACCAAGTCAAGGCCGGCGACCTTCGCCCCTCGGTGGTGGTGGTGAGTTCGTCGAACGCGACCGGTGTTTCGACCAATCGCGGCGAATATTGCGTGTCGAAGGCGGGGGCGTCGATGGTGGCGAAGCTGTTTGCCGTGCGTCTGGCGGGGGAGGGGATCGGCGTCTACGAAATCCGGCCCGGCATCATCGAGACGGAGATGACGGCACCGTCCAGGGAACGCTATGACCGGTTCTTCGCCGAGGGCCGCTGCCCCATGCCGCGCTGGGGAAAGCCGGAAGAAGTCGGCCGCGCGGTCGCGACCTGCGCTGCCGGCGATCTGCCCTACACCGTCGGCCAGCCGATCCTGATCGACGGCGGCCTGACACTTCCGAACTATTGAGGAGCGGCCCTTGCCCGCAACATCGGCAAAGCGCAAACCGACCCGTGATGCGGCGGCGACGCGCGAGCGCATCCTGAAAGCGGCGAAGCTGGAATTCGCCAAGAAGGGCCTCGGCGGTGCGCGCGTCGACGAGATCGCCGAGCGCGCGATGATCAACAAGCGCATGCTCTACGTCTATTTCGGCAACAAGGAGGATCTGTTTCTCGCCGTGCTGGAAGAGGCCTATGCCGACATCCGCCGCGCCGAAACGCGCCTGGAACTGGAGCATCTCGAGCCGATCGAGGCGCTCGCCACGCTGGTCCGCTTCACCTGGTCCTATTATTTGAAGCACCCGGAGTTTCTGCGCCTGGTCAATAGCGAGAACCTGCACCGCGCGCGCCATCTGAAGCGCTCCGCGCGGATCAAGGACATGCATTCGCCCTTCATCAGGTTGATCGGCGATCTGCTGGAGCGCGGAGTCGAAGCCGGCGTCTTTCGTTCCGGTATCGATCCCAACCAACTCTATATCTCGATCGCCGCCCTCGGCTACTACTACCTCACAAACCGGCACACGCTCTCGGTGATCTACGGCCGCAATCTCGGCGCAGCACCTGCCCTGGACGAGCGGTTCGCGGCGATCGAGGACATGGTTTTTCGAACCGTGCTCAAGGTGCCAGAGAAGGGCTGACGACCACCATAGCGGAAGGATTCCGGGAATCCAGATTGCCAGCCGTCGAGCGCCACCGTATAAGTAACTAAACAGTGACATAAAGAGCTCATCAGGGAGGCTTAATTCATGTCGCATAACAAGGTGGACAACGTCTCGCATCCTTTCGGTCTGAACCGTCGCCGCATGCTGCAGGGCGCTGCGGGTCTGGCGGGTCTCGGCACATTGCCCGGACTGCTGAGCAAAGCCGCTTTCGCCCAGGCGGATGAATGGACGCTCGCGATCTCCATGCGCTCGCTCGCCAATCCCTACCACGCGACCTTCGCCAATGCCGGCAAGGCGTTCGCCGAAGCGATCGGCGCCCCGTTCGAAATGCTGGTCACCGAGGGAAACAGCGAGAAGGGCATCGCCGACGTGCGCGCCTTGCTTGCGCGCACCCAGGGCAAGCTGGTGCTGAACATCGACCCGAACGACAGTCCGGACGCGCGCGTGATCGTCGAGGAATGCGCTGGCGCCGGCGGCTACGTGGTCACCCAGTGGAACAAGCCGGACGATCTGCACCCCTGGGACTTCGACCCGAACTACGTCGCCCACATGTCCTTCGACGGC
This sequence comes from Alphaproteobacteria bacterium, assembly GCA_041398025.1. Classification (GTDB taxonomy): domain Bacteria; phylum Pseudomonadota; class Alphaproteobacteria; order Geminicoccales; family Geminicoccaceae; genus JANQPX01. The sequence continues at coordinate 9,501 of JAWKVM010000007.1, forward strand.
GTGCCGACCTCGAAGGCGATCACCGAGGCGCTGATCTCGTCCATGGGCGGGGAGGGCGGCATCGTTGCGATCGGCGGCATCCTCTCCAACGTGCCTGCCATCGAGAGAAAACTCGGCATGGAGCAGGCGGTCGAGGCCACGGGCGGCAAGGTGCAGGTTCTCGACTTCCAGCCGGCCGACTGGAACGAGACCAAGGCCTTCGAGATCATGCAGGCCTGGCTCACCCGCTTCGGCGACGACATCAAGGGCGTGTGGGCGGCCAATGACGGCATGGCGATCGGCGCGCTCGAAGCCCTTCGCCAGGAGGGCCGGGCGGGGGATGTGCCGGTCACCGGCATCGACGGCATCGACGCCGCCCTTCAGGCGATCGAAGCGGGCGAGATGGCGGGCACCGTCGCCTGGGACCCGAACTGGACCGGCGGCATGGGCCTCTCGATCGGCTATCACAGCGCGATCGGCGAGATCGACATCGCGAGCGAGCCCCACGAGCACCGCGAATTCTACGGCACCGGCATCATCGTCACGCCCGACACGGTCGAGGACTTCAAGTCCATGGACAAGAGCCTCGATTACAAGGACTTCTGGGGCAAAGCCACCGGCCAGATCCAATACCGCTAGGTGGCACGACCACTTCGTTGACTGGACGGTGTTTGTCTTGAGGCATCGGCGGCCAGATCTGGGACTCGGGTGGTGACGGGTGACGTTGGGTAACGGGAAAACGGTGCCATGACGGGATGGGGGCGATATCGGTCACTCGCACCCGTCCTCGTCCTGCTGCTGCTCTGCCTGGCAATCTCGGCGATCAACAGCAATTTTCTGTCAGTACCCAACTTCGTCCGCCTGCTGAGCGCTGCCGCAATTCCCATGGTGCTCGTGATGGGCGCCACCTTCGTGATCCTGATGGGGAGCATCGATCTCTCGGTCGAAGGCGTGGTGGCGCTGACCGCGGTCGCCGTCAGCATGCTGGTGGCGAACGACGTCACCAGCCTCGATCTCGGCTTTCTCTCGCTGCCCGTCGCGCTCGTGGTCGGGGGGTTGATCGGCTTCGCCAACGGGTTCATCCATGTGCGCCTGCGGATCCCGAGCTTCATGGCCACGCTCGGCATCGGCTTCGCCTGCGTCGGCATCGCGACCGCCGTGCTCGGCGGCTACACCGTGCGCATCTCGGATCGCGGCTTTCGCGACCTGACCCTCGGCCGCGTGCTCGGCGTGCCGTTCTCGGTCTGGACCGCGGGCCTTGCGGTCTTCGTCGCCTGGATCATCCAGGAGCGGACGCGCATCGGCCGCTGGATCTATGCGATCGGCACGGATGAGGTGACCGCGCGCCAGGTGGGCGTGCCGGTGGAACGCACCCGCATCTGGGTCTTCACCATCGCCGGCCTGTTCTACGGGCTCGGCGGCGCCATGAGCGCTGCGCAGCTCGGCCAGGGCCATGCGCTGATCAGCCAAGGCCGCCTGTTCACCACGATCACCGCCGTCGTGGTTGGTGGCACGGCGCTTTCCGGCGGCGTCGGCTCCGTGCTGAATTCGGTGATTGGCGTGCTGATCGTCGTGGTGCTCACCAACGGCATGGTGCTGATGGGCATTCCGCCCTTCGTGCAGCTCGGCGTGCAGGGCGTCCTGATCATTTCAGCGGTCGCGCTTGCCCTGGATCGCACGCGTCTCCAGGTGGTCAAATGACGACGGTTCTGGAAGTCAGAAACGGCAGCAAAAGCTTTCCGGGCGTGAAGGCGCTGGACGATGTCAGCATCGAAATCGCGCGCAACGAGGTGGTCGGCCTGATCGGTGAGAACGGCGCGGGCAAGTCGACCCTGCTCAAGATCATTACCGGCATCTATCAGCTCGACGAGGGTGAGCTGATCGTCAACAGCCGGACGCTCGCGCTCAAAAGCCCGCGCGATGCCTTCGATCACGGCGTCGCCATGGTGTTCCAGGAGCAGTCGGTGCTGCCGACGCTCACCATCGCCGAGAACATTTTTCTCGGACGCGAGCAGGAGTTTCTGCGCTTCGGGCTGATCGACAGGAAACGCATGAACGCGGCGGCGAGAGACGAGCTTGCCAAGGTCCATCTCGATCTCGATCCCGCGACGCGCACCGCCGATCTCACCTTCGGTCAGCGCCAGATGGTTGAGATCGCCAAGGCGCTGTCCCTCGACAGCCGGATTGAGGGCGAGGTGATCATTCTGCTGGACGAGCCGACATCGGTCCTAGAGCAGCGCGAGATCGATCTGCTGTTCGCGATCATCGCGGATCTGAAGCAGCGCGCCTCGATCCTCTTCATCTCCCATCGTCTCGATGAAGTGCTGCGGGTGTCGGACCGGGTCTATGTGATGCGCGACGGCAGGGTGGTGCACGAGGTGGCCTCTGCTGACGCCAAAATCCATGACCTGCACCAGCACATGGTCGGACGCCAGCTCGATCATCGCTACTATCGCGAGCAGCGCCAGGTTGCGGCCGACGAACGCGTGCTACTCAAAGTCGAAGGGCTGACCAGGACAGGCGCCTTCAACGACATCGCTTTCAAGCTGCATGCCGGCGAGATCCTGGGCATCGCCGGCGTGGTCGGCTCCGGGCGCGAAGCGCTGGCGCGCTGTCTTGCCGGGCTCGAGCCCGCCGAGAGCGGCGACATCGAGGTCGGCGGGGCGAGCGTGCGCATCGCTGCCCCTCATCAGGCTGTGGCGGCCGGCATCGGCTTCGTGCCGAGCGAGCGCAAGGTCGAGGGCATCGTCGCGGCCCTGGACGTTTCGGAGAATATGAGCCTTGCCGCCAAGGACAGGTTTCTGCGCCATGGGCTGATTGACTTTGCAGCGGAGCGCGAGACGGCGACGACCTGGGTGAGGCGCCTCGGCGTCAAGACACCCAGCATCAGGACACCGGGCGGCAGCCTTTCCGGCGGCAATCAGCAAAAGGTGGTGCTGGCGAAGTGGCGCATCGCCGGCTCGGACGTGATGATTCTGGATCATCCGACCCGCGGCATCGATGTCGGCGCCAAGGAGGAGGTCTATGAGCTGATCCGCGACATGGCGGCCGAGGGCCTCGGCATTCTGCTGCTGGCCGACACGCTGGAAGAGGTGATCGGGCTCTCCTCGCGAATCCTGGTGATGAAGGATGGCCGGATAAGCAGAACGTTCGAAGCGCCGGTCGGCGCCAAGCCTGAGCAGATCGACCTGATCGAGGCGATGGTCTGACCATGCCTGCCTGGCTGAAGGATCAGCTCCCCCTCATCGTCCTCCTCCTTCTGGTGCTGCTGGTCAGCCTGAGCGATTCCGGGTTCATGGCGCCCGGCAATCTTCTGGTGGTGACCGCGGATACCATGACCCTGTTTCTGATGGCCTCAGGTGTCACCTTCGTGATCATGACCGGCGGCATCGATCTGTCGATCCAGGCGGTCGCTTCGATGACCTCCTGCATCGTCGCAGCGCTGCTGCCGAGCCTCGGCTTTGCCGCTGTTCCCGCAGCCCTGCTGTCCGGCGCCGTCTTCGGCCTGGCGAACGGTGTCGTGACGACCAGGCTGCGCATTCCGTCCTTCGTCGCGACGCTCGCGGTGAGCGGGGTTGCGACGTCGGTCGCCTATCTGGTCTCGGATGCGCGCTCCGTGCTGATCGCCGCCGCCGATCGGGACGCCTATCTCGGCTGGGCGGTGGGCGAGATCGGGCCGGTGCAGAACGAGATCCTGGTCGGGCTTTTTGTTCTTGTCGGCCTGACGCTCGCGGCCGGCCTGACCCCGTTCGGTCGCTTCGTTCGGGCGATCGGCAGCCAGGAGCGTGCGGTGATCGCCTCCGGCATCCATGCCGACCGCATCAAGATCCAGGCGTTCGTCATCTCTGGCACCCTGGCCGGCCTCGCCGGCGTGGTCATGGCCGGCCGCCTCGGCTCCGGCTCACCGACACTCGCCAATGAATTCCTGCTGCCCGCGATTGCCTGCATCATCGTGGGCGGTACGGCGATCACCGGCGGCGTCGGCAGCGTGTGGCGCACCTTCATCGGCGCGCTGATCATCGCCGTCGTCCGCATCGGCATGACCTTCATCGGCGTCAGCGTGTTCGCGCAGCAGATCGTCTTCGGCCTGATCCTGGTTGCCGCCGTCGCCATCACCATGGACCGCAGCAAGGTCGCTACCGTCAAATAGCGCTCGGAGCCTCGCCCAACCACCATTCTCGCCCAAGCCCGGACGACAACGACGTCAAACCAGGCCGCAAACCGCCAAGCCAGGTCCCGACACGCAGAAAGTCAACGCCGCGGCGCGTCGCCGCGTCGCCGCTTGTTAGAAGCGGTAGGTGACGGCCAGACCGATGACGGGATAGACGACGAAATCTTCGAGATCGTCTTCGACCTTGTCCTCCTCGATCGCCAGATTTTCCTGCAGGATGGCATCGTCGGAGAGAAGGCCGTCCTCCGTGTCCAGGTCGACATCCGCCTTGCCTTGGTACATGACGCCGAGATCGAAGCCGATGCTGAGAGATCCTTCGAGCAAGGTCGCGCCGTAGCCGATGCCGAGATAGGGCGCCAGCACGTCAAAGCCGACATCGCCGGTCAGCGTTCCGACCTCGTCCGGCGCGAAGGTCTCGTCACCGATCTCGATGTCGTCGGTCGGCGTGCCGTCCAGATCGGCCTCGTTGAAGTTGAAGCGCAGACCACCGGTGATCCGAAAACCGCCTCGAAAGGGATGATAGTCGGCGAGCGCACCCAGGGAGGCGAGCGTTACGTCGCCCTTGTAGTCGACATCGCCTTCCACGCCGTCATAGTCGAAGCTGAGCCAATTGCCGCCGACGCGCAGGCCGAAGCTTTCATTGAGACGCACGCCGGCTTCGAGGCCCAGACCGAGGGTGCTGATCCCCGGGCTCACGAAGATTCCGTAGGGCAGCGTGCCGGTGCCACGCACACCGTCTGCAGCGTCCGCATCGCCCAAGGTCTGCGCAAGCGAGGGGATGCTCGACAAGACAAGCATCAACGCGGCGGCGAAAACATGGCGCATGGATCAGCTCCTGAGCAATTGCTGGTCGACTACACCAAGACAAAGTAAACAAAACGTTAAGGAGTCAATTCAATCTCCGGAATTGCCGACTATTTTTTGACATTGTGGCTTGAGTGCCAGAAGAGCCCCGCGTCGGCGAGGCTCTCCATAGACTTTCATCTGCAGACCAAGAGGTCAGGGAAAAAGCGGTTCCTCCTGCAGGCCCTCGGTCTCCGGAAGGTCGAGCATGACGTTCATGTTCTGCAGGGCCTGGCCGGAAGCGCCCTTGACCAGATTGTCGGTGACGCTGAGCAGAACGGCGCGGTCCGAAAAACGTCCGGGGTGGACCGCGATCAGGCAGCGATTGGTGCCGCGCACATGGCGGGTCGCGGGCAGGCTCTTGAAGGGGAGAACCCTGACGAAGGGCTCGCCCTGATAGCGCCTTGCCAGTTCGTCCTGGAGATCTTCGGACGAGACCTGATCGGCGAGCTGGACATAGCTGGTCGCCAGAATGCCGCGGTTCATCGGCACCAGATGCGGAGTGAAGGTCACCGAGATCGCTGTCCCGGCCGCCTCGGAAAGACCCTGCTCGATCTCCGGCGTATGCCGATGCGTGCTGACGCCATAGGCGTGCAGGCCCTCGCTGACTTCCGTATGCAGCGAGCCTTCCTTGGGTGCGCGGCCGGCGCCGGTCACGCCCGACTTGGCATCGATGATGATCGGATCGTGCCTGATCAGCCCGGCTTCGAGCAGCGGGCGGAGCGGCAGCTGCGCGGTGGTCGGATAGCAGCCGGGATTGGCGACCAGATCCGTCTTCCTGATGTTTTCTCGCGCGAACTCGGTCAGGCCGTAGACGGCGGTCTCCTGGCGCGCGACGGCGGCATGGGGCTTGCCGTAGGTGCGCTCGTAGGCGGCGGCGTCCTTGAGCCGGAAATCGGCGGAGAGATCGACGATCTTCGGGCCCTTCGGCATGGCGCCGATGACGTCCTGGGTGGTACCGTGGGGCAGGCAGCCGAACACCACCTCGAGCTTGCCGAGATCCTGGTCGCCGATCTTGGATAGCGTGGGCAGATCGCGGCCGGCGAGATGCGGGAAGACATCACCGATGGGCTGACCGGCGAAGCGCTCGGAGGTCATGCAGGTGACGCGGGCGGAGCGATGGCGGGCGAGCAGGCGGAGCAGCTCCGCACCCGTATAGCCGGTCGCGCCCAGAATACCAACATCAACGCTGTTGGTCGTCATCGATGATCTCCTCGCTGGTGGCGCCGGAACGCGCGGCGTTCGGCGCGGCTGACGACTTCGCTTATACAAGCTCCGCGCATCCTGGCCACGCATTTTGTGCCGCCGGGGAGTGCCGCAGCGGCCGGAACGTGCGGGTTTCGTCCACCCGCAATCTGCGCTAGAACCCGGCCTGCACGAGGGGCATCGAAGGCGGAGGGCAGCGATGAAGGTGTTGGTGATCGGCTCCGGCGGACGCGAGCATGCGCTTTGCTGGGCTCTGGCCGCCTCGCCTGAGGTGGAACGGCTTTACTGCGCTCCCGGCAGCGCCGCCATTGCCAACGTCGCATCACTCGTGCCGATCGCGGTCGACGATCTCGACGGGCTGGTGCGCTTTTGCCGGGACGAGGCCATCGATCTGGTGATGCCGGGTCCGGAACTGCCCCTGGTCCTGGGCATAGCGGACCGACTGGACGCGGCCGGCATCCGATGCTTCGGCCCAAGCGCTGCTGCGGCCCGTCTCGAAGGTTCCAAGGCCTTCATGAAAGCCTTCGCCGAGCGGCACGGCATCCCGACCGCGCGTCATCGCGATTTCTCGCGCGATCAGGCGGTGGAGGCCAAGGCCTATCTCCGCGACGTCGGAGCCCCGATCGTGATCAAGGCTGACGGCCTCGCCGCCGGCAAGGGAGTCACCGTGGCGCGGAGCGTCGACGAGGGGCTGGCGGCCGTGGATGCGGCCTTCGAGGGAGCGTTCGGTGAGGCCGGCGAGCGGCTGGTGATCGAGGATTTTCTCGAGGGCGAGGAGGGGAGCTTTTTCGCGTTTGTCGACGGTGAAAACGTTCTCGCTTTCGGCACGGCGCAGGATCACAAGGCGGTGGGCGAGGGGGATCAGGGGCCGAACACCGGCGGCATGGGGGCCTACGCGCCCGCTCCCTGCATGACCGAAGCGCTGATCGCGCGGACCCTGTCGGAAATCATCCGGCCGACCGTTGAAGGCATGGCGGCGGAGGGCGCCCCTTATCGCGGCGTGCTCTATGCCGGGCTGATGCTGACCGCAGAGGGGCCGAAGCTGATCGAATACAATGTCCGCTTCGGCGATCCCGAATGTCAGGTGCTCATGCCGCGGCTGATGAGCGATTTTCTTCCCCTCATCCTTGCAGGCGCCGAGGGAAGGCTCGACCAGGTGGATGTGCGCTGGCGGCCTGTGCATGTCATGACCGTGGTCATGGCGGCGAAAGGCTATCCCGGCGCCTATGAGAAGGGCAGCGAGATCAAGGGCCTGGAAGAATGCGCCAAGGTCGAGGGGGTGACCATCTTCCATGCCGGCACCAAGATCGTCGAGGGCCAGGTGCTGGCCAATGGCGGCCGCGTCCTGAACGTCACCGCCGAGGGCGAAACGCTGCAACAGGCGTATGACCGCGCCTATCGCGCGATCGGCCTGATCGACTGGCCCGAAGGCTTCTGCCGCCGCGACATCGGCTGGCGGGGTGGTGTGACCACCTCATAGACTCGGACCGCTGGTGCCTGGATCGGCGGTATGCGGCCAGGTTTTCGCGCTCAGTTTCTTGCTCGCCCGGCTGCCGGCATACCTGCTCGACAAAGACTCGTTCGTCGACAGCGTTCACAAAGTCAATGAGGTGGTCATACCACAAAGAGGTCTACGGTTTCGAACTTGGTGACGTCGACGATGCCGAGATCGGAGATGCGGATTTCGGGGATCACCACGAGTGCCAATAGCGAGTGCTGCATGTAGGCGTTGTTGAGGGTGCAGCCGGCCTCCTGCATGGCGCGGCCCAGGCGGTCGGCCTGTTCGGCGACCACCTCGGCGCGGCGCGCGGACATCAGGCCGGCTATCGGCAGATCGATCAGCGCCTGCTCCTTGCCGTCCCGGAAGAAAACGACGCCGCCGCCGACCTCACCCAGACGGTTCGCGGCCAGAGCCATGTCCGCCTTGCTGGTGCCGACCACGATCATCTGGTGGCTGTCATGGGCGACGGTCGACGCCATGGCGCAAGGGACGTCGTAGCCGAAGCCTGAGACGAATCCGTTGACCACAGCACCCGTGCCGCGATGCCGCTCCACCAGCGCGATCTGGCAGACGTCGTCTGCTGGATTCATTTGCACGAGGCCATTTTCGACCGTCAGGTCCGCTTCCAGCGCCCGGGTCGGGGCCTGGTTTTCGATCACGCCGATGACGCGGGCGCGCACCTTGGCAGCACCTTTGGGCGCCGGCACGTCGAAGTCGGACGCCGAGAGCGCCTTGCCCAGCTTCACCGTGTTCCTGGCGCTGTCCGGATAGGTGTAGGCCGGCACCTCGGCGACCAGGCGGCCATCCTCGGCGAGGAGCCGGCCGCGGGCGTAGACCTGGTCGATCGCCATCGACGGCAGGTCGGACACGATGAGGAAATCGGCGAGGCGGCCCGGCGCGATCGCGCCGATCTCGCGCTCCAGGCCGAAATGCTGCGCGGTGTTGATCGTGGCCATCTGGATCGCCGTGATCGGCTTCAGGCCCTGCTCGATCGCATGGCGCACCACGCGGTTCATGTGACCGTCATGGACGAGGGTGCCGGAATGGCTGTCGTCGGTGCAGAGGATGAAATGGCGCGGATCGAGGCCGTGCTCGGTGACCGCCTTGATCTGGCTTGCGACGTCGTACCAGGCTGAGCCGAGCCTGAGCATCGGACGCATGCCCTGGCGCACGCGCGCGATCGCGTCTTCGACGCGCGTCCCTTCGTGATCGTCCGCCGGGCCGCCGGCGACGTAGCCGTGGAACATGTGGTCGAGGATCGGGCGCGCGTAGTGGCCGCCGACGGTCTTTTTCGCGCGCGCGGTCGCGGCGATCTCGCCCGTCATCTTGGGGTCGTTGCCGGCGACACCCGGAAAGTTCATGACCTCGCCGAGACCGACGATGTTCGGCCAGGTCATGGCTTCGGCGATGTCCTCGGGCCCGAGTTCGGCGCCTGCGGTCTCCAGGCCGGGGGCGGACGGCACGCAGCTCGGCATCTGGACGTAGACGTTGATCGGCGCCGCCACCGCTTCGTCATGCATCAGGCGCACGCCTTCGAGACCGAGGACATTCGCGATCTCGTGGGGGTCGATGAACAGGGACGTGGAGCCATGGCGTGCCACGGCACGGCAGAACTCGGTGACCGTGACCATGCCGCTTTCGACATGCATGTGGCCGTCCACCAGGCCGGGAAGGAGGTAACGACCTCCAGCGTCGACGATCTGCGTTTCCGGTCCGATGCAGTGGCTGGCGTCGTCGCCGCAATAGGCGAAGCGGCCGCCGGCGACGGCGATGTCGGTACCAGGAAGAATCTCGCCGGACCAGACATTGACCCAGCGGCCGTTCCTGACCACCAGGTCTGCAGCTTTCCGTCCCGTGGCGACGTCGACCAGGGTGGGGGCGAGTTCAGCGAAGGGACGAACGGATGTCATGAAGGTGCTCCAGGGATGTCGCCGACCAGATCATGGAGGATCGACGGTCATCTTAGGAGCGGCGCATAAAAGCGCAATCAGGATGGCTCGACATGCTGAGGATGCGAAAAGGACGTCGCAAAAGGTCCGCCGGCGCTCATGAAGACAGCGCCGGCGACCTCGAAGAACGGTTGAGCGCGGCTACGATGCGCTTGTGCTTCCGGCCTGTCGCCGGCGAGCGTAGGCGACGCTGCAGAGGAGGCCGAAGCCGAGCAGCGCAAGCGGCGTCGGTTCGGGCACGCTGACGGGCGGCTGGCTCACGCGCACCGCCGCGGAATAGGTCGCCACACCTTCGGACCCGTTCTGAAAGAGTTCATCGAGATTGACGCCGCTGCCGCCGAGCGTCTGAAAGGTGATGGTGAGGTTCGGGCTGTTCTGAATGAGGTTGTCCAGCGCGATCAGGCCTGCATTGGTGCCGGCATAGGTGGAGGAGGCGAAGTTGATCGTGCCGAGGATGGAGCCGCCGAAACCGCCCTCCAGTTCGATCAGACCGATATTGGCGACGAAGGTTTCGGTGCCGTCGAAGATGGTGAAGGCATTGGGTGCGGTCGGGCTGGTCAGCAGGACCGACGTGGCGCCTGCGGGATCATCGAATTGATAGTCGCCGGCAATGGTTCCGGTCAGCCCCACCAGTTCGCCGCTGTTCGAGCCGTTCTGGCTGCGAAGATCGAAGTCGCCAAGGAAGTTGATGGTGGCGGGCGTGCCAACGCCGCCTGGGGACACGTCAATGTCGCCGACAAACTGGAAGGTGTTGATGGTGATCGCTTCAGCAGCTTGAGCGACGAAGACGGATGCAGCGAGGCAGCTTACCGCGAGCAGCCTTTGAGCCGACAACATGGGCAGAGCTCCATAAAAGGTTCAGATGGCTTCCCAGCAGCAAGTGCCATGCCAACCCTGCGCATTGTGTATATTATGTTCAATTTCAAAGAGTTGTGTAAAAAACGGGGTGGCAATAAAGCAGCATTGCCGCTCGAAAACTTTACAACTGTAAGTAGTTATTTACACGTTTGCCCGCAAAACATGGACAAAAATCGCGGCGATCTATCGAAGACGTTTGTGCTGGAGCGAGGCTGCGAAGGCGTTGATCACGACGAAGCCGAAGGCGGCGGCGAGCGCGATCGACGGGCCCGTCGGGGTGTCGAAACCGATCGACACGCGCAGGCCAAGCATGACCGCGAGCACGCCGATCATGCCAGCGAGGCACGCCATGCCCTCAGGCGTTTTCGCGAGCGGGCGGGCAGCGGCGGCGGGGATGATCAGCATGGCGGTGATCAGCAGCACGCCCACGATCTTCATGGCGATCGCGATCAGAAAGGCGAGGAGCAGATTGAGGAGAAGGCGAAAGCGGGCAGGGTGGCCCCCCTCGGCATAGGCGAGCTCTTCGTTCAGCGTCGCGTTCAGGAGGCCCCGCCAGCAAAGCCAAAGAAGGCCGCCGATCGCCGCAGCTCCAGCCCAGATGATCCCAATGTCGCCTTTGGAAACGGCGAGCACGTCGCCGAACAGATAGGCCATGAGGTCGACGCGCACGCCTTCGATCAGGGCGAGGGCGACCAGACCGCCCGCGAGGGCCGCGTGCGCCGCGACGCCGAGCACGGTGTCCATGGCATAGCGTCCGCTCGCCAGGGCAGCCGTGCCGGCGGCCATGGTGACGGTGACGACGAGCACGCCCGCGAGGACGGGAAGATCGGTCAGGAGCGCGATGGCGACGCCCAGAAGGGCGGCATGGGCGCTGGCATCGCCGAAATAGGCCATGCGCCGCCAGACCACGAAGCAGCCGAGCGGCCCGGCGATCAGGGCGACGCCAATGCCGGCGAGAAGCGCGCGCACCAGAAAATCGTCGAGCAGGCTCATGAGGCCCGCCGCGGACGATCACCCTCGTCGACGCTCGAGTCGTGGCCGTCCACGCTCGGCGCGCCGCCGTCGTGGGCGTGGTGGTGGTGATGGTCGTGCTCATGCTGGTAGAGCGCGAGCGCCCCGCCGGTGCCGTGGCCGAAGAGACGCCGATATTCGGGATGGTCGAGCACCAGGGTCGGCGCGCCCTCACAGCAGATATGGCCGTTCAGGCAGATCACCCGGTCGGCGGCGCTCATCACCACATGCAGGTCGTGGCTGACCAGAAGGACGGCGCAGCCGGTCTCGTTGCGCACCCGCTCGATCAGCTTGTAGAAGGCGGCCTCGCCCGGCTGATCCAAACCCTGGGTCGGCTCGTCGAGCACGAGCAGGTTCGGCTTGCGCAGGAGTGCTCGGGCCAGCAGGACGCGCTGGGTCTCGCCGCCGGAAAGGTCGATCATCTGGGCGTCGCCGATGCAGGGCAGGCCCACCATGGTCAGCACCTCCGCCCGGCCTGCGCGCGCCGCAGCGCCTCCAAGGGCGAGAAAGCGGTCGACGGTGAGCGGGAGCGTGCGGTCGAGGGCGAGCTTTTGCGGTGTATAGCCGATACGCAGCGCCCCATGGCGCACGATTTTGCCTGATGTCGGTCGGATCGCGCCGATCAGAAGACGAAGGAGAGTGGTCTTGCCCGAGCCGTTCGGTCCGACCACGGTGACGATCTCGGAGGGCGCCACCTCGAGGTCGACATGGTCGAGAATACGTTTCGCGCCGTCGCGAAAGGCGAGGCCGATCGCCGCGATCAGGGCCTCAGCCATTCGCCCCGCCTTCCGCATCGCAGCAGTCCGGGCAAAGGCCTTCGACTTCGAGTGTCGCCCGGCCAATCATGAAGCCGCTGCCGGCGGCGACCTCGGACAGCGCCTCGGCGATCGCCCGATCATCGAACTCGGCGACGCGCTCGCAGGCCGTGCAGATCAGGAACTTGGCGCCGTGATCGTCCGTGGGGCAATCGCAGGCGAGGTAGGCGTTCAGGCGTTCAATCTTGTGGGCAAAGCCCTGCTCGATCAGGAAGTCGAGCGCGCGGTAGACCACGGGCGGCTGCGAGCCGAAGCCTTCGGCCGAAAGGGTCTCCAGAATGTCGTAGGCGCGCAGCGGCCGATGCGCCTGCCAGAGCAGGTCGAGCACGCGCTCGCGCACGGGCGTCAGGCGAACGCCGCGCGTCTTGCAGAGATGCTGCGCATCGGCCAGCGCGTCGGCGCGGCAACGTTCATGGTCATGTTTGGCGAAGGCGAGAGGTGCTCGATCCATCGTTCCGAGTCGGTTGACTGTTACACTATAACATGTACAAATGTAATAATATTACATTTCTAGCGTCATGGCCAGCCTCGGCATTCGGGGCTTGGGGAGAGAGACACGATGAGAATCAGACCCGCAGGCCTCCTTCTCGGTCTTCTAGCCGTTGCTCTGCCCGGCATGTCCGTGGCCAAGGGGGAGTCTGGGCTCCGAATCGCGGCGACCATCGCCCCGGTGCATTCCCTGGTGGCGATGGTAAGCGCCGGCATCGCCGAGCCCGATCTGATCGTTCGTCCGGGCGCGTCTCCCCACGACTACGCGCTCAAGCCCTCGGAAGCCGCTGCGCTCGACGGTGCGGATCTCGTGTTCTGGGTGGGCGAGGGGCTTGAGCCCTGGATGGCCAAGGCGGTGACCACGCTCGCCGCGGACGCGCTGGTGATCGAGCTCGGCAAGGTCGAGGGCACCGAACATCTGGCGGCGAGGAAGGGAGGTGTGTGGGGCGCGTATGAGCATGGTCATGCCGAGGAGCAGGATCACCATGCAGGCGGCGATCCCCATCTCTGGCTCGATCCCGGCAATGCGCTGGTCTGGCTCGCCGCCATCGCCGAGACCCTGGCGGACCACGATCCGGCCCATGCCGACACCTATCGGCAAAATGCCGAGCAGGCCCGACAGCGGATCGAGGCCATGACGTCCGATATCGAGACGCGCGTGCAGCCGATCCGGAACAAGCCTTATGTGGTGTTTCACGACGCCTTCCACTATTTCGAGCATCGTTTCGGCCTGCACCCGCTAGGCGCCATCAGTCTGAGTGACGCCGACCACCCCGGTCCGGCGCGGCTGCGTGACCTGCGCCAGGCGATCGCCGAGAGCGGCGCCGTCTGCGTCTTCGCCGAACCGCAGTTCGAACCGAAGCTGATCGAGACGGTCACCGAGGGCACCGACGTCAAGACCGGCACCCTCGATCCCATCGGCGCGGGCTTGCAGCCCGGCGCCGATCTCTATCCCGAGCTCGTGCGCGGTATCGCCGAGAGCCTCGCCGACTGCCTTGGCGGATGACGCGTTCAGGTGTAGAACGTCCGAGGTGTTCGACATGCCGCGGTCCAGGAGCCGGAACGAATGAGAATTCCCTGGCGCAGTCTGCTGCCGCTGCTCGGCCTCGCTGCTTTCCCGGGGCTGGCCGAAGCTCATCCGCATGCCTGGATCGACCTCGAAAGCAAAGTCCTCCTGGATGACGAGGGCAGGATGCGGGCGCTGGAGGAGGTCTGGCTGTTCGACGACTACTACACCGTCATGGTCGCCGACGAGCTGGCGCAGAACGATCAGCCGACCGCAGAATATCTCGAGACCATCGCCAAGCGTAATCTCGCCAATCTGCGCGACTATGACTATTTCACGGTCGTTCACTTCGACGGCAAGAAACTGCCGATCGGTGATGTGACCCGCCATGACACCAGGCTGGTCGACGGACGGCTGCGCATGCATTTCGAGGTGCCGCTGCTGGAACCGGTCGACCCGCGTGCCGGCGAGCTGATCTTGAGCATCTACGATCCCACCTACTGGATCGAGATGCTGTATATCGAGGGCGGCGGCGTGACGTTCTCCGGCCAAGGCGCCGAGGCCTGCAGTGCAACGGTTCGCCAACCCAACCCGACCTTGGATCAGGTCTCGCTCGCCGCGTCCCTCGATCAGACGCAGACGGACAGCGACGGGCTGGGTGCGCTTTTTGCCGAAACCGTGCTCGTGCGCTGCCGCTAGTGCTGGCGACCATCACCAGACGGCCGGCGATCGCCGGACTTTGGCTTCTTCTGCTTCTCCTGCTCGCCGCCGGTCTGGTCGAGCTGGACCTGCCGACCCTCTGGAATCGCCTGGTGCTGTACGGCATCGGCATGCAGCGCGATCTGCATCGGGATCTCGCGGCCTCGATGCGCGCGATGCAGGGCGCGGACGGGGCGGCGTTCTGGAGCCTGGTCGGGCTCGGCTTTCTCTACGGCGTCTTTCACGCGATCGGCCCGGGCCATGGCAAGGTGGTGATCTCCACCTATCTCGCCACCCATGAAAGCCGCCTCGGCCGCGGCATCGCGCTCTCGCTCCTCTCCTCCCTGGTCCAGGGGCTGACCGCCATCCTCCTGGTCGGCGGCGTCGCCCTCGTCGCCGACCGCTCTCTGCGCGACAGCCAGCAGCTCGGCATCTGGCTCGAAGTCTTCAGCTACGGCCTGGTCATCCTCATCGGTTTTTTTCTGACGCTGCGCGGAGCCAGGCGGCTGATGACGGCGCATCGGCAGGAGGCGCATGAGCACGATCATGCCGCCTGCTGCCACGGTCACGGGCCGAGCGCGGCGCAGCTGGAAACCCCGATGGCGCCGCGCGAGCTCGTCGCCATGATTCTGTCGATCGGCATCCGTCCCTGCAGCGGTGCCATCCTGGTGCTGGTGCTCGCGTTTGCCCTGCAGCAGCTCCCGGCCGGCATCGCCGCGGTCCTGGCCATGTCCCTGGGCACGGGCCTCAGCATCTCGGCGCTTGCCGCCCTCTCGGTCTATGCGCGCAAGGGCGCTCTGGCCCTGGCCGGTGCGTTCGAGACAGGAGGGCAGGGGATCGCACGGCTGGCCGACGTCGCGGCCATCCTCGGCGGCCTGGTGATCGTCGCCTTCGGCTTGGCTCTTTTGAGCGCCGGGCTCAGCGTCAGCAGCCATCCGCTTCTTTGAGGCGGAGCCGGAGCGCCTTTACAGCGCTGCACGATCCCGCGACGATGACGCCTGCATGTCGAACGCGAGAGGGGCAGCGCATGATCAGAACCGGCGAACAATATCGCGATTCCATCCGTGACGGCCGTGAGATCCATATCGACGGCGAGCGCGTGAAGGACGTCACCGTCCACCCCAGCTTCAAGCCGCTGGTCGACATCCGCGCACATATCTACGACATGCAGCATGACGCAGCGCATCGGGACGTGATGACCGTGGCCAAGGACGGCGAGGTCAACGCCGTCGGCAATGCGCTGCCCTTCGAGCAGGAGGACTGGTGGGCCAAGCGCCGCGCCACCGATCACGTCATGAACGAGGTCGGCGGCGTGGTCACCCGCGTCGGCGACGAGACCGTCGGCGAGATGTGGTCCCTCCATGACGGCCAGGACGTGCTCAACGAGGTCGATCCGCAGTTCAGCACCAATATCGAGAAGCATATCCACCGGGTCATCGCCGAGGACCCGTTCCACGTCTCGGCGAATACCGATCCCAAGGGCGACCGCTCCAAGGCGCCGCAGGATCAGGACCCGGACATGCTGCTGCATATGGTCAAGGAGACCGATGCCGGCATCGTCGTGCGCGGCGCCAAGTTCGAGACCGCGGCCGCCTATGCCAACCAGGCCTTCACCAAGCCGACCATCGCCAATTGGGGCAACGAGCAGCTTTCGGACTATGCCCTCGGCTTCATTTGCGATCTGAACTCGCCCGGGCTGAAGTTCATCTGCCGTTCCGGTTTCGCTCACGCCAATCCCAGGGACTACCCTTTGGCCAGCCGCTTCGACGAGGTCGACACGCTGGTGATCTTCGACGATGTCCTGATTCCATGGGAGAACGTGCTGTTCCATCGGCACACGCGCGCCGCGACCTTCATCCGCGCGACGTTGCACCGCTATTCCGCCTTCGCCTTCGTGCAGCGCACGCTCAAGACCGCCGACATGATGATCGGCGCCGCTCTGTTCAACGCCCGCCAGACCGGCCTGGACAAGCAGCCTGCGGTCCAGGAGAAACTGGCGACGCTCGCGGTCTGGCGGGAGGGCATTCATGCGCATCTGACCGCCGCGATCACGCTTGGCGAACGCTCGCCCGCCGGCCTTTTGATGCCGAACCAGTCGCTGCTCTACACCGGCCGCGTGCACGCCATCTCGAATCTTCCCGACATGATGCACATCGCACGCGAACTTTGCGGCGGGCAGATCTGCGTCACCCCGAACGCCGCCACCTTCGATGCGCCCGAGACCAGGCCCTGGATGGAAAAATACTACACGGTCAATGAGAACTGGGTGGCCGAGGACCGGCGCAAGCTCCTGGCGTTCGCGCGCGATCTCCTGAACTCGGACTACGCCGGCCACCGCCTGACCTTCCAGCTCTTCGCGCAGTCGCCGCCCTTCGCCCATCTGGCCGCGGTCTACCGCAATTTCGGCTGGGACGGTCCGCTGGAGTTCGTGCGCAAGTCGGCGGATCTGTCCGATCGGGTCATGCCGAAGTCCTGACCGGGACAAGGTCAGGGAAGGCCGACCCTCGGCCTAAAAATTGACCCAGGTAGGCTTGATCGGCGTGACCGGCACCTCGTCGGCGGAGAGCGTTTCGCCGCGCTCGACGCTCTCTTCGAGCTTGTCGAGTCGGAGAACGGCAAAGCCGCGATCGCCATGCGCCGTGCGCAGGTCGCCGATATCGCGCGCACCCGCCTTGACCACCGCGCCGGGCTCCGGCGTGGCTCCCTCGAAGGTCACGGGCAAGAGACGCTTTCTGACCAGGCCGCGATATTTCATGCGCGCGGTCAGCTCCTGGCCGACGAAGCAGCCCTTCTTGAAGTCCACGCCGTTCAGCTCCTCGAAGCCGAGTTCCAGCAGCGGGGACCTGTCGACGCCCAGTTCCGCCGATCCTTCCGGCACACCCGCTGCAAAACGCATGCGCTCGTAGTCCCCGATCGAGCCGGCTTTCAGGCCAAGCGCGTCGAGCGTCGCCGCCGCCGTCGCCTTCGGCAGGATGGCGCGCGCGCCCAGTGCCGACAGCCTCGGATCGACAAAGATGACACCGTCATCAAGGGCATGCGCCGCCCCAGGCGAGTCACCTAACCGCACATCGTCGAGCACAGACGCCCCGAGCAAGGCCACCGCAGCAAAGTCAACGCTGACGTCAGTGATGTCCAGTTTGGCGCGGAGCTTGTACATGGTGAGGCGCTGGGCGAGGGCAGGGGCGCGGTCGGCTTCGACGTCGAGGAGAAGCATGCCGTTGCGTTCGGCGATGAAGAAATCGAACAGGCATTTGCCCTGGGGGGTGAGGAGAGCGGCATAGATCGCCTGGTCGGGCTTGACCTTGTCGATGTCGTTGCTGATCAGGCCCTGCAGGAAGCCCCGCGCCTCCTCACCTGAAATGGCGAGTAGTCCCCGGTTCAGCATGACGTAGCGACTGTGGCTCACGGCCTCGATCCTCTCCCGGCTGGTTGGCTTGCGGTTGCCTCTGGCAAGACCGTCCCTGCACAGCTATTTAGGCGCGATGTGCGAGCCCGCAAAGCCCCCGACGATCAGCGCCGTGGTGACGGTGTACAACAAGGCGCCGTTTCTGGCCGACACCATCCGCTCGCTCCGCCGCCAGGCTGAGGACGAGGGTGACGTCGAGTATGTGTTCGTCGACGACGCGTCGAGCGACGCCTCCGTCGACGTCATCAAGCAGTGCCTGGACGGCGCACCCCACGTCCGCATCATCGCGAACGCCGACAATCGCGGCCCGAGCGTCCGCCTGAACCAGGGGGCGGCAGCGGCCGCCGGCGATTTTTTGTACTTTTTGGACGGGGACGACATTGCGACCAAGGGCGCGATGCTTGGCATGCTGCGGCTGCTGCGGCGTGAAGATGCCGAGCTGATCTACGGCAAGACGATCAAGCGCGTGCCGGGCGCCGCCCTGCTCGATGTCACGGCTGACCCCGACGCCGGCTATCGGATCTCGACCGCGCCGCTGGAAACGGTCCTCGGCGGAGGGTTCGTGCGCATGACCCTGATGTGCCGGCGGGACCTGTTTCTGGAAGCAGGCGGCGCCGATGAGACGATCTTCATCCAGGACGAGTCGCTGCCTCTCCGTCTTGCCGCGAAGGCAAAACGGCTGATCGACTGGCAAGCCACCGTGATCGCGATGCCGGTGGTGGAGGGTGCCGTCGGCAAGGTCTCGGAGAACCGGAATCAGCTGCGCCACGACGCCTTTCTCGCCAACCTCCATGCGATCGAGGAGACGTGCGCCAGCCACCCCGACCTGTCGGCGAAGCTTTATGCCCGGACCGTCTCGGCCTATTGGAAATTCGCGAAGCGGCAGCCTGGGATTGGCTGGCTGAAGCCAGGATTCTGGCGTTATCTCGAGACCAAGTGCCTGAAGCCACCCCTCAGGTCGGACGTGCTCGCCTGGATGGAGACGGAGCTTTCCTACGCCGCCGGCGTCCGCCGCATGCCGACGACGCGGGTCGCAGGCTCGGACGCGTTCACGCTGTCGTCCGCGACGACCCGCGAGGCCCCGTGACGGCCGGCCGGGCTATCGCGACGGCGAGGCCGATGGCGAGCCAGAACAGCATGGCGTTCCAGTTGGCGAACAGGCTTTTCGAGACCATCAGCGGCCAGAGGAACATGATCAGCGTCGCGGCCGTGGCAGCGACCAGCGGAAAATCCGGCCGTTCTGGACGCCAGCCTGCGATGATCTCTTTCACGATGAGCACGATCAAGACGAGGAACAGGGCGAGACCGATCACGCCGGTCTCGGCGAGCACCTCGAGATAAGGGGTGTGCGGATGGGTGAAGCACCAGCTGTCGATCGGCCCTGCCTGCCGAAAATTGCCGCTCTCGCAGGTCAGGCGGAAATTCTTGAGGCCGACGCCGGTGATCGGTGACTGCTCCCAGGCCTCGATCGCGCGCACGAAGATGATGCCGTAGCGGTTGTTCCAGAAATCGTCGAAATCCGAGACGGTGACATTGACGAAGCGCTCTGTCAGATCCTCGTCGCTGGCGACGATCGCGCCCAGGCCGATGACGCCGGCGAGCCCGATGATCAGGAGCGGCCGGCGGATGCTGCGCACGGCAAGGATGACGATGCCCAGCCCCATCAGATAGCTCACCAGCGCCGTGCGCTCGCCGCTCAGCAGGATCACCAGGCCGATAACCATGGCCAGCAGACCGCCGATCGACCAGGACAGGTGGCCACGCCCGGCCGACCAGGCGAACCACCAGCCGAGCAGCGGCAGGCTAACCTTGGCGAGAAAGGTGCCGACCACGTCGTTGGCGAAGGGGCCGGTCAGCCGGGACGGGCCCTGCGCGGTCCGGCCGATGACGTCGACGCCCGTGACATATTGATAGAGGCAGTCCAGAAGGACGAAGCCGACGGTGAGGGCGAGGCTGGTGAGAAAGCGGCGAAACGTCGCCTGGTCGATCAGGAGCCAGTGCTGCAGGGCTGCGGCGAACAGGACGAAACGAAGGAAAGGAAGCGCGCGGCCATAGCTGTCCCCGGGCGAGATCGCGACGGCGCTGATCAGGAGGAGATAGCCCCAGAACACCAGAGCTGCAGCGACCCAGGGCGTCTTCAGCCAGCGCCAGCCGAGGCCGAGCGCGCTGCGTGCGAGAAACAGAACGGCGATCAGCGAGAACGCGATGTCGGCCGGCGCCCGGCCGATGATGAACAGCACCGGAAGCGCGATCAGCAGGCCCTGCGCGAGGCGGTCCATGATCATGCCCCCCGACCAGCCGGCCGCGTCTCCACGCACCATCCCGCCTTCATCTGCCAAGGCCGATGGATCAGCCATGCTCGTCCCTCATTCGGTAGAGTGTTGGCGCTTGAACGATCTTCCCGGTTGCGGCAGAAAGGAGGGAGAAGCCTCACCATCCATCCGCGGTCACACCGGAACCGGAAGCCGTTATCCCAGCCCAAGTTCCAGCCAGGACAGGACCTCGATCAAGGATGGCCATCCTCTACTGCAACCCGTGTTTCGCGTCCAGCCGGCGCCGATAGGCGCGCGCGGAACCTGTCCGAGGATGAGCGTTGCATGAGTCCAGGACTTTCCCCGCCACCGGCGCTCCCCTTGAATCGAAGCGCGCTGTTCTTCGATGTCGACGGCACGCTGGTGGCGATCGAAAAGGAGCCCGAGGCCGTCGTGGTCTCGGATGCGCTGCGGGCCCTGCTGGAGCGCCTGATCCGGGCCACCGGCGGCGCGCTCGCTCTGGTGAGCGGCCGCTCGATCGAGCAGCTCGACCGGCTGTTCACGCCGCTCGCCTTCTCGGCGTCAGGCCTCCATGGCCTGGAGCGGCGTCTGCTGCCGGCGGGGGTCGCCAGGACCTACGAAGCGACGGAGGCGCTGGAAGCGGCGCGTGCGGAGCTCGCGCGGTTCGCAGAGGGTCATGCGGGCACGTTGTTCGAGGACAAAGGGCTGACATTGGCGCTGCATTATCGTATGGCAGCGGAGCATCGTGAAAAGGCGCGTGCGTTGGTTCAAAAACTCGTCAATTCCCATCCCGACGATCTGGTGCTGCTCGAAGGCAAGATGGTGTTCGAGCTGAAGCCTCCGGGATTCGACAAAGGCAGGGCGATCGCCGATTTCATGGAGCAACCACCATTTCAAGGGCGCTGCCCGATTTTTGCAGGTGATGATGTGACTGACGAAGCTGGGTTCATGACGATCAAGGAAATGCAGGGCGTTGCCATCAAGGTCGGTGCGGACGAGCGGCCGACCGAGGCCGGCTACGGCGTTGCTGATGTCGATGCGATGCTCGCGTGGCTCGACCGGCTTCCTGAACATGCGGGAGAGGGCGCATGAACTCGCTCGATCTCGGCATCGTCGGCAACTGCACCATCAGTGCGTTGATCGACAAGCAGGGCGACATCGTCTGGAGCTGCTTTCCGCGCTTCGACGGCGATCCCGTGTTCAACAAACTCCTGAACAATGGCGACGACAGCCAGGGCGTCGCGCGGGTCGAGCTCGACGAGCTGGAGAATGTGGAGCAGAGCTATCTGGAAAACACCGCCGTGCTGGTGACACGCCTCACCGACAAGCATGGCGACGGCGTCGAGATCACCGACTTCGCCCCGCGTTTTCAGCAGTTCGGCCGTGTGTTCAGACCGACCACGCTGGTGCGCATCGTCCGTCCCTTCGGCGAGACCCCGCGGATCAGGATCAGCATCCGCCCGACCTTCGACTATGGCGCACGCAAGCCCGAGGTGACCCGTGGCAGCAATCACATCCGCTATGTCGGCAGCGACACCAGCCTTCGCCTCACCACCAACTCGCCGCTCACCTACATCCTCGACGAAACGCCCTTCATTCTCGAAGGCGAGGTCGTCCTGATCATCGGGCCAGACGAGCCGCTGCGCAGTCCCGTGGTCGAGACCGGGCGTGAGTTTCTGGAGCAGACCGTCGGCTATTGGCGCACGGTGAGCACGCGCCTTTCCGTGCCGTTCGAATGGCAGGATGCGGTCATCCGCGCGGCAATCACGCTCAAGCTCTGCACCTTCGAAGAAACCGGCGGCATCGTCGCCGCGATGACCACCTCGGTGCCCGAGATCGAGGGCGAGGGGCGGAACTGGGATTATCGGTTCTGCTGGCTGCGCGATGCCTATTTCGTGGTGCGCACCCTCAATCGGCTCGGCTATGTCGAAACCATGGAGGATTTTCTCGCCTATATCAGCAATATCGTCGGCGCTGCCGAGGATGGCTATCTGCAGCCGGTCTACGGTATCGGCCTCGAAGCAAAGCTGATCGAGCGTCAGGTCGACAGCCTGAAAGGCTATCGCGGCAATCAGCCGATCCGGGTCGGCAACCAGGCCTATGAGCACGACCAGCATGACGGCTACGGCTCCGTGCTGCTGGCGGCCACTCAGGCCTTCTTCGACCGGCGCCTGCGCCAGCCCGCTGGCGAGCACACCTTCAGGCGCCTGGAGACCATCGGCGACAAGGCCTATGCGCTCCACAACGTTCCCGATGCCGGGCTTTGGGAGTTTCGCACAATCGCGCGTGTGCACACCCATTCCAGCGTGATGTGCTGGGCGACCTGCGATCGCCTCGCCCGCATCGCCGGGCATCTCGGCCTCGCCGACCGTGCCAATCACTGGCGGGCGCGGGCGGACGAAATCCGCGAAACCATTCTGCGGGAGTCATGGAACGAGGAATTGAACAGCTTCGTCGCCAGCTTCGGCGGCGAGGACATCGACGCCAGCCTGCTGCTGATGCACGAGGTCGGCTTCATCGATCCGATGGACGATCGTTTCATCGGCACGGTCGAGGCGGTCGAGCGCGAGCTTCGGCGCGGCGATCACCTGTTCCGTTACATCAAAAAGGACGATTTCGGGGAACCGGAGAACGCTTTCATCATTTGCACCTTTTGGTACATCGATGCGCTGATCGTGACCGGAAGAACCGATGAAGCGCGCGCCCTGTTCGAGAATATGCTGGCAAGCCGCAATCACCTCGGGCTATTGTCGGAGGACATCAATCCGCGCACCGGTGAGCTTTGGGGGAACTTCCCTCAGACCTACTCGCATGTGGGGCTGATCAACTGCGCGATGAAATTGAGCAAGAGCTGGGAGGATGTTGTCTAGCGTAGCACCGTCAGCGGCTGCGACGGGATCTCGCCCTTGAGCCGCTTGGTCGTCGTTTCCAATCGAGTGACGCCGCTTTCCGGCGCGAAGGCCGCAGCGGCGGGTGGCCTGGCCGTCGGTCTGCTCGCGACGCTACGCGAGACCGGCGGCATCTGGTTCGGCTGGAGCGGCGAGACGCCGGAGCAGGCGACCACGCTGCCGAAAGTGTTCCGCAGCGGCAACATCACCTACATCACCCTTGATCTCGACGAGCAGGATTTCGATCTCTATTACGGCGGCTTCGCCAATCGCACGCTCTGGCCGCTGTTCCACTACCGTCTCGATCTCTCGACCTTCGACCGCGACTGGTACAACACCTATCGCAAGGTCAGCAGGCTGTTCGCCGAGCAGCTCTTTCCCTATGTGCGCGACGACGACCTGATCTGGATCCACGACTACCACCTGATCCCGATGGCCGAGGAGCTCAGGAAGCTCGGCCTCAAGGCGAAGATCGGCTTCTTCCTGCACATTCCGTTTCCGGCCTGGGAGGTCTATGTCACCTTGCCTTGGCACGAGCAGCTGATGCGCGCGCTCTGCATGCATGACCTGCTGGGTTTTCAGACCGAAAACGACCTCAGGAACTTCCACGATTACCTCTATCGGGAGGGTATCGGCTACGCGCTCGACAACGGCATGGCGCAGGTCGGCGATCACCGGCTGAAGGCGCGCAATTACCCGATCGGCATCGATGTCGACGACTTCGCCGAGATGGCGACCTCGGTCGAGGCCAAACGCTCGAGCGAGCGGCTTTCGCGCTCGCTGCTCGGGCGCAGTCTGATCATCGGGGTCGATCGCCTCGACTATACCAAAGGCATCGTCGAGCGGCTTCGCGCCTACGAGACGCTGCTGCAGGACTATCCGAATCAGCGCGGCCAGGTGACCTTCGTGCAGATCTCGCAGCCGTCCCGCCAGGACGTGCCGGAATATCTCGAGCTTCGGCATCAGGTCGAGCAGACCTCCGGGCGGATCAACGGCCGGTTCAACGAATATGACTGGATGCCGCTGCGCTACATCAATCGCGGCTTCACGCGCCGCACCCTTTCCGGCTTCTTCCGCCTGTCGCGCGTCGGCCTGGTGACGCCGCTGCGCGACGGTATGAACCTGGTCGCACGCGAATATGTCGCCGCCCAGTCGCCGGACGATCCCGGCGTGCTCATCCTGTCCCGCTTCGCCGGCGCCGCCGACGACATGGACGGAGCGGTGATCGTCAATCCCTACGATGTCGAGGCGGTGGCCGAGGCGATGTATCGAAGCCTGATCATGCCGCTGGACGAACGCCAGGACCGCTGGCGCCGCCTGGATCAGCAGATCCGTGAGCACGACATCGTGAACTGGCGCAAGAGCTTTGTCGGCGACCTTAGAGCGCTGGCCTCGCCGCCCGGCCCGGCACCGAGCCGACGCGACGACGCTCTGGTAAAATAAGCCTCAGCCCTCTTTCGCCGGCAGCGGCGGGGGAGGGGGGGCTTCGAGATCGACCTCTCCATTCTGTTCGCCGAAGCGGCGCTGCCAGCCCTGCCCCTGTCGATGGCGGCCGACGACCAGCTCGCCGCGCGCCAGACGCTCCTGCATCGCATGAACCTGCTGATGCAGGGCGCGGCTGTAGGGCAAGGCGAACGCCCTCGGGCGGTGATCCGGCGCGTTCGCCTCCTCGGCTTCGGGATCGGCCCAAGGCGTAAGCCAGAGAAAGATCGCGCCACCTTCGGCATCCTTCGCGGCCGGCTCGTCGACGACGGCGGCATGCAGCTGAAAATGGGCGGGAAGGCCAGTGTCGCTGGGCCAGCCGAGCTGTGCCTGGATCGCCAGATAGACACCGATCACCGCCGGCAGCGCCAGAGCGATCACCGCCGCTTTCACCCGCCAAGACCAGGCGCTCTTCAGCTGCAGGCTGAGCAGCAGCAAAGCGAGCGCCGCATAGAGCCCGGTCAGTGACGCGGCAGGCGTCGTCATGGCCATCGCATCCACCATCATGGGCGGCCTCCGCCTGTCGGCTCCCGACCGCGCTGACGACGATAGGGAACGATTGCCTTGGCCAGCCGGTTGACGTCCCTGACCCTGCCGTCCGGCGCCACCGAAAAGCGCACGGCCGTGCGCTCCTCGCCGCGCTCCTTGAGCGTGATGTCGCCGTAATAGACAAGTTCGACCCTCGGATTGAGCTTTTCGACCTTCACCTTCACCGGCACCGGCTGGCCGCGGTCGTCGCGGTAGAGGTGGAGATTGACCACATATTCACCCGAGGCGATCCCGCGGATCGAGACGATCTCCTGGTTCACCGGGTTGACCACCTTCACGCCCGCGACCTCGATCACGTCGTTGCCGAGGCCGAGATCGTCGCGATCGAGATGCATCAGGCCTGCCTCGCGCGCCCGAAACCAGACCAGGCGTCCTTCCGGATCGGCGACGTAGAGATCGACGTCCTCGCGCCGGCCGTCCGGCCAGGTGAGGGTGATCAGAAACTCCGCCTTGTTGTCCACGGCGCCGGTCTTGGCGATCGGGTTGATCAGCAGGAATGCGATCACGAACATAACCACGAAGCCGAGAAGGGCGTTGAACAGGAGATCGGTGAAGCCGAGATCGGCCGAGCGCCGCCTAGCCATGCACGCTCTCCCCGTCGTCGACCAGGGCGGACAGCGCCGAGCGATGGGCGAACAGCGCACCGCGCGCCGGATCGCGCCTGCCAGAAAGCTCGGTCACCCATTTCATGCGCCGGATGACGTCATCGGCGCCGCTGTCCAGCAGGAAGCCCTGCACCTTCAGCCAGACCGCGCCGATCAGCCCGGCGAGCGTGGTATAAAGCGCGATCGCCATGCCGGCGCTCATCGCGGTCAGCGCCGCCTTCAACGCCGCCTGGTCGCCGCTCTCGAGCTGGCTGATCGGCGCGAGCATGGCGATAAAGCCGATCACCGTGCCCAGCAGGCCGAGGGACAGCAGCACGTCGGCGACGAACCAGCCGAATCCATGGCCGGCGGTGACCTCGGCCTCGAACGCATCCAGCAGCATGTCCGGCGCCTCGCCGCCTGCAGGCGTGTGCCGCCGGGACAGCGCCTCGACATAGCGCCGGACCGGCCCTTCCGGCAGTTTCGCCGGCAGACCGGGCTCCGAGGTGATGCGCCGCTCGATCAGCCGGAGCGCATTGGAGACCCGGGACAACCGCCAGACCGCAACCGCACCCTGCAGCACCGCAATTGCGAAGATCACCGCGATCGCCGCGGCAAGGCCCGAGGGATCGTCGAACAGCACCTGCTGCAGCAGGCCGTAGTGCCAGGCCGCAAGCAAAGCGAGCGCGGTGAAGGTCAGGAGAACCAGGCTTTTCAGCCAGAGCAGATGCTCGTCGTCAAAGCGGTCGCGGGCAGGCTGGCGCGCTTGCATCAAGATCTCCCGGCGATGTCGGTGAGGAAGTCGGAGGACAACAGGCCCACTATATAGGATTTTTTTCTTTTATCAAGTTCTAAATCCTACAAACCGAAGTCATGCGTGGGGATGAGCTTCGGCCGATGTTTGTTATCCAGATATCCGTCGTGTTATGCAGACCCATTCAAATTGCCGCCATCACCAATCTGCCGTCGTCAAAAACAAGCCTCAGGTCCGCCATGACGCCACGCCCTACGTTCGTTCTCGCATCCATCCTCATGACGCTGACCGCCTGCGGCGGCGGCAGTGCGCCGCCGGCACCGCAGCCAGCGAGCAACCCCGATCTGCTCGGCGTGCTCGAGACCAGGCCGAACCTCAAACATTTCACCGAAGCGCTGCAAAGCACCGGCATCGCGGACAGGCTGCTGGCGAGCGGCAGCTACACGCTGTTCGTGCCGATGGACAGAGCGGTGCACGGCACGCTCGACGCGGCGACCATCCGCCATCACATCCTGCAGGAGCGCCTGACGTTCAGCGACATGGCCGGCGAAAGCACGAGCTACGAAACGCTCAACAATGATGAGATCGAGATCGACGTCACCGAGAAGATCGCCGTGGGCACGGCGCTGATGGTGGAGTCGGACATCCAGGCGAGCAACGGCGTCATCCATGTGATCGACAAAGTCCAGGTGCTACCAGCACCTGGGTCTTCCGAGGAGTCGTCACTGGACCAGCCACAGGCAGTTGATCCGGCGATCAGCGCCAATTAGCGTGGGATTTCGGCAGGGGGCTCCCCCCCTAGCCGCTCCGTCTAAAGTTCGATAAGATATATTATGACAAATTACGGAGCGACATGAGCCCCCTCTCGGAAAAAATCCCCTCTTGACCCCGAGATGCGCCAGACGACATGAAATGGTGGACAATTCAACAAAACGCATGTGAGGAACCAACATGCTCCACCGTCTCCTGACCGCCCTCGGCCTTCTCGCCATGCTCGGCGCCTGCAACACCATCGCAGGCGCCGGCAAGGACCTCGAAGCCGCCGGCGGCGCCATCTCCAAAACAGCCGACGACACCAAGGAAGAAATCAAGAATTAGGCAGCCGCGGGCTGCAGCGTCGACTTGCTCTCCGGGCGGACGGGCTTCACTGGTTGACGGTGTTGCCCGAGCCGGAGATTTGCGCACCCTTATTGTTGTCCCCGGTGATGGTCAGGATCTGCGTCACCGGGGCGCCGCCCTTGGCCTTCACGTCCTCGACCGGCGCCTGCAGCTCCGCAGCGAACGCGGGATCGGCCTCCAGAGCTTTCTTGAGCTGAATGCGCAGCAGGGTCTGCTCGTCCTCATCCGCAGGCGCCGCCTCCAAGGCCTCGACCTGCCCAGCCAGTTTTTCCCTGACCAGCCCATAGAGCTTCTCGACCCCAGCAAACGCCGCCCCGCCGACTTTCTGGGCAAACGCCTCCGATCCCTTGACCAGATAGGGTGAAAGTATGGCGACTGCCGAGCCTGCGAGCGTGGCTGGTTCCATCATTCCTTCTCCATGTTTTGAATGGTTTCGACAATCGGTCCCAACAGTTCCAAATCTGGCGTCTCGCCGAGTTTCCCGCAGCGCTGGGTGTATTTCTCGTACAGCGGCTTCATCCAACGTATTAGGTTTGGCGGATGCCTGAGGAAGCTGCCTTTAAGCATTGAAATAGCCTCAATATTCGAAGCTAGAGCCTCGTTCTTCCTTTCGAGCTTCTCAAGACAATCGGCTTTTGCTCCTAGCGAAATAGCGAGGTAACGCAAGAACGCGTCTGGTAGTTCAGCCGAGAGTTTCACAAATAGCTCCACCGCCTCCGTTGCTGCGATCAATCCTTCGTCCGGCGATCCAATTTCGGAAAGCATAGCTGACGCGGAACACAGAGAGATGCCCAGATCTGCTTCAAACTCATCTGGCCTCTCTGACACGAGTTCGCGATAATGGCTTACCGCTAATCTTGCTCCATCTGCAGCTGCATTTTTCTGTCCGACAGCAAACAATCTGTTTGACAGATTTTGGACCGATCTTGCTACATTCGGACGAAATGCTTCTGGATCGACGGCAGCATGACGCATATCGATTTGGAGAACTTCCTTTGCCACTCGCAGTGCGACTGCATCGTAACCGCAAGCCGCCAGTCTATTAGCGAGCGTATTGTAAGATATTGCTAGTCTCCCTTGAAGACAGCCAGGCTGTGCAATTTCAAGACGGCAGCAAAGATCAGTGGCATCAATTGCGACTAATAGACCTTCCTTTTGCCTACCTAGTTCGCTGAGTGCGGTCGCAAGATTAGTTTTATTGCGAGCCAGTTCAAACAGGATGTTACCATCTTGGTCGGGAAACGCCTCAAGCCGTTCTACAATCGCTTCAATCACCAATCGATTGGCGTCCATTAATGCAAGTGAAGTATGATACTTAATTAGGACATCGGTTATCTCGGAAGAAACGATTGCAAGCTGGTCGATCGTGACATCCTCTCCCAGGATTAGACGATATAGCCAAGCAAGTGGCTCAATGATTGTACGGCCCCCAATCGTCTGCCCAACATAATCTTGGGCGGTACGGATAATGCTGGCGACGGCTCGGTTGGCGGTCTGCTGGAAGGCGCGGAGCGCAAGTTCGGAGCCGATCTCGTGCCGATCAAGGGCGATTAGCATGACCGCCTCACCGATGATCTCTGGCATAATGGCTGCTGCGCCGCCGTCTGGTGCTGGAAGTTGGTCGCGCAAGAGATCGGCGATAGGCCCGACGTCGCCGGACCGATGCAAGGCTTGTTGGACGATTCCGATTGCCTCGATCAGTGGCTCGCGTTCCAGACCTTGGCAGAGGGTGACATACCCGGTCAGCGTCTGCAGCGATGTGGGGTCCAGGCCCTGCTCTTTGGCTGCGGCATCGATCCGCTTGAGCTCACGTTGCGCCAGACGCATCGCAAGGTCGATGCGGCTGAGAGCAAGAACATCGGGCACGCCTTCGCTTGCTGCCAGCATCGCGGCCATCATCAAAAACAGCGGCCGACCACCCCAGGTGAGATCGGCGAGGCGGTTATCGAAGGCTTCACTGTGCTCGACATGCGGCGGGTCCTTGTCGAGTTCCTTCGCCGTTCGCTCCAGTGCTGCGAGAAAGATCTGTCGGCGAAGTGCCGGTGCGGCCAGCGGCTGGATGTCAATCGGCTCCTCGGGATCGAGTAGGTCGCTGATCGCGTCGTCCCGCGCCTTGCCGCCGCCGAATATCGTCCGCCACCAGCCGGCCTGCGGATCAGCCTGACGCTCAAGGAGGAGAATGCGCAAAGTCGGCGCGTCAGCGGGCGCATGGTCGGCGAGGTGGCCGAGCCAGCGGTGGATCGTGTCGCCGAAGGTTGCGGCGTAGTCCACCACGACAAGCGTCGGCTTGGTCCATGCCCAGTCGAGCGAGGTCGCGTCGTTGCAGAAGGTCTTGAGATCGTCGCCGTCGGCGAAGCCCGCCTGCCAGTCCTCGCTCGGCAGGTGGTCGCAGAGATCCAGCGCCAACCGCGTCTTACCGCTCCCCCCCTGCCCCGTCATCACACGAACGATGAGCGTTTCCCCGGTCTCTAGCCAATCGCGAAGCGAGCGCTGTTCCGTCTCTCGTCCGATCAGCTCGATCGAGCGTGTATAGGGCTTCAGCAGATCGAAATCACGCCGCACTCTGGCTCGGGTAGATCCTTCCGCATAGCGCGTAATCTTGAGTGCTGCCGCACCGCGCAGCGTGACACTGTTGCCGTCACCAATGATCTGAACGGTATTGTTGTTGCTGCCCTGAATGTCAGCCGCCTGGACCATCGCGCACCCGAAACGATTCTTTTCCGACAAAAATCGCTCACCTTATAGGCGCACTCCCCTCCCCCACACCAGCCTTTTCCCTCTCCGCCACCAACCTCCACGCGAGAAAGGCCGCACCCGCAATCGGACACGGCCTTTCGTGTCTTGAAGTCAACGCTGTCGCGCGTCGCGACCGCCCCGCGCGCAGCGGGTCACATGTTCAACATCGATGCCAACAGCATGCCTTTGGCTGTCGTGTTGCTGGTGGATTTGGATTGGCGGATGTCGGTGATTTCGACGGGGAGGCGGGCGGCGTCGAGGGCTTTTTTGAGTTCAGGCTCGAAGCCTTTGACCATGGCGGTGCCGCCGCCATAGACCAGCGGCAGGGACCGCAGGCTGCGCGGCAGGCGCTGGCTGGCGTTCATCTCCTGCTGCATGCGCTCGACCACGTGGTTGATTACGTCGCGGTGATAGATGGTGAGCGCCTGGTCGAGACCGGCGGCGCCATTGTCGCCGATCCTGAAGTCCTTGCTCTCCTTGTGCAGTCGCACGGTGGTCGGGGTCTGGCCGGTGACCTTGGCGGCGGACTGGTCGATATAGTCCCCGGCGCGCTCGGTGCTGAAGGACAGGATCGGCAGGCCGAGATAGGCGACCGAGACATTGCAGAGCCCGCCGCCGAAGCTGATGCCGATGCCGGTGAGATCGTCGTCGGCGAGCTCGGCATAGATGATCGCCATGCCCTCGTTCACCGCCTCCGCCTGGTAGCCAAGATTGGTCAGCACGTCCTTGATGACATGCTCGTGGAAGATCAGCTCGGACTGGCCGTCGGGCGGGGCACTCGGCACGCTGAAGCAGATTTTTGCATTTTTCTTCGCCTTGCCGCACATCTCTTCGAGCGCCAGCGCCATCATCTCCCGGCTCTTGGGCTCGCCCGGATTGAGCACGCCGGTCTTCATCGGCCGGCGCGTGTCGCCGCCGAGCATGTTGGCGAACTCGTCGACGCGGTTGCCGAAGGCCAGGATCTCGTTGCCGCTGACCCGGTGGTAGATGCCCTCGTCCACCAGCATCTTCTCGGTCATCTTGGCATAGGGCAGCGCGATGAAGGCGTTGAGCTGAATGTTGTAGGTCGGGCGTTCGCCATTGGGCTTGGCCAGCACGATGCGGCTGGTGCCCACGTCCAAGCCCCGATAGTCGTCTTTGCCGTTGTCCGCCATGATCTTTTCCCCCGGGCGTCTGCAGTTGGCATTGAATGGATTTGCGGATGGATTTGAACGCCTTTTACATAAATTCCATGTACTTGCCCACCGAAAGATTGAGCCGGTCGGCAGAATTCGCGCGGCAATGCCGGGTGGACGACGGGGGATGAAATCGATGGGATTCAGGCGTCGATCAGCGAGACGGGAGGCGGCTGTCGACTGGGCTCGAGGCTGCTCACCGGAGCGAGTGCCGGGGCGTCGACGGCATGCTGCCTTCCCGCCCGGCGCAGCATGTCGAGCACGCGTGCGTGGGGCTGGGTGTAGCGATATTGGGACGGCAGCACCGCCCAGACCTTGCGCGGCTCGAGCGGCAGGGCGAACAGATCGACGTCGAACACCATGCGCCCGTTCACCTGGGTGGACAGAAGCGGCACGATCGCCATGCCGAGGCCGGCTTCGACCATGGTCAGCGCCAGCTCGTGGGTGCGGCAGCGCGCGACCTCCTGGTAGTCGGGGAGGATGCGCCGATACCATCCGCTGATCAGTTCGCGGTAAGCGCTGCCGAAATCGACCATGACCACCGCGTGGCGACGCTGGCCGCTCTGCCCGTCCCGATGCCTGGGGGCCGCGAGAACATAGGGATCGCTCGCGAGCTCGACCTTGGCGAAATGCAGATCCTGCTCGGTGACCAGCGCGCTGCTGATCAGCGCGATCTGCACCCGGCGGGACTGCAGTTGGCGCACGACCGATTCCGGCGATAACTCGACGACGTTCAGCTGCAGTTCCGGAAAGCGCCGCTTGAGCTCGATCGAGGCGGGCGTGATCAGCGAGCGGGCGAGCGACGTCAGGGCGCCGATGGTGAGCTGCCCGCGCAGGCCGCGCTCGAACTGGCCAAGCCCGACCTCCGCCTCCTCCACCATGGAAAGGATCGACTCCGCCTTGGTCAGCAAGAAGCAGCCGGCGTCGGTGAGATGCAGGCCCTTGGCGGAGCGATCGACCAGACGCTGGCCGAGATCGCCCTCGAGCTTGCTGAGCTGCTGGGAAAGAGAAGGCTGGCTGAGACCGAGCTGCCGGGCAGCAAGGGTCAGGGAACGATTGCAGGCGACGGCACGCAGGATCTCGAGATGGCGAAGCGTGAGGGTCATCGCCCGGCTCCCGCTCCCAGCGCCATGCTCGTCCCCATCCCGACCGTACCTCCCCTGGTCTGATCACTCTCTAAAATGGGACGTGTCAAATGTCAGGTTCGGCGCTGTTTTTCTTTTTATGTTAGGACGGTCGACGCCGGGGGGCAAGCGCGCGCCGTGGGCTCCTCCTGCCGTCCGCAACCATCAGGACAGCCTTGCGCACAAAGAAAAACCGGCGGGACGACACCGCCCCGCCGGCCTTTCAGCATCCTGGCTTTGCGTCAGGCGTCGCGCACGTCCTCCGGCCGGATCGGCAGGTGGCGGATGCGCTTGCCGGTCGCGTTGAAGATCGCGTTCGCGATCGCAGGCGCGATCGGCGGCACACCGGGCTCACCCACACCGGTCGCATGGGTCTCGAACTTGTGCGGCACGATGTGGACGTTGACCTCCGTCGGGAAGTTGTCGATCCGCACCACGTCGTAGTCGCTGAAGTTCGACTGCTCCACGCGGCCATCCTTGTAGGTGATGCCGCTGTGGAAGGTGAGCGTCATGCCCATGACCGCAGCACCCTGCACCTGGGAGACGATACGCTCCGGGTTCGCCGGGAAGCCGCAGTCGATCGCGGTATGCACGGTCGGCACGCGCACCGTGCCGTCCGCCTCGACCTTCACATGGACGACGCTGGCGACATAGGTGAGGAAGCAGCGGTGCACGGCAAGGCCGAGCCCCTCCCCTTCCGGCATCTCCTTGCCCCAGCCGGCCTTCTCGCAGGCGAGCTCGACGACATGGGCGAGACGGCCGGTGTCGTTCGGGAACACCTCGTAGGGATCGCCGTAGTTCCAGAGGTCTTCCGGCATCCCCGCCGCCTTCGGATCGATGATCCGGGGCGAGCCGATCAGCTCGAGCAGCACCTCCTTCTCGTCCCGGCCGAGCTCATGGGCGAGCTCGGAGGCGAAGGATTGCACCGCCCAGGCCCGTGGCACGTTGGAGACCGAACGGAACCAGCCGATCCGGGTATGCGCCATCGCCTGCCCGTTCTCGCAGCGGATGTTCTCGATCTCGAACGGCATGTCGGCAAAGCCCATGCCGTATTCGATGAAGAACTGATAGCCGCTGTCCTCGGCGAAGGTCGAGAGGATCGACGGCGCCACCGACCTGTGCAGCCAGCCGGTCGGCTTGTTGTCGGCGTCCAGCGCCACCTCGATGCGCTCGGCGGAGGTGGTGTGATAGAAGCTGTGCTGGACATCGTCCTCGCGGGTCCACTGCACGCGGACGGGCGCGCCCACCTCCTTGGACAGCTTCGCCGCCTCGTGCACGAAGTCGCATTTGGACTTCCGCCCGAAGCCGCCGCCCAGGAGCGTGACGTTGACCTTCACGTTCTCGATCGGGACACCGAGATACTCAGAGACGTCCTGACGCACGCCATAGGGGCTCTGCACCGGTCCCCAGATCTCGAGCTTGCCGTCGGCATAGTTGGCGAGCGCCGCCGGCGGCTCCATCGGGATATGCGCCATGTGGGCCTGAGTGTAGGTCTGGGTGAAGGTCTTCGCCGCGCTCGACATGGCAGCGTCGACGTCGCCCTGACTGCGGATCACCTTGCCCGGCTGCTCCGCGGTCGCCTTCATCTCCTCGGTGTAGGCGGCACTGTTGTAGACGGCATGCGGGCCGTCGTCCCACTCGATCACCAGGGCCTCACGTCCCTTGAGCGCCGCATAGGTATTGCTCGCGACCACCGCGACACCGCCGAGCGGCAGGAACTTCGCAGGCGGCATATGGCCTTCGAGCTGGATCACCTGCTCGACGCCCGGCACGGCCAGGGCCGCGCTGTCGTCAAGCGACTTCACCTTGCCGCCGACCACGGGCGGACGCGCGACCACGGCATATTTCATGCCGTCGAGATGGACGTCGGCGCCATAGACCGCCTTGCCGGTGGTGATGTCGTGCAGGTCGTAGATCTGCACCTGGCCCTTGCCGATATAGCGGAACTCGCTCTCGTCCTTGTAGGCGATCGTGGCGATGTCGGGCGCATCCAGCGCCATGGCGGCCTGGCCGATGTCGCCATAACCGGCACGGTTGCCCGAGCCCTCGTGGATGACCTCGTGATTGACCGCCTGGACCTCGGCGACGTCCACACCCCACTGATCGGCCGCAGCCTGACGCAGCATGTGACGCACGGAGGCGCCCATCTGGCGGCAGGCCTGGATGTGATGGCGCATGCTGCGCGAGCCGTCGGTGTCCTGATTGCCGTATTTCGGCTCGTCGCCTTCCGCCTGGGTGATCGTCACCCGGCTCCAGTCGGCTTCCATCTCATCCGCGATCACCATCGGCAGGCTGGTGCGCGCACCGGTGCCCATTTCCGAGCGGATGGTCATGATGTTGACCGTGCCGTCCGGATCGATCGTGACGAAGATATGGGGGTTGTTGACCACGCCGTGCGGCATGGCATGACCGCCATGGTCATAGGTCTCGAAGGCTTCCGCCGCCTTGAACGGCAGGAGCTGCATCGCGACCACGAGACCGCCGCCCGCCGCGGTTCCCTTCAGGAAGGATCGGCGGCTGACATTTTCGATGAGGGCGCGCCCGACCACCGCTTGGGGCAGAGGCGCCAGATGCTGGTTCAGATAGTGCAACATGACTTACGCTCCCGTCGCTGCCTGGCGCACGGCCGCGGCGATGCGCTGGTAGCAGCCGCAGCGGCAGACATTGCCGACCATGCTGTCAGTGATGTCCTGATCGGTCGGATTGGGGTTCTCGGCAAGCAACGACGCTGCCTGCATGATCTGGCCGGCCTGGCAGAAGCCACATTGCGGCACGTTCTGGTCACGCCATGCCTGCTGCACCGGATGATTGCCGTCCGGGCTCAGTCCCTCGATCGTGGTGACGGAGGTTCCGGCGGCATCCGCCAAGGTGTAGGTGCATGAACGCTGCGCCTGGCCGTCCACATGGACCGTGCAGGCCCCGCAGAGACCCACGCCGCATCCATATTTCGAGCCGGTCAGCTGCAGCTCGTCCCTCAAGTACCAGAGCAGCGGCGTTTCGGGATCGCCGTCAAACTGACGCGCTTCCCCATTCACGGTTAACTCAATCATCAGCCTCCTCCCGTTTCAGCTCGGTGAAACCTTGTGATGGACATCTGCATGGCGGCCAGCCTGCAGACCATGACGGCGCGCCTCGCTCACCGCCGACGAAGGCGCTTCCCGGCCATGCCGGCCTCGAACGTCGTCCGATGAGCGTCGGGCGGACTCGACCGAGCGGCCCGGTCGCTGATCAAACGCATCCGCTCCTCTACCTGATTCGGTAACGACAACATGGTCGACAGTCAGCGTGGAACCCCTCCTGATCTCTTTGGCCTCGAGTCTCTCGAGGTTGCCGCTGATAAAATGCGCATTAAGGGAAAAAAAGTTCACACAACCCCTTTCGCATTCCCGCCGCGGCGTTAGTTCTAGATAATGTGGCACATCGCCAGAGAATGTCTATAATGTTTCTAAAAGTGTCGGGAGTTTCTCCCAGGGAGGTCCAATTGAGTGATGGGAAACGTCGCGGAGCTTGGTGGGTGTCCGATCGTCGTGAGGTTCTGGGCAGCGCTCTGGCTCTCGGACTGACCCTTGGATCGATGGGGCGACGCGCTGAGGCAGCTGAGGACGATCCGGCGCATCTCCACCCGCAGATCGGTGATGTTCTGGTCCACTTCAAAGGCGAGAAGAAGGGCGAGATCATCGTCCCCGAGGATCTGCCGCTTGGCGGACCGAGTGCGCTCGCCTGGGCCAAGGACGACGCAGCCGGGGTGGTGCGTGAAGCCAGCAATCTCAATCAGCTCGTGCTCGTCCGCTTCGAGCCCGAGGAAATTGCCGAGGAGTTCAGGGAGCATGCGGCGGAAGGCGTGGTCGCCTATTCCGCGGCCTGCACCCATCAGGGATGTCCGGTTTCTTTTTGGAAAAAGAAGCAGCAGCGGCTCTATTGCTCTTGCCATGGATCGCAGTTCGACCCCAAAGATGGCGCCAAGAGGGTGGCGGGCCCGGCGAAACGCAGGCTGGCGATGTTGCCGCTGAAAATGGAAGACGGAACGCTGAAGGTGGCTGGCGAGTTCATCGGTGAACTCGGGCCCCGAACAAAAGCGTAAGAGGCACTAAGTGTGCGTCGCCGACATCGTGTCGGTGAATGCTCGTTTGCAAAAAGGGAGGTAGACGTGACGAGGACCATGACAGCACTTGCGCTGGTAATGGGGCTTCTGCCGGCGGCGGCGGTGGCCTATGACCCCGTGACCCAGGAGCGGCTCAACAATCCGGAAGCTGGAAATTGGCTGCATCTGCGCGGCAACTATGAAGGCTGGATGTACAGCCCGCTCGATCAGATCAACACCGCCAACGTCAAGAACCTGACCCCGGTCTGGGCCTATTCGACCGGTGTCGATTCCGGCCATGAGGCGCCGCCAATCGTCAATGACGGCGTGATGTTCGTCGCCACGCCCTATGATCAGATCATCGCTCTCGACGCCGCATCCGGCGAAAAGCTCTGGGCCTACCAGCGCGAACTGCCGGAAGGCTTCGGTGCGCTGCACAACACCAAGCGCGGCATCGGCCTCTATGGCGACAAGGTCTATCTCGCGGCACAGGATGCCGTCGTGGTCGCCCTCGACGCCAAGACCGGCGAGGTCGCCTGGGAGTCGCCGCCGGTCGCTGCCTGGCAGGAAGGTTACTACATGACCATGTCGCCCCTGATCGTGAACGGCACGGTCATGGTCGGCGTGTCCGGTGGTGAGTTCGGTATTCGCGGCTTCATCGAGGGCTTCGATGCCGAAACTGGCGAGTCCAAGTGGAAGACCTACACCATTCCGGCCCCGGGCGAGCCCGGTTCGGACACCTGGGAAGGCGAGACCTGGAAGCGTGGCGGTGCCTCGGTGTGGATGACCGGCACCTACGATCCCGACAAGAACCTGACCTACTGGGGCACCGGCAACGGCTCCCCCTGGTTCGGCGATCAGCGTCCCGGCGACAACCTCTACACCTCGTCGACCGTCTCCATCGATCCGGATACCGGCGAACTCAAGGGCTATTTCCAGTACCACTACAATGACAGCTGGGACTGGGACGAGATGAACCCGCCGATGGTGGTCGACTACGAGAAGGACGGCCAGACGGTCAGCGGCTTGGTCAAGGTCTCGCGCAACGGCTACATGTATTGGCTGGAGCGCGGTGACGACGGCTCGATCGGCTACAACGACGCGATTCCGTATGTCTATCAGAACGTGTTCGCCAGCATCGATCCCGAAACCGGTCGTCCGACCTACAACGAGGAGCATAAGCCGGGAACCGGCAAATATGCCGAGTTCTGCCCGTCCCTCTGGGGTGGCAAGGACTGGCCCTATGAAGCCTACAATCCCGACACAGGCATGCTCTACATCCCGGCCAATGCGAACCATTGCGGCTATCTCGAAGGCAAGGAGCAGGAATATGTCGCCGGCCAGTGGTGGACCGGCGTCGACATTCCGGACATCGGCTTCACCGTGACCACGGACGCCACCCACTATGGCGAAATCCAGGCTCGCGACATCAACACCGGCGAGCTGAACTGGACGGTCAACTACAACGACGCCATGAACTGGGGGTCGATCCTGACCACCGGCGGCGGTCTGGTGTTCAATGGCGGCACCAACGACCGCATGTTCCGCGCCTATGATGCCCGCACCGGCGAGCAGCTTTGGCAGTTCAAGACCAATTCCGGCATCATGGCGCCCCCGTCCTCCTATGAGGTCGATGGCGTGCAGTATGTCGCGGTGCAGTCCGGCTGGGGCGTCGATCCGGCCTTCCAGCAGGGTCTGATGAACGACCTTCGCGGGACCGAGGTCGAGGTGCCGCAGGGTGGTGTGATCTGGGTCTTCGCCGTATCGAAGTAAGGCTTAGGCCATCTCGAAAAGCGGGGGGCCGGCTGCTATCATGCGGTCGGCCCCTTCTTTCTAGGATGGGCAAGAAGCAAGAAACGTCAGAGGAGGTTCCCTTTCCATGAGCAGCATCTTTCGCAGCATCGCGCTGGTGTCGGCCACGGTCTTCTGCCTGAGCAGTGCCGCCGCCGCCGAGAAGGACGAGGCCTATAAGCTGTCGGTGGAGAACGCCACAGCCAAGGTCGGCGAGGCGACGTCAATCAAAGCCGTCCTGCGCACCGTCGATGGCTACACGGCGTCCAAGGCCTACAACAATCGCCTGATCGAGCTGTCCGCCGACGAGAAGGACTCGGTCGACTTCGCCGATCACGTGGTCAAAGGCAAGCTGCAGGACGACGGCAGCGTCGCCTTCGACATCGGTGTCACGCCGCAGACCCCGGGCAAGCATATGATCAACGGCGTGTTCCGCTTCGGCTTCCACAAGGAAGGCCGCATGAACATGCTCTCGATCCC
Source organism: Alphaproteobacteria bacterium (assembly GCA_041398025.1). Classification (GTDB taxonomy): domain Bacteria; phylum Pseudomonadota; class Alphaproteobacteria; order Geminicoccales; family Geminicoccaceae; genus JANQPX01. The sequence goes on from JAWKVM010000007.1 coordinate 48,470, forward strand.
CCTGATCGCCGAAGTCGACGCCACCGAATAGCCAGAGGCCGGGCCGAGGGTCGGCCAGCCTTGACTTGACGTAGCCAGACCTGGGCGCTCGGCCGCCGAGCTGCCGCCGATGTGCCCGCCGAAATGCTCAGCCCGGCGCCGCTGGCGCCTCGACGATCTCGGTTTTGAAATTGGCGGGCGAGACGATCTCCAGCACCTCGAAGTCGTCAGAGCAGGCGATTTCGCGGTGCTTGATCATCGGCGTCTGCAGGATCGCGTCGCCCTTCTTGATGGTGTGCTCTCCCTGCCCTTCATATTCGAAGGTCGCCCAGCCGTTCAGCACCATGACGAATTGAAAGTCGCATTTGTGGATGTGCCACTGCTGCACCTTATCCGACTGTTTCTTGCCGTTAGCCTTGATGATATGCGCGACATAATCGCCCTTGGTGCCGTCCTTGATCCCGAGATCCCGGTAGTCGAAGATTTCCCGCAGTCCCGGCGTCCACTCGGCGTCGCTCGCCAGGTTGTGCACGAATGTCCAGCCCTTGTCTGACACTGCCGCCTCCCTCTCTCGCGTCGAACCCATAGTCAACCCGGAGGCCGGTGGCCCCCGCCGCCTGGGGTTTCCATGACGAAGATATCGTCTTCGGCCATCTCCGTCTCGTCATTTCCCTGGAGCTCGTCGATGCGGCCGTCTGCGCGCTCGACCGCATTCCGCCCGGCAGCACCCGGCTCGCCGCCGTCGACGCCGAAGGGACGGGTGATGCGATGCGACGTCAGGACCGTCGTGGTCATCGGCTCCAGGAAACGGAGACGCCGAACGATCCCGTCCCCGCCCGAATGCCGCCCCCTGCCGCCCGATCCGGGCCGGATCCGGAATTCCTCGAGACGCACGGGATAACGCCATTCCAGCACCTCCGGATCGGTCATCAGCGTATTGGTCATGTGGCAGTGAACGGCGCTCGCCCCGTCGAAGTCGGGTCCCGCCCCCGTTCCGCCGCAGATGGTCTCGTAGTTCTGGTAGGTGTCGTTGCCATAGACGAAGTTGTTCACCGTACCCTGGGAGCCGGCGATCACCCCGAGCGCACCGTAGAGTGTATCGGTAATGCTCTGAGAAACCTCGGTATTTCCCGCGATCACCGCGGCCGGATATTGTGCGTTGATCATCGAGCCCGCGGGCGCGATCACCTCGAGCGGCTTCAGGCAGCCCTCGTTCAGCGGAATGTCGTCGTCCACAAGGGTTCTGAACACATAGAGCACCGCAGCCTTGGTCACGGCGAGCGGCGCATTGTAGTTCTTCTCGTCCTGGTCCGAGGTGCCGGTGAAGTCGATCACCGCCGAGCGCGACGCCTTGTCCACCTTGATCGCGACGTTGATTTCCGCCCCGCTATCAAGGGGATAGGTGAACGAGCTGTCCTTTAGCACGTCGATCACCCGGCGCACCATCTCCTCGGCATTGTCCTGCACATGCCTCATATAGGCCTGCACCACTTCGAGCCCGAAATGGGCGACCATCTTTCGGATCTCGCCCGCTCCGGTCTCATTCGCCGCGATCTGGGCGGTGATGTCGGCCATGTTCTGATCGACGTTGCGGCAGGGATACTTCCCAGATTTCAGGAGATTACGGGTTTCCTCTTCACGCAGTGTGCCCCGATCGACCAGCTTCCAGTTGTCGATCAGCACGCCTTCTTCTTCGATATGCCGGCTGTCGGGCGGCGCCGAGCCGGGGGTGCGCCCACCGATATCGGCATGATGACCGCGCGAACCGACATAGAAGAGAATGGTCGCACCGGCCTCATCGAAGACCGGCGTAATCACCGTGACATCAGGCAGATGCGTGCCGCCGTTGAAGGGGGCGTTGAGCATGAAGACGTCGCCCGGCCGCATCCTGCCGGCGTTCAGTCTGGCGATGGTGCGCACCGAGTCGCTCATCGAACCGAGATGCACCGGCACATGCGGGGCGTTGGCGACCAACGCGCCCTCGCTGTCGAACAGCGCGCAGGAAAAATCCAGCCTTTCCTTGATGTTGACGGAATAAGCCGTGTTCGCGAGGGTCACGCCCATCTGCTCGGCGATCGACATGAAGAGGTTGTTGAAGACCTCCAGCATCACCGGATCGACCGCCGTGCCGACGGCCTCGCGCACTGCACGGGGCTCAACCCTACTCAGAAGAAGATGGCCGAAGCGATTGAATTCTGCCCGCCATCCCGCCTCGATCGCATTGGTGCTGTTGGCCTCGACGATGATCGCCGGACCGTCGATCAGGTGTCCCGGTGCGAGGTCGTCCCGATGATAGAGCGGCACGTCCCGCCAGGCACCGTCGCTCCACATTTCGACGGTTTCACGGATGGTTGGCGGCGTGTCTTCACGTGACGCGGCGATTTCCCTTTCATCGGTGGCATCGGCCTTGGCGATGGCTTCGAGCGACAGCGCCTCGACCATCAGCTTGCGCTCGGGCACGGCAAAGCCGAAGCGGGATTTATGCGCTTCTTCAAAGGCTTGGGCCATCCCGTCAATACCGGCAAAATCCACCAGGAGCGGCTGATGGGTGCCCTCATAGCGGATGTGAACCTGGCGGACGGTCTCAATGCGCCCGGCGGCAATCCCCTGCCCCTCCAGCTCGCCGACCGCCTCATTCTCCATCTCTTTGAATTGCTTGGACAATTCACCTTCGATGCCCTCCGCGAGAGCCAGTTCGATCTGCGCCTCGCGCATGGCACGGATGTCCGCGAGCCCCATGCCGTAGGCGGACAGCACGCCCGCGAAGGGATGCAGCAAGACCTTTGAAATCCCTAAAGAATCCGCCACCAGACAGGCATGCTGCCCCCCTGCCCCGCCGAAGCAGTTCAGCGTGTATTCGGTCACGTCATGGCCGCGCTGCACGCTGATTTTTTTGATGGCATTGGCCATGTTCTCGACGGCAATGCGCAAGAAGCCCTCGGCGATTCCCTCGACTTCGGGCTTTGCGCCGCCGGTCGATTGTCCAATCTTTTCAGATAGTTCCGAGAACTTTCTCCTAACAACATCGGCGTCCAGCGGCTCGCTGGCGTCGGGGCCGAAGACTTCCGGGAAGTGGTGCGGCTGGATCTTGCCGAGGAGGACATTGGCATCGGTGACGGCAAGCGGGCCGCCTCGCCGGTAACAGGCGGGACCCGGATTGGCGCCGGCGGATTCGGGACCGACGCGGTAGCGCGCACCATCGAAATGCAGGATCGAGCCGCCACCGGCCGCAACCGTGTGGATGTGCATCATCGGCGCGCGCATGCGCACGCCGGCCACCTCGGTCTCGAACGCGCGCTCATAAGCGCCGTCGAAATGGGCGACATCGGTCGACGTGCCGCCCATGTCGAACCCGATCAGTTTGTCGAAACCCGCGATCTTTCCCGTCTGCACCATGCCGACCACCCCGCCCGCCGGCCCGGACAGGATCGCATCCTTGCCCTGGAACAGCCGCGCATCCGTCAGCCCGCCATTCGACTGCATGAACAGAAGGCGGCCGCCTCCACGGTCGACCTGGAGCTCGTTGGAGACCTGATCGACATAGCGCCGAAGGATCGGCGAGAGGTAAGCGTCCACCACGGTGGTGTCGCCGCGCGAGACCAGCTTCATGAGCGGGCTGACCTCATGGCTCACCGACACCTGGGTAAAGCCGATCTCCTTCGCGAGGGCGGCGACCCGCCCCTCATGGTCGGTGTAGCGATAGCCGTGCATGAAGGCGATGGCGACCGCCCTGATGCCGTCGTCATAGGCTTCTTGCAAAGCTGCCGCAGCCTGCGCTTCGTCGAGAGGGGTGATCACCTCGCCATGGGCCCCGACCCGCTCCTCGATCTCGAGGGCGCGCTCATAGAGCATGGAGGGAAGAACGATCTCCAGCTCGAACAGCTTCGGCCGGTTCTGATAGCCGATGCGCAGCAGGTCGCGGAGCCCTTTGGTGATCAGAAGGAGGGTTCGATCGCCCTTCCGCTCGAGCAGCGCATTGGTCGCGACCGTCGTGCCCATCTTCACCGACGTGCCATTCGGCACCGGGTCGCCAGGGGCGACGCCCAGGACTTGCCTGACACCCTGGACCGCGGCGTCCCTGTACTGTTCGGGATTCTCCGAGAGCAGCTTCAGGGTCTGGATATCGCCATCCGGCGCTTTGGCCACGATGTCGGTGAAGGTGCCGCCGCGATCGATCCAGAACTGCCACATCGAAAAACCTCTCCGTTCGTTGCCTCCTACCTGCCTATCGGACTTCCGCCGCGGAGACCAGACGGCGCCGCGCCCGCGCCGGGTCGATCATTGCCGCCATGCACGAAAAGACCGGCTCAACACCCCCACCGAACGGTCGTTTTTCTCGCCAGCGTTCACCATTTCTCTACCTTCCAAGGCCTGACCTGTTTCCTGGAAACTGGAGCATGGGAGGTGTGATCTTGCCGCGCTTGAGTGGACACCCGTGATAGGTTTTTTGACCTGCAAAGGGGTGTCCGATGGAGAAGAAGAGACGCCGGGATTTTCCGGATGAGTTCAAGCGGCAGGCTGTGGAGCGCGCCCTGACGAGTGGGCTGCCTCTGTTCGAGGTCGCAGCGGCGCTCGGCGTGCACGAGAGCCAGCTTCGGCGGTGGGCTCGGCAGTTCGGCCAGACCACTGCGTTGACGACGCGTCGCCGGCCCTCCCGTGAGACGCCGGGGCTGTCGCCTGCGGATCTCGCCGCGGAGAACGCCCGGCTCCCCGCCTGCAGGAGCGAAGCTCCGAAGGTCGGGCATGGCATGCCGGATCTTCGCCGCGATGCGGCTGCAGACCGGGTCTCAAGCGCGAGCTACAGCGCGCACAGGCGGAGCGCGACATCCTAAAAAAGCCGCGCTCATCTTCGGAGCGGCCACGCGATGAAGTTCGCGTTCGTCGATGAGCATCGTGGTCACTGGCCGGTGCGGCTGATGTGCCGCGTTCTGGGCGTCTCGGTCAGCGGCCACCATGCTTGGCGGTCGCGGCCGGAGAGCCCTCGTTCCTCGAGAACCGCACCCTTCTCAGGACAGTCCGGCTGGTACATGCCGAGAGTGGCGGCAGCTATGGGCCGCCCCGCGTTCACGCCGCCCTGCGTGCCGACGGCCACAACGTTGGTCGTCACCGCATTGCCCGGCTGATGCGCCGCTCCGGGCTGCGCGGCCTGGCGGCGATCCCCCGAAAGGTGCGCACGACCGACAGCCGTCACGACCATCCGATCGCACCGAACAGGCTCCGGCGGAGCTTTACGGCGACGGCGCCGAACCAGATCCCCCTCTCGCCGTAAAGCTCCGCTTTCGTCTGCCGGTCAAGGGGCTCGCCGATCCGACCTCTGTGAGAACCGGAGAAGGCTGGCTCTTCCTTGCCGCGATCCCTCGGCGCGAATACGCGCCGTCGCTGCGCGAACGGATGATCGGCGCCGCCGATCATTCTGTTCACCCGCAAGGTCGTCGGCTGGAGCATGCGCGAGACGCTGCACGCCGACATCGCTCTCGAGGCTCTGGCCATGGCCATTCATCGTCAGAGACCTGCGCCTGGCCTCATCCATCACAGTGACAGAGGTGTTCAATACGCCGCCGAGGACTATCGCCAAGCCCTTGCCAAAGCAAAGATAATCCCGTCGATGAGCCGCAAAGGAAACTGCCTCGACAATGCGCCGATGGAAAGCTTCTTCCACACACTCAAGGTCGAGCGCGTCCACACGCGGAGCTACGCAACCCGGGCCGAGGCCCGCCGTGATCTGTTCGCTTACATCGAAGGGGTCTACAATTCACGACGACCGCATTCGCCGATAGGTTACCGTTCACCGGCAGACATGGAGCGCATGGCGGCCTAAACCGTCCACTTCTGCAGGGCAAGATCAGTTGCTGCGTTAGGAAAGCGTTAACGAGCCTTTGCTAGTCTCCCGAGATCCAGAGCGGGAGCAGAGCCATGCCTGAAGATTGGAACGACCGCAGGCCGAATAGACTCCGGTTTGCCGTCATGGTCGTGCTTTGCCTGGTGTTGACTGCAGCACCCGTCACCTTCGATGCACCCGCCGCCGGTGGGACGCTTAAGATCGCGCTCGCCAAGAATGCTGGCGGAAACGGCGGCGGCAAAGGCAATGGCGGAGGTGATCGCGGTGGCGACGGGGGCCGTTCAGGTGGCGGCAAAGGTCATGGCGGAGATGGCGCTGGCCATGGCAACGGCCCAGGCCGAAGCGATCGCAGCTTCGGCGAGGTGATGGAGGGCTTCCGCTCCGGCAAGGCCTTTGGTCTCGGCGGCGAGGACAAGCGGGTCGGCCACGCGAGGGATCGCTATCACGAAGCCCTCGCCCCGAAAGGTCGCGGCAAAAGCGAGCGCGCCGGTGGCGATCCAGACAGCTCGCGCGTCGCCCATCGCTTCTCGCCGGAGGAAGCCAAGGCCCTGATCGGCCGCGGCTGGAAGAGCGGTCAGCTCCAGGGCGGATTCCGCAATCACGGCGAGCGGGTCCGGACCATGGTGGCGATCGCCAAGGCGCTCGGCTACGACGCCAGCGTCGGTGCCCTGCAGGCCAATTTCGGCACACCCGGCGAAAACGGCATCACCGATATCCAGGCGGAGCTGGACGCTGCGAGAGAGGCAGTAGAGGCCGATCCCGACGATGCCGCAGCCGCCGCTCGCGTCGACGAACTCGAAGCGGCACTCGCGGATGCCGTCGCCGGTGCCAAGCCGGGCCGAGGACCCGGCGGTGACTGGGCGACCGCCGACCTCGACGTCAATGACGACGGCGTCGTCGATCGCGCCGATCTCGATGCCCTCGGAGAGCCTCGGGACGACGACGCCTCCGACGAGGGCGGATCGGAGGAGAGTCCGGACGGGGGCGAGCCGGATGAAGGTGACGTCGCCCTGAACCAGCCCCCCGCGAGCGAATGAGCTGAAGGACTATCGATGAATCGACGCCCTCTCTCCCTGATCGCCCTCGCCGCCGCTCTCCCGCTCGGCGCCTGCGCCGCCATCATGGGGGATCAAGCCGCCCTCTACGACCGCCTCACCGATCGAGACGTGGCCCTGGCTGCCGACAACTTTCAGCAGTCCCTCGAAACCGCGCCCGACGGCACGGCCAGGTCATGGCAGAACCCGGAAACCGGTCACCGGGGCGCCATCACCCCCACCCACACCTATCTCAGCGCCAGCGGCCAGTTCTGCCGGGACTACAGGGAAAGTCTGATCATCGGCGAGCAGAGCGGCGACTTCTCCCACACCGCCTGCCGCGACGATCAGGCAGGTTGGGTCTGGCTCTAGAACGGATCTCGATCAGATGTGATCGGCATACACGCTCTTCCTCTTTGTTTTGCTGCATGTCCCTGTCGATCAGGTCCTCTCCCTGTTCGGGAAGAACTCTGAATCCCGACGGCGCGTTCAGACGTCATAGGTAAGAACGCTGTAAACCATCCCGCCGACCTTCTCGCGGCCGCCAAGGCCCAGCAGCTCGATCAGGCAGAGCGTGCCGACGACGTCGGCGCCGATGCTTTCGAGCAGCGTCCTGGTCGCGCCCGCCGTTCCACCGGTGGCCAGCAGGTCGTCGACGATCAGCACCTGGTTGCCAGGCTGGATGAAGCCTTCCGAGATCTCGATCGTGTCGGCGCCATATTCGAGATCGTAGCTGTGGCTGATCACGGCACCGGGAAGCTTCCCCTTCTTCCGCACCAGCACCAGGCCGATCCTGGAAAGCGCCGCAAGCGGCGCCCCGAACAGAAAGCCGCGGGATTCGATGGCAACGATGTGATCGGGTCTGGTCTCCTCCACGACCTCGTGCAGCTTGTCGAGGGCGTGCTGGAAAGCCTCGCCGTCCATCAACAGCGTGGTGATGTCGTAGAAGAGGATTCCCGGTTTCGGAAAATCGGGAATCGTGCGGATATGCGCTTTGAGATCCATGGTCAGACGCTCGTCGTTCTCGTTCATCCTCCCTTAGCACAGGATGATCGCGAACGATAAGCACCGGTGTCCTTGACCCACCCGGCGCCGCTGGCTAGTGGAATGTCCATCACGATCGAGACCTGCCGCGACAGAGGTCGGTCTTTTCCGAGCCCACCACGGACGCCGAAAACTTGGCCGCAAACCGTCACCCCAGACAGAGGCAGTCCGAGGCCAATGAGGCAGCCATGCTGCTGGGGTTGGGGCGGTCGGGGACGACCTTTCTGGCGAAGCTGATCGACAGCGCGCCGGAGGTGCTCTATCGGCATGAGCCCGACGCCGTCCTGCCGACCGATCTGCCGGTCTATGTCGACGGCGACGATCTCGAACGTCACATGGCGATGGCAAAGGATTATGTGCACGCCATGGCCACCTGCCGACACTGGCGCGCCGCCGATCATCTGCCGATTTTCAAGAAGGCCTTTCGAGGCACTTTTGCGGATGCCGCCTATCGGCTGCTCGTGCTGTCGACCAAGATGGCACGGAGGTGCCGCCTGCAACCATGGGAGAGCATGCCGGATCTGGTGGATCGCGACGATGGCGTCAGGCTGCATCTGATCAAGTCCGTGAGCGCCCTTGGTCGCGCGCGCCTGTTCGCCGAAGCCGTTCCCAAGATGAGGATGATCCACATCATCCGGCACCCCTGCGCCGTCTATGCCTCGCTTCGCGTGGGCATCGACAAGGGCGTCATGGGCTCGAACGTCGCGTTGAAGCCGCTATTTTCTCAAAAGCAGTCCCAAGAATACCCTTTCAGCTTGAAACAACTGGAGAATGCGCCGTTCGAGCAGCAGGTTGCCTATCGCTGGATGCTGGCCAACGACAAGGCCGCCGCCGATCTGGCTGGGACCTCACGTTATCTGCGCGTCGTCTACGAAGACCTCTGTACGGATGTCGACCGGGTGTCGCGCCAGGTGTTCGAGCATCTCGGCCTCACGACCGGAGTGCAGACCCGACGCTTCATCGAAGAGATCAGCGAGAAACCCGGCGCCGGCCAGCGCGATGTCGGCTATTTCCGGGTCAAACGCCCGATCACCAGCGCCGTCGACAAATGGAAGAGCCAGCTCGACGCCCAGACCGTCGATCGTATCCGCGAGATCGTCAGCCACTCCCCCCTCGGACGCGCCTATTTCGATCGCCCCTGAGGCCTCTCCACCATCGTCTTCCGACTGACATCAGCTTCGGATGCGGGATAGGCTTCATCATTTCTTAACCTGTCATCGCTACCTATGACGATGTCTTGCTGGTCCATGCGATCCTGGGAGTCCGAGCCTACCTCCTGTACAGCCGCCGGTCGGATTCCCAGGATCGCATGGACCACGGAACAGCATGGCAGCGACGGGTTAAGAAAAGCCTAATGATCAGACAAGGTTATGCCTGCGAGCGAATGCTATCGCGACGGACCGATGTCGAGCTGGCTCCTTGTCAGAGAGCATGGCGTCTGCCGGCGTTTTCAAACCGGGGCGGATACCGACACGCTGGGCAGAGGCGGTCCAAGTCCATGAGGTGGTCACACCACTAGCCCTTGCGGGCCTGCATGAAGCCGCGACCGGGGTCGTATCCATAGATGGCGACGGCGAGGAACAGCAGCGCGAAGCCGAGGGTGAGGGCCGTCGAGGTCAGATCGAACTGACCGTGCAACGCGAAACGGATCATCTCGACCGCATGGGTGAAGGGGTTGGCCGAGCAGATCTGCCAGAGCAGCACGCTGGATTCGCGTACCCGCCAGAGAGGATAGAGCGCTGATGAGGCGAAGAACATCGGGAAGATGACGAAGTTCATCACGCCTGCGAAATTTTCCAGCTGCTTGATCACCGAGGACAGCAGGAGCCCAAGCGCACCGAGCATGAAGCCTGCGAGCAGGAGGGCGGGCAGCACGGTGAGATAGCCGATCGGCGGCGGCTCGACCTCCCAGAACCAGGCGATCGCGAGGAAGACATAGACCTGGAGCACGGCAACGACCACGCCGGCCATCAGCTTGCATACCAGAAGAAACCAGCGCGGCAGCGGGCTCACCAGGAGCACGCGCATCGAGCCCATCTCGCGGTCATAGACCATGGCGAGCGAGCTTTGCATGCCGGCGAACAGCAGGATCATGCCGCAAAGCCCGGGGGTGATGTAGACCTCGTAGAGCACGTAGGTCTCGTATGGCGGCTGGATCGAGACGCCGAGCACCGAGCGAAAACCGGCAGCGAAGATGAACAGCCAGACCAGCGGGCGCACCAGCGCTGCGATGAAACGCCCGCGCTGGTGCACGAAACGCAGCCCCTCCCGCCAGATGATCGCCACCGCAGCCCTCCTCGCCCTCGTGGTGGCGCGGCCACCTCGTTGACTTGCCGGAGACTCGGGTTGGGAGGCGTCGTTCATGCGGGCACCGTTTCGGCTGCCGGGGATTTGGTGAGGACCGTGAAGGCGTCGCGTAGGGTGTGGGCGTCCGCCTGCTCGCAGACGGTATCGGGTGTTCCGACTGCCTTGACCTCGCCCTGATGAAGCACGATGACGCCGTCGGCATCGGTCGCCTCGTCGATCAGATGGGTCGCCCACAGTACGCCCAGCCCCTCCTCGTCGCAAAGCCTGCGCACATGCTCCAGGATCGCTTGGCGCGAGCCAATATCGAGGCCGACGGTCGGTTCATCCAGCAGCAGGAGCTTCGGGCGGTGAATGAGGGCACGCGCGATCTCGACCCGCCTCACCTGCCCGCCCGAGAGCTCGCGCACGCGATCATGCGCCCGCTCGGCCAGCTCGAAGCGCACGAGTTCCGCTTCCGCTCTTGCTCGCGATTCCGCGCCCGACAGGCCATGCAGCCCACCGTGATAGAGCAGGTTCTGCTGCACGGTGAGGTCGAGATCGACGGTACGCTGCTGAAACACCACCCCGAGGCGGGCGAGTGCTGCGCTGGGATCGGCGCGCATCTCGACGCCGAAGATCCTGATATGGCCGGACCTGTTGTTGTAGAGGCGGGTGATCAGGTTGAAGAGCGTGGTCTTGCCGGCGCCATTTTGTCCGAGGAGGATGGTGAAGGCGCCGGGCGCAATGGCGAACGCTACCGACTTCAGCGCCTCGCGCTTGCCGAAACGGTGGCTGAGATCCTCGACGTCGAGCGCGTTCTCGCCCATCCACTCCCCCTGATAAGGAGACGGCCGGCATGCCGCTCTCCCCTCTTTGGCGCTGAACCCGGCATCAAAATGACGGCCGCCACCAGCCTGGTCAAGCGGCGGCAGTGGCCTACCTGCCGGCGGAGCGCGCATCGGCGGGCAGCGTCCGGGGCCATGCCTGTTCGAACACTCGGTCACAGGCCATACTGGCCGACGAATGGGAGTGAGCAGGCATGGCATACGACTTCGACCTGGTGATCCGCGGCGGCGAGATCGTGACGGCGTGCGACCGCATGACCGCCGATATCGGCATTCGCGGCGAGCGCATTGCGGCCCTCGGGGAGGCTCTTGGCAAGGGGCGGCGAGAGATCGACGCGAAAGGCAAGCTCGTCCTTCCAGGTGGTGTCGATAGCCACTGCCATATCGAACAGCTCTCGGCCTTCGGCATCATGACCGCGGACGATTTCTTCACCGGCACGGTGTCAGCAGCCCATGGCGGCACGACCACGGTCATTCCGTTTGCCGCACAGCATCGCGGCCAGTCCCTGAAGACGGTGGTCGAGGACTACCGGGAGGCGGCGAAGAAGGCGGTGATCGACCACGCTTTCCACATGATCGTCTCCGATCCGTCGCCTGATGTGCTCGACGACGAGCTGCCCGCCCTGATCAGGGAGGGCTTCAGCTCGATCAAGCTGTTCATGACCTACGAGAAGATCCGGGTCACGGACGAGCAGATGCTGGATGTCCTCGCTCTCGCGCGCCGCGAGGGCGCCATGGTGGTGGTCCATGCGGAAAATCACGGCATGATCCACTGGCTCGCGGACAGGCTCCTGCAGAAGGGCTACACGGCGCCGAAATATCACGCGGTCAGCCATGTGCGCCTGGCGGAGACCGAGGCGGTATCGCGTGCCATCCAGATCGCCGAGATGATCGATCAGCCGCTGGTGATCTTTCACCTGTCCACAGAAGGTTCGATGAACGTCATCCGCACGGCACAGACCAGAGGGCAGAAAGTGTTCGGGGAGACCTGCCCGCAATATCTGTTCCTGACGGCGGACGATCTCGACAAGCCGGGCATGGACGGCGCCATGTGGTGCTGCAGCCCGCCACCGCGCGATGCCCGAGACCAGGCAGCGATGTGGCGAGGGCTCGCCAACGGCACCTTCCAGGTGGTCTCGTCCGACCATGCACCCTACAGCTTCGACGAACGCGGCAAGCTCGCCAGGGGCGAGAACCCGGATTTCAAGAACATTGCGAACGGTCTCCCCGGCCTCGAGCTGCGCATGCCGCTGCTGTTCTCGGAAGGTGTCGTGAAAGGCCGAATCGATATCCACCGCTTCGTCGAACTTTGCTGCACCGGCGGGGCCAGGCTCTACGGGCTGCATCCCCAAAAAGGCACGATCGCCATCGGGGCCGACGCCGATATCGCGATCTGGGATCCCGAGAAGCGCACCGAGATCTCCCACGACACCACCCATGACGCCACCGGCTATTGTCCCTATGCCGGCATGACGCTGACCGGCTGGCCCGTGACCGTGCTCGCGCGCGGCGAGGTGATCGTCGAGGGCGGAGACTTCAAAGGCGAACGCGGCCGCGGCCGTCTGCTCACACGCCCTGCCGGCGACGCCGCCAGGCCGCTTGGCCGTCTGGTTCCCGAGCTGGATCCGTCCTGGAATTTCGGCGCCAGGGTGCTATGACCGCATCAGCGGTATGACCACGTCAGTGGTATGACCACAGCATGAATGCTTCCAGGCCGGAGAACGCCATGATCACGCCCAAACCGCCCTTTCGCGCCGACCACGTCGGCAGCCTGCTCCGGCCGACCGCGGTTCAGGCCGCGCGCAAGAAATTCTTCGAAGAGAAATCGATCTCGGCCGAGGAGCTGAATACCGTCGAGGACGACGCAATTCTCGGGTCGATACGCCTGCAGGAGGAGGTCGGGCTGAAAGCGGTGACCGATGGCGAAGCGCGGCGCTCCTTTTGGCATTACGACTTCATGGGCATGCTCGATGGCTTCGAGCTGGTGGAACGGGAAGAAGGCGTCCAGTTCGCCGGCGTGAAGCTGCGGCCGATCTTCCCGACGATCACCGGCAAGCTCGATTTTCCCGCCGATCATCCGATGCTCGAGCATTTCCGCTTCGTCGCCGCCAATACCAAGGTCACGCCCAAGATCTCGATTCCGGGCCCAAGCTGCTGCCATTTTCGAACCGCGCCCGCCGACATCACGCCCAAGGACTATCAGGACAGGGACGTCCTGTTCGCCGACATCGCGGCCACTTACAAAAAGGCGGTCCAGGCCTTCTACGACGCCGGCTGCCGCTATCTGCAGATGGACGACATCTTCTTCGCCTATCTCTGCGATCCCAAGCAGCGCGCCGCCAAGCAGGCCGAGGGTCAGGACCCCGATCAGCTGATCGACCGCTATGCCTGGATGATGCACGAAGCGATTGTGGACCGCCCCTCGGACATGGTGATCGGCATGCATATGTGCCGCGGCAATTTCCGCTCGACCCATGCTGCCGAAGGTGCCTATGACCCGGCGGCGGACGCGGTCTTCAACAAGACCGGCGTCGATATCTTCTTCATGGAATACGACACCGAGCGCGCCGGCGGCCTGGAGCCGCTGAAGCTGCTCGCCAAAGGCAGGCAGCGCGTGCTGCCCGGCTTCATCACCACCAAGACCGGCACGCTCGAAACGCTGGACGACCTCAAGCGCAAATTCGAGGAGGCCTCGCGCTACGCCGACCTCGACCAGCTCGGCATCGCCCCGCAATGCGGCTTCGCCTCGACCGAAGAGGGCAACGAGATCACCGCGGACGACCAGCGGCGCAAGCTCGAGCTGGTGGTCAGGACGGCAGAAGCCATCTGGGGCGGCGTCTAGGTCCTGCCGGGTCCTGCCAGGACCTGGTTGACTTGGCAGCCTGCGCATGGGGTGCCGTCGTGAGCGCGCCGCCGCAGGTCCATGCTGGCGCATGTCTGACTGCGGGACGACTGTCTTTCGGCATGAAACCAGCATTGACGGTCAATTAGAAACAAAATCAAGACAAGAATTGCACTGATTATTTACATGGATCGATAAAAAGCGATATAAATCGTTGAAGAAAATTCCTTTTCGAATCCTGAACTCTTCACCATTCATTAACTTCTCTAACCTACATTGATCATAATGCTTGACTATTATTGTCATGACGATCGGAGATCAGCACCGATCGGCTAGACGAGACCGCAGGAGGCCCTGCTCGTGCTGACATGTCTCGCGAAAAAGAAGAAGAACGGCAAGGCGCGCCTCGCCCGCGACGATCGCGGAACCATCATCGCGCCCCTGGCCGTCCTGATGCCCATCCTGCTTGGCATGGCCGGGCTCGGGATCGATATCGGCAATTGGTACAACGGCAAGCGCCAGGCTCAGGCCGCCGCCGATGCCGCCGCGCGTGCCGGCGCGCTTGAGCTGGTGCGCAACGGCTCCGAAAGCGTGATCCTGCTCGCCGCCAGGGAAGATGCCGCGGCCTATGGCTTCGCCACCGCCGACATCGACATCAACATGCCGCCTCTGGCCGGTCCATATGTCGGCGACGGCTTCGCCGTCGAGGCGGTGATCCACCACCGGCCGAAAAGCTATTTTGCCCAAGCCCTGCTCGACCTGGACGTTACCGTCGAGGCGCGCGCGGTCGCCCGTGCGATGGAACTCGACACCTGCGTCTGGGCGCTCGAAGAGGTCGACACGGGCATCACCATCAACGGCACCGCCGACGTCGTCCTGGATTGCGGCATCTTCGCGAACTCCACGAGTGCGCTCGCCGTCGACCAGGTCGGCTCGTCCTGCGTGACCGCCTCCTCGATCCGGGTGGTCGGCGGCTGGGCCGGCGGCTGTCTCGATCCCTCGCCCGTGAAATCCTATCCCTATCCCGATCCCCTTGCCGATCTCAATGAACCGACCGTCGGCAGCTGTGACCATAACGCCAAGGTCAAGGTGAATGGCGGAACCGTCACGCTGGAGCCGGGGGTCTATTGCAAAGGCATCGACGTTGCCGGTGGTGCCCACGTCATCTTCAACCCCGGCATCTACGTCTTCAAGGGGGGAAGCTTCAAGGTGGCCGGCAGCTCCAGCCTGGAAGGCGACGGCGTCGGCTTCTACCTGACCGATGGCGTCGGCGGCCACGCGGAGCTGGATATCACCGCCACGACCATCGACTTCTCCGCGCCGACCTCAGGCGACATGGAGGGCTTGCTCTTCTTCCAGGATCGCGATGCCCCCACCGGCACGGTCAACAAGATCACCGGCAATGCCAGCGTCGAGCTCGACGGCAAGCTCTATTTCCCGACGACTAAGCTCGATTTCGCCGGCACCAGCTCGTCGGTCATCCCGGCTCCGTTCGTCGTCGCCCGTGAGATCCGCTTCGTCGGCACCACGTCGCTCGGCGGCAATGGCGCCGCCCCGCCGATCATGATGGTCCAGGCCGAGCTGGTCGAATAGAGGCGCCCACAGATGAAGATCAAGAAGAAAAGGACAATTCCCATGCTGAAACCTCTGGTCGAGCGCATCCATTTTCGCCGCTGTCAGCGGGGTAATATCGCGATCGAAACGGCCTTCGCCATCCCCATCCTGGTCAGCCTCGCCGTCGGGGCCGCCGAATATGGCCGCGCCTACAGCGTCAAGTCCGAGCTTGCCAACGTCGCCCGCGCCGGCGCCCAGGCCGCGATCGAATTCAGCGGTGACGACGAGAGCCTCAGCTACACGGTTCAGAGCAATCTGGTCCAGGCCGGCCTGATTTCCGATCCGGCGGGGGAAGGGTTCGACACCTCGTCCGAACCGCAGACCGAAGTCGCCAGCTACTGCACCTGCCCAGGCGGGGCTGCGGTCGCTTGCGACGGAAGCTGCAGCGGGGATGATCTTCCCAGGCGCTACGTCCAGGTCACGGTGACCCTGCCCTTCTCGATGATGGTCCCCATGCCTGGGCTCACCGATTCTCTGACACTCAGTGAAACCGTCAGCATGAGGATGGAGTAAGCCATGGCCTGGTCGATCGAAATCACCGCGCTTCGTCATACCTGCCGGAAGATCTGGGCACACACGGCAACCCGCCTTGGCAGCCTCGGGGCGGATCAACAGGGCATCTCCAGCGTCCAATATGCGATGGTTCTGCCAGCCGTTCTCGCCGCCGTCATGGGAACCGTCGACATGGGGCGCATGATGTTCGCCCAGAACACCCTGGTCCACGCCGCCAACGAGGCGACACGCTATGCGATGGTGCGCAGCGAGGCCTCCGACCACATGGCCACCAAGGAAGACGTCGTCGCCCTGGCCAAAGGCAAGATGACCGGCCTCGACGCCACTCAGGCCGTGGTCGAGGTCCGCTGGGATCCGCCTGAAAACGTGCCGGGCGCAAGAGTGACCGTCGATATCGACTATCCCTACACCCTGTCGGCTCTCGGTCTCGGCACGGTCAATCTCAACGGCTCTTCGAGCACCTTCGTCACCCATTGACCCAACACGACAGCAGCCCAGCGGAGGACACGGTTTTGGACCGGATCGCCGAGACGCCAGCCAACCTCGCCGAAAGCAAGGCTTCCGGCGAGGTCAGTGAAGGCCAGACGACAACCTATAGCAGGGATTGGGGGCAGCATCCCCTCAACCTGCGTGTGACCCTCCCTTTGCCGTTCGGCCGCTGGTACGTCACCCTGGTCGCCGGCCGCGAGCGGCGCGGCAAGGAGCGGCTGGTCAGCGAGCGCAAGAAACATCCGCTGGACACCCTGCCCAATGTCTTGTTTCTCCTGTCGATCGGCATCGTCAGCACCACCATCCTGCTGCTGACCACGGCGATGATCCTGATTCACGGCTTCGGCTGGTCGATCAATCTGACCATCCCCGCCTGATTTTCCGGCGCGCCGCCATCCTCTGCCGCCGGGGCGAGCGTCGATCTACAGGACGATGCGGCCTTCGAGATAGGCGCCCGCAGGCTCCGATCGGGGATTCGTGAAGAAAGCCCCGGCAGGCGCCTGCTCGACCAAACGTCCACGATGCAGGAAGACGACATCGTCGGCGAGGCGTTTCGCTTGGTTCAGATCATGGGTAACGAAGATGATCTTGGTGCCGTTCTGCCGGCAGCCCTGCACCACGTCTTCGATGGTCAGGACCGAGGCCGGATCGAGGCTTGCGGTAGGCTCGTCCAGAAACAGAACCTCCGGCTCCAGCGCCAGCGCCCGGATCAGCGCAAGCCGCTGCTGCTCGCCGCCGGACAGCAGGCGGGCCGGCTGCCCCGCCTGATGCTCGAGCCCGACGCGCTCCAGCAGCGCGTCACGCCGCTCGACCGAGCCTCCGCCACGCAGGCCGAGCGCGAAATCGAGATTGGCGGCGACCGAACGGCGCAGCAGAACCGGCCGTTGAAACACCATGCCCTGCCGCTTGCGGGTCGACGGCGTCATCGATGCGCCCGCCCAGTTGATCTCGCCGGCGGTGGGCCGGATCAGGCCGTGCAGCAGCCGCAAAAGCAGGCTCTTGCCGGCACCATTTGGCCCCATCACCACGGTCAGGCCACCCGCCTCAAGAGAGAGATCGATGCCGTCGATCAGCCTGCGGCCGTCGCGCTCCAGGGTCAGACCTCTGGTCAGCAACGGCAGGAGCGGCGCTGATCGGGACGTCGAGACAGCCGCGCTCGCGGGCTGATCCACCGCCGGCAGGCTCTGGCGACTACGTTCGATGGGAAAGACCCCGGACTTCATCCCGACAAGGATCCGCATACCGTTGAAATTCGAGACCCTTTCTTCGACGGCTGTCCCGACCAGATGACATGGTCATACTGCTAGGCATAGGCGTAGCGTGCCGCGGTCATGCGCGCCGCCATCACCAGAGCGTTGACCGCGAGCGCGATGATCAAAAGGATGATGCCGAGTGCCAGGGCCAGCGGCAGGTCCCCTTTCGACGTCTCGAGCGCGATCGCGGTGGTCATCACCCGGGTCAGATGATCGATATTGCCGCCGACGATGATCACGGCCCCGACCTCGGCGATCGCCCGGCCGAAGCCCGCGAGCGCGACCGTGAGCAGGCTGTAGCGCGCGTCCCAGAGCAGCGCGCGCACGGCGGTCGCCCTGGGCACGGCAAGGGACTGGAACTGCTCGGCATATTCCTCATGCAGATCCTCCAGCACCTGGCGCGAGAGTGCCGCCACGATCGGCGCAATCAGCAGGGTCTGGGCGATGATCATCGCGGTCGGCGTGTACAGCAGCTGCAGCCAGCCGAGCGGACCGACATTGGAGAGATGCAGATAGACGATCAGCCCCACCACTACCGGCGGCAGGCCCATGAGCGCGTTCATCAGGAGAAGCAGCGCGCCACGCCCCGGAAAGCGGCTGGTCGCGACCAGGGCCCCTATCGGCAGGCCAAGCGCGCAGGCGATCAGCAGCGCCGTGAGGCTGACCCGAAGCGACAAGCCGATGATTTCCAGGAGGTCGGTGTCGAAAGACACCACCAGCATCATCGCCAAGCTGACAGCTTCGCTGAAATCCTGCACAATCGACCTGTTTCGCTAGTTTTGAGCATGTCGGAGCGTGGTTACCCCAAATCATGAGGATGTTTGACCGCCTTAGCAAGCCGGGAGGAGATCCGGGCGACAGTCCTGCCGCCCGCCCCTGGCTCGGCGATCTGTCCGGCGCCTTCGCCGATCTCGGCACCTTCCTGCCGCTGGTGATCGGCCTCCTGGTGCTCGGCCGGTTCGATCCGACCGGCCTCCTGATCGGCTTCGGCCTGTTCGCCGTCGCCACAGGCCTGATCTATCGCCTGCCGGTGCCGGTGCAGCCGATGAAGCTGGTCGCGGCCCTCGCCATCGCCGGCGGCTTGAGCGCGCCCGCGATGATGGCATCAGGCATCCTGCTCGGCGTAGCCCTTCTGATCCTGGGTGTCTCCGGCGCGATCGAACGCATGCACCGGCTCATACCGCGCACCGTGCTCGCCGGTCTGCAAATCGCCCTCGGCCTGCATCTCCTGACGGCCAGTGCCAGGCTGGCCAGCGCGTTCTGGGGCCTCGGCATGGTCGCCGCCGCCCTGCTCTTCCTCCTTCTGGCAACACCGCTGCGCTCGATCAGCTGCATCCTTCTCGTCCTTGCAGGCATGGCCTGGACGCTGGCGACGGGCGCCGCAACGCTGCCGGCGATCGATCCCGCCTGGCACCTGCCGACGATCGGCCTTCCGGGGTGGGATGCCTTTCACGAGGCCGCCGTCACCGTGTTCTGGCCGCAGCTCGCGCTCACCGTCACCAATGCCGTCCTTCTGACCTCGGTGCTGGCCGCCGACTATTTCCCGAACGCCAGACCGGGAGCTGACGCCAAACGCCTGGCTCTGTCCTCCGGCATGCTCAATCTCACTTTGGCCCCGTTCGGCGCGATGCCCATGTGCCATGGCTCCGGCGGCCTTGTGGCACAGTATCATCAGGGAGCGAGAAGCGGCCTGGCCCCGGTGATCTTCGGCGCGGTCTGTCTGGCACTCGGCGTTCTGGCCGGGCCGATTGCCGTGGATCTGCTGCTCCTCGTCCCTTTGCCGGTGGTCGCCGTCCTGCTCGGCTATGCAGGCATTCATCTGCTGGCATCCAGGCAGGTCATGCAGGCAACCTGGACGTGTCGTGCCGTGATCGCGCTGACCGCGCTGGTTTCCTTCGGGGTCAATCTTGCGGCGGGCCTCGCCGCCGGCATCCTGCTCGAGCTCGCCCGGTCCCTGGTCTCACGTCAGCGCCAGACGATGGTTCGCTGAGCGGCAGAAGCAGGCATGGGACCCTGACTCCGATTTTATCGGAAGAATTGTGAGAAATTGTCGGACCGGTCTGCAAAAAAGGGCAGCAGTCTATCCCGAAGGATCGGTACACCAGCCAAAAAGGGGCTTTCCCCTCCCAACGAGCGGAGTCCGCAAATGATCGATCGTCCTCTCAAACTGCTGCTGGCGGGTGCCTTGGCCGCAAGCAGCATCGCCGCTGCCAGCGCCCAGGAAACCGGCGGCGTGCGCATCAGGGGCAACGTGAACAGCGTCACCGTGGTGAAAGAAGCGACCAACGTTGCCAACGGCAGCCGCGCCAAGGCCTATATGTCGATCGGCAGCATCCATAGCGATGTCGACGGCAGGCTTGAGGTGCATGTCGACGCCGATCGCGTCACCAACTATGCCGACGGCGCCGACGAGACTGCGGTCACGTCGATCGGTTCCGTGCACAAGGGCGCCCGAGGCTCGGGCGAGGTGGTCGTGCATACCGGGGACGTCACCAACGTCTCCAATGGTCCCGGCAAGGCATCCTGCGTCATCATCGGCTCGAAGGGTCATGTTCCGGAGTGCGATCAGTGAGGGACGCGCCCCGATTGCGGCGTGGGCGCAAGCTCACGCTCGCCTCGCTGCTGGCGCTTCTGGCTCTGGCCAGCACCAGCGTGGTGCGCGCGGAAGTCGTCGACGCCAAAGGAGGGCCTGTGACCGTCGAACCCAAGCCCTCCGCTCCCGTCCTGCAGAAGGACCAGGCCTCGCTCGAATGCTGGCAAAACGGTCGGCGCATCATCCAGCAGGCCGGCCTGCGCGGTGTCACCGTCAAGGCGCTCACCAGCAAAGGCGCCGTCGCCTTCAAGCAAGACGACGATCAGCAGCCGGATCTGTTCCTTCTGCCGTTCGACGACAGCCTTTGCTTGATCAGCCCGGCTGACTGATGCCGGGCCCCTGGACGCGCTGCGGGTCGGCTAAAGAAGCGGCTTCTGGGCGTTGTCACCACCGACGGCGATAATGCCGACGCACCTGTTCAGGGGTTCGGAGACATCGTCGTCGATCTTGTAGGGAGCTCCCTTTTCGCCCCGGCCTTCGACCACCAGGGGAATCTTGATTCCCTCCTTGACCAGGACCTCCGCGACATTCTCCGCTCGGCTGCGCGAAATCTTGAGATTGATCGCGTCGGGGCCCGTGCTGTCGGTAAAGCCAATGACGCGGATTTCGCTCGGATTGCGCTCGAGCAGCGCGGTGATCGCGCGCTCGATCTTCTGATGCCCGCCGGGCGTGATCGCGGTGCTTCCCGGGTCGAAATGGACCTCGGTCACCAGGGCGGCCTTGTCGGCAGCCATGGCCGACAGGCTCACGCCGGGCGAAAGACTAGCCAGAAGAAGGGCGACCGACAGATGGAAGCGACCGAACGTCGCCTGGCTGCTCAGCGGAAAACCTTGAAGCATGGCGTATTCCTCTTTTTTGACCGGCGCGCTGCCTTGGGAAGCCCGGTTTGATCGCAGCAGCCCTATCTCATCTCGCTTGGACGGGCAACGCGCTGGCGACCATAAATACAGCGTTCTCGCGCTCAGAAAGCGGAAACCTAGCAATCCTCTTGATGTTTCACAATCAAAACACGGTGGTCGAGGTATTCCGGCCAAAGCCCTGTGGTCGCGACAGACTTCGTGAACGGGCTTTGCCATCGACCGTGATATGCTAGGTTCAGCCTGTTCCTGAGCTCTCGCCGGAGCGGTCATGCTCGCTGATCGAATCGAACATCGCTGGATCGAGGCGTTCGCGCGAACCCTCGCCCTTTCGAACGTGCAGCCCGGCCTGCCGGTTGCCATTCTGTCAGAGACGCAGTCTCGACAGTTGAATGTTCAGCTTGCGGAACTTGCCTTGCTGCGCCTCGGCGCCCGCCCGTTTCATCTCCAGGCGGTGACGCCGGCGCAAACCCTGGCGCTTCCGATCCGCTCCACCGGTGCTTCTGCGGCGCTGCAGGCGCATCCGGGCCTGCTCAGCGCCCTCACCGCCGTGCCGATGATCGTCGACCTCACCGTCGAGGGGCTGATGCACGCGCCTGAACTCGGACGGATCCTGGAGAGCGGTGCGCGTGTCCTCACCATCTCCAACGAGCATCCGGAAGCGTTGGAGCGACTGGTTCCCGACCCGGAACTGGCGCCAAAGATACGCCAGGCAGCACGCCTTTGCCGCAACGCCTCGTCCATGAGCGTCACCTCGCCTGCGGGCACCAATCTCAAGGTCGCCCTCGACGAGGCGCAGACGGTCGGTATCTGGGGCTTTACCGAGAAGCCGGGGACCCTCGCGCACTGGCCGGGCGGGCTGGTGGTGTCCTTTCCGGCGGCAGGCTCGGTCGACGGCACGCTGGTGCTGGATGCAGGCGACATCAATCTGACGTTCAAACGCTATCTGACGGCGCCGGTCAGGCTGACGCTCGAGAAGGATTACGTCACCGACATCGATGGTCGGGGGGCGGACGCCGAGATGATGCGCCGCTATCTCGCGGGCTTCGACGAGAAGGACGCCTATGCCGTCTCCCATGTCGGTTTCGGCCTGAACGAGGCGGCACGCTACGAGGCGCTCGCCTGCTACGATCAGCGCGACACCAACGGCACGGAGCTGCGCGCGTTCGCCGGGAATTTTCTCTTCTCGACCGGCGCTAACGAGTTCGCGGGCCGCTTCTC